>LN554852.1:0-1271518 GCA_000953735.1 Moritella viscosa | reverse complement strand
GTTGATTTTGTTAGCCGCTATAACCTGCCGGTAGGTCAAGTATCTTTCTCTGTAGCAAATTTATTTAACCAAGATTATTACACTGCCGAATCACAGTTTAGAAACCGTAATGCGCAATATGCAAAAGGTATTGGACGAGTCTTTGGTCTTGCCTACAGCCTTGACTGGTAATTCAATTAAAGGTGGCTGTAAAGTCACCTCTATTAAGGAACGAATATGATACGAAGTTACGATCAAATCTTGCACGAAAATCTTGCAAAAATTTATTCACTACGTGGTTTTCTAAATTGTTTTTGCCGTGAAGTAGCTGGGCCACAAGGCGCACTTTCTTACCCAGAAGATATCATTAACTTACCTGACAGTATTCTTCAAAGTTTACAAGAAACTGGTGGTATTTTATTAAACATCGACCTACATGATGGACAATTAGTCTGTGTTGTTGATAAAAAATCACAAAGTTACCAATACCGTTATTTATCTTATTTTTTATTTCAAAGTCATACCCAAGATCAACAGGAATTAAACTGGAATGAGCTACAAATTATACTGTTAAACGATCTTGCGAATCGTTTTAATACCGATGCTAATGATGAGTTATTAGAACAAATGGATAATAGTGAACAAGTATTAGCTTATTTATTATTAAATAGAAAAAGATCAAAAGAATCAACAAACCTCTATCTTGAATCAGAATCTAAGTTATTACTCGGTCATGCCACTCACCCTGCTGCAAAATCACGCCTAGGTTTTAGTCAGCAAGATATACTAGATTATTCCCCAGAATTACGCGCTAGTTTTCAGTTACATTATTTCGCGGCAAAGAGCGACAAGGTGAAACGTTTAGGCACAGGCTTGAGTGATGACACATTACGTGTTTTTTCAGCTAGCTATGATAGTTTACCACCTGATTATGCATTATTACCTGTGCATCCTTGGCAGGCAAAATACCTGCTGAAACAGGATGTAATTATAAAATTAATCGAACAAGGTTTATTAATTGATCTCGGTGTCCGCGGAAAAAAACTAACAGCAACGTCATCACTACGTACCTTATATAATCCAGAATTGGATTTTTTTATTAAAGGGTCCCTCAATGTCCGCATCACAAATTGCGTACGTAAAAATGCCTATTACGAACTTGAAAGCGCAGTTAAGTTAACCGAACTATTAACACCTAACTTTAATCAATTAGAAAAAAAATACCCAGGTCTTAAAATCATGCATGAGCCTGGTTGTTTGACTCTTGATTTTGATGAATTAGATACAGAAAAACGAGTACAAATAGAAGAAGGTTTCGGGGTTCTATTTCGTGAAAATCCAGCTGAATTACGAGAGCAAAATATCTTATTAGCTGGCTCTCTATTTACCCAAGGTGTATCCGGGGAAAGTAATGTAAAAACCCATATTTGGCATCTTTCACAGCGCAATCAAATGAGCTACGAACAAAGCAGTTTATTATGGTTTAGAAGTTACCTTGATGCATTATTGCCAAGTATGTTTGATGCCCTGTTTGAACACGGGTTAGTGTTTGAGCCGCACCTACAAAATATTTTAATCAAACTAGAGCAGGACTTAGTGGCAGGTGTTTGGATCCGCGATTTAGAAGGCACCAAGCTCAATAAGCAAACGTGGCAAGCCCAACAGCTCTCAAGTATGAGTGAAAAGGCAAGTAGTAGTGTGTTATACGATCAAGAGAAATGCTGGAATCGCCTCGCTTATTGCTTATTGATTAATAATATTGTGCAGGCGATTTTCTGCATCGCTAGACGAGAGTCGGTACTTGAAGCGCGACTTTGGCATCAAGTACGTTTAACGATTCAACAGTATTTAGCTCAAAGCGACAGTGAATTTGCAACTAACAAGCTAGGTGATTTATTAGCAGGAAAAGCGATCCCGAATAAAGCCAACCTGATCACCCGATTTTTAAAGCGTGCCGATAAACAAGCTGAATATACGGATTTCCCTAACCCTTTAGGCTTGCTTCGCGTAACCCCAAATAAAGTGAAGGAAGTATAATGAATCAATATCAACAAAGCCTAACGCACGCCCATCAACAAATTAACCATGAAACCGCGCAACTCAGCGAATTATGGTTCTCACAATTACAGCATGATACGCTGCAAGAGAAGCAATTATCAGTCGTCGATATACACGCACAATTTACCAATGCGCAGAGACGCTGTTTAGTCACATTATGTAAGTCGATGTTGCGAGAAGGTATCTTTAATTCGCCAGAAAACCTGAAATTTAATGATAACAATGCTTATTTACGTATCAATAATACCCCGTTAACTTTAAAAATGAAAAATATTGAACAGGTACGCTATGGCTTTCTGGAAGGTTTTACAGAGTTAACCTTACACGAAGATGATCAGCTTATTTACGTCTTGGACGAGCCAACTAAACTCTTGGCTCTATTACAGGTTTGTACAAACTACTCTTTAATTGAAGTACAGCGATTCGCACATGAGTTGCTCAATTCTATGCTAAACGACGCTTTGTTTTTAAGCTATCGGTTCGTGTGGGGACAACAAATAGAGAAACAAAGAAAACAAGCTGGGTATGCAAACTTCTGGTCTTGGGTGGAAAACTTAAATGAAAAAAATAACTGCTTGCTACTAGAGCAGTGGGGAACAGTCGGTCACCCGATCCACCCCGGCGTAAAATGTAAGCAGGACCTAACTGCACATCAAGTATTAACCATGTCACCCGAGTTTCAAGCTAATGTTGCAGTACGTCTCGCTGCAGTAAAAATCAATTTATTTTCCATAGAGGGTTATCAACAATCTCAGTATCAAGAGTGGTTTGCCGAACAGTATCCAGAATGGCAACAACGCTGGAAAACAGCATTAATAACGCAGGGTGCAGACGCTAACGATTATATTCCTGTGCCCGTACACCCATTTCAGGCAGATAGCTTTTTACCCGAAGTTTTTGCAGACTTAATTATGAAGCAAGGCTTATTACTACTCGACTCAGGACCACAAATAAACTGTGGTCCTACTATGTCTTTTCGTACTTTAGTTCCTGAAAATTCATCATTTTACCCGCATATCAAACTGCCGATCGCAATGCGCTTAACCAGTGCGGAACGCGTTTTATCCAATCGTTCTTGCCATATGGGACCAAGAGTGAGCCAGTTTTTAGAGACCATTGCTGAAAAGTACCCCGAGATTGGCTGTAAATTACGTGTTATGCGCGAAACACCAGGATTACATTATGCTGGCGATAAATACAGAGAAGAAAAATATGGCAAATACTTTTCGGTGCTATTTCGTCAAAACCCCCGTGAAAAGTTAATCGATAATGAGGTTGCCGTACCTGTTGCTACGCTCATGGCTGACACCCCGAGTTCGGACTCTTTATTTGCAGAGATAGCCCAAAGCAATCAACTTTCTATCGCGTCCGTTTTAGACACTTATCTTGATGTGTTGCTGACGCCAGTACTACAAGTATATTTACGCTTTGGCATTAGCCTAGAGGCTCATCAGCAAAATTCCATGATGATTTTTAATGATAAGGGCCTACCACAATCATTACTGTTAAGAGACTTTGGGGCTTTTAGAGCACACCAAGACACATTTATCTCGAGTGGTGAAAAACTTGAGTTTCACCAAGATAAAAGTGTACTCAGTAATGACAAGCAAGATGTCAGAAATAAACTATTACACGCGGTATTTATTTGTCATCTTTCAGAGTTAATTAACCACTTGGTCGTGCGGGGTTATATTGATGAAGCACAGGCTTGGAAAATGGCTTACCAACGTATTGCTACTATTTTCGAGCAAACTAAACATGATGCGCCAGCGCAATGGTGGGCTCAGGAATATCAAGCGTTATTAAATGAACCTTGGCAAATGAAACGCTTCACTTTAATGAGATTAGCCAATAACAATGAATATAACTATCAGGCATTGTTGAATCCTTTAAGTCAGGAGGCGGTACTAGATGCCAACCAATGTGATTCGTTTACTGTGGTTTAGTCAAATAATCGCGATTGGTTCGATGGAAATGAGTGGCCCTTTTTGGCCACTTATTTTATCTCAACAGAGCCAAGGTGTCAGCTTATCAGTATTTTCTGCCCTCATTTATATATTACCTCTATTAGGTGCCATGTTTAGCGCGCCTATCTGGGGTAAATTAGGTGATCGTATAGGGCATAAATATATGATCTTAAGAGCACTATTTGTTTTAGCTCTATCACAATGTTTATTACTTTATGTGAAAGAAGTGGAGTGGGTTTGTTTGATCCGCTTTGTACAAGGGGTTTGCGCAGGGTCGATTGCAGCAATGCAAGCCTATGCCTTACGAACCAGTAAGACACAAGAACAAGGTCAGATCTTGGGTAAACTACAATCATCTGTTGCCGCCGGTACGCTATTAGGACCCGTTTTAGGCGGAATGCTAATCGATTACTGGGGGTTCAATAGCGTGTTTACATTAGGCTCCGTCAGTTGCTTGCTGGTATTTTTTGCCGTCGCCTTGTTATTACCTGAAGATAAAAATGGTCCAGTTAACAAAGCGAGGGGGAAGTCTACAGCGCGAGTTATTTCACCTCCTCTTTTTAGTCTCCCCGTTTTACTCTGTTTGTTAGCATTGGCACAACTTGCTAAACGTTTGCCTAGCAGCTTTTTTGCCATTTATGGGAAAGACATATTAGAAGCAAGTTCATTTCAAATCGGCATGCTATACGGGTTAACCGGCTTCGCTATTTTACTCTTTGCTCCTTATTGGGGACGATACTTTGACCGAGCCAATAATAAACAAATAAAAAACAGTCTGCTTTTAATCTGTACCATGGCAGGTCTATCACAATTTGCCTTTAGTTTTGTAGAACAAAGCTTGCTACTGGCAGGCTTATTACGTTTTATATGGGGTATTTTTCTTGCAGCTATTTTACCGTTGTTATTTATGCAGTTACGAAAATTAGTGACGACAAATGACATTGGCAAAAGTATCGGTATGGGCCACAGTGCGAGCAAGCTTGGCGCATTAATAGGGATTGGAGTTGGTGCTATTAGTATAAGTCTTTTAGCGATAAATCAAGGGTTTTCAATGATTGCAATAACTTATATGATTATGATTCTTTTGATCGTCATATGCTCTAAAGATAAAAAGGAAAATTAAAATAACACTAAAAAAGACCATAATTTCAACATGATGGTCTTTTTATTTTCACAATAACAATGCTAATCTAACTGGCTCTCAGCCAATTAGCAGTCGATAGCCATGAAACTATTACCTAAATCACCCTCTACCTCATTCTCCAAAGAAAGCCCATTTGTTTTTCTCGCCCTTGCCGGTATTGTCATGTCGATGACCTTTTCAGCATGGAACGCACTACTGAATAACTTTGCTATCGAGAATGCCGCATTTACAGGGGCCGAAATAGGCACCTTACAATCGATACGTGAGATCCCTGGGTTACTTGCTTTCACAGCTGCATTTGTATTACTGATACTAAAAGAACAAGTATTTGCCATTATTGCCTTATCTTTACTCTCGATTGGTGTGGCGATAACAGGATTTTCCCCCTCTGTTTATGGCTTATATGCCACAACCGTACTTATGTCTGTGGGCTTCCATTATTACGAAACCATCAACCAATCATTAAGTCTGCAATGGTTTAGTAAAACCGAAGCACCTGCGCAATTAGGTAAACTACTCGCGGTGAAATCATTTGCAGCCCTCTTTACCTTTGCAGGTATTTGGCTGGCGTTCACCGTGTTTGATGCGGACTACGTAACCGTATACATGGCATGTGGGCTGCTCGGGCTCGTGATAACAGCTTGGCTTGCAACCCATAAACCTAAAATCCAAAACGCCCATGTACAACACAAAAAACTCATCTTGCGTAAGCGCTACAGTTTGTATTACTTACTGACGTTTTTATCGGGTGCTCGCCGACAAATATTTGTCGTCTTCGCTGGTTTCTTAATGGTTGAAAAATTCGGTTACGGTGTACCAGAGATAACCGCGCTATTCATGCTTAACCATGTTATTAATCTATATTTAGGGCCTAAAATCGGCGCATGGATTGGTCGTGTAGGTGAGCGCCGCGCATTAACATTCGAATATACCGGACTTATCTTTGTGTTTATTGGTTACGCCTTGGTGGAGTCAGCTGAATTTGCTGCCGTGCTGTATATTATTGATCACCTGTTCTTTGCAGTCGCTATTGCATTAAAAACCTATTTTCAGAAGATTGCTGATCCAAAAGACATTGCGGGTAGCATGGGCGTTAGTTTCTCGATTAATCATATTGCCGCAGTCGTTATTCCGGTGATTTTCGGCATGATCTGGTTATACAATCCATCGTTAGTATTTTACGCAGGCGCGGCGATTGCCAGTTTATCTTTGATACTCAGCCGCTTCATACCAGTGACGTACGAATCAAAATCAAGCGTGAGCAATAACGCAGTATAATGCCGAGGTTGGTTATTAAGTACAAAAAAGGCCATCACATAATGTGATGGCCTTTTATATTTTTAATCAGTAATTCACTCACTTAAAACAAGCACCGATTGCTCGGTTAATGCTTATTATTTGCTTGCGATATATTCTTCGTAAGTACCGTCAAAATCAACGATGCCGTTTGGCGTGATATCCCAGATACGTGTCGCAACTGTAGATACGAACTCACGGTCATGAGAGATGAACAGTAATGTACCTTCATATTTCTCAAGAGACATGTTCAATGCTTCGATTGATTCCATATCCATGTGGTTAGTTGGTTCATCCATTAATAATACGTTTGGTTTTTGCATCATTAATTTACCGTAAAGCATACGGCCTTTTTCACCACCAGATAGTACGCTTACTTTCTTGCTAATGTCATCATTAGAGAACAGTAAACGGCCTAGGAAACCACGAACAGTTTGATCGTCATCGCCTTTTTCTTTCCACTGGTTCATCCACTCCATTAGCGTTAGATCTTCTTCGAAGTATGATTCGTGATCCTGTGCATAATAAGCGATGTTTACGTTTTCAGACCATTTGTACTCACCCGCATCTGGAGTCAGTTCGTCTGCTAACATACGCATTAATGTCGTTTTACCAACACCATTGGTACCGATAATTGCGATACGCTCGCCAACTTCAACCATGCTCTTGAAGTTAGAGAATAACGGACCTTCATCAAAGCCTTTTGTTAGACCTTGAATTTCTAATGCGTTACGGTAAAGCTGTTTTTCTTGCTCGAAACGAATGAATGGCGTTTGACGGCTAGACACTTTAACTTCATCAAGTTCGATTTTATCAAGACGTTTAGCACGTGATGATGCTTGTTTTGCTTTAGATGCGTTTGCAGAGAAACGAGCAACGAATGCTTTAAGCTCTGTAATTTGCGCTTCTTTTTTAGAGTTGCTTGTTAGTAGTTGTTCACGTGCTAATGCAGCAGCAAACATGTAGTCATCATAGTTACCTGGGTAAACGCGTAGTTCACCGAAATCAAGGTCGGCCATATGAGTACAAACACTGTTTAAGAAATGACGATCATGCGAGATGATTACCATTGTGCTTTGACGCGCGTTTAGTGTTTCTTCTAACCAATCAATCGTTGCGATATCCAAGTTATTCGTTGGTTCGTCAAGTAGTAAGATATCTGGATCAGAAAATAGTGCTTGTGCTAGTAGTACACGTAGTTTCCAACCTGGAGCAACTTCGCTCATTAGGCCGTAATGTAGTTCAACTGGGATACCAACACCGATTAGTAGTTCACCCGCACGAGATTCAGCTGTGTAGCCGTCCATCTCTGCAAATTCACTTTCTAGATCGCCAACACGCATACCATCTGCTTCAGACATATCAGGGTTAGCATAAATTGCGTCACGCTCTTCTTTCACTGCCCACATTTCTGCGTGGCCCATGATCACAGTATCAAGTACCGTGTTGTTTTCGAATGCGAATTGATCCTGACGTAATTTACCTAGGCGTTCGTTCTCATCAAGCTTCACGTTACCAGAGCTTTGATCTAAATCGCCACCTAGGATTTTCATGAATGTTGATTTACCACAACCGTTAGCACCGATTAAACCGTAACGATTACCGCCACCGAACTTAACTGAGATATTTTCGAAAAGTGGCTTGGCACCGAACTGCATTGTAATATTTGCTGTGCTAATGATAGGGAACGCTCCTGTCCAAAAAGTGGACTAAATATAAATTACTGAATTTTAAGTTGGCGGAGTATAGCACCTAATGTGATGTAAATCACGTAGTCTAATTGGTAAAAATAAGTGAATAACTTAAAATATTACTTTAGAGCTTATTTGACGAACGAACTGACTGCATCCTTGCAATCTAGAGGCTATGTTTAACTGTTTATTTTATCTAATGACTATTTATATACTAGGCTACTGCCGCAGGTACTTGTGAGAATAACAACCAAGCGCCAAGTAATACGAATACCGAACCCATGATCTTATGTTGGTAGATGTGGAAGCGTTCATTGGTTAATAACGATTTACCTAAGGTACCGACCGTCACCACTAACATTAAGTTAAACAATAGGCCTAATACGTTAAGCAATAAGCCTAGCACGAGCATTTGTTCGCCAGAAGACGTCTCGATATTTGATGATACAAACTGTGGTAAAAACAACACAAAGAATAATAAGGCTTTAGGATTTAATAAGTTACTGAATACCGCTTTACGATACAGTGAACGCGCCATTTTGCTTGTTTGATTCACTTCAGGAGCAATAACCGAGTTAGTGCGTAAGCAATCCCAACCCATTTTTAATAAATATAAACCACCCAATAAATGCAAGGCTTTAAGCGCCATCGGGCTCATCGCGATCATTGCTGACACACCCATTGCCGCTAATAACGTTAAAATAATACCTGATGTTGCATTGCCTAAACTAGCAAATAATCCCACCTTTCGGCCATAGCTTAAGCTTGAACTGGCAATTAATAACATGTCAGGACCAGGGATCAGTAAGAGGGCTACAACGGCAGTCAAATAGACGGGTAGAATAGATAAATCAATCATGAAGGGTTCGCATTACAAAAAAAGAAACTGGATTGTAATATATTTCACAAAATTTACACCTACTATTTAACCTAATCCCCAGTTAATAATATAAATAAAATCAAGCAAAAATATTAACTCTGGATATCTTCTCTTACTACCTGCAGCACTAAACCTATCTAAATTTCTGTCGGGATTTTTTACAACATATTAAAAAACGGCTTATTTAAAAACCATATCATACTGATTTTAAATATAAAAATTAATATGGCATAGGGTATGCTCAATCCTAAATGCTAAGTAGGAGTAGGTTTCAATTCAATTTTTAACGTTATGAAAATGGTATCAAGGGCAAACGTCATGAAACACAAAAAAATATTTAAAAACATATTATCAACAATGATCTTATCTACAATGGCTGTTATGATAGCACCGGTAAAGGCAACACCAATTAATACTAACGTTGTCGCAGTTGTAGATGAATCCGGTTCAATGAGTACCGAGCATGGCTGGTTAGGAATGATGATTACAAGTTTAGATGCAGCATTACTCGCTGCTGCTGCTGGTGATTCGTTCAGCGCTACCTATGGCTTAACAGGTTATGGTGCATCGGGTAGCGGTGGTCACGCTGTAGCTGGTCATCAACATACCGTTGGTGGGGGTCAATTAGGCTCAGCAGCTCAATTTGATACAGCGACGGGCGGGTTAGTTCTCACTGGTGCTCATGAAGATGGTCTCCAAGCAATTGACTATGCCCTCACTAGTTATACGTACACAGGCGGTGCAGTCAAGAACATAATATTAGTCACCGACGAAGACAGTGATGGGTCATTCGGTGTAGTAAATGCGGCAACAAGTCTATCGAGCGCAGCTGCATTACTTAACGCTATTATTAATGTCAGTTTCGAGTGTGGTAACGGTAATACAGCACTTGGTATGACGACCTCTCTAGGTTATGAAGCGGATGGTAGCGGTGGCTTTAGTACTTGTACTGGTGCGACAGCAACGACGGGGACAGGTACTTCAATCGCTGATTACGTTAATTTGGCACTTGATACTGGCGGGGCAGCATGGGATTTAAATCAACTTAGAGCAGGTGGCCTTACCGCGACTTCATTTACCAATGCTTTTGTCGATATTAAAGTAGAGGAAATAATCAATGTACCAGCACCAACGACTGTTGCATTCTTAGGATTGGGAGTGCTAAGTATGGGGATGCTAAGAAGACAAATAAAAAGCAATATGGAAAATTTAGTATAGCGATTACACACGCTATTATTCCATTTTGATTAGGTCATCGATCTATAATGTAGAGCACCGTGATGAATTATGGACCGATACCAACACTTTAAAAGTTTTCTTTCATTTCCAGATAACAAGTACGAATATGCTCAATGAGCAATTGCACTTTTTTCGCTGGTTTACGAGTATAAGGATACACCGCATAAATACCAATTACCTTCGCTGTTTGCTGTGACAAAATTTCCACCAGCTTGCCACTATCAAGTTCGTTATAGACCAAACATTTCGGTAGATAAGCCAAGCCTTTCCCTGCCAGTGCTGCTTGTTTAAGCGCGACTGCATTGTTAGAACTAAAATTACCCGATACTTTAACTTTATATGTGGCGTCATCACGGGTAAATAACCAATTAAATGCACCACTAGTTTGGCAAGTATACCCTAAGCAATTGTGTGGGGCCAACTGCTCGGGAAATAGTGGTTCACCTTGTAGCGCTAAATATTCAGGGCTAGCACAGATCATCCAACGTGAATTAAAGATATGACGCGCGATCAGACTTGAGTCTTCTAAATGCCCGGTACGGATAACTAAATCATAGCCATCTGCGACCAGGTCGACAAAATCATTATTCATCGACATATCTACCGTGAGTCCCGGATGTTTTTCACAAAATTCAGCTACGGCTCTCGCTAATAATAACTCACCAGAGATAGTGGGTACTGACATTTTTATATGGCCCGCTAGAGTTTCGCTATAACTAGTCACGGTATCAAAGGCATTCTTCGCAGTTTGGGCAATGCCTTTTGCGCGGTAAAACAACATCTCCCCCGCTTCGGTTAATGTCAGTTTACGCGTGGTACGGAAGATTAGCTGTACGCCAAGGTCTTCTTCTAATCGACTGATACGTTTGCTCACCACAGACTTAGTGACCTTATTCGCTTCGGCAACTTTGCTAAACGAACCTTGTTCTATTACTTGG
This sequence comes from Moritella viscosa, assembly GCA_000953735.1. Taxonomy (NCBI): domain Bacteria; kingdom Pseudomonadati; phylum Pseudomonadota; class Gammaproteobacteria; order Alteromonadales; family Moritellaceae; genus Moritella; species Moritella viscosa. The sequence goes on along the minus strand of LN554852.1, from coordinate 1,260,326 downwards.
GTAAATAATACTAAATCATCAATTTGCGGCATGCCATTCTCAGCTAATATTTTTGGGAGGAATAATCTGTAATTATACACTGAAATCGTAACATTAGACGATAGTCAATAAATGTAACGAGGTTGAATAGACCCAACCTCGTAAACTTCACTTAGACTACATATCTGCAATCACGACATAAGCCGCATGAATAGGGCCATGCACACCAATAACTTTAATCAACTCAATATCGGCTGTCGAACTTGGGCCCGAGATAAAGTTAACACAAGATGGTAAACGTTCACCCGCTTGGGCTTTATCATGCAACTGTTTTGCTGCTTGCGTCATACGCGGAAAAATTTGGCTTTGTGGTATCAAAAACACCGATGTTTCTGGTAACAAACTAACCGAACGACCATGGGACGCAGCACTGTGTAATACCATTGTACCCGACTCTGCTAAAGCTTGTTCTGCAAATACAATGCCTACTTTCGCTTGCTCTGCTTGTTTGATATTGATGTCATTCGCTTGGTCAATATCCCAAGTATAAACATCATCAAATTGTAACTTTAAATTATTGGTTACTTGCAATTCTGCTAATCGGCGATCGCCAGAAACAACGACTTTACCTGCGCCAAAACCATTACAAATACTGGTTAATGTTTCATTTAACTCATCTTTAGTACAGCTAACACCCAAAGAATTTAAATTAGTCTTGGTATATTCTAAAAACACATCTGCAAGTTGTTGCTGGCTAAAATCCGCCATCACATCATGATGAGGGCGATGTGGTAATGGTGGGCGTTCTACACCTTGAGTATTCAGTTCACGACCCAGTTTTTTAGCCAGTGAACCTAGAAAAGTATCGCGGTTATGTATTTTACCTTGCATGATTATTTCTCACTCTTATTAGCTTTAGCTTCAACGATACCTGTAACAGCTGCTGTATCGGTATCACGGTTAGCAAACCAACTGCGGAATGATTCACCATCGGGTTGTGGTAAATCACGAGCTTCTGTCCAGTCAGCTATCGCGCCAACATTAATCGGTAACTTGCCGTCCTTGATCACTTTAGGGGCAACTTTACCACCAACCTTCATGCTCATGTTCCACAACTTTGGACTTGAGTTCAGGTAGTTAAATGCAGATACTGTTAATCGTTCTGCCAATGGTGTAATTTTCTTAATCACCATTTTTTCACGATGTTTTAAGATTAAATCAGACAACGGGATCTTAACCGGACACACATCATTACAACCTTGACATAACGAGCAAGCATACGGCAAGTCTTGGAAGTCATCATAACCACCCAACAATGGTGACAATACTGCACCGATAGGACCTGAGTAGATAGAACCGTAAGACTGGCCACCAATATGACGATAAGCTGGGCACGTATTCACACACGCAGCGCAGCGGATACAACGTAAGATGTCTTTAAACTCTGAGGCTAAAATGTCTGAACGCCCATTATCTAAGATAACTAAATGGAACTCTTCCGCACCATCCATATCATCCGACTCTCTAGGTCCAGTAATGGCGGTAACATAACCGGTTAATGGCAGACCAACCGCACTGCGACATAACAAGCTCACCATGATATCGAGTTCTTCAAATGTAGGGACAATACGCTCCATGCCCATTACCGCAATGTGCGTTTTTGGCAATGATGTCGCTAATCGTGCGTTACCTTCATTGGTCACTAAACTGATTGAGCCCGATTCTGCAACCGCAAAGTTACAACCAGTAATACCGATATCGGCTTCAAGGAAATCATGACGAATATGCTCACGCACAAAACGCGTCATCTCTTCAGGATCAGAACTACCTTTATAGCCAATTTTGTCTTCGAATACATCACGGATCTGTTCGCGATTTTTATGTAACGCTGGCACAACAATATGTGACGGAGGATCGCAATCATCCACTTGTAAAATGTATTCACCTAAATCGGTTTCAATCACTTCACAATTATTACGTTGAATGACTTCGTTCAAGCCAATCTCTTCTGTCACCATCGATTTAGATTTAACGACTTTCTTCGCGTCTTTTTCTTTGATGATGTTTTCAATGTAATCAGTAGCGTCTTGCGCTGTTTCAGCAAAAAATACGTGTCCACCGATCTTCTGTACGTTTTCACTTAACTGATGTAAGTAATAATCAAGGTTGTCTAACACATGATTACGGATCTCCATGCCGTTTTCACGCCACTCATCCCAGTTACCGAGTTTGTCTGCCGCTAATTGACGATTGGTAAACATACGTTCTTGGGCATTAGCCACCGATTTACGCATGAAGCCATCTTGCATTTGTTCTTTAATACGCTGTTTAAAGATCACATCACTGGTTTTCATCGACATGTTAGTTAACCTCCACGGTAAGGCTATCAACAATGTTGCTCATTAGCACATCAACAATATGTAGCACTTTGACTGTTTTACCTTCACGCGATAAACGTCCGGCTATGTTCATTAAGCAACTGACGTCAGCACCAATTAAATAATCAGGTGTTACAGCAGTTATGTTTGTCGCTTTCTCTTTCACCATTTCGCCAGAAATCTCTGACATTTTGATTGAGAAAGTACCGCCAAAACCACAACAGGTTTCTTGGTTTTTAATCGGCACAAGCTCTAACCCTTCGACATTACCCAATAATTTAAGCGGTTCCTCACGCACACCTAATTTACGGATAAGACTGCAAGACGGATGATAAACACCACGACCAGGTAGTTTCGCGCCAACATTTTCGACTTTAAGCTCATTAACAAGGAACTGCGTCAATTCGAACAAACGATCGGATACGGCTTGTGCACGCGCTGCCCATTCAGGTTCACTCGCTAAATACTCAGGGTATTTCTTTACCGCTGCCGCACATGAACCCGCAGGCGTTACGATTGGATACTCGTTACCTTCAAAGGCACGAATTAATGATTTCATCGCTGGCTTGCTTGATTCGATATACCCGCTATTTAATGACGGTTGACCGCAGCAGCCTTGATCTTTAGGAAACAATACTTCGCAGCCTAGCTGTTCCAGTAATAGCACTGTTTTTTTGGCTACGTTTGACTTAACTACGTCACATAGACAGGTTACAAAAAAATTAACTTTCATCATCTCACCTTGCTCACCGAGCTTATTTTTTGGGGCATGATATAAGCAAGCACTACAAAAAACGAACGTGATTAATGCCAGCAAATATCTTAATATCAGAGTTTGTGTGATCTTAACTTTTAGCAAAAACAAATAAATACAGACAAATCAAATTGTTATACTTAAAGTGCAGAATTGGGATTGGGATTATTGGGGCAGATATGGAAACAATGAAGTTCGATATTAACGGTAATAAGCCATTTTTCAATTTAGTGTGATTAGTCAACAGCAACTGGCTACCACACCAGAGTTAATAAGGATCCTTACGTGTAATTAAATAACGAAAATATGGTTTTAAATCTATATCCCCTACTTTTTGTGGTTAAATTTCATCATAATAAATTACCGTATCACAAAAATTTCGTCAATAGGTTACTTTATCGATAGTGATACGCCTTTTTATTACCGTGAATTATGACAATCACTGTTTCCAATACAACTACAATCATTTGTAGTGATTCACCAACAAAAATGTAAGTTATTGATTTTTATTGATTTGATAATTTACATTATTTTACACATTGTTATTTATGTCACATTTGTTACTCATAGCCATAACTACATACCCAAAAAGAGGGGTGGAGTTTGAGGCTTAAGCTCTTACAATCCATTCCCCACACGATACGGGTATTTAGGAAAGCACAGGAATTTACTTACTTGTACTTTATCAACAATACATTCAAACAATATAATAAATAAACTCATGCATAACTATCATAATAAGTAACCAGATAGACGTATAGCCTGAGCACAGATGGAGTGGGTAGCAATGACATCCCTAATTTTGGCAATGATGCCAATTATAGTCCTAATATGGATGATGACCAAAAAGAATGGTGTACCCTCGTACATTGCACTGCCGTTAACGGCGTTGTTTGTGGCAGCACTGCAAATCTTTTATTTCCAAACAGACCTGACATTAATCTGGGCAAATGTAATCGCAGGTAGCTTGTCAGCCATAACCCCAATATCAATTATTGCCGGGGCAATTTTGATGAACCGCATGATGTGTCTATCGGGGGCTGAGAATACGATCAGTCGCTGGTTAGAAGGCATTAGCCGTAATAAAATTGCTCAGTTAATGATTATTGGTTGGGCGTTTGCCTTTATGATTGAGGGTGCATCGGGCTTTGGCACACCCGCAGCCATTGCAGCGCCTATCTTAGTTGGTTTGGGGTTCCCACCCTTACAAGTAGCAATGCTAGCGCTAGTAATGAACTCGGTACCAGTATCATTTGGTGCGGTTGGCACACCGACCTGGTTTGGCTTCTCAAATCTAGGTTTAAGTGATTCAGCATTACTTGAGATCGGTCAGCAAACTGCAATGATCCACTTCTTCGCGGCATTTGTTATTCCGGTATTGGCATTACGCTTTGTCATGTCATGGACTGAGATCCGTCGTAACTACGTATTCATTCTACTCAGTACCCTGTCATGTACTATCCCGTATTTCTTGTTCGCACAATGGAACTATGAATTCCCTGCATTAGTAGGTGGCGCGATTGGTATGACTATCTCGATTGGCCTAGCTAAGTTAAACGTCGGTTTGGGTAAAGTAGCCGCAAGTGCAGACGACAACACGTCAAAGTCGACAGTAAGTCGTGGTGAAATTTTCAAGGCAATGACACCAACGATCTTATTGATTGCGATTCTGATTGTGACACGTATCAAGCAGCTTGGTATTAAGTCAATGCTAACGGATGCGACTGAAGCAATGTCAGCGTCGTTTGGTATTCTAGGTGACTTTAGCATTAGCCAAGCATTAATCTTCAAACTAAGTAATATCTTAGGGACTAACGTAGCATGGGCATACAAAGCACTTTATGTTCCAGCTCTTGTTCCTTTCTTATTAGTGGTATTGATTTCTATTCCACTGTTTAAGCTTAAAGGCAGCATGGTTAAGCAAGTGTTTAGCGAAACCGGTAGCCGAATCAAAATGCCATTCATTACCTTAATTGGTGCATTGATCATGGTTAAGCTGATGATGGCTGGCGGTGAGAACTCACCTATCCTAATTATCGGCATGGCGTTCTCTGATGTCATGGGTACTAACTGGCAGTTTGCTTCAGCTTACCTTGGCGCTCTAGGGGCATTCTTTTCGGGATCGGCAACGGTATCTAACCTAACATTTGGTGGTATTCAGCAAACAATCGCAACCACGGTTGGCTTACCTGAAACAACTATCTTGGCACTGCAATCTGTTGGTGGTGCTATGGGTAACATGGTATGCATTAACAACATCATTGCAGTATCAACTATCTTAGGTATTTCGAACAAAGAAGGTTACATCATTAAACGTACAGTTATTCCGATGATTATCTACGGACTGATTGCAGCGGTAATGAGCACGTTTTTATAAATGTTACATGCAAGGGAAATAACCCTGTTTGATTAATGTTTAAATAAAAAACCAACAGTGAGAACTGTTGGTTTTTTGTTTGTTCAAGACATGTAGTTACCGCCAAACATCCTAAGGAGATATTGTATCTAGCACAAAGCTCACATCTCAAAAAATCATATACCTATCCTGTCACATTTCTATCAAAGGAAGCGCAGTAGCTCCTTAAAAATCGACATTATTAGCTAGGTTTAGTTAAAACTAAATGATTGAGGCTACACCATGCATACCGATACAATATTAGAAATTAGCCACATCGCGACGCAAATTATTATCCTCTTATCTATTACATATCATTTCTACACGGTAGTGGCAGTTCAGGAATGGAAATATAACACAGCGATAGGCAAATATTCAGACTTAGCATTAAGGCTAACGACGTGCTCAGTGCTAATCCTCTTTCTTTTTCAGTTAATAGCGAGAGTGGTTATCCTGACATAGGTATGAATATTAATACTTCCATTGGTGGAATTGCGATACTAACCCCTAAAGCTACCAGACTATGGATAAAATCAGCCCCCAAAACGTGGCATACGAAATGCTATTTAGGTTCTTAATTTCCGACATAGTACTTCTATTATCCTTAATTTCTATCTACAGCTAAAAAGTGGAAACACCAGCATAATCGGCGTAAATGATTGGCTAAAATAAGTGATGCACAAACAAAGCCAACTGTTTTGTCCGCGTTTACAACTTTGTTATGTGACTTAACTCGCGTACATTATTTCTTTTTTATGAGTAATACCGCGATCGTCAATAGCTTCAACATAGTGCCCTTTATTAGCTGGCCATACAAAAATGAAACTTGATAATGAAGCCAACAAAACATCTTGTTTATACAATTGTTCTTCTAAAGGCTTTGCCCAATAATCAATTGATTTAGAGATGTGATCGCTACGAAGCAGATTCGGCTCAAACTCTTTAGTTAGCCAGTTAATTGAAATATCATAACCTTTATTGTGAATATTTCTCAATTCATACAAAACAAAATCACCATCGACATAATTTTCATAACTTACAAAACTATGCCCGAAATTGTGTATTGCAGATCTTACGTTTTTATACTTCATTCTCAAATAGTCACCTAAAGTCTGTATAACAGGACGTCTCGATGACCCTAACCTGCCCCCCTAGTTAATAGCAACTAATAAAATGAAATATAAGGTAAAATATCAATCTGAAATGAAATCAGATTCTGACAAAGTGTGACAAAATTGAGAAATAAACAAATAACACTGTATGAAATCATAGTATCTGATTAAAAACTGCGACAGAGTGGCAGGATAAGTAGCCGAGCGATTTCGACCACCTCTTAATCTGTGGATAGCTTAAATTAACCTTAGTTACCTACAAGAGCCAAATACCCTCGGCCCTCTTTAACTACATTACTCGTTCCCATCGTTACGTCATTGAGTGCACTGCCATAATTGTCGCGACAGTGAGTACAAGGGCTCATTTTATTCACGAAGCGACCTTTGCGAGTATACTTTCTCACATAGGCATGTGAGATTTTAACATTACCTCGATGTAATCCGATAGCATCATCCAGTTTATGCCTCAAATCACTTATCGCGGCATCTTCTGCACACATATGATCACTTGCACGACCCCAGCCGATAACGTCTTCACTGGTATCACTGTTTACATATTTCGCTGCAGCCCAAGGACCAGCATGATCACCAGTTGGTGTTCCATCAGGGAAATTAGAGGGTTTGTTTGCTAACAGATATGCGATTGATTCAAGCGGATCAGTAGGGGCGTCGGCACTGATTTTATCATGAGCTGACACACTACCTGTAGTGACAAAATAGTGATGATTGTGACTCAGTTTTAAATCTGGACGATATTGTGGATCGTCTATTTTATTGATGGATAAAATCTCTGCTACAGTTCCACTGCAACTGGATATTCTATCTCCCACATTAAGACCTTCGGCCTTTATCCACTCTTTAGCAACAAGGTAAAAAGAGTGACTTTCTACGACAAACATCGACGTTTTAATTTCACCAATAGCATATTCAATCTCGATCATATCTTGAGCAATACTTCCAAATATTAGTTTTATAGGTCCGGTTGTGGGGGGATGTTACAGTAATACCAATATTAAACGATCAAAAAAAATCCCACTTACTGCAAATAAGCGGGATTTTACATAAAGGATTTATTATTTTGCACTACGATCAAGACTAAACACAGTGCTCACTCGTTATCTAAGTCTTAGAAAGAATAACGAGCGCCGACTTGAAATTCATCAGCATTATCATTATTACCATGTCCAGCTGAAGTATCCGTGCTTAGTGCAACTTTATAGCTCGCGTATACTGCCATGTTGTCAACATAATGAGCATATTCAAAAGCAACATAGTTAATATCTTTACTCTTTGTCTCATCAGCACTGTAGTAGTTATATGAAATATTTACATTGTTTTGACCAAATGCATAAGCTGCATATGCATCAAAAGCATTGAAATCAGCATCAGCCAAGTTACCTGTTTGTACTAGCCCAGACAGTAAAAAATCACCTTGAGTATAACGAGCACCAATCATGTAAACATCTGATGAGTCAGTTTCTGTCTCAAGTGCTTCTGTAGCCGCATAACCAGTACTTACTTCAACATTGTCAAGTAGTTGATAAGCAACCATCACACCGCCGCCATTTTCCGTAGCTTTAAGGTTAGCCGATGCATTGAATTTAAAGTCACCTTTGGTCACACTATAAAGAATAGTATCTTCTGCTCTGTCACCACTGGCTGTGATGTATTCGTTTGTAGAGCCACTAAATACTTCTGCCATATCGGTAAAATCAGTAAGGTATGTAACAGCATTATCTTGTGTACCGTATGTCACTGTACCGTAAGCAGTTTCAACACCAACATATAAATAACGAGTATTATTTTTAACTTCGGTATCTGCGCTATTGTCTTCTTGTGTTAATTCAAATTCGAATTTTGCAACAGCAGTGATATCATCATTAACTTGATGTTTACCTTGACCGTTAAAACGTACACGAGATTTATCATCAAAATCACTGTCAGCAAGGACGCCTCTAGCTTCAACACGTCCACCAAAAGAAAAATCGTCAGTATTTACGCTCTCTGCAAGAGTTGGCATAGATACAATAGCTGCTAATGTGAGAGATAATGCTTTATTTATTTTTGTCATGAACAATTCCAATTTTGTTTAGTCGATACGCAGATTAAAAAAAAGTCTTACGCCGTTGCTATCTATGAGCATTATTAATATCCTCAGTTATAGCACGTGAACTTTGCCTTGCTTGCTATTAGTATATTAGTTAACTCAATACTCCGTAACTCGTAAAAATACCAGATAATCATCCATCTCAAGTCCAAGGAGGACACGTAGTACAAACCACAGCACCTTGACTACACAGAATTAATTGGAATGAATTGAGGGTGAAAAAAATCCCACTTACTGCAAATAAGTGGGATTTTACATCAAGGATTTATTGCTTTCTTCTATAGTAAAGACTATGAAACCAATAGAAGTATCGGCAATTAGTACGCAGCTGACTCGACAGCCTTTTTGCTTACTTCTAACGTATTGAGTAAGCTAGTTAGCAAGCTTGAAGCACCAAAACGATAATGATCGGTATCAATCCATTCTTCACCTAGGATGTCTGCAGCCATACCCAAAAATAATTTAGCATCTTCAGCAGTACGCACTCCGCCTGCGGGTTTGAAACCGACACGCTGAGCAACTCCCATATCTTTGATTACGTTAAGCATAATTTCTGCGGCTTCAGGCGTCGCATTAACTGGTACTTTACCTGTCGACGTTTTAATAAAATCAGCACCGGCTTCGATGCAAATTTCGCTAGCACGTTTAATTAAATGTGCTTCTTTTAATTCGCCAGTCTCAATTATGACTTTAAGTAATATTTGACCACAAGCTTCTTTACATTCTTTAACCAGTTCAAAACCTAACTGTTCATTACCCGCGATCAACGCTCGGTAAGGGAAAACAACATCCACTTCATCAGCACCATAAGCAACAGCAGCCTTTGTTTCAGCAACAGCGATTGCGATGTCATCATTTCCGTGTGGAAAGTTTGTTACTGTCGCAATTTTTATTTCAGGAGTGCCTTGCTCTCTTAATGTTTTCTTAGCAATTGGAATAAACCTTGGATAAATACAGATTGCAGCAGTATTACCAACGACTGTTTTAGCATCGTGGCACAATGCGATCACTATCTTATCGGTATCACTATCATTCAGTGTGGTTAGGTCAATTAGGCTAAGTGCTTTCAAGGCTGCGGCTTTTAAATTACTCATGAATCATATCTCCAAAAGAGCGTTTACGGTCATGGTTTTAGAACACCAAACCAGATAAACGCCTGAATTACTAAAAGAATAGGCTTGGATTTAACTGCAGGTTAAGCCTTTAGTGTGGCGCTATAATAGAGAATATAAATCAGTCGTCCCATAGGCTTTTAGTTGAAACATCTTTTCCATACAGAAAACGTCTACATGTATACCCAAGTTAGGTAATTCCCTGATTCAAAATTTGGCCCATTTAGCTAATGCTTTATCCCAGTATGGCGGATGGCCTATGGTATCTTTCAAGAAATGAATGGCCGTTCTCACTCTGGCTGGCAAATGCTTATTACGCGGATAGACGGCATAGGCTGGCATCTTTTGATTAGCGCGCCAGTCTGGTAACAGCTGCACCAGTTTGCCAGTTTCCAGTTCATCGGTGAGCAGATAACTGGCAAGATAGCCGACGCCTTTACCAGCAATAAGTGCATCTCTAACCGCTTCGGCAAGGTTGACACGATAGTTACCCGAGACACTGATACTAAATTCTTCGTCTTCTCTGGCGAAAGACCAATGATTACAACTACGACTCTTGCTGTGGTAAGTCACACAATTGTACTGGGTCAGCTCATCCGGATGTTGCGGAGTACCATAAGCCTTCAAATATTCGGGGGCTGCAAGTAACAAGAAGCGGGTATCTGCGATACGCTGAGCCACATAACCTTCGCTAATGTCTTCATAAGTGGTAACCCAGAGATCAATGTCCTCCGCCAACATATCAACCTTGTGATCGAACAAGCTGACATCTAGAGTGAGTTGAGGATATTTTTTTTGCAGCTTATCTAAAGCCGGAATAATATGCAGAGTAGCAAAAGAGCGCGACAGTGCGAGGCGAATATGACCTGAAATTTCATCTCGGGTATCTGTCACCAAAGTATCAGCCTCCTGAATAAGGGAGACTATTTGGGCACTGTATTCCGCATAACGCTTACCCTCTTCAGTCAGGGTTCGAGTTCGGGTACTGCGATTAATCAGCTGCACACCCAGATCTTCTTCTAAACTATGAAGCTGCTTACTCACATGGGAGACCGACACTTTAAGCATCTCTGCCGCTTTAGTTAGGCTACCGCTAGTAGCCAAGGCATTAAAAAATACGATCTGATAAGCTCTGTGCTGTAAAAACTCTTTCATTTATCTGCCTGTGATTACGCGGAAAGCCTGTATTTAATGGAATATATGCCGTCTTATAACGACGCAACGAACTGTACGACTACAAAAGTTTATCCCCTAAACTAACCCAGTGATCAATTAAATAACGCGAAATTGAATCAACTCTTGGTACTTTAAAACCAGGAGCATCATCGCCCCAATCACCAAACGATTGTAATTCAGCACGAGAAAACCAGCGGGCATCATCAATTTCCTGTTTATCAACCTGAATATCATCACTACTGGCATCAGCAATAAAGCCAAGCATGATAGAAGATGGAAATGGCCAAGGTTGCGAAGCTACATATTGTACATTCGTCACGGTAATACCCGACTCTTCTTGTACTTCTCGGACAACAGCAGTTTCTAATGTTTCACCGGGATCAACAAATCCCGCCAAGGTCGAGTACACACCTTCTGGCCATTCGACTTGACGACCTAGCAAACACCGCTCAATACCATCTGCAAAGAGCTTTCGCACAATCATGATAACGGCAGGGTCGGTACGTGGAAATGTTTGATGCTGACAATCTAGATTCGTACATAATCGCGCATGTCCGGCAGGTTCAGACTTATTCACACTGCCACAGCGGCCACAAAAACAATGCGAGCGATGCCAAAAACATAAACCACGCGCCAGAGCCATTAATGAGGCCGATTGGTTATCCAGTATCACCGCAACTTTACGCAGGTCGCCAAATTCACCTTCGACCAAAAATACAGCAACTAATGCCTCATCAACATGGCTTAAGTCCAACGCAAAATAAGGCGTATTACCATTTTTTTCATCAAGTCCTAAAAACACAGCGGCTTCTAAATCAAGGTGTTGGACAATCTCAAGCGTTAAAAACAAGGGCGCGTTATCTACTTGGTTAAAATAGTTTTGGTCTGAATGGGTTAATACCCAGCGGCTGTTATTATTCTTTTGACTCGCTAACCACTCGGGGCTTTTACGTTGATTAGATGCACGATCAAGTAACATCTCACTGTATTTAAGCATCATTATCATCCTTGCTGTTTTCTTATCTTTTTATTTGCATGTGTTTTTCATCAACGCTTAACTAAAGTTATCTGCTTGGCGTTGATAAAACTGATAAATATGTTCAATAAACAGCTTTACTTTTAACGGCTGAAGTTTGGTATACGGATAAATCGCATAAATACCTAGCGATTTAGCTACTTGCTTTGGCAATACTTCAATCAAGGTACCAGCTTGTAAATCATCGGCCACCAGCACTTTTGGTACGTAGATCAAGCCTAAATTAAATAACGCAGCTTTACGTAATGCGGCTGAGTTATTGGTACTGAAATTACCTGATATTTTGACGCTGTAGTCTTCTTCACGCCCTTTAAATAACCACTCATTCGCGCCGCGTTCCTGTTGACTGTAAGCTAAACAATTATGCTTATCTAAATCTTGCGGGCGCTTCGGTGTACCGTTTTTAGCTAAATAGATTGGTGATGCGCAGATCACCCATTGTGCTTGCACGAGGCGGCGAGCAATGTAGCTAGAATCTTGTAACGCACCAGTACGGATAGCTAAATCAAAGTTGTTATCAATTAAATCAACAAAGCTATTATCTAAGTCCATATGTACATGAATATCAGGATAACTGGCACTAAAATCGGCAATTGCTTCGGCTAAAATAATTTCACCAGACACTGTAGGTACAGTTAACCGAATAGAGCCGGATAAACTATCCCCGAGCCCATTCATCGCATCAACCGCACCTTGCACCGATTGGTAAATGGTTCTGGCATGTTCAAAAAATACTTTACCGGCTTCCGTTAGTGTTAATTTACGCGTGGTACGAAAGATCAGTTGCACCCCCATCTCTTTTTCTAAACGGGTAATGTGTTTACTCACCACAGACTTAGTTAAACCAACAATATCAGCCGCTTTGCTAAAAGAACCTTGTTCGATTAGGTGATAAAAAATTAAAAAATCATCGGTACTTCGCATTATTGGTCCACTTTATGAAACAGTCATGTGTAATCGGGCTAGTATATCAAATAGTGCTAGTTCGGTACTATGCCATTAGGATGTAAAACTAAATTTAAATAAATATAATGTGGCACATTAACAACAAAATAAAAATAAAATAGCCGTATTATTAGGAGCCGTAATGTCTGACCCTTACCACAAACTCATTAATAAATTACGACAATCCATTGATATAAAACGAATTATTACCGACCCAACACTAACACTCGCTTACGGTACGGATGCCAGCTTTTATCGTTTAATCCCAAAATTAATCTTACAACTTGCCAGCTTAGACGAAGTGATATTAGTAATTAAGACTTGCTATGACATGGCAATTCCAGTGACATTCCGCGCGGCAGGCACTAGCTTATCTGGTCAAGCCTTATCAGATTCAGTACTTATCATGCTTACCTCTGATTGGCGTGAACATAAAGTATTAAACAACGGCGAACAGATCTGGTTACAACCCGGTATTATCGGGGCCGAAGCGAATAAGATCTTAGCCCCTTACCAACGTAAGATCGGTCCAGATCCAGCCTCTATCAACACCTGTAAAATTGGTGGTATTGCTGCAAACAATTCATCAGGTATGTGCTGTGGTACAGCGCAAAACAGTTATCAAACCTTAGCGGGTATGACCGTTGTACTTGCCGACGGTACGGTACTGAATACATTGGATAGCTATAGTGTAGCGCGATTTAAAATTAGTCATAAAGAGATGCTCAATGATCTCACTAATCTCGCGCAAGCGTGTAAAGACAACACCGCATTGGCAGACAAAATCCGCCACAAATATCGCCTTAAAAATACCACAGGTTATAGCCTTAACTCATTAACCGATTACAGCGATCCAATTGATGTATTACAGCATTTGTTTATTGGTTCGGAAGGCACGTTAGGCTTCATTGCTGATGTCACTTACAATACGGTGATCGACCATAGTTTTAAAGCCACTGGCCTTTATTTGTTTGCCGATATTGAACAGACCTGTTTAGCAGTGAGTGCACTTGCTAACACTAGTATTGCAGCTGTAGAGTTAATGGATAATCGTGCCTTAAATTCAGTTGCAGACAAACCTGGGATGCCAGGGTTTATTACCCGACTTGCCGCTGAACACAATACCGAAGCCGCGGCATTATTGGTTGAGATCCACGCTGAGAACGAAACATCTTTAAATCAACAAATCGCTGAAATCAGCACGTTGATTAATCAATTTAATCCTACTGAAGCGGTTGAGTTTAGTACCGATACCAAGATCTATAATCAATTATGGGCAATCCGTAAAGAGCTATTCCCCGCTGTGGGCGCGGTACGTGAAGTGGGTACAACAGTAATCATCGAAGATGTAGCCTTCCCTATTGAACAATTGGCCGCAGCAGTACGTGACTTAGAGATCCTATTTAAAAAATACCATTATGATGAAACAATCATCTTTGGTCATGCGTTAGCAGGTAACTTACACTTTGTATTTACCCAAGCATTCGAAACAGAAGAAGAAATTAACCGTTACAGTGGCTTTATGGACGATGTGGCGCAGTTAGTCGCGGTCGAGTATCAAGGTTCATTAAAAGCCGAGCACGGTACTGGCCGTAATATGGCACCGTATGTCGAGCTTGAATGGGGCAGCGAAGGTTATGCCTTGATGCAAGAGATCAAACGCATCTTTGATAAAACGGGAATTTTAAACCCAGGTGTGATCTTAAATGATAATAAAGACAGCCATATTACCGATTTAAAAGTAATGCCCGCAGCAGACGAAATTATTGATAAATGCATTGAGTGTGGTTTCTGTGAACCCGTTTGCCCGTCACGAGAATTATCATTAACGCCCCGACAACGTAATACCGTATACCGTGAGATCAGCCGTTTACAACGCAGCCAAGAAGAGCCTACACGTCTTGCTGAGTTAGAAAAGTCATTTAAATATTTAGGTATTGATACCTGCGCCGCGACAGGTTTATGTGCAGAACGTTGTCCAGTGGATATTAATACCGGAGATCTTATTCGCAAGTTACGCCAAGAACATTCCCCGATCGCCAATATCATTGCACGTTGGAGTAGCGATCACTTTGCTGGACTAACGAGTGCAACACAGGCTGGATTAAGTGTGGCTAACGGTATTCATACTGTTTTAGGATCCAAGGCTATGCGTGTTGTCACTAAAGCAACGCATAAAGCCAGTGGTGGAACAGTACCGTTATGGACGCCGAGTATGCCGAAAGCCGCAGGTAAAGTGACGTTATTAACCAATGATGGGCTGACGCATAAAAAAGTCGTCTACTTCCCAAGTTGTGCAGCACGCAATATGGGCACAGCGAAGCATGCCATAGATAACCGCCCACTTGCTGAAGTGACGCAAGCTGTATTACAAAAAGCCGGTATCGAAGTGGTGATGCCAAGCAAGTTATCAGAAAAATGCTGTGGAATGCCGTATAAGAGTAAAGGTTTTGTGGATACAGCCTTGAGTAAATCAACGCAGTTAGAAGCCGCATTATGGGAAGCATCAGAGCAAGGTAAATTACCGGTATTAATGGATACTAGCCCGTGTGCGAGTACCAGTATTGAACTGATGACCAAAGACATTGCCATCTATGAACCCTTCCGCTTTGTGGCGGAGTTCGTGATGCAGCATGTTGATATTATCCCGCAACCAGAGCCTGTGATGTTACATATTACCTGTACCTCACGTAAGCAAGGTTTAGCGGGTGTGATGGAAAAAGTCAGTCGTGCTTGTGCGCAACAAGTGATTATTCCTGAAGACATTCAATGCTGTGGTTTTGCTGGTGATAAAGGCTTTACCACACCAGAATTAAACGCATCGGCCTTGTCACCATTAGCACATCAAGTACCGAGTAATTGCAGTGAGGGTTATTCGAATAGCCGAACCTGTGAGATTGGTTTATCCGAGCACAGTAATATTGAATACCGTTCGATATTATATCTTGTAGATAAAGTGAGTGAAAAGCGTGTTAGTTAGAAGGTCGGTTTAGTAGTAATAGATAAGCAGGTCGATGACCTGCTTATTCATTTCGTAACACCAGATAATCCCCCACAATCCCTGTACCTTTACCGACTTCAACAAACCCTTTAGCAAGATAAAACTGCTTAGCATTTTCATTCTCAACCATACATTTCAACGTCTGCGGTCGACCATTCAACTCTGTCAGCATGGTGAGTAATTTAGAAGCAACCCCCATGCCCTGCGCATCATCGGCAACAAACAAATGATGGATAAAGTTGTCCGGTTCATCCACACTAATAAATCCCAAAACCTTATCGCCAGTAATGGCTAAATAAATAGCTTCATCGATAGTATCCGCATCAAAGTCTGTTAACTGATAACCACAGCTATCCAACCAAGTAAAAGTAGAGGTCCTTGATACCATGTAAAGCGCACGTAACGCCGGTAAATATTGCGGTGAGTATTCTGCTATTTCCATATAGTCGTTACCTTCATATAATCGGAATCCCTAACTACGCACTTGGTTTTGCCAATAACGGTGTAATCCGTCGATATCTTCTGAGCACATAAGCGGCATTGCACCTTTCAGCTGTTCTTCCGTCCACGCCCACCATTGGATCTCGAGTAATATCGCAATTTTCTGCTCGGTAAATCGATAACGAATGTGTTTGGCTGGGTTTGAGCCGACGATAGCATAAGGTTTAACATCCTTAGTCACCACAGCCCGGCTGGCAATAATCGCCCCGTCACCCACTCTAACACCACTCATGATCATAGCTTCGGTGCCAATCCAAACGTCATTACCAATCACAGTATCACCAGCACGTTGAAAGCCGTCTTTTGCATCTGCAAAGTTTTCATTACTTTGATAGAAGAACGGAAAGGTGTTGACCCACTGATGTTGATGGCCTTGATTACCTGCCATCATAAACACAGCACCCGAACCAATAGAACAGTAACTTCCGATAATTAGCTTATCAACATCAGTGCGATCAGGTAATAAATAACGCGCGCAATCATCAAAACTATGATTATGATAATAGCCAGAATAATAACTGTGTTCACCAACAATAATATTTGGATTTGTCACCTGTTCTTTTAGCGATTTACCCACAAATGGGCTTTCAAAATAATTGTTCAACCGAGGTCCCTTTTGCTTTCTCTTTGTCTCTGTCTTTAATCATGTATTAATCTGATAATTTTAACGCAGATCTGTACGGTGAATACCGTAAATCGCATGATCGACTATCTCGCCATTAACGTTTTCAGCGTTACTAATAATACCCTCTAACGCCATATTCAAACGCTCGCATACTCGACGACTTGCGATATTGTCGACAGCGGCACATATCTCGACTTTGTCCATGCTTAACTCAGAGAATGCGTATTCAATTAAAAAACTCACCGCTTTCGTCACTATGCCCATGCCTTGGTATTTCTCACTTAACCAATAGCCAACCACAACTTTTTTAAGATTTTGATCAATATGGTTAAAGCTGATATTACCCACCACGGTATGCTGATAAACCAACGCACAACTCATCGACTTACCTTCTGCATATCCTTGCAAGGATTTACGGACAAACTCAAGGAAGAAGGCTTCATTATCGGCATTAGTCGCCCACGGTAACCATTTCGATAAATACGCACGCTCCGCCGTAACAATATCTAAATAGCGACGAGCGAATGACGGCTGCACAATCGCTAATTGTAAGTCAGGAGCAACATTTAATGTGAACATTTTTCTCTTACCTATAGATAATTAATATTTCTCTATACTAGGATTTATTAATACCTCAAACAAGGTAAATACGAAAAAGTTGCATAAAAAAGAGAGCCGCCTTGATCTAGGCCTTAATAAAATATTTTCCATACCAGATGGTAAGCGAATACTCGAAGGTGGACACTCGGTTATCGTTCGCTTATTTCAGTTTAATTAGGCTTGGGGGTAACTAATAATATTGTGGATAGTCACAGGCTTCCCCGTCATATTGCGGTAACCGTGCTGCTGGTCAGCATTAAACTTAACACTCTCCCCTTGCTTCAAAATATGCCATTCCTGTTCAATGCCAGCATGAGCCAGAGTTAAAAAATATTCCATCGTACCGTCAACAGCAATAATATGCTCAACTACACCCGTATTATGCGGTTCCGAAATATGCGAACGCTGTGGATCTAACGTGATCTGGAACACTTCAATCTTAGTCAGAGCGTCATAAGGAAAAAGTGTCAAGATGTGAATATCTTGCTCGCTATTTTCCAATTTATTTATCGATGTTTTAGCTGGCAGTGTTTGTGCCAAATCAGTCAGAAAGTAAGAGAGCGGCAACTCAAAGCCATTGGCAATATTCCATAACCGCACCACGGTAGGGCTTGATTCTCCGCGCTCAATTTGGCCTAGCATGGCTTTTGATACGCCGGTGTATTGACTGGTTTTGTCTAAACTCCAGCCTTTGTTAGTACGCGCAGTTTTAAGGCGCGAGCCTAAAGATGCATGAATATTGATAATAATGTCCTTTATGATAACTCTGTTTGTAATCACTTTCTTTGTAAAAATTTATTAAAATTAGACTTGTGCGTTATAACATACAGTGCTACTTTGTCGATAGGTACGTGCGCTATAGCGCACAGGACACTTTATCACAGAATCGATAATTGGAGAAGCAGTGACAATGACCAGCACAATTTTAAATAGAATAAACATGGGATTTATTGCTTCTTTAATCGGCTTTACCAGCTCTATCGCTTTAATATACCAAGCAGCTTCGAATCTCGGTGCAGACTTAGTGATGATATCAAGTTGGGTCTTTGCGCTAGGGCTTGGTATGGGGATCTCCTCTATTGGCCTATCAATCTATTATCGCACCCCTTTGTTAATCGCATGGTCAACACCCGGTGCAGCATTACTGATCACTAGTACCCAAGGCTTTAGCATTAATGAAGCCGTTGCCGCCTTTATTTTCTCAGCGTGCTTAATTACCCTGTCAGGTATATCCGGTTTATTTGAAAAGTTAATGAATCGCGTGCCCTTACAAATCGCCAGTGCCATGCTAGCTGGGATCTTATTGTCATTTGGCATTGATGTATTTAATGTAATGAATGAGTCCCCACTGCTTGTCGGCCTGATGTTTATTACCTACTTAGTCTGTAAATCATTGATCCCGCGATTTTCCATGTTCGCGATTTTAATGGTAGGAATGACATCTGCATCGATGCAAGGACTCTTTGTCGTACCAAATTTAGAATGGGGGGTCGGCCAACTTATTTATATTGAACCGGAATGGAATTTAGCCGCGTTAATCAATATCGGTTTACCCTTATTTCTGGTCACTATGGCGACTCAAAACATGCCCGGTATCGCTATTTTAAAAGCCCACGGTTATCACACGCCTGTATCTAAATTAATGACGGTAACAGGCATGACAAATATGCTTATTGCACCATTTGGTGGCTTCGGTATTAATTTAGCGGCGATCACTGCGGCAATCTGTATGTCAGAAGAGGTCGACCAAGATCCTAAAAAACGTTATTGGGCTGCGGTGAGTGCGGGAGCGTTCTATTTGTTAATGGGAGTTTGTGCATTCAGCCTTATGACCTTGTTTCAATCCATGCCGTCAGCCTTGATATATGCATTAGCAGGGATAGCGCTATTCTCTACGATTGGCGGTAGTTTACAACAGGCTTTTGTTGAATCACCTTACAAAGATGCAGCACTTATGACCTTTTTAGTCACCGCATCTGATTTTACCTTGTGGCATATTGGCTCAGCATTATGGGGGATTGTGGCAGGGTTAATAACCATAGTTATTTCAGGGCTAGTAACAGCGAAAAAATCAGTGCCCGTTAAAGCATAAACCAAATAGGTATCTAAGCTGTATCTTCGCTTTCAAACCAACGGTAAACGATACCCGCTAAGATAGCGCCGACAATCGGTGCAACCCAGAATAACCATAGCTGCGACAATGCCCAGTCACCTTGGAAAATAGCTACACCGGTACTACGAGCAGGGTTAACCGAGGTATTGGTTACTGGAATACTGATTAAGTGGATTAAGGTTAAAGCAAGACCAATTGCAATCGGTGCAAAACCTTGTGGTGCGCGTTTATCCGTTGCACCCAATATAATAATTAAGAACATGAACGTCATGACTATTTCTGTCACTAATGCCGCAACTAACGTATAACCACCTGGAGAATGTTCACCATAACCGTTTGATGCAAAACCAGCTGAAGCATCAAAACCAACTTGACCACTCGCGATCACATATAAGGTCGCAGCACCAGCAATCCCCCCTAATACTTGCGCAAAAATATAAGGTCCAAGCTCTGCGCCAGAGAAACGACCGCCAGACCAAAGCCCGATTGACACTGCAGGATTTAGATGACAACCCGAGATATGCCCTACCGCAAACGCCATAGTCAATACGGTCAAGCCAAATGCCAGTGACACCCCTAATAATCCGATACCGACATCTGGAAATGCAGCGGCTAACACAGCACTACCACAACCGCCTAGAACTAACCAAAATGTGCCAATAAACTCAGCAGCCAGTTTTTTTGTTAACGTCATGATTAAATCCATATAATAGTATCAAAACATTAATTGAGCATAGTCTAAAATGCCAGTTTTGCGCCCATATTAATTACCCTTGCCGTATTAACCCAGCATCAACTAGCCACTTACAATTACCGCCATTACCGAATAACGAATAACGAATAATGAATAATGAATAATGAATAATGAATAATGAAACGTTTGATAGGAAATCAGCTCCAAATTGTTGCTTATACGTCATAATCCCCCCCTGTAATATCGTGATTTACTGTTAAAAATATAGCATTGCAACTATTTTTTCCCCATCTACAGGATCACTTTTTCAACAAAAAACTATATACTCCCCTGCTCAACCGCCCTTTGGTTTCATAATACGAGAGACAGATATGCTGCACCAGACGTTACAACACTATTTTGGCTATGATCAATTTAGAGAAGGCCAAGAAGCTGTCATTAACAGTATTGTTAGTGGCAATTCAAGTGCAGCCATCTTTCCAACGGGCTCAGGTAAATCATTATGCTATCAAGTATCAGCCTTACACTTACCTCATTTGACCTTGGTTATTTCACCGCTATTAGCCCTAATCCAAGACCAGTTATTGTTTTTAAAGAAACATAACGTCGCAGCCGCTAAAATTGATTCGAGCATGTCAGTCGATGAAGTTAGAGATACCATGTCAAAAGTTCGTGAGGGCGAAGTAAAGATCTTAATGATCTCGGTTGAACGTTTGAAGAATGAGCGCTTTCGTAAATTCATCAAGCAAGTACCGATTTCATTATTAGTGATCGATGAAGCCCACTGTATTTCAGAATGGGGACACAACTTCCGCCCCGATTACTTAAAACTGCCGCAATACCAAAAAGAGCTAAACATTAAACAAGCTTTGTTATTGACGGCAACCGCGACACCTGCGGTAATTAAAGACATGGAAACCAAATTTAATATCAAGCCAGAGGATATTATACAAACAGGTTTTCATCGCGCTAACCTTAGCTTATTAATGCATCCTATTGCCCAAGACAAAAAACTGCATGCGCTAACTCGTTGGCTAGGTAAAAAGGCCGGACAAGCATCAATTGTCTATGTCACCTTGCAAAAAACCGCAGAAGAACTAGCCAGTGCCCTGCAACAAACAGGTATTGAAGCCGTGGCTTATCACGCAGGCATGCCTACCGAGATACGCGAAGAAGTGCAGCAAAACTTCATGCGTAATGGCATTGACTGTATTGTTGCAACCATCGCCTTCGGGATGGGTATCGATAAAAGCAACATCCGTAACGTAGTGCATTTTGATTTACCTAAATCCATCGAAAACTACAGTCAGGAGATTGGCCGTGCGGGTCGTGACGGTAATGATTCACAATGTTTGGTATTAGCGAATCTAGATAACCAAAGTATTCTCGAAAACTTCGTTTACGGTGATACACCCGAGCTCAATGGCATTGAAACGGTACTTGCCGAGATCCAAGCAGCCGGGACTGAATGGGAACATACTTTATACGGGTTATCGATGAGCAGCAACTTACGCCAAGCCCCATTAAAAACCTTATTGGTGTATTTAGAAATGCAAGGCATCATCAAGCCACTGTATTCGTATTTTGCCGAGTACCGCTTTAAATTTTTAAACGATCCGGCGCAAATACTCAACCAGTTCACTGATGAAAAACGCGTGTTTATTGAAGAAATATTTAACGCATCACCAGCGAAACGCACTTGGGCAACAGTTAACTTTGAACGAATGAGTGAAGGTTATCAAGAACAGCGGAGCCGTGTGATCACCGCGTTAGAATTTTTACATGAACGCAATAATATCGTCCTTGAAAGCAAGTTAATGACTGATGTATATCAGATATTGAATTCACGTTTTGATAGTCAGCAATTAGCCGAAACACTGCATCAACAATTTGCGCATAAAGAACAAAGTGAAATTAAACGCGTGCATGCGGTAGGCCAATATATTCAGAGTTCACAATGCTTGAGTAAAGGTTTATCGACTTACTTTGGTGATAAGAATGCACCAGAAAAATGCGGAACTTGCTCTGTCTGTCAAGGACGTATTGCACAATTGCCACAACCTGCCAGCATGCCTCCACTATCGATAGAGCAAGTTATCGAACTAAGCCAAGCGTTTATTAATGCTTGCGACAAACAGCCTACGCCAGTATTAATCACGCGTTTCTTATCCGGCATAAGTACCCCGCTATTCATGAAAATGAAAGCCAAGAAGATCAGTAATTTTGCCGCGCTGCAAGCCTATCCTTATCAGCAAGTGCTGACATTACTTAACATATCCGAAGCGAATTATTTTGAGTAACAACGTCGGGTTAACTCAGAAGCAGACGGTGACAATTACCTGAAACAAATGCGCTGGTCTCATGGCTTTGTTGGCCCTAAAGGTACTGATCAAAAATCACTGCTGAGTTTAGCTAAAAAACGATTATTGGTGAGTCAATGCGAAAACTGGCGGAATATGCATAATCAATAAACGCTGGTCTTTTGCTGCTCGTTCACGTTCAGTCTGTAGTTGCCCCTCCGAACGAAGGCACGCTTTCAAGAAAAGCGTGCTCGTGAATCCTTTTTGCAAACGGTCCTTTGTTTTATTAACTCCAATGTATAATAGCTCTGACTAGATATGATTAAACCTGGAACTTATTTACCGTCTCTTTTAGCTCTGATGATAGGGTAGCTAGGCGCTGACAAGACTGCTCTATCTCATTAGAACTGGAAGATGTTTTTTCGGAGGCTTGATGAATATTAATAATGTTTCTATTCATCTCTTCAGTGGCCACACTTTGTTCCTCGGATGCAGAAGCAATTTGTTGAGTCATGTCAGATATGTTTCCAATAGTACGAATAATATTATCAAACGCACTTCCTGTCTCTCCAGCTTGATTGACGCACACTAACGATTGGTTTTTACCTGAGTCCATCGCTTGCACGGAATCCTTTGCTCCGTTTTGCAATCGAATAATCAATTTTTGAATTTTCTCTGTTGCACCTTGTGTTCTTTGTGCCAAATTACGTACCTCATCAGCAACTACTGCAAAACCTCTACCTTGCTCTCCAGCGCGCGCAGCCTCAATGGCAGCATTAAGTGCAAGAAGGTTGGTTTGATCCGCAATGCCGCAAATATCATCCAGAATGACACTAATTTCTGTTGTCTCATTTTCCAGCTGCGTTATAACGCCCGCAGTGTATCCAATTTGATCTGCTAGAGAACCAATCCCGACTATGCTTTCGGATACGACACCTCCAGCATTTGATGCAATATCATTAGCTTCTCTTGCTGAATTAGCGGCATTTGATATATTGTTTACCACATCTTGTACGGTTGCACTCATCTCATTCATCGCAGTGGCAACCTGCTCAGTTTCATTCTGTTGTTGCTCCATTAACTGGTTAGTGTTAATCGATAAAGTTGAGAGCTGAGTAGCCGCTACAGCAACTTCATCTGCAGATGCTGAAAATAATGTAATGGCTTGTTGTGTAGCGCTCATCAACTCATTAAATGCCTCTGCCGTATCAGTAATTTCATCGCTGCCCTTGATACTTGAACGCACACTAAGGTCGCGATTATTATTAGAGCGTACAATGGCATTTTTCAGCTGTATTATCCGCACGACCGTCAAGCGGTACATATGGAAATTGCCGATGGTAAGGAGCACTGTTATCAGAAAAACAGTGCCTATGACGACCCTCTTAGCCATTGCAATATCACTTTCCATATTTTCTATCGTAGAAGAACTCAAGTCATGGTAATGACCATTGAGAATGTCAAAAGCGGTCAATGCGGGAGCATCATCGATCTTTACTATCGAATCAATAGATGTGATTGATTTTCCTCCCTCAACCATAGGGATAATGACTTCCAGCATATTTCGATATTTGTTTGCAACGGCCTCAATATTATCAAGCGCCTTGCGCTCCTCTTTACTGAGTGATGGAATAGTACGATATTCCGCTATCCGTTGCGATACAGCTAGATATCGTTGTGACACACGCGTTGCATACTTGGGCGTTGCACGAAGAACGTAGTTTTTAAAGTTATGGATTAAACCACCATAACCAAAATTTTCTTTGATCTCCATTAACAGTTCTTGGCGTTTTACAACATTATGGTGATAGGCATGCCAAGAATTTTCTATATTATTTAACTTACTAGCAGGGAAAGCACCATTTATTATCATAAGAATAACAACTATCCCGGATAAAGCAGCAAAACGTCTTTTTAAGGTATTTAACTTGATCATTTAATGCACTCATGTTTAGACAACGCGTGTCTTAATATTTTTCTTATTGGGTTGCTTCTAGTGTGAACCGAACAATTGGACCTATTAGTGTCCAAATATATTTTGATGATACCGCGGGGTCAATAATGTCGAAATACGTAAGAATTCATTACGAGCTCTAACTTCTCGAGTAGTAAAGCTTATAGGTATAACGCCGAATAATGCAAAACTATGCGCACTAACATGGCTCGTGGTAATTTTTCATATTCACTTAAAGTATTTCTTTTATGTATGTTAATTGTACAGGGTGGGAGCTTCAGCCCACTATCGTCAATAATAAAAATACTATTCATATCTTGCAGTGATGTTTCATTACTCATCCTTTTTTCTTGATTTAATTTAAATGCTCTAGGTATTTCACCTGACTCAACATGATGCCTGCAATATTTACACTGTCAAAGGGTTTTTTACAATCTTTATAAATAACAATACCTTACATAGATTCAACAGTGCTATATTAAACTCAATATTTATGCGAAAACGACGTTAAGGTTGAATAACCAAGACCCGCTTGAGAATAAGATCACACTGATAAAAAAAGGGCGATACATTAAATGTATCGCCCTTTTTGTACCTAAAGATTAACTACAAAATAGCTAATCTCATAGCAAGGATATTAAACAAGTTTTTTAAGTGCGTTAGCAACGAATTCAACTTGTGGACCAATTACAACTTGTACCGCTGTTTTACTTGGCTTGATCACACCTGGTACGTGACGTTTAAGTTCTGCGTCGTTTACTAGTGATGAATCTTTAACGTCAAGGCGTAAACGTGTTGCACAATTATCAACATGTACTAAGTTGTCTTTACCACCAACAAGTTCGAAAACTTTAGCCGCAACTTCAACGTGTGAAGCCTTACCCGCTTTAGCAGGAGCAGCCGCTTCTTCACCGGCGTCTTCACGACCTGGCGTTTTAAGGTCAAACTTAATGATGATAGCGCGGAATGCAACGTAGTAAATTACGAAGAATGCAGCACCTTGAACAAGCAACATGTACCACTGTGTTGCTAGTGGGTTACGTGATGATAATACTAAATCAACCAGACCCGCACTGAAACCAAAGCCTGCAATCCACTGCATAGATGCAGCGATGAATACAGACACACCCGTTAAGAATGCGTGTAGAACGAATAGAACTGGCGCCACGAACATGAATGAGAATTCAAGTGGTTCAGTAACACCCGTAAAGAATGTTGCAAAGCCAGCAGCCATCATGATTGACATTACTTTCGCTTTATTTTCCGGCTTAGCTGTATGCACGAATGCAAGCGCCGCACCTGGTAGACCAAACATCATGATAGGGAAGAAACCAGCTTGATACATGCCAGTAATACCCACAGTTGCAGCACCATTAGCAAGTGATTTTGCACCGCCAAGGAAGTTAGGGATATCATTAATACCTGCAACATCAAACCAGAATACTGAGTTAAGTGCATGATGAAGACCAACCGGAATCAGCATACGGTTAAAGAACGCGTAGATACCAGCACCAGTAGGCCCCATATCTTTAATGCTAGTACCAAAAGTAACCAGACCATCAAAAATAATTGGCCAGATGTACATCAGTACAAATGACAGGCCCATCATGACAAAAGAAGTAATAATTGGCACTAAACGACGGCCGCTGAAGAAGGTCAGCGCTTTATGCAACTCAACTTCACTGAAACGGTTATATAGTTCAGCAGTGATAACACCCACTAAAATACCAACAAACTGGTTATTGATTTTACCGAATGCAGCAGACACTTGGTCAGCACTCACACCTTGGATTGCAGCAACTGAACCCGGTGAAAGTAACGTTATCACCACTAAGAAGCCAACAAGACCAGCAAGCGCGGCTGAACCGTCTTTGTCTTTTGACATTCCGTAAGCAACACCAACAGCAAACAGTAATGACATGTTCTCAATAATCGCAGCACCCGATTTGATGAAAAATGCTGCAAGCATATTTTCACCGCCCCAAGCGACTGGGTCAATCCAATAACCAATACCCATTAATACCGCAGCAGCAGGTAGAACTGCCACCGGAACCATCAGTGCACGACCAATTTTTTGCAAATAGCTAAACATACAGCCATCTCCCTCGTTTAAGTTTAAAATCCAAATAAATGTTTTATTCTTGTTATAAAACTGTTTCGGTTTCATTAAAAGAACATACTTTCGCTCACCACACAACTTATTTTGCAATGTAAAGTAAGATAGCCATGATGACAAACCTAATTCGCTTTTAATTCCCTGCAGTGTGATCTATTTCAACGATTCGAGCAGAAAAAGGCAAGTTTTGATAGCTGGATCTTAAAACTTAATTTACAATTAAAAAAAAGAATAGTTCACAACCAAAAAATTATAGAGAGTATCGCATGAGATTAATTCCTTTACTTACCCCTGCTCAAGTTGGTCGCTGGAGCGCTGCTTATATAGCTAACAAGATTAATGCATTCAATCCAACTGCAAACAAGCCGTTTGTATTAGGTCTACCAACAGGCGGTACTCCACTCACAACTTATAAAGAGTTAATCAAATTACACCTTGAAGGTGAAGTTAGTTTTGAACACGTTGTTACTTTCAACATGGATGAATATGTAGGTATAGATAAAAATCACCCAGAAAGCTACCGCACATTCATGTACAGCAACTTTTTCAATCACGTAAACATTCAAGATAAAAACGTTAACTTACTGAATGGTAATGCTGACGATCTGGATGCTGAATGCCAGCGTTATGAAGATAAAATGAAGAGCTACGGTCAAATTAATCTGTTCATGGGTGGCGTAGGCGTTGATGGTCACATCGCATTTAACGAACCAGCTTCATCACTGGCTTCACGCACACGCATCAAAACACTAACAGAAGATACACGTATTGCTAATTCACGTTTCTTCGACAACGATATTAGCCAAGTGCCAAAATTAGCACTGACCGTTGGTGTCGGCACACTATTAGACTCACAAGAAATCTTGGTGTTAATCACAGGTCACAATAAAGCCCAGGCACTTGAAGCCGCTGTTGAAGGTAGTGTAAACCACCTTTGGACTATTTCTGCGCTACAGTTACACCCTAAATCAATTATTGCGTGTGACGAGCCTGCAACGATGGAATTAAAAGTGAAAACGGTACGCTACTTTAAAGAACTAGAAGCGGAAAACATTCAAAGCTTTATTGCGGAGTAACTCTATGTATGCACTCACTAATTGTACTATCTACACAAACGACAGTGTGCTAACTGAGCACTGTGTAATTGTCGATGGTGAATACATTCATGACTTGGTTGCTATCGCAGATTGCCCAACAGATATCGAACGTATTGACCTTGTAGGTGCAAGCTTAACAGCTGGCTTTATTGATTTGCAACTGAATGGTTGTGGTGGCGTATTGTTTAATACTGATATCAGTATTAACACCCTTGAAATTATGCAAAAAACCAACGAGCGCTTTGGCTGTACTAGCTACTTGCCAACATTGATCACGGCTACCGATGCAGAAATGAAGTCTGCGATTGATACCATGACGGCGTATTTAGAAAAACACAGCAACCAAGCACTCGGCTTGCATTTAGAAGGTCCTTACCTGTCTACAGCGAAAAAAGGCATTCACAGTATTAACCTTATTCGCCGCAGTGAACAAACGATGATCGACCATATCTGTACCAACAGTGCAGTGATCAGCAAAGTAACCTTAGCACCAGAGAATACTGACGCGACACACATTGCACAATTAACCGCAGCAGACATATTAGTATCAGTTGGTCACACTAACGCAACGTACACCGAATGCATGCAAGGTTTTGAAGCTGGTGCGCGTTTTGCGACGCATTTGTTTAATGCCATGAGCTCGATTACGGGTCGTGACCCAGGTGTGGTTGGCGCAATTTACGATCATAAAGACGTTTACGCCGGTATTATCGTTGATGGCCACCATGTCGATTACGCTAATGTACGTATGAGCCATAAATTAATGGGCGAAAAATTAGTCTTAGTGACTGATGCTGTTGCGCCAGCCGGGGCCAACATCGAATCTTTTGACTTTGTTGGCACGGAAGTGTTCTATCGTGATGGTAAATGTGTTGGTGCCGATGGTACACTAGGCGGTTCAGCATTAACGATGATCGAAGCAGTTGAAAATACAGTGAAACATGTTGGCTTACCGCTGGCAGAAACACTGCGTATGGCGAACCTATACCCAGCAAAAGCAATTGGTGTAGCAGATAAACTTGGCAGCATTGCAAAAGGCAAAGTTGCGAATTTAACAGCCTTCAATGCCGACTTCACCGTTATCAAAACGATTGTAAACGGACAAGTGAAAAGCTTCTAATTATGAAACATAGCCCAGTCGCCAATATTGAATTTATTAAACAAGTAAATACCGCTTCTGTTTATCGCCTTATCGATGAAAAAAAGCAAATTTCACGGGTCGCTTTAGCAAAATTAAGCGAGCTAGCGCCTGCAAGTATTACTAAGATGACACGTCAATTAATGGCGGCAGGGTTAATTAAAGAAGTAGCACAGCAAGCCTCGACTGGCGGTAGACCAGCCATATCACTGACCTGCGAGATAGAAAAGTTTATCTTTGTAAGTTGTAAACTTGGTCGTAATAATTTAACCATCGCGTTGCATGATATTGCAGGAACGAAGCTCACCACTTACCGTGTTGCTTTAGACACTGCACCAGACAACGATGTAATCCCATTTTTATTAGCACAAATTGCCGACTTCATTGACGCTAATATCAATACTGATTTACAACGCTTAATCGCTATTGCGGTGACGTCACCCGGTTTGATCGACCGAGAGTCAGGTACAATTGTCTATCTACCAAAACATAATCTAAAAGATATCCCACTCGGAAGCCTACTCACCAAAGAGTTTAGTGTTCCTGCGTATAT
Source organism: Moritella viscosa (assembly GCA_000953735.1). NCBI lineage: Bacteria > Pseudomonadati > Pseudomonadota > Gammaproteobacteria > Alteromonadales > Moritellaceae > Moritella > Moritella viscosa. The sequence goes on along the minus strand of LN554852.1, from coordinate 1,230,640 downwards.
TGCCAACCACACCCAATCTCTGTCATTAGCTGAGTTGTACTTTGGTGCGGCGCAAGATTGCCAAGACAGTGTATTACTGTCCGTTCATGATGGTGTTGGTTCTGGTATTATTAATAACGGTAAAATTTTTACCAACTACAATAATCAAGTCGGTGAAATAGGCCATATTCGCATTGATCCTCTCGGTTTACCTTGTCATTGTGGCAGCCATGGTTGTTTAGAAACGATCGCCTCTAATGAAGCAATCCTTAAACAGATAACAGGATTAATTAATCAAGGCCACGAAACAAGTCTCACTATCGAGGGCTTAACTATCGAAGGCATTTGTAATGCTGCAAATAGCGGTGACGAATTAGCCGTACAAGTATTACAACGAGTGAGTAAGTTACTCGGTCAAGCAATCGCAATCATAGTTAACTTGTTCAATCCGCAAAAGTTGTTAATCAAGGGCGAGATTGTCGCAGCAAAAGAATTAATCTTCCCAATCATTGAACACAGTGTGCAACAACATGCATTAGGTAGTTTTGTACCCAACGTCGTGATTAACGAAGCACAGTTTCAAAATGAACCCTCTATGGCCGGTGTGGCGTTAGTTCGCAAGGCACTATTGGAAGGAAGCCTACTCAATCATATCATTCATGAATATGATAATGACTAACGAAACATCAGCGTAAAAAATTCGCTCTAAACTCACGAATACAGTTGGAGCGGGCTCACTTCTAGCGTTATCATTTTTACTTTTATTTGCTATAATCCCTTTTATTGACTGTTAATGAGTATTGATATGCATTTCGATGACAATATCCGCATGGTTTTCTCAACCGAAAGCGGTCGTATTAAAGAAGAAAAACAAGTTGAAACTGCACCTGAAGGTGATGGCATTGTACGTATCCGCCGCGAAACAAAAGGCCGTAAAGGTAAAGGTGCGACGACGATTAGCGGTATAGAATTACCCGAAAAAGAATTAAAAGCACTCGCAAAAGAATTGAAAAAGAAAAGCGGTGTGGGTGGCAGTGTCAAAGATTTTATCATCGAGATCCAAGGTGATCAGCGTGACATGGCAAAAGAATTTTTAGAGAAGAAAGGCTACACTGTGAAACTCGCAGGCGGATAATTTCAATTGCTCTTATTAATTTATACGATATAAAGAATGGCGTTATGAGTCTCACTCACAGCGCCATTTCTATATCTGATGTCAAACAACAGTTTGGTGTTTGCACGATATTATTACTTAGATTTTTCAGTACACCCCGTCAGCTTTTAAACACTTGTCATTTGCATAAAATCAAGGCAACATAACCTTGTCGACGGTGATCACATGATCATTAATCGATTAAATTCTCAGGGCGGGGTGTAATTCCCCACCGGCGGTAATAATCAGGCGGTCGATTTATTCGTCACCTATTTCAGCCCGCGAGCGCCTAAGTGGCATATGATTTAATAAAGTCATCACTTAGGGTCAGCAGATCTGGTGAATGCTATGCCATATAGCCTAGTCCAGAGCCGACGGTAATGACATATTCACGAATATGTCTAAGTCCGGATGAGAGAGAATATAAGATGCGTTAACATTTACCTTGGTAGATGATTAATCACGCACCTCTAATTCTGCACGCCCTGATTCTGGAACCCAATATTTTATATAGTTGTATATTAAGGATTTAAACCATGAATCAGTCTTTACTTTCCCCTTTTGGCGACGCAATCACGCGTGTTGAAACAGCACTAACCGCATTACGTTTAGGCAAAGGGGTTTTAGTTGTTGATGATGAAGACCGTGAAAATGAAGGTGATATGGTGTATGCGGCTGAGTCGCTTACCAATGAACAAATGGCGCTACTGATCCGAGAAGGCAGTGGTATTGTTTGTGTTTGTCTACCTGACGAGCGTGTTAAGCATTTAGAGCTTGCACCTATGGTTGAGAATAACTCAAGCCAATATGGTACGGCATTTACAGTTAGCATCGAAGCGGCCGTTGGCGTAACAACAGGCGTATCTGCTGCGGATCGTGTCACCACAATTAAAGCCGCGATTGCCGATAATGCAATGCCAAGTGATTTGGCACGTCCAGGTCACGTTTACCCACTACGCGCACAACCAGGTGGTGTATTAACGCGCCGTGGTCATACCGAAGGGACAATTGATTTAATGAAACTCGCGGGGCTAAAACCTGCTGGCGTATTATGTGAAGTAACCAATCCTGACGGTACAATGGCACGTCTACCAGAAATCATTACTTTTGGTGAAAAGCACGACTTACCGGTATTAACGATTGAAGATATTGTGACTTATCGTAACGCACAGTTAGATCAAGTCAGTTAATCGTTTTAAATAAGAAAAGGCACTGTGATTACGCTTATTAGCTTCTATTAACGCTAATTTATCATTAAACATCAGCGCCTTTATACATAGTAACCTTGATAAAGAACACCATAAACAACAAATCATTTAAGCCGTAAATGGTATAAAAGATACCGGCAAGTAAATCTACTTCGTACAAGTTAAATAAGTTATTTGTTGTTAACCAATACACCCATGCGCCCACGTATACCAGCTTTTCTACCGCAAAAACTGAGACTAACAAACGAATATTACCTTTAGTCATCGCGGCAGCAAAATATGCCAGTCCCCATACCACAATCATAACTAAACCAAAGTTAGACATCACAACTGGATCTGCATCATTAATTGCCGTATTACTAAACAATTTCGAGAACGTAAGTACCCCACCAATATTAACCAGCGCAGCTAATATAAGGCCATATTTAATTACCGTTTTATTCATTACGATTTCCTTATTCTTCATGAGTTTATACAAGGTTCATTTAATGTTTTAAAAAATTTTGTTATAGCGCTAGCCTCAAGCGGTTTACTAAAATAGTAACCTTGCCCATATTCACAATCTAATTTCTCCAAAAGCATTGATTGTGATACGGTTTCAATCCCCTCTGCGACAACCGCTAAATTCATCCGATGCGACATTGTTATTATTGTTTCAATTAAAATATCATCACGTGCATTACCGATCTCATTAACGAATGAACGATCAATTTTGATTTTATCCAGCTGAATACGAGACAGGTAGCTAAGGCTTGAGTAACCCGTACCAAAGTCATCCAACGCGACTCTAATTCCCATGCTTCTAAACTGGGCAATTGTTGCTAACGCTTCATCACCACCATCAAGTAACACAGATTCAGTGATCTCCAATGTTAACCATTTAGGTTCAATATCATACTTTATTAATGTCGCCGTAATCATCTGAATTAGCTCATTATCTTGTAACTGTATTGGAGATAAATTTACAGCCACTTCATTAATATCAATTAGCTCATCACTACGCCACATGGCTAACTGACGAATAGCTTCACATAGAACCCAACGGCCAATATTAATAATCAATCCCGTTCTTTCAGCCAATTCAATAAATTGCAATGGCTCAACTAAACCTCGACGAGGATGTTGCCAGCGGACTAATGCCTCCGCTAGTTCATATTTACCCGTTTTAAAATTAATAATAGGTTGATAGTGTAATCGTAGCTCACCACGCGATATTACATGACGTAACTCAGCCTCAAGTTCGAACCGCTCATGACCTGCAGTTTCCATATCTTGTTTAAAGTAAGTAATCTTACAAGCCTTATTATCTCCCACTTTTGATACGGCTAAATCGGCAAAATGCATCAATTTACTCGCATCTTTTATAGCTAACTCATGACTGACTACAACGCCACAACGCGCCTGGCAAGCATAAGAAATAATCTCTAATTGAATAGGCTCAGAGAGCGACGCTAAAATAGAATTAATTCTATGGTCCAAAAGATCGCGCTTATGGGAAGGGAGAATATAAACAAATTCATCACCACACCAACGGCCAACCTCTTCATCGTGTTGGCACAATGAAAGCAATTTATTAGCAATTTCGACTAATAGACCATCACAAATATCATGCCCGAAACGATCATTTAACACTCCAAAATTATCGATGTCGATAAGAACAATCGCGAATTTATCGTCAGGACAAGAAAGTTTATTCTCGATACTATTTAATAATGCGTGTCGATTTGGTAGTTGAGTCAATTGGTCGAGATAAACTAAGTCTTTCAATTCTTGTCGCTGCTTCTTTTGCTCTGCAATAACCAAATTAAAATGATCTGATACAGCCCATAATTCACTATTATATTTGTTATCTAAAGCCTTATTTTTTTGCGTTGACTCTGTATATTCTAAATGCTCAGAGATCAAACTTTTGGCTGTATCAAACAGTTGATAAATTGGAAGAATAATTTTAACCCGTGAACCCCAGAGCAATATAAAACTTAATGTGGCTAAGCTAAATAGCAAGGCTATTATATTTTCTTGTAATTCTGCATATACTCTTGCATAAGCGCTTTCTAACGGCAGTGCAATAAGAACAAATGCATCACTACCACTATCGGCTGGAAACATAGGTTTATAGGCGACTAAACGGCGTATATTATCTGCCGACTTTACTTCATAAACACCTTCTTTTTGTGGCAGTGAATCAGTAAGGATCATGGCTAAACTTTCATTTTCGGTAGCAATACCATAGTGTGAAGCGACGACTTGACCGTCGCGATCAACAATAAAAGCAGCACCATCTTTAGGGAAAAAATTATCTGTTAATTGTTCACCCCACCATTTTAACGATAGAACTGCCACAGCAGCGGCTATAATATTGTTATCTTTATCATAGACTGGCACCGAAAAGTTCATTGAAGCGAGGCCAGTTTCTCTGTCAATCTGGAATTTACTCATCGAAAACAAACCATTTTCAATGGTATTACGAAAGTACCAACGGCCTGAAACATTAGTTGTTTGTTGCAATGGCAGCGCATTACACAGCAGGTCACCATTGGCTAGCGGTACTTTGATATCAGTTAAAATAGGATTAAGGCGTTGGATTCTAGAAATAAACAGAGAACAATTAGGGTTTTCGGGGTTAAGTATGGCTTGGTCTTCCGCTAAATTAAATAGGATATTTTTAGTATACCGAATTTTATTTTTTTGCTGTTTTACCACCTTTTCAGCAAATAGAAATGCTTTATCACGTATTTTTTGTTTTTCAGCCATAAATTCATGCCAAATATTATATGACATAAAAGATAATGCGGGGATCAGCGCAATCATCAAAATAATAAGAAATCTAGACACCATTGGTCGAATTATCGGCAAACCATTCCCCTTGATTCCAAAAAATCACTGTATTCAGTAACCTCTGTAATCGCTAAATAAATTAGTAAATAATCATTAAGAGCAATAGTTTACCGATAGAAGATCTATATGTGAATGCTCACAGTTCATTTAATAATCTATTATCCACATAGATAAGAATGAATAAGGTTTATTATAATTAAAAGTAAATCTAACAGCAGATTCCGCTAATTATGTGCTTAAACCAAGTCAATAATTAATGCTTCGACAACGCTTATAAGTAATAGCTTTAATTTGAATTACGGTTGTAATTAATAATCCCATTAACAAAAAACAGACAGGGCATGAGCATCATAAAGACAGCCAATATTGCATAATAATAGAAAGCCATAAATATCCCTTTTACCTTTGCTAGTTTAAATTGAGACACAGTGTTCCCATTAACGAATGGCATAATACCAACAATTGGCCCGTTTAATAGTGGCATAAATTACACCTATAATTGAGCACAAAGATATGTTAATGAATTTCACCTAATGTTACTTAACGTGGGTTCTCAATACTAAAAATATGACTTTTTAAGTATATTTTAGTGTTATTAACCCAGATTTGCAGGTACCATCTATCCCAAAGTGATTAGATTGAAGGATGCGATCTTGGATCGTTCATAATTTAGATAACGAAAAACGATGTCAAAATTTTGCAGATATATTCACATACAAGGATAGTAAAGAACATATAAGTTTTTCTATAATCAATATAAAAAAACGCACAGTTTTAACTTTATCAACGAAATATGAATGGCATTTACAATATTGGGATTCAGGGCTATATCGTCGCTTAGATGAACGGCTTCACCATGGCGTCCATTTGTGGAATACATTTAGCGATGAGCACTGCAACATTTCAAAAAAATATCTGCATAACGCAAATAAAATTGATATTTGCACAAAGCACGATGATTATTTTGAACTGTTTTCATTTACTTCTAATAAGCATTTATCCCCATCAGCAATTATGGCTCTTGGTCAGCTGAAACCTAAGGTCAGTAAAGTAGCAAATCAACTCTGGTTCGATAAAAAAGACATAACTTTACCTATGTTTGATCATCTACAACACAACAGTATTCCCACACTACCAATAACTAAAATAGTGCATACCAATAAAATTCAATTTGGAGATGTAATATTAACAGCCAAAGAAATGGCAACTATTCATTGCTTACTTGAGCTTAAAAGTATTAAAGAAATCGCACGTTATCATCATTGCAGTGAAGCAAATGAACGCAAACGCGTGAACGTCATTAAAGAGAAATTCAATTGTGCGAACTTACCTTTATCCTTCTTATTTAACGCACTAAGAATACAGGGAGTAACGCTGGCATGTCTGGACGCCTACATCATGTCTCAATAACATGCGTATCGCTGACTGCCAGCATCGCGTTTTATCACAAGTTTGGCTTTACCATTGAGCAAGAGTTTCAAGATAAACAGTGCACTATAGTATTGCTGGAAAACCGAAACACACATATTGAATTGTTTACTTTTGCTGATGCTGTATCGCCTCAAGATCACGAAGACTTAATCTACCTTAAAGCCATTGGCATTCGTCATTTAGCAATTGAAGTCGATGACTTAATAAAGATACACCAAGCATTATCGACAACGACAACCGTAACCCCGATCAAGCAAGCTCGATTAGGGTCATTTAATTATTTTTTTTGCTATGACCCAGATGGTAATCAAATTGAAATTATTAAAACTAATCAATATATTAAAGGAATAAAATGATCAGATTAACATGGAAACAAAAAATTGGAGCCGTGACAGGTAACGCCTTAGAGTTTTATGACATTGCGGTTTTCGCCTCAATTTCAGGCTTCATTTCAGTCTTATTTTCCCATCAGGGGATTGAGCACGCCGAGTACGTCGTGTGGGGAATATTCGCATTACGATTTTTAGTACGCCCCCTCGGAGGGCTAGTTATTGGCCATTATGCTAAAAATCACGGTGTACGCTCAGCATTAATATTAACTAACTTAATGATTGGCCTTGCCACCTTGAGCATGGCGTTCATGCCGGTTGAAGCACTTGGAAAATATATAGTTGTCGCCTTTTTATTACTTCAAATTGTACAAGCATTTAGTTTCGGTGGTGAATACCCAACCTTGATATCTTATCTACACCAAGGTACAGACCAAGCAGACAAATCCAAAACCAGTAGCCTAATTGTCGCGAGTTCATTAGCCGGTGTTGTCATATCATTAGTTGTTGTTTACGCCTTAAATCAGCTATTAACAGTTGAAGAAATGAATAATTATGGTTGGCGATTACCATTACTGGTGGGTGTTTTAAATACACTTATGAGCCTGTATGTTCGTTTGTCTCTACCAGCATTACCACTCGTTAAAATGATAGCGTCCACATCTATTAAGGTAATGGTCGGATACTGGCTCAAAAAATCCTGCAAAGCATCAGTTGCATCATCTGGCACATATAACGATGAAATATAAGTTGCAGGGAAATCAGCTAACACATGCTGATTAAAGATCATGTAAAAGTTAGGTTGCAGCGTTTGCCAGTTCACTTTACGAATACTGCTTACCGTCACTTGCACTTCTTCACTCCCCAATTGGAAAGTTAAGTTATCCCCGACAGCGACATCTAACTTATCTGCTAATGTCGATTCGATAGACACTAACGCGCGGGTATCTTCTGGCTGCCACCAGCTACCAGCAATTAAACTATTTTCATAAGGGATCACATCACGCCAAGTCAGGTTTAGCTCTCGACCCACACCACGGCGACCATTATCAGCAGATTTAGTTTCTTCCTTACTCACACGTTTAGTCACTTGGTCATCATTAATTTTGGTTAATCGACCACGAACAACGGGAAATAGGCCGCTGGATTCAATGCCTAACGTATCAACAAAATTGTCTACTTGCTCGACTTGGCTGGCCGTAATATTGACTAAAAATCGATTGGCACTGTTATCCGGTAATTGCTTCTGCCAGTCATCAATGAGGCCATTCTTCATGACCACAATAACCAATAGCAGTTGAATAGCGATGGTAAAGCTAATCAATTGCACCGCATTTTCATTAGCACGACGTTTCAAATTGGCTAGCGCTAAATGCCACGATTTTCCAGCCTTACTGCCCGCAGAACGTCCCGCAGACATAAACAAACGACCAATAACGAGCAGTACGAATGCAACCAGCATACCGCCAATTAATAATGCAGCACTGAGCACCGCATCTTGACTAAATAAATACAGCAGCGTAAAAATAGCGAATATCGCAGGTAACGGACCTATCAGCCGCGTCAACAAACTATTTTCAGCGCCACTATCACGACCGCGTAACAGGGTCATAGGCGAAGTGTTTACCAACTCTCTTAATGGCGTGATTGCAAAAGCCACAGCACAAATAATGCCCGTAACAATCGCGACTAAGAAGGGATATGCCATATTACCTGTGCTCGAAGTATCAAGATAATCGCGCATGGCATACAAACCAATATTCAATATCAGATAGCCCACAATTAGCCCTAAACTGATACTCAGTACACTCAATAGCGACCAATGCAGGCAATATAGTTTAGTCACATAACGCTTGGATGCGCCCATGGCTTTGAACACCGCCACCACAGATTGATGGCGCTGACTATAACGACGGCTTGCGACCGCAACAGCAACAGAGGCTAAAACAATGCCCAGCATACTAGCTAATGACAAGTATTTATCCGCTTTAGTTAACGCTCTCGCCAAGGGGGAATTTTGTGATTTAATATCATACCAGCGCTGGTTATCAGTCAACTGTGGTTTGAACCATTGCTCAAATGCGGTAATATTGTCGGCTTCTCCGGCGAACAGGTATTTATAACTTAGTCGACTACCCGGTTGAATAAGCTTGGTTCGCTGTACATCTTGAGTATTAATAAACACCACAGGACCAGAACTAAACACACTAAACGACGCATCCGGTATTTGCGTGATCACCCCTGTGACTTTAAAACGCATGACGCCGACTTCAATGCTATCGCCAAGCTTAATGCCTAACTGTCTTAATCCTTTCGCTTCTAACCAAGCTTCACCGGATTTCGGTGAATTAGCCGCAACCGCTTGTGAGGCATCTAACGACGGACTTACCAATAATTTACCACGTAATGGATAGGTATCCGACACCGCCGACAAAGCTGCCAATGCCATCTGATTATCAGTGAATACCATCGATGACATTTGTATCTGCTGAGCTTGGGCTAACTGTAAACTGGTCGCTTTGGCCAACACAGCTGGCTCAATAACACTACCGGTATCCAATACTCTGTCAGCAGCAATAAAGGTACTACTCTCGGCGGTTAATGCTTGTTTAACACGGCTAGAAAAACCCGACAAAGCAAATACCGCAGACACAGCTAATACGATCGCCAGTAAGATGATCGTCAGTTCCCCGCGTTTTAATTCGTGTTTTAATAAACGCAGGGAGTGTTTGCGCCAATAACTCATAACGACTCACTTAACTGCTGTTTTGTAGCTAAAGGCTCAACAACCAAAGGCTCTACATTCGCTTCTGTTAACTGGCCACTTTCCATGATCACTTGGCGCTGGCAACGCGCGGCCAATTTAGGGTCGTGAGTAACTAATATTAAAGTGGTCCCCTCTTGCTTGTTAATTTCAAACAGCAAGTCAGCAATATGTAACCCTGTTTTAGTGTCTAAGTTACCTGTCGGCTCATCGGCAAAAAGAATATCGGGTTTAGAAATAAAGGCACGGGCAATCGCCACTCGTTGCTGCTCACCACCCGACAATTGTGATGGGTAATGTTCGGCTCTGTCCGTTAAATCAACTTTGGCTAATAATTCTCGCGCCAATTGTTCAGGATTATCCATACCAGCTAACTCAGCCGGTAACATGATATTTTCCAATGCTGTTAAGCTATTGATAAGTAAGAACTGCTGAAAAATAAAACCAACATGTTTCGCACGAACCGCACTTCGTTGTTCTTCATTGAATTGGTGCAATGGCTGATTTTTAAGAAAAACTTCACCGCTCGAAGGTAAATCGAGTCCCGCTATAATAGACAATAGGGTAGACTTACCAGAGCCAGACGCACCAACAATCGCTAATGAATCACCTGCGGTCACAGTTAAATCCATCGGATATAATATATCGAGGATTTTAGCCTCTGTTTTAACTGATTTAGTTAAGGCACTTACTTTTAATATAACGTCGGAATTTAGCTTCATGTTTAAAAATTCCTTTAAAGTATTATTATTGATAGTTATCTTATTACCTGCAGCGTATGCCACAGCTAACCATAAAATCTTGTTATTGGGTGACAGCCTTAGTGCCAGTTATGGCATGACACAAAGCGAAGGCTGGGTAACCCTGCTTAATCAACAATTAGTAAAGCAAAATGCCCCGTATAATATTATCAATGCCAGTATCAGTGGTGAAACTACCGCTGGCGGCCTGTCTCGATTACCGGGTATTTTGGCTAAGCAATCCATTGATGCACTGATCATCGAACTCGGTGGCAATGACGGTTTACGTGGTTTTTCTCCCAAGTTAATCAAAAAAAATCTGACTAAAATGGTAGAGCTAGCACACGCGCAGAATATTCCTGTATATGTGATGAATATTCGTATTCCACCTAATTATGGCCCACGCTACAGTAAAATGTTTACCGATGTATTTACGCAGGTTGGCAGTGAAAAAGACATTACCGTGTTACCGTTTTTCATGGAGCAGATCGCTATCGACCCAAGCTTAATGCAAAACGACGGTATTCACCCTAACCGCACTGCACAACCTAAAATTGCCGATATTATGTCAAAACAATTAGCCGTCATTTATAGTGAGCATAACTAATATTGATGAATGAATAACCCATGTTGATAAATCCATAACATATTAAGATAAACTAGTTTGTCTTAATATGTCAGGATACGTTTCACAAATGCGGGTAAAGTACTGTCAGGGGAGTTGTGGTAGGATTAAAATAATCCCATTTGTTGATCGGTTATCAAATCAAAACTCAAGCCAATAAAAGGCAAGATACCATCAGCAATGGGTTTAATTTGTTTTTCAATGTAATGCTCAAAATCGAGTACCGAATGTTGATGCTCGACAGCTTCAGGGCCACTTAGGGTTAACACATAACTGATCCACGCTTTATGCTGATAACGTAACGGTTGCCCTAATTGGCGATTCTTCTCATCAGCAGCACGCGCCGCTTTTACATGTGGCGGCACGTTCTTCACATAAGCAGACAATTCTTGGCGTAAACGCTTACGATAAACTAACTTATCGTTAAACTCACCCGCTAAGGTCCTTTCTACAATTTCCAGTACATAATCTTCGACTGCTAAGCCATGAAATACCCGATGGTATAACTCCATTTGGAACATCTTGGCTAAGTCAGTCCAATCGGTACGTACGGTTTCCAGCCCTTTAAAAATAAGTTTTTCACCATCTTTGGTATTCACTAATCCGGCATAGCGCTTTTTACTGCCTTTATCCAAGCCACGGATAGTCGGCATTAAAAACTTGTGATAATGCACTTCGTATTCAATATCTAAGAAACAGTCGATATCGTAATCTTCACGTAGGTGTCGTTGCCACTGCTGGTTAATATATTCTGACAGCTCTTTGCCCATGCGATCGGCTTGTTCGCTACGATCACCCTCGGTAAACTTGGCGGCATCGAGTAATACAAAGGTGGAATCGGTATCGCCATAAATCACCTTATATCCCTGCTCTTCGATCCATTTTGCGGTAGTCTGCATGATTTCTTGCCCACGCATGGTGATCGACGAGGCTAAACGAGTATCATAAAAACGACAACCGCCCGACCCTAACACACCATAAAACGAATTCATTAAGATTTTAATGGCCTGTGAACGGGCAGCATCTTTATCGAGTTTGGCTTGATCGCGCTGCGACCACAGTTCGGTAATAATATCGGGAAGGTAATGCTTTTCACGATCAAACAAACCACCACGGAAACCCGGAATCGCCTCAGTCGGGTTTTGAACCCCTTCTAGCAACCCTACCGGATCAATTTTAAAGGTGCGAATAATTGACGGATACAGACTTTTAAAATCCAGTACGATGACATGATCATACAAGCCAGGAAATGAATCCATCACATAACCGCCAGGACTTGCCATTACCCCACTCTCACGCAGATTTGGCGCGATATAACCCGCGCGATGTAACTTAGGAAGATACACATTGGTAAACGCCAATACCGATCCACCGTTACGATCTAGTTCTAAACCGGTTAACTGCGAGCGTAGTAATAAAAAATCTAACAAACGGGTTTTAACAAAAATATCCCACACTAAGACGCAATCTTGCAGGTTGTATTTCGCCAGTTTTACCTTGTTAAAATGAAAGTCGTGGTTAATCTGTTCCATGCGATTATCGACATCATCAGTATCTTTACCAACACCGAGAATCTCTTGTGCCACGTTTTCTAAACTAAAACTTGGGAAGCTATAAGTTGCCGTTTTTAAACTATCAATACCATCAACGACCACCCGACCGTGTAAAGTCAGAAAGCCTTGTTGCTGTGGGGTACGGCCATCTCGCCAATGCAGGTTTTGCCCACCTCGACCCAATGCTAATTTAAGATTATGGAATGTGGCACGTTGGGCTAATAAACGGAAATCAAAGTTAATTACATTCCAACCAATAAAAATGTCGGGATCGTAACTGATCGCGAATGCTTGCAGCGCCAGTAATAAACTTTTCTCGTCGGCAACCCAATGGATTAACGGCTCGCTTTCAGGAGTTTGTGCTAAATCGCGCTCAGGCTGCTCACCTATCATGTATACCCGTTTAAAGGGCTGACCATCTGGGCAATAAGCAGGGCTTAGGGAATACAAACCAATAGAGTAAAGCTCTCCGTGTTCTGAACATTCGATATCCAGTGAGATCTGTTTTATTTTATCGACTAAGTTATCTGGCAGTTCAGCTGGTTTAAGCTGTGCTTGTTGAAATTCAACATAGCCTTTACGTTGTACAGGCGTACCAGTGAACTCGACTGCGCCTTTGATAAAACGCTCCATTAAGTAACGCTCAGGTGGGCGAATATCGGCTTCTAATACCGTAACCAGCTTACGTCTTAATAACTCTTGTGCGCGGTGAAAATCATGGGAAGTACGGAAATAAAAGGCGCTCATAAGTTCTAAATCAAAGCTACGCATTTTCAAGTCTTTAAAGGTAAAGCGCGGATTCAACTCACTTAAACAAGCTAATGCAGTGGTAAGTTGATCTTGAGGAATGAACATCACCAGCTGCTGGGTTGCCGGGATCAGTTTAACCGCACCCATTTCAGATGCTAACCAGTAGCTTAATTCATTGTTACCATTACGATCACGGCTATGGCGCGATAATAAAAAACCCAGATATGTAGCAGACAAAATTGACCAGAAAAAGTTGTTTAAGACTGGTTAAGTGTACAGCATTTTTTGAGGTGTGAAAATATTTACACAAAGACGTAATCGGATAACATCAATTGTTAGTTATATGTTATAAAGCTTATAGAAATTACTAATTAACAATTTTAGATTAAATAGAAAAGAGAACACGCTTGTGACCACGACCCTGAAACCTTTCATATTGCTACTTATCAGTGGCTTTTTGCTCATGCTTGGCTATGGCTTAAGTAATATTCTATTGCCTGTACGCATGCAAAATGACGGTATCAGCGTCGATAACATAGGTATCATCTTATCTATGCTGTCAGTGGGCTTCTTACTGGGTGCTATCTATAGTCGAACGCTATTACAGCGGGTTGGCCACATTCGTATATTTGCCATGTGCGGTAGCTTAACCTCGGTGGCAATCTTGCTTTCAGGCCTGTATCCAGAGCCGTTAATGTTAGCTGCAATGCGTATGCTCACTGGATTTTGTATGGCCTGTGCCAACGCCACACTCGATAGCTGGTTAAGTCATAGTGCAACAGAAGAAAGCCGTGGACGAATATTATCGATTAACCAGATGGTGATCATGTCTGCACTGTTCTCTGGGCAATTTTTACTGAACGTGGCACCGATCAGCGATGTCACCTTGTTTGTTATATCCGGTATTCTATTTAGTCTTTCTATTACCCCTATAGTGATCAGCAAGCATCAAGGGCCACAGATTGAAGACAGTCAGTCTATGTCATTAATGACCATAATAAAGTTATCACCGCTCGGTGTTATCTGTTGTTTTTATGGCGGATTTCTTTATGCTGGCTTAGTCAACATGCTGCCTATTTTTGCCAATGATAATGGTATTCAAGGTTTCAGTTTATCCATCTTCATGGGAGCATCTATCTTTGGTGCTATTATTTTCCAATATCCGATAGCCTATTTGTCCGATCATTTTGATCGTCGTAAAACCATGATCGGTATGGTATTAACCATTGCAGCATTATCTTTACTAGTACCGCAACTGATTAATTCATCACAATTTAATCTCACCCTGCTAACGATTGCGGTCGTGATGGGGCTAACCGCTTGCCTCTATCCTATGAGCATGTCAGAAACCTTCGATAAAGTGTTACGAGAGCAGATCCTCGCGGCAATGGGATCGTTATTACTCATTTATGCACTGGGTAGTATTCTGGGTCCCAATCTCGCGTCTATCGCCATGGAGCAGTTTGGTAGCGCAGCACTGTTTTCATTTATAAGCATGGCAGCGATTACCTTACTGGGTTTTATCATCGGCAATATGGTCAAGCAAACAGCGTTGCCACGTGATGAACAAGAAAACTTCATTATGCAAACCCCATCAGGTGTGGCATCAGAACTGGATCCTAGAACCCAGTATGCACATCCTTCTTTTGAACCAACGTCAGAAGTTGAAGTGGCGATTAGTTTAGCCGCTAACAATCCAGCAGCCGCTGTCAACATGGCAAAAACCTTAGCCATGCGCGATCCAAATGATGCCTCAAACTTAGCTGCGGCATTAAGTACCATTGACGAAATTGATATTAGCCGTCTGTATCGCGCCATCACCGCTGCCGCACCAGAAATGAGTATTCATATTGCCGAAGCGCTTACCAACGCCTCTCCGGAACAAGCTGAAGAATTAGTCGACTGGATCACAACCGAGCGTCCAGATCAATTTACCAATATTATTGTTGCTATCGCCAACTCAATGCCAGACAACGGGATTGATGTAATGGAAGTTGCAGCTGAAAATATGGTTGAAGATAACCAAGAAGAATTGTTAGAAATGACCGACCAATACATGACCAACCTATCTAATTCGTTAGATGAAATGCGTCCTGTTGATCGTGCTGCTGCCGCATCTGAACAGACCGCAACCGAACTGTATAGTCGTTTAACCGATGTATCTCCAACCCAATCAGCCGACTTCGCTTTGGCGGTATCAGAAGCGTTACCAGAGTCATCAAATGTGGTAGCGGAAGCCTACGTCAGCAACCTAATTGAAAGTGAAGAAGCAACACCGGGTGATGCAACTGCCAACATTGAAAGTGCGGTTAATGAATACGTGAGTCAACTTGCAGAAAGTATCCCTGAATATGCCGTCGATATCGCCAGTACTATGATTGACTCCGTTCCTGATGTCGCATCCGACATGGTCGAGATATTACAATGCTCTGACGTATTCGATGACAGTGAATTGAGTATGTCTATTAAGGATAAACCTGAACATGATGCACTAGAAGAGCAATTACAATACGCGGTACAAACGCAAGCGGATGAGGTTGATAAGAATAGCTAAATCTTGTATTAAAGATGAACTGAATTGAAAAGCACTAACTAAACACAGTGTATTTAGTTAGTGCTAACTTTAATTTTTATAAATTAAAACAACGCATCATTCAGCCATAAATGACAAAGAATCGAAGCGATGTAACCTAGTGCAATCACTGGTGCCCAACGTAAGTGGCCTGCAAACGTATACAGCCCACGTGCTTGACCCATCAGTGCCACACCAGCCGCTGAACCAATAGACAGTAAGCTACCGCCCACGCCCGCTGTTAAGGTCACTAATAACCATTGACCCAAAGACATATCTGGTTCCATGCTTAGTACCGCAAACATCACCGGAATATTATCAACAATCGCAGACAGAATACCGACTACCACGTTAGCAACTGTGGTATCCCACGTGCCGTACATAATGCCAGAAGCCAGACTGAGGTAACCCATAAAGCCGAGACCACCCACACACATGATCACGCCGTAGAAGAATAATAAGGTATCCCATTCGGCTTTAGCAACTTTGTTAAATACGTCAAATGGCACAACACCACCAAGCTGTTGCAAGGCTTTTTCGTCCTGAGCAAGTTCTGCTTTTGCACGTTTACGCTCTAACGATATTGGCAGCGTTTTACGCAGGAAGTAACCGAAGAATTGTAGATAACCCAAACCTGTCATCATACCCAATACTGGCGGCATGTGTAACAGGCTGTGTGCAGCAACTGCAGATGCAACAGTCAGTAGGAATAGCAAGACGATACGCTTGGCACCACGTTTGGTATATACGATTTCTTGTACACCAGATAACTTGGCATTTTTAGGAATAAAGAACGTCATGATCGCCGCAGGTACAATAAAGTTAACCACAGATGGTAAGAATAACGCCGCGAATTCATTAAATTCGACCATGCCCTTTTGCCATACCATTAGCGTTGTAATATCACCAAATGGACTGAACGCACCACCCGCATTCGCAGCAACAACGATATTAATACAGGCAAGATTAATGAATTTTTTGTCTTCCCCAGCAACTTTCATTACCACTGCGCACATAAGTAGTGCCGTGGTTAAGTTATCGGCAATCGGCGAAATAAAGAATGCGAGAATACCCGTTAACCAAAATAAGCCCCTAAGATCGAGACCTTTACCTAACATCCAGCTGCGTAATGCATCAAATAACTGGCGTTCTTCCATCGCATTGATATAAGTCATCGCAACCAGTAAGAACAGCAATAGTTCGGCATACTCTAACAGATTATGTCTAAATGCGGCCTCGGCGACATCTGACATGCCTAAGCTAGCATAGTGCCAACCAATAAGGGCCCAAATAATACCCGCAGCCACGAGAACTGGTTTTGATTTTCGTAAATGTAAGTGCTCTTCCGCCATTACCAGCAAGTATGCGCAGGTAAAGATAATTACAGCAAAATAGCCTATTCTGGACGCAGTAAGATCAATAATTTCTCCACCGCCACCCGATGCAAACGCAAACGTAGCAGGTGCTAGTCCAAACAAGATAACTAAAATAAGCTTCATTGCCATGTGATGTGCCTTCCCTCTCAAAATGATAAAAACCTGTTTAATGTATGTTATAAAATTGTTTAAGGCTATTGGAAAATCGTTTTTAGTGACCTAGTTGCCGTTTTTATGCTCTTTATCAATTAATAAGTTCAACGCAAAGTCATCAATTTCACAATAGCTATTGCTATTCATCAACCATAATGAATATTATGTCGTTTTATTTGTAGTAGTAGGATAATTACATTGGATAAAGAACTTAGGTTAGTGATTTCTCAGTGGCTCGCGGACAGCGATACGTTAAATAGTGCAGATTCAAATACTTACTATGTCATACTCGCGATATTATGTTTGAGCTTCGCAGCCATATCCTATTTAATTGTAAAACGAATTGTCGTTAAAGCCATGAAAGTGGTATCAGTTCGTTCTAAAGTCACTTGGGATGATACCTTCGTTGCGCATGGTGTTTTAGAGAAGTTTGCTTTATTAGTGCCCTTACTCGTCATTGACCTACTGCTACCACTATTTACCTCAATATCAGCTTTTATCACCGAAGTTGTTGGTCGCCTTCTTAGCGCACTGCTAGTGATCCTATTTATACGGACGGTTTATGCGGTATTAAATGCCATTGCCGAGATAGCTGATAAGCATAAGGCCACACAACGATTACCTATTACCAGTTTCACCCAATTACTTAAACTGTTCCTATTCTTTGTCGCCGGCATTATTATGGTATCAATTTTATCTGATCAATCACCGATCTACTTTTTAAGTGGTCTGGGTGTGGCGACAGGTTTCATCATGTTGATATTCCGAGATACTATCTTAGGTTTTGTTGCGGGTATTCAGTTAGCGACCAATCAGATGGTGACCAAAGGCGACTGGATCCAAATGGATAAATATGGTGCTGACGGGACCGTTGAAGAAGTATCATTGACTACAGTTAAAGTGCGTAACTTTGATAAAACCATTACCATGTTACCTGCCTATGCCTTGGTATCTGACGCGTTTAAGAACTGGCGTGGTATGAGTGAATCAGGTGGCCGTCGTATCAAGCGTAGTCTCTTTATTGATATTCAAAGCATCCGTTTTTTAACCAAAGATGAGTTACAACGTCTTAGCAATATTCGTTTATTAAAAAACTACCTCACGGATAAAAACTTTGACATCAATACTTTCAATCTGGATTTAAATGAAGATGAGAAAGCGGTGAACGGCCGTGGTTTGACCAATATAGGGACATTCCGCGCATACTTGTTAGCTTACTTACAGCAGCATCCGAAAGTACGTAAAGACATGACATTATTGGTGAGACAATTAGCACCAACGACACAAGGCATGCCAATCGAGATCTATATTTTTACCGATGAAACACGTTGGGCTTTTTATGAAGACATACAAGCAGATATCTTTGATCATATCTTCTCGGTATTACCTGCATTTGACCTACACGCTTTTCAGCAACCCAGTGGCAATGATATACAGTCAATCTTGAAGCAATCAATCTTGAAGCAATAGAAGCGAAAAAGGTGGAGCATCAGCGCCACCTTTTTTTTCAACTTCATGTATTCCGTTTGCTTAGCGTTTATCGGCTCGACGTTCAGATCTGATGCTTTTCTTTAAACTCTGCCATTAATGCGTCTGGACGCTGCTTTTTGTTTTTACTATTGAGTACGTAAATAACGGTTTTACCGTCAGGACCTGCTCCGATGTCACTAAAGCGTAATGCAGCTTCACCAGAGTCACGTGTTAATTTCATGTCTGCCCACGAGCTAAATACATAGTAACGATTATCCATGAACATTTCGCCATAGAAAGGACCAGTTACTTCACGCTGACCTTGATATAAATCGACATGCTTCACGCCTTCAAATTTCTTTTTCTGCTCGCCAGTTAGGCCGAATTTAAGTGTTTCACCATGCGGACCTTCACCAATGAATGCTTTAAAGTAAGCAGTGTGACCTAATTGCATGAAATCTTGATAAAGATCGAAATCGCTAAACAGATAAATACGGCCATCTTTGTGTACTTCAAAGAATTGTTCAGTTTGTGCATTTACAATTTGGGATGATGTAGTTGAGGCTGTATCAGTTGCTGCACAACCACCAAGTAAAATTGCCATCGTTAGTACAAGCGTTTTTTTCATTCTAGGACCCTTCCAATTATAATAATTTCACGTCAATTTAAATTGTGATATTAAAGCTTGTTAATGACTAACGTATTGCAGTTTTTTGACAGTAAGGTGACAGAGAGTAAGGCATAAAAAAACGCGTTAACCCAGTGCCGATTACAGGCAGGGATAACGCGTTATACAGTCACGTCTATTTTGTTATAAATAGCGCGTTGTAATTAAAAACGTGTCATTAGATACGAGTACGTTTTTTCGCTTTAGGGCCTCGTTGCTGTTTAGTTGGGCCTTTCTTACCTTTGTGGATAGGTACACCAGAACCAGTAGGTTTAGTGCGACCTTTACCACGAGGTTCATTGGTTTCTTCAATCTCTTTACCCAATCGACCGCTTTTAGTCGGCTTTTGACGTGCGTCATTATTTTTCAATGAACGACGGATACGGCCTTGACGAATACGTGTTTCTTTACGCTCTAAACTACGTGCTGTTGTTTCTGGATCTAATGAAACGAGAGTTCGTAAGTAGTTGATTTCTTCAAGTGCTAACTCAGACCAACCGCCACGTGGTAAACGACGATCAAGTACTAATGAACCATAACGGATACGGATAAGACGACTTACCTGAATACCTTGAGATTCCCATAAACGACGTACTTCACGGTTACGCCCTTCACTCAATAATACGTTGTACCATTGGTTAAGACCTTCACCACCAGTACCGGCAGCAACACCTTTAATCTTTTGGAACTTAGCTGGACCATCTTCTAACTCAACACCCATACGCAGGTTTTGAATGATTTTTGGCGTTACTTCACCAAAGATACGACAAGAATATTCACGTTCTACTTCGTGACTAGGGTGCATTAGACGGTTTGCTAACTCACCATCTGTCGTAAATAATAACAGACCAGATGTATTAATATCTAGACGACCAATCGCGATCCAACGACCACTCTTAAGTGGTGGTAGACGATCAAATACAGTCTTACGACCTTCTGGATCTTTACGCGTACATAACTCACCTTCAGGCTTATGGTATGCAAGAATACGACATACAGCGTCTTCTTCTTTAATCACGCTTACAGGGTTGCCGTCGAAACGTATTTTATCCGCTTCTTCAACGCGGCTACCCAATGTCACAATGTCACCATTAACGCTGACACGGCCTTCTGCGATCACAGCTTCCATCTCACGACGGGAACCTAAACCAGCACGTGCTAGTACTTTCTGTAGCTTTTCACTCATCAGTTTTCCTAAATATTAAGTTACGATCTTATTTCGCAATTATAAAATGTTGTATGTATTAAATATCTAACAATGTTCTTTTTGATACCGTTAAATATCTAACTGTTTTTCTTCGTCCATGGCGGCTAATTTAGCCAATAACGCTTCGTCCAATGGGGGTAATTCTTGGATACTTTTAATACCAAAGTAATCCAAAAACTGGGTCGTTGTCGCATACAAAGCCGGTCTCCCCGGTACTTCCTTACGGCCAATCATTTTGATCCATTCACGCTCTTCAAGCGTATGAATCGTTTGGCTACTTACAGCGACCCCACGGACTGCTTCAATATCCCCCCTACTCACGGGTTGACGATAAGCAATCAGTGCTAATGTTTCTAATGTCGCACGCGAATATTTTGCTGGTTTATCTTGCAACATACGCTGCAACCAAGGCGTTAAATATGAACGCGCTTGAAAGCGATAACCACTGGCGACTTCCACCAGCTCGATACCTTTATCATGATAATCGGCATTTATCTCGGCAATGTAGGCAGATACTTGCTGACGGCTTAAATCATCATCGCCAAGTACATCACGGCATAAAGCCGCTAATGATAACGGTTTCTTAGCAACAAAAATAGCCGCTTCAATAATCTGTTTATAAGGTGTTGTATTCACACTCAGGTCTCATACTTATTCGGCTAAACTTAAGTATATCTCACCCAAAGGATTATTCTGGATAAGGCTAATTAAAGACTCTTTAAGTAACTCAAGGATCGCCAGAAAACTCACTACAATACCGCGTCGACCTTCTTTAAGATCGAGTACTTGATGGAAAGTTCGCACTTTACCATCTTCCAGTAATGCCAGTATATGGGTCATCTTTTCACGTGTGGTTAATACCTCACGTTGAATCTGATGATGCTCGAAGTGTTCTGCTTTCTTGAGTAATTTTTGCAGATTATACGCCAAGTCACGCAGAGATACTTCAGCTAATAACGGGGTTGTCGTAATATTTTCAGGTAGCTCGGCGTTAGCAACAAAAATATCGCGCTGGATCCTAGGTTGATTATCTAGATTTTCAGCCGCGTTCTTAAAGATTTCATATTCTTGTAGCTGTCGGATCAGCACGAGACGTGGATCGTCTAACTCTTCTTCTGCCACCACTAATTTAGGAAGCAACAGCCGTGATTTAATTTCAGCTAACAAAGCAGCCATTACCAAATACTCACCGGCAAGTTCAATTTTCAACGTAGTCATTAGATCCACGTATTCCATATACTGTGCGGTTATTTTTTGCATCGGTAGTTGCAAAATATCGAGTTTTTGCTTTTTTATTAAATACAGCAATAAATCTAACGGTCCTTCAAATGCGTCTAAGAATACACTTAACGCATCTGGCGGAATAAACAAATCCTTCGGTACTTTACGTAATAGTTCGCCATTAACCTTGGCAACAGCAGTGCTAGACTCTACCACTGGTTACACGAAAGAGGATGCATCACCGGCACCTTGACGAAGAATAACGGCATCACCTTCCGAATAATCAATAACCGTTGTTGCTTGCTCGCCTAAGTAACCACCATTGATGATAAGTTCCACTTTGTTTTCAAGTTGGTCACGGATCGCTTCTGGATCAAACTCAGCACCTTCGTTACCCGGTAAGATTAACGACGTCGACATCATAGGTTCACCGAGCGCATCTAATAATGCTAACGCAATTGTATTGTCTGGTACACGAATACCAATTGTTTTACGCTTAGGGTTAACTAAACGGCGCGGCACTTCTTTGGTCCCTTTAAAAATGAACGTAAAAGGACCAGGGGTATTGTTTTTAAGCGCACGATAAGCTTGATTATCAACACGTGCGTACAGTGACAATTCCGATAAATCACGACACAACAAGGTAAAGTTATGCTCTTTATCTAATTTACGAATCTGACAAATACGCTCTAACGCAGTTTTATCACCAATATGACAACCTAGCGCATAGCCAGAATCTGTTGGATAGATGATCACACCACCATTACGTAAAATAGCAACCGCCTGACTGATTAAACGCGCTTGCGGGTTATCAGGATGCACATAGAAAAATCGACTCATAAATTATTACTCCTTAACTATTTAATGACCATCGCTGACACACCTTAATTACCACTCGGTAAACTTAAGCGCCTTGCTCCACTGCGGAGGCAGGTTTCGCATCACCTTCAGGCCAAGACGACCATACAGGGGTACAATCTTTAGGGATATATAAATTTCGACCTAATTCAGTCCAGCTGCTTGGCCGATGAAAATCAGATCCAACAGACCCGGACAAATTATAATCACGACCATAACTGGCTAACTGAGTACGTTCGGTAATACCTTGTTGTGGCTGACCCACTTCTAAAGCGTCACCACCTGCTTCTTCGAAGGCAGCTAATAATCTTTTAAACCATTTAGTTGACAGTTTATACTGCAGCGGATGAGCCAGTACAGCTTGCCCACCAGATTGATGAATTATTTCGATCGTTTGTTCAATTGTTGCCCAGTTGGGTGGCACATAGCCAGTTTTTCCTTTCGCTAAGAAACGTTTAAATACATTTTGAAAGGTATTTTCAACGCCTTGCTCAACCAAATATTTCGCAAAATGACTGCGAGTAATACTGGCATCGCCAGCAAGTGCTTTAGCACCTTCATACGCATTTGGAATACGCGCTTTGGCTAAACGATTCCCCATTTCAACCGCGCGTTCTTCACGCTTATTACGCTGTTCTGCTAAGAATGTCTGAAACACGGTATTCTCGAGATCGACATTTAAGCCAACCACATGAATTTCATGGTTTTGCCAATTGGTTGAAACTTCAACACCATTAACTAAAGTAAGCGGCAATTGATTGGCTGCAATCGTATCATGGGCTTCTTGGAGACCAGCCGTGGTATCGTGATCGGTAATAGCTAACACATCAACGCGATGTAGAACCGCACGTTGGACTAATTCAGCGGGACTTAAAGAACCGTCAGAGGCTGTCGTATGAGAATGTAAATCGTATATCATAAAAATAAAGCGTATCCAGCGATAAAAGTCAGAAAAAGGCACAATAAGGCCCTATTATAAGTTTTATTTAACAATTTCACACAAAAATTAATAAATGTATTGACAATAATAGCCCTAACCGCCTAAGTTTAACCTACTTAGATAACTTTATGGCTCAAACGCAATGCAAAATATTACAAACCAAACAATCAGTTGGTGGTGGCACATCCCTCTCTAAACGGGCATGTGATTTTGTGATATCTGCAGTAAATGTAAATCTACAAAAAATAACAAACATTAAAGCCCGTTTCATTGAAGCGGGCTTTTTTATTGGAAATTTAGACAAACTAAAGCAAGGAAAGTGCGATGACGCAACGATTAGCGCCAGGAAAATTACATTCGATTCAGCAAGATTGCCCTCACATTAACGATCCCCTTGCCTTCTATCGCCACATGTATCGCCCAAGCGGTAACAGCCTATTATTAGAATCGGCTGATATAGTCACAAAAACCGCACTGCAAAGTTTAATTTTGCTCGATGCTGCCGTTAAAATTACCTGTTTTGGACGTACGGTTGAATTCACTGCATTAACGCTGAACGGTGAGAACCTTCTGCCCTTCTTAGCCGATGAGTTTAAAGCCCAATTTGGCAACGATGCCATTACCGCTCTGAGTCATAATAAACTAGCACTAATATTTGCAGCGACTGACGATAGCCTTGATGAAGATTCACGCTTACAGTCATCGTCACCTTTCGATGCTTTACGTACTATTATCAACCGCATTATTCCAGAAACACCTTTTCATGAGGCATTATTCCTCGGTGGCTGCTTTGCCTATGACATGATTGCCAGTGTTGAAGAATTACCAAAAGTGCCTGGTGGCGCCAATATCTGTCCTGATTTTGTATTCTATATTGCCGAAACCTTAATTGTGATTGATCGCCAAACCCAACAATCAAAATTAATTGGTAGCGTCTTTGGTGGTGAACACTTTGCCACAGCACTTAACGAAACAGAAGCAAAATTAGCCCGAATCCAAACAGAATGTGCGACAGTCTTAGCGGCAATACCAGAGTCTAAAGCAGCAGCACTAACACTCAAGGTTGATATTAGTGACAGTGAATTCTGCGCGACAGTTGAAGATTTAAAAGACTACATCCGTAAAGGTGACATTTTCCAAGTTGTACCGTCACGTTGCTTTAGCTTACCTTGTCCAGATTCATTAGCCGCTTATGCCAAACTAAAACAAACGAACGCAAGTCCGTACATGTTCTACCTAAATGATTCTGACTTTGTGTTATTTGGTGCATCACCAGAAAGTGCATTAAAATATGATGCGCAAACTAATGATGTAGAAATTTATCCGATTGCCGGTACTCGCCGTCGTGGTTTCCGTGCTGATGGTTCTATTTGCCCCGACTTAGATGGCCGTATCGAATTAGAATTACGCCAAGACAAGAAAGAAACAGCCGAACACATCATGCTGGTTGATTTAGCACGTAATGACGTAGCCCGTATTAGTCAGCCTGGTACACGTTATGTGGCGAACTTATTAAACGTTGATCGTTACAGCTACGTGATGCACTTAGTGTCTCGCGTAAAAGGGAAACTGCGCAATGACCTTGATGCCCTGCATGCATACCAAGCGTGTATGAACATGGGAACCTTAGTCGGCGCACCGAAGATCCGCGCCGCTGAACTAGTACGTCAAGTAGAACAACAACGCCGTGGTAGCTATGGCGGTGCGGTTGGTTATCTGACTGGTGATGGCACCATGGATACCTGTATTGTAATTCGCTCTGCGTTTGTTAAAGATGAAACCGCGTATGTACAAGCCGGTGCAGGCGTGGTTTACGATTCAAACCCACAGGCAGAAGCCGACGAAACCCGCAGTAAAGCAGCCGCAGTATTAAACGCTGTTGCTCTCGCACAAGGTTCATCATTAGCAGCTATTATGAAGATAAAAAGTACGGCAGCATCAAACTCAACAACCAACAGCGCTAAGTAACGGAGGCAACATGAGCAACACTTTATTTTTATTAGACAACTTTGACTCTTTTACTTACAACCTAGTGGATCAATTCCGCAGCCTAGGGCATGAGGTTAAAATTTACCGTAACAGCATCAGTGCCGAAGCGATTAAACAGCAAATAGACCAATGTGAAAATAACCCCGTTGTGGTGCTTTCGCCGGGTCCTGGTAATCCATCAGAAGCCGGTTGCTTGTTGGAACTGATTCGCTTGTGTCGCGGTCAATATCCAATGATTGGCATCTGCTTAGGACACCAAGCACTGGTACAACAGTATGGTGGTATCGTTGGCCGTGCAGAAGAGATCATGCATGGTAAAGCCTCATCTATTAACCATGATGGTCAGTTAATGTTTGCCGGTTTGAGTCAGCCCTTACCTGTTGCACGCTATCATTCATTAGTCGCAACTGAAGTACCGAGCAGCTTAACCGTTAATGCAGAATTTAACGGTATGCCAATGGCAATCATTCAACCAGAAGATAAAGTCATTGGTTTTCAATTTCACCCAGAATCAATATTAACCAGTGAAGGCGCCGAGCTGTTAAAAAACACCCTAGCATGGGCAGCAGCATCAGTATCAAGCCCTAAGGAGTAGGTCATGGCAGAATCAAACATCGTATCAGAAAACATAGCATCGAAAAATATAGAACCAGCAACAATCACCGCTATTCTAGAAAAGTTATACGCAAATCAAGTACTGACTCTTGAAGAATCAGAAACCTTGTTTACTGCGGTTGTACTCGGTGAGATGGACCCTATCGTACTTTCATCAGTGCTAACGGCATTAAAAATACGCGGTGAACAGCCAGATGAGATTGCGGGTGCAGCACAAGCATTATTAGCAGCCGCGCTACCTTTCCCTGCAGTTGAAAGCCGACATGCCGATTGTTGTGGTACCGGTGGTGATAACATGAATACCATTAATATCTCAACAACCGCTGCGTTTGTCGCTGCTGCTTGCGGATTAAAAATGACTAAACATGGTAACCGCAGCGTATCAAGTAAATCGGGCTCGTCAGATCTACTAGAAGCTTTTGGGATTAATTTAACTCAAACCCCAGAACAAGCAAAAGCCTGCCTTGATGAATTGGGTATTTGCTTTTTATTCGCACCTCAATACCACGCTGGTATTCGCCATGCGATACCTGTACGCCAAGCCCTAAAAACCCGCACCATCTTTAATGTGCTAGGCCCACTGCTGAATCCGACTCGCCCACAAGTACAGTTAATGGGTGTGTATGATGAATGTTTAATTCGCCCAATCGCCGAAACCATGGATAAACTCGGTGTGCAGCGTGCGTTAGTCGTTCATGGCAGTGGTTTAGATGAAATCGCTCTACACGGTGAAACTAAAGTTGCCGAGTTAAATAATGGCATGATCACCGAGTTCACAATAAGCCCTGCCGACTTTGGTGTTGAACGTTATGACGTAGCCGAACTACGCGGCGGTGATGCGGCTGAAAATAAAGTCATTATCGAACGCCTCTTATCTGGTAACGGTACTGACGCACAAAAAGCCGCAGTGGCAATCAACGTATCGGCATTATTAGTGGTTGCTGAAATAGCCACAGATTTCAAACACGGTACTGAATTAGCAATGGCAGCAATTGATGATGGCCGCGCATTAGCCTTGATCCACCAGCTAGCAGTAAAAAGTCAGCAAGTTTAGTCATAAGGAAGGAAGCATAAATGTTAACGCAAGAATTACAGCAAACCATTCTCGGTAATATTGTTGACGATAAAGTGACTTGGGTTGCAGCGCGTAAAGCCAGCCAACCATTAGCGAGTTTTATTGCTGATTTAGCACCGACAGATCGTGACTTTTATGCCGCGTTATCGGGTAAACCAACCAAGTTTATTCTGGAATGTAAAAAAGCATCACCATCAAAAGGGCTAATTCGCCCTGAGTTTGATTTAGATTTAATTGCTGGCGTCTATAAAAACTATGCGTCTGCAGTCTCTGTATTAACGGACGAGAAATACTTCCAAGGTGACTTCGACTACATCACTAAAGTACGTAATGTCGTGACACAGCCGGTGATCTGTAAAGACTTTATCATTGACGAATATCAGATTTACTTAGCCCGTTTACACCAAGCCGATGCAACGCTGTTAATGTTATCGGTACTCGATGACGCTGAATATATTGCCTTAGCTAAAGTCGCCCACAGCTTAAACATGGGCGTACTCACCGAAGTCAGTAATGAAGAAGAATTAGTCCGTGCGATAGCACTAGATGCAAAAGTGATCGGTATTAATAACCGTGATCTACGCGACTTATCAATTGACTTAAACCGTACCAAAGAGATTGCTCCGAAGATCCCAAATGATCGTATTATCATTTCAGAATCGGGCATCTACAATAACCAACAAGTACGCGATTTAGCAAACTACGCGAACGGCTTCCTCGTCGGCAGTTCATTAATGTCGCAAGACAACGTCGATCTAGCTTGCCGACGATTGATTTTAGGTGACAATAAAGTTTGTGGTCTTACCCGCCCAGAAGATGCAAAAGTCGTACATGAACAAGGGGCTATCTATGGCGGACTTATCTTTGCGCCAAAATCGCCGCGTTGTGTTAACGTAGTAACAGCGCAAGCGGTTATAGCCGCTGCACCACTGGCTTACGTGGGGGTATTTGTGAATGAACAAGTAACCGTCGTTGCCCAGCTTGCTAATCATCTCGATTTGACCGCTGTACAATTACACGGTAGCGAAGATGCAAGCTACATTGCAATATTAAAAACCTTACTCAATAACGACATACAAATTTGGAAAGCACACGGGGTTAGCGAACAAGCCCCCGATTTGAGTCTGACCAAGGTTGATCGTCATTTAGTTGATAGTAAGGTAGCGGGACAATCAGGTGGCACAGGACAGCCATTTGATTGGTCGTTATTAACATCTGAAGATTGCAGCCAAATCATGCTGGCAGGCGGATTAACCCCTGGCAACGTGCAAGACGCAGCAAAACTCGGTTGTTTAGGGCTAGATCTAAACTCAGGATTAGAATCAGCACCCGGTATTAAAGATACAGACAAAATTATCGCGGCATTTAACGCGCTTAGAAATTACTAAAGGAAGTTATCATGGCAAAACTTAATGCCTTTTTTGGCGAATTTGGCGGCCAATACGTATCGCAAATTTTAATACCTGCATTAGATGAATTAGAAGATGCATTTATCGATTCACAAAATGATCCTGCCTTCGAAGCAGAGTTTCAACAACTGTTAAATGAATATGCAGGGCGTCCAACACCGTTAACGCTATGCCGTAACATTACTAAAGGTTCAAAAACTAAGATTTACCTAAAACGTGAAGATCTATTACACGGCGGCGCGCACAAAACTAACCAAGTATTGGGTCAAGCACTACTGGCTAAACGCATGGGTAAAACTGAAATTATCGCTGAAACAGGTGCAGGTCAACACGGTACAGCATCAGCACTAGCCTGTGCGTTGCTGGGTCTAAAATGTCGTATCTATATGGGTGTGAAAGACATGGAACGCCAAAAGCCAAACGTATTCCGCATGAAGTTAATGGGCGCTGAAGTTATTGGTGTTGACTCTGGCGCAGGCACATTAAAAGATGCCTGTAACGAAGCATTACGCGACTGGTCTGCTAACTACGAAAATGCTCATTACCTACTCGGTACAGCAGCAGGTCCTCACCCATTCCCAACGATTGTGCGTGAATTCCAAAAAATGATCGGTGAAGAAGCCAAACAACAAATCTTAAAAGCAGAAGGTCGCTTACCCGACGCTGTTATTGCTTGTGTGGGTGGTGGTTCTAACGCGATTGGTATGTTCAATGATTTTATCGAAGAAGAAAGTGTCAAACTTTACGGTGTTGAACCTGCGGGTAAAGGGATTTCGACAGGTGAACACGGTGCGCCAATTGCCGAAGGTACCAACGGTATTTTCTTTGGTATGCATTCACTATTGATGCAAGATAACTATGGTCAGATCCAAGAATCATACTCGGTATCTGCTGGATTAGATTTTCCATCAGTGGGTCCACAACACGCACATTTATATACCTCTGGTCGTGCTGAATATCCTTCAGTAACCGATGAAGAAGCATTAGCGTCATTCCAGTTATTATCATCGCAAGAAGGCATTATCCCTGCGCTAGAATCATCTCACGCATTAGCGTATGCACTACAGATGATGGAACAGGATATGGATAAAGAACAAATCTTAGTGGTTAACTTATCAGGTCGTGGTGATAAAGATATCTTTACCGTCGCTGATATTCTTGAAGGTAAAGGAGCATTATAATGGGACGCTATCAACAAACTTTTGCAGCACTTGCAGAAAAAAATGAAGGCGCTTTCGTTCCATTTGTAACGATTGGCGATCCAAACCGCGCACAATCAATGGCGATTATAGAAACACTAATTGCAGCCGGTGCTGACGCATTAGAGCTGGGTATTCCATTCTCAGATCCGGTGGCTGATGGCCCGACAATTCAAAAAGCCACATCTCGTGCATTAAACGCAGGTATCAACCCAGATATCTGTTTTGAAATGCTCACCGAGATCCGTGCTAAACACCCGAAAATGCCTATTGGTTTATTGCTGTATGCTAACCTTGTTTACGGTAACGGCACCGATAAGTTTATGCAAAAAGCGGCAGCAGCTGGCGTTGACTCATTATTGATTGCCGATGTACCAGTACAATACGGCCAGCAATTTAAAGAAGCAGGCGATAAAGTTGGCATCGAAAGTATCTACATCGCACCGCCAAATGCCGATGAAGCAACGCTGAAACAAGTAGCGGAGCAAGGATCAGGTTACACCTATCTACTTAGCCGCGCTGGAGTAACAGGTGCAGAGACCAAAGCAGAAATGCCAGTTGGTCCGTTATTAGAAAAGCTAAAATCATTTGATGCAGCACCTTGCCTACTTGGTTTTGGTATCTCATCACCAGAACAAGTTAAACAAGCTGTTGCAGCGGGTGCTGCGGGTGCTATTTCGGGATCAGCTATTGTAAACATCATTGAGAAAAACCTTAATGACAATACGAAAATGCTGCAAGAACTCGCTAAGTTCGTAACGCCAATGAAAGCGGCAACAGTTAAATAGTCTAATATAAACAAAACATAATGCTTTACCAATTAAGCCCTTAGTGCCTATTATTATGCTATCGCAATACGATGGTTATATAAAATTGCTCTAAGGGCTTTTTAGTCTCATCCTATTACTTCTTAAGGAACAAGGACGCTGCATGACAGGTTATTTTATTCAAGCATTCATCTATCTATTTGCTGCCGTTATCGCAGTTCCTATTGCCAAACGTCTTGGGCTGGGCTCGGTACTCGGTTATTTAATTGCCGGTGTGATTATAGGCCCAGTGACAGGGCTAGTTGGTAGTGAAGCGGCTACTATTCAGCATTTCGCTGAGTTTGGTGTGGTTATGATGCTATTTCTGGTGGGACTAGAATTAGAACCCCGTATGCTCTGGGATATGCGTCATCGTCTTATTGGTTTAGGTGGTTTACAAGTTGGTTTAACGACAGCTACAGTAATGGGAATCTGCCTTGCGCTTAATTTAGACTGGGGGCTGGCCCTCACTATTGGTTTAGTATTCTCACTGTCCTCAACCGCGATCGTATTGCAAACCTTTAACGAAAAAGGCCTGACCAAAACCGAAGGAGCACGATCCGCATTCTCGGTATTACTGTTTCAAGATATCGCCGTGATCCCGATGCTGGCGTTAATCCCATTATTAGCCATTCCAGAATTGGTTGAACAGGCACAACATGCCGTACAAGCAGGCAGTGCGCAACATGAAGAGTTATCCTTAGTCGCCGATATATCCGGTGTTTATTATGCCCTCGTAATCATAGTCGCTATTACAGGCGTGGTTATCGGAGGGCATTACTTAAGTCGTCCATTATTTAAATTTGTGGCAAGTTCTAAAGTACCTGAGATCTTTACCGCTACCTCATTAATGCTGGTCATTGGTATTGCTGCCATCATGAACTTAGTGGGTCTGTCCCCAGCTCTGGGCGCATTCTTAGCCGGTGTAGTATTAGCAACCAGTGAATTTAGACACCAGCTAGAAGCTACCATCGAACCATTTAAAGGCCTGTTGCTCGGGTTATTCTTTATGACCGTTGGTGCTGGTATTGATTTTAATATCTTGTTTAACGAAACCAGTACTATTTTATCCATTACACTCGCGTTAATGCTGGTCAAAGGTTTAGTGCTGCTTATCTTAACGTTGGTCTTTAAGATCAAAGGCAGCGACCGTTGGTTATTAGCCCTCAGCTTGGCGCAAGCGGGTGAATTTGGCTTTGTATTAATCGGCTTTACCGTGAACAACCATGTACTACCGATTGGCCTAGCACAGACTTTATCGCTATCTGTCGCTCTGTCTATGTTCTTAACACCCGCGTTATTTATCTTTTATGACCGTGTGATCCAGCCACGCTACGTTGATAAAACCAATCAACAAGCCAGCGATGATATTAATGAACAGGGTGATGTGATCGTGGCCGGTATCGGTCGTTTCGGCCAAATTGTCAATCGTCTGTTAGTTGCAAATGGAGTTAAAACAGTGGTACTGGATCATGATGTCAGTATGATCCAAAGAGTGCGCTCATTTAACATGAAAAGTTATTTTGGTGACGCAACCCAACCCAGTTTGCTAGAAACAGCAGGTATCGCAAACGCCAGTTTATTCATCGTCGCGATTGATGATAAAGTCAGAGCTGTTGATCTCGTACGTTACATCAAACAACATTATCCACAAGTCAAAATATTAGCGCGTGCTTATGACCGTGGCCATGGTTATTCCCTGCGTCATGCAGGGGCAGATCATGTGGTCAGTGAGACCTATCATTCAGCCTTGATACTTGGATCACACGCGCTGACTAACTTGGGTTTCAGTGAGCAACAAGCAAAAGACGTGAAGATCACCTTTAAAGAAATAGAAAAACAAAGTAAGGCAACCTTGTATCAAACTTGGTTGAATAACAGTGAAGACGACAAGTTTAATACCGCTTATCGTGACCTGTATTTACAACTCGAAGATAGCTTAGCAGACGTGATGAAAAATAGAGACAAGTCTGCAACAGCGCTAAATAACGAAATAGATAAGGTAGAATAGATAGTATGACACCAGCAGTTAAATTAGCTAAAAAAGCAAAAGTAGCCCATAAAACCCATGAATATAAACACGATTCGAATGCAGAGTCTTATGGTTTAGAAGCGGCGGAGAAAATGTCCGTCGCCGCCGAACGCATATTCAAAACACTAGTGGTGGATGTCGGAGATAAGAAACTCGTCGTTGCAGTCGTTCCAGTCACGGCAATGCTAAATCTAAAAGCCATTGCTAAAGCTGCAAAAGCTAAAAAGGCAATAATGGCAGATAAGAATGATGTAATGCGCTCGACGGGTTACGTACTTGGTGGGGTTAGTCCCTTGGGACAAAAAAAACGCTTACTCACAGTGATTGATAGCTCAGCACAAACACATGAGACTATCTACGTCAGTGCTGGTCGTCGCGGTTTAGAGATCGAACTAAGCCCATTAGACCTAAAGCAGCTAACCAATGCTGATTTTGCTGCTATTAGTAATGAATAATTAGTAACAATAGAAAACAAAAGCCCAGTAGTTCGCTCTACAGGGCTTGTTTATTTTGACCTTATTTATACTCTATACCTTGACCTAAACAAGTTTATTTATCTATTACTTATGAAATTAAAGCGCTGTACTGATTAATAGGATGATTAACACAGGACAAACAAACTTCACATACAATGGCCATACTTTCCAAAAAATACCATTTACGTCTGCGTCATCTTGACCTTTAATTTCATTTAACAAGCTATTACGACTCCATACCCAGCCCGTAAAGATAGCCAGACCTAAACAAATGAGCGGTTGTGTTATTTCCGTTGATAAGGTGATCACGAAGCCAAACATTAAATCGAAGTTAGTCACAACAACCATCGCTAATGTTGTCAGACCCACACCAACAATCCAAGTTACTTTCTTACGTGGCATTGTTGTTTTATCCACGATATAACTGGTAGGCACTTCGACTACCGAAATTGCCGATGTTAATGCAGCAACTGACATCAACGCAAAGAAGATGATCGCCACAATATGCTCGACCACGCCCATCGTAGCAAACAATGCTGGAAGTACTGTAAATACGAGTGTATCTGAACTTAGTAAGTTTCCGTCAGCATCAAAGATAACGACACCATTATGCTTAGCTACATACATAGCAGGTAGGATTAACATCGCCGCTAAGAAGGCTACGCCTGTATCCATAAAGGTGACCTGTACTGCTAACTTACCGATGTTCTCTTTTGGTTTAAGGTATGAACCGTAAATCATCATCACCCCCGTACCAATAGATAACGAGAAGAATGTCTGACCAAGCGCACCAATGATCACATCCGAGTGCATTACTTTTTCAAAATCAATCGTAAATAACGCTGCAATACCTTCACTCGCACCGGGTTGGAACAAGATATAAATCACGCTTGCAAGCAAGATAGATAGAAAATAATAATGGCATTAAACGCTTTGACCATTTTTCAATGCCATCTTGTACGCCTTTTTGAATTACATAAATAGACATCAATGTAAATACTAAGGTAAATACGATATTACGAGATAATGAGAAATCGATTAACCAACGGCTTGCCTCCTCAGCACCAACCATAGCCGCAATAGGTGCCAGTGTGTTACTGACAAACCAGCCAGAAAGAACGGCATAGAAACTGAATATCATCACCGCACAGATAATTGACGCGAGACCAATCAAACGACCAATCATTGTTGTTACAGAAGATCGGCCTAGTTTAGCCATCGCATCTGCTGGATTCGTTTGACCGTGGCGACCAACCATTAGTTCAGCAACTAACATAGGGTAACCAAGTACAAAGATCAGAAACAGGTACACCATTAAAAACGCACCACCGCCATTACTGGCCGCTTGCGTAGGAAACCCCCAAATATTACCAATACCAACAGCAGAACCTGCCGCTGCCATTATAAAACCAAAACGAGAACCAAAGTGTCCTCGAGATTCCCCGTCATTATTCTGTATTGCAGCCATTTATCCGTACCAAGTTTGCTAAATTCAATCAGTAATAGAATTTATAACTAAAACAACAATAAAAGGAAACATTTTAAATCTACAAAACACTGAAAAAACCAGCATTTAACACCTGCAACTAAATGTTTAAAGCAATACTTAACCAACAAAACAATAAATATTAATTTTTAATTGCGTAAACATTATAAATTCATCTTTGAAATAGCAAGTGATACCAATCAACTTAAAACATAAAAAAATAGTACTCTAATCAAAGTGTCATCAAAATTGCTTACTATGCGTACTTAATATGCACAATAATCATTTATACTCATCTCTGGGTAGTATTAAATTTCATACAATATAAAAACAATCAAGGATATTTATGTTAAGGAAAATAGCAGTCTTACTTGGGCTATACATGATCACCCCGGTCTTAATGGCGATGAGCCAAGTACCCACTGAACGCCATACCATTGTTCAATTTACCAATAGCACACCGCATACCCTGTATGCGTATATTGAAAAAGGTAATAATATTGAATTGTTAACAGCAGAAGTGATGCCATTGAGCACCGTGGATCTCGCTAATATTACACGGTTCAGCACTGACGATGACATCGCCATTTTACTCAGCAATGGAGATTACAACTTTAGCTTAACCCAGAGAGTGACAAACGGTGAACTTGCCTTTGGTATCGACAGTCATGAATTGACTATCGAACCACAAACGAACAGCGCAATTCAGCGTTTTGAAATCCAACTTGCC
Organism: Moritella viscosa; assembly: GCA_000953735.1. Classification (NCBI taxonomy): domain Bacteria; kingdom Pseudomonadati; phylum Pseudomonadota; class Gammaproteobacteria; order Alteromonadales; family Moritellaceae; genus Moritella; species Moritella viscosa. The sequence continues at coordinate 1,194,989 of LN554852.1, read as the reverse complement.
GATAGAAAAAATACTATCGCCTTTAATAGTGAAAAGCTAAATAAAGGTGGCAAAGTCAATTATGTTTTACAACTGCATGATCAGAAACCTGCTATTGGACCTGGTAATGAATTTAGCTTATTAAGCTATAACATCTGGGCTACGACTATATTCGGTTCTAAAAAGGTGAGTGATCGTCTAACTGAGATGCCAGAAATTATGTCAGGTTATGATGCCTTGGTACTCACAGAGGTCTTTGATCCAATTCGAACAAAAAAATTACTTAAACAGCTCAGTAAAGAATATAGTTTTACCAGCAGCGAAATATTCAAATTAGGAAAAATCATGCAGTCAGGTACGCGTATTTTAACGCCTTGGCCTGTAGAAGAAGAAAAAAGCCTAAAGTATACCAATTGTAATGGTATTCAGTGTGCCGCTACCCGTGGTGTTATTTATGCTCGCATTAACAAGCAAGGTTACATTTACCATGTGTTTGCGACCCACACCCAATCATCTGATGATGATAGTAACCGATCAGCACGTTTAGCCCAGCTAGAAGAAATGGGTGAATTTATTCGAGAGCAAAATATCCCAGCAAACGAGGCCGTCATTTTAGCAGGAGATTTCAACGTCAACAAAATCGGCTTGCCCGGCGATCGCGACCAAATGGAATATATTCTTAATGCCAGCGAACCTGAAAACAAAGGCCACAACCTGTCTTTTGATTCCAATACTAACTATTGGGCAGAGAAACCTTATTTAGAATATCTTGATTACACACTAACAGGAAATGACAATTTACAGCCAATGACAGCAAGCCAAGAAATATTCGCGCCTCGCGTATTAACCGAATCACTGTGGGGAATTTGGGATTTATCTGATCATTACGCCGCTCGCGGATATTTTATCTACCCAACAGAAAAATAGCAGTACAGTACACTACTCATTAATATTTCAGCATCTATTTACTTTAGATGTTGAAATAACCGCTTAAAACTCCTCATCACTACTAGGTGAATACTCAAAACTAGGCAGTCACACGATTTTAAACCTGAAACACTCAAAAGTAACACTAAAATAAATTTGAGCCTTTTAATATAAGCGTGATCTACGTATACAAAATAATTGCTAATTAATTGTTAAAAACAAAATAACTACCCACTAATAGCTACCAATATATTTAAAGGAGGATGACAGTGCGAATTATAAAACCAAACGCATGTAACAAAGCGACATAAACAACTAGATTCAGGCGTAAAACGAACACGGATAAGCACAAACACAATAACCCGCTCAATAAACACACAAATACGAGGGTTGTTAATAAAAAACACGTAAAACATCAAATTATTTTGATAAATACAGGTTATTTTTTATATTCAAAGCAAAAAAGCGATCTGCATCACTTTAAATAAAATTCAGATCATTATCCTATGCACCAATCGAGACACAGCGCAATATTACAGGTAATAGATAAATGTCAGAGCAAGCTACTACAACAATCGCGGACAGCACTACGAACACTGCTAAATGGAACAAAGCAGACACAGAATGGGTATTAAGTTTATTTGGCACAGCAGTAGGTGCTGGTGTTTTATTCTTACCTATTAAAGCAGGTTTAGGTGGTTTCTGGCCGTTAGTAGTTCTAGCATTGATTGCAGGTCCAATGACATGGTTCGCGCATAGATCACTTGCTCGCTTCGTTCTATCATCAAAAAATCCAAATTCAGACATTACAGATGTTGTTGAAGAGCATTTTGGTAAAGGTGCAGCAAAACTAATTACATTTGCTTATTTCTTTGCTATCTACCCTATCGTATTAATTTACGGTGTAGGTATTACAAATACATTTGAAAGTTTCATTGTTAACCAACTTGATATCTTCACTGAAATCCCACTCCTAGCGGCTGATGGCGCACCTATGCTTAACGAAGCAGGTGTTCAACTTATGGATAAAGTAAGCGGTATTCCACGTTGGTTACTATCTGGTGGTCTAATTTTAGCAATGACTGCACTGATCCTATTCGGTAAAGAATTAATGCTTAAAGCAACGTCAGCATTAGTTTACCCACTCGTATTCATCCTGTTCGGTTTATCACTATTCTTAATCCCGAGCTGGAATACAACGATGTTAACAGTGGTACCTGAAGCATCATCATTCCTACCAGTTATCTGGTTATCGATTCCACTGATTGTGTTCTCATTCAACCACTCTCCAGTAATCAGCCAGTTTGCTAAAGCACAACGTGAATCTTACGGTGAAAACGCAGTAGAAAAATCAGACCTTATCTGTAAACGTGCAGGTCAAATGCTACTTGGTTTCGTTATGCTATTCGTATTCTCTTGTGTGTTATCACTATCACCAGAGCAACTAGCAGAAGCTAAAGCACAAAACATCTCAATCCTGTCTTACCTTGCAAACGTACATGACTCAGTATTAATTCAATACTTTGGTCCTTTCGTAGCATTCGCAGCGATTACTTCTAGCTACTTCGGTCATTACCTAGGTGCTCAGGAAGGTCTAAACGGTCTAGTTAAACAAGTTATGCCGAAAGCATCAGAGAAGAAAATCGGTACATTCTCTATCGCATTCATCGTACTAACTACATGGGCTGTAGCGATTATCAACCCAAGTGTACTGGGTCTTATTGAAACAATCGGCGCACCAATGATTGCAGCTATCTTGTTCTTAATGCCTATGATTGCTATCAAGAAAGTACCTGCGATGCAAAAATATGCTAGCGATAAAGCAGCAAACATCTTTGTTACTATCTGTGGTCTACTCGCTATCACTTCAGTTATCTACGGCGCACTATAAACCGTTGTTGACTGTAACTTAAGTACTGCCATTAACAGAAATTAAGTTAATAAAAACGAAACCGGTGAGTCATCTCGCCGGTTTTTTTGTGTCTGAATTTTATAAAGTTATTAATTCTTATCATGTTCAATTTATTCCATTTTATTGCCGGTATCTGAATCGTTTTCTTTCTTACTGCTACAATCCATCATTTTCATCATAAAAAACATCATCACCACACATAAAACCAACGGTGTAAGTAAACTACTACTTATCGCTAAAAACGACATATCGCCGACTAAAATAAAATAGGCTAATGGTAGACCTAAACACAGAACTAACATCAGTTTGCACAGTTTATTCATCTTCATCATTATCCACCTTTTATATTGATTAACTTTTACCTAACTGCAAATTTCATTACGGCCGTACGTACTGTTATTTACGCTGTGCCAGATTTAACCTTGATACAAAGACTAAGGTTTACCTTAACGGTAAGGTCAATAAAAATTTAACATAAAAATAAAATTAATTTAAACACCTTAAAGGATGGCGCTAATGAATAAAGTAAGGAACGACCACTTAATAACAGCTTGGCTATCGATTTGAAAAGAAGCAAACACAAGGTAAGCTACAGCGACAAATTATCACCAACATAGGCTTTATTATGGATAACTTTACAATTAGTGTTATATTTTTTGCAATAGCTGAATACCTAATTCTTAAATATTTAGTTCCAATAAAATACTCTTGAGGCATAGGAATATCGCTATTTATATTGGCAGTATTAAGCGGGGTTGTAATTTATTTCGTTACTGACATAAACGTTATATTTAGCTTTTTATTTATAGGGTTTATTATCGGACCTTGGGCAATGGGTTGGGGTATTGGAGGTCGAGATATCAATAAATAATCATTTTTACAACCAAAAAAAATACCCATCAACCTAAGCTGATGGGTACTCTTCAATTATTGGACGAATCAAAACTACATATTTGGTGTTTGTGTTTCTACATGTAGATTTTGCGCTCGGTGTCTTAGCAAGTGGTCCATTAACGTGATAGCAAGTTGTGCTTCAGCAATTGGCACTGCACGAATACCGACGCATGGATCGTGGCGACCTTTAGTGACAACTTCAATTGCGTTACCAAACTTATCAATTGATTTACCGGGAATGGTAATACTTGATGTTGGTTTCATCGCAATATGAGCAATGATATCTTGGCCACTTGAGATACCACCCAGTACGCCACCAGCATGATTAGAAAGGAAACCATCTTCTGGTGTCATTTCATCACGGTGCTCACTACCAAGCTGTTCTACAACGCCAAAACCATCACCAATCTCAACACCTTTCACGGCATTAATGCTCATTAATGAATGGGCGATGTCAGCGTCTAAACGATCGAATACCGGCTCACCTAAACCAACGGGAACACCTTCAGCAACCACTGTTACTTTGGCTCCCACTGAGTTACCTGATTTTTTTAATCCACGCATGTATTCATCAAGCGCTTCTAATTTGCTTGGATCAGGAAAGAAGAATGGGTTTTGTTCAACTTGATCCCATTGCAGTGCTTCTGCTTTGATTGGGCCCAGTTGCGATAAATAACCGCGAATAACAATACCATGTTGTTCTTTCAAGTATTTCTTCGCAATTGCACCTGCCGCGACACGCATTGCCGTTTCACGCGCCGATGAACGACCACCACCACGGTAATCGCGATGACCAAATTTCTGATGATAAGTATAATCAGCATGACCTGGACGGAAGGTATCTTTAATATTTGAATAATCTTGCGAGCGTTGATCGGTATTCTTGATCATCAGACCAATTGAAGAACCCGTGGTTTTACCTTCAAAAATACCTGAAAGGATCTGAACTTCGTCAGCTTCACGTCGTTGAGTGGTATAGCGAGATGTGCCAGGCTTACGACGGTCGAGATCAAACTGCAGATCTTCTAGTGAGATTTCGAGTCCTGGAGGGCAGCCATCAATAATACACCCAAGTGCTGGTCCATGGCTTTCTCCGAATGTGGAGATCTTAAATAATTGCCCAATACTATTCCCTGCCATAACAGCGTTTCCTTTATATAATGCCGACTAATACCTTTGAGAATACAAGACCCACGGCTTAGCGACAATAGCAAATAGCTAAAAAAGAAGGCAATAAAAAAAAACCTGCAACCATCATAAGATGATCACAGGTTTATCATGGGTTAAAGACCCAATAATAGTTCGTTACCGCATTATTTAAACGGTGCGACTATTTAAACGGAGCGAACTCTGCCATAGAATCTAAGATCTGCTCTTTGCTGATCACAAAGATACCGTGACCGCCGTTTTGCATTTCTAACCAGGTAAATGGTACTTCTGGAAATTTCTCTTGCATGTGAACCATGCTGTTACCAATCTCAACAAACAGTAAACCGCCGTCGTTTAGCATATCAGGTGCTTGTGCTAGCATTTTAAGCGTTAGCTCTAGTCCATCAAAACCAGACTGTAGACCGATTTCAGGTTCGTGTTTGAACTCGTCTGGTAAGTTATCAATGTCTTCTTGATCAACATAAGGAGGATTCGATACGATCATGTCGTAACGTAAACCAGTTAGGTTCGAAAATAAATCAGATTGGATTGGCGTTACTTGATGCTCAACACCGTGATCTTGGATGTTGATCTCAGCAACTTCAATCGCGCCATGTTCAATATCAACTGCATCAATGTCTGAATCTGGGAATGCATGTGACAATGCAATGGCAATACAACCACTGCCAGTACACATATCAAGTACACGCATTGGTTCGTGTGTTAACCATGGCTGGAAACCGTTCATGATCAGTTCTGCAAACGGAGAGCGTGGCACTAATACACGTTCATCAACAAAGAACTCTAAACCTGCAAACCAAGCTTTGTTAGTCAAGTATGCAGCTGGAATACGCTCATTTACGCGACGAACGATCAGTTCTACCAATTTTAGTCGTTCAGAAGTAAGCAGTTTGGCATGACGAATTTGAGGGTCAATATCTAATGGCAGGTGTAAAGTAGGTAAGATTAACTGTACAGCTTCATCCCACGCATTATCAGTACCGTGACCATAAAAAATACCCGCATCGTTAAAACGGCTAACAGCCCAACGAATAAGGTCTTGTATTGTAATTAACTCTTTGACTGCTTCGTCAATAAAAATCCTGTCCACAATTGACTCCAATTTTGGTAAAATAACAAAATGTTTAATCAACTGAGCTTAGCAGTTGAATTTAGGTAACTTACATTATGTTTAATAAACAAATGAAAAAAAAGATGCTGCTGCAAATAGATGCAGCAAAAGAACAGGCACAGGCTGCACAAGTGAAAGTATCGCAAGCAGCGCTGAAACCAGATGAACACGCTCTTTTCTCTGATAGTATGAAAGGTATAAAACCTTTGGCACAGGATACCATACGCAAAACAAAAATCAGGGCTAATAAACCAAAAATTCAAGCAAATGATTCAATACGTCAAGAATCAGCGCAACGTGAACATTTTTTCTCCGATCAATTTGAACCACATATTGCCGACGAAGGTCCTACACGTTATATACGTGAAGGTGTTTCCCCTTATGAATTGAAGAAACTACGTCGTGGTGATTACGAACCTGAATTACTGTTAGACTTGCATGGTTTAAGCCAAGAGACAGCAAAGGTAGAAATATCTGCATTAATTGCAGAGTGTCGTAAGCAGCATATCCGCTGTTGTAATGTCATGCACGGTCATGGCAAAAACATCCTTAAGCGTCAATTGCCAATGTGGTTAGCACAGCACCCTGATGTTGAAGCATTTCATCAAGCAACCAAAACCTGGGGAGGCAGTGCAGCCTTATCTATCTTGATTGAGCTGACAAGTAAAGAAGACTTGTTTTAGTTGTCAGTCACCTGATAACAGTATTTATTGATGATAGTTTTAAGGTAATTGAGTCATGGTAACGGATAAACAAGACCTGTGGTTTGCAGCGCTCGAAGAAGAAAACAATGAGCGTCTGGCACAACTTGAAGAAGCAATGCAGGCAAAGGACAAATTGCACGAAATCAATGCGGTAAAGATAAGAAAAAAGGCGAAATCAGCAGCCGAATTCAAAGCGAAACACCCCAAACTTAGTTTTATGAAACGTTACAATGTCATCATCATCATGATACTTTTTCTGTTCATTACCGTGGCATTCAATATTTATATGTTTATACGTTAGTACCAAGTTTTTTATCAACGAGTCCCAAACAGCAGGCACAAAAAAAGGTTAGTGTATAACACTAACCTCTCAAACTCGTTTTGCTAAACTGCAAATCGTTTAATTTCACGATTCACTTCCGAGATACGCATTTTAACATTGTTACCAGCGTTATTCGGTATGATTAACAAACCTTGCTGGAACTCTAATAATCCCAAACCAGTGACATAGAGGGTTCCACGAAAAAAACTCTTTACATATCTTGCGATACGCAATGAATTAAACTGTTTAAAACTACGCATTTAGTACTCCTTTATACGCTTATATAAGTACCATCCAAGTACTCAAACAGATGGCGGCATAATATACTAACAATAGGGTAATGCAAAGATATTTAGCACTGTATTAACCCTTGTATAAAGTGTAAGCACTAATTATAAAACGCATTAATAAACCAGTGTATTACTTTATACTCGCGGGTGTTTCTAACCACTTTAAATTACAACTTTTTTCATCTAATTCTAAGCAAGCAATCGCAGATGTTGCGAAAGCTGGCATATACTTACCGGTTGTTAATGCTGAAGTGAGATAGCTCACTACAGGTAAATGTGAAACCAGTAAGATTGTTTGGTAATTATGTTGCTCAACCAGTGCGCGAACATAATCCGCGATAAATTCAGCATCCCCGTAAGGGGTTATATCATCACAGACTTCGACACTGTTTACGGTAAATAAGTTCCCGATAACTTGCCAAGTTTGTGCAGCTCGTACATAAGGACTGTGTAATACACAATCTAAAGTTGGTTCAATCGCACTTAACCAACTGGCCATATCAACAGACTGTTGTCGCCCAGTACCGGTTAATTCACGTTCCGCATCGCTGTTAGCATACAAGCCTGCTTGACCGTGTCGCATAATATAAATCTTCATACCACCACGCTACATTATCTATTGAATATCTTATAGATATTAACACAGCACCAAAAAACGATTGCATTGTAACGCGCGTTGATGACAAAAATATTAAAAACCACGTTTAGATTATGTTTTTAAACATTCTTTTCAAAAAATAATTACTTACCGCTGTTTTAACGCCATACTGAACTTATATTATTAGCAAATAGTATCGTCTTCGCACGATTTATATATCGTTAATAAGATTATACCCCAGCATTCATTACTGCATTTTAGAATCGCCATTCTTTGAAGCCGATCTAATTTATTTTCTATGCAGCCATTACATGGAGCATTCGCCTTGATAACTAGCCCAAATGATTACAAACAATATCGTCACATCACGCTCCCCAATGGTTTAGCTGTATTATTGATCCAAGATGATCAATGTAAAAAGTCCGCCGCCTCAATGTCCGTAGCAGTGGGTCACTTTGATGATCCACAACAACATGAGGGACTTGCACATTTACTCGAACACATGCTTTTTCTCGGTACAGATAAATACCCTAAACCCGGTGAATACCAATCATTCATTTCCATGCATGGTGGCAGCAATAACGCTTGGACAGGCACTGAATATACCAACTATTACTTTGATATTAACAACAGTTATTTCCATAACGCACTCGATCATTTCGCCCAATTTTTTATCGCACCAAGTTTCAATGCCGACTTATTAGACCGAGAACGCCATGCTGTTGATTCAGAATTTAAGCTAAAGCTAAAAGATGATGTTCGCCGTTTTTATCAAGTTCATAAAGAAACAGTAAATCCACCCCATCCATTTAGTAAATTTTCAGTAGGTAACCTCACTACGCTCGCAGACACAAAAACCTACACCCTGCGTGACGAACTACTACGATTTTACGAACAACATTACTGCGCCTCTTTAATGAAGTTAGTGATCCAATCTAATCTTTCACTTGATAAACAAGAACACATGCTTAACGAGATGTTTTCAGCGGTTCCTAACCGAGGCATTAACGCAGTCCCTTTAGCGATCCCTTTATATACCGACGCGCAATTACAACAAGCCATTTGGGTTGAATCGATCAGTGGTCATAAAAAATTATACATCTGCTTTCCACTTAGCGATATTCTGCCCTACTACCAAATCAAGCCATTAAGTTATATCAGCCAGCTAATCGGTGATGAAACTGAAGGGAGTTTACTGTCGCTGTTAAAACGCAAAGGTTGGGTAACCGCATTATCAGCAGGTAGTGGTCAAAGTGGCGCTAATTTTAAAGATTACAATATTATTGTGGGCTTAACGAGCAATGGCTTTAAGCACATTACCGAGATTGTCGAATTCTGTTTGCAATATATCAAGCTCATCGCAGAACAAGGTTTACAGGCGTGGCGTTATGACGAGAAGAAAAATTTCTTAGAGCAAGCATTTCGCTACCAAGAAAAAATACCGGCAATAAAGAATGTCTCTCACCTATCGCAAAACTTACATATTTATCCACCTGAACATGTCATTTATGGTGATTACATGATGACGGGCTTTGATATCGAGGCTTGTCGTTTCTTTTTACAGCAGTTTAATGCTACGAATATGCGGTTAATGGTATCGGCACCAAACTTGGACACCAATAAAACAGCCGCTTGGTATGATACCCCTTATCGTGTCGATGATTTTACACCTAACCAGCAACAACGCTGGGCGAATGTAGAGATTGATGAAAGCCTAGCACTGCCGATAAAAAACCGCTTCATGAGCTCGTCTTTAGAAGCCCTTGCGCTTGATGAAGCCAACTTGACTGAGCAACCAAGGCTAATTGATCAGAGTGAAGGTTTTAAAACTTGGTTTATGCAAGAACATGAGTTCCATTTACCTAAGGGTAATATCTTCATTTCGATAGACAGTGAATATGCCATTGCCAATACCCATAATATTGCGATGACCCGACTAGCGGTTGAGCTATTGATGGAACAATTAAACAGCCTGACTTATCAAGCCGAAATTGCAGGGATTAATTACCACATTTATGCGCACCAAGGTGGTTTTACCTTACACCTTGCCGGATTTGCCCAAAAACAGTTCGAATTATTAAAACTGATCATCGGCCATCGTCACTTACAAATGGTTGATAGTGAAACCTTCTCAAGTATTCGTAATCAACTGCTTATCTCGTGGGAAAATCAGAAACAAGCGAAACCAATCAATCGCTTATTTTCAGAACTGACTTCTGTACTGCAGCCAAACAATCCATCAAACGAACGATTAGCTAAGGCGCTGATGAGTATTAAGCAGGAACAGCTGCCTGAGTATTTGGAAAAAGTATATCAGAACATCAGTGTTGAAGTGTTAGTGCACGGTGACTGGCATCGATCTCAAGCGTTAGAGATAGGCAAGTACGTGAAAAATAAATTGCATCCATTTAGCTCACCCGGTAAAGAGACAATACGTAAATTAGTGGACATTCGCGATACAGGTTCGTTGGTGCATGAAGTTGCTGCTGAACATAATGATGCAGCGCTGATTGTTTATTACCAAGCATCAAAGATATCACCAAAAGAGCTCGCTTATTACAGTTTAGCTAATCATGTGATGTCGTCTAAATTCTTCTATGAGTTACGCACTCAACAACAATTGGGTTATGTCGTAGGTACAGGTAATATCCCGCTTAATCGTCATGCCGGTTTGATGTTCTATGTACAATCACCACATACTCAACCAGTGAAACTGTTGGATGCGATCAATGACTTTATTGATTTCTTCCCGTTCGGGATGATCTCATTTACTGAGCAGCAATGGCAATCAAGTAAACAAGGCCTAATCTCTAAATTACATGAGCCTGATGCCAACATAAACAGCAAAAGTAAACGTCTGTGGCACGCCATTGGTATTAAAGATAAAGCCTTTAATAAATCCGAGAGGATCGCAGAAGAATTAGAAAAAATAGAACGCATCGACCTTATTCGATTTATGGTGGAATTAAAATCTCGCACTTCTGACCGCTTGATCATGTCTACGATCAGCCAAGTAAATAAACATGATGATGAATACGAAGAGGCTAATGTAAAAAAACTTGAAGGCACCTATATTGCAGATGTAGAAGCCTTCCAGCAACAAAGTAATGTGTTTGAACTCTAGTTTATATAGCCATTAATGCAAAAAGGCGCTGTCGGTATTAACCCACAGCGCCTTTTTTAAAAGCAATTTTTTGTTAGCTACTTAAACCAATGAAACCACCCAAGGTAATCAAAAGGCCACCCGTGGCTTTATTGATCTTATCTTGATAACGATTGAGCATTTGTTTAAGTGTGCCACGGTTCAGCAATATGATAAAACACGACCACAGTACTGCCGTTTCTAAAAAGATAGATAAGCTGATTAATAACTTGTCTGATGTTGGTGTTTCAGGTGCAATAACCTGACTGAATGCTGCTACCATAAACATCAAGATCTTCGGATTTAATAAATTACACAATAAACCGTCTAAATACGCTTTCGTTGGACGATAATTCAATGTACCGGCATCCACTGCAATTTCACTTTTACCTGCACGCAGTGATTTAATACCAATATAAATAAGATAAGCAGCACCTAACCAGCGCACAACATTGAACAGCATTGGGTGACTCGAAATCAGTAATGAAATACCAAACAAACCTAACATCATGTGTACAGCCAAACCCGAAATAATACCACCAACACAATACCACGCGGCACGTTTAGCGTTTAGGCTACCGTATTTTAGCACTAACATCATGTCAGGGCCTGGGCTGAGCATGCCAAAAAAATTAACTACTAATAAAGACACTATAATTTCGTACATAATGATTACCACTCCATTGCGTTAGGGTAATCATAGAACGTTAATCTAAATGAATATAATGACTTCTTCTACTCTACCGCAGTCCCATTTGGAATGTTGCAGCTTAATTGCGCATGTAGTTCGTCACGCAGCCATTTATGTGCCAAATCATGGTCAAAACGAGGATGCCAGATGATTGCAGCCTGTAAAATAGGTAATTTGATCGGTAATTCTTTTCGCGTAAATTGCTCACCAATGATTAATTTATCTGCAATGGAGTTAGGTATGGTCAATAAATGGTCAGTTTTAGCGATAATACTAAAGGCGGAAGAATAAGAAGGAATACGCAATGCCACGTCTCTAAACAGCCCTTGAGCAGATAAGGCGACATCAATATCACCCGCTTTGTCTGAGCCCGAGGTAATAATGCCATGTGGATATTGGGTATAATTCGCTAATGTTAACACTTCATTTTCTAATGGATGTCCTTGGCGCATAATACACACGTAATTATCTTTTTCTAACGGTAAATAAGAAAGATGTTTATGCTCGGGTCGAATAATGGTTGCCCCTAAATCAATCTCGCCACGCTCCATCGCCGCTAACGTAAACTTATCCCAATAGGTGAGATTAAGTTTAATGTTCGGAGCCTGTTGATATAAATGTGCAAGAGCGGCAGGTAGAATATAGTCGGTCACGTAATCGGTTGACGCGATGGTAAACTCACGCTGAGATTGCAGCGGATCAACCCCTCCAGTCACCAACAAGCCATCAATATTATTTAAGATCTGCGCCAATACTGGTTTTAATTGCTTGGCTTTTTCGGTTAACTGACTTTTATTATCCAGTTTGATTAATAACGGATCGGCAAATATCTCACGTAATTTTGCCAGGTTTTTACTCATTGCCGATTGAGTAATGTATTGACGTTGTGCAGCGGCAGTGACTTGCTGTTCTTGTAACAAGTACTGCAAGCTGACTAATAAATTGAGGTTGATACGTTGTAAATTAATCATTTAGTTTTAATTTTAAATCTGCGTTACCTTCACGATAATCCATTGTCACCTTAAAGCCACAATATTTCGCTAGTTTAATCATGCCCGAATTGGTTGGCATGGTGAAACCAACCATATTTTTTAAACCTAATTGGCGACAAAACGCAATAATTTTCAGCATAAGTGCTTTACCTAAGCCCTGTCCTTTCAAATCTGAGCGTACCGAAATGGCAAATTCAGCTTCGCCACTATCCCAATCAAAGATAGCTTGCACCACCCCTAAAGTTTCAGGCTGACCCATTGGATTCTTAGCACTGGCAATAAATGCCATCTCACGTTCATAATCAATTTGCGTTAACATCGCCATTTCGAAATGACTGAATTTAGAACGCGAACCAAAATAACGTAGATAACGATCATCAGCCGTTAGCGATAAATCAAATGCCTGATGTTGTGGCTCATCTTCGTGACGGATCGGTCTTAATAACACCGCTTTCCCATTTTTCATGGTGTAGATACTTTCCAGCTCTTTCGGGTACGGTAAAATAGCTAACTTTTGCAGTGAACGTCGACCACGTAAACCAATATTAACCTTATCAACTTTGATGTTATAACCACTACGGCCCAATTCTAATGGATCTATCGAAATAGATTTGATCATCGGGAAATCAATAATCATCTGTGAAATTCGGGTTAATATTTCACACAAACCTTCCATGTTTAAACGCACAGATAAGCTACGCTCACGAATAATGCCCTGCTTGATAGAACCTACCACAAGATAACGGGATAACGCCATATTCAACGGCGGTAACGCAACACCCGCATCTTGATCTATGTCCCAATCACCACCAGCTTCACCTAAGCAGATAATCGGACCAAACGCCGCATCATCGACCACTTCGATGCGGAATTTATTCACCTCATCTTTGGTTAACGTCGTGTCCGACATAATACCGTAAGCAGCGAGTAACAAGTTAACGCCTTTTTCGTTGACCTCTTTGACGCCTTTGCGCATCACTTTTTCGACCATCATCTTAGCGTCAGCAATCAAACCAGGGTTCAAATCAGCTAATGTTTCAGGGGTTTGGATAAGTTGCTTTTGGTGACGCCTAAATTTAACAATATAATTGAAAGCATTAACCGCCACTTCAGGGGTACCGTACGACGGAATGCCCGCTTTAATCAAGGTCTGCCGGGCTATACGACCACTGGTTTCGCCCATCCACGAAGTGAATATAATCGGGCCTTTTTTGTTATTTTTAACCAGTTGTGGGATCAGTTTTTCAGCAGTGACATGGCATGATTCCGTCACCTGCGGTGCATGGATAATCAGTAAAGCATCATATTGTGCATCTTCTAATACAATATCAATTACTTTACTGTACGCCTCAGCATCAACACCGCCTAGTATGTTAATCGGGTTCATAGAGCTAATTTTATTAGGCAATGCTTTTAATAGTTTCTGCTCGGTTTCATAACTTAATTCAGCCAGTTTACAACCCGATTTAATCAATACATCAATCGCCATATACGCCGGAGAACCACCATTCGAGATGATCAACATTTTATCTCCACGCACAGAGCGCTTGATCGTAGCAATGGTTTTGATTGCCGACAGTAGTTCAAAGGTATCATTAACCCTTAGCATACCAGAGCGTTGGAATGCGGCGGTATAAGCCGTGTTATAAGAGATCTTATTACGTCGGTCTTGTAATAATGCCGTTGGTCCGCTCACGTTTGAACTTGAACGTACCACCACAATTGGTTTTTTAAATGCAGCGGCTCTTGCTGCTGACATAAAACGGCGTGTATCAATAATATTATCGACATACAAAGCGATTGATTTAGTAAAACGGTCGCGGCTTAGATAATCGATTAAATCAGCAAAATTAACATCAATGCGGGTACCAATCGAAATGAAACAAGAGAAGCCCACTCCGCGTGTTTCAGCCCAGTCGATCATAGATGTAGCAAACGCCGCAGATTGTGAAATAACCGCCACATCACCCGCAGGTGGTGCGACATGAGCTAAGCTGACATTTAGTTTAAGACGCGGATTTAATACCCCTAAACTACTTGGACCCAATACGCGAATATTATATTTGGCCGCGATTAAGCCAATCTTTTCCCAAATCTCAGCGTTACCTTCATAAGGCTCATCACTAAATAAGATAACCGCTTTACAGCCGACTTCACCGAGCTCTTTAACTATTTTTGCAACAAAACGAATCGGTGTACAAATAGCACCAAGATCAGGTGCTATGGGTAGCTCACTTGGTTTCTCATAAGCTAAAATCCCACACACATTATTCGATTTTAATGATACCGGCATAATTGGACCGTCATACTGGCTGGCAATAAGATTTTTAACAACCCAATAACCAATACTTTCGGGGCTATTTTTAGCACCAATAACGGCAATAGATGAAGGTTCTAATAATGCTTTGATATTCAATTGGGACATAGTTATAAGACCGCCTGTTAAATACTACGTTTTCTATAGGGTAATGATTTTTTGATAAAATTACGAGTAACAGCGACAATTTGATTCCACTTTCCCATGACTTTTCTTTGGGTTTGAGTTTCCAGTACTAATACCGCTTGTTCTGATGCTACCCACGAATCATTAAGTAATGATTTAGCCGCTACAATCGCATCTGGAGAGCGCGTTTTAAGGCTATCAATAAAGGTCATCGCCGCCGCCATTGGATCATCACAGACATGCGTCACCAAGCCATATTTTTCCGCTTCGATACCGCTAAATTTACGTCCTGTCATAGTGAGCTCTTTCGCTATATCAATACGGGTGAGTTCACGCATGGTGACCATGCCGCTCATATCAGGAATGAGTCCCCATTTAATTTCCATCACTGAAAATTCACAATCGGCCGTGCTATAACGGAAGTCAGCCCCTAGCGCAATTTGCAACCCACCACCAAAGCACACGCCATGCGTGACAGCAATAACAGGAACAGGGATTTGACGCCAAAGATAACCGACCTTTTGCGCCAGATTGGCGAGTTCGCCTTCTTCGCGTTTTAATAGTTTGCCGGGATTGAGGGGATTTTTGATAATACTTTTAACATCAAGACCAGCACAGAACACCTTACCATCGCCACGTACAATGACTGCTCGGATGGCTTTATTATTAGCAAGTTCTGTTGCTGTGTTATCTAATGCATAAAACATATCCATGTCTAATGCATTGTACTTTCGGCCTCGATTTAACGTAACAATGGCGACATCATCGTTAATATCTACAGTTACGCGTGGTGCTTGTATGGCGGCTTGATTATTTGGCACTTTTAACACTCCTTGTATTAGATTCAATAATAAATCGTATAACAAGATAGTAAAATAAAGAGTCACTTTAGTTTATGACATATCTCAAGCTTTTATATGCTTAGAGTAAACACCCAAATTATCTTGAAATACAATACTTAGATTCAAATATAGAGACTATTACAAGTTTTACTTAAAATGGTACTATTACTTTTTAAAGAGTTTCTGAAATTACACCTTAGAACCACACCATCGTTTGTACAACAACACCGAATTTGTTTGAACCAGCATAGCTTGCGCCGACATCAAGATGGAAAATATTAAAGGGTGAAAAACCGATACCAGCAGTAAATACTTGTTTTTTATTACCTTGCAAATCCTTCACATAACCAGCACGCAATTGCATTGCCGACGGCAGGCCAATTTCACCACCAATTCTTAGCATTTGGGTATCATCAAAACCATCGCTAACACCCGATAGGCTTTTTATATTTTCGTAGCGTTGCGTCGCATTAAGGTCAACATCAATAGCTAGCGTTGCATAGTCATTACTCCAACTTAAGCCTGTAGTAACAACTGGGTTTAAATTATAACTAGCACTTGAACCATTCATCGTTTTTAAATCAACCTTTTGTGATATCAAGTTTTTAATCGCAGCACCCGCGCTTAGTCCATACTGCAAACCAACTTCCATCCCTAAATCAAGGTTGAAGCCTTTCTTGTCACTGCTCGCACCATCTTTGTATTTGTCTGGATCAAATTCATCAACGGTTTGTGAGTAGTTATAAGTAGAAATGATATTGTATTTCGGTGACATGCCAATATGTATACCACCATAACGAGTATCGAATTTATGCGCAAATGTCATACCAAGTTCAACCACAGAGATGGCATACACACTCATTTTAGAATCGATAACGCCATTGTTAATATCATCCGCAATTACATCTGAGAAAATGAAAGAATCGGCATAGCCTTTAAGAAACACATTTGTGGAGTAATAACGAGTAGGCACAGACGCAACTAAACCAAAACCAGCTTCAGTATAGGCTTTATCTCCCACAATTTTCGCTAACGCGGCCTCAACTGCTGCGGCATCACCAGGGAGGTTAGCCTTAGAAACAACATCATAAATATTTGAAGCATCATGATATAAATCATCTGGATCATCGACTTGAAGGCCAATCACAGGTGCTAACAAACCAAAGTCATCACGCACATCATGTTTCGCCGCCATTGCAGGGTTATGAAACGAAGCTGTAACGTAGTCTGCAGTAGTGACACCAACGCCACCCATAGCATATGAGCGAGCATCAAACTCCGTCGCAGATAGCTGACAACTTGTGACTGCGATGCCAAGTATAAAAGGCAACAGCAATGATTTTGAAAATTGAATTTTCATCAGACCATGAATCCTTATGATATTTGAATAGCGATATGTTCCATCACCAAGATTATAAGGTTTATATCGTCATTCCTGCTAACAACTTTAGTTAATTTCGTGTAGTCGCACGAAAAAATGGAGAAATACACGACTTATGGATTATTTTTTGATCGTGCTCACAATGCGTAATTATGAATACTGATGCTCAGTAATGCAGCAATCAAACCTCCAATAAGAATTTTTCATTGACCTTTACAAGCGGATTACCTAAAGTACGCATCGTTATATACTATATAACAATCTGATTAGGTGACGTGTCCGAGTGGCTGAAGGAGCACGCCTGGAAAGCGTGTAAAGGGTAACCTTTCGAGAGTTCGAATCTCTCCGTCACCGCCATTCTCTTTGTTAAAAGATTTATATTAAGATGCTTAGCGCATCTTTTTTTGTATCTAAAATTCAGTAAGCAATAAACTTTTACAGTCCTATTCTGCCCCCTGTTCAATATTAGGCTATCCTATTTCAATATGTTAGCGACTGACGGGCTATACATAACAAAGAACAGTAGTAATACAGTGAATGTTAAGTTATAAGAGCTGCTAGAAATATCAATCATTTTTAAATTGTCGTATGCAGGTGGAAGAATTGAGTAAAAATAATGAGTCACATTTAGTTCCTAGTCGGGAATGTGGAGAATGTACAGCCTGCTGTGTTGTCCTTCAGATCGATGATGACAATTTTAAAAAACCTGCGGATCAAGTCTGTAAAAATTTGATGGAAAAAGGTGGCTGTAAGATCTACACCAAAAGACCTTCTGTATGCCAAGACTGGCATTGTGCATGGCGTTTCATGCCACAGCTAGATGAGAGTTGGAGACCGGATCTATCAGGGATAATGGTTCGTTCAGATGAGAATGGTATTATTTTCCAACCGATTCACGATCCTAAAACCGTATTAATTACAGCACAAGCAATCGAGTTAATTGGTGGTGGTGTTGCCCAAGGCATTCCAATGTCAATGTCGATTCCTATTCGAAAAGGCTATCGTAGTTATAGCACTGCGCTTAACGAACCTTTAGCGGCAGCCGTAGAAGCAAGAAGTTTGCCGATGATCCAGGACCAGATGCTGGAACTGATTGAATTTTCATTAGCACAAAATACAGCGATAATTCCAACCATCGAGCGTTAAAGTGGCCTAGAATAAGTGGTCACGCTGTCTCTTTTTTATCTTAATAGTTACTTAATCATGCATGACTAAGTAACTCCTGCCAACTTGTTAACCATTTGTTACAAACAATGTCTTTTATCGTGCCTATTCTCTTACAACGTAATATAGTTAGTGTCAGTAAATTAAGCACTCACGATACAACGTAATCGTTAATGATAGGGACATCATTATGAAAGACAAAAATAAGCTGATTAAGCTCTTAGATATTGCTGATACTTGTATCAGAGCAAACAGTAATTCGGACTCTATATCGAATATTCTGGCAAAAACCAATGAACTGCTCCCCTTTCAAGCAGCCACTATTGCTATCGATACTAAGATAGACTTTGCTTTAACGGAAAAACAACAAATTTTCACTCAAAATCTCAGTGAGGAGTGGCAGGAAATTTACTTTCAGCGTAAGTTTTTCAATCAAGATCCAATACTAAACGCAATTTCAAATACCACATCGGCAGTCGACTGGCGTGCAGCAACGAGCCAAGCTAACTATATAAGTGACGATTTTAAACAAATGTCGAAAAAATATGTTGGTAATGATGGTCTTTCCATACTGGTTAAAACTGATGCTGGTTCGACCTTGATCTCTTTAGTGATGTCGGAAAACGAACTGGGAGCAGAACATAATCAGTTGATTGAATATATTGCCCCTCATATTCATGAAGTATTTAATCGTCAGGGCGAAAACATACGTAAAAGTTTATGGAAGCCTAATTTGTCAAAACGTGAATTAGAAGTACTAAACTGGGCTAAAGAAGGTAAAAGTAATTGGGATATATCACTGATTTTAGCTATTTCAGAACGTACCGTTAAATTTCATTTCTCTAATATTTTCAAAAAACTAGAGGTTGTCAATCGCTCTCAATCAATAGCTAGAGCAATTCATTTTGGTTTAGTTTCTGTCTAGCCATACCAAGTCCGTTAAATTTGTAAGGCCTGACCTAAAGGACAGGTGTCAGATAATCCATAACAACATAATATTTTACCCACTGAGATGAATTAGCATAAACCAATGGGGAAATACGATGAAAACCAATCCACTAATGAAAGCAGTCCGTATCCATGAATATGGCGGACAACACACATTACGTACCGAGCAAATCACCTTACCTGAAATCACGGCCGATGAAGTATTAATTGAAGTGGTTAATACCAGCGTAAATCCAGTTGACTGGAAAGTGCGTGAAGGTTGGTTGGCTGATGAAGATTTACACCAATTACCGTTAACCTTAGGCTGGGATATCGCAGGTCGAATTTCCCAGGTTGGTGAGAATATCAATAACTTCAAGGTAGGTGACGAAGTTTATTCTTTCAGTGATTTAACTCGTGACGGCGCCTATGCCGAGTTTGTCGCGGTGGATGCGAGAGCCGTATCTTATAAACCTAAAACAATTAGTTTTGCGCAGGCTGCTGCCGTTCCATTGACGTCATTAACGGCATGGCAGGCAATTTATGATGTGTCGCAACTCAGCGCAGGTGATTCTGTATTAATACATGGAGCCAGTGGTGGTGTAGGCAGTTTTGCAGTGCAATTTGCCAAGCAATTGGGAGCGAACGTTACGGCGGTAGCGTCTGCTGCTAATCATGATTATTTACGTGAACTTGGTGCCGATAATATGGTTGATTACAAAACACCTGATTATCTTACAACCCTTGGAACCTTTGATGTAGTTTTCGATATTATTGATAACGATGTCGCCGGTATTTATGACAAAGTCAGTGCCAAAGGAAAATATATTACCACCTTAAAAGATCACTATATAGCTGAAAAGTTTACTTTTAAACATGCCCGCGTCATGGTGATGCCTAACGGTGAACATCTGACAAAAATCGGAGCCTTAATCGACAATAATGAAATTCAGGTACCCGCTATTTCAGAAATGCCGTTTGAGCAGATTGCTCAGGCACATGCACTTTCTGAAACAGAGCATGTACGCGGAAAAATCGTTATAAATATCTAATTACCGGTAGCAACTTACCCGCAACCAACTAAAGAATATTTAACATGAAAAGCATATTAATTTTAATCGCCTGTGGCGTTATTTGGGGATCTCAGTACATTTTTAACGTTGTAGCTATAGGAGAGATCGATGTCATTTGGATCGCCGCATTTCGATCTGGTATTGGTGCTCTCTTTCTGATTCTGATTTGCTACATGCTTAAATTGAAACGTTCCCCCGGTAACTGGCCACTTATTATTTTAATTGGTCTACTTGAGGCGACTTTGCCATTTTTATTGGTGGCCTGGGGACAGCAAACAACCCCGTCGGCATTTGCTGCGGTGATCACTGGTACTAATTCTCTGATAACATTATTACTGGCCCCGATAATTTTAGCGGATACGAGAATGACACTTAAAGCAGTCGTTTGTAGTTTGTTCGGTTTTAGCGGTTTATTATATTTACTCTGGCCACAGCTACAACATCAGGGGTTAACGGATTTTTCCGGTTCAATCGCAATATTAATAGCGGCGGCAAGTTTTGCCTTGAGTTTACTTCTAGTAAAACGCTTGCAGAATTTACATCCTATTGTTTTAGCTAGAGATGTTATAACAGTTTCCGCTATACAATTAATTCCTATGGCTTTGATTTGGGGAACCATGCCAACCGAAATACCCAGTACTGCCAGTATCGGTTCGGTATTGTACCTAGGGATATTTTGTGGTGGCTTAGTTTATGTACTCTTTATGATGCTGATTATGGATAAAGGACCGACTTTTGCTTCTTTTAGTAATTATTTAGTACCAACAGTTGGGGTCTTGTTGTCTATGCTAGTGGCTGATACCGGACTAGATAACAGGATATTCATCAGTTTGTTTATTATCATCAGCTCTATTTACCTATATCAGTTGGACTTTTCCTTTGCTGGAAAAAGCACCAAATCTAAACTTCAATAGGAATAAATTCGCGATCTCTTTATATTCCGATCCCAATAGCGATGAAATTAAAATAGCCTCTAAACCAATCACCGATGGATTGTCGTTTTTGAGGCTATTTAAATACCACCGATTAAATTCTTATGGCGTCTCTGTCCCTTAACTATCAAACAACCCAGTCACTTTACGTAATGGTTTTAATTCGGGGGCTTTACGCTGTTTTTTAGCCTGTAAGATCGTCATCGTTTCTTCTAAACACAACATACCGGCTTGCCAAGTTGCCATGTATTTCAAGCTATCGTCAACACCGTGATCACGGCTGTAATTAAGCATCTCTTTACTGCCTGTTACTGCCAATGGTGAATGTGCAGCTATTTGACTGGCGATCTGTAACACACCATCTAACATGGCTTCTTGCGTTTCAAATACCTGATTAACCAAACCAAATTTATCCGCTTCTGCGGCACTAAAATTACGCCCTGTATACGCGAGTTCACGCACGATACCTTGCGGTAATATACTCGGTAAACGCTGTAATGTACCCAGATCAGCGGTAATGCCTAACTCCACTTCTTTAATCGTGAAGAACGCATCTTGCGTGCAATAACGCATATCTGATGCCGCAATAAGATCCAGAGCACCACCAATACAGCCACCTTGAATAGCCGTTAATACAGGTATACGTAATTGTTCAATATCTGTAAATACTTGCTGCAACTGCATGATAAAACGACGCATCGCTTCACTGACTCTGGCTTTCTCTTTACCCATAGGGAAATTGTCAGGGCTTTGGAATACTTCTAAATCCATACCAGCACAAAAGTGTGGGCCTTGCGCTGAAATGACCAACACACGTAAATCGTCTGTCATAGAAAGCGCTGCGATGGCCGCAGGGAATTCACGCCAAAAGTCCAAATTCATTGAATTCAATTTATCAGGTCGACTAAATTGTAAATGCGCAACGCTGCTCTCGACTGTTAACGTGAAGGTGTTGTAACTCGATTCTATTTCCATTTTCATCCGTTCCTTGATAATGATTACGTTATGCTAGCAAAATGAGCCCCTACCAGCATTATCTTTACATTACATATTATTATCTGTATATCACACACCGTAAATTCACCAATGATTTACCTACATAAGAGAGAGAGCATTGCGCCCTGTCGCAAAAAAATAGCATAAATTAGATATAAAGCACATAGCGACCAAGTATATCCATTTAGGGTTACTTAAATCGTAATCCGTGATCAAAATCGCGTTATCCACGCCTCTAAATAACTATAATAAAACCAAGTTAGAGTTATTACTCTATATATTAATGGTTAAGTTATAAAGACTTATTGGAGGTATTATGAATATTCCTGTTTGGCAATATGTTGTATCCATGAGTGGCTACATATTGTTTTTGCTATTAATGGTCGAAGGCATGCGTCGAACACCAAAGTTAACGGCTGCATTTTGGTTACTCTCATTATTAACAGCGCCCTTATGGGCAGAAAACTTAGACGGCTGGTTCCGCTGGGCTAAAACTGTCAGTGTACTGATTCCAACCGCAATTGTGGTAGGTGGTGCACGTATCGCTTGGCTGTATCATGATAACCCAAATAAGTTCTTATCCTTGTTCCGAGGGGATTGGGTACTAAAAGTACTCTATGCAGTACTCTTCCTTAATATCGCCGAAGCCACCGTTAAAGACTTCGCAACAGCTAATCACTTTAATGCTATTTGTGGTGTGATCTTGTGTATTACGATCCCATTTCCACGTTACAAAAATGGTCAGCGTATGTACTGGGTGATCGGTCGTGATAAACCTAACGATCTGCTATTTTACTCTACCGCAGCGTGGAACTTCCTTTACACAACATGGAATCTGGCATTTGTATTTGGTGAAAACCCTGGTTTCTTTGCGAGTTCATTCTGTATCTTAATGGCCGCAGAGCTATATCCATTAATCAAAGGTCGCCCAGAGCTATACATCATAGCACGTGTATATACGCTCGCTTTCCATATCCTGGTACGTGCAAACGCTGATATCTTCACGCCTGTAATGGACTCTTCAAGCTGGGCCAATGAGCAAGTGCTCTGGTTCTGGGGTGCGATCAACCTTGCACTACATGTACCATTTGCCATTTGGTACTTCAATAAAAAACGTAATAACCCAACTGGAGAGCCACCTTGTGGTAAAAACCAGCCATTAATAAGTGAATATGCTGGTACTGAATTAAACCCAGATCCCAAAGGAAAACTAGCCAGAGCTTAATTATATAAATCAGCAGATAGTGCCAACTGGGTGGGCGCTATCCCTGCCCCCGAATTATAGAGAGATGAATAATGATGAAAAACAAGATTAACTCTATGTTTATGGCAATGTGTACATTGCTACTGATACTCTGTGCTAGCGGCGTAAATGCAACCACAACCAATAATGATATGAGCTACGTAACCGACATTAAAAATACGGTTTGGCAAGGTACACGAGATGGTAAACCAGGCGAAGGCAGCATGCTTTATCGTTTAGAGTTTGCAGATAATAACCAAGTACAAGTAATCAAACAATCGGGGGGGTTTAACCACAGCGAACCGCAAACTTGGCAGCAGCAAGATAACCGTATCATCATTAACAGCGACGAAGACTCTAAAATTAAAGATTTTGACGGTGCAACGCTAACATTTTTCGCTGATGATCGCGTTAGCTTTAACCTAGATGGCGATTCATTTACCATTCACAAATGGTATGAATACCGATCCTACGGGCACGTACTCTTGGTATTACTTGGTCTAATGCTACTGAACGAAATATGCCGTCGTGTAGTTTGGAGTAACTACTTATTGTTTTTTATCTTACCGATTGTACTTATCCCTCTGTGGTCTAGCTATGATGTTACTTACTGGTTTAAATGGGTAAAACTTTATTCGGTAGTCGGTGCAGCAGCATTATTCACCCTGATCCGTTTTACCAAAATAGGCAACATGAAATGGGCTAAATTTGGTGCAGCGGCATTCCTCGCCATTAATATCTCCGAAGCTGTCATGCAAGACTTTAGTATGGGTAATACGGCAAATGTACTTAATGCCATTGGTGGTATCTTATCAATTATCACCTTAACAGGCTGGCTTAGTATTCATGCCGATAAGAGTAAAGAACGAGACATGGTTTGGCCAGCGATGACGACCTTCTGGATCATTGCTTATGATGTGTGGAATATCGTGTTTGTTTACTTAAATTTCCCAGGCTCTGCAACAGCCCAATTGATGGTTCTGATATCAGCAACACTTCCAGCGCTATTCATCAAGAAAGGTACCTGGTTACAAGCCCGTGCGTTTACCCTCGCCGGTTCATTCATGTATTACTTCACTAACCCAGCCATGTTTGAAAGTAATGTCGTTGCCATGCCACGTAATGATGAGCTAATGCTTGCAGCTGGTGCAGCCAGTTTCATTATTAATGGTGTTTATGCTTACTTATTCTTCACTAAAAAATGGCAACAACGTCAACTGAATAAAGCTACAGCATAACAGCGCCTACTGACCATTAAGCGCAAAAAATCTAAATAAATAAACCATAAAGTATCTAATTTTAAAAATAATGATAAACGGAGTAAATTATGAAAAAAGGTATCTTAACTCTTGCAGTGTTAGCGTCTTTTTCGTCAATGGCTGTGATTGCAGAAGAAGCAAAAACAGATGGCCCAGATATGGCTGACCCGACTGCGGTTTATGCTTATGCTGGTTTGGCTTATGGCAACAAAGGCCTTGATTTTGAAGCCATGGCTGTTCTAACTAAAACCGATACACAACGCAGTGGCTTTATCTTCGAAGTAAAAGATATTCTTGATGAGGATAACTATACAGAGCCTACAACTGGTCGTGATATTTCTAGCCGTAACTTCCGTTTACGCTACGGCAATATCAATACCACAAATGGCCTCGGTGGTTTTGCTGATATTGTGGCAGCTGAACATCCGTTTTTCGGTAATATGGTAGTTGCACAAGCGGGTCCAGTAGCAACTATTCCAATTGGTGATGACATCTACATTTGGCCAATGCTGTTGGTTGGTGGTGTCGTAGCTGAAGATAATACGTCTCAAAATTTAGAGTTTGCAATTGCTAAAACAAAAGCTGGTATTGTACAAGCCGAAGCAAGTGGTAATACTCAGGCAGCTAACAGCTTAAAAAGAGCCCTTGCAGGATTAATGGGCCAACAGGCTTTAACAACAACCAGTTCTGAAGGCATGGACTGGATGACTACAACTGGTACTGCAATGTCTTATATCCGTTACCAGCCACATGAAGATTTCTTTGCCCTAGGTAGCATCCGTTATACCAAAGCGCTTGCCGGTAAAGAATGGGATAAAGATATCATAGACGGCGGTTTACAGATGGCATCTACCGCTTGGGATCTCAAGCTTGGCTATTACCTAACCAAAACACAAACAATTACATTGTACTATAGCGGTGACAATACCAGCGCTGACGATAAATACAGCCTAGGTTACAAATTCGCATTCTAGTCAGTTATATCTAAGCATTCTAGTAACAGGCTATATCTGCATTTTCATCTAGATATAGTCTTCTCAGAAGGCCAGCTAAAATTACATTCAGGAAGAGTTCAATGAAAAAAACAGCATTAGTATTAAGCACCCTATTAATGATGAACAGTAATGCCATGGCGACAACAGAGATCTCTGGTGTAAGCATTCCAGATAGCATTAAACCGCAAGGCGAAAACTTACAGCTAAATGGGGCGGGTATTCGTAGTAAATTTTTTATCGATTTATATGTTGGTTCATTATTTACCCATTACAAGATGGATCAAGGTAATGATGTGATTAATAGTGATGAAGCCGTCGCGATTCGCTTAAATATCACCTCAAGTATGATCACATCCGAAAAAATGATCAAAGCGATGCAAGAAGGTTTTGAACGTGCAACCGCAGGGCAAAGTAAAAACCTAGATACCAAAATAGCAGCCTTTATTGATACGTTCGCAGATCCGATTAAAAAAGGTGATCAATTTACACTACTGAGTGTACCTGGCGAAGGATTGATTAACTATAAAAATGGCGAGTTTATGTCTATTACATCAGGAGAAGACTTTAGAAAGGCGGTACTTACGATCTGGTTAGGTGATAAGCCAACAGATAAAGACTTAAAAAAAGAGATGCTTAATAGCTAACCACCAAAATATCGGCTGCCATTCTTATCAGGCAGTCGCCATACATCCCCTATGAATCGGCTACCATAAAGAACGCATCAAGGAATCGATACCATGAACCCATTTTCTCTATGGCGAACACTGTTTTTTCCACAACGCAATAATTGGGATAAAAACCAGCATCAAATCGTTGAAATTATACTTTTTTTCACATTATTATCATTTATCTCAGGAATCTACAGTTTTGTAAAGTGGTACAGTCATGATCATCAAGCGATGATCTACACCTCCCTCTTTTTAATCTGTGCAGAGCTGATTGCAGCACTTGTATTACGCTTATTTAAAACCATCAATCTAGCCCTGAATATCGGCTTTACAGGAATGGTCATTAACGCTTTAAATCTAGTTTATCAGACAGGAGGGGTGATTATTTCTCCGCAAGCATTCTGGATCCCACTGCTCATCATTTCATTTTTTCTCACCGCAAGCTTAACCATGGCAATATGCTGGAGTGGAATTGTTATTGCCGTTACAGCTTGGATGGTCAACCTATCATTACATAGCACCGAACTACCTAATGTAATCTTATCTGAAGCGAGTGTAGCTGGTGAAACTTGGTCTGGTATTATGATACCGCTTGTTATCATTTGTATCGCCCAAGCATATATAGCTAAACAGCGTGAAAAATCGATAACAGCCTCCCTCCTTTCGCAGCAAGAAAGTCAGTCCGCTGCAGAAAAATCACAAAAAGAAGAACAAAACTTAAGCCGTGTACTCGTATTAGCTGGAGATAACGCTAACCAGTTAACAAGCATAGCAAAGCAATTATCACAGCAGTCGAGTGAACTACACAATCAAGTCGATGAACTCAATATCACTTGTTATATACAAGAAAATGCCGCAGAAAAAATGACTAATCGCCTAAATAAAATGACGTTAGATTTCCAAAAATCTGAACAATTTGTACAGGAATTACAGTTACGCAGTGAAGACATTAATAATCAAGCCCAAACCAGTGCTTCATCATTAACCGCTTCGACTGAAGCTATTAGTAATATTTTATACAGTAATCAAGAAATGGTTGTCGTTGCCGACCTTATTACCTCAGTAGCAGAGCAAACCAATTTATTAGCGCTTAATGCTGCAATTGAAGCTGCACGGGCTGGCGAACAAGGGCGTGGTTTTACCGTTGTTGCAGATCAAGTCCGTAATTTATCTTCTAGAAGTAATCAAGCTGCGCGTGAAATAAGACAGCTACTTGATAAAAGCACCAAAGAAGTTAACCAAGGACAAATTGTAATAAAAGGGTCTGTGACAGAATTATCCGAAATTATTAATCAAGTTGGCAGTACACTCATCGATGTACAGCAGCTCGCTAAAATCATGGAAAAACAAGTTAATGTTTTACTAGAGCTTAATCACGCTAACCAAGATGTAACAGAAAGTGTCAATAAAACCAGTAAAATCTCTGAATCAGTCGCAACTCAAGGTACACAACTATCACAACAAGTTATCATTTTAAAAACACTCGCCGATGATCTAAATTCAGTAATGGAATTATCATAATGATTATATACAGTTAGCTGTAAACATTATTTATTTACCTTATTTTACTTCGCTAACTAAAGATTAGCTATGCATGGATATAAAGAAAAAGGTAAAATAGCGCTTATGTGTAATTCATCTAAATAAGAAGGGTAAGCTGTAGATGCCACATAATGCGTATGAATTAGCCATCAGAGGTTATGCACTAAAACTCATTTTAGGCCAGCTGTTATTAGTATTATTTATTGTTTCAGCGACTTATCTTGGTACCGATCATAAGTCTACGCGCTCCGTAGCGTTAGGTGGGATGATCTTCTTGTTGCCACAATATATTTTTACCCGATTGTCATTCTTGTATACCGGCTCAGCCAATATAATGCGCGCTAATACCTTCATGATCCTCGGTCATGCTTGTAAGTTCACACTCATTTTTATTCTATTTAGCGTGATATTACCGTTACCCGGCATTCAACATTTCAATCTATTTATTACGTTTGTGATTGTCATGTTTTCGCAAATATTTAGCTTATTGAAACCTCTGCCTGAACAATTTGCTAAAACGGTTACAACACCAGAAGATACTGAAAGTATAAATAGCGAAAATACGGGCATGAATAAGATACTAACAGCACGTACAACACAGGGATAATCAATCAAGATCATCCCTGTATATCATGCTAATTTAGTCTGCTAGTGTCGGTAAAATAGCTAACTTTTTAGCGTGATTAAACGGACGGAGAATATACCGGTTATGGCGTTTCACAATCGAACGGTTCGTTGAACCAAACACCAAATAGCCGTGTGAGAACATTTTATCAATAAATGCTTGATCACCATGACGAATAAAGACCGAAAGCGGGCTTTCTAATACCCCATCGGTATCAGAGAAAGCACGATCATAAACTTCAGCACAAATAACCAGTGAATTTTCACCGCTTGAGCTTAATTTAAACTTATCCGTCACATTGCTTTCAGTTTCAATCAACCAGCCTTCATTATCTAACTCAGTCAAAATATCTTCTAAAATAAACTGCGTTAAATTCTTATATTCCAGTTCACAAATCTGCGTATACACACACTCTATTTTTTCAAAGCGTTGCTTGAAATCAGCTTTAGGCCCCAATGTACGGCTTTCTTGCAACCAGATATTCAAATCACCCGCGAGGATAATATCAAAACGTTTTTCTTTTAGCGCACTAATAATCCAATTACCGAGAAAGTGAGTCTCCGACACTGGATTTTGTAAACTACGTTTTTGTGCTTGCGCATCAGAAAGTGCCGTTAAACCCTCTCTAACAAGCTTCAACATATTAACGTTATATGATTTTTCTTGTTCAGACATATTTATTCCTAAAGCCTTAACCAGCAAATAATGCGCTCAAGGACACATTATTGATACCTGAGTACGATATATATGCACCAAAACCAATTGGTAGGATGACATAAATAATCGAATAAATGGTAAAACCAAATGGTCGACCTAATGCTTTCATCATAAAGTTTAAACGCGCTTTCTGATGTTTTGCCTTCGCACGCGTGAATAAAATATAACTACCATGACACAGCATAAATAGACCTAAGGCCAACGTATAAAAATCCATAAAATTACCTTTGGTAAAAACTACAAACTATAAAGAGTGGATGCTAACAGAGCCAAGAATAACACAATGTGCTTTTTCGCCATTAAATTGTGATAACTTCGTGATAATTATAAATCTAATTACCGCTATAGTATATACAACACCGAGTACATACCTGATTAGAGCAACTTAACGCAGTAGGATAAATAGACATGAAATATATAATTAAATTGTTAGTTATCAGCAGCCTAATATTCTCATTCAACAGTTTTGCTAAAGATCCTATCTATACGGGTTATTTTAGTAGTAAAGCGGTAAGTGGCTACGACACTGTTGCTTATTTCACCCAATCCAAAGCAGTTAAAGGCTTAAAAAAATTCACTTATGAATATAAAGGTGAAGATTGGTATTTTAGTAACAGCCAACACCTCGCATTATTCAAACAAGAACCAACAAAATACGCACCACAATATGGCGGTTATTGTGCCTATGCAGTCGCGAATAATGGCACAGCCTCTACAGATCCAACACAATGGACGATTGTGAACGGTAAGCTTTACTTAAACTACAACGCAGATATCAGGCAGCAATGGTTAAAAGACAAACTAAACTTTATTGTAAAAGCGGACCAAAACTGGCCTCACGTATTGAATTAAATAATCATAAATTGAGTGACAGTATTAAATATAATTAAAAGGATTGTTAATATGCTAACAAAAAAACGCATTTACACTATCGCAAGCTGGGTTATCGTTGTTTGGATCGCTAAAGTATTTCTGACTTCTATCCCGTACAAATTCTCTGGACACCCAGATACAGAGCATATTTTCTCTACGATCGGTTCATGGATGGCTACAACCTTATCTGTCGATTTAGGTACTTTCTTTGCGCAATACGGTGCAATTGTCGTTGGCAGTGCAGAGTTAGTCACAAGTCTGCTATTACTGAGCCCTTTAGTTTTATTGGTTAAAGATAAGATGTCAGGCCAAAACAGCACACGTTTACGTGCAAAAATACACGTATTAGGTGGTTTAGCGTCTTCCGCTATTATGGCGGGTGCGGTTTTCTTTCACTTGTTTACCCCTCTTGGTATTGAAGTATTACATGACGGAAAAAGCGATGGTGGCTCATTATTTATGGCTGCCGTATCAATCTTAATTTTAGGTTTGGTATTATGCGCTATTAACTTAAAATTAATCAAAGCAGAGTAATCATATGATTATACGCGGCTTATTAATATTACATTATCTCGTATTTTGCTTTCGCTTTTTGACTATTCCATGGCGTTACTTTCAGCTTAATGCGCGATATTTTAATAATCAAAAGAAAATATTTTCGAAACAAGATTTAGATGCTATCACTCCTGAGGAATGGCGTTTAAATCAGTATATTGATAGAAGTGACTTACTCCCTATGCGTTATCCCGTATTCGCAAAACCAGAATGGGGACAAAACTCAGCGGGAGTCAGTTGTATCCGTAATTATGCTGAACTTGAAGCCTTACGATCGAGCCCTAGCTATCAAGCACAAAATTATTTAATTCAAGAAGCGGCAACGGGAGATATCGAGTTTGAAGTCTTCGTCGTTAGACACCCGCAAAAGCCAAGTCAATTTTCGGTGATGTCGATAACACAAGTGATTAACAGCAGCACAGACAAATTCCCAGTAAATGGGATTTATAATAATGATACTCAATACCAGGATATTACCAATAAACTGACACCAGCAGAGCAACAAATGCTATGGCAAGAATTAAATCGTATGGGTGACTTTACGATTGCACGATATAGTTTAAAAGCGGATTCATTAGATGTCCTTCTGCAACGCCAGTTTAAATTAGTCGAAGTAAACCTCTATGTTCCTATGCCATTAAGTTTATTAAGTCACAATTTGACCGGCTTACAGAAATACCAGTTACTGTATAACACCACGCATTCTCTTGCTCAATTAGCGCAACAGCTAAATGGCAAAAAAGTAACACAAGGTATCTTTTTTAATAAGTTGATCGCCGCCAAACGGGGTCATAACACAAGGATTTCTAGTCAAGATGAAACAAGTAAAGCAACTAATTTACAAATGGATCAGTAGTAAATTCATGGATGGCTGCAGTAACTACAACAGCCTAGAAGTACGCCGTGGTTGTCGTTCAAAAAAACAAGCGCGTGATAAGTTTGCTGCAGGTCATATCCCTCATGCACAAGGTACTATTTTCTTCAACCCTTTTACGGCTGTAAAGTTTGCCAAAGAACATGGTTTCCCATTAGTAATAAAACCTAACGTGAGTGGATTTTCACGTGGTAGCCATTTCCCGATTCGTAATTATAAAGAACTTTGGCGTGCTATATTTTTTGCTAAATTATGGTGGCCAACAACCGTTGTAGAACAATATTTACAGGGTAAAAACTACCGTGTCGTGATCACTAAAAAAGGCGTTATTTCAGTATTACAACGCTACCCAGCATTTGTAAAAGGTGATGGTATAAACACGATTAGCACTTTGATAAATACAGAAAATAATGTACGTGAAAAAATGGGGTTATACCCGTGTAACAATCCTATTTCTCAAGGACAGCAAACAATTAATTATCTTGCTAAACAAGGTTTGACCTTATCTTCGATTCCAAATACTGAGCAACAAGTTGATTTATTTTATCGTATTTCATTAGCACCAGGGGGGGTAGTTGAGACCATACAACGTGATCTAATACCAGCGTACAACAATGAATTATTTGCCAAAGTATTAGATTTATTTGATGCTGAAATTTTAGGTATTGATGTGATCATGGAGCAAGGTATTGAACATGATGCCCGCGATCAAAAGCTGATCTTTTTAGAAGTAAACTCGCGTCCTTATTTAAAAATGCACAATTATCCACGTTACGGCCAAGCTGATGATCTTTCTGAACAGCTGGATTTAATTACCGTTCCCACGAATCAACAAGCTGACATATTCTAATGTTTCGCCCTTTCCATACGCTGGCACCTGCCAGTTATTTCACTGTATTTTCAGCCATTCACAGTTTTGTGATTGGCTTATTACCTTTTTACCTCCCTATTCTTATTTGGCAACAATACCAACACCTTGCTCCCCTCACCGAGTTTATCGCTTGGACAGGGGCGGGGTTCGTGATGGTATTATGGGGCTGGCATCAATTATTTATCCGAGGTTACTGGCGCACATTAATCATCTTATCGTTCACCTTAGAAATCGGGCTTATTTATGTCGCGCTATTTCATATAGCAAACATTAACTTAATCATACTAGGCTTACTCAACGGTCTGTTTAATTGCAGCTATTGGATGCTACAACGTATTCTTTTTAACAGCATCAGTGGCAGCAGTAATACCGGACGACTATTTGGTAATTTACAGCTAATATTAGGGTTCAGTTTAAAACTAGGGATCTTGTTTGGCGGCTACTTTATGCAAACACAACCTTGGATTATATTTGCGTTGAGCATGATTGCTTCGCTCAGTTTCTGCATAATGACAATAAACGCACGAGCAACACAGACATTTGTTTACGAGCGAAGTGATTATTCACAGGCTAAATCAGTGATTAGTACGCGTGACAAAATCGTATTTCTTATTGATGGGCCTTTTTTGTATCTCGAAAGCTATTTGTGGGTGCTGAGTATTTTTCATTTAACCAACAACGATACCAGCCAATTTAGTTTGACTGTGATTGCACTTTCTTTAGCCTTGGGGTTAATCTTTTATTTCATCAAAAATACCATCGACAAGCAGCCCCAATACCGACTATATCAAGTCGCGACGTTATTTTATCTTTGTGGTTGGTTAGTCCGCGGTTGGATCTCTCCAGATTGGAGCGGCTTTGCAATTGGATTAAGCTTACTTAGCGTGGCATTTGCTACCGCATTATTTCGTTTGTATTTCAATAAACGTTTTTATGATAAGGCAAAACAACAAGCTAATTACCAGTATTTAGTGAGCAAGAGTCTCTACTCTCAGCTTGGCATTGTGATATTTTTTGCCGGGTTAACCGTGATGTCTAACGTAACGACCTTTAATCTTAACCAAGTCTACTGGGGAGTATTACCATTAATTGCTATTTATATGCTCTATCAGCAGAGTCGTAAACCTGTCAACAGCAACGCTCTATTGCCTTAAGCGGTTTACGACGTACAACCGACTTACGGTATTAAACAACTTCGACGTAAGTTTCTCGCTGTGGATACAAAGCATAAGACTGATGTTGCTTAGATGAACACGGACAACCACATACATAGTTCATTTTAAGTTGCTTGTTCGTGGCGATAAGGTGGGTAAAACTAACCGTATGAGCATCATCGCGATGCATACAGACAGATAAATAAGACGGTGTGGGTTCATGACTGGCATGAAATCGAGTCAACGCTAAACTGTTTTTATCTTCGATACGGCGCAGATTAGTCAACTCAATAATATTTTCTTCTACGCCATCGACCTCTAATAAGTCAGAATCAGTTTTAATGTCCAGCTCACCATTACAGCCGTCCCCAGAAAATAATACCTGATGCTGTAATAGAATAGAATTATGATGATCTTCGCGGTAGTTCGTCACTTCAGACAAGGCAACTGATGACGATACCATTGGCGATACAGCAGTAACCGTTGTTAACGCATAACCATCCCAACGTACCGCGTAAACATCACCGGTTTGCACTGTAAGATGACTCGGGAACACAAGTAGCGTAAAGGCGGCATAACGCTGTAAAGGCAATTTACTGAGTGCGTAGCGGATCTTGGTTAAAGATGTATTACTGATTAATGATTTAACTAATAAACCACGGCTAATCAAATCTTTTCGGAGGGTATTTTCTTGGTAATAATTAAGTAAACATATTGATAAGCCAGCTTGATTAATTGCAATCCAAGTACCGCCGCCAACAGGATCTACTGGCATTAAATATTTAATCCCTCGTTCATTAAAGTATTTAGGAGAATAGGCTAATGCCCGACCTTTTTGTTCATCTCGGTTAAAAAATACTTGATAGCCATCATTAGCCAACAACCAGCTTACTGTACACATGATGAATCATTCCTTAATGCTGTGAGCGTCGCAGGTGCAAGGCCCATATTATCAGGTGTATCAAAATCGCACAATTTAGCAGATATATCCATTAATGCGTAATGGTGAACAGCATGCGAACTCACAAATATAAGTTCACGAATTAATGATGTCTCAACTTGTGCGACTAACGTATCTACCACAGAAATTTCTGTCGACATAATCATTTTATTGTTCATCATATTTGGCTGTAATGAGAGTAGCCAAGTCTTGATTTGTTGTAATTCACGTAATCCCGTCACACGACAAGATTCCACTAATGCACCACGACGACGAACATCATAATCAATAATCCCAACTTGTTCTTTTAACGCATAATAAAGGTCTAATACATGACGTAAATGCTCACCAATACAACTATTAACATAAGGCTTAGCGCGCATGCAATACTGCTCATTTGTCATCGAGGTCAGTAAAGCAACGCCCTGATCTACACCTTCTATATTTCCTTTAATCACCGTTCTAAATTGCTCTACAGGATCTATGACCATAATCATTCCTTTTATTACCACTTATTTCTAAGTAAAGCATACATCAAATACTAGGTTTAACTTATCACGAAAAAATCACAATTTGAGTGAGAAAGCGTACCATATCATCCCAGATTTATTGAATAAGTAGGTGAACATTGAAACTAATTGGTAAATTATCACTCATTTAACTAACATTTATGATAAATTAGGCAAAGATAGCAAATACTTTAAATTAATGGGACACTCCATGTTAAATGACTTTTTAAATAAACTAGCGGCACAGCCAACTACTATTCAGTTCGACGATGTCATCGCTGTTATTGATGCAAGCTATGATTTCACTCCCACTAAATTTTACAATGGCTACCTAGAAAACGACGCTACTGAAAATACAGGTTCATGCAAATTGTTCGCATTAGGTCGTTTAAATAAATTTACTAAACAAGAAATGTTAGAATGTTTCGGTACTTATTACCGTGATGACGTATTAAATAATCCAGAGGGTGATGATCATCCCAACATCCGTTATTTCATGCGCACAGGCTGGTCAGGCATTCAATTTGAAGCACTGCCACTAAAATTAAAATAACGTTAACTTATTAACGCTATGTTGAGGCAGAGAATTTTTTCTCTGCTCAACTCTTTATATTTATCTAAAAAGCAGCCATTCCTCCTCGCTATTTTCCGCGATTTACTATACTTATCTTAAAATAATAACAATGCTTAATCTGCCTTACTAAGCAAATATAACCCGTTATACTTATAACAACTGCGTTGTTCCTCCCCGATTTAGCGAATGCTAATAAGGAGTTGATATGTATATTCATTTAAATGGCTTTGACTTTGAATTTTCAAATCAAGTGATCGCATCTTTTATCAGCAGCACAGCTTATCAAAATCAATCTTCTGATATTGCAGGTATCCACCTTACTGATACTTATCAGCAAATGCTGCATGCAGGTATAAGTAAAGATGAACTAATAAAAGCGATATTAAACTATCATATTAGCGCGCTACACGAAGAAGGCATAAGTGTTGAGGCGATCAAAAAATCAATGTATAACGATATTAATGTGAGCTTTTTAATTGATATAAAAAGCGATAATTTAGCCCGATTCGTGAATTTCAATGATAATAAGAAAGAAGATAGCGTGTGCATTAATATGCGTAACTTTAATCATCAGTTTACACTCACCTATTCTCAATTAATTCAACTTGAAGAGTCTTATCGTAATCAAACACAAGAACAAATATTGATACTGTTTTTAGAAACATTTAAAACCATAATGGAAACAGAAGACTCGGCGTCACGACAATGCTATTACGCAATTCTTGTTAGCACAGGATTACTGCTATTTTCTGAGCAGCTTAGTATTTTAGATGCAATACAGTTTAGCGACATAGAATTTGAACTTAATACTGATCGACTTTTATTGAATTTACCCGCGGGCTTAGAAACATGTTTATTCGAACTGGAGTTTAATACAGAGGATTAACATTTTGCATTTAGTATCCAAATTAATACCAATAAATAACACTCTAAAGCAATCCATCCTCAACCTGAAAATAACAAAAACATAAATATATATAAATTAATTTCTCCCGTAACAAACTAATTTTAAAAATATTTATATTATCATAATAAAAATAGGATTATTTACCCCTATTTATCCTTAAAGTTATTACGCATCAAGCCGAATACTTAGACATAGCCGTAAAATCAGCAATGTTAGCCAGCGAGGATGTCGTAGAAGATGAAAATCAGAGATAAATTATTAGGTCTTACTGGTATTTCGGTAAGTGCACTCTTATTGGTACTTGGGATGTCTTGGGTTGCCAACGAGCAAGTAATGAATATGAATCATGCCGCAACCGACGTAAAACAACTCGAGGTCACACTATTAAATTTACGCCGTAATGAAAAAGATTTTTTACTGAGACGAGACACCAAATATCTCGATAAATTTCAAGCTAACTACGCATTATTTCAGACGGAGTTAAGCGAATTAGAAGAAGAGCTTACAGCACTTAATATTATTGTACCAAGTGTTGCAACCCTACCGGTATCAATGCAAGATTATAATCTCAGTATGATTGCACTGGTCAATAATTACCTAACCCTTGGCCTTAGCCCTGAGCAAGGATTACTAAAGCACCTCAATAATAGCTATAAACGTTTACTGCAAACAGCAGACCGATATAACCGTAATCTTCTCATTACGACCGATCTTGCACAAACAGCAAAAATGTTCGCATTACTCGGAAATCATGAATATTACCTAGAATATCAAGCTAAGTTTACACTTTATGATCAACAGCTTGCACTTGATTTTGGTAGCAGTTATACCGATTTCCGCGCAACGATGGCTAAAATCATTGAGCAATACAAAACGATAGGTGATACGCCTGAAGTTGGCTTGCGCGGCGAAATGCGAGAATACTCACATCAAGTTGAACGAACTTTTAAAGATGTCAGCCAACAATTAAATGACGAAATAGCAAAACAACAACAACAGACGATGACAATCATTATTGTGGCAGTATTAATAGTGATAATAGCCCTGATCACACTGTCTTGGTTAATTAGCAATTCTATCCAACGCCGTATAGAAAGCCTAAGTAGTCTGATGGCCACGATAGCGAAAAGTCATGACTTAACAGCGGTCGCAGATGAACAAGGCAATGATGAATTGTCACATATGGCAAGTAATTTTAATTACTTATTAACCAACCTACGTGAACTCGTCAGTAACGTAAAAGAAGCTGTACATGAACTTGGCTCAGCATCAGGTCAGTTACAGAGTCGTAGTGTTGATTCAGAAACTGCGATTAGCCGCCAACAAGCTGAAACCGATGCTGTCGCAACCGCAATCACCGAGATGAGCTCGACTATCAGAGAAATAGCAGGTAACACAGAGAGTGCAGCTAGCAATGCTGATAATAGCTACAATGGAGCTCAAGAAGGCTTATCAGAAGTGAGCGCAACCAAAAATCGTATTCGTATTTTATCTGATGACTTATCTAAAACCAGTAATGAAGTCGCCAATTTATCAACACTGTCCGACAATATTGGTTCGGTGCTTGATGTGATCCGATCAATTGCAGAACAAACGAATCTGCTTGCTCTAAATGCAGCAATTGAAGCGGCAAGAGCAGGCGAACAAGGCCGTGGTTTTGCCGTCGTGGCAGATGAAGTTCGCTCACTAGCCCTTAGAACACGTCAATCGACAGAAGAAATCACCAGTATTATTGCAACGTTACAAGAGCAAACGGGTCAGGTAGTCGTACATATTAGCCGCTGCCACGAACAAGGTGAATTGAGCGTCGAACAAGCTGACAGTGCAGAATCTAAGATTGGGCAAATCATGTCAGATATGCAACTCATCATGGATACCAGTACCCAAATCGCTACCGCTGTCGAGCAACAGACAGTCGTATCCGATGAAATTGGCCGTAACGTAACGTCAATCCGAGATATTACCAGTCAAAATACCCATATCGCTCATGAAAATGCGCAAGCAGCCAGTGCCATCTCCAATCAGGCTAAAACATTAGATCAATCCATTGCCCTTTATACGGTGTAATTAACAAGTATGCAGGTATAAAAAGATCGAAGTCATCGCTTCGGTCTTTTTTTTGGCCGTAAATTATGAAACCGTTTTCTAGCTGTTTTCTT
This sequence comes from Moritella viscosa, assembly GCA_000953735.1. NCBI lineage: Bacteria > Pseudomonadati > Pseudomonadota > Gammaproteobacteria > Alteromonadales > Moritellaceae > Moritella > Moritella viscosa. The sequence goes on along the minus strand of LN554852.1, from coordinate 1,156,034 downwards.
TTATGGCTTTCTGCATCGTCAGCCAACTTTCGACAATAGGGTGTAATTCTGTATTTTCCGCCTTCTTGATAACCAAACCGTTAAGTTCTGCATCAGCCGTTAACAATGATTGTGGCGTAACAGGTTTTCCTGATTTCAATGCAACTTCTTTGACTAAACCAATGGCCACGAGCTTGGCGTTGCAAAAGAACTGGTGCTGATAATAAAAATATTTTTCATCACAACTTAAAATTTCAGTCGTCATCGTAAACGCTTGAAAAGGACGAATTGGTTTTAAATAAATAAAATCTTGTGCAGCAATCATGCGTAAGCCATAACGGCCAGATAACGCGAGTCGAGAAGAATGCCAAATACCAAAACGACCCAGTTCCATAAAACTAAATACACGGTAATTAGGTAAGTGATCACGCCAACCTAAATCATGCAACCACACACGAAAACCATCACTGCGTTTATTGACCAGTGCCACTGCATCCTGCTTACGAGCACTAAAAATAATCATTAACATTCTAAAAAATAAATTCATGTTACTCCCTTTCATAAAATTCATCGAAGTAACATACTGACTTAAGCTCGTAGAATGTAAAGTAAATGTAACAATAAAATCTTAACGAGAGTGGATTTAATTCCAATTATGCTAATGTCATCGACACACCGAGTATAATAAATAACATACCACAGCACTGGTTAAACATTTGTCCATTGCACATTAGTTTAGGGCGAATTCGATGGGCAACACGTGCAACACCATATTCGGCAATAAACTCAACACAAATAAACGTCACCGCAATCACAATAAACTGTGGAAGCAAGGCCTGCTTAGGATCAATAAATTGCGCTAAAAATGCAGTAAAAAACAACAGTACTTTAGGGTTTGATAAAGCAGCAAAAAAACCTTGGCGAAATAAGTTGGCTGGACTTTGCAGTTGACTATCACCCAGTTTCGTCAATTCAATTGCAGGTGCGTTCCATAATTTGATACCAAGCCAGACAAGATAAACAGCACCAACCCATTGCAACCCCGTCATCGCATTAGGCTGAGCTTTTAATACCGCACCTAATCCAAACATCGATATCGAAATTAAGATCAAGAACCCCATCACTCCACCGCAAATAGTAAATAGTGTGCGCTGATGCCCATAACGAGCGCCATGACTCAAAGCTAATAATGAATTAGGCCCGGGCACCACTGCTAGTCCCGCCGCTGCCATTAAAAATACTAACCAAAGATTAAACGCCATCATAACAGTCCAAAGTAACTATAATTACACTTAGTATAAAACTCATCGTGAAACTAACTGGGTATAATTAAGACATATAGTGGTATTATATGGACAGTAATATTAACGAGTCCACGATGATGAATGCAGCTGAAGTACGTTTTTTATTATTACCCTTACCCGAATTTAACATGCTACCGTTTGGTGGTTTTCTGGATAAATTACGGTTTTCAGCCGATGAGGCCGATCATAGCCAACAGCGGCATTGTTCATGGCAAGTCATCGGTTTAGACAAAAATAATGTCACATCCAGCAGCGGCATTCCGATTGCGATAGACCATACCCCCGCAGATATTAACTTGTGCGATTATGACTATGTCGTTATTTTTGGCTGCCGTACAGCACGGCAATCACAACAACAAGCGCAACATTATGGTGGTTTTTTAAAACAGGCCGCTGCGCTTGGTCTCACCCTTATCAGTATTGATAATGCCTGCTTTACCCTTGCCGAATTGGGATTATTAAATAACCATAAAGTAGCCGTACATTGGCGTCATGCATGCGAATTCAGTACAGCCTACCCGCGTTTAGAAATAACAGACAAGCAATTGTATTCTATCGACAATACAAGAATGAGCTGCTCTGGTGGCAGTGCAACTATTGATTTAGCGGTCGCGGTACTCAGTCGTCATCTAGGACAAACCTGGGCGATAAAAGGACTGGCTGATATGTTGGTTGATGAAAGTCGAGATCAATTACATCAGTTAAAATCTCGCCAACAAGTAATACACCATGATCGCCTCGTAGGGCGTTCAATTGCATTAATGCAAGAACGAATGGCTAGCGATACATCAACTGAACAATTAGCAACCCAAATTGGTTTAAGCCGCCGACAATTAGATAGACGTTTTAAACAACATTTTAATATGTCTGCCCATCAGTATTGGAATGAAATCCGTTTACAACATTTGCATTGGCGTTTACTCAACTCTGACCATTGCCTAGCCAGTCTTGCCGATGAAGTTGGGTTTCAAGATTCGAGTTATTTATGTAAAGTATTTCGACAGAAATTTAATCTTTCGCCAGGTCAATTACGCCGTCGAGCTGATTAATCAATACGAACCAAGTACATAATTAATCGTACACTACTTATACCAATCCCCACGCCTAAGTGATAGCTTTTTAACTTATGCCCTAAGAGGTAGCATAAATCAGTTCTACGTATTGCAATCAATATTCAAAACAGGCATATTTAAAAGTCGTCAACCATACTAGTTCACTAAAAATGCAACGTTTTGAATTAAATAAACGGATTTATGTTTCGATTGCAATCTATATTGTATCTATTATTAGCTTGGCAACTTATAGTTATCTCCAAGAAAAAAATCATATTTATACTGCCCTTGATTTAAAATTAAAAACGGCAGCCCTGACAATTACCTCATTATTACCTGCCAATTTTCATCAAAAAGAAATGGCTTATGATGAAAATTCAACGCAACTAAATAGCATAAATAGGACTGCCTTATCCAATTACGCTAAAAATATAAATATAACCAACTTATATACGCTTATCTTGCGCGATAATCAGATCCTATTTACCTCATCAAGCCTAACCCCCACTGAGAACAATAATTTTGATCAAAGTAACACAGATTTTTTAACAGCTTACGATGATGCCAACACCCAGGTCTACCATACTTTTGCCGACCAGCAAGCTCGCTTAATCGAGTATCAAGACAAATGGGGCCGGTTTCGTAGTATTTTCATCCCGCTTTATTCAGCAGACGGGAGCCTTTATATTGCAGCCGCGGATATCACGATTGATAGCGTGTCTTTTCAACTCAACCAACTCTTTAACAAGATAATGCTCATCTCTGCTATTTTTATGCTGGCGATTTTTGTTCTATTCTTCATGCAGACTGTCAGTTATCGCCAACAAGTAAAAAAATTACGTTGTAAAATTGCGCAAAGAACTGCGGAGTTGGTACAAAGTGAAGCAAAATTAAATTCCATTTTTGAACATTCCCCTGTAGGTATTTTTCATTACAATAAACAAGGTATCTTATTAAAGACAAATCGGCATTTTGAAGATATTATCGGGGCAAAAAAAGATGGCTTAATTGGCTTCAATATGTTGGAAAACATCAAAAACAAGTCTCTATCCACAGCAATGAAATCCTCATTAAAAGGACAAATAAGTACCTTCGAAGGCGAATATATTTCGATATCACACCGTAAAAATTCCTACTTAGAAGTCGATTTGGTCCCGTTATATTCAAGCACTGGAGAGATAGATGGTGGCGTAGGGGTTTGTGACGACATCACCTTACAACAACAAAACACGTCTAATCTACAAAAATTATCACGAGTAGTTGAGTGCAGTCTAGATGGTATTATGATCACTAATACCAAAGGGGTTATTGAATACGTCAATCCTAGATTTACACAAATCACAGGCTATTCATCAAAAGAATCTGTCGGTGAAAAAGCCAATTTTTTCCGCTCTAGAGAAACCAGAAATGCAACTTATAATGGACTATGGAACAGTATTTCAAATGGTAATGAGTGGTCTGACGAAATGCACAACCAGCGTAAAAATGGTGAATTATACTGGGCTAAAGTAACTATTATTCCAATGACCAATGCTAACGATGAAATAACCCATTTTATTGGGATTCAAGTAGATATTACCGAGTCACGAATCATTGCAAAGCAAATAGCTTATCAAGCAAAACACGATATGCTAACAGGGTTAATTAACCGTTATGAATTTGAACATCAACTAACTGACGCAGTTTGCAGTGCACAAGGCAGTAAACTTACTCACGTTTTATTCTTCTTAGATTTAGACCAGTTTAAAATAATTAATGATACTTGCGGCCACGCTGCAGGTGACGAGTTATTACGTCAAGTCGCAGGTATGATTGACGACAATTTAAAGCCAAACGATATATTAGCGCGACTAGGTGGCGACGAATTTGCCATATTAATGCGCAACTGCCAACTTAAAGACGCAGTTGTCGCTGCAAATGCAATCTTAAATAAAGTTAAAAAATTCCAATTTATATGGAAAAAAAGTTGTTTTAGTATCGGTGTCAGTATTGGTGTAGCGGAAATAAGCCGTAATTCAGGTAACACAAGCGAAGTACTGATTCATGCCGATTTAGCTTGTTATGCCGCTAAAGACTTAGGACGAAATCGAGTACATACTTACAATCATAACGATAAGTTACTCACCACTCGTGACGGTGAATTTCGCTGGGTCAATGAGATCAAAGAAGCGCTTAATGAAGACAGGTTTGAACTCTACGCTCAACCTATCGTTGCATTATCCGATTCTGGACATAAACATGTTTTTGAAGTGCTACTACGTATGCAAGCTAAAGACGGAAAAATTATTGAGCCTGGTACATTTTTACCTATCGCAGAGCGCTATAGCTTATCGCAACCAATTGATCGTTGGGTATTTGATCACACATTAGATTGGATGCGAGAACATAGCCAACAACTGGATATTTTTGACCATATTAGCATTAATTTATCTGGTACTTCACTCGGTGACGATGACTTATTGCAGCATATTATGTGGAATATAGCCCAAGCAGGTTTGACGCCACAACAATTCATGTTTGAAATTACCGAAACAGCTGCAATTAGTAACCTTACCAACGCGACAATATTCATCAATACCTTAAGTGAGTTTGGCTGCCAATTCGCACTAGATGATTTTGGTAGTGGTTTATCTTCGTTTGCTTATCTAAAAAATCTACCAGTTAACACATTGAAGATTGATGGCATCTTTATTAAAGATATTTTAACCAATCCAATAGACGCAGCAATGGTAAAATCGATTAATGAAATAGGACATTTAATGAAGTTAAAAACCGTTGCGGAGTTTGTTGAAAACGATGCCATAAAACAAAAAATTAAAGCGATTGGTATCGATTTCGCACAAGGCTATGGTATTGGAAAACCACAGCCTATTGATAATATGCTTTACTTAAATCAACAATAGATACTCAAACTTGGCAGTTAACGCGTCATAATGATCAATTTGTTCGTAATAACTCTTTATCATGCCTTTGTATACCACCCACAAAGTATCTGCCATACGTTAGTATTATTCGAAATATAGACTAAACGATATGCCTATATTATCCCAACTAATGGCTTTATCTTGCTCTTTAATCCATACGTAAGATAAACCTAACGCCATTGATTGATCGATAAAATACTTACCACCTAGAGTGAAGTATGTTCCATCAAGATAATCATAAGTATCTTTGGCATCATTAAACGCGTGGTTAACATTAAAATCCGCTTCAAATTTGGGGCTAGAGGAAAGTTTTACACCGGCAATAATACTAGGGTAAAAATTAGATTCTTGCGATGTAGTACCATTAGCCCATTTTTTAATTGAACGTTGAGTTAAATTTGCTCCTGCATAAAACTCCGTCATATGACCAGCATTTGCTGACGTCATTAAGCCTGCACCAAGTATTTTCGCTTTAGCTTTTACATCTGAACTTAACGCAATATCACCTGTTTGATGATAAAAACCAGCCATATAAAAGCGTTCTGTAATCGCACGTTCAACATTTACAGCCCAATGCTCACCTCGATAACTTAGCTGCGCATTATTATGGCCAAAAGGTTCAGCCATTAATGTTGGCGCCACAATAAGTAATGGTATGCTTGCAAGCGTTGAAACTTTAAACATGTATTTTCTTTCCCTATAAATAAATTAAACTTAACTTTAAATATTAAATTGATGAGTAAAAGCATATCGGCAACATTCCGTAAAATATAAACATTTTTATGCCTATAATCGAATTAAGCGGCTAATAACAATGATTGCAACTGTATTAGTGATGCTACTTGGTAACTTGGCTTGATACCGTTCGGTAGTACAGCATTTTCGCTATTAAGCCAACAAGTATCAAAACCTGCGTTCATCCCACCTAAAATGTCAGAGTGCGGATTATCGCCAACCATCAGCACTTGCTCACGCTGTATATCCCCCATGTGGCTTAGCGCATATTCAAATATACCGATATCGGGTTTCGCGATACCCACTTGTTCAGAGATAACAAGTGGTGCGAATACATCTTTTAAACCTGTTTTTTCTAAACGAGCATGCTGTAGTTCAGTAAAGCCATTGGTAATAATACCCATGTTTACTTTCCCAGTTAATGCCGAAATAAGTGTTTTAGCACCAGGTAATAAACTGCATATGTCAACCATAGCCGTCATAAATGCACTGTTTAAAGTTTGGGTTGTCACCTTCAGTTTATCCGCCCATAATTGAAAGCGTTTATTTTGCAATTGTGTTGCGGTGATTCGACCATCTTGGTAATCAACCCACAAAGGTAAATTAACCGTCTGATAATGACTAAAATCATCACGACTAAAATCAACACCAAAACGAGAAAACATCAATTGCAATCCTTCAAACGCATCAAAATGGAATAAAGTTTCATCGGCATCAAACAAGATCCATTGGTACTTCATGGTATTGTCTCCAACGGCTAGCCGCTATAATTAATTTAATAGGTCAGACTAAAAATAAACAATCAATAAAAACATCATGTTATCTTTATCAGTATGGAGAGGTATAATAGCTGAAAGTGTGATTCACCTAAACAATAAATAAAAATAAACTTGCTACTTATAAAATGTACTGTTATTATCAGCTCAGATTTATTTAATAACAATCCTCGAAGTAAAAATCAACGATTAAGCCTTACCTAGAAATTTCCGTAAGCCAGATTAAAAAATCCAACATACAAAGCTAAATTATTGAACAACGAAATACAGCAAATGTTGCGTGCTGTAAACTCTTCTTACTAAATCAGCTATTTATACATAATAAAAATAGTTAGATTTCAGAATATTATCGTTATACGGTAATGAAGCTTATTACAAATTATGCGATAGCTTTAAGCTACGCCTTTATAGTGAGTTTTATTATGACTATTATTTTTAATGGTACACAGATCCAAGTTAAACAACCGGTACACTCGATTTCAGTTCACAAAAACCGAGTAGCATTTACTGATTCACAAGGTGAGAAAATAGCTCAACTTGCAACAGTAACAGAACGCCGTAACTTTATTGATATGCTAGTAAGCGTTTAATTACATCCGCTAACATTATCAACTTTAATTCCCGATATTTTTTAATATCGGGATGTTAACCTCCTTCACTTACTTTATGCTCCCTTCATTGATTCTAACTATCCCATATTTTTAATTACCTAAGATCAGTCTATCATCACGTTATAACACTTCGATGCATAATACGCCTATACTATTGATTGCTATTGTTTATAAATGGCTCAATTGTTTATAGGGGGATGGATATGAATTTAGAGATGAATTTAGAGATGAATTTTAAACAAAAAAAAGTCAGGTTGTTAGCCTGACTTACATATATTGGAAAAGAAGGTCGACTGAAATACTTACTTCTATCTTCGCAATACTTTTCTTCTTACATTGACTTACTTTCTTCACTTACAGATTTCCTTACACTTTCTTTCATTTACACGTACCTTTCACATACGTTATTCGTTTTCATTTACTTCCACTTACTCGTACCTGTCATATACGTTATTCGTCTTCATTTACGCTTGCTTTCACTTACACGTACCTTTCACATACGTTATTCATCTTCATTTACACTTGCTTTCACTTACACGTACCTTTCACATACGTTATTCATCTTCATTTACACTTGCTTTCACTAACTCGTATCTGTCACATACGTTATTCATCTTCATTTACACTATTCGTTTTCACTTACACTTGCCTTCTTTACTAAGTCGCACCTGTCACGTACGTTACTCATCTTCTTTTACACGTATCTGCCATGCACGTTATTCACTTGCACTTATTCACATACTGTAAAGGTAGTAGGAATAAAATATCCAATCGACCTAATTACAAATATAGTACACCGTCATTTATTTGCGATAAAATTAACTAAAATAAGTTATATAAAACATACAAATTTGAATGAATGGCCATGTTAGTAATAATTAGATCGCTTTTTCAGTTCATTTTTGGCACATTAAACAATTGATAATATTCTAAATTCCCTGATTTGATAACAATTATTAATAATAAACGTCAAACAGCTCTAATATATTAAGGAGTATGCATGTCTCGAGCTATCTTTTTGAGTAGCCCATTAGCCCAACTTGGCCGTGCGGTCATGACTTTACTCCAACGCTTTGGTAAAGTAGCGCTATTCCTATTGCATGGGATAACACATATGTTTTCTCGTCCTTGGCAATGGCGAAGAGTGCTTGAACAACTCTATTTTATTGGAGCAAAGTCAATTGTTGTTATTTGTGTGACAGGTCTATTTACCGGTATGGTCCTCGGGTTACAAGGCTATTATACCCTATCTCAATTTGGCTCGACTGGTTTACTAGGTTCTGCAGTCGCACTTACCCTTATTCGCGAATTAGGTCCTGTGTTAACCGCAATAATGATTATCGGTCGTGCAGGCTCAGCAATGACTGCGGAAATTGGAATTATGCGTATTTCAGAACAAATCGATGCGCTTAAAACGATGACTATTGACCCGATTCGATTTCTAGTTAGCCCACGCATCATTGCCGCACTGATTAGCTTTCCGTTATTAACCGCTATTTTTGATACCGTCGGTATTTTTGGCGGCTATCTTACCGGGTCTCAATTATTAGGCATTAATCCCGCTATTTACTTCTATCGTGTAGAAAACAGCGTCCTAATGGCTGATATAATGGAAGGTTTTATTAAATCATTATTTTTCTCTATTACTGTAATAACGGTATGCTGCTACCACGGTTATTACACTCATACTCGCCGTAATAATTTTGGCGCAAAAGGCGTTGGATTTTCAACGACAACTGCAGTTGTACAAGCAAGTATTCTAGTGCTTGTACAACTGCAGTTGTACAAGCAAGTATTCTAGTGCTTGTCATTGATTATATTTTAACGTCTGTCTTATTATAGGAAAGCTATGAATATTCCACTTATTCAATTTTGTAATGTCAGTAAAGCATTTGATGGCACTCAGGTATTAAATAATATCAACCTCAGTGTTTTTAAAGGCGAGATAACGACGATCATCGGTAAAAGTGGCGAAGGGAAAAGTGTTTTACTCAAGCATATTATCGGCTTATTAACTCCTGACTCTGGCTCTATTCTATTCAATGGCAAGAGTTTATCCGAGCATGCAAAAACAGAAAAACAGAATTTAAAGAAGAAATTCAGTTACATGTTTCAAGATTCCGCACTGTTTGACTCAATGACTGTATATGAAAATATTGCTCTACCCTTACAAGAAGCAAGTAAATTAAATAAAATAGAAATACAACAGCGTGTTGAAAAACGTATGACACAGCTAGATATCTTAGGTACAGAACAGCAATACCCAGGACAACTATCTGGAGGTATGCGAAAAAGAGTCGCTCTAGCACGCGCACTCGTCACAGAACCTGAAATTATCTTATTTGATGAACCGACTACAGGGTTAGATCCAATACGTAAGAAAGCAGTACATAAAATGATTGCAGACTATCAACGTAAACTCGGATTTACCGGTATCATTGTAAGCCACGAGATTCCTGAGATATTTACGATTTCTCAACGCATTGCACTGCTTAATGAAGGTGACATTATTTTTCAAGGTACTCCTGAACAACTAAACAATGATGAAAACCCTGTTATTGCAGAATTTGTCCATGGCCACGAGTCATAATGACTCAAGATCGATCAACCTATTTAATTGGAACTGTTATGAAAAAATCATCCATCGAAACCTCTGTTGGTATATTTGTACTGATAGGTATACTCTGCGTCGGCTACCTGACTATTAAACTCGGTAAAATGGAGCTGCTAGGTGATAACTACTATAGTGTTTACGCAGACTTTAATTCTGCAACGGGCCTGAAAGGTGGTGCTAATATCGAAATGGCGGGCGTGAGAATAGGTCAAGTTGAAGATATTATATTACTACCAAATATTAAAATAGCACGTGTAAAACTAAAAATTGAAAAACGCATAAATCTCTCGGTCGATGTCATGGCATCGGTAAAAACAGCTGGATTACTCGGTGACAGATACCTATCCCTTACCCCTGGTGGTAGTGATGAGCAACTACAAGAAGGTGATAGCATCGAAGAAACAGAATCTGCACTCGATATTGAAGACCTTATTAGTAAATACATATTTAGTGGCGACAGTAAATAATTATATAAAAGATGAGTAACAGTATGTCAAATAACTTCATTATGAGAAATCACATGAAAAGAATAATCGTTTTATCTATTTCAACATTGCTACTATTTACAACGACAGTGCGCGCACACGTTGATGAAAATATCAGCCAAGCAACCGCATTAATTGATGGCGCAATGCAAAAATCATTAACGATTATTAATGACCCAAGTCTCACAACTGAAGTTAAACGTAAAAGATTATGGCCAATTGTGACGACTTATTTTGACTTTACGTTAATTTCAGAGTTAACGTTAGGTAAATTTGCAGCTGATTCGACGCGCCCTCTTGGTGATTACAGCGATCGTCGTTTTACAGATAGCCAACAAGAACAATTTACTGACGCCTTTACTATCCATCTTGGTAACTTATACTTAGACAGACTTAATGATGCAAGTAAGTTTACTGTATCACTGACTAGCTCCTCTGCAATGAGGCCAATAAATACGATGCAACGCGCTCGTGTAAACAGCTTAATTAATAATAAAACAGCGATCGATTACTCACTACGCTTAAAAAATAATGAATGGCGTATCTATGATATTAAAGTGGAAGGCAGAAGTTTAATCAATTCATTTCGTAAGGAATATTCTGCACTATTACTGAAAAAGACACCCGATGAATTATTGACATTACTTAATGAAAAAAACCTAGCCCATACGGAAAATAATGCAGAATAATAATAAGTTTTCCCGTTCATTGACAGTGCCGTTATTACTGCTTATCTTAGTGGTGGGCGGTTGTGCAACCCCGAAAAACAATAAAGAAAGCGCTGAAATCCCCCTCGGATTACAACAAGGTCAGCCTATACCGACTTCCGTAAGTTCAACACCTGATTATATTGAAGATGATGGGCTTTTTACAGAAGAAGATGATGATCTATTTTATGACGATAGTCCCACTGAGATAGATAATAGCGACAAGATTTCAGACCCCTTCTATTACTTTAATATGGCGATGTTCCATGTTAATGATAAGCTTTATTTTTGGGTACTGCGTCCGACAGCAATAGGTTATAAGGCGATTACCCCACAGTTTTTTCGTGTCGGAGTTGCCAACTTTTTTCACAATATAGCCATGCCGATTCGATTTACCAGTAGTCTATTCCAAGGTGATATAAAATCGACAGGGACTGAACTAGGACGCTTCGTCGTAAACTCGACGGTTGGCCTTTTAGGGGTAATGGATCCAGCAGCACATTGCTTGGATTGGCAACCAAATAATCAAGATATGGGATTAACCTTAGGTAAATATGGCATAGGTAATGGCCCCTATATTGTGTGGCCAGTATTTGGCCCCTCGACTCTAAGAGACAGTGTTGGACGTGGTGCGGATTACTTCCTTAGTCCACTCACCTATTTACAACCCGACAAGCTGTCTATTACTGTTCAAGCTGTCGATAAGGTAAATGCAACATATTTTAGCCTTGGTGATTATGAAGCCTTTAAGCAAGCTTACATAGACCCTTATGCACGAATGAAAGAGTTTTACCTCGAATATCGTGCAGACAAAGTCGCTGAAGAATAAGGTTCCTTACAGATACAAGAGCGAGGTAATCATCCTCGTTTTTGTATCTTACGCTTTAATTATTTAGCTAATCGCTTTAACCATTTAGCTTTGGCTATCTTACGCATATCAACATTAGTATCACTTTCGTCGACAATTTCTCGCCCAAGAATGGTTTCTAAAATGTCTTCCATCGTCACAATACCTAACCAAGTACCTAACTCATCATGAATACTGGCGAGGTGGTTCCGTGAACGCAACATATCATTAAATACATGCTCCGCATTTTGTGTCGGTAAATAGACTTCTAAGGGCTTTGCAAGCGCCAATAATTTAGTCTCCCCCTCATGATGTAAAATATCTGATTTATGCACGTAACCAAAAAACTCATCATTACTCAATAACGGTAACCGACTAAAAGGAATGGTTGTCATTAATGCTTCAAAATCATTAATATTCATATTTGCATCAACATAAGAAACGACACCACGCGGCGTCATGATATCTTTCACTTTAATATTATGTAAATCCAAGATATTACGAATAACACGACTTTCATCTTCATCGATATCATTGGTGTCTTTTGCTACATGCGCCATAGCTATAATTTCTTCGCGCATATCGATATTATGACTATAGCCTTGACCAATACGACGTGTAATTTGCTCTGACATAAAAATAAACGGTTTTAAGCATACAATCATCACGTTTAAAATAGTGACACTTGATGGAGCAAGCTGACGCCAATAAGTAGCACCAATTGTTTTAGGTATAATCTCCGAAAGAACAAGAATTAATACCGTCATGATCGCAGAAGCGATACCTAAATACGCACTACCATACATAGCCGTAACTTGCGCACCGACACCTGCAGCACCCGCAGTATGGGCGACGGTATTAAGTGTTAAAATAGCAGCCAAAGGGCGGTCAAGGTTATCTTTTAATTTACCTAATTTTTCTGCAAGTATCGGAGTTTCACATTGCATTTTAGCGATATAGCTTGGTGTCATACTCAGCAATGTTGCTTCTAATATTGAACAGACAAACGAAATCACAATCGAAATTGCAGCGTAAACAATTAACAGTGTCATTTTTACCTTCGATAATAATATTTATGAAAACAATAATTATCATAACCATACTTACTTAGCAAAACAATGCTACGTAATATAGCGTAAAGTTTTGTATATTAATAACTTACACTACTCTACATATCTGTGGCACCCCCTAATTATCATTAATAAATTTGATATTTTTTAAAAATCGCAACTTTAAAAGTTTAATTTTCGCTAATAAATCATTCACTTCTTGTCGCCCTATATCTGCCCCTCGTGCATTTTTAATCGCCATATTATTATAATCTAGTTCATCATCATGCAAACAGTGTTCACTGATTAGTTGCCACAGATATTTGACCTTGTTAAATTTGTTATCTAAATTTTCTACATCAATATTGAGCTGGTCTAATTCTTCTACTGCGAGTTTGGCAATCAAATAAGTATATTTTTCATCATCTTCATTAGTCCAATTATTTTTATCCAGCAATACGTTATAGCGATCAATATGATAGTTAAGTAGGTCGATATTATGTGTATAAGATTGATAAGCATCCCGCCAATTCCGACCACTGCAATAACTAGCCTGAACAGAAAAAGTAAATAAAAATAAGATAATTAAGAAAGCATACTTCATAATCAACTCCACGATAATTTGTCACAAGAAAACTCAACCCGATTAAAAGTGCAGACAAAGTGTACTGTTTGCCACATTTATTCTTTTCCCTGATATAATTAACCTATGTTATGAAATATTCCGTAATTCCTTAAAGGGTAAAGATGAAAAAAACGTTTGTATTAAACCACCCAAAAATTGTTCCAGCTCGCCAAGTTGAATCTATCAAAAGCGAAATCAGAAAATACATTAAAAGAGAACGTAATAAGGTTCTACCTAAAGGTGTAGATTACTGGGACTTTGATTGTAAGTATGGTGTAACAGAACAAGAAGCGCAGGTTATTCACCTTTCTGAAATCAATAAATCAATTGATAGCGGTGACCTAAGCAAAGATGCATCTTTCTATGTTGAAGTGTTGGTAAAAGATGGCATTCGCGTGATTAGTGAAGATGACGAAGATTTAGATTACGGCGAAGAATAATATCTAGGGCATTATGGCCTGAATTCATATCCCCAAAATACATGTCATACTACTTGGGGGTATGCCTTTCAATTAAAATCTCCCTCTATAAATGTCCATTCGATATAACACACTCATTACTACTGTTTGCAGCCGTTACCTGATAACATGGCCGCCCTATGCCATGCAGGTAACTGCGAACAGATTGAAATAATATAAATGAAGCTACATAAACTTGATGCAGTAGACTGGTTAAAAACGCTTCCTAGTGAAAGTATTGATTTAGTCATCACAGATCCTCCTTATGAATCCTTAGAAAAACACCGAAAAATTGGTACAACGACGCGTTTAAAAAATAGCGCCAGTTCGAGTAACCAATGGTTTAGGATTTTCCCGAATAGTGATTTTCCTGCATTAATTGAACAGATTTATCGCGTGTTGAAAAAAAACAGCCATTTTTATTTATTTTGCGATCAAGAAACAATGTTTGTGATTAAACCGATCGCTGAAGACTTCGGGTTTAAATTTTGGAAACCAATTGTCTGGGATAAATGTGCTATTGGCATGGGTTACCATTATCGTGCACGTTATGAATTCATTTTGTTTTTCGAAAAAGGTAAACGTAAATTACATGATTTAGGCATGCCTGATGTATTGCAAGAAAAACGGGTTTGGCGTGGCTACCCAACCGAAAAACCAGTGCCACTGATTGAAAAACTCATTACGCAAAGTTCAAGCGTTGACGACCTTATTATTGATCCCTTCTTCGGTTCAGGCGCGACCTTGATTGCAGCAGCTAATCTTGGTCGGCAATCTGAAGGTGCAGATATTGCAGCTTCAGCTCATGAGTTTGTTAATAACCGTATTAAATCGGTAGAAAAGGCATAAGAATGACGATTGAAATAACAAACCTACCAACGACCGAAATCACCTGCTCTAACTGTGAAGCCTGTTGCTGCCGCTTAGAAGTTATGATCTTAACCGATACTGGCGTGCCAAAACGCTACATTGCAACAGATGAATGGGGTAGTGAAGTGATGGCACAGAGTTATGATGGTTGGTGTGCCGCACTCGATAGAGACACATTGATGTGTAGTATCTATGAAAACAGGCCTTGGGTATGTCGTATATTCGAAATGGCTTCATATGAATGTATTGCCGAACGTGAAGAGCACATGTAAGCCGCACTTTTTCAGATACGAGCCTATTCAATCTTAATCTAGATTCTTAGATTGATTAGGTCTCCTTCCTACTCAATATTTTATGTAGAACCTGCGTAAAGTACAGATATTAAATAGTCCAAGTGACAATTTAATTAAGTATTTAATTTTAAATACTTAATTATAGATAGTAATTACTAAAAACTGGTCTGACATCACTCCTATTTGTTCCGTTCTTTTAACCCATCCACAAGATGACCCTTTTTTTATTTATATCACTATCTATATTTTTCAATTTGGCCGATTATAATTAGACAAGTTGTCATGAAATATAAATTTCTTCATCTGTCATAGAGTTACGTATTTTTTACAGGGATAAGTGAGTATCGCTAATAAAATACGTTGGGGGTTAAAAAATGGAATTATTTAACGAATCAAACGCATTAGATCTTTACATGCAACAAGTAAATAAAAACAGCACTTTACTTACCAAGGAAGAAGAATACGATACCGCTATTTCCGTCCATGAAGGAGATAAAAAAGCACGTCAACGTATGATTCAATCTAATTTGCGATTAGTAATCAATATTGCAAAACGTTATCAGCATACGTCATTGTCACTTGTTGACATCATTCAAGAAGGTAATACCGGATTAATCCACGCCGTCGAAAAGTTTGATGCAACAAAAGGATTTCGCTTTTCAACTTATGCAGTATGGTGGATCAAGAACAACATTGAACGTTTCATCATGAATCAGTCACGTACAATCCGCGTACCTATTCATATAGGTAAATCTTACAAACGCATTTTAAAAAATGCCCGTGAAGAGTCACTTGATCTGAAATGTAATCAGGATCTACGAAAAATTGCAGTAAATCTCGAAATCGAGTTTGAAGACGTTGTTGGTGTTCTAGCTTATTATTTTACAGAAGCAAGCTTAGATAAAACCATTGAAACCCAAAATGATTCAAGTACTGCACTCGTTGACCTGATTGAAGATAGCTCTATTTGTAAACCCAATGATGAAATAGAAAATACCGATACATCTAGTTACTTAATTGAAGTCTTAAGCCATTTATGTGATCGTGATAGAGAAATTATAGAACTAAGATTTGGCCTTGGTAGAGAAGAACCACAAACACTACACGCCATTGGTGAGCGCCTATTTATGTCTCGAGAACGAGTACGCCAGATTATTACCGCAAGTTTACAAAAAATAAAACCTGAGTTGTTAGTAAATAACGTCAATCAGCAAGATTATCTAAACTAATCAATAGTTCCTAAACTAGTTAAGAGTACGATATAAAGACAGCCTTGGTCAGGGCTGTTTTTTTGCTAATAACAGAGTGGTTATTAGAATCACACTTTATGGTGCACTGATCTTGATACGAGATACCTTACCATCTAAACCATTATGACGATGGACATTAACACGTACATAATCATTATTATAACTGTCCTCATAACTATCTACATAATAAGTACCTAAAATATCTTGTAATACAGTAATCTGGGGTAATCATCACCCATATCACTATTCAGAACATCATAAACGGTGAACGGTATTCCCGCACCCACACCAATTAATAACTAAATCCTATCAATAAGAAACATTCAATCGATTTTATAAATATTAATACATACGTTAAATTTAACTCTGACCTTTTTTAGGAGTTTAATATGAACCACATAGCCAAAAATACCTTAACTAATATTGCCAGTTGCAACGCCAGCATGCCGATTAAAGATGCGGCACTAGTGGTTGAAGGCGGTGGTCAACGCGGTATTTTCACAGCCGGAGTATTAGACAGCTGGTTAGCGCAAGATTTTAACCCGTTCGCATTATTGATTGGTACTTCTGCAGGCGCTCAAAATTTATCAAGCTACATGACCAGACAATCTGGGCATGCTAAACGCTCAATCATGCAACTATCCAAGCATCCTGAATTTTTTAATATGAAACGAACGCTGATGGGACGTAATACGGTTAACCTAGATTGGTATTTTGACAAGGTTAATGATGCGGATCATCAACTCAATATGGATTGCGCACAAGCACAACTAAAAAACCGTCAACTGCTCTTTTCTGCAACCAACATCAGTGGGTTCAGTCCTACTCTTTTTGAGCCCACCGCTGACAATTGGCTCACCATGTTAAAAGCATCGAGTGCATTACCCTATTTATATAAAAAAGGCGTCGCAATTGGCGATGAACATTACGTTGATGGAGGGGTATCAATGCCCATTCCCATTCAAGAAGCGTATCATCGAGGCGCTAAAAAAATCATTGTTATCCGCACCGTACCAGCACACCATAATACGCGCTCACCGTGGGCACATAAACTTAAATCTTGGGTATGCAGTTCACAACGCTGTCCGAAAGTACTGGATATTATTACCGGTCATGAGAATTCATATAGTGAAGCAATCGACTTTATACATAGTCCACCAGATGATGCAAAAATCATCGAGATTGCTCCACCTGAAGCCTTAGAAAGTCGGATGTTAGGGAGCAGCGATCAAGCACTGGCAGCCGATTATCAAATGGGCTATGAAATGGGTTCTCAATTTTTAGCAAGTCATCATGTTGCCTTGTTTAAGTAGCATTAATGACCATAACGGTAAACATCCAAATCACGGCTATCAATATCTGGCGCAACCCCACTGACTACATCTGCAAGATAACGAGCCGAACCACATGCCATGGTCCAGCCCAATGTGCCATGACCACAATTAGTAAATAGATTGGCCACGGGTGTCTTGCCAATAATAGGTGTGCCATCGGGTGTCATTGGTCGTAAGCCAGTCCAGAACTCAGCTTTGCTCATGTCGCCGGCATTGGGAAATAAATCCTTGATAACCATCGCGATGGTCTCTTTTCGAGAAGCCGTCAAATCTAAATTATAACCGGCTAACTCTGCCGTACCAGCAACTCTAATTCGTTGGTCAAAGCGCGTTATCGCTACTTTATAGGTTTCATCCATGACTGTTGATACTGGTGCTTGCGCACTATCAACAACAGGTACAGTCAACGAATAGCCTTTTACCGGATAAATAGGCAGCGCTAACCTGAAAGGTGACAACGTTGATGATAATAATGTTGATGAATAACAGCCCAGCGCTACAACGTAGGCATCCGCTGTTAATTCCCCGACACTGGTATCAACCGAACTAATTTTACCGTCATTGTGATTGAGCTTATTGACGGTTACCCCAAATTTAAATTTAACACCCGCCGCTTGTGCTAATGCAGTAAGCTGCTGACAGAACTGATAACAATCACCAGTTTCATCATCGGGTAAACGTAATCCCCCCACAATTTTATCTTTAACGCTAGCTAATCCAGGCTCAGCCGCAATACAGCCCGTAACATCCAACGCTTCATATGAAGTCCCACTATCCGCCAATATTTTAATGTCTTTCGCTATGCCTGAGAGCTGGGATTCATGGCGAAATACCTGCAGGGTACCCTTTTGCCTACCTTCATAGTGAATATCTTGCTGCTGACGTAACTCAATCAAACAGTCCCGACTGTAATTAGCAATACGTAGCATTCGCGCTTTATTTATTTCATAGCTCTGCTGATTACAGTTAGCTAACATTTTTGCTGCCCATAAATACAAATCAGGTGATAGTCCTGGTTTTATTTTTAATGGAGCATGTTTTTGCGCCAACCATTTGATGGCTTTCACCGGAATACCAGGTGCAGCCCAAGGCGAAGAATAACCGTAAGAAATCTGCCCGGCATTAGCAAAACTAGTCTCCTCAGCCCCCCTTGCCTGACGTTCAATGACGGTCACCTCATGGCCAGCTTCTGCCAGATACCACGCCGACGTTAATCCAATAACTCCACAACCTAATACCATCACTTTCATTTTATACCGACCATCACCAATAAATAATACGGCTAGCATAAGGAGGTTACATTTACTTAACAATCCATAAGTATTAACATCAGCCTTTAGATAAACTAAACGCAAAATCTAGATTGGAGCCATTGATGATAAAAATTAACAATAATCTATTATCCGGTTTAGCGACATTTACGGCGACGGCCAGTTGCAATAGTTTTACTCAAGCCGCTGAAAAGCTTCATATCACTACTGGTGCCATTAGCCAGCAAATAAAACAGTTGGAACAAAACCTTAAATTGACCCTATTTGAACGCCATTCTCGTGGTATTCGTTTAACTTCAGCGGGATATCAATTACATCAAGTAGTCGAACAAAGTTTAACGAATATTAGCGATGTCATTAGCCAGTTACAACAAGTTAATCGCCATGCAGGTGAGGTGCATCTTAAACTCACCCCCTCTTTTGCATATAAATGGTTAGTCCCCCGCTTACAAGATTTCTATCAACAATACCCCGATATCAAGATCCATACCTTTGCCGAAGGAGCACTAGTGGATCATACCGATACTAATTTTGATCTGGCAATCGATTATGGCCAAAGCCCCTATCAATCGAGTGATCAAAAGATTAACGCTGAATTGTTATTGGCAGAGCAGTTATTGCCTGTAATGAGCCCGCAATATATGGCAAAGTTTGACTGGGATATGACCAATAATAATAACCAAATTAACAATAGTGGCAGCTGTAATTTCTGGAAAACGATTACGCTCTTACATGATGCAATGCCTTGGCAGCATGCTGATAAAAACGCTGAATGGCAATTTTGGTTACAGCAAATGTCTCTCGAAACGCCAAAAACAAAACAAGCAAACACAGGAAAGAATGTGCTCAGTAAGCATGGGCATTATTTTAATCGTACGGATATGGCAATTGCAGCCGCGGCCGCAGGATTAGGTGTTGCATTAGCCCGCTGTGCACTACTTGATAATGATTTATCCACAACGGGTCTAGGCAAAGCAGGTTTAGCCTCGCCTTTTAGTCCTATCGATGCACAAGCTGGATATTACTTGATCCAACATCATCACTCGCCCGCCATTGAATGTTTTAAAATCTGGCTAAAACAACAAGCCACTTTACAACATACGAAAAAAGGGCAAACAAGTAACTACCAATAGTTCTCTGAACTAAAGTGCCCTGAACTGCGACGTGAGTGTTTTTGATAGTCGAGCTGCTTTAACACCTCACTCGTATCCTTAACCATACTCGGATTACCACATAAATAGAAAAAACTACGTTCCTGTGTCAATGGTACACCCGCTACTTTTTCCAATTCGCCAGCCTCTAGTAACGCAGGGATCCGACCACGTAATGTTTCTTTTCTATGTTCTCGAGATACCACAGGTACATAATGAAACTTCCCCTGATATCGCGCTTCAAGTTGCTGGATTTTATCCTGATAAACTAACTCGCCAGACGTTCTCACTGCATGCACCAATACCACATTATCAAAACGCTGCTGAGTATCCATTTCATCAATTAATGATAAAAAAGGGCCAATCGCAGTACCTGTAGACAACAACCATAGATCTTTTGTATAACGCGGGATCTCATCCAACGTCATAAAGCCTGCAGGATTTTTCCCCACATATACGTCATCGCCTACCTGTAATTTATCTAAGCGTGGTGATAATTTCCCATCAGGCACAGTGATAATCAAAAACTCCATCACATGTTGGCCCTGCGCCTGGTTCGGTGAATTAACAAATGAGTAAGCTCGACGAGTCCATTCATCAGCGCCATCGTACAGTGCTAACTTAGTGAACTGACCTGCGGTATAACGAGATATTTCGGCGGTGACCTGTAAACTGAATTCGCTATCAGTCCAATTGATACGCCCAGTAACTTCACCCTTAATTAGACCATGTGGTATTTCCTTCATTACGACCTCACAAATATAAATTGAGCATAATAAGAATAGTGCAAGAAGTATGAAAACAACGTGTTGAATACACGAAGAATTATAATTAGTTATGAGTTATAAATTTATGGTATTTCCCATTTTGCTCTTATTACTCCAATAATACAAACACAAGTCATCTCAAGGAGCTAATATGCTTATCAACAAACTCATTATGCTACTGGTATGTTTATCCATACTATTATCCGTCTTCACAAGTGGATTAATATCATCAGCATTAGATTTAGCCGCATTTTCATTATTAATCACTTATCTATTGAGAAAAAAGAAATCACATAAAAAACAGAATATAAACCAGTGAGCTGACACTAATAGCAACCCAAAGTAACACACCTAACAATAATGATTTTATACCTGCATCTCTTATTTTTTGTACCGTGATGCTCGCACCGATTAAGAACAAACACATGACTAATACTTGTTTAGAGACACTGAAAATACCTTGATAAAACACCTGATAGTCCGGCAGTACATACGCAATAAAAATAGCAAAGCAATAGAATAAGATAAAATACGGGATTGTTAGTTTTTTACTATCACCTTTAAATAATAAGGCACTAATAAACGCCACAGGTACGATCCACAAGGCGCGAGCCAATTTTAATGTGGTAGCCGTTAATAATGCTTCATCACCATAAGCAGAAGCAGCACCGACAACAGATGACGTATCGTGAATAGCAATCGCACTCCATACCCCAAATGCATGTTGACTCATCTCCAATAGATGGCCTATAACGGGAAAGAGAAATAATGCCACTGAGTTAAGAATAAATACGGTCGCTAATGCCAGTGAGGTTTGATCATTTTTGGCATTAATAGCGGGTGCAACCGCCGCAATCGCACTACCACCACAAATTGCAGTCCCAGCAGAAATTAAATATCCGGTTTTTTTTTCAATTTTAAGCACTTTAGTTAGAATCCAGCCTAATATTAAAGTTAATATAATAGATGTAACGATAATACCAATAGCATCTTTAGTGGCAATAATTGCGTCTTCTAAGTTAATACCAAAGCCTAAACCGACAATAGAATATGCGAGAGTTTTTTTAGTGATTACACTTAAATTGATACGTTGAGGAACAAGGCCTAATGTGGCCAGCGTAAAGCCCAATACCAAGGCCACTGGCGATGAGATCATCGGCGTTAAACACAATAAGCCGATAGTGATAAACAATAGGTCAGTCTTTTTCAATGGAGAATTGGTGAATAATTTAAACATGGCGAACTCTCTCTTTCTAAGAGCCGATAGTATAGCCTGCCCTATAAGTTAAAAACATTAGAATGAAATTAACCTACTGTTCATAAAAACTGAACAAAAAAACAAGTAAATATAATTACAATTACAATTACAATTACAATTACAATTACAATTACAATTACAATTAACTTGATCACACTTTTAAGTTTAAATGTAAAAAAATACGAACTTTTAACGATAATGGCTGACTTACTATAAGTTATCCTAGATTACACTAAGCTAATCCCAGTTAAATGACGATCGCGACCGAATTTATCCCGCAACAATGATTTTTATCACGAGGTTATCTGATGAAAAAACAAATTGATAAACCTAGATTAAATACCAACTGTCAGATATTAACCGAAATTGAACTAAATGCATTACGAGAAGAATTCGACATGAGTACAACACATTATGATATTCATGACTTAATACTGGCAGACATTCCACCTGAGATGCTAAAAGCACTACTACAAGCGGATTCAATTTCTATTATAGCGAAACATAACCAACAAGAATTACACTTTCCATTACATTTAACGAACGATGGCTACCAGAATAGTTTACAAGGGCCTTCAACATCAGATATTAGCCCTCAATTTAATCAGCATAAGCTTCATAAATTTCAATAAATTCAGATAGGTTAGAGATTAAAGAATTGATGCAATCAGGGTCAAACATAATACCTGAGTTATCTTTCATATAGGTAATAACATCATCAATGTTCCAAGCCTGTTTATATAAACGTTTACTTAATAACGCATCAAACACATCTGCAACCATGACTATCCGTGCTTCTAACGGTATAGCATCCCCTTTTAATCCCATCGGATAACCATTACCATTAAAATATTCATGATGGTGAAGAATAATATTTTTTAAAAAATGATATTCTTCAACATGCTGTAGATTTTCAGGAAAATATCCAAGCACATCATTAATAATATCAACCCCATGCATACAATGCTGATTCATAATTTCACGTTCTTCTGGGGTAAATATCGTACAACTAAATAAAATATCATCAGGGATCTTATATTTACCAATATCATGAAAAGCCGCATACGATTCAATACAACGAATGAACTCATGGGAAATACCTTTCTCTTTACTTAAGAGATAAGCAAGTTTTGAGCTATAACGCTCCATCCTATGTAGGTGCCCTTTTGTTTCTGGATCTTTGGCATGACCCATATCTAATGCGATCGCGAGTGAAGTACTAATATACTGCTTTTTTTCAAATTGACGAACCATGAGTGAGCGGATAATCGCGGCTAAAAATAACATATCTTGCTGTATTGAGTACTCAGCAAAAAAATTTATCTCAGAAGCATTAAAAAACACCATCGCAATCGCATTCCCTTTAAACATCAAAGGATAAGAAAAACTACTACGGTGGCCATTATTCAATAAGAAAAGGGTTCTTGAATTTAATGCTAAACTTGATAAATCATTAACCACACGTTCTGATTTTGATTTAACCATTTTGGGAATACCGCCCTTCTTATTTATTTTTTTTGTAAAAAGCTCATCATTGCTATCGACGACAAGCCGATCACGGACGAAATAATTAGACGCTTGATTATCTTTAATCAAAATAATAGAAAATCGAGATAGTCCCAGATAACTATTAATTGCAATGTTATAGAGCATATCAAGGTGGATTTCGGTACCTTCATCTTGGTTAAATACCTGGCTTATTTTACTATAATTAAGCATACATCAATCCTATCAGGCATGAATCAAGGTAAGTGCTAATTTTATTTCAAAGCACTCACTTCGAACGAAAACCAAAGACACAAACCAGCCACTGAAGCACCCATTAAGAGATAGGTACAATCTATAGTTGAATATATACTATTATTAAAATATGACAGTGATAAAAATTGTTTTTGTTAGTTACATCAAACTATTATCACCATAACTTCCTATGAAATGGCAAATTAGTAAGTTTTCTATTAGTAAAAAACCACCTCAAGGTTATCCGTGTTAGCGAATACGACGAACATAGTCTATACCGTGTTCAGATATCTACGGCAGAACATAAGTACAAGTACCATACTTTAGTCATCCATAGACACAACAATCAATAATGAAACCTATAGATCAGTAAGTAGTCTTATTGTGAATGCTGTAGTGGACGTTCACCTGTAATCACGATTACATCAACTTTTACAACATATTCGAATGCTATAGTAATGATAGACATTTACTTTCATTCTTGAGGAAACCTTATGCTAAATGAGAATCATGCACTTATCTTTGACTTTCCAGAATTAAAACAAGATATCGTTTATTTAAATTATAAAAATGAAACGTTCAGAGAGAAATCAAAGCAATACCACCTATTAGATTATGATATTCGTCAATTGGAAATGGATGGTAGCCCAACTGACGATAAACATATGACACAGTTAAAATTACAACGGGCCAGATTAAAAGATGTGTTGTATCAGCAATTAAAACAACATCATGACGAAGTGCGATCAGCATCTTAAACGACGAAGCGAATCTAAGGGTTCGCTTTTTTACTGCAAAAAATTAACTGAGTTAAAGTGATACTGTATATTTCGACATTCATCAAGAATACGTTACTATCGATTTCTAATAATAATTTCGTCATTAAATATCAATATACGGTGACGAGAACGAAGGAAATGTCAATGTCACTGCCAATTTTATACTCGCTACAAAACTGTCCTTATGCGATGCGGGCACGACTGGGGTTATTACTCGCCCAACAGCCTGTCATGTTACGCGCCGTAGTCATGAAAAATAAACCCACAGAAATGTTAGACGTTTCACCTAAGGCAACAGTGCCAGTATTAGTACTTGATGATGGCAGTGTTATTGACGAAAGTTTAGATATTATGATTTGGGCACTGCACCAAAGTGATCCATTAAACTTACTACACAGTGAAGATCCAGAAGCGTATCCAGCGATGTTAGCGCTGATTAACATTCACGATACCGTATTTACTTCGGCCTTAAGTAAGTACAAATACGCAGTACGTTATCATGAAGATAATGAAGCTGAGTTACGAGACCAGTGTGCTGATTATGTAATGATGCTAGAATTACGTCTCACTCAACACCATTATTTAATGGGTGAGAAAGTCAGTTTAGCTGATTACGCTATTTTACCGCTGATCCGCCAATTTGCTCGTGTAGATCGCCAGTGGTATCTGCAAGCGCCCTTACCACATTTACGCAATTGGCTTAATCAACATTTACAAGATCAACGCTTTGCCAAAGCAATGGCAAAATACCCACAATGGTTAGAAAATAAAGAAGAGTTTTTATTTGGTCATGTAAACTAAAGACAAAAAAGGGCAAACATAATATCGATTATGCTTGCCCTTATCGTCAGTATTTACGTCAATGAGATCTATAAATAATAGTTAAGCAACATCTTTCACTACGTGCACATCTTTTACTTGTCTAGCTGATCGTTCAGATAGTAATTTTCCTGATTGCTCGGCTAATTCAACCTCTAACATAGCTTCAACATAACCCGGAGAGTGCGTTGCACCCGAAATCAAGCGATACATTGCCGGGATAACCAATAAGGTTACTAAGGTCGCAAACGCCATCCCAAAGAACACGACAGTACCAACAGCAACACGACTTTCTGCCCCTGCCCCGCTGGATAATATCAATGGAATTGAGCCTGCTAACGTTGTAAATGCCGTCATTAGAATTGGGCGTAAACGACGTGCAGACGCATCAATAATAGCTTGCTCTAGTGCAACACCACGGTCACGTAACTGGTTGGCAAACTCAACGATTAGGATACCGTTTTTAGTCACCATACCAATTAACATGATCATACCGATTTGACTATAAATATTCAGACCAACGCCCATAAAATACAGGCCTAAGAACCCTCCTAGTACTCCCATCGGCACAGTGAACATCACCACCATCGGATTAATAAAGCTTTCAAACTGCGCCGCTAATACTAAATAAGCCACCAGCAGAGCTAAACCAAATACAATTAAGATACTACTTTGATTTTCTTTAAAATCTTTTGATTCGCCAGAATAAGCAATAGAAATATCACTCGGTAATGATTCAATCGCTTGTGCATCTAAGAAATCCAATACTTCACCTAAGGTATAACCATCACCCAAACTACTGCTTAAGGTAATAGACTTTTGCTTATTGCTGTGAGATAAACGACTTGCTGAAGCTACCTCTTCGATTGTGGAAATGGTATCCAGCGTGATCAGATTACCATTCGCACTACGGATATAAATTTGGCTTAAATCATTCACGTTGTTAAAGCTGTTTTCATCACCACGCAGATAAACATCATATTCCTCACCACGTTCGATATAGCTGGTTTCACTACGACCACCAAGCATGATCTCTAACGTTGTTGATACTTCATCAACGCTGATACCAAGCTCTCCAGCCCGCTCTTTATCAATACTCACCACCAGCTCAGGGGTTTTTTCAGAATAATCTAGGTCTCCACCAACCAATACACCTGCATCCTCGGCTTTTTGTTTTAGTAATTCCGCCCACTTTTCTAATTCCGAATAATCAGAACCACCGAGTACGTATTGCACAGGGTCACCCGAACCGCCACGAAAGCCTGGCATTATTGGACGAACCATCACATCGGGAATATCTTTTAACGCTTTTGCCACCATGCCTAATGCTTCACCAGCACTGACAGTACGATCAGACCAATCTTCAAGAATAATGATCACAAAACCGGTTTGATCACCGGCGCGACCACCAAATGCCGGCGCCTCTGTGCTAAAGGATTTAATAACACCTTGCCCAACTAAAGGTAATAAGCGCGCTTCAACAATATCCATGTTTGCAGTCATGCGGTTAAAGCTCGTGCCTTCCGCGCCTTTAACAAACGCAAATAATACTCCGCGATCTTCTTGTGGAGACAGCTGTGACGGTACTTGCTTCATCAATAAAAAGCTGCCAACAACACAAGCGATAATAACCACAGGCGCTGCCAAACGATATTTAATCGCCTTAACAACAATACCGCGATAACCGTTTTCTAACCGTTCGAATAATCCTTCCATCCACAAACTAAAGCGGCTGGTTTTTTGTTCTGTTTTTAACATTTTACTGGCAAGTACCGGCGTTAGTGTCAGTGCAATCAATGACGAGAAAATCACTGACATTGCTAACAATACCGAAAACTCAGTAAATAACAGGCCCACCATACCATCCATAAAGGAAATAGGCAGGAACACCATCACCAATACCATTGTCGTAGCGACTACCGCAAAACCAACTTCTCGCGTACCTTTATAAGCAGCGAGCAGTGGCTTCTCACCTTGATCAATGTGATGGAAAATATTCTCGATTACGACAATAGCATCATCCACAACTAGACCAATCGATAGAATAAGCGCCATTAAGGTAATTAAGTTAATCGAAAAACCAAAATAATAAGCAGTAATAAATGACGAGATTAACGATACTGGTACGGTAACCGCGGGGATCAAGGTAGCGCGCGCCTGACCAATAAAGATATATAAGACGAGTACAACTAAACCACCCGTGATGAATAGCGTGCTGTACACTTCCGAAATAGATTGATCAATAAACACCGTTGAATCGTAATCAACCGCTAAATTCATGCCTTTCGGTAAGAAGCTTTGCATCTTATCCACTTCATCATGCACTGCATTCGCAACATCGAGTGGGTTAGCATCCGATTGCGCGACAATTCCTAAGCTAAGATTAACGATACCATTGCTTTTAAATGACGAGCTTTTATTCTGGGCCCCGACATAGACTTGTGCTACATCGCGTAAATAAACAGGTGAACCGTCACTTGCAGTCCGTACAACAAGGTATTCAAAGTCTTTTGGTTGGTCATATAATCGTGCCGTACGCACTGACATTACCGTGGTATCATTACGTACTTCACCACCTGGGTTTTCGACATTATCAGTTTTCAATGCAGTGACAATATCACTGGTTGTTACCGCTCGGCCAGCCATTAAATCAGGGAACAATTTAACGTACATAACCTGATATAAACCACCCGACAAACCGACCGAACTCACACCCGATATCAAGCTAAAACGATCTTCTAATACCCGCTGAGCGTAATCAGTCAGCTGAGTTCTATCCATTTCCGTTGAGTTTAAATTGATATAAACCGAGGGTTCACCATTGCCATTATCTTTCGATACGATGGGATCATCCGCTTCATTCGGCAGACTGCGCTGCGCTTTCGCAACCGCATCACGAATATCACTGACACCTTCTGTTAAGTTCCACCCCAAATCAAAGGTAACAGTAATTCTCGACATACCATTACGGGTTACCGAACTCACTTCATCGATACCACTAATACCGGTAATTTGATCTTCGATGACAGACGTGACCTGGCTTTCCATAATGGATGCAGCAGCACCTTCATAACGCGTCATTACGCTCACAACAGGGCTTTCAACATCCGGCATTTCACGTACCGCAAGTTTACTAAACGACACTGCACCAAAAACACAAAGCAATAAGCTTAATACAATAGCAACGACCGGTCGTTTAACTGACGTATCAGACAACCACATTAGTTAGTCCCCTGTTGGCCAGTCAAATCATTCACTTTCAGGCCATTGCGCATATTAACTAAGCCTTGAACAACGATACGATCACCAATTTCTAAACCACTTTCAATCAGAACTTGATCAATAATACGTGCACCTAACGATACTTGGGTACGCGTCACTCGCGCATCTTCACCAACCACATACACAAAACGTTTAGTACCCGAATACTCCAGCGCTTGTACAGGAATGATAGGTTCGTTAATCGCAGGGAAAACCACACTTGATGACATCATCATCCCTGGTTTAAGACGATTATCCTTATTCTCAAAATTAACCCGAACACGTAAGTTTAATGTTTCTGCATTAATCCGTGAATCGATAGCAACCACTTCACCTTTAAAGCTGCTGCCAGACCATGCTCGACTTGTTGCGGTAACAACCATGCCTGTTGATAATTGTGATAAATAACGCTCAGGCACAGCAAGATCCAGTTGCATCGTCGATAAGTCATCCAGTGTTAATAATTCAGTGCCTACCGACACCATTTTTCCTCGGCTAAAATCTAGCAAGCCGACTGTACCCGCAAAAGGGGCTGTTAAATAATGATCATTCACATTCGCTTGTGCAGCAGCTAAACGCGCTTCCGCAATATCCACTAATGCCGTTTGTGCGTACACCTCGGTTTGCGTGATAGCATTACTTTTTACCAGCGTCGAATATTCATTAAGCTTGCGTTGTTCATCGATGAAATAAGCATTTGCTTCCATCAATGCAGCTTGCGCTTTACTGTCATCGAGTTGCACTAATAGCTGCCCTGCTTTCACAGTTTGATTGGCTCGAATCTTAATACTGTCGACTTTACCAGCCACTTCAGGTGCCACGCTAACAAATTGATCTGACTGTAATTTACCAATCAATGAAATAGATTGTGAAACTTCGTGGTATTGCACGGTATCCGTATATACAGAAACCACATGTTCAGCACCTTTTCCAGCATTGCCACCTTTGGCATGAACGGGAGCCGTATAGCTAGCGAAGCTAAAAATAAGAGCGCTAATTATCGTAAGGGAAGTACGTTTATACATTATATCTCTTCTATAAAAATGAGCGTGGCAGCTTTCATCCATGAATAGCGCGTCTAAAATTTTGATTCCGTATAATACCGTAAAATAGGCAGGGAAATATGGAGAAAATGAGGAGATTAGGGTCAGCAAGTGTAAAGTTTGTCAGGATTTTAAAATACACCTGTCGGTATTGATTAATTTCAGCAATACCGACCAGTTGTCCTTACTTCTTAACTGTATTCACGAAAATTGTCATATCAGGCACTTTATTATTCAGCTCACACGAATACTGTTTTCACATTTAAGGCATAGAAAAATAAAAATAATAACCTACAATCACAGCCATAAGAGGGTATTAAAACCAGAAAGGGTGACGAAAGTAGATTTAGATACCAAAACAATACAAATTTAAAGTTAAAGAAACTGCAAGTGATTGATATTTAAAAATGTACTCATAATTAAAAATCAGCAGTACATCCAGTTACAATAAACCCAAAGTAAAACACAACATACTGACGTATACCCAAAACGCCGCATTATCAATCCACAAATCATCAAATAACATGACAATAAACTACGGTTTACATAAATAACACGACAATATGGTCATGTTTATAGTTTTATTTTTCCTTATGCGTTTATATGTCGCCATGTATTACGCATAACTTGTTTCGAAACATAAAATAAAAAGACAATACGTTGTCTTTTTAAATATTTGGTAAAACCGAGATAGCTATACTTATGCATAAGATTATTTCAACACAGCAGTGCCAGTTAGTCGATGAATGGAATGAGTTTTTATCTACTAATTTTAGCTTATTCAGTGCTACGAAATTGACCGATAAATTTCAGTGCACAGCTGATCTCGTTCATTATGATACAGGCGTTAAATTTACAAAAGTTACAGCGTCTCCAAGAATAATGACCACTATTAAAAGTTCTTCTAACGCGTACTTTTTTCTTATTTTGTCAAAAGGGCCAATTAAATGGATAAATGGCAGTAGATGGGGTGAATTAAAACAGGGAGGAATGGTTGTCTTCGACCTCAGCAAAACAGTTCGGTATGAGTTACGTCAGCATTGCGATGTAACTACATTATTACTACCTTACGACCACTATATAGATGATGCAACAGTTGAAAGTATTAGACATCATTGCTCACCTTTATTTAACGATGCTATTTATGAAATTCTTCAAGGGATGACGAGTAGTGACGACAATCTTTACCAAAAAATAATGGCTGTATCCAGCTTATTACCGCTAACAATCTGTAGCAGAAAAAACGAGAAAAAAGCAGATAAAATCTTTGATCTAGCAAGAAAATATATCAGGGAAAATGCGCATGATTCCTCATTTAATTTGCATAAGCTAGCCGCAAAATTGTACATGACGGAGAGAGCCATTCAGCGCCTATTAGTTGCTAATGGGACGACTTACTCTCAATTAATTAAGGTTGCTAGAATTAGCTTACTTACAAGCAAGTTGAAAAAAAGTACAACAAAAACAATTTCTCAAATGTGCTACGAGAGTGGCTTTAACTCATATGCAAATGCGTACATGCAATTTAAATCAGTTCACGGACAGACAATAGGTGAACTTAAATTACAGCTTAAGTTACCGCAGTAAGTGCATTATTCAACTGCAAAATTCTGTCACTCTGAGATTAAAAGTTTAAAGGACTTTTGTTCTGTAACTGGTCGGAGCCTGTTTTTGGCGTAAAGCGGGGATTTTCAAATCGGCGATTAAAGTCCGCTATAAATTTCGGTAACCATATATGGTTTCTTCGATATTATTGATTCCATCCAGGCGCATTTCTTTAATCAATCGGTCCTGTAATGTTTACACGCTCAACACGGCCTTTAGCTTGAGAGCTATTAGCACAGAACAACTCTATATTCAGGTCTTTCAGAGCCCGTCCAAATTGCGTTGTTTTAGCCGTTTTAGCATCCCGATCATTCACTTTAAATACGCTATGCTTGTCTGAATGAAACGCGGTTGTCTTACCATATTACATGATATATTCACGCGTTATGACCATATAATCGAGCGTTGTTTCTGCATTAGTAAACCTTAAACTCATAATCTGACTGGTAGCATCATAGGTAGAAATGATCAGGCAACATTTATCGCTGCGACCTTCAAACCAGTCATGATGAGAGCCATCAATTTGTATGAGTTCACCGAAGCAATCACGACGATAGCGAGGCTGATATACCTTAGGTTTACGCTTGGCGTGTGGTCGCCAAAGACCGCCGGAAATCATCCATTGACGCAGTGTTTCAACGCCCACAGTCATAGTGAGTAACATCAGTAGATCCAGAGCGTAGAATTGATGCTCAGAAGATAGTTCAACATGACATTTATTACGGTGACAAACCTGACATCTCTAACTGGGACTTACAAACGGCTGTTATGGCAAGTTTAAAATGTCACCTGTATATTTACAACCTTGTGTGCTGTTCAAAAAAACATCTCGTAGAATATATTAACCACATTACTATGACATAACTCACACCTTTACCCCCAAAAAAATAAGAATACAACATTTTGATTAATAATAAGTCTCATTATCAAATGATGAAATTTAAACATGAGAAATTTATTATTAATATTTATAATTTTAAATTCTTTTAATACAGCTCAAGCATCCAGTTCACTTTTCAAGGGGTTGGAAAGACAGCAAAAACCTTATAGAAGCAGGGTATGAGTACTGCTTGAAATCTACATTCGGTATAAAAGTTATTAACCTCACTCAAGATACAATTTTTATTTCAAATAAAAGAGGCAAGATATTTGAAGTTGATCCGGAGAGTTTTTTTAACCGTTTTCCAAGCACAGAGAAAAGTGTGTGGGGTGTAATAATAATTGGTGTGTCATCAGGAGCTGCATTGAACAAATCTCTCACCGGATTATGTTCATCGTGCAACAAGACAGGTACAAGTAGTTATTGCGGAGAGAGTTCGGGTGGAAATAATCGTTTTTAATATTATATTAGCATTTACAATCAGCTTGTTACAATTTTTTTATATAAAATCAAATAAGTTAATAAATAGTCCGTTTGTAGCTCATGGATATATATTTATAATATTTATAATATTTACTTCAATGTTATTTATTGGAACAATCCCTTTATTTAAAATATTATTTTTGGTTATTTTATGGCTTCTTACTGAATATAAACCTCTAATTTATATCTTCAATATTGATAAATCGGCACGGTTTTTTCTCGTTGTTTTTTCTACACTGACTATATTAATAAATGCTCTTATTTAAATAACAAGACCGTTCATAAATGACACTTAGAGTAGTAAAATGGTTTTGTTCGAAATCTGGACCTACAAATGACTCTGTACATAATCATCTTTATGTTCACTACCCGTACAGGGACGATTTTAGCCCTAGATCTAAAAAGCCTCCAATTAGGAGGCTAATTTCAATGAACCACTACAGTTTTCAACCAAAATTTAATCTGACAGACAGCGCATAAAAAATAGATAACGGTCAGATTTGTCCTGAAATTAGTGTTTAAAATCTGCCTGTGCAGAACCTAACCACGCAATTTTCCCCGGCTTGTAACTTAATTGGTGTGCTAACACCTGTTGGGCGGATGAATCGCTTACTTCAAGTATTAACTGATTAATCGTATCGGTAACAAATATGTTTCCATTACGTTTATCTTTAATTATTTGTACGGGGAGGTCATCCCCAGTAATTTCACCGAATTCAGGAACGGATTTCCACAGATCTATGCTGTAGCTTAATTCAAAATTATTACTAGCATCAAAAATTCGCATTTTACCCTGAGATGTCACGACAATAAGCCCGTCTTCTGTTGCAGTGAAACCTAATATATTATCATCTGAATTTTCTTTCCAAGATAACTCAACAAGTTCGTTATCTTTTAAAAAAACATCTGATAATCATCTGTTATTGCTAATATTGTATTGGCGAGTTTTAATCCAATAAGATGCTTAATCCTCGAATCTACCCCAAATTCAGCTGGGTAATTTAACTTGCGGCTGCTAAAATTGCTCTGTTCAATAGCCACGATACCATCACTGCACGCAAAAAATACTTGACTTTCTATTTGAGCGCTGCCGTTCAAATCAGGACACGTTTCATTAACAGCACCGTGGGTGTGAAAATGATTGCCATGACGTTCCATCAATAAAACGCTATCAGGAAGGTTACCTTCTACCTGATCCCAAACAAAACTAGTTAAGAGCATATCTCCTAATATTTGAGAAGTTCCATGCATCGAAAAACCAAATTTCCGTCGTGCAATAATGTCTCCGGTACCAATGGAAGCTTCATTTAAAATTCGAAACTCGGCTCCTTCCCCACTGGCTCCATTTCCATCAAAAAATACGGATACCTCCCCATTAGACAAATCATAATTAGCAGGCTTAATACCGCTATACTGGACTGACAAGAGATTAGGATCTTCAGTCGTTATATGCACATGATCCCCATGGGTTTCTGAAATTACACCACTGTCTATTATTTCAATTAGATTTCCCTCTCTTTGAAAAGCAAGTACATATCGACCTAACGGGCTGGTTCTTAGCGCCGATGGCACATTTTGTAAAGCCATTTGACCAATTGGGTCCATATTTTCTGCATTGACGATATAGACCATATTCTTTTCGGCCTCTTGTATCGCTAAACGAGAAAAATCACTAATAGATAATTCTGCTTTGGTTGTAGAGGTTTTTGTTGCAGATGAATTTTCGTTGTTACATCCAGATAAAATGAGAGTAGACATTATGATAGAGAGCATTGTTAGTTTCACTGTCATCGAAGAAGATTGCATTCGTGTTCCTTGTGTTTGTAAGATGATTTTACTGATCTACTAGATAAGTGTTATGTTATAACATAACACTTATCTACATAACACATTTTATTACCTAAATAGATTGAATCTTTACCTATAACGAGGATACGTTCGCTAAATCATCGGTCTAAGGGACACATCCTAAGATAATTGTATTTTCAATTGCGGGTGAACAAGAGTTCGCAGATAAAAAAGGGGCCGTACATCCCCGTGTATCGGTTGATTTTGGCAAAGAGTTCAACTGCTTATTACGCGTTGATTTAACTCAGTTACCAACATAATACACCGTGATTTTTAAACATGAGATTTAACAGTAAAGCGCATCCAGCTCGCCGTTTTTAATACGCATATTCACACGTAATAGAGCATGTTGAGCAATCTTTAGTACGTCTTTCATGCTCTCATAACAATCCTGTTCATTCTTGCCGTAAGCAAAAAAGTTTAGCGTCACTTGATGACCCATACCACCAGTATCTGGTTTATCTCCGAGTGCTAAATAACATGTTGGTGATTGCGATAAACCAATCGCGCCAGTGTTAAAGCTCGGTTTCATCGACGATGCCATTGATTGAATATTATTCATTAACCAATTAATGCTTTTTTCCTGACAGTTTTCGGGAATATCTCGAAATAAGATCATTAACCGAGCACTACACTTTTTAGCATACGGATATTGTTGATCAATATTATCCTCTACCGCATTAAACACACAATCGTTACTTTCCAATAGCGAGCTTGAACCATTTACCCACTCAATTAAGCTATAAAACTGTTCAACAAAGTCCCATGTATTAAATGGCAGCAGATCTTCTAATGTACTACGGATCAACTTAGGCTGTCGTTTAAAGTCCATGTATACACTCGACTCATCCGATACCATATTCGTCCACGGATGAGATCTTAACGCTGAGTCATCAATTTTTTTGGAAATAAAAACGTCCACAGTTACTGCCTTTGTTGATTATACATAATAATGAAGGTTGAATTTTAACAGTGTTCCAGCGATATATTAAAAGTTTTATCAGCTAAAATTTTCATATCGAGTTCAATCGTCATCCGCCAGTCACCACATTTATCTGCAATCGGTTGCCACACAGTATCACCTAAATAAAAATTCCAATCGTTATTTGTCACATGAACCTCCCCAGTAAATGGCGCACGCTCATTGCCCTCTGCATCTAAAATACCTGGATGGTCAATACAAAAACGGATCTTGGCTCCACGGGCTTTTTTAATATTAACGATAAAGCCAAACTCAATATCAATTTCGGCTGGAATATTTGTCGTAAACTGCTGAATACTCGGTAAGTCTTTTGATTTACTCAGCCATTGAGAATGAATGCCATATGTTTGCATTTTAGTGACGGGTTTATATTTAGCCATTATTTCACCTCGGTGACGATCATAAATGAATGCTATCAATAATACCGATGACGAGCGCTTGTGGGAAGGTGTAAACACCTACCACAAGGACGAACTAGTTATTTTGTCCCAAGCAACTTAAGAATATAGCGGTATTAAACGGTTTTTTCATAAAGTAAATATCGGGATGACATGCACTATCAACTATCTCATTTTTATCATTAGCCGATAAAATAAAATATTGGGTTTGTGCATTCCCTTGAATACATTTCATTTTGGCAATTAATTCCAATCCATTCATCTCATCTAACTGATAATCAACAATCACAACATCTGGTTCTGCATTCACAAATTGAGTTAACGCAACTTTAGAGTTATTCGCGCAAACAGTATTAAACTGTTTTTCTACCAGCATCGCATTACATACTTCCAGATTAAAGCTGTTATCGTCGACAATTAAAATATGTACATCACTGTAATTTATCGGATTTAATCGTTGTGATAATCTTGATGAATCCAACTGACATGGAAAGTGCAGCATGATTTTAGTACCCTCATTTTTAACACTGTGCAGCCTTAGCTTGCCGCCGACCTGAGCTAATAATTGGTTACAAGTATAAAGCCCCAACCCAATACTCGAGACATGTTTTAGTTTTGATTCAGTATCCACTGTGAAAGGATTAATAAGTAACTCTTTGGTTGATTTTGACATGCCAAGTCCAGAATCTTGGATCAAAATACGCACATAATAACCACGAATTATTGACTCCTCGTTAAAACCTACACGCTGACAAATATCAATATGACAACGTACAGCCTTACCCGTACTATATTTCAATGCATTATTAATCATGTTGGTGATAACTTGAAATAATTTAGAACTATCAACACTGATTACTGCAGGTAACTTCTCACTGACATGAAAACATAATGTTTTACCTGCTGGAATGCTCAACTTGTTATAATAATCTTGGATATTACCTATACATTGCATGGTATTGACCGGAACGTTGTTTAATACTAAAGCCCCTAAAGTTGACTTGCTGTAATTCAAGGTGCTTTCAGCCACTGAAGACAGTAAATTAGCCGACCACTGTACCTTTTCAATAAGAGCACTATGTTCATCACTGATTTCAGGCATATCCCTTAGCATCTGGCTATAACCTAATAACGCATTAATCGGCGTTCGAATTTCATGATTAATACTTGATACCATCGCGACATTTAGTTTATTTTCCCTCGTAATACGTTTAAATAAACGCTTATTCTCTAATTTAAAATACAGCAACACAAAAATAAGCGAACAAATAAATATTAAGGATAATAGTACACAAACAAACTCAATGATCATTGATGGTGACGCCCGCGAGCCGATACTTAGCGTATAATCAAAGTTATACTCTGGGAGGCTAATTTTCAGTTTGGTATTATGACTAAAAAACTCAGGTATGATGCTTGTTGATCGCATCATACAATTTTTATTTTTAACAGATAGTTGTGATGAAGAATATTGAAAACAAGTATTTTTCAATTTATTGATGTTAAATAACAGGCGTTTTATTGGTGTAGCATAAAATAAATATGGCATATGAGGATCATTTATATCAACACCGATCAACTCATAGTTATCAAGTTTCCCCCTAAGATTGCCATGTTCATCTAAAATGGTTTTTAACTGTTCCAATTTAGGTGCAAACTTTTCATCCGAAATATAACCTAGCCTCATTTCAGGTGTTAAGGTAAAAATTAGCGCTTCTCTTGCCCCCAACAACTCTCGGGTAAAAGTAGAAAACTCATTTTCATTTACCTTTACTGAAGATTTAAAAAAAGATTTAATCGCATTAATAATAAGTTTATGTTGTAAATTCTTTTCTTGACTAAACGCCATTAGCGTTGCCACTTTGTTATCGTGGTTATTTTTAGATTCATCTAAACTATAACTGACAAATGAAGTAACAAGGACGGTCGTAAATAAAACACAAACACAAATATAACTGTGAATATTAAATTTATAATTCATCTTCAATCGCTGCAACTTGCCCGTAAATGTTATCAGTAAGACAATGTAACTGCCCAAGAGTAGCCATCATATTTATCTGTTCATCAAGAGCAAGAGATAGATAGCGGCATATTCCCTTAAGCTGATGCTTTAGAGCATTCAGCTTTTCATCATTATCAACTAACGCAGTTTGCTGGTGAATATTAACTAACTCTTCGACCAATGCTCGGTATAAAGGCAAGCGTCTTTCTTCACTATACCTCCCAAAAAAGTGACGTAGACTGTCACTAATATCAATGTTCATTAATAGCAGCATCCTTATGCACGTAACGATTAACCCAAGCTTTTAAGTAACGCCCTTCAATTGGTGGGCTATATAGATAACCTTGTCCAATATCACAACCAAGCTCATCTAAAATATTAAATATACTTTCAGTTTCAATGCCTTCAGCAACAACGCTAACAGACATTTTTTTAGCCAAGGCGATCGTGGACTCAACAATAAGAAGATGCTGTTTGTTGGTATCAATATCACACACAAAAGAGCGATCAATTTTAATTTCATTAAAAGGGATGATATCTAAACGTTCATAAGTAGAATAACTTTTACCAAAATCATCTAATGAAATACCGATATCATTAATAATCAATCGCGCGATAGAGTTTAATACGCAGGCTTGATTAATCACTTTTTGTGATTCAGTAAGCTCTAAGATTAAGTTAATGTGAGAGTGAGTTTTCTTATAACTAATGATGTAATCAATCAAGCTATCACAAATCAAATCTTCAGCAGTGACATTAATCGATAACCTATAGTTAGTAAAGTTCGTTTCACTCTCCCAGTATTTGAATGCTGTAGCGATAATCATCTTCGAAAATTCGACATTAAGCCCAGCCTTATCAATCAAAGGTAAAAACGTATCGGGATAAATATAACCATTCTCATCGTACATTCTGGCTAACACTTCAAAGCCTATAATACATTTACTTTTCATATCCACTTGAGGTTGAAAACAAAGTAATATTTGTTCATCCTCAAGCAGCTTATCTATATCATAATCAGATGCACTCTCGGGTGATTTTACTCGGATTTCATTATCATACTGGCTTTGTAAGCGTGTCGCTTGCGCTAAAATAAAGCCCACATTAATCGGTTTTTCAAAAACTCCAACTAAATTCAATTTCAAGCTGCTAACAATACTACCGACTAACCCAAGAGTCCGTTTATCCGAAGAGCTAATAACCGCAAGTGGTATGTTTGAATAACATGGGTGCACAGATAAGAAGTTAATCACCTCCATTCCGTCGCTGTTATTCATTTTTAAATCCAAGATCAGTAAATCAATATTGCCTTCGGTAGCAACAATAGTTTCAATACCTTGATTTGCATCTTCAGCTTCAAACATCTGAAAATCATGCTCGAAACGAGTCTCGACAAGATCGGATTTAATCGCTTCTCGGACAAATTTTTGGTCATCGACAATCAAAATATTCATAATTACTCCGCTATATACCGACGTTCGTAGGTTGTATTTTTCGTGTTGGTATAACTGAAAGCATCAGCATATTTCGGTTTGCCATAACTTCAGAACGACTCATAATAAACGAATAATTCTGAATGATTTTAGATTTGTGTTCAATTGGTTTGACTTTAAACATGGGAATTTTCATCTGCATTAATTTTTGTTTCAATTTGCTATCACAAGTACTAAAACTTAAATATTCCATCGTTTTATCTGTCGCTAGCTGATTAAGGTAGACAGACATCATATGATTATCAATTTGTGGGGATACACCAAAAGAAGAGAGTACGACCAATACATTCGCTCGGTCTTGTTTCTCAATATTCAGTAATTCCAAAATACCTATGCTGCTATTCATAAATTCAAATAATGCTTTCGTGGTTACCTTGCAAAATAAGCAATGTCCAACGAGTTGGTTCAAACTACAAAAAGCAGATACTAAAGTGAGTGGTTTTAGCGACTCTGTAGTCGTAATTTTTTGACGTGTTGGAAATAAACGGGGATTCCCTTCATACATCAAACAAAGCTCTAACATCGATTCAAAATTAGCATCATCAGGTAGCATTGATTGAGTATAGTATTGCTCATTTTTATAATAAGGGTGAGTAACTTTATCATTCTTGACGCAAGACGAAAGTTGAATAAAAGATAAACTTTCTTCTACAAAATCAGCATTTGAACTATAGATATTAAACAGATCATCACCAAAAATTTCCGCTATTTCGGACTGTTTGGTTAAAGACGGTGTGTTAATACCACGTTCCCAACGGCTGATCGAGATTGTATCTAAGCTATTAAAAGAATGGCTCCTCTCATTTAATAAAGCGCGTAAGTCCTCTTGAGAAAGGTCATGTTCTGTGCGCATTTTTCTTAAAAAACTTGAAAACACCCTCATTATTACAGTTTTTTGATAAGAGTATATTTTATATACCATCTTCACTTCCAATTATATCGAATGCCGTTATAACAAACCTAATTACTTTCATTATCCAACGTCACCAAGTAAAAAATAAAAATGCAACCAAACAATAGATTTATAAATATATGCTTATGCATGCATTAATTCCACAGTAATAATTTTAATTTTATTTTAATAAATGCCTACATGCGAAGCATGCATAAACATTGACATCTCAACTAGGCATATGTTTATACATATATGTAAAATATTACTCTGGTGGTAGATATAACGGCTCGTTATGCTACATCACGCAACAAATTCTCTATACCTGATACACAGTATTCAGGCTGGTATTAGTCGTTCTGTGTGCATAGCACCACGTTAACCCTTGTGAATAAGTCCTCATACACAAGTTGTTAAAACATGTCCTTTAAAAAAGATAAACTTGAAAAACAGCACAAATCATATTCCGCTTTTTTTTGTGTCAAAGAAGGAAAGTAAATGAGTAAATTCATCCAGAAATTTGATATAACCGCGAAATATCTTCATTGGATCTCCGCTCTCGTTATCTTGTGGGCAAGTATATCCGGGTTATACATCGCTTTTTTCGAGCTAGAAACGCAGATCAAAGCCCAAATTTTAAGTTTCAAAGTATCGATAACAACGGTATTTATTCCACTATTCTGCTGGCGTATTTACCACCGAATAAAACAAGGTACACCCCAAGCACATCCCGCGATGTCTACATTAGAAGTCAAACTCGCCCACGTCGGGCATACCTTGCTCTACATACTCGTTTCATTGGTGCTAATCAGTGGGGTATTGATGATGGATCATGATGTGACTATATTTCAGCTATTTACTATTCCACAACTACTTCAACAGCAAAGCGGTATTCATTTTTTTGAAACCATGCATTTGTATACCTGTCGATTATTAGTTGTATTAGTCGTGTGTCATTTAGCTGCATTAATAAAACATGAAGTGATGGGCAGACGTATTTTGAAAAGAATGATTTAGCGATTAATAAAAGCGGTGAGATAAACACCGCTTTT
Source organism: Moritella viscosa (assembly GCA_000953735.1). NCBI lineage: Bacteria > Pseudomonadati > Pseudomonadota > Gammaproteobacteria > Alteromonadales > Moritellaceae > Moritella > Moritella viscosa. The sequence continues at coordinate 1,114,397 of LN554852.1, read as the reverse complement.
TGCTCTTTATTCTTAAAAGGAAATCATTTAATTTCCTTTATTTACTTATTTTCCTTACTCCCCAACTAATAAAACACCAAACTCATACCTCCCTGGTAATCGAGGGTAAATTTCGCCATTCATAGTTGAATAAGTCATTATTTTTTTACCATCAGCAGAGTCACTAGGATCTACTGTATTACCTGCAGGTGTATTACTCCATAGATCTGCAGACAGATCCCCAACTTCCTGTTTGAAAGAACTAGCAAACGTTTTTGTATTCATTGCTGGTCCATAGCAGGCAACCTCTGTTAATGAATCTAATTCTTTAATATTAGGTAAACGCCACTGCTTTATACCAGAAAACTGATGCAGTGCATGGTTACCATTAGGATCATTAATAGTTTCAACAGTAGTCAGCGCACTTTGCCAGTAAAAACCCTGTGGTGTGCCATCACATGTTTTATCAACCCTATTCCAAGTTTGTCCAAGTCGACAGCGCATCCAAGTTAAACCTGTTAGCTGGTCTTTTACAGAACCTTCATTGTTAAGGACAAAGCGTGTATCAGGCGCTGAACGAGAAATATTAATAGAGCATTCCTGTGCGATAACAGAGGTAGAAGCAAGAACAAGTAGAGAAATAATAAAGTGTTTCATGGTTATTTACCTCCAGTAGAAACTAAACGAGCAGGGAATAGGTATGAATAAGAAATATAAGGATTATCAGGATCTACGCGATCAGTATAAATCTCCAAGAAACTAGCCTCACCTCTACTATTACCAAGCGTGCCTATTTGGACTTCCCAGATTTCACTAGACAGTTTCTAACTTAGAATAATACGTTTCCTCAAATTTAGCAGGAGAAACACCGCCTGTATGTGAGTGACGCTTTTTAGGATTGTAAAACATTTCTATAAAATTAAATATCTCTGCTTTCGCATCGTTACGCGTCGAATATATCTTCTTCTTAATTATGTGCTTTTTGATTGTTGCGAAAAAGCTTTCAGCAACCGCATTATCATGGCAATTACCTCGACGACTCATCGAAGGTACAAGCTTGTGCTCTTTCATCAATGCTAAGTAATCTGAGCTACCATATTGGCTACCTTGATCCGTGTGTACCATCACTTCAGATTTTGGCTGGCGTTGATAAACTGCCATTAGCAATGCTTTCATGACTAAATGCTTATCCATATTTTTATCCATCGACCAACCAACGACTCGTCTAGAAAATAAGTCCAAGACTGTAGCAAGGTACAAGAAACCTTCATGTGTTCTGATGTAGGTGATGTCGCTCACCCACGATTGGTTCGGCCTTGGTGGGTTGAATTGACGAACTAACAAGTTATCCGCTATTCGTGACGTCTTACCGCCTTTAATATGTCGGCGTTTATAGCCAATTTGAGCCTTGAGCTTGTGCTCAGACATTATCTTTGCCACACGGTTAACGCTGCATGATTCACCTGCATCACGTAAATCACGGTGTATCCAAGGACTACCGTATGTTCCACCGCTAACCACATAGAACTCTTTGATTAATTTGAGCAAGCGGTTATCTTCAATTGTTCTGTCACTTACTGGTTTATTTAACCAAGCATAAAAACCACTGCGGTGTAATTTAAATACCCGGCACATAGTGACGATTGAAAATTTGTTTTGGTGCTCTCGGATGAAGCCGTACTTTACTCGGGATTGCTGGCAAAGTACCTTGCGGCCTTTTTTAGGATATCTCGCTCCTCCGTAACCCGTTTTAGCTCGGATTCAAGTTTAGCGATCCTTAATTGTTCATCAGATGATTTAGCTTGTTTAGGTTTATCTGATAACTGGCTGCGCCAGTGATATAACGTTTTAGTACAAATACCAAGTCGTTCTGATACTTCTGCTACCGAATAGCCACGTTCAGTGATTTGTTTAACTGCTTCAATTTTAAATTCTTGGGTATACCGTTTGCCTTTGCTCATAAACACCTCTAATTAAAGTTACAATGTAACTTGATTGGTGTCTAGCAAAGTCTGGGAAGTCCAATTGTTCTAATACTGATTGCGCCTTTAATATTCTGAGCATCAGTGTTTGGGTAACTCACAGTCTGAGTCCAAATACTACCGGCAGAAGTATCACTCCCCCCCTTGCTTTGATTTGGGAAATATTTAACGGCAAGTCCATAAATACTGTTATCTTCATTCACCTTAGTTTCACCAAAGTCGATTAAATTATAAAATTCATACCCCATTGGTAATCGCCAATCACTTTTACCACATAATTGTATTTTATTTAAATGCTCAGCATAATCTTGTGTCGAACAGATTTTATCTCCGCTTGTTTGACAGGTAGCTTCCGCTAAATCCTCCACGTAAGGAGTGACTTGACCCGGGATCTCAACTGCAAACAAACGATCTTTGTCTTGAATCGAAGAATCAGAATCTTTTTTTGACTCCCAAATAAGGCCACTACGTTTATCTGTAATACACACCCATTCATCTGCGTCATCACTCAGCTCTACACCCTTAGCATCTAGCTTAACGAATTTAAATCCTTTGCCAGAATTGTTATCGCGATCCACTTTATCAAAACCAAAATCTGCATCTTGACCAGGATAGTCTTTCTGTGGTGACGTCGAACTTTGAGTCTCATCTGTATCTGAGTAATAGAGCGTTGCACCAGTATCATTTAGCCCTATTTTATTTGCAGCTACTTTTTCTAACGTAAGAATAAGTGCTGTAGACTGCTGGTCTGTTAATACATCAGATAGTAGGTTACTTGCATCATATTGCAGACGTGAACTCATAAGAGCCACGAAATTCATTCGTTTTTTATCATTGACTTGTTTCATCAGTAAAACGATATTTTGATCTAGAACAGCCAGTGATGAATCATCAAGGTGATCAATCAAGCTACCCTTGATATCCACACCTTGCTTAGAAATTTGTTGCTCCAAGTACGCTAACGCGCCTACATCAGTCATGCCATCAGCCATTAGCCATTAGCCCTGCAACAAGTGAACTTACGCCATTAATGACATTACCTGAAGTTTTTTTCAGCCCAGGAGCAATGAGATAATATTTTGGTTCTGAAGCTGAAGCTGAAAGTAATTTTTGCTCTGAATCTAAAGATGCAAGTAAAGGTCTATTTAGAATATCCTTACTGGTATGTGTGATTGTAAATTCACCATTCTTATTTGCCTGTACTACTGGTTCACTACTATCACACGTGAAGTTTTGGTTTAAGTCTGAACATACTTTGCCATCCAATGCAATATTTTGCGCCGAAATAGTACCTGATACTGAGTATGTAGGGGCTGATGTATCTGTATCTGTATTTGCATCCCCAGAACCGTTACATCCAGCAAGTGCCAATGATATAGCAAGAATTGTTAATTTAGGTTTCATTAGTATTATTTTCTCAAAGTTGTGAATAACGTTTTTCGCACAGTCGATAGGCGACCAGCTAATAACGTCAAGAGTAAAGCCAATAATGATAGCGATGTACTACCACCTGAGCTCTGGTTATTGTTATTGTTATTGTTATTGTTATTGTTATTTTCTTCTGCGCACAAATAACTATCTATAGGTCCTATAGCCCATGATTTTAATCTCCCACTGTTTTCAGTTGCATAATCGATGATTTCCAGACGCCAAGTTCCCCAGCTAAGTTGACTTTTAAATACCGACATGACGTCATCGTGTTCGGTGGTAAAGTAACCCGTAAACCCAGATGTGCTTGATCTTTTATGCTCGAGTAAATTCACCTTAGTGCCATGTGGAGAAGTAAGAGAGACTTTAAGGTCAGATAGCTTGTCATGTTCAATATCAAGGAAGACGGCAAATTGTTCACCAACCTTTGCATTACGATCTGCGAGTGTGAAGTTAAATGTTTTAACTCCAGCATTACCACCTTTTGCATCGGGAATAATGCTATCGACATATTTAATATCTGTGCTCAACTTAGGCGTGCCATATACCAAAGTTTGACTATTATTCCATTCTTGAGTTGCTAAATTTTCTTCAAATTTATAGGCTAAATTTGTGTCCAATTGCATCGATTTACCGCGTATTTGACTTTGTGGAAGAGGAAGTGATACTTCTAGTGCTGTAAACTTATTATGTTGGAATGCATGTTTTTTCATCCCAGATAAAATCATCTCACCTTGGATCGAAGCTTGACGACCTGTCGGTGATAGCTTCATTATGAGTGCTTTATTAGGATCTACGTATTTTGATGAGGTCTCTATATTAAATGCTGATTTTAGTAATCCGTGCTCGTTGAAGTTACGCTGTAAAATATCTGCATAAGCTTTCCCTGGATACATGACTTTAGCTACATACACCATATTTTGTGCCATATCGTGCATTTTAAGACCTCGGCCTAAGCCATACATAGATTCTAATACCAAGGCATCAAATTCACTGAACGCTTCGGCTTGATATAAGCCCACTGAATCTTTTAAAGATTGGAATAATGGCGTTGACCAAAGCTCATCCCCTAATTCGCCAGCAACATACTCATGCGCTCGATATTCAGCATTTTCAAAATAGCGTGCATCTTGATTCGCCAGACTTCGGGTGCCTTTTTTATGACCAAAATAACCATCCCAATTAAAAACAGTGTCAATTTCAAAGGCTTGACCAGAAGAAGTTGCTTCTTCAAATTGGGTGCGATAGCTATAACTTCCAGCCCAGTAATCACCAAACCCTTCACCTATAGCACCGGTATGCCCATAGGCCCAATCTGGGACTATTTGATAATGAATACCATGTCCGAGTTCATGCAGTACAATATCTGCATCCAACGCATCTGCAGAACCACCTCCGATACCAAATATCGCAGCTTTAGAGCCGTAATAATATGTAGAGTTATTAGCTGACAGCCCACGCGCATCGAAATTAATAGGATGATTAAAAATATTAAACCCTAAGGACTCGATATAACGAAGAGATAAATCAAGGTGATAAAATGCCATTAGTTGAGCAAAGGAATCATCGGTGTAAGATAATTGCCTAAGGTCTTCTTCTGAAGAGAAAGACATCAATTCATTTTCAGATAAAAACATACTGTTATCAGCAGTTTTCTTACCTGTAACAGGATCGACACTAACCAGCGCCTTTGCATCAACTTGAGTCACCCGTGAATTCGAGAGGTAATATTTCCCTCCCGATTTAAGTACCTCAGTATTTTTTAAAAGGTACTGAGGTACATTCGGATACTCAGTAATATCTGCCCACGGTGAATCAGGTGCTGGTTGGCGATCCATCGTTCTTAAATCAGGAGTAAATAAACGGGCTGAAACAGATTCAACCTGCCCCTTAGATAGCACAGGCGGTCTTATTGCTTCAAGCTCCCTTGGCGCCTTTAATTCAGCAGCAACGGTTGGCTGACCGTTTCTAACAACCGTATTTTCTAAACTCTTAAAAACTCGACTAACAAAGAAGTCTTTATTGGTACTAACGACAATAGCTTTCTGTGGTTGATATTCACCATTAATCAAAACATTAAAGTTGTAGTGATGCCCAAGCTTAGATTCGGTTTGATAACGTAATTGGTAGTCTCCAAATTCTGGATACGCTTGCTGTAGAAACGTCAGCGCTTCCTCTGCACTGCTGACTGTACTTTGAACATTCGGGTAATCCCACTCCCCAGCAATCACTGATGCGGAACAAACCATAAGCCCAATACATAATAATTTTTTCATACTTATGTCCTAAAAAATGTATTTTGCATTAAGAGTGAAATAACGGCCTGGTTCAGTTGAATATTTAGTCGCATTGCTGCTGATACCAGCAACACCTTGGTAGCGAATATGTTTACGATCGAATAAATTAACCACATTCGCACTAATTTCTAACCCTGAGCTAAAGTAATAACTCGCGCCCATATCCACTACGCCCCAACCAGATGTCGTTGCACAGTCAGTTTTTAAACCAATATCAGTGGCACAAGAAGGGATTCGATTCATACTGTCAGCCCAGTCAAATACGCTATATACAGTTAAGTTTTCTAACTCATAAGTTAACTGAACATTACCTTCCCACGGCGTAATACTGCGGACATAATCACCATCTTTATCCTTACCATCGACATAACCCGCTTTAAAACCAGTCGACCAATTTTCATCAAGACGATGTGCAACGCTAAGCTCCATACCATAGGTTTCAACACCATCTACATTTTGATATTGTTTAAGGTAGTTACCTGTCGATGAGTCATAACCAATTTGTTTTACATCGATAAAATTTTGGAATTTTTGATAGAAGATCGCACCATATATTTTCGTTCTACCGTTATCATATTTACTACCTAGTTCGAATGAATCACTTGTTTCTGCTTCAAGATCCATATTAGGAATAATGACAAATGGGGTAAGGGGAATGAAGTCATGTGATACATAGCCATAAGCTTTATCGTAGCTAGGAGCACGATAACCGTGGTTATAAGACAAGTAAGTAGTCAATTCATCAGTAAATTGATACGCAAGTGATAAACTCGGCGAGAATTCACTATTATCTATATCTTTAACTGGGAAACCACCAATATCACTCCCTGAATCAGGTGTTAATCGATGCATATCAAAGCGCGCCCCCCCCGTGATAGTCCAATCATCTATTTCAATAACATCACGGATATAAGCACCAACGTTATACGATGCTGCAGGCGCAAAAGGTTTATCAGCTTCAACTTTATGACCATTCCAATCAAGCGTGGTTTTATTTTTTAGGCGTTCATAGCTATTTACAGTCATGCTTAAGCCGTAAGCAACTTGATGATTAAGACTGCCGCTATCCAGCGTTGAAACAAAATCACTGCCGATACCAATCAATTCATCATTAAATAGCTGTTTTTTAATTTCACGGCGACGTTCTTCGATACCGTTATGTTTACGCTTCATTAAACGATTTGTATTACTGTTATTTTCTGTTTTTCGCCAATATATTTTCGTGTCCATCTCATCAAACCACGAATCATATGGTGTAATTACCATTCCGACATTAACGCCAAAGCCATCCGTCGTTGTCTGTTCATTAAAGGATGCAATCTTCATAATTCCGTCTTTTTGGGTTGATGCAATCCCCTCTAAACGACTTAAGTTATCGGTAAAATAGTCAACCTTAGCATTGAACATGACGCTTTCATTCATAAAGTGATTAACACTATAGGCCATGCTATAACCATCAACATCACGGTTATAAAGGTCTTGATTGAAATTACGTGTTTCCTCGCCAACCCAATAAGCCATATTAATTAAACTTTCAGTATCTCCTGTACGAAAAGCAAGATTACTAGCAACTTTATATTTATTACTGATCCCAGTGTAAGTACCAGAGACATCGAGATATAAATCGTCATATTTAAGATAATCTGATGCATCTTTAGTAGTAATAATGACAGCACCACCAATAGCACCTGAACCATGAATAGACGAACTTGCTCCTTTTACCACCTCAATAGATTTCACATTAGATAAGTCAAAAGAGTTCATACCGACCTTATCATTGAGATCTAAAGCACCATAACCATCGGATGTTTTAATACCATCTTTAGTGATTGCAATACGATTTCCTGACATACCACGGATCGTAATACTCTGTGGTCGCCCAGCACCTCCAGAAACACTCACACCAGGTTCATTATTTAGTGCATCATAAAGTTCTGTTACCCCCTTCTTTTCGATTTCATCGCCACCTAATACAGAAATAGAACCAGCCACTTTAGAAAGAGGTTGTTCAATGATATTCGCCGTTACAATTGTTTCTCCATACGGGGTCGACTCCGAGTTAGCAAGTGCAGCATTATTAATTAATACACTCAATACAGCTGTTGAGAGGATAGAAAACTTCATTTATGGTTCCGCTTTAGTTAATTTGTCTAAGGTAAGTAAAAAACTATATTCTCTCGCCTGGTTAGCAAGTGACTGTCTTCTATCACTGGCATGTCCCGCTTTAAAATCGGTATAGAGTAAATAAGGTCCTGAGCTTTGACTCATTTGTGATAACTTGGCAATGTACTTAGCCCCTTCCCAATAAGGAACCCGGCGATCTTGTAACCCAACCCTTGTTAATACTGGCGGGTAATCTTGTATTTTTAAGTTTCGGATCGGGTCATAAGCACGCATAATTGATAATTGACTAGTTAAATGAGGGTTTCCCCATTCATCATATTGTTGTGCAGTAAGGGGTAAACTGGTGTCAGACATACTTGCAACGACATCAACAAAAGGTACTTGTAATACCGCACCTGAAAATAGATCGGGGCGTTTATTTAATGACGCAGAAACTAAGGTCCCCCCCGCACTACCGCCGATAGCAAAGATTGGGTGCAGACCATTTTTATACCCTTTCATGGACTCTGCAACTTGAGTGAAGTCTGATATAGAAACAGCTTTATTGATGCCCGCACCAGCATGATGCCACTCTTCACCTTTATAGCCGCCGCCACGAACATGAGCGATGGCATAAACGATCCCACGATCCATTAAGCTTGTTATTTGTGGCATAAAATAAGGCTTCATCGTCATGCCGTAAGCGCCGTAGCCATACAAGAATATGGCGGATTCTGAGTTAAACTTATCTTTGCGATAGGCAAGCGTCACAGGAATTTTTTCAGTACCTGATTGAATATAAACTTGCTCTGTATGATATAAAGCAGAGTCAAAGGTCGGATAATTATCTTGAGATAACAATGTACGCTGTAATGTTCTAGTATTTAAACGGTCCCATTTAGGTGGGGTAATCATAGACATAGTACGTATATGTAATTGATTACTGTTGTAATCCCCGCTACGGCTTAACCATTCAACACTACCTTTAGTGCCAAGTTCAGTACTGAAGCGAACACGTCCACTTTTTGATAACACATTGATTTTTTTAATCTGATCCGCTTGCGTAATGACGACAGGGCCGGCACTAAACAAATAGAAATTATTTATCTGAGCACCTAACTTTGGTTGATAGAAAATAGACCACTTTGAAGGTTCGCTTAATGAACTGCGATAAAGTTTAAATGCACCATCGAGGTTACTATTTAAATACAGCGTCTCTTCATCCACATCAGCATAGTATTCAACATCAGTTTTACGTGGACGTATTGGTACGCTCAAGTTACCCGACTTTAATGACAAAAGTCTTTGCTCACTACTCGACTCATTATTTGATTGAACCAATGCATAATCTTTATTTCCGCTCGAATAGAAAGACAGCAACCAATCCTTAGACGTTTCTTCTAATAGAAACTCAGCTGGTTTAGAGTTAGCCACATAAAATCGATGAAGTGTATTGGGTCTTTGTGTGTTTTTTTCTAATCCAATTAAGTAAAGTGACTTACTATCTTGACCCCAAATAATATTAGCGGCATAGCCTTCTGCAATGACGACTTCTTTTTGAGTGAATAAATCGACGACTGTGATCGTATATTGCTCTGATCCATCATAATCTTCGGCGAGTGCAACATAATGAAGATCTGAGCTTATAGTCCAAGCTCCTAACTCATAATAATCCGACTTCTCTTGTCGAAGGCTGATATCAACGAGCACCTTAATATTTTAACCCGTTAACTCACGTGTTAGCAGAGAGCGCCTACCATTATGATTTTCAATGTTATATTCGGCGTTCCCGATTAATAACCAGGGTTGTTCGCCACGCTGTGGACGATTATTGCTCCATTCAGCTAATAGCTCTTTTTGAAGCGGGACAGTCGGCTTAAGCCAAGCTTCAGTTTGTTGGTTTTGCTGCTGTAAATAATTTACAACTTTATCGTTCTCACGAGAATCATCACGCAACCAATCAAATTCATTCGCCTGGATGTTTATACCAGCAAACATAAGAATGATAATTAACACATTAATTGAATTAAATTTCATACCTTTATTTATCCGTCACTGAAAAGACGAAAGATATTAAACACGAATGAGAATGAGAGTGAGAATGAGAGTGAGAATGAGATCAATTATCATTTACGTGGATTGGTAAATTGCGTGATATGTATCACATTTAAATTGAAATAATAAATATAAAAGGATTACGAGATGTGGTTATTGGCTGTTTTATGCACTAAAATATGCGGCTAAAAATGATATATTAGTTATATTGAATTGATAATAGCTACATTATCAATGTTATATGTGGCTGGTGTATATTGAAAAAATACTGACTTTAACTAACCAATAAAATGGAAAAATAAATAGTATAAAGCCACCAAGAACAGGTGGCGAAATAGATAATTACCAAGCTATAACGACGAAATGTGGCCAGTATTAGGGAGTATTCCCAGACTCAACAGAGTCGGGAATAATTTCATCAATACAACATTCATCTTGTAAAAAACCAATCACTGATTGTAATTTTTCATATTCTGCCACACAGTATAAAGTGCGTCCTTCACGGCGCTGCGAAAGTAATCCTGCTGACGCTAAACTAGAGATGTGATGTGATAATGTCGATCCTGGGATTGATAGTTGCGCTTGTAATCCACCAACAGCAATACCTTGATAACCTGCGCGAATGATACTTTTAAAAATAGCTAATCGTGTTGGGTGCCCAAGTTCTTTCAGTGCTTTCGCAATAATATCAATATCCATGTTTATATCTCCACGTAACCTTCTAATAACATATATTTCGATATTAGCAGAAACATATTCACAGCGCCAATAGATACCGTATAACAACAGACAAGTTAATTAGGGCAATTATTGATATTTGTATTATCAGTTGCTCTAAGAGCTAGTTTTATACTGATCTCTTGCTTTAATTCATCAAGCCATTCATAGCGTTTACGATACATTGCACGTTTACTACGTTTAATATCTTCCGGTAATTTTCTCACTTCAAGCAAGTCGAGTTGATACACATTTTTGTTGTATCGAACCGCACCTAACGACTCCCAATGTTTGTTATAATTTGTTTTAATTTTATCATTATTACTATTATAACGTTTTGAGCTGTACATATGCGCTTCGTTAGTCACAAGTTGAAGCAACTTTACATCCCAAACATTAGCTATAATAGTCAGTATTTTAACCATTAGATCTTTAGGTCTCTGACCAAAATGCTGCTTAGTAAAATATTTGATTTTATCGTTAATTTCAGGCGTACTTTTCGGACCTTGAATACCACCAACCGTAATAGTTCGACCAGCAGTAGGATCATCATAAACGCTAAAAGTGATAGAATAAAAAAGATTACCATTCGGCTCCCATAGCTTCATGCACAAATCACCTTCTTTATGATTTGGTGCATAATGGCTAAGCGTCACACGGTATTCTTCATCCCCAACAATAAATTTGGATACTTCAATTCCCTTCTCTGTATCGTAAATAGCAAGTCCAGTATTTACAGGTAAACATTGGCTAATAAAACGATAATGCCCAATAACTAATTTAGTGCGAGTCGAAATACCATTACCAAGATGAAGATAAGGACGAAATATTTTCCCCAAAAAACGTACATCTTGCTTTAATAATAACTCGAGATAATGGCTATCAATACCCTGTTGAAACTGACGGAAATACGGATAATAAATCCTTGCCCGCAATACAAATTTAGAACGATAGCTTTTCGGTTTCTTTTTCACATTAGACAACTGATTTTCGCTCAAATCTGGGTAGGCTAGCCAACTTAACTCTCGGATACTTTTGCTGTGCATTCTTGATACCTTAATTATGGACACTACTCATAAAATATTTCAGCCCCATCACACCAACTACGGTTTTTAGTTTCGTGATAAAATTTAATTACAATATAAATTAAGCACACGACGCAGAGGAAGAAATGACTTTACTATTCTGAATTAGTGGTCATATATATACCCCGAATACCTAATAGTAAATAAAAATACTGTAAGCGTATGTCAATACGCTTACAGTCTCAAAGGCATTTACAGTGAAAATACTAAGGTAATATCCTGAACTGATTAACTCAAATCCATTGCATAGCGTTTAAGTAACGTGTCGCACACCAACGGTCGTGAGCCTGTATCTTGACTGCAGGTATTGCAGGCACCATCACGATAAAAACCATACGCTAATCTGATGATCTAATAACGCTTCTATAAGCTATCGCGTATAATGGGCTTTTAATGCGTTATCACGTATAGATATCATTCACTGCATAGGAAGATCATGGAACTCATTTATAACGGCCCTGTTGATGGCCCATTATTTGTATTCGCTCACGGTGCTGGCGCGCCTGCCACTTCCGACTTTATGGAAGCAATAACCAAAGGATTAGCCTTACACGGTATTCGCGTTGCTCGTTTCAACTTTCCTTATATGCAACAACGCGTTGATAACGGTACTCGCCGACCACCAGAGCGCGCACCTAAATTAATAGCCCAGTACCAACAGCTTATAGCCAGCATTGACCAACCTATGGTTATCGGTGGTAAATCTATGGGTGGGCGCATGGCAAGTTTAGTCGCATCCGATCCGACGACAGATGCATTTACCGTAAATTCGAAAATCAAAGGCATCGCTTGTTTAGGTTTTCCTTTTCACCCAGCGAATAAACCTGAGTCACTACGTACCGAGCATTTTCCATTAATCCAGCAACCTGTGTTTATAACCCAAGGTGAGCGAGACAAGCTAGGCACAAAAGAAGAAGTGGCGAGTTATGGCTTACCAAATAATATTGAGTGGTTATGGTTAGAAGATGGCGATCATGACTTAAAACCAAGAATTAAAAGTGGTTTTACTCATCAAGCACACCTGCAGAAAACCATTGATGGTATGGCAAGGTTTATTAAAAAAGTATTAGCGCAAATGCCTTAATATTCTTAAGTTGTTAATCAGGAATTACAGCGCAGGTATCATATTTGACCCTGTTCATTGATATTTGCGTTTTAAAATTCTTCATATTCGGCTCGCTGTACAAGTGACGTTGGCAAAAGTTCTCATATTGCTGCATATTTTCGACCGCCACCAATAATACAAAATCAATTTCGCCAGTAACTTGATAACACTCTCTGACTTCGGGAACGGTACGGATATTTTTAATAAAACCATCATTCAGGTCTAATCTATCTCGCTCCATCTCCACATTCACAATCATATGCAAACATACACCGAGTTTATCTTGGTCTAGTAATACAACTTGGCTGGCAATAATGCCTTCGCTTTTTAATTTCTTCACTCGTTTAAAACAAGCCGGTGGTGATAGACCAATCAGAGACGCTAATTGTAAATTACTCACGGAAGCATCTTGCTGTAACTGCCGTAAAATGGCTTTATCAATACGATCGAGAAACATAATTAACTAAATCCCAGTAAATAAGAAATATATACCAATATTTGTACCTGATTATTAAAATTATTTCTAGCGGCTTGAATATAATACACTGCATAAAACACTTATTCATTTCGCAACCATGGAAACGGTCACATGCTAACAACCTTAAAATCATTATTGCTCGATGTCTGGCGTGTATATCTAACATTGCTCAAAGTCATGATTCCTGCGCTTATTATCGTCAAGGTACTCGATTTGCTTGGTGGTACTCAATGGTTAGGTAAACTACTCGCGCCGTTGATGAGTTTGGTTGGCTTGCCAGAAGAAATGGGCTTAGTATGGGCAACCGCAATGCTCACCAATATTTATACAGGCATGGCGGTGTTTTTTGATTTCGCAGGCGACAGTTCACTCACCGTCGCCCAAGTATCAGTCCTTGGTATTATGATGCTACTGGCACATGCATTACCTATTGAAGGTGCGGTCGCTAAATTATCGGGAATATCTTGGCGCGTAACCCTACCACTCCGTATTGGCGGTGGCTTTATACTAGGTATGCTCACCAATCAAGTTTATCTATTAGGTAACTGGCAGCAACAACCTGCGGTCATCGTTTGGCAACCCACCCCTGCATCCTCCAGTATACCAGATTGGGCGATTGCCCAATTAACCATGCTCGCCTCTATTTTTTTTATCATTGCTGCACTGATGATATTACTACGCTTATTAAAATGGTGTGGTATTGAAAAACTAATTCAGACCTTGTTATCACCCTTTTTGAAAGTACTAACGATAGGTAAAGAGACCACTAATGTCTGTGTGATTGGCTTAGTATTAGGCTTGAGTTTTGGTGCCGGATTATTAATTGATGAGGCGCGTACAGGCAAGATCAGTAAGCGTGATATATTTTTGGCAGTCTGCTTTTTAGGATTAACTCACAGCATTATTGAAGATACCATTTTGATCTTATTATTAGGTGCCGATCTGATATCTATTTTATGGGGACGCTTGCTGTTTGGTTTTATTGTCATTGCTATTTTAGCACGTTTTATCGAGCAGGAATCACCGTCCTGCTCGTTCACTAAAACCAGATAAAAAGACTTCTAATGCATTTATTCAATACACGTTAACTTATTATTACGCTTAGATAAGCCTTTGAATGACGCCATCATGTTCGCTTCTTTCACGAATTGTTTGGGTGGCGTAATAATCTGCAGGCGATAGTCACCTGTCGCTTGCTCTGTGAGGTTAGACTCAGTATTAACATCAACTGGGGTAACAATAACTACTTTTAATTCAGGTGCGCGTGCAAGAATACTCGCAGCTGTTCCCAGACCATTCTCGGTATGGAATTTACCCGCGATGTGCATCACTTGCTTATTCGGATTACGCGCTAAATAGTTAACAATACTCTCTGCCATGGTTTCATCCCACGTCACTTGTGAGGCAAACTTGTTCTCATTTTGACTTTCATCACCATGGTGCATCGACGCCATAAAATGGGTTTTGTACGGCGAGTCTTGAATATTGATACTTTCTGCTAGCCATAAACGCTCATCCGTAGGTAATTTATCAACATAATTGATGCCTTCTTTGGCGATACAACGAATAATATTTTTAGGTGCATTTGCCGCGATAATATCAATTTTATTGGTCTTTGCTAATTCCACTAACGGGCGATAATCACTGGTATAATTTGGCCATGCATTACCTTGTTTTATTAATGTGTTCTCCCCTATTTCACCCGCTAAATAAGCATTAACAATTGCTTGTTTATCACGAGTAAATTGCTCCATCGACAAAGTTACATTGTCATTATCCGCAATCATGCTTTGTAATAATTCAGTTTGAAAACGATGAATACCAGTATGATTATGCCATTCACCCACCAGCACAACATCAGCATCTTGAATTTCAGCAACAAAGTGTTTCAAGTTAATATCCTGGCCAGAAGGAGACTGTAAGCCATAATCAAAATAAGTCGTCACCCCAGATGAAAGATTGGTCTCATCCACCTTTTTCAAGGATGGTGAAATTGCACAACCCGCAAGTGCGGAAATAAGCACTACACTCATAAAACTGCGTTTATAATTTTTAAATACACGTGCTGATGGAGAGCATAACTGAGGAAAAATAAGCATATAACACCCTAATAATAATGATCACCAATGGTAATGCATCTCATTTACAATAACAAGTAACATATTATATTGCTCTTTAAATCGTCAACAAATACGAGCCTCTATATCATCTTATGCTTCACTGCTAAACGAATTCACTTCATCATCCGTTAAATAACGCCATAGCCCAACTTCAACATCCAACTGTATGGAGCCAATTTTTTCACGGTGTAAACTAACCACCCTATTACCCACCGCCGAAAACATGCGTTTTACTTGATGAAATTTGCCTTCGGTAATAGTCAGTAATACTTCTTTCGGTGATACAACCTTTAAGATTGCCGGACGCGTTAATTGCAGCTCACCTTGTAATAGTACGCCATGGGCAAACTTAACCGTAACATCATCGCTAATTGGACGAGATAAGCCAACACGATAGACCTTTTGACAATGCTTTGCTGGGGTGATGATATTAAATGACCAACGCCCATCATCAGTAACCAATACTAGCCCCGTCGTATCAGCATCTAAGCGCCCTGCAACATGTAATTCTGATGCATTAGCGACATCGATATAATTAAATAATGACGGATAAACTTCATCTATATTAGAGCAAATAGTATCAGCTGGTTTATGCATGAGGATATAACGGGATGCTCTTGCTATCAGTGTCTTACCATTTAAACTGATATGATTGTTTTCATGCACCTGCGTTGCCACATCACAAACGACTGCGTTATTAACCGCAACACAACCACCACTTATCATAGCGGTAGCTGCAGCTCGGTTTAATTCAGTACTTTTACAAACAAATTTATCAAGACGCATTAAACGAGATTCTATATCAGATAAAGAGCGTTATTATCCTTATTCAACAGTAATAATCAACGCGATTTTAAGTATCAATAGATAATATCTTGGCGCTAAAACAAGTAAGTAAAGCATGTATTTGTTAACAGTATGAATAATCAAATTAGTGTAAACAGTCACAATTCGTACGAAGTAACATTACACCACAATGATTCTGGTACAACTCGATATAATTGAATACTCCTTACTTTATTATTCTGCTCTTCATTGCGCAAATACGAGTTGAGGCATACGCTTAAATCACCTCTTAAGAGGTCTATAATGCGGTTAATAAAATACTCAATTTATATTTAAATCAGCGTGTAAATTCATCATTAAAAGGAATTTAATATGTCGGCATATCAAGTACAAAACCAATGGGGTGGTACTTCAGCACCTTGGCAGCAAGGTTCAACATGGGTTCTAGGTGGTCGTGACAATCAGGTTGTAGTTAGCATCGACATCGAATCTAATGATAACGGTGAAACGTTTACCGGTGTAATCAATTACAAGAACGAAGGTCCTATTGATTTTAGAGCCACAGCTGAATACGGTAATGCTTATCGTGCCCAAGTACGATGGGGTGGCGCTTCAGGTGATTGGCATGAAGATGGCGTCTGGGTCATTGGCGGCCGAGATAACCAAAAATGCATCAAGCTTAACGTAGACGCGAATAACAATACCGGAGATCTTGCTGGTGCTATGGTTTATAACGGAGAAGGTCCTATTGGCTTTAAAGGCAATTTAACCTCCGCTTATACGGTTAAAAACCAATGGGGTGGTAATTCAGCGCCTTGGCACGAAGGTGGCACTTGGGTATTAAGCAGCCGTGATAATCAAAATGTTGTCTCTATGGATATCAGCTCTTCCGATAATGGAAAAACATTCGAAGGCAGGATGGTGTACGAAGGTGAAGGTGCTATTGGATTTAAAGCTACACACATAATTGGCAATACGTTTGAAGTATACAATCAATGGGGTGGCACTTCAGCCCCTTGGCATCGTGGTGGTGACATGATCATCGGAGGCAGAAATAATCAGCTCGTAATTCAGTTAAAATTCACATCAAACAATGAAGGAAAACAATTAGTTGGTGAAATGACTTATAGTGGAGAGGGTGCAATTGGTTTTAAAGCCGAAATAGAGTTTAGCCCTGTACTTGTGACAGAGTAAAAATAATGAGTCAGCTTGCCCTCTCACATGCGCAGGAGGGCAAGTTATATTCACCACAACAAGATTGTTACATTTAGCTTGCAGCGCTAAACACACGGTTTGAAACAAATGGTGTGTTTTTAAGTTTAGGGAACTGCTTGGCAATCGCTAAAACAGCTAAATCAACGAATGGTTCTACAATGATAACTGTCATGTATGCTAATCCAAAAGAAGAGATCGATGCGATATTTTCAACGCCAAAACCTTGTCCATAGAACGCCCAAAAGCCAACCCAAGCAACGATACCACCTTGGTAAGCAGTAGACAGTTTAAACGCTTGTGAATAAGACAGGTCTTTATACGCAGTTTTAGGATCAATGATCTTTTTAGCCAGATAAGACATCGCAACTAACGGCATAATTAACGTCGTTACATTCATGCCAAACTGAGGTAAGTCAAACGGTGCGAAAAATACCCCCTGAATTAATAACCCCATGATTAAACCAATCGCCGCAGGCGCAAGTCCAAAAACAAGTAACAGCGTCGACCCCATAATTAGATGTACTTCCGATACTCCAACAGCCTCGTGTGGCAGCACTTCAAAAGAGAGAAATACACAAATAATAGCGAGTAGTGATTTAAATAATAAAGACGTCATCCCTTGGTCTTTAATGTGTTCCCATGTAAATTTAGTACTTAATCCAATCGCAGCACCAGCCGAAATATAAGACAGCCCAATTTTACTTGCGTCAACCATTCCAGGTTCAATATGCATAACTTTTCCTCGTAATTTAAAATAGCCCCAAGTTACTTAAAAATGCTTGGGTATGAAATACGAAAGAACTACGACAGAGGTCAAATATAACTAGAATATGAAAAATATAACTAGAATATGTAGTTAATAACCGCTTGCCCAAGCCCTCCGCTTGTTCATGTTATTCTTAAATTCTTAAGGTCGGTCTCCGGACTTATGAATAATAAAACATTCAATTACCGCTGCGGGGGCAGCGTTGGATTTGCACCAACTTCCCTGCTAAATTTAAACAAAACTCAGCACCAGAAGAACAAGCGAGGAAGCTACACATTTTTTTCATTGCCGTCAATTTAAAGGCGAGAACATACAACACAGTCAAATCAGAATAACAATTCACTATAACGATAAAATTCAGAGCTATAATTTAACTTAAAGTTACTGTTTAGAATAAATAAAACAAAAAATGAAAATATAAAGCTCATTATAATAAGCATAAAAAATTAATTCAGTTAAAGATCCTTACAACACAGATTCTAATCGAGGATGTAAGTGCGTCTGCAATACTTGTAATACCAGTGATCTTAACCATAGCAACGCTGGATCACGATCATTACGTAAGTGCCAAGACATAGATAAGATATTTCCACTCGAAGATGTTAAGCAAGCACATGCACTCAGTGAATCACAACGCGTGCGCGGTAAGATCGTGTTACAAATTATCGATTAAGGCCTCACCAACAAGTGCATAAGACACAACATATAGCTGCTTAATACCGGGATAAATATCTTGGATCACACCTTTAAGCACTGCTAATGTCATGTTTTCTTGCTCAGCATGGAAATCAGATAACTCAGAAAATAAAATAGGTTCTACGGAGAGAATCGATAGCTGACAAAATTCACGTCCACTTTCTAACGTAGAAACCGTCACTATCGAACCCGGGACATAGTTACTTTCAGATGCATCACGAATGGTAATGGTTTTTTTACCGCTAAGAATGTCGGTTTCAAAGCGTTCAAAGAAGGTCATGGTGGTTGGTTGTGTCATACGGGCTTCTATTATAAAGATAAAGAGATAGGCATTATATCCTATTTCCTATCCAGCACGACCCCATTAGAATAGTGTGATTGCTATCACCCTATTATCTACTATTGTTGACTCTTAGCTAAACCATTTTCTAAGTCAGCTAAAATATCATTTATATCTTCAATACCAACAGAAATTCTTACTAGCGAATTTGTAATACCAGCTGCGAGGCGATCACTTTCTTCCATGCCAGCATGAGTCATGGTTGCAGGATGAGAGATAAGACTTTCTACGCCACCTAATGACTGCGCTAACGTAAACAACTCTAGATTAGCAAATAATTTTTTCACTTCCGCTTCGCCACCTTTAACATCAAAACTTAACATTGCGCCAAAACCCGCCTGCTGCTTTTTAGCGATATCATGGCCAGGATGATCTTCAAAACCAGGAAAATACACGGTATCAATAGCATGGTTAGATTTTAAAAATTTCGCCACTTTCAAAGCATTTTCTTGGTGTTGCTTCATCCGAATAGGTAACGTTTTTAGGCCCCGTAACGCTAAAAAGCTATCAAAAGCACTACCTGTAATACCAATGCAGTTTGCCCACCAAGCTAGCTTTTCACCAAGGGCTTGCTCTTTAGTCACTAAAACACCACCAACCACATCACTGTGGCCATTAATGTATTTAGTCGTAGAATGAAAAACAATATCAGCACCGAGCCCTAACGGTTGTTGCAATGCAGGGGAAAGGAAAGTGTTATCTACCGCAACTAAGGCACCAACCTCGTGACACGCTTTAGTAACCACCTCAATATCAACTAAGCGTAGCAATGGGTTACTTGGGCTTTCAAGTAGCACTAATTTAGGTTTTTCAGCTAACGCTTTAGCCAATGCGACGTGGTCATTTTGATTAACAACAATTAATTTGAATTGACCACGTTTAGCTAAATGGGTAAATAAACGGAAACTACCGCCATAACAATCATGAGGAATAACCACTAGATCGTCAGTGGACAACAATTGACATAGAAGATGCACAGCTGACATACCGGTACTGGTAACAATGCCTACGCTACCTTGCTCTAAATCAGCAACGGCTTGTGCAAACGTTGCTCTCGTTGGGTTTCCCGTACGAGAGTAGTCAAACGAACGTTTATCATTAAAACCTTTTAATGAATAAGTGCTTGATAAATGAATGGGAGCAACGACAGCACCATGATGCTCATCGGTATTTATTCCTGCTCTCACTGCCGCTGTAGTGATATTTTTTATCTTGGCATTTGACATACTTTTCCCTCGTATTCGACAACAGTGGTCATAATTATACCCAACAACCACGAAGATGGCTAGACAGCTAAACCTCTAGACAGCCATAACACTAAGCCTTCTACATATTTTGGTCAAGATGTTTTTAACATAAGTGAAATAACCATCATTCACATCAGGTTTGAAATGTACTTTAGTGGGAACTCTTGAGAAGCACTGCTCACAATAAATAATAGGAGCAATTTTGCCCGCCACTCCGTAGTTGATAGAATGGCGAGTG
This sequence comes from Moritella viscosa, assembly GCA_000953735.1. Taxonomy (NCBI): domain Bacteria; kingdom Pseudomonadati; phylum Pseudomonadota; class Gammaproteobacteria; order Alteromonadales; family Moritellaceae; genus Moritella; species Moritella viscosa. The sequence goes on along the minus strand of LN554852.1, from coordinate 1,093,760 downwards.
TTTTACACTTATTTTAAGAAATTTTTAGCTCGTCGGCACTGAAAATAGCTTGTCGAACACTAAGTTATAGCCATAAGCGTAAAATAAATAGAACACTACCATATCAAGCACAAACGCATCCCATAAACTTATGGTCTAAAAACCACAACTAAAAGTTAGTTTCCATCTGATTTCCTGATACATATATAATATCGCAACTACTCCTTTAAGGAATTCTTACAAACTCTTACAAATTCTCTCTTAATGAAAAATGCCATCTTTAGTATAATTTTATTCATAAAGATATTTTATTCATAAAGATATTTTATTGGTTAATACGACTATATATTTACATCAACTCAGCATATACACCGTTAACCACTCTCGATGATTTCGTTATAACAAAGCGATACCCATCGAATAAAAATATATTCTTAAACTTAAAATATAAATCATCCTATATGTGTTGGTTTTACTAGGAATAAAAAATCGATGTCTACAACTAACATCTTTGACTTCGCCGATCTGATTTACCCTAATGCAAAAGGGATAAGAAAAATACAAAAAAAAGGGCGATTCTATTTTTGGGCCGTAACAAACAGCAAAGCTGTCAATGCGATGGCGATTCTTTTTTCCCGTGAAAACTTAAAAGCAATATTAAAATCCACCCCCGAGATAATAGAAAAACCGCTAAAACCTTATCTTTGTGTTAATTGGTCAAGTACGGATCGTATTGAACACTTAACTCAGCATTACCAGTTTATTGATGATACTTTTGGAAAACACGCGAGTGCAGTTATTTCGGGTGAAGGTGTTACAATCTTAAAGTTCAAAAGCTTAAGCGAACAAACATATCGAATTCAGTTGCATAAAGGCACAAGTCGAGAAGGTGGAATCGGCATCCGTTTAGTTAACGATAAAAACCAAAGTATCTACGCTTTATCCTGTAATATTTCTGGCACACATACTAAAACAATGCATATTGGTATGTTGCAAGGTCCTCGTGATTTAGTAGAAGATCGCCATACGCTGATTAAAGAGTTAACCAAATCATTACATGGGTTACGCACTAAATCATTATTGGTTGAAATAGCATTAATGCTGTCCCGTATTTTAGGGATCAGTGAAGTAAAAGCGATTTCCAATAAAGGTCATATCTACCAAGCAATACGCTATATAGGCTCTAAACGAAACTCGGTAACCTTTGATTATGATGGTTTGTGGGAGGAGTTTGAAGCAAAAAAACTAGACCCATACATGTTTGGCTTGTCAGTGTTTACCCCACGAAAAGATCCACTGACATTGAAAAAAAATAAACGTAAAATGTACACTAAGCGATACCAATGGCTAGATGACACAGAAATAGAAATGACGAAAAATTTAGCGCCTTGGCTAGTGAATCCAATAACACAAGGCGATCAAGCTGCCTAAGTACATAATCAACAGCTAAATACAGGCTCACAACATTAAGCGTGTGAACCTGTATTCAGTTTATAAATTCGGTCCGCATACAATATCCCACCTATATTATACGCTTGTGGTATCACTTCGTTAAGCTGAAAACCGCACTTCACCAATAGCCTTTCTGAAATACTATTACCTTCAGTGACAATACCTTGAAAGACTGAGATAAGGTGCACGCGCATTGCCCAAGCGATAACCCCAAGCAATGACTCAGTAGCATAACCCAGACCAAAGTATTCCGGTAATAACAGATAACCGACTTCTGCAGATCGGCCATCATAATCAAAACCCGTGATACCAACCGCCGTATTGGTTTCAACATCAGTGATCACCAAACATAACCAAGCACCAGAAGTAACAGACCAATTAGGTAAACGTGATTCAAATTTAACACGAATATCATCGTCACTTAGTTGATCAAAACATTTTTCAATCACACGCGATTCTGTATGTAAACGTAAAAATAACGGCCAATCTTGTTCCGTTATTTGACGCATACTTAAACGTTGAGTCGTGATCTGCATATTACTCCCTTTACCACATAATGCGATTTAACAGCCTAACTAGGCCAATATCATATATTCCAGATGATACTTTTACAAAGTAAACCTAATTACATATTTTATAAAGTAAATCTAAATATCATAAAAGCACACATACCTATAAAAACCACAGCTAACGTATTCTTTATCTTTAAACTTAATAACACGGTCAACAGACCCGCATATAAAAAGGCACTATTAAAAAATGCCATCTCACTGCTTTGATGGCCTAGAAATACAATCGGCACCCACATTGCGGTTAATACAGCGGGGGCTGTAAAGCTTAGTGCACGCTTTATTCTTCGGCTTAATTCAAATGAAACACTGCGAGATAAAAACAAATACCGACATGAAAATGTAATACATGCCATCCCACCTAACACTAGCCCAAAATGATCCATCATGTTACTCCTTAATTGAGGTGAAATAGCCCGCTAACATGCCACAAATAGTTGCAATAATAAGTGCTGAATCAGGTATATAAATGGATAATACTAAGGCACTAAAGCCACTCACAATGACAGCAATAAGTATTGATGAATCTTTAATTGACGGGATAACGATGGCAATAAAGGTCGCGGCGATCGCAAACTCTAACCCTAAATTTTCTAGGTTCGGAATGTATTGCCCCGCAACAATACCTGCGAACGTAGAGGCATTCCAAACAACATAAAACGTAATACCAGCACTTACCGCAACGTAATACCAGCACTTACCGCATATAGTGCAGAAAAGGTCTTATGTTTTTCGATATAAGCACAAGTCACTGCAAACATTTCATCCGTGAGAAAAAAGGCAATACAACTTCGTGATAAAAAAGAACGCTGCCGAACATGCTCTCTAAACACGGCTGAATACAAAAGGTGACGAGAACTGATCACAAAAGTAGATGAGAAAATAGATGAGATGGCTCCCCCTGCCCCCATAATAGTAATACTGGCGAGTTGTGCAGCGCCAGCAAAAACCAGTAACGACATTAACTGAGTTTGGATAGCCGTCAGTCCAATTTTAATCGCTAGCGAACCACATAAAATCCCCCAAGGTACAGTTGCCAGTGCCAGCGGCATAATATCTATCACCGCTCGATTAATTGTTTTCACATCGCTTGTTATCGGTCTTGTTACAAGGTTACAGGCGACATCAGTTTCATTTAGCATAAGTAAACTCCTTCAATATTTAGAAGTAGCTTAAAATTAAAATGCTAAAGCATCTTGTACAAAACTGCTTGTTTTTGAAATTTACTCGGCGACGTACCCATTGCTTTTTTAAAGTGTCGATTGAGATGGCTCTGATCGTGAAAGCCACAATCAGCCGCCACTTGCACGGGCTTCACACCAAGTATTAACAAAGCCTTAGCCTTCTTCAAACGAACCTGAATCTGGTAACCATGAGGGGCAATATGAAACATTTTTTTGAATTGTCGAATGAAATGAAACTGACTTAATCCAGCCATAGTGGCAAGCGTTAGTAATGATACATCCTCTTCAGGATGCGCATCAAGATATTCTTTTACTAACAATAATCTCTGCTTACTACCCGATATATCTCCAAGTGTATTTTTCATCGATGAATGACGAAGAGTCATATTCATCATGGTGCTATATAAAATTGTTTCAATGAGTAATTTTGAGGCATTACTGTCTATTTGAGCAAAGAGTAGTCTTAATTGCGCTGATAACTGTGGGTCTTTAACCACGGCATGATTAAAATAAGGCGCGTTAAACAGACCATCATAAAGATCATTCGTCATACTCTCAAAATGTGACGGATGAGGATACATAGCCCGGTACCGCCAACCTTCCTGAGTCGCAGACTCCCCCGTATGAACATCATCGGCATTCACAAAAATAATCGAGTTTTCATCCGCTATATGTGTGTTCCCACTGCGGTCAAATCGTTGCGCACCTTTATCTATGACACCTATCGTATAACCTTCATGTACGTGTTTGGAAAATGTCTGTTCTTGATAATCAGCATCCACAACTTCCAACCCGTTAAGGGCATCTACAATTTTAAATTCAGCTTTTTCCTTGCTGATTTGAGACATCTTATTACTCATCCTATTGGTGTATTATTTTATAGTACAATATTGCTCATATTTTTGAAGTTATCGTTAATTTTCTACTCACTCACCTGCGCAAGAGTAAATTCAACAAAGCGTCGATTAGCCAAAGACAAATATCCATCTTTACGCCACGCAAGTGCGAGATCCAAATAAATCGGTGGATCAAACGGTATACCTTTAACGTCCTCTTCTTGATCTGTGACTAACTCCAGTAATGCCGTAATAGCAAATTCATTTTTAACAATATTAAGGATCATGGTGATCAGGTTTGTTTCAAAAGAGTAATTGGCGGTCATATTATTCGCCTTACACAGACCATCAATCACTTCTCGATGAAAATAACCCGCCTTAAACATAACTAATTCATGGGTAAAAAAATCGGCATAGGTTACCGACCTAGCATCTGCCAAGGCATGATTTTTTCCTACAGCAGCCACCATTTGTGGACGAATCAAATACTGAACGTGCAAACTTTCAGGCACATGGTCATCGACAATAACTCCCAAATCTAATTCACCAGAGAGTAACTTTTCTTTAATCGTTTGCGTACCCGCTTCGACAATGCTTAAGTTTAAATGAGGGTACTTAAACTTGAAGGCCATTAAGATTTCGGGAAAGAAATACGAGCCCATCATCCCCGGAATACCAATACTCACCTCACCTTGATCCAAACCCCGCAAATCATTTAATGCAGTTTCAGCATCTGTAATACGAGTAAGAATATCTTTACTGTGGACAAGTAAGACTTCCCCTTCTTTAGTCACAACCACGCCTTTGCTGCTGCGAATTAATAATGGCATACCTATTTGGTCTTCAAATTTACGCATGGCAATACTCAACGCCGACTGCGCAATACCAAGATGCTCAGCCGCTTTGGTATAACTGCCCTGTGCAACAATAGTGGCAAAATAATGTAGTATTTTAGAATTAAGCATAACTAAAATAGATACCTCCCATGATATTTATATATTTTTCATATTAGCATTAGATCGCTAATCTATAAGCATTGTTAGTACTGCATGACTCTAATAAAGCAGAACATGCCATTACCTTCGCTATTTCCAGGACAGATCAATGATTGCACTGCACTCTCAAGATTATAAAAAAGTAACCCTAGGGCTTGGACTAGGTTCATTTTTGGTGTTTTGCAATTTGTACTATTTTCAGCCTCTACTGCCGTATTTCATGGTTAAGTTTAATGCCACCGAATTACAAGTTAACTGGTTATTTTCGAGCACTTCCTTAGCTATCGCCTTATCACTGCTGCCTTGGGCAATCTTATCTGAAATTATTGGTCGCAGACCAATCATGCGTTGCAGTTTAATACTGATCCCCTGTATTAATTTTTTAATGTTTATTAGCGCAGATCTACACACATTAATATTACTGCGTGCAGCACTTGGCATTGCTCTGGCAGGATTTATTGCCGTGGCAGTGGCCTATATGGCAGAAGAGTTAGAGCCACCAGCAATGTTGATCGCAATTGGCGGTTACATCAGTGCCAATACTTTAGGCGGTATTATTGGTCGTATATACGGCGGCGTCATGACCGATATAATCGGCTTACAGTGGACGACACTTACGATGTCGATACTCAGTAGCATAGCACTGCTCATTATATTCCCACTAATATTAAAACAACGCCACTTTATCGCCCGACAAGGTAGATTACAACATCATGTAATACAAATAGTCAGGCATATTAAAAACCCGAATCTGATTTTTGCTATGTTGATTGGAGGACTCAATTTTTCGGTATTCATTAATATTTTTTCAGTGATGGGATTTAAATTATCTGCCGCGCCTATCTCCTTACCCGCCAGTTTATTATCACTGATGTTCCTGTGTTATCTCAGCGGCACATTATCAGCAAGATTAAGTGGACGTTGGATGCATAACAACTCCTTATTCAGCGGGCTATTACTCGGGATCGGCATTAGCTTGGTCGGACTCATCATCCTATCGCTGCAAACGATGCTGACAATCATTATCGGTTTATTAGTATTAAGCGCTGGCGCATTCTTTATTCATGCTCTTGCTTATAGCCATATCGGGCGCAGCGCAACTCAGGGGAAATCAACAGCGACCGCACTATATCTTGTCATGTACTATTCTGGCGGTAGTGTCGGTGGCTTTATTCTTATTTACTGTTGGCAAATAGAGGGATGGTGGGCGGTACTTGCTGCAACAAGTATCATTTATACCATGATGCTAAGCTTGGTCTTTGCACTTAAATGGGTTTCCCGCAATCCAATCATAGCCACGAATAACGAACTTGAGTCTTGTCAGGCGTGATTATCGATTTCAGTAAAACTAGATTGCAACTCGTGCTGCTACTGCCAGTAAGACCACACCAGTTACCTTATCAATTTTGTGTACATTATTTTTTAATTTAGCAAGCAATGACGACTGCGATAATACAATCGCAATGATGCAATACCACAAGGTATCAATACTAAATACTGTACCCACCATGATCAGATTTTGTAACCACCCCGCATCCGCTTCGACAAATTGACCAAATAAGGCTAAAAAGAAAATCGCTAATTTTGGATTCAGAAACGCGATCATAAAACCCTGTACGATACTCCCTTTTAAAGTCACCGTTTCCTCTTGCTGCTCCACATCATCCAATGCAGGTTTTGAGGTTAACGCCTTGTAAGCCAAACGCAGTAGCATAGCAACGCCCGCATATTTGATCACATTAAATAACCAAGGCGTTTGTTGGATCACGATAGCTAAGCCAATCACAGTTAACGTGGCATACACACCAACACCCACACCATGAGCAATACTGGCGGCAACACCATTAACACGACCACCCGAGATAGTATGCTTTAACACCACCGCCAGACTCGGACCCGGCGTCATAGCCCCCATCACACAAATCAGCGCTAAAGACATCCACGCAGTTAATTCCATTCCAACTCCTCGTTTATTACACTGTTATATAAGGTTAATCAGTTGCCCTTATTTACACTCATATTAATACAACCAAAGCATGAGTTAAAATTGCATTTATTACTTACTATCATGAATTAATTTCATTCCTAGGGTTTTAGTACGTTCAAGGTGATTTTTTAAAAAGGGAAAACATAATTCCCTGAACCAAGTATGCTCTGGATCTTGATGGTGTTTCGCATGCCATAACAGGTAATATTGCTGCGGTTTAAGCGCGATGGGAAGTCGCATGATCCGAAGATCGTATGTTTGTGCAAAATCAGCCGCAATGTGTAGTGGCGTCGTCAATAAGGTATCAGTTTTTAATAACAGCTCAATCGCCGATTGAAAGAAGGGTACCGATGCAAAAACCTGACGCTGCTCACCCAGTACCGATAAGGCCAAATCAACGGGGCTGTCTTTATCGCCACCACCACTGATCAATACATGCTTCGCATTGATATACTCAGTCACCGATAAGTCATCACTCAAACACAAAGGGTACTGACGGCGACATACAATCACCAACTGATCTTCGCCAATACTTTTCCCATGTAAGTTCTCAGGCACAAGCTCCGTAATAGTACTAACCAGATCCAGCGGCATGTCAGCCAACTCGGTTAACTTGTCTTTATGCCACAATTGATATTCAACACTAGTACTAGCGGCATTGACTGCAAGCTCACAACATATTGACGGTAAGATCGCTTGCGCAACATAATCACTCGAAGCTAAGGTAAATTTACGTTGGCATCGGCTTGGATCCATCTCACTCGGTAAATACAAATTATCTAACGTCTACATCAATACGGGTAATTGCACTTTTAACGCTTCGCCCTTACGCGTCAATACAAACTGATTGCCCTCTCTGATCACGATCTTGTCATGAAACGCCGCGCGAATTTGCATTAAGGTTTTGCTCATTGCCGATTGAGTGACATTGAGCTGTCGTGCAGACTCGGTCAGGTTACGCGTTTGTAATATCGCAATTAACGCCGGTAATAATTTGTAGTTATTCAAAAGAGCACTCGCCATATAAGATCCTCAACTAACCATCATAACGTAGATTTTATTTTTCAGACAATACCATCAAAATTATAAAAAATAATTTAGTGAAACCTTATTCCGTCACATTTATATAGTCCATAATTAAATAGGTTTAAACCTTGCTTCGTATTCAATTAACCACAAGGTTTGTTATATAGACAAGATTAAACAAGGAAGGATAATGGATAATACAATTAAAAAAATCGGCCTAACAGGCACATGTTATTGGTGTACAGAGGCTATCTTTTTATCTTTGCGCGGAGTGACAAAAGTAGAACAAGGTTGGCTGTCTTCCATTGGTGAACACGACTGGTTTTCAGAAGGTATTATTGTTACTTACATGCCAGAAGTCATCAGCTTAAAAAATCTAATTGCCATTCACTTACATACCCACAGTAGTACCAAAAACCATTCGATGCGAGATAAATACCGGAGTGCTGTATATGCGATGGAACCCTACCAAATGACCGAAATAAAGCACAACCTCGCATTACTCCAAAATGAATTTGACATGCCTTTAATCACTCGTGCTTATACATTTAACCAATTCAAACTGTCTGACGAATCCATTCAAAACTATTACTACAGCGACCCCAAACGAGCATTCTGCAAAAATATCATCACTCCAAAATTAAAGAAATTACTCGATAGTCATGCAAATTTAATAAATAAAGATAAATTACCAATATCTATATGGGGATGATTTATCTGGCTGGCTGAACATATGCACTTTTATTCACAAAAAGTTCGCCAGCATCTCGCTACCACTTGATAAGTTGAGATTAAATAAAATGCCCACTAATTGTAAATAGCACACATCCGACACCAATTAAAATATGCTCACAACTCTCATCGTTACACCTATTATCAAGTTAAACCAACCTTTAAGTATCATATAATGTCAAGAAGTGAGAAAAACGTGATAAATACGTGATAAATATACGGGCTTAAATAAAATACAATTTATAAAGCAATACATTCATTGGGTTATAGATATTTTCCAAAATCAAAATCCAACTATGCCAAGCTTATAAAGATGTACTACCATGAGAAGGTCAGTGGAAAATCAACGCCAATAGACACTTTTCCAATTTTGGTAGTAGATGGAATTGCTACAAGATAATCAAAGGTGAGAATCATAGCTCCGATGATTTTATGGCGGGTAACTTTAAAGTCCTCTTTAATTTTGCAACCTAGATCGCACTTTGAGTTTTAATAACATTAATTAAGGAAAAAACATGAAAAATAAAATATTTTTATCCCTCGTATTACTTTCATTTCAATCATTTGCCGCAGAAAAATTTAATGTCGTGAGCGACTTATCATCGGTAAGCTTTGCCACAATTAAAAAACAATTTGTGGTTGAACCAGCAACCATCAACGGGCTAACAGGCAGCTTGGATGAACGTGGTAGATTTGAAGTTAAAGTGCCAGTAGTAAATGTAGAGACTGGTATATCAATCCGTAATGATCGCCTTAATTCACTATTCTTTAACTCTGCCATAAATCCAACCATTGCGATTAGCGGACAATTTGAATTAGCTACTTTTAAGCAAGATATCGGAAAAGCGATGGTACCTGCCGCAGTTTCTTTCTACGGTAAGACAAAGACATTTAACTTTCCAGTCATCATAACTAAAACCAAAAATGCCATCACAGTTAATTCATATGCACCCGTTATCGTAAGAGCCAGTGACTTTAACATCCCAACAGAAAACTTAACCAAGCTTTCAGCTACCGTTGGTGGTCTTGCCCTTTCTGATATTATCCCATTAAATATTAATCTGGTATTTAAAAAATAATCATCAATAACAAAAATTTGAATAAGATTAAGGCTTGTTGGAATAAGCCTTAATCATTAAAGCTAAACAGTGACAACGATAGTTGTTTGCCCTTTCCAGTCCTTCATATTTAAACTGACTGTCTCATATATTGTTTCGGTGGTCTGCCTAGCGTCTTCTTAAAAAAGGTAATAAAGGCACTGACCGACTCATAGCCTAAATCTTCAGATATCCATTGCACCGATTCATTTGATGATAATTTTTGCAATGCCATGACTAGGTGAAGTTGCCCACGCCAACGCCCAAATGTCATCCCGACCTCTTGCTTCACCAATCGAGAAAATGTTCTTTCACTCATTGCAAATATAGACGCCCACTCCCCGACTGTTTTACGATCTCCGGGATTAGCCAATAACAGATGAGCGATTTTATTAAGTCTCGGTTCTGCAGGAATAGGAAAATCAAAGTGCTCTTTCGGCATACGGATCAGCTCATCAATCAATACTTGCGCGAGTCTCACCGTCGCATCATCGGATGAATAATCCTGCTTTTTACTTGCCAAGCTAATAATGAGTTCACGTAATAACGGAGAGATCGATAGTGTGCAACTTTTATCAGGTATGCCGAGAATATCAGGATCAACAAATAACATACAAACATCTGAACTTAACGAAATATGATTACTGTGTGACACTTGGCTTGGGATCCATACAGCGCAATTTGCAGGAACCATCCATATAGCATCCGCAATTGAGCAACGAACAAAGCCTGTCAACGGCATCACTAACTGACACTTCACGTGTCGATGAACGGGTATTTCCTGGCCACGTTCAAAACTTGAAGTACGTAATGCATTGACACTTTCTATGAATCTGTCCGAATCAAAATCTAAAGCAATATTAGGTAATGTCATCCACTGTCCGAATTTAGCAATAAAATGTCAATATACATAAATTCAGTATCCTTGAATATAGATAATATAGTGGCATAGCTTCAGAGGACAGAAATATGTCACATAAAAATACACGTAATATTGTTCATCCCGTACTGGTTATTATCGGAATTTTACTGATTGCCAGTAACCTACGAGGCCCAATAACGGGCATTGGACCAATTTTAGCATTCATCTCAGACGATCTTACTTTATCAGCCACACAAGCCGGTATGCTAACCACATTACCCTTACTCGCCTTTGCTATTTTTTCACCTATTTCATCGGGACTAGCACGTAAGATAGGCCTTGAACCATCACTCATGTTAGCACTGCTTGCTATCACTAGCGGTATTGTTATTCGCTCTGTAGGCTCAACACCAACCCTGTACTTAGGTACTTGTATCATCGGTATCGGTATTGCTATAGGGAATGTACTCTTACCCAGCTTGCTAAAACGTGACTTTCCGAGCAAAGTACCTACATTGACCGCTATTTATGTATTAATGATGGGGGTTGGCGCAACTATCAGTTCAAGTACTACAATCCCTATGCTTAATCTGGCTAATACGCTTCATATTACGGTGATCCCAAATTGGGCATTCGCATTAGCAACCACACTCATCCTGCCTGTTATTACTATGCTAATTTGGCTACCACAAACAAGTCATCACACAAAACCGGCTACGGACACAGCCGAAATTGATAGCCATAGTTATGTATGGCGATCTGCGGCCGCTTGGCAAGTTTCAGGATTCTTGGCTTTGAACTCATTTATTATGTACGCCTTTATCGCCTGGTTACCGAGTATTTTAGTTGATAATGGCTATTCAGAACACCAAGCGGGTTATATCCATGGTATTCTGCAACTCGCCTCAGCTGCACCAGCTATCGTATTAATTCCGCTCATGGCAAAGATAAAAGATAAACGCGTACTTAGCTTAATGATGACACTGCTAGCATTCATTGGAATAACAGGCTTACTCCTGCTCCCCCAATACGCAGTTATCTGGGTGATGATGCTCGGTTTTAGCTGTGGGGGTGGTTTTATTCTCGGCTTATCCTTTGTCGGCCTGCGAACTCATAATGCACATCAAGCCGCAGCATTGTCGGGGATGGCACAATGCATAGGTTATCTATTTGCAGCAACGGGGCCGATTATTTTTGGTTCACTGCATGAAACAACAAGTAGCTGGAACATACCGCTAATCATCGCTGCTGGTATGAGTATTATCTGGGCAAGCTTAGCTGTGCAGGCTGGTAAATCAACGATTATAACGCCGTCGCTCACCCCATCAGATAATAAAAGGGCCAGTCTTAGGTAGCCGTTTAACTTAGTGATGTAGGAAGCAATCGGTGGTGTGATCGTGAATCATCCCGATTGTTTGCATAACTGACCCTTGGTAGCAGAGAGATCAGCAACCATCCGTTTCAATGCTAAAATCCTGTATTGAACTCGTTAGATGGTATTCTGCATAGCACGAACCATCCACTAAATTACCAGTCCCATAACCGATACGTGAAAAACCATTGTCTTCATATACGCTGATGTCAGCATAAGTCGCTGTTCTTGTATAATTATTTTGAATAACGTTATCAGGAGTACCCAACTCTAAAAAAGTTTCAATAAAGTAGAGTCTTGGCGTTGTCGCTTCACTTCGTGTTTCAGGGTATCCACGATAAAACTGATAATCGCCATAGTCTGTTACTATTGTGACATCCTTGCCCAACTTATTCCTAATTTGAGCTTTCATATGCAGTAACTTTACAGTTTCTAAAAGGCTACCGTAAAAATTTTCAACCGTTGCTTTTTTCGCATCGCCACGTAAATCGATAAAACGTGGGATCGCTGTTGCAGCAAGTACGCCGAGTACAATAATCGTAATAACTAATTCAATGAGCGTAAAACCGCGATTCCTTTGTGAACGAGTAAATCCCATTTTTTGTCCCTGCTAAAATTTTTCAACAGTATGCACTATAATATACCTAGTACCACCCACTTTATTAAAATACAGGTTAGAAAATTAATTGGTAAAGGAAACCGGCACCAACTGCCATCCCTAAAACCACAAATAAGAACGCTGCGATCATCTGATTTTTAAAGATAGATTTGAGTAAAATAACCTCTGTTAAACTCGCACCAGCACTGCCGATGATTAACGCCATTACCGCACCTAGACTCATGCCTTTTGCTGCTAATGCCGCACTTAATGGAATAACGGCTGATGCACTAATATACAGTGGGATACCAATCACTGCCGCAACGGGGATCGCAAACGGATTATCTTCACTGGCCAGACTCACCACAATTTCTGCTGGCATGAAGCCATAAATCATTGATCCCAGCGTAATACCACCAATTAAATAAGGTAACACTTTTTTAAAGTCAACCCAGGTACTGCGCCAAATTTTCTTCCACTTGTTTACCAGTACTTGTTTACCGCCACACGCAGACGCACAGCCTTGCGACTTTGCTGCAAGTACAGGTTCAATATACGCTTGTGGTTTGACATATTTTTCAAAACCCAACTTCTCTAATGTATAACCGGCAAGAACCGACACAGCCATTGCGATAGTAAAATAAAACACTGCCACTTTAATACCAAAGGTGACTGCAAACAGGCCGATAATAATAGGGCTTAATAGCGGGCTTGCAAACAAGAATACCATCATAGTACCGAACCCTGCTTTAGCGCGTAACAAACCTTTCAAAAAAGGAATTGTTGAACATGAGCAGAACGGCGTGAGAGCCCCTAACAAACCAGCAATGATATAACCCTTACCATGTTTACCACTCAAGATTCGTTGGATCTTGGCTGGCTGAATATATTCTTGCAACACGCCGACAGCATAACTAATCAATAAATAAAGTACCGTTAACTCTGCGGCCAAGAAACCAAACATACCTAAGGTATCCATCACCATTGCTTGTGTAATATTAAACATACTTAAACCTCCACATTTCCAGTATATTCGAAATATAAGCTTTGATATGAGTGATGTCAATTATATTTCCATAAAAATCGAAATAAATAGACCTAAAAATAACTGACCCCTTAAACGAAGGCTATAGGTTAATAATGTGGATTGTTTTATATTATAAGGAGACGTTCGTTCAATCGGACGAGCTATTATAGATATGTTTAACGCTGATTCGCCGTTTTATCGTGATACATCTTATTATCTATATCACGTAATAAATCCTGAAGTGATGTCGTTTTCAAACGCTTTAATGAAATGCCAGCAGACACTGATACATCAAGTGTTTCCCTCGTTTCTTTAATATTAAAACTGAATCGCTGTAAACTCTTGAATAAGTCTGATACTTCTGGCTCGATTTTATTAAGGGTAAGTACAAACTCGTCCCCACCAATACGATATGCTTTTCCAGGCCAATTACGTTGAATATGTTGAGCAAGTGCTACGAGCACCAGATCACCTACATGATGACCGTAATTATCATTAATCTGTTTGAAATGGTTAATATCTAAATAAACAAAAACACACTCACTTTTAACGCCCGACTTGAATCTACGAGTAAGTGCTCGTCGGTTGCCTAGTTTAGACAATAAATCTGTAGTCGCTTGAATATATAGATAATAGGTGAATAAAAGTAAGAATATAACAACGCAAGCAAAAGATAATTGAGTCAATCGAATGTATTTTTTCTCAGCTAACAAAGCAGACTTCCAATCAGGTTGCAGCCCATGAAAGTTGACTACGCTCTTTACATTGACGAGAGGAAGAGCTTCGGAAAACAGCATCGCGTAATCTTTCCCCAACGCTGTACGTTGAAAGGCCATAGACACACCCGTGTAGATTTCGGTAGATATAGATTTAGCCTGAGATACAGGCAGTATTCTACGCTCTGTTGTCATTAATTTATTGAAATTACCTTCACCTATTGGTATGTAATCTACATCTCCATTAAGTAAAGCTTCAATCATCTTATCTTGGCTTGAAAATCTATAGATTGGTTTTTTAGGTAAGCGTTGTGTAATAAAACCTTCAAAGTAATCCCCTTCTACAACACCTATCCGCTCTCCAACTAATTCAGATACTTTATGATATTGATTTATTTTGTAACCTGCACGACTGCTCAATAGTAAATGAGGCTTATAATAGGGTTCACTAAAATAGAATTTATCTTTACGAGAATCAGTGATGACCATCGCCCCTAACATATCAATTGATTTTTTATCTAAGTCGTTATAAATATCTAGCCAAGTTTCATCAACACCATTCACTAATTGGCACTTAAGCCCTAGTATAAAACAAACTCTCTTAACAAGAGAAAAACTCAATCCATTGATAGGTGCGCTGCCATCTTGTTGTAAATCTTCAACTTTAAATTGGATGACATGGTTGATATTCACACTACTACTCGCGAGATTTTGTCTCAGCGACTTTAGTCTAACATCGTACTCATTTTTATTAATAATATTCGCGACCTGATGCTGTAACTCATTTTCACTGAGCAGACGGTTAATCTCATCAAGTAGATTGGCATTTTTTCCATGTTTAGTCGCAATCGAAACGGGGGGGATATCAAACACACTTGATACTTTCTCTGCTTTAAGACCTTTTTTAAGTGCAACCTCAAGCACCCCAGTATTGCCAATAACAGCGTCTACATCGTCATTTTGAAGGTAATCAAATGCAGTATCAATATCATGATAAGCATCAAAAGACTTGTCATAAAACTGTAATTTTAGAAAATCATAATATGTTGACCCAACAGGTGTTAAAAATTTATTAACCGTTGATTTATTAAATTTATTTTTTGTGAAAACGTACGATAAATCGGTATGCACAGGGGCTGTAAAATCCAGAAAAGACGATCTTTCAGATGTATATGTGATATCAGCAGTAAAATCTAAATACTCTGTATTTAACAAATACAATATATCATCGTAGTTTTCATAATAATGAAAATTAAAGTTGATCAATAATTCATCTGCGATTTTTTGAAAAATGAACTCACTAATCTTGTCACTTCTAATTATGCCTACATCATATATTTTATTTTTGGCAAAGGCCAAATCAATACTTAGTAAAAAAATAAAATATACAATAGCAAAACTTTTCATAGTATACACAATCGAAATTTAGCATTATTAATAAAGGTGATATTTTCAATTGGCTTTAGCTGTATTAAACTCATTTTAATCAATACACCTTATTTTTTAAATTATAACCGTAATTACGCCCACTATTAATTAGCGTCATAAAACCTCTCGGACTTATAGGTTTTGAATACTTCCACCCCTGTACTTTACTGACACCAAGTTCAAGGACAAGAGACTCATCATTCTCATTTTCTATACCTTCAAAAACAATATCATCACTAAAACTTCTGATTTCATTAATTAGAATTTTAATCGAATTTTTAAACTCTTGATTATTGTGCATAGCATTGAATAAGCTTCGATCTAATTTTATACAGTCAAATCTAAATTCACTGAGTATTATCAATGACGAATTTCCCGTAGTGAAATCATCTAAAGAAAATTTAATACCAAAATCATGTCTTATTTCTGTTATAAAATCGATCACTTCACTTTTATGTTCCGGAAGTATTGACTCCGTAATTTCGAATTCTAAGTTGTCTAGCATTTTATTTTTAGTCAACAGGTTCCTGATTTTTTTCTTAAACGTTTTACACATAATACTTTCTGAGCTTACGTTAATAGAAAAAACAATATCATAAATTCTATTAATCCTTATAAAGTCGATGGATTTCTCTAATATAATATAATCTAACTCTGGTATTCGTCCACATTGCTCTAAATATTCTACAAATACCTGGGGAGAATAATGCTGTCCATCAACACAAAGACGAGCTAAAGCTTCAGCTCCATATATACACCCGATATTCAAGTCAAACTTTGGCTGAAAGTTAACATCAAAACTATTATTTTTTTAGTGAGTTACTAATAATATCTTTAATTATATTTCTATCAATATAATCTTGTACTTCTTTGGAATTTTCGTAAGAATAAAACAGGAAACTCTCATCGAGAGAGTTGGCATACATAGCTTCAGCACTCGCTATCAGATCTATTTTTATATCACTCGTCATTTTTTTAATGCCGCAATTAAATATAATCCTTTGCTCATCTGAATTTCGTTTCAATATTTCCAACCTATATTTCAATATCTCAACTGAACTACTCTTTGAAAAAACAACAAAATGATCACCGTAAATTCTAAAAAATTTATCACTCGACGAAAAACTATTTACAAGAAGACTTGAAAAAACCTTAATTACCTTGTTAGCATGTTCGACACCATCTGATTTTTTAATACTTTCTAAGTTTGATATACTAATGTACGTTATATGGTCATATTTATTTTTATTGTGATATTTCTTCATCAAACTTGAATTCAATAATTTTGTTAACGGGTCAATAGTCACTTTTTTATACAAATAGTAAATATAAATAACAAATAGTATCGATAATACAATATAAGAATAAAAGTCCCTTAATCTCAACTCTTTTTTACCATCAATGACAGACTGTAAAATCAGATCACGAGCATGCAGATCCACTGCAACATAGCCTGTGTTATTGGATATATCGATTAATGAATTTAAGATTGACAGTAAGGCTTTACTTTCTGGGTGCTCTTTAGGAACTAAAAATACAACCGATTTAAAACTCAGTTGTTCTTCAGTGACATTTAATCCAGGATTTTGCGCGAGTAATAGCTTTCCGTCTAAATTTGTCGAAATAAATGCATCAACCAGACCTTCCATAAAGAATTCGACCATTTCTTCTTGATGCAAAAACTCTATATATTTTTTTGCCGGAGAACGCAGGTCCATTGGCATCTCTTTCATTATACCAATTCGTTTTACATCATTAATTTCAGTGTTTTTAAAAAGTACAATACGCACTAAACCTAAACTTTTAGTTGACCTGTTACCGTTCAATTTTTCCTTGTCATATATGGCCATTTTTACGTCATTACCATATGATTTAAAGCAACTCATATCATGACAATCTCGGTCAACAAGATTTATTCCATATATCTCATCGGCAAGATTTTTATACTTATTGAATATCAATAGGTTGTTATACTTATCGCCATAAAAAGGGAACAAGTGAAAATCCATAAGTATATTTATATACTTATCATTCTGTAATTTTTCATTCGACAATGATAAATACTGATTATTAAAATCAGTATTTTTATTCTCCAATTGAGTTCTATCGATACTTTCGATAATGCCATTTATTATGGGGACTAATGTTTCACTTTTACTTTTTATAACCGCGATATGGCTGCCAATAATTTTTGATATCGGCATTTTAAAACCGTGGTAGTTTGTGATATGAGAACTACCCGAAACAAATAACGGTTCTTTATTTAAATCTGAAATAGACTCCACTAATTTGATATCATTTTTAAATCCAATCGACTCTAAAAAATTTTGGGTAAGTTCAACCCAGGCAGAACCTTTAAGTGTCGCTATTGACGGGCCCGATTTCAGGTTATTCATTAACGAATTACTACTTACTATATAAGGAGTTTCATCACTGAGGTTTATTGAATAGTCTAGATATTGATTTCTCTCTTTAGTCTTAGCAAGATCAAAAATCAAATCTACTTTCCCACTTCTGGCCAATGCGAGTAATTCAGCTAGGGGCTTTTGAATAATAAGAGTCTTAGCTCCTAAGCAATCTCTTAAAGGCTCTGCAATTATTTCATAAGCAAAGTCGCCATTCGCAACTTTTCTTGTATATAGGCTATCGCTAACAACACCCATTTTGATTGATTCATTCTGATAAGGAAGCATACCTGTTACAGTATTATTGATACTACAACCGGCATAAGAGGGAGTTATAAAGATAAGAAATAATAGTGGGTACAAGTAATGTAGCTTGGATATAAAAGAAATTGACTTCGTCATAAGGGTTTCACTCTCCATTACTCTTAACTTACTAGACCAAGTTTATGAGTATATCGAGATTAACCCTTTCAAACTTTAAGTAAACTTAAGCTAATGTAAGTAAATTCAAGCCTATGAAGTGTCAATAGAGATAAAACTGACCCTGTCCCGAAATCTGTGTAATTGCCTATCATTAACTTAATCATATTAAGGATAGGTAATTATGACAAAGCAAGAACTTGAAGCCTTTGCAAAGGAAGCCGCAAAAGGCTTGAAATCTCAACAAGACCTCCTCGATTTTAGTCAAATGCTAACTAAAATAACCGTTGAAGCTGCGCTCAATGCGGAGCTAGATGACCATCTGGGTTATGAAAAAAACCAGAAAGAAACCTCGCGAAATTACCGAAATGGACATTCATCCAAAACACTAAAAACTGAAGATGGCCAATTTGAACTTGATACACCCAGAGATCGCGAGGGTAGCTTTGAACCGAAGCTGGTCAAGAAAAACCAAACTCGTTTTACGTCGATGGATGATAAGATCCTGAGTCTCTATGCTCGAGGAATGACAACACGTGATATCGTTGATTCATTTAAAGAAATGTACAATGCGGATATCTCTCCAACCCTCATATCAAAAGTAACCAATGCCGTCATTGAAGAAGTAAACGAGTGGCAAAATAGGCCGCTAGATAGCATCTATCCTATCGTTTATTTAGATTGCATAGTCGTTAAAATACGCCAAGACAATCGCGTAATTAACAAAGCCGTATTTCTTGCTTTAGCCATAAACCTTGACGGTGAAAAAGAGCTGTTAGGCTTGTGGTTCGCTGAGAATGAAGGTGCTAAATTTTGGCTGAATGTATTAACAGAGTTACAGAATAGAGGTGTCGAAGACATCCTAATCGCGTGTGTAGATGGCCTGAAAGGCTTTCCAGATGCAATTAATACAGTTTACCCTGAAACTCATATCCAGCTTTGTATCGTTCATATGATTAGAAATTCACTACGATTTGTATCCTGGAAAGACTACAAGGCGGTAACGGCAGACCTAAAACGAATTTACCAAGCAGATACTGAAGATATAGCGTTAATGGAACGAGATGCGTTTTCAGAACGCTGGGATGATAAATATCCACAAATATCAAAGTCATGGATTAGCAATTGGGAGAACTTAAATACGTTTTTCAGATATCCTAAGGATATCAGAAAGGCGATTTACACAACGAACGCCATTGAATCACTTAACAGCGTTATACGTAAAGCAATCAAGAATAGGAAGGTATTTCCAAGCGATGATTCAGCTAAAAAAGTAGTGTATTTAGCGATCCGTTCAGCTTCAAAAAAGTGGTCGATGCCGATCCATAACTGGAAAGCAGCCATGAATCGTTTTATCATTGAATTTAAAGACCGATTAAAAGATCATCTCTAAAATGGTAATTACACAGAATCATTTACAGGGTCATAAAACTGAGTTGCGTCAATACAAGCACAACTCTTGTTAAGCGCAATTAGAATTCTGTTAACTCAATATCTACGCGCCTATTTTTTTCACGCCCCTCTGAAGTATCATTGTTAAATTCAGGCTTTTTTTCACCTTTTGAATCTAGCAATATCCCCTGAGAATTAACACTATTTTCGATCAGGTATGTCTTCACGCTTTCAGAACGCTTTATACCAAGTTCATAGTTATAGATGTCCCTACCGATAGAGTCGGTATGACCAGTCAATTGTAAACCAGTATTTGAGTCTTTCAGGCTACTCGCTAACTCATTTAAAATGTGTCGACTTTCGCCTGTTAACTTGTCTTCATCAAAAGAAAAGTTAACTCGAGCAAAAATATCGCCACTACCCTCAGTAAAATTAAGACCACTATTTCTATATAAATATTCAGCGCACGCTTCTTTTAAGCCCGAATCACGGAAGCTCTCTTTCATGCGTTTCAACACATAGTCAGTCTCGCCGCTAGTCTTAACTAACATCATTTTACCTTGCTTTTCGTGGACCGTATTTACCTCGCCTATGTGAACACCTAGTTGATATTCTAGCTGCTCACTAGAGCAGTAAGAGATAAATTCGCTTTGTTTCATTGCCTTTGCATAGGCACTTGTACAAGCTGATAATATTAATAACGACAACACTATTTTAGATTTCATATATTCCCATTCATTCACAGTTACTTTAGATGACCGATTTCTTCAGATATTAGCTCTAGGATCCTATCTAATATGTCTTGTTCATTTTCGGCTTTATAAACATTATCAACGCCAACACACCTCGCTAGCTCTATATTATTTTCTAGATCATAACCAAAACCAATAACAGCCAACTTAGCCGTATAATTTTCTCCTTTCTTGTTTTTTCCTTTCGAAAGCCCCTGTTTTATTATTTGGCAATATTCCCCATCATTTAAATCCTTATGTCGGTCGCGACTAGTATCAGTTCCATCTGAAAGGACTATAAGTAATCGTCTTGCATTTTTACCCTCGTTTAACATCTGAGCACCACGAATTATGCCTTCATAAGATGAAGTGCCACCATATGCTCTGAACTGATTAAACCGAGTAATAAAATTTTTGTAATCGTTGGTTAAGGGAATTTCATAAAAATACGGATTACCTTGACCTTGATAAGTACCTAGCTGCCAAATCTGATTTATGGTCTGATATGCATTTTGAGTATAATTTTCGACTTGATTTCCATGAAAGTCCGCAGTGTAATAATTAAATGGCACAATACCAACTTTATTATTTCCGTCAGTAATCTCATCAAACTTTTCTACTTCCTCTACAATATTTTTCATGGCATTTTTAAGCGCATCAACCTTTTTTATGCCATTATTACCTTCCCAATCCCAGTCCATTGAACCTGAAAAATCGGCAACGAACACCACATCAACGGTTTTATTCACATACTTTCGCGCTTTTGCTGCATGCCCAACTGTAAACGTATCACCAAAGCCGACAATAGATTCATTACCAGGAAACCATGTATTGAGTTTCGTTTTAGCCTCGATGCGGTACTCGTTAAAACGGTTCTCCCCTCTTTCTAATCCTGCAAGACATTCGGGTATATCACTACATGCTAATTTACTAATTTTTAGGTCTTGGGGTAATATCGTATCCTGATTATAAAAATAGTTTGAAATAACACGAGTAGCGATATCCCTATTTACTCTTGAACCAGCACCATCAAAATCTACATCAGTGTTATCAGCATTTTTTGCTGCGATTGTTAAAATAGCAACTTCCGCGGCATCCCCTAACCTTGCTTTACTCTGTAAAGCACGCACCCCGTCAGTCGCCAGAGCAAAAATACCAAACAAAACAGGAACTATCATTACAAACAGTAATGCTGCATGCCCTTGTTGGCGCTTATAATATGCTTTCATCATTATCGGCCTATCATTATTGCGCTAGATGATACGGTATTAAACTCTTCACCTATCAACGCCCCAAACCAGTTTTCAGTTCTGTAAACCATGGTAACCCGGTATATGCTCGCTCTGCGTCCCCAACTCGTCATCACAGCCAAGTTTGTCAGCGTATCCGTCGATACCCGGCGTAATTTGTTGCGTTCCTCTTGGGAATGAAACAACAACTGGCTTATCCTTACTGTCAAATTGTAACGCTTCTATACGCATACCCCATCGCTTGCCATCAAAATTCAGTGAGGTTCTGCGCATACTTTGCTTTGCAATCGTATTTAACGTAGAGATTTTTTTACCTGACAACGTATAGTTTTCCTTTTGAAACTGGGTACGCTCTTTAAGAATGTTGGCCACAGAATAACTTAATCGATCAAGCTTTCCCTTCAGCGATAATTTAACGATCACATCAGCACTAAATATAATAAGGAAGGAAAAAGCGACACCAACAATTGCAAATTCAACGGTGAAATTACCTTTTTGTTTATAATTTAAATTCATCGCGCTCATATTCCTGTATCACAATTGATTCTCGAACTAAGAATTGATCATCACTTAAAAAATAGTTAAACATCGGGTTATAGTTATATTCGACTCGGTATATTGCAATGGCACTATTCACCTCGATACCACATTCTTTAAATTCATCTTCACCTGGTTCGCAAACCGACTTGATATTCTTAAGATCTTTCAAACTAGCAATATAGTGAACAGACACTTTAAACTTACTCGTATCTAGAAATTGCGACCATAGCGTATTGTTGCTTTTTATACTTTGCCGAAACTGATTCATATAGCTATCTTCATCTTTCTTCACCGACCGAGAAGATTCAGCCAATGCTAAGTCGGTTAATCCAGATATATAAGACACGTAGCTCATTTCAACCCAAACACAAACTAATAACCAAAATGGAAATAGCCCGAGAGCAAACTCTATAGTCGCTACGCCATTCTGGGTCCTTAATGCTTTATTCATATAGAGGTCTCACGATAGGGGTTTCAGTTCGATTAATACGGTGACGATGTCGTCTATTTCATCTTGCGAATAACTTGAAGTTAAAATACTTCTAACAGCATTCACATCATTAATTTGAGAGAAAGCAATGATCAAGTTAGCCTTTATTTTAATATCACTTGGATCTTTAGTATAAAGTGGCATTAAACGTGTGATTGAAGCCTGTGGATTTCCTTCAAGTAAATCTAAAACAGCTAAGTTGTTTTGAATAATAATATCGTCATGAAAATGTGCTCTCGCACGATTAAAATAATTTCTTGCTTGTTCATAATTATTATTCTCGGCATAAATCAGCCCCATTAAGTTTTCAATTTCAGGGTTTACGTCGACTTTCTCTATTATTTCTTCACATGTACGTAATGCATTATCAAAATTTTCACTTATATATAATGCTTTTGCCTTTATCTCTAATATATCAATAGAGACTTCACCTTGTTTCAATAAAGGCGCTAACGTAAACAAGCTTGATTCATAGTCATCAATCGATAAGTAAGCATTCGCCAACTTAGTTCTGACCATGTCATTCTCTTTCGCTTTTAGCTCGGCCTTATATAGCTCAATCATTTTGTGATTATTTTGAGTTTGTTCATAAAAATCGAGTGAATTGGAGATCGAATCATTGTTATTAGCGGCACAACCTGAAACAAGCAGTATCAATATAAAAGTCAAATATCTATACACTTTGCGTTAACCTCATAATACCAGGGGCCGCGATTAAGATAACAATCGGAACCATAATAAATAAAATCAATGGGATTGACATTTTTGCAGCCAACTTACCAATCTTCTCTTCCATACCTAACATTTGCAGTTCACGTATGTCTTTCGCCAGCGTCGTTAAAATACTGTATATAGACGTACCATATCTAAGACTCTGTTTAAGGGTGACGACAAAGCTACGCATTTCATTGCTTGGTACTAACTCATACAGCTCATCTAATGCTTTTTCTAAACTTACAATCTTTGAACGATCATTTGTTTTATCAAGGAAATAGCTTATATCTCTGTCAAATGAAGCCATCTCCTTAGATAAATAGCGCATCGAAGACTCAATAGTCATACCTGTTTGTATACAAACAGCCATGAGGTCTAATAAGTAAGGTAACTTGTTTGCAATTTTATTACGTAGTTGTTTCGTTCGATAATCAATGTATATATCGGGAATAACCACACATATCAGCACCCATACAGCAATAAATAGCACATGTTGAGTCATCTCTATCGACTGGTTTAATGATAAGAAGTAATACCCGCACAAGCCAATAACAAGCAAAGCATACTTGATCTTAAGATAATGCTCAGCCCAAGAAATATGATAAAAACCTGCAGCCTCAAATGCATTTTTAGTGGTTTTTTTACGATCATTAAGTGCTTTCTGAATCTGAACTTCGGCCTTTTTAATATAGGGTACGTCCCCTTCACCTGATTTAGCAAAGTTAAGCTTCGACAGCTTGCTCCTACGCTTCCACAAAACAAACGTATAAAAACCAAGTAAGCCCGCGCCAGACGTGATTAATATCAGTAATAAGAACAACTCATTTTGGCTACTAAGCATTACTTCACCCCTTTCATTAATGACCAAATGATGGACATACCGATAAGTTCGCTCACCAATACGTAATAAAGAATTGGTTTACCTGAGTCACTAAACATCACAAACTCAAAGTTTTCAGGGCTTAAATATTGCAAGATAAACAGGAATATGAATGGAATAGCGCCGACAATTTTAGCGGAAGCTCTCGCCTCCGATGTCATTGCATATTTCTTTTTTTCTATCGCGTTCGAATCAAAAATCAAACGATTAAGTCGCGTTATAATCTCTTTAAGTTGACCACCACGCTGCATATTTGCACGCAATGTAATGACAAAAAACTGGAACGTTGGATATGGATAGCGCACACAAGACTTTTGGAAAACCTTATCAGGTGTTTCACCCAGCTGGAGTCGCTCCCCCATCAATTTAAACTCTCGACCGACATCATTGTCTAGCGATTGGCCAACAAAAATAATCGCGTGCATAATACTTTCACCAGCACTCACAGCACTTGCTAGCATATTGAGCGCATCGGGAAAAGAAGCCTCAAAGTTTTTCTTAGCCCGATTTGCAAGCCATGAATAACCAACAACAACAGAGACTATTAACATAGGTACAGAAACAAATAACCAGTGCACTCGGAAAAAACCTTTGTTCACAAACAGTGATAAAGCGATAATACTAATCATAAACAAAGCTACTTTTAGAGGTGCAGCTTGTCCAAGATAACGCTTTAGGTTATTCACGAGCCTTACTGTCTTTTGTTTCCAATCCAGTGCTGTCAGGGAGCTAAAATTTAATGCTTGTTGATTTTCGTCCATAGAGCTAACCAGCACAGAACGATTTATATGCGCTAGGTATTTTTGTTTATTTTTCTGATTAGGTTTCAATGCTACTAGCACTAAAATACCACCTAAACAAAGACATAAACTGGCTATCATGCCGTTTCCCCTGCTCTAAATACGGGGTCTCCGACTCTAAATGCAGCTGATAATTTATCCTCTAGACCAAAAAATCGCGCCTTTTCCATCAACACAGATCGCTGCATCAAACCAGCAGTAATAAAATTACCACTCACCTTTCCGCCCAGCCCCTGCGAAGCTTGAGGTTGAAAACGAAATATTTCTTCGAGCACCACATTACTACCTTCCAAACCGACAACTTCGGTAATACTCATTACTTTTCGGCTACCGTCATGCAAACGGCTAATTTGAATAACCAAATCAACAGCGCTCACAATCGTTCTTCTAATTGCTTCAAGTGGTAAATTATTGGTCGCCATCATAACCATGGCTTCTACACGTGCAAGTGCGTCTCTTGGCGTATTCGCGTGTAGTGTCGACATTGAACCGTCATGTCCCGTATTCATCGCTTGCAGCATTTCAAACGCTTCGCTACCACGACATTCACCGACAATGATCCGGTCTGGCCTCATACGCAGTGAGTTAATCACGAGGTCACGCTGTGTAATCGCACCATTGCCTTCAATACCAGCGGTTCTTGTTTCAAGTCTTACAACATGAGGTTGCTGAAGCTTAAGCTCGGCTGCATCTTCAATTGTCACTATTCGTTCATTTTCAGAAATAAACTGAGAAAGTGCATTCAGCATGGTTGTTTTACCCGAGCCCGTACCACCTGAAATCAGAATATTCAAACGACAGTGTGCCGCGATCATCAGTAATTGCGCCATTTCTGGTGACATGGCACCAAATTCGGCTAGTTTTTCTAAACCAATACTGCTTTTTTTAAATTTACGAATTGATATAGATGTACCATCAATCGCCACAGGGGGAATAACAATATTCACACGGCTGCCATCAGCTAAACGCGCATCGCAAGTTGGCTGTGATTCATCAACACGTCTTCCCACCCTGCTGGCAATGCGTTTTGCGATTTGAAGTAACTGTGCCTCGTCAATAAATGACGCTGCAGAACGCTCAACTAAGCCATTACGTTCAATATAAACCTGGTTCGCACCATTGATCATAATGTCACTGATACTCTCGTCATCCATCAGAGATTGCAAAGGACCCAAGCCATGAATCTCATCGATTAAATTTTTAACAAATTCAGCTCGAATCAATACAGTTATTGCTAATCCTTGTCGATCAGCCAGTAAATCAATAGCACCCGACAACTGCTTTGCTAGTTGCTCTTTAGTAAGGCTATTAACCGCTTCAACTTCAAGCGCATCGAAAATTTGTAACCTCAAACGGGCATAAACAGACATTTCCATTACGTTCGCCCCTTAAATAACTGCTTAATTGAAAAGGGTTTAGTGACACGACTCTCTTGACCAAGGATCAATCCAGTTAATTTATGGATATTACTAGACAAGGCGCTGTTGAGTTGATAAATATGCTTACCTTCAATAATGTCCTTCGCTGCACTTTTATCAAAACCACATACAATATCAATTTTTTGGCCTAAACACTTCTCGACCTCCGCTCTGCTGATACAGGCTGATATTTCAGGTCGGGCGTAATTCATCACTAAAATACATCGCAGTGGCGAACCAATTCTGTCTAATTCAGAAATAAGACGGCAGGCCTCTCTAACACTCGCCACGCTTGGTTCAATAACTAAAACGAAGATGTCACATTCCTGAGATACATAAAGCAGATCCTTTTTACTATTAACTGAACGTGAAAGATCTTCTAGAATAAAGTTGTTCTGTTTTGCTAATTCGGTTGCAAAGATACGAATATATTCTTTCAACTCAAGTTCATTCAGATCGGCGGATTCAATAGATAATACCGACAGCATATCGTTAACTTTTCTCGTCATGCTTGTTGCATAACTAAAGTCCATTCCAGCCGTCACCCCCCCTTTCTGAACCATTCTTTTTTCAAAGTCAGGAATACCTAAAAATATATCAATATCACCACCAGAAAAATTATGATCGACGATCACGCATGAACTATTTTTTAAGTCACTTAGGATTAAACCAATTTCACTGGTCAACAAGGTCGTCCCTAAACCACCTTTAGAGCCCCAAACTGCCACTTTTTTAGCGATTCTATTCTTGCCAAGCCCAGCTTGTTTTTTACGATTTTCATAAACATGTTTTACAAAGTCGACAAGCTCAACTTTCGTAATTGGCCAAAATAAATAATAAAACCCCATCTGCTTTAGATTTCGGATTGTCGATATCGCATCCTCACTACCAATTACAATAACAGAGGCGTGATTGGGTAGTAGGTGTGAGATCCTTTCCATATCTTTAGTGACATTTTGACTTCGGTTAAGATCAACCAGCACCACTTCTATAGAGGATTCTCTGACATGGCGACGAATATTTTCATCGGTATTCTCGATACTCGCTGGCGTAGTAATACCTTCAAAACGAAAGGCTTCTTCTACTAACTCTTTACACTCTACCGTTTGGTTAAATAAAACCGCCGAAAAAGTATCTTCATGTTTTACCTTCTCATCATTTTTTGATTTGAGTAGATCTACAATATCAAGCATTACAAAGCCTTTGATGGACGAGTATCCATTTCAAATTGATTCAACATATTTTCGGGATTACTCATTAACTGCCAACGCATAGAATCAATCGTACAACCTAATTGATTATGATTAAAATCACCTAATTGAGCAGGACGACAAATGGGTACTGTCACTTGATGTCGCGTTACCCTAATAACATAATCAAAACGCTGCTTGATAGGCTGCTTAACACGAGCAATGCTTATCATAGAGGCCTCTATACCTTGTGCATGCAATTTAGATTCAACTTTTTTAGCAAATTTGTACGCCGTATTATTACTGACATACATTTCTATATGACCAAACAAGATGTTATCTTTTTGCTCGACAAGGAACGAATCAAGTCTATTTTTTGCATCTAGACTTTTACTTTTGTTCACGTTTAGCGACAATGAATAATGTATTGGTGTGATATCTACGCCAATACCACTCGTAACATCGGCGCTGTCAGCACAAGCTGTCAAAAACAAAATACTACTAATAATCAATATCTTAATGTATTTCATAGTTTAAACCCTCCGTTTGACAACAACTCTTTAGTCCATTTAGCACTCTCAACCGAAAATTCCTGTTCCACAGCAAAGAAACGGCTTAGGGTTGTAGTTCTACGCATCGTCGGAAGTTGAATTTGCTCTGCGCTGATAGGCTTAACAAGATTAACAGTCGCAACAATAACGAGTTCCGTTTTATTACGCTCTGTCTCCGTCTTCCTAAATAGCGCACCTAATATCGGTATCTCTGCAAGCAAAGGCACTTTTTTTAATACTTCTTTATCTTCAGTGCTCATCAGTCCACCAAGTAAAAAGCTCTGGCCATCGCCTAATTCAACAGTAGTGCTTGCTTTACGTGTTTTAAGTGCAGGTAAATCATATGTATTATCAGCAAACTGAGTATCTAAATTACTAACTTCAGGCTCAAGAGATAGTCTGATTTTACTGTCTTGCAGTACTTCAGCAGATACAGTGAGTTTGATGCCATATTCTTTATATGTGACTCTCGTTCCACCATCTTCATGGAAAATCACAGGTAGCTCACCACCGACCAGAAACTCTGCAGACTCACCAGAAATCACAGACAAATTAGGCTCAGCTAATATTTGTCCCACCGAGTCATTTCCAGTCGCAGAAAGCCAAGAAACAATATCCTTACTAGCCCCTGTGGTTAAGTTTTTAACAAATTCGCCAGCCGTGAAATTTGCATTTAATATTGAGCCATATTCGACACCGATATGTTCAAGGAAAGTATGTGAAACTTCTGCAATCGATAACTTAACATTTACTTGTTTGGTTACCGCCAACTCAAGTTCATTCAATAGACCTGGGTAAGTTTTTTTCTTTATTTTATTATTTCTACCGAATAGCGGTAAATATCTACTACTATTACTAGACGCATTTATTGACTTTGATACAAGGTTCAGAATCTTATCTGACACGTCCTGAGAAGATACAATGCCTCGCACCAACACCTGTGTATCCACATTCGTCAGTGTCACCTTTTGCGTAGGAAATAATTTACGAATTTTGTTTCTGATACTGGCAAGATTACGGGCAACCACTATTTTGTAATTAAGTATGATTTCTCCATCTTCGTCAAAAATAACAAGATGTGTTTGACTACGTTTTTTGGCATAAATAATGGCTTTGTTCTTATCAATAACTTGGTAATCAGCTACACTTGGATCGCTAACAAATATAGTGCCAATTTCACGCTTGGTTGTTACTGTATGCGCATCACCATTATCGATATAAATCCATTTTTCCGCATAAGCAAGGTTAGGCAGTGTGAATAAGCATAATGCGGTCAATATTCTAAATAGAAGCTGCATATTTAATTTTATATTTTTCATTTATTTTATTACCACATGATTAGCACGCATCTCAGTAACGGATTTGAAATCTGGTAATACATCACCAGCATCCGCCTTTAGATCACCGGCGGTATAATCCCCGATTGATTTATGTACCTCTATTTCAGCAATTCGCTTCGCAACGGTTACCTTAGCAACTTGCTTTCTTGTCAATTCTAATATGATGTCAACATTGGCAGGTACATCTTCTAACTCGCTGTTTTCGGTAAGCACTTGCTCTACAACTTTAAGAATTTTGATGTTTAAAAGCACCGGATTAACACCGATCATTCTTGCCGTCTTTGCTGCAACAGCGCCGAATTCGATGCTCATACGTGACCGCGGTAATGTTAGCGCTACCAAATCCACATGCATGCCATGACGAATGACACCGCCAACAACAGCTTCGGCCGGTACACGTAACACATAAGGGACACGGTCTGGAGCTAACACTAGCTCGATGTATCCTTGGTCTTGTGGAGATACCAGCATGTCAGGAAATAACAAGGTGCTTTTACTGAGCTTCTGGCTATAAACAGCACCAGACGAGAAATTGATACTCATCTCGGTATCAACCCCATTTTTATTCGCTTCGGCTTCGGGTAAATACCGAATTTCAAAATCACTACGCTTTACAATGTCACCACGCTCAACATCGTTTTTTAACCACCAGGTCTTTAGCTTTTCGACATCTGTGTCTTGGACTAATGCTTCGATAACGGGAATATTGGTTTCCGGACGACTTAAGCTACCAGCAATACCATACAAACCGATGATAATTAATCCAATAGCAAGGCTTAAAATGAGTTTAGACTTCACACAAGGTTCCTAAATTGATGCAGCGATAGCAAATAAAGCACCTACACAAATAGCGAAACCATAAGGCACACCGCGCGTATAAGGTTCTCTCTTGTACCAAGAAAAAAGAATGAGTATTGCAGCTTGTAAACCACCAATAAAAACAATGACCATAATGGTCAAGAGTAAATAACTTGGGGAAATTGCAATTGAGAAAGCAAACAGTAGTTTTGCATCTCCGCCACCAATCATATTGAAGCGATTGAGCATGAACCCACAGATTAAAACCAGACTTGAATTAATGATGCTCAAATAGTCGTAATTATTAATAAAAATAAGCAAGCACAATACAAATACGCACACGCAATTAAAATTAGATATGTACCTGATTTTAAAATCTGAAATACAGATAAGAACAGATAATGTGGCTAAAAATAGCCACAAGTAAAAATCCATTAACTCTTAATTACCTGGAGTAGGAGTTGGACCATTAGCCGCAGTAGATATGTTGCTAGAAATAGTACTCATAGCTTCAGTTAATGCTGCACGCAAGCTGCCATTGAATACAGCTAATACGATAGATGAGATTGCTACACCAATAATTGCGTATTCGATAGCGGTAACACCACGTTGATCTTTTTTGAACTCGTGAAGTGCAATAGCTGATTTTACATATAATTTAGTGATCATGGTTTTCGACCTTACAGTGAATTAAATTGATAGTGAGATTCTAAAATTAATCTCTTCGATTAAGTTCATTCTATTTAACCAAATAACGAAAAAAATACACACTAAGGAAAACCAAGGGAGTTTAAACTGTTAACAAGCAACACAGCTTACACTCCCTTAAAGACTGGCAGTTACCGGTTACTTACACTTTAGAAGGTATCCACGATTAACAACGCTAGGAGAAATAATGAAACGGGTTTATTTAATACTAAAATCAATGTTCATTGCATTACTACTGTCTCAGAATGCGATTGCTTATGCAGACGCGATTGAGGGGAAACATTACGATAAAGTCAAAAATAATTTTTATGAAGAAAGCCTTGGTGTTGAAAAATTCTTCTCCTTAACTTGCGGGCCTTGCTGGAAGGTAAGTACTATGTTGCCAAGTATCAGTAAGCAAAGCCAACAAACAATACATAAAACACACGTCGTATTTGATAAGGTAACTCGGGCGGCTGCAACACTTTATTACTCGGCAGAAATTCAGTTCGAAAAATTAAATCTTAAAGCGAAGTCTAAGTTTACTAATGAACTTTTTATGCTTGTTCAAAAATCGAGAAAAATTGAAAACGTCAATGTGACAGATCTGTTTCGTCGCTATCAACTCACACCAATCAGTCAACTCACAAAAGAACAGCAAGCGAAAGTTAATACACAGCTGGCTCGTTCAGAAAAACTGACTGCACAAGCCACAATCATGCAAATTCCAAGCATCATTGTAAATGGTACATATCAAGTAAATATGCGCCCACATAAGTCTATTTCTGAGTTATCAGAAACAATTAAATATCTGGCTAACTTGAAGGATTCGATGAGTTAAAAATAGAGTCTTACGCGAAGATATCCCTCCTCCTAATTTAGGATAAAAGTGAGGGATATTATTTAGAGAGATAACCGCTTAGTGGTTCATTACCAGTGTAACTTGTCCACCATTGCTATTATTGTGAAGAAAAACCTTTCCATTCAAAAGTTTAGTCAATTCAAATATTAAAACCAAGCCAATGCCAAATCCATCTTTACTTAAGATATTAGCAATATCCCCCTTATTAACGGCTGATATTGTTTTTTCTGAAAAGCCCTTACCATCATCCTTAATTCTCACCACATCTACATTAGGGTAAGATGTAAGTGAAATTCGAATCGTTTTACTTGCATAACGTTCGGCATTAGATAAAATATTTAAAAATAGGATTTTAAGCAGCTTCGCATCACTTTGGATTGTTTTAGAACAGTTAACTAACTCGAAGTTTTTATGCCCCCCCAGCGTTGAAATCGTTGACTCCAAAACGTCAACCAAATTAATTTCCTCTTGGCACAATACGACTTCTTTGTTCAACAGTTTAAAAAGATGGAGGCTACTTTCACACAGCGTATTTAAGCTACAAACTTGCGTACCCAAACGCTCTAAAAGAAATTCATTATTACCTTTATTCGACACCAATATATCACTGGTTAGCTGAATAGCTGCCAAGGGTGTTCTGATATCATGTGGAAGTGTTGCGTAAAGCATTTTTTGTTTAATAATAAGCTCATCAATCGCACTCGCCATCTTATGTTGGTTTCGTATCAAACTGCGAATCGACTCAGGTCCGGTTTCTTCCACTCGGGTCTTAAATTTCCCGTCAGAATAGTTCTCTGATAAGAAGTGAAGAGACATGATCCCATTACTCCATGCTCGAAGCGATATCAACAAAATCATCAAGGTGCATAAAATTTGAATGGCATCATCTATTAATTCAATTTTTTTTAGCTCCTTTACCACCGGCGCATTCGCGTAGGCATCACTATCAAAAGTCGCTCGGATAAACTTAACATCATCATAACTACTTGTAATCGAATGCAGGTTGTCCTGAGGTGAAGTTGTAGCGTAATTAGAGTCTGCATTACATTGAAACTGCCATACCGCCGCATCGGTATGAGTATGGTCGTCATGGTTTTCCAAACCCTTTATTACCATTTCGACACGATTAAGATTAAGTTGCTCTTCAAGCGCTTTCTTTTGAGGGTTTATGAAAATATCAGAAATAATTGAACTGAGAATATAACCCAATATTACGGAGGTAAATACTTGGGTAATGAATGTTTTCATCGTTTTATCATCGGATAAGAAAGAAAGAAGCCTTTCGCTCGTCGATTTTTGATCAACTCAACACCCGGTAGCTGTATAGCGAATTTTTTTCTTAACGAAGAGATACGCATATATATAGAGCGGTCTTCTTCGTGATAACTAAAACCATGAATTTTTTCGAATAAGACAGCGACAGATATAGGTTGCTCCGCATCTGACAATATTTCTAATAATTCATATTCCGAGGGAATGAGTTTAATCTGAATTTGATTGTAAAACACACTCGAATGCTGAGCACTTAGGTAAAACTGATTACAACTTAAATTATCTTCTTGTTGTTCATCGACTTGTTTTTCAAGCAAATATAGGTCTAGTTGACGCTTGATCCTTTCACTTAACACTTTCGTTCTGATCGGTTTAGTGACGTAATCATTTGCCCCTAAAAGCAGAGAATTTGTTTCTGTTAGCTCTGTATCATTGGCGGTCATCATTAGTATTGGGGCTTCAAATTTCTGCTCTTTTAACGTTTTGAGCACGCTTAATCCTGAAGTATGCGGAAGCTGTATATCGAGGAGTACAAGTTTGGGTTGTTTTTCAATTATGAACTCTACAGCACCATCACCATCACCAGTATCAAGACAGTCGATATCACAACCTTCTATTTCAGAAAGAAAATAACACAACATTTCTCGTAACTGAAGATCATCCTCAATGATTACAATGTCTAACATATAATACCTATATTCTTTGGTTCAGCGAAAAATGGCAGAACCTTTATAGTCATAACTTAAGTGGTTAAAATGAAATAAACATAATCTATATAAAATCAATTAAACGACATTAAATCAACAATCAACCTTCTCCGGATTATCCCTCTAATAAAGCAAGCAACGCAATGTTTAAATCGCATTTATATGATATTTAATAAGTACATAATAGTAACGGCGTATTTATAAAACAATTAATGCCATAAAATGAATAGACGATAAGAAAACCTCGCATTACATTCACATTAATATAAGCATAAATATAAGCATAAATATAGCAAATAGAATAATAGGTGCTTAATTGTCATGCTGGATTCTCGTTACTTGACCAGTGCAGACAAGCAAGCGCTATTTAAGGCTGTATCACAAGCACTACTTATAGTGCCCTGATTATCAGAACAGCGGTAATTTGGTCGAGTTCTTAATTTCTTTTACCGCAATATTAGATTGAATCGAATCAACCACTTTGATACGGCGTATTTCAGAAATCTTGTCATAGTATTCATCGAGATCTCTCGCTACAATTTGAAGAATAAAATCTGCACTGCCCGCAATACAAAAACACATGAGCACCCAATCAAAATCTCGAATAATCTGCTCAAATTTATCAGTCTCTTCTGGTGCATGATTATTTAAAGAAACCAGACTAAAGCCTATCACATTGAAACCAAGTTTTTTACGGTCTAAAACCGCCGTATAATGAGTCACAATCCCCTCTTTCTCAAGTCGCTTCCAGCGTCTCCAACAGGGAGTTTCACTTAAATTAACCCGTGGTCCTAACTCATTAATCTTAATTCTACAATCGCGCTGCAAATGTTCAAGGATAGTTAAATCGGTGCTATCCAGCATTGTATTAGTGTTTTTTTTTCACATTTACTCCATTAAAAGAAAAAAACCTCTATTTTAAGGCACTATTGTAAAGTACATAGCAGTTTAATTTCAACGTACTTATGTAACATATACCCAAACTACTTTGTGAATGATCACAAATTATAGGCAATGCTAAAATAATAAGGAACCTTGATGTTTAGTCATGAATTTTATGCCTTAGTGATTATTACCTTAATCACTGTCATAACCCCAGGTCCAGACTTTGTGGTGGTCGTCAAAAATACGGTTAGTGTTTCGAGACGGGCGGGATTTTTAACTGCGTTTGGTATTGCTACTGCAATTTGGGTACATATATTTTACTCCATTGTCGCCGTCCAATTTGTGGCTACGCAATCTGAATTTATATTTGAAATTATTAGACTACTCGGGGCAACCTATCTATTCTGGTTAGGATGGAAATCATTAACGTCGGCAGCACAACCTTTAGTAACAACAACTGAAACGGATAAAATTCAACGTTCTGAATTTTGGAAACAAGGTTTTATTAATAACCTACTAAATCCTAAAGCTACGCTTTTCTTTATCAGTATTTTTAGCCAAGTGGTCGATCCCAATACCCCGATCTTTCTTCAGGTCGGATACGGTGTCGTCATTACGATGATCTGTTTTTCTTGGCTTTGCTTCATCTCAATAATGTTAACCATTGATAATATGAAGCCTTATGTTAATAAAATTGTGCAACCCGTTGAAAAAGTAGCTGGCATTATTTTTGTCTCCTACGCATCAATGGAGATTTATAACAGTTATCAGCTTCACTTTTTATAATGATTGAAGCTACGCTGTGAAAGCTCGAGCCTGTATAGCTCGGGCTTAGCTGTAAAATGTTTACTTAGCACATTACATATTCAGACAATCAACAATCACGATAAGCCTGTACTAATTTATCCAGAAAACCACCCAATAATTGATTCATCCGTGCTGTCGAATGTTTAAGGACCGAATCCGGATCTTGAATATACTGACCTATTGATTCAGTATTAAATGCTAACTGATCATGTTCAATCAAAGGAGCTAACTGCTCACTTATAAACTCAAGGTGACACTGAAAGCCATAAACTAGCGTTGAATATCGTACGATTTGTCGTGGGCATCCTTTACTCACCGCCAATACCACGCTGCCACTTGTCAATCCCGGCATGTCATTATGCCAATGACCCACAACCTCTGCTAAATCAAATTCCGCTAATTTAGAATCGATGTGCCCATGCTCTGTCATCGCAATAGGAAAGTAACCAATCTCTTGCTCTGGGCTTATTTGGTTCGCAGCGCCTAAGGCTTCACCAATTAACTGCGCCCCCAAGCAAACTCCAATAACGGCTTTTTTATTCGCGATTGCCTGTTTAATGAATGCTTGCTCGCCAAGACTATCAAAGTGCGGACACTCCTCTTTGCGGGTGCGAGGGTTCTGCGGCCCGCCCAATATAACAAGAAGATCAAATGCTTCATTTTCATAAACTAAGGGGTCATTTAAGTAAACGCGAGTGAAGCTAACTTGATAGTTATTTAGATGTGCCCACTCAGTGAAATACCCCGGCCCTTCGTAAGACTCATGCACAATAAAATGAATTCTCATATTTCCTCTATAATGATTCTGAATATTGGCTTTATGTTACACTCACCCCATGATGACTGGATAAGGCCACTGAGACACATAACCATGCCAAACCGACAAGTACTATCTGCGAACATGTTAATAGAACAAAATCATCAGGCCCTCGCGCTGGTCAAAACAATCGAAATGCATAAGGGCTTTGTTGACAAACTACATCATCACACCTGGCACCAACTTATATTTCCAATCCAAGGCTTGATACAAACAGAAGCGGATCAATGTCAGTTTCTTGTACCCCATACCACTGCGATCTTTATTCCAGCTGGTGTCTGCCATGAATCGATTGCCATAACCAATACCACGTTTATTGGCCTGTATATCAACCCAGAATATAGTCAGCGTGAGAAGGTAAATAATGAGCAGCGACTTAAGCAGGTTTCAATGACTCCTTTTCTCAAAGAGTTGATATTAATGATTAAACAGCACTACCAAGCAGAGCAACATGGCAATACGTTACGCTTAATAGAGGTGCTGTATGACCAAATCCATACAAGTGAATCTTTCAAATTTAAATTATTAGTTCCAAAAGACCGAAGAATAAAGATTATCTTTGAGGCATTGACTGAAAAACCAGATCTCGATTTAACATTATCAAAATGGGGCGAGATCGTTGGGGCATCTGAACGAACGCTTTCTCGCATATTTGCTAAAGAGTTCAATACCTCGTTTGCTTTGTGGCGACAACATTTACGCCTGATCCAGTCACTGCCTCTGCTAGAGTCAGGAATTTCAATACAAAACGTGGCGCATCAGGTGGGCTATCACAATGACTCCTCTTATATAAAAGTATTTAAAGAACGCTTTGCCCTAACACCACAGCAGTTTCGCTTAAGAGATCATCGAATTTATGAAGCGCTGTAGAAGCCGCACCTCTTAGCCGATAATAGGTGCAACAAGGCTGAAGTTAAGAGTTACACGACCACCAGCATCTAAATAATTAAAGCCTTCTTCAGCTAAACAAGCCTACCCCATTTTATATAGTACCGGTTGCATTTATGCCTTACCCTGCAGTATAGTGATAACAAGATGTTAACACAAACCTAACATCCATTATCCCCACTTTAACTACAATTTGGATTAATAAATGCCTATAGTAAATCAAGTTCACCTTACAGAGTTAAGATGTATCCACACCGATAATTATGTGGGTTACGACAATTACAGACTCGAATCTAGACTCGATAACGGTCCGTGGACTAAATTTCATGAAGGCAGTTTAAATACTGGATTACACACCACATTAGATTACGAAATGATATTTGTAGATCAAGCTGAGATTCGTCTTATTAATGAAGATATGATCACTTCTGATGATGACCTTGGTACTGTGACTATCAACCCTGAACATGCTTGGAGTATGGCGATATTTGAAACATTTTCAGCTGAATATGAATTAAAATTTAGCGTTGCTCCCCATCTAGAGAAAGCGCTCACAATGGCAAAAGACATTGCTCGTGAGCAGCGCAAATTAACTCATGAGGAGGTAATGGCTCGGAGAGAACCATCGGATGCTGAATTGGACCAACTTGCCATGTCAAAGTTGCCCGAATTAATGGCAAATGGGGCTGATGCGGTACTGACTGATGTCTTAACTACGAAGGCAAGAATGATGGCCGGCGAGGAAGGGCTTGAACCCCTACTTGGTGGTGACCTTGCTAGGCTTATCGAGTTACTGAACCCGCTGAAAGGTGTTATTGACGTCTACAGAAAAAGACAATACGCCACATTCCTGTTGGGAGGTGAGATCGATGTATCACAGGTTGTTGGCGAAGTTATAGGGGTCAGCTATGGATTAGCGTTGGCAATGGATTTCACTGAATGCCGATGGATTATTGAAGTTGGCGCAGGTATAGGTTTGCATGCGGGTGTCAGTGGTGGCATGTGGTTCGGATTTAACCGTAATCCCCCTGAGGATGTTGGTGGAACGACGGTAGATTACGTTTACGGTTTTGATCTTAGTCCATTAAGCGGAGTGATATCCGCCTCGTTTGATCTCAATATCGATTTCAATATACCAACGTTTAACCTTCAAGAGGTGTGTTATGGTATAAAAACTGGTGGGCTGCTTGAGCGTAGTGTAGGGGTAGCCTATTGCTATGTTATGAGTAAGAATAACATTACTAATGGATTTCAAATGATAGATGTTGGATAAGCAATAAATTTCGACCATTGGGCATAATCATTTTTATGCCCTCTCTCATTTAACCTGTTTCTTATTTCACTTGAAATTTATTCAACCAACTGGCTAAATCATCCGTTAGTTTCACTAATGTTTCCGCGCTTTGCTCACCACTAGAAACAGTACTTGATAGTTTACAGCTGCTTTCTTCAATCATATTCACCTGCATGGCAATGTCTTCGCCCACGATTTTTTGCTCTGCCGCCGCGGTCGCAATTTCATGGCTCATCGATGAAATGGTTTCTAGTGCTGCCACGATCTGCGCTAAAGCTTCGGACGCATGCTCTGATTCAGTCACTGTGCTAGCACTGGTTTCAGCACAAATATCCATGGTTGAAATCGCATTACGAGAACCTGTTTGCAGATTCGTCACCATTTGTTGGATTTGTTTAGTACAGTCTTGTGTTCGTCCAGCTAGGTTTCTCACTTCATCAGCAACCACCGCAAAGCCACGACCTTGCTCACCTGCACGCGCCGCTTCAATTGCAGCATTTAACGCAAGTAAATTCGTTTGCTCAGCAATATCACCAATTACATCTAAGATCTTGGTAATATTGTTTACATCACAATCAAGTGCGGATACCGCAGAACTGGCCGTATTAAGCTGCGCAGCAAGGCCTTGGATATTATTAACCGTAGAATTAATTAAGTTATGTGTATCGACACTTTGCTTATCGGCGTCGAGGGTATGCTGCGCCGTTGCTTGTGCAGAATCTGCAACACCATTTGCTGACGACGCCATTTCAGTCATCGCCGTCGCAATCATAGTGGTAGACTCCTGCTGTGTGTCAGTCAATTGACTAATCAATTTAGAACGAGAATCAACATCGTTTAACTCTGTGCTTAACGCATTCAATGCTTTACTCAAATGTTGAACCAGTTCGCCCAGCGACATACTCATCGTTTGTACCGCACCGTAAATACTGTCTTTTGGTGCATAGTCGTTAAATGATGTGGTAATTTTACCATCCGCAACGCACTGGATCGCAAACAGCACATCTTGTGGCTCACCACCAATAATAGCTATCATGCGTTTTATCGCCATAATTAACAACGCTAAAATCAAACTCGCAACAATAAAGCATAAAGTAAACTGCCATTTAGCACTCGACCAAAAACGCGCATTCACTTCATTTTCGCCAATACCAGTACCAACGACCCAACCCCAGCGTGCTGTTCTTTTCGCAATTGAATTCTTTTCCTCAATCGAACCATCAGCTAATCGCTGCGTCCAAGTATATTCCGCTATTTTTGAGGTTTGGTGATTCACCGCATTCATTAAGATCTGGCCGACACTCTGACCCTTACTGTCTTTAAAATCATTAAAGCTAGTGCCATGCAATTGTGGGTCAAGTGGCGCAGCCAAAAAGATAAGATTTTCATCTGCAACATACACATATTCATTATCTTTATAAACATTATTTCTCAGTACCTGAATAGTGATCTGTTTGGCTTGGGTTTCTTCTATGTCACCACTCGCTACCATTTTTTCCATATCATTAATGAAATTATACGTGGTTTTAAAAATTTCAGTCACACGGGATTTATTATCCGCCGTGCTTGATGCTTTTAGCGTCCAAAGTCCCACAACAGTAATGGCGACAAGTGCTGAAAGTATGATACCAGCAAGTAAATAAGATTGTGTTTTCAGATTCATAGTTCGTACTTCTATCAGCAAATGAGTGGACTTAGTTATTATCGGCTAAATTGATGAAAACTTTACGATGTGTCATAATTAAACCACGTCGCAGGTTAAAATTTCGAGCTGAGATAAATTTCAGATATATTAAACCAACCATTATTAGGTACTCCATCAGTTATGTTAAGATTCATACCTAACTCGTAATAACTCCAAGCTAAAAACACAACAAAAACAACCTTTCAGGTTGAACTCACCTTAAGTAGCTATAACTAAAATAGTTAATCTAGCTTGGTGAATAGAGCTATTTTACTAATTATTATCGTTAGAATACCGATTAAAAATAGTATGAAATAAAATATAAATTCATTTCACTACTACGACCGATAGGAGTTTAATACCATGATGAATCTAGCCCTCGTTCACCGAATCACCAAGATCATCCTCAGTATATCTATCAGTCTTTTTTTTCTGTTTGTCGGTATCGACAACCTGCTTAACTTCAATGCAAACTATCAATTTGTACAGCATGTATTGGCGATGAATTCGATGCAGCTTTGGTTTGATGCCAGTACCCTTGAATATCGCACAGTAACAAACCCCACCATTCAACTCATCAGCTATACGATCATTATTTTTGCTGAATTATTGGCAGGTATATTTGGTTTAATCGGTAGCATTATCATGGTAAAAAATATTAACAAAGCTGACTTTTCGCAGGGCCAAGCATGCTTCTTATTTGGTGGTTCAGTGGCGATTGCACTCTGGTATTTGGGCTTTGCTGTTATCGATGGTGAGTGGTTTTCTATGTGGGCAAATCAATGGAATGGCCAAATGAAAGCGTATACCTTTGCAACATCTATCCTTGTTTCGATGATTTATGTGTTAATTCCAACACCAGAAGAAAAATAATGTGCTTAGTGTAAGCAGTATAGCGAGCATTACCCAATGGATTTATACGGAAAAGGCCACGAACAGACTAAACCGACAGATACGCTACAGTAATAAATAGATTTACTGTAGACTGTTCAAGTCTTTCTTATACGAGCGCTTTCAATGTCTAATACCTGTCAAGATAATCAGTCAACTGCTAATATTTCACTCGCACAATTAACGCAACAACTCGATGCAATGCACATTGCCCAATTAACCTCATTTGCTTATGGCCTACCGCCACTGTATTTTTGCCGTGAATATTTAGAACAAGACGAGCAAACTGCCATTGGGCATTGCGTACAACGTTTAGAAAATGGCATAAGCAATCAGGATTTCACTTTAGACAGATTAACTGTTTTATTAGCAGAGAATGATTATTACGACGACTACGAAGCGCGTCTGCGTTTAGGGCCAGAGCCTGTATAACAAGAGGCGAAATAATTATCGCACAGTACTTATTTATTATATTCGATGCTGTTGTAAAAAAGCGCCGTAAATAGGCGCTTTTGGTTATTTATCAACTGAGTACAATAAACAGCGACACACCATTTCTGTTTATCTGTAATAGCATTGATGACTCGCTTAGCTTTAGTGCTTTTTGAAAAGATTCAATGTCGTAAACTTTACGCTTATTTGCTCCAACAATAATATCATTTGGACGCAGGCCACTGTAGGCAGCAGGTGAGCCAAGCAATACGTTATTGACCAAAACACCTTTGCCACTCGAGTTATTTTCAAATTGCGCGCCAGCTAATAAACGATGTGATATAACATTATTTGCTAACATCGAACTAGGTTTACCAACTTTTACCTTGATCTCTTTTTGAACGCCATCACGCAATATAGTTAGCTTTACTCTATCCCCAATAATTTTCATGCCAATTTGACTACGTAATTGAGCAGTCGATTTAGTATTATCACCATCAACAGCTAATATCACATCTCCAGATTTTAACCCCGCGTCGTAAGCTGGTGAGTCTTCTATGACATTGGTGAGCAATACACCTGATTGTCCATTTATTAATTCAAATACGTCACGTAAGTCCTCGGTAAGATCTTGAATACCAATACCAATTTCACCTCGTTTAACTTCACCATGCGCTAATATCTGTTCCATACTCACTTTGGCCATATTGACAGGAATCGCGAATCCTATACCTATGTTACCACCAGCTGGCGCAATAATTGCGGTATTAATGCCCACAAGTTCACCAGCTAAATTAACCAAAGCACCACCAGAATTACCTGGATTTATTGACGCATCAGTTTGAATGAAATTTTCATAGCCCTCGATACCTAAGCCACTTCGACCAAGTGCACTTACAACACCCGTTGTTACTGTCTGACCTAAACCAAACGGATTTCCTATAGCCGCAACAAAATCTCCGACTTCGAGCTCTCTTGAATCACTAATATTAATCTCTACAAGGTTATCCGATTTAATAGATAGAATTGCAATATCTAAATCAGGATCGGAGCCAACCACCTTCGCGTGATAACTCCGACCATCAATCAAAGATACCAGAACGTCATCAGCGCCTTTAATAACATGATAATTGGTCATCACGGTGCCACTCTTAGCATCTACGATCACACCAGAACCCGCACTTTGTTGACGCTTTTTTGGTTGCGCTTGGTACTCATGTTGCTTAGGAATATTAAAAAAACGTTTAAAAAAAGGATCATTTAATAATGGATTGTAGCTGTCTTGTTGCGTTGAAAACGTTGAAATATTTACCACTGCAGGGTTAATCTTTTTTAACATAGGTGCCAACGAAGGTAGTGCCGAACCATTGGCATCAACATTCGGGAGTGCTGCGACAGTTGCTTGTGTGAAAAGGCTACAAAAAATAATCAATAAGCTAGCAAAAAATTTTACGTTCATTATCAGTTCCCTTATCAAGGTAAAAACGAGGGGGAAACAGGGCCGCTACGCAGCCCTTATGCTAAATTAAACCGTTTTTTCAGTTTTAATTTTCACATTTTCCTCAAGTTGATGTTCTATCACTTTTTCTTCTTGGTTTATGGCAATATGTTTAGGTTTCATTGCCTCAGGAATTTCTTTAACCAAGTGAATAGTTAATAACCCATGCTCAAGATTGGCACTCGTTACTTCTACGTAATCAGTAAGATCAAATTTACGTTTAAATGCTCTATTAGCAATGCCTTGATAAAGGTATTTATGTTCCTCTTTATCTACTTTATCTCCAGAAATAGTAAGGAGACCTTTTTCTACATTGATATCGAGTTCGTTCTCAGAAAATCCAGCAGCAGCTACCGTAATCGTATATTTATTTTCGTCGAGAATCTCAATATTGTAAGGTGGATAAGTCGGTACAGTATTATCAGCACCCAATACGCGACTAAACAAGGGTGCTAATCGGTCAAAACCAATAGTGCTGCGGTAAAGAGGGGTTAAGTCGATTGTGTTCATAATATATCCTCCGAAAGAAGCAATACAAAATAAGTTAAAATGCTATAAAGGGGGCTTTCAGTGAAACGTCTCCCTTGACAACTATTTTATATAATCGAATTATATTTTTTCAAATATTTATTTATAATAATAATTAATAATTAAATAACAGTCTGGAATATACTTTATTTTCATATCATTACATAAAGCATCGCTAGGTTTAGATTTAAATTGTAAATGATACAAGTCACACAAACTTCAATAATTTTGCAGCCTAGATCCTATAACAATCATTTGATACTCAATCAATAGTACGAATTGACTTACTCACAATTTCATATTCTATCAATGATAAAACATAATGAATTCAGAACTTAAGCAGTTAAATAAATGACGAAAGACAGTTTTAAACTAAAAAAGTCAACTCAAATATCTTTAATTATATTGAATACCTCTACAATCCTCAGCGCCATCATGGTACTAATAGCAAACTATCTCCGATGAAATTTGACAAAAATATAACAAAAACTAACAAAGTGTCGTGTAAGTTGGAGAGGAAAGGAGCATAGTTTCCTATAATCATAGAGCGAGGACTGGCGTAGCGCGCCTTGAAGCATAAAATGTTTAAAGAAATAAAAACATCACTAATCATACAACTTATTTTTGCCGCCTCAGTCGTGCTATCTGTTATTACGGTTTACGCTATTCATAATTACAAACATCAGCAACAGCGCTTAGCAGCTCAAAACTTATCGGATAGTTATGCCAATCTAATTAAGAGTAATATCAATCAGGTATTATCAGCCACCTTCCCGCTTGCCGCCTTTGTTCAACATCAACACCTTGATGAAGCAGGCTTTGCC
Source organism: Moritella viscosa (assembly GCA_000953735.1). Lineage (NCBI taxonomy): Bacteria > Pseudomonadati > Pseudomonadota > Gammaproteobacteria > Alteromonadales > Moritellaceae > Moritella > Moritella viscosa. The sequence continues at coordinate 1,048,905 of LN554852.1, read as the reverse complement.
CAATTCGCAACTGAAATGTTACCTTTCTATCCTGGCATTGTGGCACTGCAACTTGCTCCTGATGGTATTATCCAATATATTGCGCCGTTAACAGGGAATGAAAAGGCGATAGGACATAACTTACTCACTTCAGCTAGTCGGAATAAAGAGGCTTTTGCTGCCAGAGATAGCGGTAAATTAACCCTCGCAGGACCTTTTAATTTAGTCCAAGGAAAGTATGGGGCCGTTGGACTATTACCTATCTATTTGGATAACCCCAACGGGGAAGCCTATTTTTGGGGCTTTGCAACTGTTTTAATGCATTTTCCACACGTACTCGAAACTGCAAATCTACCGGCACTGGTAGAGGCAGGGTTTGCATATCAGTTATCACGCATTCATCCAGACACCAAAAAAATTCAAATTTTATCACATTCAGCAGAACCACTATTAGACGACTATGTCGTAAATAATATAAAAATCGAAAACGTGACTTGGATGTTAAAAGTGTCCCCTATCAATTGCTGGGCTCACTACGCTTCAATTATAGTAACGTCTCTGTTCGGCATAATATTTACGATTTTAACCACCTTTTTCTCCATACTAGCCATGCGCATAAAAAACAGCCAAGCATCACTTAAAAATATTGTGGCTTCACGTACTAAGGAATTGGGGGATAATTTAAAACGCTTAAACTTGGCGCTAACGTCAGCGGGTCAAGTGTGGTTTGAGCTAAACGTACAGAGCGGTGAAATCTTATTTGGCGGCCAGTACGAACAACTGTCAGAGTACATGCCAGGCGATATTCAGACGACCTTAGCGCAATGGCTAGAAAAAATTCATCCCGATGATCTTGAATCTGTCTCCAATAAATATCAAAAAGCTTTGATAGCAGGTATTCCATTTGAGCTGGAATACAGAAGAAAAGACAAAGATGGGAACTGGTTATGGATCCACACATCCTGCGAATTTACAGAATCAGACGCACATAAAAAACCGCTCTGGTGCACTGGCGTTCATACCAATATATCGCAACGCAAAAAAATAGAGCTACGTGATAATGCACGCAGTGCCGTATTAGAGAAATTATTAAAAGGCGAACCATTAAACATAATTTTGGAACATATCGTTAATTTTATCGAACAAGAACAAACGGGATCACTCTGTTCTGTGCTACTGGCAAATGCACAAGGTACTCATCTTAATGCTGGATTTTCTTCGTCACGCATTCCTGATGATTACAATGAAGCTGTTGATGGCATTGAAATTGGTGATGGCGTAGGCAGTTGTGGTACCGCAGCGTTCACCAAAAAAAGAGTAATTGTAGAGAATATACAAACTCATTCCTACTGGACTAATTTTAAAGCGTTAGCAGCCAAGGCTCAACTAGCCGCTTGTTGGTCTGAACCTATTATCGGTTCAAACAACCAACTGCTTGGCACTTTTGCAATTTACCAACGTAAGCCAAGTATGCCAACAGAACACGATTTCAAATTGCTCGAATTCGCAGTTCAACTCAGTGTGATAGCGATTGAACGAAATCTGTCAGATAAAAAAATCAAGCTTTCTTCCCGTGTATTTAGCGATACCAATGAAGGGCTAATGATTACAGATACGACAGGTAAAATTATTGATATCAACCCTGCTTTCACTCGAACCACTGGTTACAGCCGTCACGAAGTATTAGGTCAAACCCCGAATATCCTCTCTTCTGACAAGCAGAGTCCTGCTTTCTTTATTGAAATGTGGCAAAACCTCATTGAACAAGGCCACTGGTATGGTGAAGTCTGGAATAAAAAGAAAAACGGTGAACTCTTTGCTGCTCGATTGTCTATTTCTTCTCTCACAAATGACGATGATGATACATTACACTATGTGGGTTTATTTTCTGATATAACCGAGATTAAACAACAACAAAAGCTGGAGTTGATGGCGCATTATGACATGCTCACCAAGTTGCCCAACCGCTCACTGCTTGCAGATCGTTTTAGGTCTAGCATTGCCCACAGTAAACGAACTGACACTATGTTTGGTGTGTGTTTTCTCGATTTGGACAATTTCAAACCTGTTAATGATAGCTATGGTCATGACATAGGCGATCAGTTACTCATTGCTGTCGCCCAGCGTCTGAAAACTAATATCAGAGATGAAGATACCGCGTCACGCCAAGGGGGAGATGAATTTGTCCTGCTGCTAGGTGATATAGAGTCATTTGATCACTGTAACGAAATACTGCAACGAATTAATTATTTTCTGGCCCAGCCTTATATAATCGCAGGGCATACTTTTAATATTAGTGTCTCGATTGGGGTAACGCTATATCCAGGTGATGATGCTGACTTAGATACTTTATTACGTCACGCTGACTATTCGATGTATCAAGCAAAATTAGCCGGAAAAAATCGCTTCCATCTATTTAACCCCGAGCACGATCAACTGACGATTAAAAAACACCTGCAACTTGATGAGATACAACAAGCCTTATCAAATAACGAATTTGTTTTGTATTACCAACCCAAAATCAATATGAAAAGCGGTGAAGTATTTGGTGCTGAAGCGTTAATTCGATGGTTGCATCCAGAGAAAGGATTGATCCCGCCACTTGAATTTTTACCGATCATTGAGGGATCAGAATTAGAGAACCGGATCGGAGATTGGGTTATTAATGAAGCATTGAAACAAATTGTGGCATGGCAAAATCAGCGTATTTTTATTGAAGTAAGTGTCAATATCGCATCCTATCACCTGCTATCATCCGCATTCTTAACGCAACTTGAAAATGCGTTAGTAAGCCACCCCAATTTAAACTCCAAATATTTACAATTAGAAATATTGGAAAGCAGCGCACTGGGTGATCTCAATACAATCCGTAACATTCTCAATACCTGTCAGGATGTACTAGGCGTGAATATCGCTCTAGATGATTTTGGTACGGGTTATTCCTCTCTGACTCACCTAAAAAACTTGCCTGCTAATACGATCAAAATAGATCAGTATTTTGTAAAAAATATGCTAGACGACCCTGATGATTATGCCATTATTAATGGCGTCCTTGCGCTAGCTGATTCCTTTAATCGCGAAGTCATTGCTGAAGGTGTTGAAACAACGGAACACGGTTTGATGTTACTCAACATGGGATGCTATGCGGCGCAAGGCTATGGTATTGCCCGGCCCATGCCAGCCTCTGAATTCCCAAATTGGTTACACAATTATACACCAAACCAACAATGGCTCGATAGTGGCATTTAAGCTGCACCAGCGTATTAACACAGCGACGCTAAGACTGCAGGTTATTCAGCAAAAGTAAATGCGATATCTCATAACACTCTATCTATAACAAAAATATGTCATTATCATAAATATAGTATATTTTACATATATATTGATGCTGCATATTATAACTCCATCTTTCTGAGGAGTAATAATAATGAAAAATATAGCTGTTATTGTCATTATGGCAAGTGTGTTTACTTTCAGCTTAAACGCGGCGACTAAGGTAAATTTCTCGATCATCAATACAGGGCAATCTGCGAGCAGTTCTGAAGGTCTTATTGTATCGGGTGGGGATTGGTTTAAAAAACGTCAGCTCGAGCACAATGCGGTACTCATTCAACATGAACAAGGAGATTTATTAATTGATACCGGCCTTGGTAAAGACGTAGATAAGCAAGTGGCGGCCATGAGCTGGCTTGACCAGCAGTTATTTGCTTACACTAAGGCTTTGCCAGTGATAGATCAGCTACAAAAACAAAGATATGATTTCAAACGATTAAAAGCCATAATACCGACCCATTTACATTGGGATCATGTATCTGGAATTGAAGATTTCATCGCTTTAAACACACCAGTATGGGTGCAGAAAAATGAACTTGAAACCGCAAAAAAACATGCACCACCAGCCTTTATTCAAAGCCAATTTGATGATCCTGCGATAAACTGGAATTTCATCTCATTAAATAAGAAAAATGTATTAGGTTTTTCAGCTAGTTTAGATATTTTTGATGATGGTTCTGTCATCTTGATCGACCTGTCTGGTCACACCCATGGTCAGATAGGTGTACTGGTTAATAATGAATATCTGTTTATTGGCGATAGCACATGGTCAATTAAAGGTGTGAAAAATAATGTAGGCCGCAGCGGATTAGTGAAATGGTTAGTGGATCTCAATTACGATCAACAGCAGTCCGATAATATGGTTAAAAAATTGCATCAATTGACCATACAAAATAAAAAGTTAGTTATTGTGCCAGCTCATGATGAAATAGTCGCAGCAACTTTGCCGCGCTATCCTAAATTTTTAATGTGATCTTTAAAATTAGATTCACACGCCATAAAAAGAGGTACTCGTGGATTTAAAAGCGTTGAAATATTTTGTTGCAGCCGTCGACGCTGGTAGCATCACCGGGGCATCAAAACAATGCTTTGTTGCTCAGCCTTCAATCACGATAGCCATTAATAAGCTGGAGTCAGAATTTGATACCGTGCTGTTAACTCGTCATAAAAAGGGGGTGACTCCGACTTCGGCCGGACAACAGTTTTATCAACATAGTAAAGCCTTGTTAAATCAAGCAGGATCAATGTTCGATTATTTTAACCCTCAGCAATCACGACAAACCATCACCATTGCAGTGCAAGCAGATATAAGTTTAGTCTATTTAAAACGGCTCATGTCTCAGCTGCAACAGCATTGTCCCCAATGGTTGCTGCATTTAACTAGCGATAGTACCGCAGATATTTATTTAGGCAGTGATTACCCAAACGATTATTTAAACTGCGACAGCAAAAAAAGTTTAGCGACATTCCACCCCTTGTGGCAAGATCAGTACTACTTAATTATTCCTAACAATCATGCGCTAAGTTTTAAAACACATGTCACATTAGAGCAGCTGCACGGTGTCGCTATGATTGAACGTAGACAGTGTAACAATATGTGTCTATTGATGGATTATATGCGTGAACTGCAAATAGAACGTGTGGCATCGGTTGATACCGAAGAATGGGCGCTGGCATTGGTAGAGCAACAAATAGGACTTTTGCTCGCCCCACTAACGACCGAGCAGCTTGAACATGAAAATTACACAGCGATCCCCATTTCAAACATAACAGGGGTAGAAAAAATAGAACGTCAAGTAGGGATAACGTTAGCCTCTAATCGTTTACAGCAGCCCGATTTTATGGCGCTAATAAATCGCTTGCTATGCCCTAACCGCAACTAATGCACCCGTTGAAACTATGATTCACACTACCAAATGCGACTGTAGCCGTCAGCATGATTAAAGCTGTATCATAGGCAGACACATCGCCAATATTGACAAATGTAGGGAAGAATCCCACATAAAACAAAATAGCCTTAGGGTTACCTAACGTGATTAACAGCCCCGTCATCAAGTTAAAAACCCTCAAAAAAGTGCATTCCTATCCATAAGTGAATAGTGATCTTCATAACACTAGAAAGCCAAAAATACAGAAAAAACAATCGAGATCAACATAGTTGAAACAAAGTCTTTGACAGTGAGAATAGTTATCAATACGATTCGAATTGAACTCAACGTAGTTTAAATGAGTAACAATTAATAGGGACACAGTATGAAAAAAATGACTTTAGCTATGCTGATCGTAGTAGCTCCTTTCGCTTTAATTAACTCCTCCTTTGTTTCTGCAGCTAAATTTGCAGATACAAAGCAAATAGCCCAGAAGCGACCAGACTACGGTATCAGTGTTGCGAGTGCTAAACGTGAAATAGCATTGGAACTGAGCCGACAATACACTCAGGTCTTGCCAACCCTACAATCTGGCATCAATCGATATAATTTAACAGTCAATGCGGATCAAGTATTACAATCTAGTGGGGTTGCAACTCAGGCATTGCATAAAAGTGAACAAGCGATACGTTCTGCAAAAGGTTTATCAACTAGTTCGGTACAAAACTCCATTTTTAAGCGCGTTGATAATCCTAACTTAGTTCAATTTCGTCTCGCTGACGCAAGTATGCTGAGCGACTGGCAGCACGGTGTGTCACCCTTATTTGCCTTCGAGCCAGAAGGCAACGATAAAGACTGGGCTAATATTGAAGCCTATGATGTAAATGGTGATATTCAGCTGCTAGATGTGTACCAACTGCCAGACAGACCAGTTTTCGTGGTTGAATTAGATAAACAACAAACGATACGTGAAGGGCTAGCAGTAATGCGCAAGATCTTAGCTCAAAGCTCTGATTCAGAAAAACAACTTAAGTCGGCCTATCCTCAGCGAAGTGCGTCTAAATCTGGAGATAAACCGATATCGACAACCCTAATTAAGCAGATAAGCTTACAGGATGATCAAGAACCTTGGATATCAGGTGCTGCTGAAGTATACGCGATAGTGAATGGCGTTAACCCAACCCGTGATGAGCCAGTCCTTGATATCATTGAAATGCCTTATCTTGATTATGCAGAGAAAGAATACTATCCAAATCAAGTCGTCATTCATTGGGAACGCTATCGTTGGGCTGCGGCAGATATTATATTGATGGAGCATGATGACGGTACAAATTACAAAGAACTTGCTACGCAGCTCGTATCTGCTGCCGAAACAATTTTAAAAGCGATTCCAGATCCTGAAGTACAAGGCTTTGCTATTATAGCCACCATCACTAATGGAATAATCAAATCGTTACCTGATGCATGGTTTACTAATGACGATGATTTTGTGGATGCATATTACACCTTACAAGAAGGTGAAACATACACAGATCACTATGGATCAGGTGGTAATGCAAGGGCGACCTTTACACCTCTAGTTATTCAACCAAGGTCATAATCTATTACTAAAATAGTGTGGTGGTATGGCTCATACCACCACAATCTAAAACACGAATAGATCGGAGATTAGTGAAAAGTATTACGATTGCGAGTGGTAGCATATATAACCGTTAATAATGAAGAATTGTGATGAATTGATTTAAAACACTTAACACCTAATTTTAGGTATACTTAAATTGATACTGGAGAACTAAAATGAATCAGTTATTTACATACATTGAGGCTATAAATGGCGTAGATGAAAAAGTGCGTATAGTTAATAAAGTGATAACTAACAACGCTTACAACGATCAAGGTGTTACGGTCACTAATTTTGAAGCCCTATTATCTTTTTCTAATGGTGTTATTTTAAAACACAGTATCGAGTCTGATGAGTTACCACCATCCTCTGAAGTATGTCCTGAATATTGGATTAGCTATGAAGTTATAGATTCATCCACTGAATCTGTAAGCCCAATGAAAAAAACATTTCTCAGCAAGTGCCAAGAGAGCTTTTGGCTAAAAATACAGAAAACGACGTGAAATAAACCCCTTCCGTAAGTTTACTTTAAGCTTATCGTCCTTTGACGTTGATATGTAAAAATATCAGACCGGAACATCAAAACTATTATTGACTCATTCATAATTTTATCTCATGATTATTTTCATTTCAAATGAGAGTGAGCCATGTGCCAGATTTTTGCCAACCAACCCTTAGAAAGTTACAGTTATATCACTCGATCTATTCGTATTAGCGGTCATTCTACAAGCATAAAATTAGAAGCCAGCTTTTGGGATATTTTAGCTCAGATCGCGCATCAGCAAAATATGACGACACCAAGCTTTATCACTTATATCTACAATGAAGCATTAGACTACAACGGAAAAATATCCAATTTTGCTTCGTTGCTACGCTGTGCTTGCTTACTTTACTTAAAGAGGCCAGATGACGTTATGGAGATAGTGAAACAGCAGCTTATGGAAACAAATCATAATAATTAAATTGAATGTAACACCCTAGTACTACCTAAGCCTTCCTGAATTTAGTTACTCTGCTTTCCACAGTAAATCGGAAGAGTAACCAATGGTCAAACTGATCCACAGCATGTTAAGAGTGTCCGACTTAGAACGCTCAATTTTGTTTTATCAACAAACCCTTGAGCTTAACTTGGTCGACAGGTTCCCTTTTAAAGACTTCACTCTCGTCTATTTAAGGAACAAGGAGTCTGCTTTTGAGCTCGAACTAACCTTCAACCATTCATCAAATGAAGAATCTGTTCATGGTAATCAATATGGTCACTTGGCTGTGAGTGTTGCAGATATTGATTCCGTACATCAAAAACTAACCAATCTAAATTTACAGCCGAGTAAAGTTAAATGCCTGCAGTGGGAAGGTAGATTATTGGCTAAATTCTTTTTCATCTCAGATCCGGACGGATATAAAATCGAATTTATAGAACGGAAAGGTCGTTATGTTTAACTATTTAAAAACACTGAACAGCGTATATAAACAGGAAATTTTATGATTTGTTTAACAGCAGAATTTATTGCCAAAACGGGTAGCGAAAATCAATTAGAACAATTGCTAACCAGCATGCTAGAGCCATCACAACAAGAAGATGGTTGTATTAGCTATCAATTACAACGCACGGAAGATAAAAGCATCTATCTATTTCAAGAAAGATTTGTCGACCAAGCCGCCTTCAACTTTCATTGTGAGCAAGATTATTTTAAAGCCTTAATTGAAAATGTGGGGAACTTAATTATTGCCGAGCCAAAAATTCAATTTTACATACCTGTTGAATTGAAATAATCATCCGCTTAATACTAAGAAGGCGCTCAACTGAGCGCCTTTACGACGTTTAAGCGCTATGACCGTCTTGTTAGCCTATCGTACCAATAACCGCCGTTACACCGCCGATCAGCATTTCCACACCGATAACAGCCAAGATCAGCCCCATAAGGCGAGTAACAATACTCAGTCCACTCTCACCGATTGCCGATATGATCTTTGACGAAAAAATAAAACAAACAAAGGTGATAAGACATAAAACAGCAAACGCCGATATTGTAATAATAATTTCACCCCATCCACCTGCTGATGAATAGTTCATTGCAGTTGCTATCGTGCCTGGTCCCGCAAGCAGTGGTACAGCTAGCGGTGATACAGCAACATCTGAATCGTTACTTTCTTCTGCGGTATGTAACTTCGAACTTTTTCCTTGCAGCATATGATAACCGACAAGGAATACCAAAATGCCACCCGTTATACGTAATGCAGGTAACGTGATCCCAAATAGATGGAAGATTGATTTACCTAAAATCGAAAATAAAACAATAATAACAAAGGTGATAGTGAGAGATTTAACGGCAATTTTGACTTGTTTCGACTTGCCCATAGTCCCTGTTAATCCAGCAAAAACGGTGGTATTTGCAATCGGATTCATAATGGCAAAAAAGGCCATAAAAACGGTCACAGCATGTTCAAGTAATTGGCTCATTTATCTTATTCCTTAGTCAGTTAACGATTTAAATCGCACTAATATTTATATCAACTATATCAGAACAAGTCTGCTAAGTTATAAAATATATAGTGACTGACAATAAAGGGAAGTATGTGGCGTATTAGGAGAGCGAATAGAAAATAGAGAGAGGATAAGTTTACTCGGGTTGACTTAAAAGCGATAGTGGCATGCCATACAAAAAAAGCCACTCAATGAGTAGCTTCAATATTTGGAGCGGTCAGCTAGGATTCGAACCCGGCGTCTTCAACTTGGAAAGCTGACGTATTACCATTATACGATGTCCGCATGGGTTGAGATATTACTTCAGTTTTATCGTAATGCAAACAGAAGAAATGTAAGTGTATGTAAGCGTATTTTTGCGATAACGAATGAAAAACGAAAGAAAGAATAAGTGTGCTCGGGTAGACTTAAAATCGATGCTGGCATGCCATACAAAAAAAACCACTCAATGAGTAGCTTTAATGTTTGGAGCGGTCAGCTAGGATTCGAACCTGGCGTCTTCAACTTGGAAAGCTGACGTATTACCATTATACGATGTCCGCATGGGTTGAGATATTACTTCAGTTTTATCGTAATGCAAACAGAAGAAATGTAAGTGTATGTAAGCGGGTTTTTGCGATAACGAATGAAAAACGAAAGAAAGAATAAGTGTGCTCGGGTTGACTTAAAAGCGATGCTGGCATGCCATACAAAAAAAGCCACTCAATGAGTAGCTTTAATGTTTGGAGCGGTCAGCTAGGATTCGAACCCGGCGTCTTCAACTTGGAAAGCTGACGTATTACCATTATACGATGTCCGCATGGGTTGAGATACTACTTCAGTTTTATCGTAATGCAAACAGAAGAAATGTAAGTGTATGTAAGTGAGGGGTCCCATAAATTGGCGTTAGAGTCTAATTTTACTTAGTCCGCTATCAGCGATTAATACCAACTGAAATCAATATAACTCTTTTATACGCGCTACAGCATTATTCAACGCTGTCTCAATTTTATTATTTTTCGCTTTAACGTCCATACCGCTAGTAATAGAAATTCGAAATGCGTAGGATGCAACTCATATTACTTTAAGCAATGAGCTATGAGCACCGACATGTCGATCACAACAACAGAACACTCTGTTACCCGCGCCTTACTAATTTCTATTCGCACACCTTGTACTACGCAACAGGACGTGGACGAATCATTATCTGAATTAGGCCGTTTAGTTCATACTCTCGGCTTTTCTGTGGTTGGGACTAAAACGCAACGACAAAAATCGACCAAACAACTGTCAGTATTAGGCGCAGGTAAACTAGAAGAATTAGCCTCGTTAACAGGTGAAAGCACATTTTATGAAGATGAAGTGCAGATTGAATTAGACCAAGACGAGTTAAGCCAATTATTAGCAACAACAGATGTTAAATGCCAAGCCAACATTGTGGTATTCGATTGCGAACTAAGCCCGAATCAATTAAGTAATGTTAAGGCGGCACTCGGCGTAGAAGTTTACGATCGTACCCGCGTTATTATCGAAATTTTTAGTAAACACGCACGTACTCGTACTGCGAAGCTGCAAGTAGAGATCGCGCGACTTAATTACTTAACACCGCGATTACGTGATGAAAGCAGTGGCGATCGCGAACGCCAAAAAGGCCGTTCAATCAGTGAAACTGTGTTTGAGATTAATCGTCGCCGTGTTCGCACTAAAATAGCCGAGCTACGACGCGAACTGACCAAGGTACAACGCGAGATGCAAGGTCGAAGCAGTGGTCGTATCGAGCAGTTAACCGTGGCGTTAGTGGGTTATACCAATGCCGGTAAATCATCTTTAATGCGTGCTCTAACAGGATCTGAAGTATTAGTTGAAGATAAACTGTTTGCTACTTTAGATACCACGATACGTACATTACAGCCGCCGACACAACCGCGTATTTTAATCTCCGACACCGTTGGTTTTATCCAGAAGCTGCCTCATGATTTAGTGGCATCATTTCATTCAACTTTAGAAGAAGCAAAAAATGCAGACTTATTGCTTTACGTGGTTGATGCATCAGACGAAAATTTCATTTCGCAATTAGCCATTGTAGATCATGTATTAGGGCAATTAAATATCGATTTGAATAACAAAGTATTATTACTCAATAAGGTAGATTGCTTAAACGAAGAACAGCAATTAGACCTACTGGAGCGCTATCCAGATGCGCTACAAATCAGTGCACATGACAAAGGTGATGTCGCGTTCGTACATCAGGAAATTCAAAACTTATTAGAAAAGAAAATGTGTCCAGCTTGCTTTGATATTCCCTACACAGCCAGTGGTGTGATAGGTGAAATTCACAGTAAAATGCAGGTTCTAGAAGAGGAATACCATGAAAAAGGTATTCGTATCACATTAAAAGCAAGCCCGGTTGCCCTAGAGCGATTACATAAAATGCTGCAACTCACTACTTTTTAATACGCAGTTAGAAATAAGTAGACCTCGTACTCCGGTTAGGGCCTCAGTGTCCTAGCCGGATATCCATGTGGTTAGTCTCTTGATCGACACACTCACTCTTATATATTATGTGATTTGTTTGCGGTGAGATAAACAGCCTTGACTTTCGAACCTACAAGTTCAGCAGTTATCGTTTGAAAACCTAAAGATTTAGTCATGTTTTCAGCCAACTGAGGAGTAAGCATTATAGTTGAAGATGACTTTGCCCCATACTTCCTCATGTACCTGAACTTCAAACGTATTTTATTAAAAAAGCTCATTCCGTGAAGCGTAAAACTTGCGATAACAAGTCTCCCATCATTTTTCAATACTCGAAAACATTCAGACAGTGCAATTTCTGGGTTGGGAATAACATGTAATAGATTAGCCATAAAAACAGTATCAAATGAAGAGTCCTGATACGGTAAATTAAAGCAATCTGCTTTTTCAATTTGAACCATTTTGTGGTCTTTAAACCTATCTCGAGTTATAGAAATCATCTGGTCTGAAATATCTGTAGCCACTATGCTGGACGCCGATTCAATGAAGCACTCAGTATATGTTCCATTACCGCAACCAAGTTCAAGAATATTCCCAGTACCAGATAGTAAATTCAACTTACTTTTTACAGTTTGAATGTCTTTTATACCAACAACATAATTGTTACTTTCTTCAAAACTCTTCGCAAACTGTTCCCATTTGTTATCTGTCATAGTGAACACTCCATAGTCAATAGTGATGAATTAAATGAAAAATAGAGCCCCCAAAAAAATTAGGAGACCAGATCAACGAGCCATTACAGTAGGCATTTTTATTACACATCTACTATTTATTTACTATTATTATGGCAATTATTTTATCTTATGATTGCTAGTTCAAATTTTTGATCTCGAAATGAAATTGCTGATGCATAACCTATTGAATATAAGAGTGGCAATGCGCATAATGATTCTTGGTCAAATATAAGTTCTTCAGTATTGTATTATGAGGTTATTATGATTGTTCGGTCTTACTCAAAATTTTCAAAAGATAATCCATTTTGCCATAAATTGCATATCATTTCTTTATTGATCATAACCTTATTTTCGATTTATCAAGTATTAGAATTCAACCGCGTTATTTTTTTTATAGGGTTTATTTTTATTATTCCTTCGATAGTACTGCTATCTAAATCATCAACGTATAAAAGAAAATATTTAAGCTAAATTCGATTTCTAGACTGTAGTGGTTCATTGATTTTCGCCTACTATTTACGGTGGTTTTATCGCTAGGCACGAACGGAAAGCCTAGCAACTTGTCGCAAGTCCTGCACCGAAAACGCGCACATAATAGGTTTGTTATGTTAATGTCTATCACGCACCAAGAAGAGGTAAATGCTTACGCTGTTGATAGGTTAATCCCAGCTCTAGACAATACTTGATAACTGGTTCTGGTATAGTTCTGATAAATTCAACACTATTGCCCTATTACCTTGAAACTCCAGCACGTCACCATATAACTCTCGAAAGGTGTCTACCAACTTAGTTTTGCAATTGAAAAATAAGTAATAACTATTTGGAGTTTTCAATTTCCAGTCCATTCGAATTGGACTACCAGTCTTGACGCTGTAGCTCGGCTCACCCCATTTAAGAGATTCTTCGACTCCACCTAACTCCAACTCAGAAACGAGCCTAAGAACTAAGTTTCGTAATTCTCCTAGCCGAATTCGAGCATTCTCTGGATACTCATCAAACCGATTTTTGACTGCCTTGTCCATTGAGGCCTCCTATTCACATAACATTAGTATCACAGGACGTCTCGACTACCCTAATGTATTCACCTAATTACTAGCAACTAATCAAATAAAAAAAGATAACATAGATAGCATAGATAGCATAGATAGCATAAGTAGCTTATTGGGCTTCAACTCCCCAAGCCCCCGGAGCTAATACGTACCCTTTATTTCTGATGGTTTTAAAGCGAGGGTTTACCTGATCATTATCAAGTAGTTTTTTTCTTAATTGGCTTATTCTGTTATCAATACCTCGCTCTAAACCATCAAATTCCTTGCCAAACAGTTGAATGGAAATCTGAGTTCGAGACATTATTTTTCCTGCATTTTTTGCCAGTATTTCTAATAAATCAAATTCTGCGCTAGTAAGGTATACGTAGATGCCATTTAGAGTGACTTTTCGATTGAGTGAATCGATAGATAATGCACCAAATTGAATAAGTTGTATCGGTAAGTCTGCTTTTGTGGAAGTTGTTCGGCGTAAGAATGCTTTGATTTTGGCTAATAATAGGCGTGGCTTGATTGGTTTTATAAGATAGTCATCTGCGCCAACTTCTAGCCCGACAATTTGGTCGATATCATCCTCTTTTGCTGTGAACATTAAAATATAACCGTTATAAGAGGAACGCACATCTCGACATATACTGATACCATCTTTTCCGGGCAACATTACATCGAGCAACACTAAAGAGGGCTGTTCTGCCAATATTCTTTTTTCTGCAAGTAATCCATTTGACTCATAACTAGCATTAAAGTTTTCTTGCTGCAGGTAGTCACAAATAGACTCTGCAATACCTATATCATCTTCAATAACTAGAATACTTTGACGCTTCATGATCCGTTCCATATAAACAAATTAGTATGATGGTTTTACTGGAAGTGTAATTTTTACTTTTACTCCACCTGAGTGACTATCTTCAATCCATACTTTACCATGATGCCAGATAACAATTTGTTTAACAATCGCCAGCCCAAGTCCTGTTCCACCTGAATTACGTGAACGGCTTTGATCCAATCTAAAGAATGGTTCAAACACTTTTTCCTTATACTTATCCTCGATTGAAGTACCGTCATTTTCAATCGTAATTAGGCACTCGTCATTGAGTATTTCAATGTGAACATTGATGGTATTTAAAGAATGTTTATAAGCATTTCGAATTATGTTATTAATCATTCTTCTGAAATAAAAAGGCTCGATTGGTACGTATATTTGAGATGGCACATGAACAACATTAATGGTCGTGCCTTTTTCGTAATATATCCACTCTTGCTTTACATTATCAAACCAGGTTGTCAGTTCAGTCATGACAAATTCAAAATTAGGTCGTTCTCGGTCAAATCGTGCATACAGCTCCATTTCATCAGACATGACTCGTATTTCCGAAATAGCTTTTTCAATACGATGCATCTGTTTTTCTTGCTGTTTTAATGACGGATTTCTAAGTAATTCAATGGCAAATTCAATTCTCGTTAACGGCGTTCTTAATTCATGAGAAACAGCACTGTTCAACATAATGTTATTGTCATATAGCGTCTCGACTCTTGCTGCCATCTTATTAAATGTAGTGGTTAATCCATTTAAATTACTGCCTTTAAAAATGGTGGAACGACTAGATAGATCACCATGTCCAAAATTTTCGGTCGCTTTGAGTAGAGAAGCTGAAGTTCGCCAAGAGGGAAATAGCCAGATGCTTAACGGTAAGAAAACCAATACGCCGATAATGATGACAAATCGCATTAATACATCATTAATAATCCTTTCTTCTATTACGCTGTTAAGTGGGCCAATAACAACAACTGTATTGTGATTAGGTATCTTCTGGAGGATATATTCAGGAATGTCGCTTTCGTTTAGTGGATCAATATACTGAAAAACAATCTCTTGGTTAAGCAAGTCTTCGCGTTGGATTTCAGAAATTCGACTGTCACTTAAGGCAATCATTTTAATCGTGACGGAAAAATATAGATCTATCTGTGCCATTCTCTTAGACCAATCGTCCGAAGGTATCGTTAATAAGTCTTGATAAATGAGGTTTAAAATTGCAGCAACCTCATCCTGTTGTACTGTTTGATGAATTGGGGCTGCATTGTCTATATCGCCAATGACCAAGATGAAACCGTTATCACCCAACTGATAGTAAAGTTCTGATGTTTCTGAATCGAATAGGGTTTGACCTTGTGCTAATACTTTAGCTTGTTCAAAAGTTAATGATAGCGGCTCCTTTTTTTTCAGTGTTAAAACATAGTTGAATTGAATTTGCAGTTGAGCCAGAGCTTCAATTTGTTTACCTTGTTCAATTGTATTAAGTTTCTTTGCTAACAAATAGATCGTACCAGCTGAGCGATAGGTTTCAATCGTTTCAACATGACCTGATTGCTCAAGCCAAAGCAAGTTTAGCGTTGGTATTAAAAAAGTAAAACTAACAAAAACAGACAGTGAAATAATAAACATTAATTGGATTAATATATTACGAAAGAACATTGGGTATCTCCAACGTTATTGTATTGTTTAAATTATTACGAATAACCTGGCCCTTACACTGCTGAGCAAATAGTAAAAGATACTGTGCATTTAGATTTATAGGCATCTTAACATCTGTTTCATGCTCACTTTTATAAACCAAAATCTGACTCACTTTCTGGTTAATGGTTAAATGCAGTTCTAATCCGAGCGTTGTCCCTATTGAAAGACTCAGTATGCTTAAGATAGCGTTATCAAAAAAATAAGGGTCTATATACGTTAAAATATCAGGCTCGATATCACTTTCAGAATGATTGATAACAGTCAGTTTGCTATCAAGCTTTATTTGCCATTGCAGTGAATGTTTATTTATCCACTCGGTCAATTTAATCGGCACAAATTGACGGTTCTCTTTTTCTCGGTTAAATTTTCCTATTAATAAAATCAATGAAGTAATATCGCGCATATCATTAACCGACTGTTCCATTTGGTCTAAAGTCTCGCTTTGTTGCATGCCTTTTTTGTATTGCTCTAGCTGTTTTTCAATTTTGGCCAAGGGCTGTTTGAGTGCTTTTGAAGAGGTATGGATCAATTGTTGGTTATCATAAAAAAGTTGCTCCGTTCTTTGCGCCATCTGGTTAAAGGTTCGAGCTTGAGGGTTTAGCAAACTAGCAAAAAGGATAGGCATTCGGCAGGTATAGTCTTGTGATCTGAACTTGCTGGTTACTTGGTTTAAATAGTAGATCGAACGCCAAGTCGGTAGCAACCATATTAGCAATATCAATACATTGAACATCCCAATACTAAGCAAGATAGAAATATTCCCAACGGTAATTTCATCTGTAATAAATGGGGAAATTGGACCTCCGGATAATATACGACCATTGGATAATTGCTGATAAAACCGATCAATGCCCGAACCATATTTATAACCATTTAGAGTAGTTTGAGTAAGTAACTTTCCTTGCTTAAGTTGTTCAACCTCATCTATGGATAAAGGTAAATTATCGATAGATAGGAGCTCTATTGGATAACGAAAATTAATCGTTAATTGTTGAGTTAGAGTATCCCAGTGCTCAATGGGTGTCTGATTAAATTCTTGGATGAGTAAAAACACGGTACCCATAATTTCATGCTGAGAGTATGACAAACTCGACTCGCTTCGCATATCAGGGTCACCAATAATAAGTACTTGATTATTATCTAACAATTTATATGAGTTCAGCGTATCTGGATGAACCCAGAAATCATTTTTTTTTAATGTATTAAATTGCGCTTTAGTGAGACTGAGTTCGCTAAACCTTTGAACCTTTACTGTGTAGGGGAAATCATCCAGATTAACGCTATTTGAGCCACCTTTACTTGCTTGTGAATTCAATTGTTCTGCTAGTATATTTGCAACGCCTTGACTTCTTAAAGCCTGAAACTTAACTTTCCCTGGTTGTAACCAAAGAGGTTCTAATAACGGCATGACATAATTTGGTACAGCATAAAAAAACAACAGCACAATAACTAATAGCTGTACGATAAAAAAACGGCTCAAAGCTTATCCCTCACATCGGTAATATGATGCAATCCTATCACTTTAAATCTTGTCGATAGATATAGAATGTCTGATTTCTTCTATTTTTGTCTTGTTTTGTCTTGTTTTGTCTTTACATTAAATATTCATTATTTACATATCAATAGGTTATGAATATACCTCATCGTACACTCGGACATAATAAGACATTAAAATACGTTCCTTGAAACTCTAATCATCTAATCTTGATAGCATGATTTTGACATTAAATTACGCTATTCAACTGGAGAAATGGAATGAACAAAAGTGCTATATTGATTATTGGAATGCTTACTTCTGGATTCGTACAGGCAAATGGATGGACCGGTAATGGATGGACCGGTAATGTAAATGGTTTTGTCGGTAATAAGTCATTAGACAGTGATTGGGGGGAGTTTGATTCACAGAGTGAATTTGGCATTATCAGTGATTTTGGCCACCAAAGTTGGCCCTTTCTTATTGCGATTGATGTTTTTGCTTCTCTCGATGATGCTGATAATAAAGAGAATAAAAGTAGTAAAGGTCGTTTGCGTGTTGATGCTGTAACGTCCGAGGTTATGGTTGGTATTAGACGTTATTATGATTTTAATTACGTCATTACCCCCTACCTCGGAGGCGGGATCACTTCAGCTTATGGCCATCGAGAAATTAAACAATCCGATGGTACGTATAAGGATGAACATGATCGAGGTGTCGGGCTTTGGATCGGTGGGGGGTTAGTATGGAAACCATGGAAGCACTTCAATATCGGTGCTGATATTCGTTACTCGCATGCCGAGATTGATCTTTTTGGAAAAGAGCTAAATGCTGGCGGGCTTCATACAGGCCTGACTGCTGGATTTAATTGGTAGTATTGCGAGTCACGTTATGATTAATGACTCTGTATTCTGGCGCACGGTGGATACAGAGTCATGGTAAATTATTAATACCATGAAGTATTCACACTTTGCACCAGAACATTTAGAGGATGCAGTTAAATTGAATCCTTTGATTAATTAATATAATTCGTAAATACCTTTACCAATAGCAGCAAAAACTCGGCCATCTTTATTTTCAACAATACGTTCAACGACCAACACTTTTTTGCAACCTGCTGAATCCGGGTTCCATTGACAAGCATCAGTTTTGATTGGAGCCATCAAAGAATTGCTATTATCAGTTACTTCCCAATCGGAGCCATCTTCAGATTTAGCAATACCATAATCATGTGAGCCAACAATAATCCCGTCAGTATATGCAACAGATACTAAATTATGGTCTATAATCCCTGAATTATGAGGTGTAAACTGCTCCAAGTTATTAGATTCAGAATTATATTTTATTAATCCATTAATATTATTAGCCATGTAAATATTTCTATTATTATCTTCAGAAAAAGCAAGTATCCCGCCAGCAGGCATTTGGGAGTTAAGCTCTGTCATTGGTGTCCAAGAACCTTTTGCATAATAAGAAATACCACCTTTTATCATAGAACCCGCCCATACACGATCTTGGCTATCAACAAATAAAGATTTAAAGTCTGTAAACTCATCTAGGCCATGTTCTGTGATTTTAGAAAATAAGCCATCTTTATAAGAAAATAATCCATCACTAGTCCCTATATAAAGCTTATCTAACATAGAAGCTAAACTGAATACAGCAGAACACTCATCATCATTCTTTGTTTTGCATGATAATCGACTGTCTAGATCGGATACTATGTTGCTATCCAAGTCATATTCAACAAGTAGCTTCCCTCCCATATATTGATCCTTCCGACCACCCATATATAGTTTATTACCTACTCTAGCCATATCATAAATAGGTTTAGGTAAATCTTTCCCAGATATATTCAGTAGCGTTATGTCGTCCGATTTAATATTAACGGAACGAACTTCTACATCCTTCATCATATCGCCTGTAGCGACATAGAGCGTATCGCCAAAAATACTAATATCTGAAATCTTATTGTTAAATGTGGCTATAGGACGAAGGATTTTATCAAATGATCCCTTAAATACTTCTTCTGCTGAACCGTCAGGTAAAGAAGTACTTATCTCATAAAAATATTTACCATATTTAAGGCTTGTATTATTGTACCCAGAGCCCACATTAACAGTAATTTCAGATGCAGCAGAAGATATAACCTTCTCAAAAATCATCGCATGATCTTTATCATAAACTTTAATTTCTGCATTAATGGTTTTAACAAAATTAAACGTAAGTTGATCGGTTACAAACCGAGTGCCCTTCTTCACTTGAAATACAGGGTCGGTTGTTAGCTTAATAACTGACGTGTCAGGTACTTCCACCTTGTCAGGCACCTCCACTTTCACAGGTGATTCCGCTACTTTAGAACGATCAACTGACTTAACATCCTTATCACAACCTGCCAAAGCAAGTATTAAAACTAATATTGTGTATTTTTTCATTATCATATTCTTATAAAAAATGGTGCTGCGATTATACACAAATGATAATGATTGTCATTACCACTTACATTGTAAGATTGTATTTTTAAATTATTGGCAAAATAAATATGCAATTACAGTCACAGCAACTAAATGTTCTGAACATTCGCTTAATATCAAAGTAGAAAAAGGTCCTCTTACTATTTCAGGTGACAAAGAGGAACACAAATACCTTTAAATAGAAGGAGTATCACCTTAATTAAAAACTAATTTGTCAGTAACCGCTCTAGAATCCCCGCCCCCCCAAGAAGTTCCCCAAGTTACTACCGAGCCGTCTTTTTTAATGCAGCAAAAGCAGAATCTGTAGAATAAATAACTCTGATATCCGTTAATTCATTAGCAACCGAACTCGAATCACCACCACGTCGACTATTACCCCAAGTGACTACCGAACCGTCTTTTTTTAACGCTGCAAAAGTATCTCCTGCAGGATAAATAACACTGACATCCGTTAATTCACCAGCAACCGCACTAGAATCGCCACCAAAATCAGGCTCACCCCAAGTTACTACTGAACCGTCTTTTTTTAACGCCGCAAAAGCGCCATTAGTCGAATAAATAACGCTGACATCCGTTAATTCACCAGCAACCGCACTAGAATCGCCGCCCCAAGAAGAACCCCAGGTTACTACCGAACCGTCTTTTTTTAATGCTGCAAAAGCAGAAATATTAGAATTAATAATAGGGGCTGGTTTATCCTCAGTGGAAATATCTTTAGTAGAGGTATCTCCAGGATCACCACTACCACATCCCGCTAAAAACAAGCAAATCAGTCCAATTAAAAAAGTGTTTTTCATTCCTATACATTCATGCAAAATACTAGGTTATATATTAACAATCTCGCGCGATTGATAATGCGTTTCACTATCATTACTGCAATCATAATTACAATCAAGAGTTTAAACACGAGCAATACATTTCGATACAATTGAACACAATTAGATACATTTAAGGACAAATGAACACTATTAGACGCATTTGAGCACTCTTAGATGTAGTATCAGTTAAACACACTACTACACCAACCAGAATTAAACATATTCAACACCAGAAACCCCAGTAAAGTAAAATAAACTTCGGTATTTTTTATTATTTATAGGTTTATGTGTTGACTATACGACATATAAAAGTAAAATCGCAACTCAGAATAAAAACTCAGTTTAAATGAATAAAAAATCACGGAGAATTCAATGAGTGAAACCAGAAAAAATATATTAGTATTTTTAATCCCGTCTTTATTTGGATTATTTTTCTTTCTTGCACCATTAAGCGTTGATGGTAATTTTACATTCCCACTGGCTTTAATGGCTAAAGGCGTAAAAGGTCTGCTAGGTGACGCGATTCATCCACTCATTACCACGATTATTTGTTTATCAGCACTGATCTCTGTATTTGCTAATACAATTAAACCTGCATTTATTGTTCACTCTGAATTATTAACGCGTTTATTTATTCTTACCCCTATTTGGGTTGTGATCCGTGTTCTTGGTGCTGCATTCACATTATTCGCACTTTATAAGGTTGGTCCAGAGTTCATTTGGAGCGCAAATACCGGCGGGCTAGTATTGTATGATCTATTGCCATCACTTCTTGTTACCTTTTTCTTTGCCGGCTTATTACTGCCATTATTATTAAACTTCGGCTTACTCGAGTTCTTAGGCACTATTTTAAGTAAAGTCATGCGCCCTGTATTTCGTTTGCCAGGTCGTTCTGCTATTGACTGTATTTCATCATGGCTTGGTGATGGTACGGTTGGTGTGATTTTAACAAGTAAACAATATGAAGAAAAAAAATATACACAAAGAGAAGCTGCTGTTGTTGCAACCATGTTTTCACCAGTCGGTATTTCGTTTTCTTTGGTGGTATTAACACAGGTTGGCTTAGAAAATTACTTTGTTCCTTTCTACGCAACAATTTGTCTGTCTGGCATTATCGCAGCAATGATTATTCAGTTTCTGCCACCGCTAAGTTATAAAAAAGACACATACATTGATGGTAGCAAACCAGATCTTGATAACGAACTTATTCCGGAGTCACTGTCAGCTGTCAAATACGGCTACCAACTAGCGCTGGAAAGAGCGAGTAAAGTAAAAGGCATAAAATCAACGTTTAGTGAAGGTCTACAAAATTCATTAGATATGATGTTCGGTGTATTACCAGTGATAATGGCTGTTGGTACGATTGGTTTGGTTATTGCCGAAACAACACCGTTATTTGCATGGTTAGGTGTACCTTTTGTGCCACTATTAGAGCTATTAGATCTACCTGAAGCACAAGCAGCAGCAGAGACGGTACTGGTTGGTTTTACTGATATGTACGTACCATCGATTATCGCAGCATCAACCATTGAGAGCGATATCACTAAGTTCGTGATTGCTGCATTATCTATCTCTCAGCTAATCTTTATGTCGGAAACAGGCTCGGTAATCTTATCAAGTAAGATCCCAGTGAACATCATTGAGTTAATCGCGATCTTCATTCTACGTACATTAGTTACATTACCTGTAATCGCATTATGTGCGCACATGTTGTTCTAATATAACCTCAGTTGCGGCAGTCATGCCGCAACACTTTTTCCAGGCAGTTATCTCCTGCTTACGAAGCTCCGCATCGTAATAACATTTATCATCACTATATTTTCCGACATCTTTTATGGAATTGGTTATACACTTTTTCGATTACAACCTTTTTGTTTCTGCCATCAGGGTTGCTTTCCATAACTGATAGAGCACAACTTTTATATTTCATACGAAAATTGGTGGAATATAAATTCACTCGCCGTTACCACCCTGTAAACCTTTGTACTAAATATAACTAAGATACACTTCATTCATGTAATTTCTTTAACGCCTCACATAAAATAGCAAGGCGATAAAATAACAAGTTTATGGCATTCTACCAACGTCGATACAGCTCATAATATCTTTTAAGTCACACGCTTTATTAAGATAAACGGTTTTTTGATTTTCACTAGTAGTTATTTTAGCTGCAGTGCTACAACCGGAAATATTACCCATTTCACAACTTTTAGCGAAGTACAGCAAAGCCCCGCTCTTATCACGAAGAGGCTCTAAACCACGCCAAGCAAAAGTGTAACATGCGTCTGAATCATTATTACTACAACAAGCAGTATGCGCGTCTTGTAAGGGCTTGGGGAATTTATCAACTTCAGCGACGCAAACCTCAGTGACCTTAGCAGGTCTTGGTGGCGGAACCATAACGAAGAAGCTTTTTTCAACCACAACCTCATTTTGCAGTAGCACACTTATGTTCCATTGCCCGTTCAGTAATTCCGCATCTGATTCGAACTGCCACATAGTATAGTTGCTACGACCAAAATACATCATATCCTGCCAGCTCGTTACCGTGGTCTTTTTACCATTAACTAGCATTTCAGGGTGAGTAACTTGAATTGTCACAGGTAAATGTCTTTGCTGTTTACCGGCTACCTCATCTATCGGCTTAACACTATATTCAAAACCAAAATAGTGACCTTTTTGTGCGGGCACAGCTAAGGTGCGCTTATATTTATAACCAACGGCCTGACCACCATTAATAATTGGCTGAGCCAAACCAGACTGAGTTATTTCAGCCGTGATCAGTTCTGCAGTTAATGACATTTTAGATTCTGTTTCTGTAATCTTGCTATTAGAACAAGCGGCTAAGCTAAGTAAAAGCACTAACGAAGATGCAATTTTTAACACTGAATTATTTTTTACCACACTAATTTCCCTATATTGATAATATTAAGGGGTACATAATAACCAATATATAATAAAATCAAAGTATTATAGTATTGTCTTAATAAATTAATACCGCATTTTAGTTCGTTATGTTTATGCCAGCGTTCAACTATCACTCTCATCATCCAACTTATCGCCAAATACGAGTTAAATCTAATAGAACACTTCTATTGATAAATTTATTTTCCTTGGAATTATATTTCTAAATAAAAACAATATGATTAACTCAGTTGGAACAAACCTTAATCTAAATTATTTAACTAGGAGTGATAATCATGAGTAACTTACTTAACCAAGCAAAAACTATCTACACTGCCGCAAAAGACACAGCAAAAACATCTATCACTGCTGGTTTTGGTGTTTATGGCACCGTCGTTGATGAAGCATCAAAATCATCAGATAAAGCAACGCAACTTTTTGAATCTCTTGTTGAACGCGGTTCGCAAGTTGAACATAATCTAAAAGAGCAAACGTCTTCAATCTTTGCTAAAAAAATCACGTTAGAATCAGTTGAAAATAAAGTGCAAAGTATCACAAGTCGTTTTACTGGTGTTCAAGGCTCAAAATTGAGTGAATTAGAAGGCAAAATTGACCAACTTACTACGCTGGTTGGCGAACTACAGACTAAACCTAAAAAAGTGACTAAAGCACCGGTAACTGTAACTGCTGAAGCATAGTTATTTAACTATCGTGGTTAATTGAAATGAGCCTCCTGACTGGAGGCTTTTTTGATCTTGGAATAGAGTACAAACGGCTTGTTAGAATTGCAAATCACCACTCGGGATTACCCCTAAACTGGCAAGGTGATGACTTGTATTTTCTGGTGCTACAGCGAATATTTATACTTCACCAGCGCTATTTAATATGGGATTAATCAGTTTCGCCTCATCGCGAATTTCATGCGTAAATAAAAGTATATTTCCTTCAAAACCAAATGATTCTAGTTTCTCACTCTGATAGCGAGTAATATTAATGCCACCTATAGGGTTACCAATCATTGGAAGTATAATTTTATTATAAATATCAGCTATAGTTTTCTTAGAATCCACATCTAATTCTTCATCTAATTCACAGCCGATCTGAGCAAGCTTAACCTTATCCAAAGGTTCATTATATTCTGTATTCTTATACGTAAACGTTAACCGATATGAAGCCATTTTACGTTCCTTATATATTTACGGTTCGAATAAAATATGCGGGTTAACACTTGAAATTTCAAGCCCTCGATATAAGAATACTACGCGTTGGTAATCGCGCTTAAGTTCTTTATTATATATCTAGCTTTTTCCCCAAACATCACGTATCCCCAAACCAGAAAAAACTACAGATTTACAGTTTCTACTACTTACACTGTCAGGCATTACATCCGTTAAAAACACCGCAACGTTCATTTCTGTAGCATCCTGTATTCGAGCGCTCAATAGTGCCTTTTGGCAACCTTTACCGCGATAATCTTCTTGCGTATATGCGCTCTTATTCTGCATTGTTCCCTCAATATAGAATGAAATATAATACCTCTCGAAGAGGAAGAAAATAGTTGGTGATAATAGTGAAGCGGAACAGAGCCAGCTTTTTCTGTAATGGTCAACTCAAATCGGACACTTGCTTAAGCTACTTTTCTTAATATCTGCTGCTCAAATTCCATCGGTGATAAATACCCCAATGTTGTATGTGGCCGCTTGCTGTTGTAATAAGCAAGGTAATCCAAAATACAGCGTTCAGCGTCTTTCTTTGTTTTCAAGCGATAGTAATGCATATGCTCGTGTTTGAAGCTTCTAAAAAATCGCTCTGTTGGTGCATTATCCCAACACTCACCTTTGCCGCTCATGCTGGGTATCATCTCCATTTTCGAAAGCATTTCCTGGTACTTGCCGCTTGCGTATTGGCTGCCTCTATCTGAATGATGCATAACTCCAGCATTGGGTTTTCGTCGCCAGTAAGCCATCTGTAGCGCCTGCAAACACATTTCTGTTTTCATGTTGTCGGCAATACTCCATCCAATGATTTGCCTTGAATATAAATCCATTACAACGGCTAAATACATCCAACCTTCAAGCGTCCAAACGTAGGTGATATCAGTTGTCCAATATTTATTGGGCTGCTGAACATCGAATTTACGCTCTAACAAGTTATCTGCAATATTAAAATTATGCTTACTATCAGTAGTTACCTTGAATCGTCTTGGGTAGCGGGCTTGCAAGCCTAAGCGTGACATTAAACGCCATATTTTGTAATGACCAACATCAAAGCCTTCTTTGCGTAACTCATTGGTTAATCTGCGATAACCTAGCGTTTTTTTGTGTAAGTCGAATATCTCGGTAGCCTTAATCTCAAGCGCCACATCCCTATTAGGCGATGCTTTATTTGATAACCAGTGATAAAAAGCACTTGGGCTTACATCCATAACTTTACATGTAACTCGAATTGGAAATGTCTTCTTATACTCTGCGATGAACTGAAATCTTACTCGCTTTCCTTGGCAAAGAAGACTGCGGCCTTTTTTAAAATTTCTTTCTCCATCAGCAGTTTTGCATTTTCTTTACGTAGTATTTCAAGTTCATTACGTTCGGATAGGTTTAGGCCTTCTTGTTTGGTTCCAGGTCTAGCTTGCGTGCCGCTTTCTGCTTGAACCCAGCGTGTAATTGCACTTAACGATACACCTAAGCTAGCAGCGGCTGCTTGTCTGGTATATCCTTGCTCAGTAACGAGTTTTACTGCGCCTTGTTTGAATTCAGTTGTAAATTTCGGACGTTTAAACTTAGTATTCATGATCACCTCTAATTAACATTATACTTAAATGCTTTAGAAGTGTCCGGTAGAATTAAACCACATCAGACTATTGTACCAGTGCGAACCGACACCTTCGTCGTAATACACCACTTGCCGCTTTGGTTGTGTTTTATCTAAGATCTCCCACAAATTTCGAACATTGGTTTCTTCGTTTTCTGTATGTCCATCTTCATCTGGTTTGTTCCATGTACCATCTAAACAAAGAATAATGTTTTTACTCATATTTCCTCCTATGTGATGAACGGATATTTATCATTAGGAGTTTATTTGTTTATGATGGAATTATATTTCTAAATAAAATCAATATGATTCACTCTGTTGGAACAAAACTGAATCTACATTATTTAACTAGGAGTGATTATCATGAGTAAACTACTTAACCAAGCACAAACTATTTTCACAGTCGCAAAAGATACTGCAAAAACATCAATCACTGCTGGTTTTGGTGTTTATGGCACTATCCTTGACCAAGCATCAAAATCATCAGATAAAGCAACGCAAGTTTTTGAATCTCTTGTTGAGCGCGGTGCGCAAGTTGAGTCAAACCTGAAAGAGCAAACGTCTGCAATATTTACTAAAAAAACCACATCAGAGCCAGTAGAAACTAAATTGCAAAGTATCACTAGCCGTTTTACAGGTGGTCAAGATTCAAAACTCAGTGAATTAGAAAGCAAAATCGATCAACTAACGGTGCTGATTAGCGAACTAAACACAGCACCAAAAAAAGTGACTAAAGCTAAAGTAACTGCTGAAGCATAATAATACGTTAACTGTCGTAGTTAATTGAAATTAGCCTCCTTAATTTGGAGGCTTTTTTGATCTTGGGATAAAGCGCGAACATAATCTTTATCTTCTCCTTTAGCAATCACGATAACCCCTTTATGCATCAAATTTGTATAACAGGACTCTCGCCCCCAAATCCGCTCACCCTAGCCAATAGAAAATGATCGAATAGAAGCGATGAAACGAACCGTTGAAAAAATCGAAAATCACATAATTGAATATTATTTGAGCGTTGCAACAAAGCAGCTAAGACTAAAAAGCCATCGCTTAACATTACCAATTCTGAAAATAATGGGTTAATTACTTAAACCGAACTGAGACTCCCCCCCCTAAATCACACCCAACACCCAATTAAGTGTAATGAATCGCCATTCCTTTAATATCAACAGATTAAACCAATACAACGTAAATCCGAACTCGCAAAACCATCCAATACCACCGGTTACAAAACAACAAAAAAGAAACGATAATGTAACAAGGTGGTTTTTATTCCGCATAGATATGTGATCACGATCTAAAAAGTCATTAAAAAAGTGCGGTAAGATTCAAATTAAATAACATTTAATTAATATTCTTAATTATTAATGCAAGTTACTTGACGCGACATATAATGCTTGAAGGATAAGGTGAACACTATATTTACGCGACTAATATCTACACTTAGTTTTAACCGTTTCGACCTCGATATCACTTACTTTTCCTCAAGCAGATCTTCCGGTTATGAATATCTAATCATGACGGAAACTGACGATCTAACAATAAATAATACCGAATTACCCGTGGTGTATAACAACATGCTGCGTTATCCGTTTTCATCAAGTTATGCCTACAGTACGAACAAGGGGCAGACCCTTTCTGATTTTCTGACACTCAATATTCAAGCAATTAATGGTCGATGAAAACAGCGTAACTTCAACGATGTTCATGTCTTTGGGTTCGAATATGGAATTTGTGCAAGCAAAACTTCATTACTCATATTGTGCTGCGCAATACCAAATTAATACTCAAGTTAGGGTCAAACCTGAACCCCTATAAATTAAAAAAATGAACACGAAGGATTTACTATATGTTTAATAAAGGATTTACAGTTTTAGCTTTAACTATTTTATTTTCAACTATCGCTGTTGCAGCTAGTTATATACCGACTATTGCAACTAGTCATACACCGCCTACTGTCGATATAGTCACAACACAACTCATCACTTTAATTTCAGCGATAAAAAAGAAGTATCTGCTATTTTTTCGGTTAAACCTAAGGGATTAGCATTATTATCCGCTGTTGTTCAGAGTGAATCAGTGGACGACCCAGACCCAGATCAAGTTAAAGAGTACAGACTTGATGATATGACATTTTCTATCACTGACGATGAATATGTCTTTAAGAATACAACACCACAGAAAGTGAGTCAGATCACGGTAAATTATAATGATGGTATAACGAATGATAACGTTGCGTTATTAAGATTTGATACCGTTGTTGAACCCTTTAGTTCGGTTGTATTTGAACTACCAGGGTTAGCATTCAGCAATATTCGTCATAATGACCAGATGAAGCTATTTTTACCTCAAGTCATCTTTCCCTCCAAGGATAAGTCTTGCGATAGGGTGCCAAGATATTGTTACCGACCACCTAATCCAAAACAAAAAACAATATATAATACACACATAGTGATGTTGCACAATGCATTGAATACCGTTGCATTTCCCCCATTTATAACAAGAATAATTAATACATATTGCCCGTTTTTTAAGGAGTGTAAAAAGTATGGCACTCAACCCTTGTCATATGCATCACGTAATATGCTTTCATTAGGCGCTGAAGGTCATACGTTTAACATACGGGTATTGGCTGGCGATTATTTTTCAGCTGGCAGGGGTGGTGGTGATAGAGCGTGGATTAATAATAAAAAAGCAGCGAACACCTTAGGTAAAGCGGCTGTTTATGAAGGTTATATTACAAAAGGTTCAGGGAGTTATAGACCCTATCATCAAAGAACCTATAATACATTCTTTCATGAAACAAATCATGCATTTGGTTTTTCCCATGATTCAGCAATGACTTATGGGTTAGGTGTTCCGTATAGCCAAGTCTTTATTATTGAAAATTTTTCAGAAATAGACAGAACAACGATCGGTGAAGTAAACGTACCGTCTGTATTTGTGACAACGGAGCTTAATGCAAAAAATGAAATGACATTGGCATTTTATTATTTACCTGATGAAAAGGAATATGAACAGGTTTCACTTACGATGCTAGGGTTATCACTTAATAGCGGCAGTGTTGCTTATAAACTCGATCGTAATAACAAGCCTGTTGATAATACCTTAGTGTTGCATTTTGATTCATTACCCACTGCAACGACATATATTCGTACCCATAATACCGATACAAAATATTTATCGACCATTAAACTCTCTCCGAGTGAGTTGGTGCCCGTTGTTACCTATAATATCGAAGGCAATGACTATGGCATTCTCGATGATAAAGAGTTACTTAATAAAGATTATGATGGTAGACAGATCCGAAATATTTGTACAAATATGGATGGGTTACTTGCAACAAAAGATGAATATCAACGTCTTTGGTACGATTTAAAAGAGAATAATAAATTGAATCTATTACAGGAACGCGTATTTTTATCGAGAGATGAACCATCGAATAATACAATATGGAAATTAGAGTTTAATGACGATGCAATGTTAGCGAGTCAGCATTCTATAAATGATAAACTAGGTACTGATAAATCGCTGGTTTGTATTAAATAATAATTGACCTATTGCGTATTTTAATAACGATATTACGCAGTTAAAACTTGCATCTGTTTACAGGTTTTAACTGCCTCTTTTCCGTTTTGATATAAAGCTTCATTTTCAACCCAAATGTAGTTGAGCCTTTTTTAAGGTTCTGCCAAAAGCTAATTTATATATGTAAACATAACAATAATTAACTAAAAATGATGGGATGATTTCACACTAAATTTAGGAATCAAGTAACGCCGCAAACAGTAGCCAGAGGTCGATTGCTTTGTCTTGTTAGGTAATCTATCTATTAACAATATCAGGTGGCGTACTGCAAACTGCATCGATGACTTCATCTGAGCAGATTAACCTGTAATGAACAACTTTCTCTATTCTCTATCGCAGTGTATTTTAACTAGCTCTGAGCTTATTAATCTTTGAAATGTAGTGCCTTCACCAGACTCTTCTTCAGCATAACCAGGAGAGGATTCTTCCCTGATATTAAAATAAACACTGAATCTGATAAGTTGGAGGGTTGCTATATACATTCATTCCACTTTTTCATGTTGCTTTATTCTTCCTATATAATTTTTTACGTAAAAGTATGTAGACGGAGAGCTTTGTTTTAGCAATTTCAACGAAGGGTTTATTTGTTTATTAAATTTATTATTCCCACTAATCATAATTCCATCGAAATATACATTCTTAGCCGATGCGAACATTGACGAAAAAGAAAGAATAATTACCGCAATGTATTTCATATAGTACCTCTGAATACCGAACTAACGCCTCAATAATAAGTGAACTATGTACTGGCATCTTCATCTCTATTACAATATCCGAAACTAGAAAAAATACTATAAATAACAAGACTGTGATTTTTATATAGTGCTCAAATCTATTCCCCCCGACTCCACTAAACGCAAGTTAGAACTTAACCCCCTAAATTGCATGGTTTAATTCAATGGGATTCTGATGCCCTAATAACGACAAGATACCTAGGAAGGTAAATTATTAGTCAAATACATTCCCCATCCGGTTAACCCAACAAGGCTTTCTAAAACAATTAAAACAACGCTTATTTTGGCTAAAACACGCCATAGTTTTTTACCTTTGTAGTTATTAGCTGACTTCCAAATTACAACAGATAAAAGTAAGAGGTATAATGCTCTTAGACAATCTAAAGTCATTATCGATGTTTCACCCTCTAAGTGACCAATCAAAGCTTTAGTCAAGCCTCCAAGTATAAAATACCCACCCCAATAAACATTAACAAGTTCATGATCACCTTTAAAAAGAGCAATGAAAAAACCTTGTTGTATCTCTGCTTTACTATCAGTCATTTGAAAATCCACCTTTGCCAACACTTGGCACATTTTAACTTAAGCCTTTGAATTAAAATCATTTTAACATTAACTTACTAATTATGGATTCAACACCAATAAAATAGTCATTAATATATAAATAACGTTTTTAAATATATTTATACTAAAACTATGAGCAAAACTTACGGCACTTAGAATACTGGCTGATATCAATATAATGAACAAAAACTTATCCCTAATAAATGAACATGTGATTAGGTTACAATCTCCATTAGCATCGTGTTATTCATCGTTTGCTACTCTAATTTACCTTTACTGGAAAAATGTCGCTTAAATATTTTAAAACTCATAATATTCTTATCACGTCGCATTAAACTGTTACGAGTCGACTTTAATGCCTTGTTAAATGGCTATTCATTGTCATTAGTTAGGAATACATTGCCATATAATGGCAAATGAACAACCTATAGCAACAGCCCAAGAAAGTGAACGTAATACGCCTACATTTAATAAATAAAGAACGTTATAAAAAACTCTGGAGCCAATATGAACCATAGCGAGTAATTGAATCGTTTCACTTGTTGTGTTGGTTGCTATCGCTAACAATATAGCAGCAGAAAAAATAATAAGAGATTCAAAAGCATTTTGATGGGCAGCTAAAGCGCGTGCTCCAAACCCCTTTAAGTTTGCCTGTTGCTCTCTTGGGTGATTATTGTCGTAACCACCAGCTTTACTCATAGCTAAAGCCAAAGGTATTTTTGCAATAAATGGTAATGATACAGCTGAAATTAAGCACCAAATTAATGTTATCAATATCTTATTCCTATTTTTATATGCACAATAAACTTGCCATGTAGACATTTTAGCCCATATTAAGCGGGCTAAAATATGTAGCGAAACGAAACTGAATCAACTGTTTTTGTCCCTCTTAAATTGACTTGTTATATGTCTGAATCGCTACTACTGCTTTGATCATAATTCGCAGGAGAACCACTATCAAAACTACTAGAGTTCTGCGTAAGAACAGCAGTTAAAAAAATATAATCGAATAAATGAAAACTAGATCTTTTCTTAACTGGCTTATCTTCGGCTAATAAACTAAAAATTAAACCCGCGCCAAGAATTGGTAACAACCATGCCAAACTTATTAAAATAACTTTCTGTTTCTTATCAAAAAAATCAGACTTAACTACATGGTAAGTAATGAAAATCCCCGCGTATACAGCTAGGCAACAGTATATAGTAATTATAATTATCGGAGTGCTCATAGTTTCCGTACCAAGTAACTCATAGACATAATGACTCCCACAAGGTGCTAGCCTCCAACTTCGTGGGTTAGTTTTAAAAACCAGAACTATAATATATTTGTTAAAAAAATGTTAATAGAAACCAGCATGAGTAAACATAACATAGTTTTTATTGGCATAGCCTTTTATTAAGGTCGCTTATATTGAAGATGTGCGGAGCGTCAAACCAATTCACCTAGGTAAGAATCCATTAATGAAACAATCAGTTACAAAACTCATGCGTCGGTTCGAATCAAAATACCCACATGCAACTCTGCATTTCGTTTATGAAGTCGGCTCTTGTGGTTACTGGATCTACCGTTTGATCACATCGATCGGCCATTGTTGCTATGTTAATCACAAAACTCACACCTTAAAAACATCATTAACCTACCCAGTCACATTTTATCGAAGATAAGCATATAGGTACATTCAAAGGATTACAGCGAGTGCGGAATTATGGTTTTTTATACGGTAATGCCAAACGGCTGAGAGTGCGCATTCAAGCTATATTGCTGCATCTGTTCAATTGGAAAATGCCTGAACTCGCCGCAACGTTCACTGCGAAAGCAATCAGCATTTGCCCTTGCTCAATACTAGAATAAGGTGTCGGCTGCGCGACACCTTATTCTAGTATGTTATGCCTCTTTACGCTTAAACATTCGTTTTACAAATGCACCGATAGCAATAATGAATATTACCGAAAATTTCTTTATAAAGAGGAACGCAACTGCTAAAAAGCCTGTTTTAGCTATAACTTTACCTGCAACTAAAGCACCTAACCCATATGCAGCAACGTCATCCATATCTGGGTCAAAATCACTATATTTTGAACCTTGATCAAATTCAGCTAATGCCAAAACAGAGTTTAATTTAGTTTCTATTAACTGTTGTTGGTCAATCTGAGCGATGAAATTGAGAACTAACACTCCCTTTCTACCTAATACTCGAATATTGTAATTGAGAGTATTTATAGCACTATTAGCGAATTTTATTTCTTTAGCCCAATGAAGCTTATTAGTTGCCGAATCATAATACGGCGGGGAAGCCCACCCAACTAACTCAATTGCCTCATATCCTTGTTTAACTCTTTCTTGGCTAACTAAATTTGTATCTGATTTCATTTGTTCTAGTAATTCTGAATAATTAATATCATCAGCGTCTCCGTCAGAAACATAGCCATCTTCTTCATATTGAATCGATACTGCCCAAGAATCAGCATCAAACGGAGTCATTTCAGAAGGAAATAGCATCCCTAGTGTATTTTGACCCGGAGGATTTCCCCAAACGTCTACTAATACTTTCTCAGCATCTTTTGGCGCTAGGTAATAGAAGTTTTCTGGTACATTTAATGTTGCAACAGCATTAGGTAATTTAATCTCACCAGTCATTCTGTCGAGGGAGTTCCATACACTTTCAGCCCATTTTGCGTATTTTTCTTCTTCTGATACTTCAACATCAGTACTCGAGTTTGCAAATAATGGCAATAGTAAAAATATAGAAACAAATACTTTAATTAGATTCATCGATATTCCTTTTAGATGGTACTTGAGGCATAACATTTGTATAACAGGACTCTCGATTCCCCAAATCTGTTCACCCGAATTAGTAACGATCAGTCGGATGAAAAATAAGATAAAATACCTATCTGATATTAAAGCGGCCCCTGAGAAAGCGTGCAATTTTGTTATTTATTTTAAAAGTCCAGTTACTTTTCAAAAGGACAAGTATCCAGCTGATTTTATTACCTTTTAATTTTATAGCAAGGAAAAACAAGACTATTTCATGAGAAATTGTGATGACACAAAGAAATATAAAAATAACACAGTATAAAATCATAATATTTAATTAAAAACGGCAGTGCGATTAACACTACCTATATTACGAACTGTCGTAATGATGAAACTTACTCCACCGAAGACTTACTTTTAAGTTATTTTATTTCAGCTTTTAACTTTCTGATTTCTAACCAGTCAACACAGAACACAACAACAATGATAACGATAAAATAAACATCGATATATTCTGTTATCAAAGGAGATACAATAAATGCAAATGTTGCAAATCCAAGCCCTGCGATGCTCAATAAAAACTTATCCTTATGAATTCAAAAGTCATTATGCTATCACCCTCGCTCGTATACTGTATGCCTTTCGATTTGAATAGATGTTTTAGCTAAAATAAAACTTAAAAATCTATTTCATTAACCATAAAGAACAGCAAAAGTGAATTGAATTGACTAGCCATCAACATTTTATAAGCACCAACAGCCACCAGAATAATGATAAGCGTCACATTATATTATTGATAGAATGAGTTAAATCACACAACTAAAGCTCATGAAAAACATTCATCACAATTTATAAGTGTATCCATACCAAGACACCCACCCGCCTTTTACTATGTATTGTCCTATAAAACTAGATTATAAAAGGGCAAACATGAAAAATACCTTGTTCGTAATACTAAGTATTACACTATCAGCAGCTGCTTCTGCTACAGTCTGCAACCAACATCTCGCTCAAGGGACACCAAATAATAGTGACCAGATTTTATGTCGGGATGGTTATGCCGCAGGATATAACTACCAAAATAAAGTATCGAACTGGGTGGCTTACCACATAACTCAAGATAGTGTGAACGCTTTCTATAAACGCTCAAATAGCTTCCGCACAGATACTGAACTTCCAGCCGACTTTCGCGCTACAAGCCGTGATTATACAAAAACAGGTTATGATCGCGGCCATTTAGCGCCATCGGGCACTATGGACTTCTCTCAAGAATCTATGCAGCAAAGTTTCTTAATGTCGAATATGGCGCCGCAGCTACCAGGGTTTAACCGAGGGGGATGGAAAGGCCTAGAAGAAAAAGTACGACAATGGGCAAACACCTACGACGAATTGTATGTCGTATCAGGTCCTATTTGGGATGGTAATGAAACCTATATAGGTAACGGAGTTTACATTCCTAATAGTTTTTACAAGGTCATACTCGATCCAATTTATAATGATGCAATTGCATTTATTATTCCCCATAGAAAAGTATCTTCTTCTGAACTCCCCTCTTTCATCACAAGTGTTAACGAAGTTGAACAAGTTACCCAACTCGATTTCTTCAGTGACCTACCAGACAGTGTTGAAGATGAAATTGAAGGTAAGATATGGGATATGTGGTAATTCAGAACTGACCGAAAAGGCTAAAACTAGTGCACATAAGAATGTTTAAATAAGTCAGTAGTTCGCGAGGTAAATCTAGCGAACTACTTCATCCTACATCTATTCAACAGATAGTATCTAGTTGCTTTCGAACAATACGACTAACCTCAAGAATGGCATATCTACTATCAAGAGATCTAAGCTTATCGATATAAACAACCCTTTCAGCCAAGACATCTTTTGTAAGATGAAGTTTATAAACCAGCTCTCTAATAACTAAAGAAAGTTCGCTTTTCTTTTTAAACAACCACTTCGTATGTACCACCTGAAAAAACTCCATAGAAAAATGTATCGTTTTCTCACTATCTTCAAGTAAATAATCAAACTCAAAAAATAACACTTCACCATTAATAGCTTCATTATTTCCAGCTATGACATGGAGGTTAGATAAATTATGAATACGATTAAATGTTTTAGTTGTCGTGAGTTCGACAATTTAACGAATATCATAATCAATAGCTCGATTGGCTGTAGGAATTATAATTATATCCTGCATTATTTCTAATTATATAGGCATCTAACTATACCATATTAAAGGGATTTTAGTCTGATGAATGATTTGGACTTCCCAGACTTTGCTAGACACCAATCAAGTTACATTGTAACTTTAATTAGAGGTGTTTATGAGCAAAGGCAAACGGTATACCCAAGAATTTAAAATTGAAGCAGTTAAACAAATCACTGAACGTGGCTATTCGGTAGCAGAAGTATCAGAACGACTTGGTATTTGTACTAAAACGTTATATCACTGGCGCAGCCAGTTATCAGATAAACCTAAACAAGCTAAATCATCTGATGAACAATTAAGGATCGCTAAACTTGAATCCGAGCTAAAACGGGTTACGGAGGAGCGAGATATCCTAAAAAAGGCCGCAAGGTACTTTGCCAGCAATCCCGAGTAAAGTACGGCTTCATCCGAGAGCACCAAAACAAATTTTCAATCGTCACTATGTGCCGGGTATTTAAATTACACCGCAGTGGTTTTTATGCTTGGTTAAATAAACCAGTAAGTGACAGAACAATTGAAGATAACCGCTTGCTCAAATTAATCAAAGAGTTCTATGTGGTTAGCGGTGGAACATACGGTAGTCCTTGGATACACCGTGATTTACGTGATGCAGGTGAATCATGCAGCGTTAACCGTGTGGCAAAGATAATGTCTGAGCACAAGCTCAAGGCTCAAATTGGCTATAAACGCCGACATATTAAAGGCGGTAAGACGTCACGAATAGCGGATAACTTGTTAGTTCGTCAATTCAACCCACCAAGGCCGAACCAATCGTGGGTGAGCGACATCACCTACATCAGAACACATGAAGGTTTCTTGTACCTTGCTACAGTCTTGGACTTATTTTCTAGACGAGTCGTTGGTTGGTCGATGGATAAAAATATGGATAAGCATTTAGTCATGAAAGCATTGCTAATGGCAGTTTATCAACGCCAGCCAAAATCTGAAGTGATGGTACACACGGATCAAGGTAGCCAATATGGTAGCTCAGATTACTTAGCATTGATGAAAGAGCACAAGCTTGTACCTTCGATGAGTCGTCGAGGTAATTGCCATGATAATGCGGTTGCTGAAAGCTTTTTCGCAACAATCAAAAAGCACATAATTAAGAAGAAGATATATTCGACGCGTAACGATGCGAAAGCAGAGATATTTAATTTTATAGAAATGTTTTACAATCCTAAAAAGCGTCACTCACATACAGGCGGTGTTTCTCCTGCTAAATTTGAGGAAACGTATTATTCTAAGTTAGAAACTGTCTAGTGAAATCTGGGAAGTCCACGTTGAAATGTCACTATGTCCCAATATTCTTGCCATTTGCTCAAGTTGAATACCTGCAACAATTACATTTGAAACCATCGACTTACGACCGCTGTGGCTACTGGCAGAACTCAAGCCGCACCTCTTGTAAATAGACCTTACAACCTGTTCCAAAGAGTCACAGGCTTTGTACGTCTTAATCGTTCCATCTTTCATGGTTCGTTTTTTGTTTTGCATCGAGTGAAACCGCGATTGTTAAATATCAGCTTAGAATTAGGGTTTAACCCCTGATAATCACTACTGTTTGGCATCACCCCCCCACTTCTTTGACAACCTTATATCTATCCATGTCTGTATTATTTTTTTGGTTTTTGAATTTGTTAACCATGCGGAACGTGGACGAAGATTTTTACAAATGGCAGAGGGTAAATAAATTTCATCTCTGATTTTACCACTTTGCTGATAAAGAATTGTTTTCACTTGAATTTGCGCGATCTCTGAAATTCTAATCGCTGCATGACTAAGAACCAAAACACATCGTTTAGATTCAGCATTAGGCATTAACTGGCAGGTATTTAAAACTCGGTTGATTTCTTTCGGGGTTAACGAATCGGCCTTACTCATTGTTAGTATCTCTCTGCTTAAAAAGGAAATACAGACAATCATAATATTACGCTGTCTTTACAGTATAACACCGCTTAAAACAAAGGATTCACGGAAAGTGGGGGCAGGGCAACAGGACCAATTTTAGCGTACTGGGATCACCTCACAAATAGATATTACTAAGTAATATTTATTATATATTCGAACAAATGAAAATCAACTTTGTATTGTACACACAAAACAAAAAGAGTATAATAATTACATGAACTGAGAAAGGTTCGTCCGACTAAGCGGCACTTAGCACAGGAAGAAGGAAAATTCATGATTGAATTAAAAGAACAAAAACTTAACCTTGAAATTGAGAATCTTCAAGAAGATTTAATAACAAAAAGGTTAAAGCGCAAGCTCCTGATTGTTGCGCTGTTTTTCACAGGGACAGGGTTATTACTTAAAATCTTTAAATAATAACTAACAAGGGGGCTTACGCCCTCTTTACCAGATGCGGAGATACATCGATGAAAGACAAATCACGAAAAGCATTAAAAGAGATCGTCACTTATGGCGCGATCGGCACTGTACTAGCCATTGTTATTTTTGGAGTAATTGGATTATGAAACATGCAAACATAGGCAATCAAAACGCACTTAAAAACGAAGATGACAAAGCAACCAGTAAATTAATTTGTCGCGTGAACCCTAAAATAAAAGCGCAATGGGTTAAGTCAGCGCAAAAAGAAGGAAAAAAACTCACGGAATGGGTAACTGATGTACTAAACGAAAAAGCGAGTGCTTAATCAATTATCTGGCAAACCTGATTTTGTCCTAAATTTAAAATAAATTAATAATCTGCCAACAACTTACTAACCAGTGTGAATATTAGGCTGCTTGAGAGTGTCGTGATTGATGTGTTTTTATCAATCTTGGCGACACGGTTTAAGCAGCGGCCAAGCTTGCGCGGCAGCGTTTTAAAGTGCGACTACCGCGCCCACTTCGTGCGCTTGCTCCCAGTTCAAAAGCTAAAAGTAATTAGCTTTCGACCAGTCGTTTACTTAGCCTTTAGTTTGATTAATCCCATTACCACCATTTCCGTTAACTCTGTAGATAGGTTAGCTGTTCACGGAATTGGGGGGCAGGGCAAAGGATAATTTAAACGTACCAGGGGAACGCCAGAATATAATAGATATTACTTAGTAATATCTATTGGGTTCGCATGCGAACAATCTGTTTAATGCCTGAATGCTGAGCACCATTGGATAAATTAAATGAACAGTGAGGTTGCGAGCGATAGCGCTGCTAAAGCTACGTGACATTATTTTCAGATTCTTTTTTTATCTTGTACGCACAATCGTTAATAACGGATCTAAAATCGAGATTATTATCTCTGCATAGTCCACGTAACCTATTTATCGCAGCCCGTTCGTTATAACCAATTTCGATCACTACACGATCATTTTCTGTGTATTTTATTTTATCTTTGTGCCGCTTAGTGCCTTGTGCATTTCGGAATGCAACTTTCAATTTTGGAGTATCTTCAACACAATCATTTAATTTTTCAAATGCAGTGATTTCCATCTCTTGAATTAATTTTTTATGTTTATCAGTGTGCGTACCAAGTTCGTGAGTAAACACATTATATTCTTTTTCAAAATCTTGCTCGAATTGACGATAAATAGCGTTTGCCTCTTTACCTAGTTTGATTAATTCAGCAACTCGATCATCAGTATAAATATTGATTCGCGTATTTATGTAATCAATGAATTGTTTGTAATTATCGAAACGAATTAACGGAACAACTTTTCTAGCCATGACACACCGCCGAATAATATGAATAGTATTTACTAAGTAATATCTATTATACATGACTTTGAACACCAACAATAGATATTACTTAGTGATATCTATTATTTAAGCTTCCATCGATTCAACTGACATTATCGCCGCCAATATACCAGGTAGCATAGATCTTTTTGTCTATGCTGCAGCGAATGAAAATAAGTTAAAACTTAGCGTTTGGAACAGAGTTTTAAGTTCAGGGGGTTTTGCGTCCATCTCCTCGAAATTAACCTTAAGAGAATTTCTATACGAGATCTGAATTTTAAGATCCTTTGAGATAAGAATATAATGTCTGCCGGCTAATCTTATACTCACTTGCTAAAGCTGTTTTGTTTTCACCTGCAACAGCCCTTTGCGTAAGTTCAGTTATTTGTTCTATTTTGAGAGCCTGTTTTCTGCCTTTATATACGTCTTTCTTCTTCGCAAGCACGATACCTTCGTGTTGCCGCTCTTTGATCAATGCTCGCTCAAATTCTGCAAATGCTCCCATTACTGATAACAGCAGATGTGACATTGGAGAGTCTTCACCATTAAAAGTTAACCCTTCTTTAACAAAAAAGACACTGATCCCCTTATTGGTAAGCTTTTTGACTAAATGCCTTAAGTCATCAAGATTACGAGCCAGCCTATCCATACTATGCACAAACACAGTGTCCCCCTCTCTGACGAACTGTAGCAATTCTTGCAGTTGAGGACGATTGGTATCCTTACCTGATGCTTTATCAGTAAAAATTCGCTCTAGATTTTCATCTTCTAGCTGAGAACTAAATGGATGTACTTAGCTGTAGTCATGGATTTATTTGCACGTAAAATTGTGGGTTGGGCATGCTCAGATAGCCCAAACACAGATTTAACTTGTGCGGCGCTACGAATGGCTTACGAAAGCCGAGGTCGACCAAAAAATGTTATGTTTCATTCAGATCAAGGTTGTCATTACACGAGCCTTCAATTCAGACAAGCGTTGTGGAAATACCAAATAACGCAAAGTATGAGTCGACGCGGAAATTGTTGGGACAATGCCCCAATGGAACGATTTTTTAGAAGTTTTAAAACAGAGTGGATGCCAAAGGAATGCTATAACACCTTTACAGAAGCTGAGCGAGATACGCTCAAATATATACTGCAGTATTACAATACAAAACGAGGCCATAGTTATAATAACTATTTGTCGCCTGTAATGATGGAAGCTGCAGCTTAATTTAAACGCCTATCTAGGTGTACAGTTTTACTTGACCACTACAAATATCTCGGCAGCCTTAATCTCAAGCGCCACATCCTTATTAGGCGATGCTCTATTTGATAACCAGTGATAGAAAGCACTTGGGCTTACATCCATAACTTTACATGTAACTCGAATTGGAAATGTCTTCTTATACTCTGCGATGAACTGAAATCTTACTCGCTTTCCTTGGCAAAGAAGACTGCGGCCTTTTTTAAAATTTCTTTCTCCATCAGCAGTTTTGCATTTTCTTTACGTAGTATTTCAAGTTCATTACGTTCGGATAGGTTTAGGCCTTCTTGTTTGGTTCCAGGTCTAGCTTGCGTGCCGCTTTCTGCTTGAACCCAGCGTGTAATTGCACTTAACGATACACCTAGCTTGTCTGGTATATCCTTGCTCAGTAACGAGTTTTACTGCGCCTTGTTTGAATTCAGTTGTAAATTTCGGACGTTTAAACTTAGTATTCATGATCACCTCTAATTAACATTATACTTAAATGCTTTAGAAGTGTCCGGTAGAATTAAACCACATCAGGGAATATGCGAGTGGTGTCTGGTATTCCAAACGGTAAAGCTAAAGCGTTTTCTCATTCATTGAGTAAAGCTTTATCAGGTGATCACAGCTGTGGCAAGATAGATAAGGTTGAATTGCTTAGCCGCAAGCTTAAGGGTTGGGCACAATTTTATCGACACACTGATTATACCGCTAAAGTTTACAGTAAAATTGATCGTATTGTTTTCTGGAAACTTGCCAAGTGGTTGGCTAGGAAATATCGCTGCTCTATTAAATCGTTAATGATGAAATGGATCAAACGCCCGAAACCTAATCAGGCTAAGACTTGGGTACTATTCGGTAAAAGCAACCGAGATAATTTATGTGGCGCGTCACTATTTAGATTAGTGAGCAGTCCTAAATTACCATTTCGATGGCGATTACCAGAATCAAACCCTTATCTTAGAGATGAAACGAGAAACACTATCACGTCGCGCTACAGCTATGTTGCAATGGCTGTTAGCCACAATTAAGCGGAGAGCCGTATGCGCTGAAAGGTGCACGTACGGTTCGGAGAGGAGAAGCAGAGAAATAGTTCGACTACGCTCTGCCTCTTACTCTACTTTGGACGCTTGAAGGTGAATGAATTTAGCCATTGTAATCGATTTATATTCAAGGCAAATCATTGGATGGAGTATTGCCGACAACATGAAAACAAAAATGTGTTTGCAGGCGCTACAGATGGCTTACTGGCGACGAAAACCCAATGCTGGAGTTATGCATAATTCAGATAGAGGCAGCCAATACGCAAGCGGCAAGTACCAGGAAATGCTTTCGAAAATGGAGAAGATACCCAGCATGAGTGGCAAAGGTGAGTGTTGAGATAATGCACCAACAGAGCGATTTTTTAGAAGCTTCAAACACGAGCATATGCATTACTATCGCTTGAAAACAAAGAAAGACGCTGAACGCTGTATTTTGGATTACCTTA
The DNA here is from genome assembly GCA_000953735.1 of Moritella viscosa. Classification (NCBI taxonomy): domain Bacteria; kingdom Pseudomonadati; phylum Pseudomonadota; class Gammaproteobacteria; order Alteromonadales; family Moritellaceae; genus Moritella; species Moritella viscosa. The sequence goes on along the minus strand of LN554852.1, from coordinate 1,006,139 downwards.
CTTATTACAACAGCAAGCGCCCACATACAACATTGGGGTATTTATCACCGATGGAATTTGAGCAGCAGATATTAAGAAAAGTAGCTTAAGCAAGTGTCCGATTTGAGTTGACCATTACAGATACCTGCTTATGCCTATTATGAATAGTTAAATTTACATAATGTTAGTTGCCGCCGTAGGCAGTTGAGTATTGCGACAAAGCCCTCCATAACTGAAAAGCCGTTATGGAGGGCTTTACCATTGAATGTGAATACTGCTTAAAAGATCATTTTGAAAACGCCAATTACACAGCATTATTCAAAGGGATTAGTTATTTAGAAGCCAAATTTTTATACTCAAATAAATTACCATTTATTGTTGAAGCAATTATTGAATCATTCAAAATTGTAAAGCTGATTTGTTCAATAACCTTTCTTTCTCCTTTGTACCCATCCACAAAGTTTTGATTGCAGATATCTTTTTTGTTATATTTTCTAATTTCTGATAAATTAGGTTTTATATATTGTTTGACTTTCCAGCTATTATCTTCTTTATCCATCTCATACGTAATAACTGCGCCTGTTGATATTTTGCTACTAGAACCATAACGGGGAGGACACTCTTCAATTTTAGTCAGTAAGCTCTCTAAGTTAAAGTCTTTTACTAATGTACTTGTAGGTGGTTCGTAATGATCATTACTAGCAGAAGCCAATAAGGTTGTTCCATCTTCGCTCAGCTCTATCTGTCGCGCGAACTGATAACCAGGGTAAGTATTAAAGAAATTATTACTTATAGGGTTGGAGAGTGGATGTTTTTTATATATATTATCTTCCAATGTATAAATAGTAACGCTTTCATCAATCTCATAATTCGAGTAAGCAAATACAGTCCCATCACGATTAAAGGCAATATCACTCATGGACTCAACCTGAATTGTTTGTAATGGTTTACTTTTACTGGTTGGTGAGTCAATAAGATATAAATGAGTAGATAAATTTGACACTAACAGTTTATTACCATCACCATTTAGTTCAATATGAGACCCAAAATACGCATCTTCGCTGTTGCCATTAATTTCATTTGAAAACACCCAAGTATTTCTATTTAAGTTTTTTTCGTATAAAAAAACTCCACCATGTTTATCGTTACTTCTTTTATTTTGATCTGCACTTATTGCTAATATATTGCCATCATCACTAATAGAAATATCACTACCAAAGTTCCCGTGCCTCTTGATACTATTATTTGTTAATGTTTGTTCTAAATGAAAAGTGTTACCGTTATTTTTGTATATATGAACTGCGCCGGAATTTTCTATATAATTAGAATCTTCATACGGACTGCTAATAAATAAATAACTACCATCGTTATTTATGCTAATTTTTTTAGCAAAATCTCTGTTGTTTGAAGTAATTTGTTTAACCAAAGACCAACCATTTTTTTGTTTCTTAAATACATTTACGGTAACGCTATCGCCTCTATCGGCAACAACCAGGATTTTACCATTTTTACTGGCATATAACTTCCGATTACCTATATAAAGTGGAGCATTAATTAACGTTTTTGTCATTTCTTTATCAAAAGAAATTGATGTAATCTCATCATCTGGATCAGATGTACCGCTATCATCTGGATTAATAATATTCGGTTTTCCCTTGTTTTCCTGTGAGGGCGTATCGCTGCTATTACAACCAACTAATGTAAATATGGAGAAAAGCGATAATATTACTATTTTTTTATAATACATTTAAAACCTTCATCGTGATAATTATAAGATTATACGAATAGTAATGATTATCACTTGTGTTTACAAGTGTTATTGCGTACAAAACTCATGGTATTTTAATTCGGCGACCCGGCTCTTAATTATTAGTTATGTTGATTCTACTCATTTACCAGTAAATGTTTGGTTTGTATTAACCCAAATTATTTATCCATATTTTATTTTTAACGGGGTTATCAAGAGTTAATAATGCTCCGTTATTGTGACGTTGCATTATCAACATATCGTTTTACGTCGTCAACTTTGCGACAGAACCTCAAGAAAGCCTCCCACTAGAAGGCCAAGTCTACTATTCAACTACAACTTAATGGTTTTTTTCAATTCAATAAAATCATCTTAATTTGAATTGACCCACAATTGATTTCAGTTGCTCATTAGCGACGGATACATTAACCGATTCTTGCGCGGTAGATCGACCGTTTATAGCTAACTCTTGCGCCATTTCTCGGATTGCAGTCATGTTACGTGTCACCTCAAGAGACACACTGCTTTGCTCCTCCGCAGCGGTTGCAATTTGCGTGTTCAAATCATTAACTTGGGCGACAGAACTGGCGATATGATCCAAATCTGTAGCAACTGCATAAGTGCTTTCAGCAGTCTGCTGGCTCGTTGTTTGTGTCATATTCATCGCTAAAATAGCAGAATTTGAACCCGCAGTTAATGCATCCAGCGTCTCTTTAATTTCAGCCGTACTCACTTGTGTTCTAGCCGCTAGTGCACGAACCTCATCAGCAACCACAGCAAAACCACGACCTTGTTCACCCGCTCGCGCAGCTTCAATGGCCGCGTTAAGCGCCAGTAGATTTGTTTGTTCCGCAATCTCACCAATCACATTAAGTACTTTGGTGATGGCTTGAGTATCTTTCTCAATATCTTGGATACTTTTTGATGAACTTTCTACATTTTCAACCAGCTTAGATACGGTTGATGTTGTCGATGTGACCGTCACTTTCGACGTGCCTACCTGCTTATTCATTGCATCGGTAAATTGTGACGCTTCTTCCGCATTACTGGCAACATCATTTGCCGTTGCACTCATTTCTTCAACTGCTGCAGCGATTTGGTCCGTTGCAATTGAATGCGCTTCTAATACTTGATTATTGGTCGTCGTTTGTTGCTCTAACTTACCAACACTTTCAGAAATATATTGTGAAGAGTTATCGATCTCTAGCATCAAGGTTTGTAGATTCGCAATGAACGCATTAATACCTGCCGAAATATCCCCTAAATCATCGTTGCTTTCAATCGGTAAACGACGAGTTAAATCGCCATTACTTTAGATAAATCCGTGACCACTTCTTTCAACGACATAATCGGACGATAACGATATTCATTATCGTCACAGTCAAGAATAAGCCGATTGCGATCATAATAATAGATACCACAATCGACGTTTCTAATGCCTCATCTACTTCTGCATAAGCAACTGATTTATAAACGCCAATAAATAAATACCATTTTTTGCCATTAACAAGGGTTATTTCTTGGGTAAAGGCAAGTTTATCAACTCCACCTAACGTATAAGCCATGGTGTTAGCATGCTCACTTAACATACCGGTTTTCACATTACCCATACCGATGTCATTAAAATTAACACCCGTTCTTAATGCTGTTGAATTTGATGCTAATACATTACCGTCACTATCCATAATGGCGGTAACAGAACCAGGATAATTAACATTTTCAACGGTGTCTTCAAGGATGCTTAAATCAATATCACCCAGTAAAACACCATTACCTAGGTTACGAACCACTGAAATAACCGGCAGACCAGTGCCTGCATCGTTATAAACATCGGAAACATCGAACGTGGCCGTGTTTTTCCCCATGCTATACCAAGGGCGTTGACGCGCATCATAACGCGCTATAATAGCAACGCCATTCACCCAACTTGGATCGATAGCAGTGGAATAAGTCACGCCATCATCAAAAGCAAAAAATACACTACCAAAACCATTAGTTTCTTTTACTAGTCTTGCGATGGTGACGTAATCATCACCTAGGCTGTTCGACTTATATTTTTGGGTAAGCACATTAAGTGCATTGGTTTTTGCTGTGAACCAATGCTCAATTTTATTGGCTTCGTAGCTTACGATTGAACTCGATAGCAGGTTTACATCTTCAATGGTTTTAGATTTAAGTAACCTCAACTCGGGTTAAGCCATCGCCATTAATCCATTCTTTTCAGAATTGGTTATGTTAAGCGATGGTTTTTCTGATTTTAGGCAATACGCAACTAGCCCGCCCAGCAAGTTAAGCATAAAACCATGTAAACTCCGATGTCGAGAATGTTCAATCTGAGAAATATTTTTGAGCTGGTCATTGATTGTTTCAATAATGAATCGCCTCGATCCCAAGCTGATAATAGTTTTCTTTTCATGTTCTTTTTCTGAGTTGTCACCAGTGTTATTCCTTCATCAGCAAGCGCTGACGTCAGCGCTTTACTGATATATCCTTTATCTGCATATAGCCTATCAATGAGGCCTTTTGATAATTCTTTTACTGGTTTCCTATCATCTGTATTACCAGTTGTTAGCTTTGCTGCGACGATATAGCCTAGGTGGTTTACGATAATGTGAAGCTTAAAGCCGTAGAACCATCCCATTGTCCCTTTACCTCTTTGCGCTACATCCTTAAATACCTTATGCCTTGGTATTCTTAAGTTATGACAAACTTTAATTTTTGTTGAATCAATGAATTCAATCCCTGTTGGCTTACCTTTAAGGTGCGTAAAATAAGCACTTAACGGGACGAGGACAGAAGGCATCAACTCCAGAAAACGGGTGTAGCTGAGTAATTCAGGAAAATCTTGTAGGTGATAACGACGAATAAGGCCAAGATAATAATTTTTGAAATCACGGTGATGTGACATATGGAATGCGATAATAATGGTCATTATTTCGCTGTGAGACAGGCGACTTGTTCGATTTCGTTTGCGTTCGCCGCTTTCAATTAATGTTTTTTGCCACTCAGGTATGAATACCTTACAGAAATCATCGACATCACAGAATAAATCAACTAATTTTTTCAAAGCTAGCTCCTTGCTATTGTACTCTCTTGGTCGAAAGATCTGATCGCAGAGCTAGCTTTTAGTTCAATTTATTAACCCGAGTTGAGGTTATCTATTTCAAAGCCAAAGAAACGGAAGCTTGTTGGCGATATGCAATAATCACTTTACTGCGTGAGCAGTATAGTGATTTAGACCTTTCTGCTGAGCGTTATGCCCACATCAGAGAAGCGCGCGATTGGCGCCGCTTTCTCGATAGTCAGTATCAACGGCATTGGAAGATTCATTTTGCTCAGAAGACAGATAACATCATGCAGACGGTGGCTTACCTTGGTCCTTATTTAAAGCGTCCACCCATCTCTGGCTCTCGCCTGCGTCATTACAGCAAAGGGGGGCTATTAACGTTTAATTATCTTGACCATCGAACAGGTAAAACTGAAAGGTTAACGCTACCGCAGGTAGCGTTAATAGCGCGTTTGGTGGAGCACATCCCTGATAAAGGATTCAAAATGATACGCTATTATGGGTTCCTCTCTAATCGTCGTCGGGGAGTGATGCTACCTAAAGTGTATAAAGCATTGGATATGGAAGAAAGAAGCAAACCTCCACTACCTGGTTTCGCGTCGATGCTAAAGGCGTACGTGAAAATAGACCCGTTCGAATGTATCTTATGTCAAAGCAGACTCATTTACGCTGAATATCGGGCTGGTACGTCGCTTTCAGAATTGAGTTCATCAATGATAATGGGCGCAAAAAGAATGTCTATTATGTCGATGACACGGGAGTGGTGCGTCTAAATTTCGGAAATAAAGGGTATTTGGCGATGTTTTTAATACTGAGGACCAGATTAAGTACATATCATGATGATTGCAGTCAGAGGTAAGTAATAAAAGGCGGCCTATGTTTAAGGTAAGTAACATTGAAACCCCTTACCTTTCAAGCGTTTGTAAATAATAGTATGCCGTTGATTTATAAATTATATTAAGTCATATTTATTGACTTGCACAATTACGTGAGTAATAATCATTCGCATTACCAATATCCTCATTTATAAGGTTCATTTTAACGTGAATAAAGTAAATAAATTAATATTACTCCCACTCACAGTATTAACTTGTAATGTATATTCATCCGATATAACTACATTTGAAGAGGTTCTAGTTAAAGCTAAAAGAGAACCAATATTAAATGAAGCAAACATAAAAATTGACCATCAAAAAATAGACAACGAAATGTCTGGAGATATAAATGACTTAGTTAAAGGTGAGCTAGGTGTATCTGTTGTACAAAAGGGCAGGGCCGGAACTAGTGGTTTCAACATTCGAGGTGTTAGTGAAGATCGAGTAGCCGTTTTAGTTGATGGCATTCAGCAGGGCGAAACCTTTGAGAATGAAATTTATAAAGGCTATGGTTACTTTAATGGTTCGATTAATGAAATTGAATTAGATTCTGTAAAATCTGTAGCCATAAAAAAAGGTTCAGACTCACTATTTACTGGTTCTGGCAGTTTAGGCGGTTCAGTATCATTTAAAACTAAAGATGCAAAAGATATAATATTACCTGGTAATGATTATGGTTTTTACAATAAAACGATGTATGGAAGTAAAAATAATGAGCTGAAGAATACGACTGGATTAGCATTCAAAAAAAAATATGGTGACTTATTAGTATTATATACGGACGTAAATGGACATGAATTAGAGACAAAAGATGAAGGCACTGATATTTATGGTAAGTCCAGATCACGCGCTGATCCTATCGATAAGAAATCATTTAATTTACTTGTAAAATCAACGTTAACTCCAAATAAGAATAATAATGTCATACTTACCTATGAACAGTTCAGTACCCAAAAAGATATTGATGAGAAATCTTGGGCGTTATTCGGTTCAAGTCATCGTATCATTGATAGCTCTGGGGATAGAAATCGTTACTCTTTAGAGTGGGAATATTTAAGCAACAGTATTTATTTAGACCGATTATCTACAAAAATATATGATCAAAAAATTGATCAAACAGATAATAGTTATGTTTACTATTTTAAAAATGAAAAGTTAAGCCAGCATTATGAAAGAAGGATAAAACAGGATTCATTTGGCATTGAACAAAAAGCAACAAGTAAAAATTATAAGATATTATCTATCCCAATGATAAATAATTTTATGGTGGGCTATAAACGAAAAAAACTTCAAAATGATAATGTTGATATTAATATTATTGGAAGAGAATCTTTTGTCACAGAAAATAGCATTATTGAACCCGTTGAAACCAATTATTTTTATATATCGGGAACTCACGAAATGATAATTTCTGAATCTGAGTTAATATCATTTGGATCAAGATATGATGTCTTTAAAAATAATGTGACCTTGAATGGGAAATCCATATCAAATCATTTATATGGGGAATCATTAGATGCACCAGAGGATACTAAATTTTCAGGAATTACTTTTTCTGCTATTTATGATAATCAGCTAACAGATAATATTAATGTTAAATATAAAATAAACAGTGGTTTTAGAGCACCAAATGCAAATGAATTATATTTTTCATTCGGTGATAAAATCGCCGCTAATAGAATTGAACCAAATGAAAATATAAAGCAAGAATCTGGAATAACAAATGAAATTCACTTTGAATATGTTGAAGATGATTGGAAATTTTCTTTAAATCCTTATTACACTAAATATCATGATTTCATTGACTTGAAATCGGAAACAATAAAAGTGCCAAATCCATGGTCTACTTATCCTGGTCAGCCAAAATTTAACGATCAGAATTATATGCAATATCAAAATGTAGATGAAGCTTATATTTATGGATTAGATATGAGGTTTGACATGAATTTATCTACATTTTTAGATATTTACGATGATCTTAAATATCAGACTGGGATCAGTTACAGTAAAGGTAAAGGAAGTGATGGAGATTATTTAATGGGAATTAATCCATTAGAAATAATGAACAATATTATTTATACAACAAATGATTATAGAATTGGATTTTATAGTAATTTTATAGACAAAAAAGACCCTAAAGAAACGGTCCGTAATGGAAAACAGTCTAAATATACTAGTGATAGTGTTTTATTGATGGATTTAGTCATTAATTACACGATGACTAAAAATATTAAGATAAATGCGGGAGTATTTAACCTGTTAGATAAGGAATATAAAACTTGGGATTCTGTCAGAAGTATTCCTGAATTTGGTTCGACTAACATGGTTGATCGCGATGGGGTTGGATTGAATAGGTTCACCGCACCTGGAATTAATTATAAAGTAGGTTTGGAAATAAACTTTTAATATAATGTCATCTTAAATTTAATAACACCTTTTTAATTATATGGTTTTATTAAACTTGCAATCTAAAATATAATTAGATTTAATCCCTCGATTTATACTGTGATATCGATAAATTTTAACTTATTATAGTTTTATTTAAAGATTCATTTAGGGTCTGTCGCAAAGTTGACGACATAAAGCGATATGTTGATAATGCAACGTCACAATAACGGAGCATTATTAACATGGGACTTAACTTGGTTCTGTCGCAAACTCAGATTGTGCGGTTTAAATTAAATAGGCACTTTTCCTCAGATACAATTATGCCGCTAAAGAATAAAACTGCTCCCATGGCGTCATATTTTCAGACTCCATCATCTGACCTTGTTTGAGCATAGAACAAAGTTCAACACCTGCTAATGTTGATTCAGCACCAATGCTTGGGATTTCCATCCCAAGCATTGGTGCATTTTACCTTTTACTTTTCGATGGCTTTGCTCAACTATATTATTGAGGTATTTAACAGTAAGTACTTCAATCATTGAAAGCATATATCCAGACAACCAAAGACGTACATTGATGGTATCTAGTGCAGCGATGTTTGAACCACTTTGGTCAATGACAACTTTATCTGGTAATCCATTACTGCCTATCGTTTTTTCAAAGAATGCCCGAGCAGCAGGCTCATCACGTCGTTCACTCAAATAAAAATCAATGATATCGCCGTGCTTATCGACAGCGCGATAATAATAGACTGACTTACCTTTTATTTTTATATACGTTTCATCCATTCGCCATGACTTAGCCACTTTACGCTTCCTTTTTCTAAAGCTGGCTTCAAGTTGAGCTGCATATTTGATAACCCAACGATTTAAAGTTGAGTGGTCAAAATGAATGTTACGCTCTGCGAATATCTCTTCTATTTCACGATAACTGAGTTTGTAAGCAAGGTAATAACGCAGAGCCATCATGATTATATCTGATGGATAATGTCGACCTGAAAAGTTAAGTCCCATGTTAATAATGCTCCGTTATTGTGACGTTGCATTATCAACATATCGCTTTCTGTCGTCAACTTTGCGACAGAACCTGCAGACAGTCGCTTACCTTGGTCGCTATTTGAACATAGGCCGCCTGCGGCGGCAACTAGTATGTTGTCGGTTTAACTATGCATAATAGGCATAAGCAGGTATCTTCCTGTTTATGCATCCAAACAAGCCACTTAAAAACCTCTTCGACAAAAACAATGCCTGGTTAACGTATCTTGGCCAGAATATTGGTCTTATTCGTGATGCAGTGATTGAGAATGTCACTAAAATACTCGCTTGCGGCACTGCTGCATTCGGCTCTCGAAAGTATACTTACTCAAATGGTAATTGCGCTCATACCAAATACATCCACCAAACCTGTAAATCTAGAGCCTGTAATAGCTGTGGCACCAAGGCCACTGAGCATTGGGTGCAAACCCAACAACATGTATTACCTGATTGTGAATGGCAACATATCACCTTCACTATGCCTGATACCCTTTGGGAAATATTCCGTTATAATTGTGCGTTACTCGGTTCACTATTTAACTGTGCAGCGCAAACATTAATAGCATGGGCAAAGAAAAAAGGCATAGAGATAGGTATCTTCTGTGCCCTTCACACCTACGGTCGTCAACTTAACTGGAATACGCATATTCACCTATCCGTGACCAGAGGTGGTATTTGCATTAAAACCGGTGAATGGAAGCCTATCTATTTCAAAACTAAAGAGACAGAAGCTTGTTGGCGATACGCAATCATCACCTTACTGCGTGAGCAATATGGTGACTTAGACCTTTCTGCTGCGCGTTATTCACATATTAGAGAAGAGCGCGATTGGTCTCACTTTCTCGATAGTCAGTATCAACGACGCTGGAAGCTACATTTCGCCCAGAAGACTGATAACATCATGCAGACAGTCGCTTACCTTGGTCGTTATTTAAAGCGTCCACCCATCTCAGGCTCTCGCCTGCGTCATTACAGCAAAGCTGGTCTATTAACGTTTAATTATCTTGACCATCGAACAGGTAAAACGGAAAGGTTAACACTACCGCAGGTAGCGTTAATAGCCCGACTGGTCGAGCACATCCCTGATAAAAGATTCAAAATGATACGTTATTTTGGCTTCCTCTCTAATCGTCGCAGAGGAGTGAGGCTACCTAAAGTGTATGAAGCATTGGATATGGAAGAAAGAAGCAAACCCGCACTTCCTGGTTTTGCATCAATGCTAAAGGCATACGTGAGAATAGACCCGTTCAAATGTATTTTGTGTCAAAGCAGACTCATTTACACTGAATATCGGGCGGGCACATCACTTTCAGAATTAAGTGCATCAATGATAATGGGCGCTAAAAGAATGCGAATAATGTAGCTGACACAGGAGCGGTATATCTAAATTCTGGAAAATTAGTATTTTTCAGGTGATTTTGCAATTTTTTAGTGTTCCTACATCAATGTAGAAATATATGACTGTCATTACAGTTAAGAATAAACCATAAATACCAGCCTATGTTTAAGGTAAGGAACATTGAAATTCCTTACCTTTAAATTAGATGAAGGTATGGTTGGCCAGACACTTCGACTTCAAGTTTTAAGGATTAATTTAGTATGCTAGTGAAAATATTATTTAGTCATTTTTTGGAGGCATAAACAGAAGGATGTCTACTTATGCCTATTATGAATAATTAATATTAGTTGCCGCCGCAGGCGGCCTATATGAATACAGGATAGTTCATATTAAAAATTAATTATATTCTCTTTTCCTATATATTTATAATTCCCGTTAACACTACTTACTGGCTTTACAGTTAAACTCTTTGGTTTAAATGTTGCGTGTAAATAAATATTATTTTCTGCACTACCGGAATAAAATACAGGAATGATTCTTCCTTTTGGAGTTCTAATATAATATCTGGAATTATGATAATTATAATAATTACCATTATTAAGGTATCCAGAACCAATCATATTGTGATAATGACCTGCGAATATAGCCACAACTTGTGGATTATCATCTAGAATAGTTCCCATTTCATTATCATTATCATTATCATTATCATTATCATTATCATTATTAAATATATGGTAATTTAATACAGTATTCTTGTTCTTGTTTTTATTTAAGTCATTTTTTAACCATAAATATGAATCTTTTATATCTATGTTTCTTTGCCTAACAATCCATGAATCATATGAAGTGAACCTCTTCGTATAACCGGGCTTATTATTTAACTGAACAAAGTGCCAGTCATATTTATCAAAAGAATAGGCCAAACTTCCAGAGATATCTTTTCCTCTATGTCCCGATACTTTTATATCATTCTTAGACGCTGGTATTGTTTTTACGCGACCCACAAACCACTCGACTAATCTCGCAGCACAAAGGTTTTGAGCCCAAGCTCTATATCCACCTGCCTCTATGTACCAGCCGTCACACCATTTATCATCAATATAGTTCTGATAATCATGATTTCCTAGACCAGGATAAACTGGTATTCCAGAATAGTCTTTTTCAAACTGAATAATATCCTTTCTATCCATCGTATTAGTTAAATCACCATTAACAATAATGCCTGAAAAATACTTATCACCAATATCTTTAGCTAATTCTTTCATACTATTTGAGTGCCACTCATTAGCTATGTAACTATTTCCTGGTCTATTCTTACAAAGAGAGCTTACACAATATTGATATTGTGTGTCAGATGCGATTATGAAATCGAATGAATCTTTATCTACTGGCTTTACTTTTATATAACTATACTGATCATTTACACGTTCACCAATCCAATTTGTATTATCGGTATATTCACGGCATAGTCCTTCTGGCGAACCGTATTTATCTTTATCTCGGCAAAGAGTAACTTTATAACCTTTAGATACACGTATTGATGATATTTTATTTTGCCATCCACGACTGTTAGCCTCTTCATCTGGGCAGAAATTCCAAGCAAACCCTTTGTAATCAGCATGCTCATACGCAGTAACACAATTATTCAGTGTAGATACATTTTGAATGCTAGCGCTAGCATATGAAAAAAATGCAGATAAAAATATTATATATTTAATCATAATCCAATATCCTATATTTGAAATTTAGAGAGTATTCTACGTTATTAAAAATGGAATGAACATAGGCGGCCTATGTTCTTACTATCCGCACTAATTAATACTCTTAGCATTTACATCTCCTTTGTTATCGTTGTTATTCTAATGGGGATGTTAATTCAGTGATACGCGGCTTATTAAACATAAAGATGACAACACGCAATCGCGCTGTAGGTCCCCGATAGAAATGTCAGGTTTGTCACCGTTAGAAATGTCATGTTGAACTATCTTCAGAGCATCAATTAGACGCTCTGGATCTACATGATGTTACTCACTATGACTGATATTGAAATATACAGAATTAACACCATCAAAAATGTCATTGATAAACGTATCTCTGGCGTTGATGCTGCCGCGCTTCTAAACCTAAGTACACGACAAGTATATCGACTGACGAAGCAATATTTAAAACATGGAACTGAAGGTTTGATTTCACATAAACGTGGCCAGCCTAGTAACCATCACCATTCCTATAAATTCAAACAACACGTTCTTGACCTCGTGCAGATCCATTACCAAGATTTTGGTCCAACTCTCGCACACGAAAAACTTACCGAGCTACATGCTATTTCTGTGGGCGTTGAAACACTGCGTCAATGGATGATTTCCGACGGTCTGTGGCGACCACACGCCAAACGTAAACCTAAGGTATATCAGCCTCGCTATCGTCGTGATTGCTTCGGTGAACTCATACAAATTGATGGCTCTCATCATGACTGGTTTGAAGGCCGCAGCGATAAATGTTGCCTGATCGTTTATATCGATGATGCTACCAGTCAGATCATGAGTTTAAGATTTACGAATGCAGAAACAACGCTCGATTACATGGCGATAACGCGTGAATATATAAAGCAATATGGCAAGCCAACCGCGTTTTATTCAGACAAACATTCCGTATTTAAAGTGAATAACCGGGATGCTAAAACGGCTAAAATAACGCAATTTGGACGGGCTCTGAAAGACCTGAATATAGAGTTGTTCTGTGCTAATAGCTCTCAAGCGAAAGGCCGCGTTGAACGTGCTAACAAAACATTACAGGACAGATTGATTAAAGAAATGCGCCTGGATGGAATCAATAATATCGAAGACGCCAATATATGGTTACCAAAATTTATAGCGGACTTTAATCGCCGATTTGCAAAACCCCCGCTCTACGCCAAAAATATGCACCGACCAGTTACAGAGCAACCCTATGAATTAGATAATATTTTCTCTTGGCATGAGCTCCGTAAATTATCGAATTCATTAACTTTACAATACGACAAGGTGCTTTATATGATTGAATCATCTGATGAAAATAATCGATTAACGCGTGAAACGGTTAAGGTGCTAGATTATCCCGATGGCACAATTGCAATTCACTATGGGAATCGAACGTTAAAATATCAAATATTTGATAAGCTACAAAAAGTAAATCAAGGTCAGGTGGTTGATAATAAACGGCTTGGCGCAGTGCTAAAACTCGCTCAAACTGAACAACGGATATTAGAGCTAGAAGATAAACGTTCACGCAGTAAAAAAGCCCCCAAACGTTCTGCTCAAAAGCGGGCAATAGAGCAACTGCGGGCTATAAATCCTGTGTTAGTTAACCCAGATGAATTCAAGCCAAGTTCATCAACTCAGTGACTGATAAATTGATTTGTCGCCGTTTGTTACATATCTTTATTAAATACCAAAAGCGACATTTCTATCGGTGAGAGCACATGACATTTTAAACGGGGTTTAACACGCGCAACATGCAACTGTAAGTGCAATATAGTAATGTCACATTCTAACAATTTAGAGATGTCACATTTTGGTATACTTGGTCGTAACTAATCCAAGCATCGAGTTGTGCTATGTTGATTACTATGAGCGAAAAAGAACTGCATCGTTTAGGTGTTATTAAAGATATTTGTCATAAGCGGATCACTCAAGTAGCGGCCGCTACACTGCTAAATCTAACCCGCAGACATATTCAGCGACTTGTTAATGCATATCGCCTTCATGGCGATATTGGATTAGTATCTAAGCGCCGTAACATGCCGAGCAATCGGCGTTATCCAACCGAATTTAAAGAACAAATCCTCAACATAGTCAAAGATAAATACAGCGACTTCAAACCCACATTTGCTTGTGAAAAACTATTAGAGAATCACAACATCAAGCTATCTAGTGAAACGCTCCGTCAATGGATGGTCGCAGATGGCTTGTGGACTGTTCGCCGTCGCAAAAAACGGCAAATCTATCAGCCCCGATATAGACGAGATTGTGTTGGCGAATTAATTCAAATCGATGGTTCTCATCATGATTGGTTCGAAGGCCGTTCACCTAAATGCTGTTTACTCGTATTTATTGATGACGCTACAAGTAAATTAATGTCCCTTTATTTCTGTGAAGCTGAAACCACCTATGATTATATGAACGTAATCCGTCAGTATATTTCTGAATATGGGAAGCCAATTGCGCTCTATAGCGACAAGCATTCCGTCTTTAAAATCAACAGCCCTAGTCGTAAAACAAGCAAGCAAATGACCCAGTATAGCCGAGCGTTATACGAGTTAAATATCGAGCTTATTTGTGCTAATAGCTCACAAGCTAAAGGACGTGTTGAGCGTGCAAATTACACTCTGCAAGATAGATTAATCAAGGAGATGAGGCTTGCTGGTATCAATACGATTGAAGAAGCGAATGCCTGGGTTCCACACTATATTTCACTCCATAACGCACGCTTTGCGTGCTTACCCCACAGTACCGACGATAAGCATCGCCTACTCCAGGAATCTAGCGTAGAACTTGATGATATATTTGCGCGTCAAGTGAGCCGCAGCTTAACTTCATCACTTACACTCCAGTACGATAAAGCCATTTATATGCTCACACCGACCGATAAAGCCAAGTGTTTGGTCGGTAAAAAGGTCATGATTTATGATTATCCCGATGGCACGCTATCCATTCAACATTGCGGAGAGTCATTTGAATACAGCATATTTGATAGGCTGAGACATGTTCAGCAAGCTGAAGTCGTGAGTAACAAACGATTAGGTGCAGTCTTAGCGGCAGCGAAGCGTTCACAGGATGAACGAGAACATGAGCCGAGTCGTAACCGCAACTCAAGAATGACAAGTCGCAAGGCCCCCAAGCGTTTGATGAACCCGATTTACCTTGCTGACGTCGAGTTTAAAGCAAGTTCATCTCGGGATTAAGGAGATGAACAATGTGACATTTATAAATAAATAACCGATGTGACATTTTAAACTTGCCCTAACAACCAAAAGCATACTCACTTAAGATACCTACCCTAGGTCTTATTTATAGATGTTAATTTAGCTATAACGAGTTAAAAATGATGGGATAATTTTGCGCTAAATTGGGGAATCAATGTTTCAGCTAAAATAAGCCTGAAACATCTATTTTATCAAGTAACACCTTAATAATCGGAAATCATGGTTGGCTAGAATCGCGTAACGATGATCACTGTTATTTTTCCGTTTGAGCAACTTGTTATATTTAGTCTTTCAACTGTGTTTCGTTATCACGTTGTGGTGGTTTATAGCTTTCTGTACAGATAGCCAATTCAGGGGCATCTACTTCGACAGGCACAGCGGGGTTGATATTTTCTTGTTCTTTTTCACTCATTTTAAGTACTCCATTTTAGTATTAATATAAATATAATTGAAACGACTAACGACCAACCAGTAAACATAATGTCGGAATAAGCTATACGAACAAGTTTCAGCTTATTTTCATAATTTTTTTCTATGACTTTAATACCATTTGAATACTGTTTACTTAAACCTAAGTAAACAGTATCAAGATCATTATCTTTAAAGTAGTTAATCGTTTTTTCATCAGAAGGCATTTTAACGATATCCGTTAGTTTTATAGCTCTAAAAATAAGACTCCATGAAGAAATAAATGCTATAAAAGTCAAACCCACAGATATTAAAACAAACCACTCAATATAATTATTCGGGGGAATAAGCTCTTCTATTATTCCACGAACTAGAAATAGATAAGCTCCGATTGCCAAAGTTGTTGCGCTTAGATACTTCATAGCTTTGTCTTCAAGACGCCTATATCTTCCGCTTTCTTCTTCAAATAGATTTTTTTCGTATTCGTATAAACATTTATACTTATCAATATCAACGCTCATGTGCATCCTGCTAAATATAAGATTTGTATAACAGGACGTTTCGATTCCCCAAATCCATTCACCCTAGTCAATAACGACCAATCAAATGAAAAATAAGATAAAACATCAATCTGACATTTAAATCTATTCAGGGCAAGTGTACTGTCCTGTTGTTTATTATTTAAGTCTTGTGAATTATTTACAAGACTTAATATACAACTGATTCTATTGCCTTTTTAGTTTATAAGAAAGAAAAATAAGACTTTTACCTGACAAACTGAGACTTAACACTAAAAAGAAATAATATTATATAAAACCATAATTTATTATTTCGAACGGCGGCACTTTGGCGGCATAGGATGGGTCTTATTGGATACATATGGATAGGGCTACCGATTACAAAAAATAACACTGTAATTACATGGCTCTGTTCCCTTTTAGTGTTGGTTTATTCAAGAGCTTCATTAAGCCAGTTTTTGTTTTCGCAAGACGCTTTGTTTTCCATAAAGATAAACCAAGCAATATAATGTTCCATATAGCCAGTACCAACACCATAAAATCGTTTCATCCAAGTTTTCCAACGCATCATGAAATTATTAAGTGTCTGAATATGATATATTTTATCAATAACCTTTTGATTATCCAAACTGATAAGCCGTTTATGATCGATGTTGAAACCAAGCTCTTTAACGATGCTTTGATAAGATAAATTACCATCGGTACATAGCACAGAATCAGGTGATAAAAGTGGTGTTAGCGCTAAGCTAAGTTCTTCTTTAGTATCTCGCTTTAAGACCTGATGGCTTATTGTTCCATTGCGATCTAAAGCCAGTAAAATAGGCACTTTTGGGGGATTACCGCCGCCTCGTTTTCTTGATTCTCTCAGCATTTTTTTGGAACCTTTGAAACTCTCGGGTACAAAAGTTTCATCTGCTTCAATAATGCCAAGTAATTCAGTCGGTTTGTGCTCAGAAGGGCTTTTTAGAAAACGATGTCGCCATCTAAATGCTGTTTTTAAATTAATATCTAACTTGTTAGCTGCATATCTCAAACTATTAGATAAACACATACATTCTATATATTTCAGCCATTTGCCAGGTTTTTTCATTCTAAATAGACTTGTTCCCGTTAGGGTGCTGAATGTTTTATGGCAAGCATTACAGCGATAACGTTGTTTTCCTTGCATGGTACTTCCCCATCGAGATAGCACGTGACCATTGCAATGAGGGCAGTTTGATATTTCATTTTCATATTTGGCAAGGATTTGGCCGACTTCGTCTTTAGATAGGTGGAAGTCGATTTGATGATTTAAGCGCTTTAGTTCAACATAAGATAGGTCTTCAATACTTTCTTGAAAAGCTGCAAAAGTTACTTTACTCATAGCGGTAACCTCATGATATTGCGGTTACTATAAGTATAGCTAAAACTACCAACACTAAAAGGGAACAGAGCCAATTACATCCAGTTGTGTTTTGGGCTTCAACTCCCCCCGCCCCTAAAGCTGTTTTCACCGGCCATAAAAAAGCGAGCCCTACTCTCGCTGGACTCGCTCTTATCACTTCATGTATTTAATGCTGTTACACGTTGCACACCAGTTGAATCGTTATACGATTCAACTGGTGTGCATGAGCAGAATAAGTTACGGTCGCCATACACATCATCGATGCGGTTTACAGTAGGCCAGAACTTGTCTTTCTTCACGTAAGGTGCAGGGTAAACTGCCGTTTCACGGTCATAAGCACGGTCCCAGTTAGCGTCAACAATATCGGCTAGTGTGTGTGGTGCGTGATGTAGTGGGCTTTGTTCTGCAGTCCACTCACCCGATTCAACTTTGGCAATTTCAGCACGGATGCTGGTCATTGCTTCGATGAAGCGATCTAATTCAGCTTTAGATTCTGATTCAGTCGGCTCAATCATTAGCGTACCCGCAACTGGGAAGCTCATTGTTGGCGAATGGAAACCATAATCCATTAAACGTTTAGCAACATCAGACTCGGTAATACCAGTCGTTTCTTTAAGTGGGCGTAAATCAACGATGCACTCGTGCGCTACGCGATCATTACGGCCTTTATAAAGCACTGGGAACAGTGGGTCTAAGTTTTGAGCTAGGTAGTTAGCGTTTAAGATAGCTGTCTGTGTAGAGCGTTTCAGACCTGCTGTACCTAACATGTTGATGTACATCCACGTAATCGGCAAAATGCTTGCGCTACCGAACTGTGCAGCAGATACCGCACCATTGTTACGGCTTTCTTTACCTGTGTCAGCAACTGCGTGACCAGCAACAAATGGGGCCAAGTGCGCTTTAACGCCGATAGGACCCATACCTGGACCACCGCCACCATGTGGGATAGCGAATGTTTTGTGTAAGTTAAGGTGAGAAACATCAGAACCCATAGAGCCCGGTGATGTTAATGCTACCTGTGCGTTCATGTTCGCGCCGTCCATATAAACTTGGCCGCCGTTGTCATGAATGATGCCACAGATTTCTTTAATCGTTTCTTCGTATACACCGTGTGTCGATGGGTACGTGATCATGATACAAGAAAGATTGTCTTTTAGCTCTTCCGCTTTTTCACGTAAGTCTGCAACGTCAACGTTACCGTTTACGTCACACTTAGTAACGACAACTTTCAGACCCGCCATTTGCGCTGATGCAGGGTTAGTACCGTGCGCAGAGCTAGGGATCAGACAGATGTTACGATGTGATTCGCCACGTGACTCATGGTATTTGTGAATAGCTAATAGACCTGCGTATTCACCTTGAGCACCCGAGTTAGGCTGCATACAAATTGAATCGTAACCTGTGATGCTTACTAACCAGTCTTCTAACAGGTCAATCATCACTTTATAACCAACCGCTTGATCTGCTGGGCAGAACGGGTGCATGTTGCTGAATTCAGGCCATGTTACTGGGATCATTTCGGCAACTGCATTCAGTTTCATGGTACAAGAACCTAATGAAATCATTGAATGGTTAAGCGCCAAATCTTTATTTTCCAGTGATTTAATATAACGCAGCATTTCTGTTTCAGAATGGTGCGTATTAAATACTGGGTGTGTTAGGAATGCTGATTCACGCTCAAGTTCAGCTGGGATAGACGTGCTACCAGTTGCTGCTAGTTCAGCTTCTAGTGCATCAACCGAGATACCATGGTCATCGCCCAATAGTACGTCGAATAATGTTGCTAAGTCTGCTTGCGTGATTGTTTCATCTAAGCTGATACCAACTTGATGTTCAGCGTCAAGACGGAAGTTAATACCCGCTGCTAATGCACGAGTAACCACTTTCTCTTTATTATCTAACTGGTCGTTGTCTAACTGTACTGTGATTGTATCGAACCAGGTATTGTTAGTCAGGCTTAAACCGCCTTTAACAAGACCAGCTGCTAATAAATCAGTGAAACGGTGTACACGCTTAGCAATATCTTTAAGGCCTTCTGGACCGTGATACGTTGCGTAGAAGCCTGCCATGTTCGCAAGTAGTACCTGTGCAGTACAAATGTTTGAGTTGGCTTTTTCGCGGCGGATGTGTTGCTCGCGCGTTTGCATCGCCATACGCAGTGCAGGTTTACCATGAGTGTCTTTAGAAACACCAATGATACGACCCGGCATAGAACGCTTATGTTTGTCACATGTTGCGAAGAATGCAGCGTGTGGACCACCATAACCCATAGGAACACCAAAGCGTTGTGAACTACCAAACGCCATGTCAGCACCTAACTCAGCAGGTGACTTAACGCGTGTCAGTGCAAGTAGATCTGACCCCACTGCAACAACACCTTTCTTAGCTTGGATAGCTGCAATAATATCGCTGATGTCAGTTACATCGCCATTTGTACCTGGGTACTGTAGTACCGCACCAAACAAGTCATGCTCAGGCGCAGTTTCTGCAGGACCTTGAATAACAGTGAAACCGAAGTGTTCCGCACGTTCGATCATCACGTCAGCGACTTGTGGGTGTACGCTGTCGGCAATAAAGAAGTTATCACATTTTTTATTTTTAGAAACACGCTTACACATTGCCATTGCTTCAGCGGCGGCTGTTGCTTCGTCAAGCAAAGATGCGCTTGCTAAATCCATGCCTGTTAGGCCACAAGTCATGGTTTGGAAGTTAAGAAGTGCTTCTAAACGACCTTGTGCAATCTCTGGTTGGTAAGGCGTATATGCCGTGTACCAGCCTGGATTTTCGAATACGTTACGTAAGATAACATTCGGCACATTAGTACCGTAATAGCCCATACCAATGTAGCTTTTATTTACTGTGTTCTTTGCTGCGATGGCTTTTAATTCTTGCAGTGCTGCAACTTCAGATAACTGATGACCAGCAACAATATCTTCTGCCAATAAGATCGAGCTTGGTACTGTTTGTTGAATAAGGTCTTCTAAAGAGTCCGCGCCAACTTTCGTTAACATGTCTTTAGTTTCTGTTTCGCAAGGACCTATGTGGCGACGGGCGAAATTATCAATCTGCTCTAACTGGGCAAGTGGGGTATGGGTTTTCATGCAATTCCCTGTATTTATACTTTTAACAAATAACAAAATTAAATTAGTGTTTAACAAACTTAAATTAGTACTTTAAAAAATAACAATTTGCGTTTTAACACTAAAAAAAACCCCGAGGCTAGCTCAGGGTTTCAACAACAAATTAGTCTTCGATTGACTCAGCATAACCGGCAGCGTCTAACAGCGCTTCGAGTTCACTTTCATCAGAAGCTTTAACTCGGAACAACCAGCCTTCGCCGAATGCATCTGAGTTAACTAACTCTGGAGAATCTTCTAATTCTTCATTGATTGCTACAATTTCACCACTGATTGGTGCGTAGATATCTGATGCGGCTTTAACAGACTCGCCTACTGCGCAATCTTCGCCAGCTTCAACTTCATCGCCAACATCGGGTAAATCAATGAATACCATGTCACCAAGAAGGCCTTGAGCATGGTCTGAAATACCGACAGTATAAGTACCGTCACCTTCGTTACGAACCCATTCGTGTGAAGATGCATATTTTAATTCAGCTGGGATATTACTCATTGTTGAAACTTCCTTTTGTCTTTTACTTAAATGATTATGTTTTTATTTGGTAACGCTGTAGACACTGAATTGCGATTATTTATAAGCAGAATTATGACTATTCTTTCGAAATAAAAATCTGCAACTCAGCTGACGTCATACAATTTTCAGTTAAATCAAACGTAGCACTAAACTAGTTTTTTACCATTACGAACAAACGCTGGTTTAGTTACTGCAACTGTAACAAGCTTTTTACGCATTTCAACGTCAGCCGTTTCACCGATTGATGCTGGAACACGTGCAAATGCAATACTAAAACCAAGTGTTGGTGAGAAGCTACCACTGGTGATAACGCCTTCACATGCTTCGCCTGCTGCGTTAGTGAATACGACTTTTTGACCAGTACGTAATACACCTTTCGCTTCAAGTACTAAACCAACAAGTTTGTCAGTGCCTCCTGCTTTTTGAGCAGTTAGCGCTGCGCGACCGATAAAGTCACGTTCTTGTGGTTCCCAAGCAATCGTCCAGCCCATGTTAGCGGCTAGCGGTGATACAGTTTCATCCATATCTAAACCATAAAGGTTCATACCAGCTTCTAAACGTAGTGTGTCACGTGCGCCTAGACCAACTGGTTGAACCCCTGCGTCCACAAGTTTCTGCCATAAATCGCAAGCTTCGTCTTGTGGTACGACAATCTCATAGCCTGCTTCACCGGTATAACCCGTTGTAGCAATAAACAAACTACCCGCTTGTACACCAAAGAATGGCTTCATGCCTTCAACTGCAGCGTTTTGCTCAGCAGTAAATACAGTAGCGGCTTTTTCTTTGGCTTTCGGGCCCTGTACTGCAATCATAGACAGTTCAGGTAATTCAGTAACAGCTACAGAAAACTCTGCAGCTTGTTTGTTGATCCATGCTAAATCTTTAACACGAGTCGCTGAATTCACCACTAAACGGTAGTATTCATCATTGAAGAAGTAAACGATAAGGTCATCAATAACCCCACCATCTTGTTGTAACATTCCGGTATATAGAGCTTTACCAGAAACAGTTAATTTTGCCACGTCATTGGCAAGTAAATAACGTAAGAACGACTTAGCGTCGGCGCCTTTGATATCAACGATGGTCATGTGTGACACATCGAACATACCCGCATCTTCGCGTACAGCATTATGTTCAGCAATCTGGGAACCGTAATTGATTGGCATATCCCAACCATGAAAGTCCACCATTTTTGCCCCTGCTTCTACGTGCTTCGGGAACAGTACTGTTTGTTGAGCCATTCTATAATTCCTTTAATTGACAGTTATTAATCAAGACTTTGGGATCAAGTAAAATTGCTTTCTTGCTTTTATATTAAAGCGTCATGTAAAACCTATTACATGATAATTATTCGATTATACCCTTAGAAAGCATCTGTTAAAATTATTTAAGGGATAGAAAATCTAATGCTTAATCAAATGATAATGCACGCAAGGCTAACACTTTAATAGAGTAAAAAGTTATTACAGGATGGCAATGACGTCATAGATCACAAAAAAACTAACCAAGGCAGCTTGTTTTACCAAGTTCTAGCTATATTGACAATTATTAAACTGTTAGAATATGGAGTAGCAGCAGCCTTGGCATTAG
Source organism: Moritella viscosa (assembly GCA_000953735.1). Classification (NCBI taxonomy): domain Bacteria; kingdom Pseudomonadati; phylum Pseudomonadota; class Gammaproteobacteria; order Alteromonadales; family Moritellaceae; genus Moritella; species Moritella viscosa. The sequence goes on along the minus strand of LN554852.1, from coordinate 983,193 downwards.
CATAACTAATGAAAACAGGGTGTTTACATTAGTTATACTCATCGTTAACATCATAGTGCAAGGTTGATTAATTGCACTATTTAACGATTATGCCTGATTTACTTAGGAAGTACTGTTTAATTTAGCCAGCTCAGGTAACTCACCGTCCAACCCCATGGCACGTTTAATGAAGGTTTGCTTTAGCCCAGGTAATGTATTAGATAAAGTTAAGCCAATATCACGGAAAATACGCTTCGCTGGATGACCACCACTAAATAAACGCTTTAACCCTTCCATACTTGAGATCATCACCGCAGCTTCGGCTTTACGCCAGCGTTCGAATTTACGCAAGTTAGCATGAGTACCGAGATCTTTATTGGCATGGTGATTTTCTAATACACATTGCGCCAGACTTGCTGCATCTAACAAACCAAGGTTAACACCCTGCCCTGCTAATGGATGAATGGTATGAGCAGCGTCACCAATTAATGCGACTCGGTCAGCTGCAAAACTACGGGCATAACGCATTTTAAGTGGGAATGCCTGACGTTGACCTTCAACTTTACATAGCCCTAAACGGCCATCAAACGCCACGGTCAGTTGTTTATTGAATTCGGTTTCGTCCATTGCCAACAATTCTGTGGCACGCTCTGGCGGTAGTGACCAAACGATCGAACACAGATCCGGTTGCCATAACGGTAAAAACGCTAACGGTCCTTCTGGATTAAAGATCTGACGGGCGCAAGCTTGATGCGGTTCAACAGTGCGAATATTGGCAACGATAGCATGGTGATTATAATCCCATGTCGTCAGCGGAATATTCACTTGTGCACGCGTCCATGAGTTGGCACCATCGGCACCCACAATCAGCTTCGCGTATACAGGTTCTTGATCTTCTAAGGTTAACCAAGCTGCATCATTAGCACGACTTAATTTACGAATTCGAGTACCCGTTAATAAGGTAATGTTGCTGGCTTTTTCAATTTGCTCTAGCAGTGCTAATTGTATCACTTTGTTTTCAACTAAATGACCTAAGGTATCTGTCATTAGCGCATCACCGTCAAAATCGATCTGGCCAAAGCCGTTACGATCCCAGACTTGCATGGCGTTATACGCTTGATGCCGGCGACTTTCGATACCCGCCCATGCATCTAAATTTTGTAATATGTTTTGGCTTGCGCGGCTTAGCGCACTGACGCGTAATTCAGGAGATTCACCTAATTCGCGCTCAAGTTCATTACCTTCGATAACCACAACCTTAAGGGTGGTTTCCTTCAATGCTGCAGCAAAAGCAAGACCAACCATGCCACCGCCAACAACCGCAATATCATAAGATTGCATATAACATCCTAATCCTAATCTTTTAAAATAACTTGAACGCACCAAGTGCTTGACGTGCTAATGCGCGTTTATATTCTGGTTTATAACCCATGGTATGCAGGGCTAAATTACGACCTGCCACCAGCGGCCCATAATTATTAGCAAACAAGGTCGCTAATGAGGTTGTCATCCAGATCGTCTTTTGATGATCGCCTTGACGCTTGTGCCAGTAACCTTTGGTTACGGCTTGATCGCCCACGTCTTGATCGGCTAAAAATGCTTGTTCTATTTGATGATGTAACACAGCAACGTCACGTAACCCAAGGTTATAACCTTGACCCGCAATCGGGTGTAATGCATGTGCTGCGTTACCAACCACGATACTACGATGTTGGGTTGGCTCTAGCGCTTCAGTTAATAACAACGGGTATGAAAAACGTTGACCAGTTTTAGTAAACTTGCCTAAGCGATAGCCAAAACGCTGCTGTAAACATAATAAAAATGCATCATCACTCAATGCCATTATCGCATCTACTTCGTCACTGCGCACTGACCAGACTAACGAACTGCGTTGTTCTGTCATAGGTAATAGTGCCAACGGTCCGGTGTCAGTAAAACGTTCGTAAGCTTTACCTTCATGAGGTTTACTCAGACTCACATTAGCAATAATCGCAGTTTGCTCAAAATCGGTCACTTCAACTGGCACATTGGTTAATTGACGAACCATTGAATTGTTACCATCGGCACCGACTAATAACTTACAGCGTATTTTCTGGCCGTCATCGAGGGTAAGATCGGTATGACCTACTTGACGGTCAAGGCCAACTAACTGATTTGGACAATACCAATTGATGTTCTTAATCTCGGCAAGATCTTGTTGGAATATATGCCCTGCTGTTTGCAGTTCAATCACTTGCCCTAATGCAGGTAAATTGTATTCACTGTGATCAATGCGGGTGATCCCCCAGTGACCTCGATCAGACACATGAATGTGTTTAATCGCCGTGGCGGTCGGTGCGATCTTATCCCACAAGTTGAACTGGGTTAAGATCTTCTGTGAACCGTAAGATAATGCAATCACACGCGCATCAAACCCGGGATGATTACAGGTCGTTGGTGGATTAGCATCAATTAAGGCTATCGATAATTGACGGCCATCTTCGCGTTTTATTTGGCTTACGGCGTGTGCAAGTGTCGCACCGACCATACCGGCACCAACAATTGCAATATCATATTCAACCACTGACATTTTGATCCTAACAAGTTATTGAAATTAAAAAACGATGACACTATACAAAAGCCAACGACGACCAACAACACGAATGATAAAACTTAACTCTTTATGACAGCATTAGCAGCTATCCTTCGAATCTGGTTTCTATTGGTAAATAAGCTAAAAAGCCTTGTTGTAAGTGATCAAACTGCGCTTTGCCCACCAGTATTTCGGTTGAGTTTAACGCTTGTGTCATCTCTGGTTCTGCGGCGATCGCTTCTTCGACACCGGCTTTAGCCGCTAATAATGTCCACGCGTACGCCTTTAATTTATCGGGTTCAACACCTTCACCGCGATAATACATGACCGCAATGTTCTGCCATGCTTGGGTATAGCCTTGTTCAGCGGCTTTTTGATACCAATCAAATGCGGCGATATGATCTTTAAAACAACCCGAACCCTGATCCAGCATACTGGCCAAATTATATTGCGCTTGTACCAAGCCTAATTTTGCGGCTTGCTCAAAATAACTGAACGCCAGCACTGCATTCGGCTTACCCAGCTGGCCTTGTAATTGTAGCAATGCCAAATTAAACAGCGACTCAGGGTGCTGACAATCTGCAGCACGTTGATAACAGCTTACCGCTTGACGCAAATAAGTTTGTTGACCATCACCTTGTTCATATTGCAACGCCAATAAATACAAAGCTGTCACCACACCTTCATCGGCTTGTGCACGACAAAATTCAAACGCTTGTTGTGGATCCGTATAGGCATAATAAGTTTGACTAAACTGGGTATTACGTTGCGCATGCTGTTCGCGAGTAAAAGCCGCTTCTGGCCAAACGATAGACGCTGTAGAGGCGCTCGACTTACTACCTAACTTGGCTGTTAATTTGTTTATTAAAGACATAAAACATTCCTTGTCCTATCTATTTAGCTACAACGACAAACGGTAGCTAGCTTCGTCATAACCTTCGTCATAACCTTTGTTATAACCTTTGTTATAACAAGTATCCTTTTAGGGTCGCTTGCGATAAATCATCTTTTGAATAGATAACGGGATAAACCATGCCGTTATCTATTCACGTATAGCAATATTAATGTAGCACAGGCGCTGCGTTAGTATCGCCGTCACTTAATTCGTTAAAACAATAATTTGCGCCCATACGTACGTATTCTACGATCTCATAAAATGCTTCTTCAGCTTCGTTGCTATCGTCTCCGCCATCAACGTCTAATTGCGCAATACTCGCAAAGTCAGCAATCAGTTCTTTCACGTCATCGCTGGCTTTTGTTGATGTTGAATGCACCATACCAAAACCACCAAGGAAACCTTGAAGCCATTCAGCTAATGCTTCCATGCGTGTTTCTAATGGTTGATCCATATCTGGGATCAACAATTCAAAACCTAACGTCATGTCTTTTAATGCTGCTGCACTAGCGTTATAAACCTCAGTTAATACTGGCTCCAGTGAATCTGGAATACCGAGGCCTTCGTTGATTAACTCATCAAACGGTGCTAACCATGCTTTGTTGTCTAGCTTGATGCCACCACATAACAAACCACAAATCACACCGTGCACATCGGCAGGGTTCACTAATAAATCACTTTGTTGTAGCTGCGCGTTTACGTCAGCAAAAAGAGGAAGTTTAACTTTATCCATGCGAGGACCTTACCAATAGATTAATGTATTTAGAATAATGAGGGCTATATTAACCCAGATCAAGACCATAACCAAACGAATGCCTCTCTCGCATTGCCCAGTCCTTAACCACTTTTAACCTACTGCAACTGCGTAATCTTAGTTCTACTGTTCTTGATCATAGCATTGCAGTTCTAGCCAGCGGCCTAGTTTCAAAATATCAGTTTGTTTCGCCCGCGATTTTTTATACACAAAATAGAAGTTATCACCAGTAAGAATATCGTGCATGGGGATCCGTACAAGATTATGTAGCCGGTCCTGATCATTCATTAAGTAGTGATTAAGCAAGGTAATCCCTTGGTCATAACGTGCAGCCTCCGCCGCCATTAACATATGACTAAAATAGTTCATTTTAGCCTCTGCAGGCAGGGTAAAACCACCTAATTCACACCAACGCTGCCAGTCTTCGCCGTGTTCATCATCGGGATATACTGATTGCACCGACAACAATGGATATTGCCACAAGGCTTCAGGTAAGGGTTGATCTTGGATCTGTTGCCATAGTTTTTTACCACACACCGGATACAAACGCTCAGCATATAAAAACTGACTGACAAAATTACGCTTCGGTGGGTTCACGGTAATAAAACAATCAGCCACTTGATCACTACAATCAGGCTCATCTGCCACCATATTTAATGACAGCTCAATCTCGGGATATTGCTGGCGTAAGTTATCTAACCTTGGGATCAACCACTTTACCGCCAACGAGCTGTATAAGGCTAACCGGATCTTACCTGACTTACCTTCTCGGATCTGTTGACTGGCAGTAGAGATATTCGCCAATGATTGACTGACTTCTTCGTAATAACGCTCCCCCATATCAGTCAATGACAAGGTCCGTCCTTTACGGTTAAACATCGACTCACCGAGGTACTCTTCTAACAGACGTACCTGATGACTGACCGCGCTTTGAGTAATATTAAGTTGATCGGCCGCTTTGGAAAAACTGTTAAAACGGGCTACCGCTTCAAAACATTGTAACGCACGTAACGGGGGAAGTTTCACTATTAGCTGAGCTCATACTAAAAATATATTTATCATTATACTTCATCTCAGGTTTTGGAATATGCTAGCTACATCACACTTTTATCTTTCAACTAACCAGCCATGTTTGCTGCTTATGTTGCTATTTATGCTTTTTATTACTTTATATTTGTATAGTTGGAATTCACCATGCCTAAAATGTCTGTCGGTTTAGCAATGACCTTGCTCATTATTGGTAACATTGTTGCCGTTTTTTCTGATGCCTTAATTAAGACGTTATCAGAAGATACGGCCGTGTATCAATTTGTGTTTTTCCGACAACTGACAGCCGTACTGCTACTTATCCCATTTTGTTTAAAAAGCAGCAGAGAGAGTCTAATTGATGGGCTTAAGTGGCATGCTGTACGTGGTCATATTTGGTTGCTTGGTGCGATCTTTATGGTTTACGCCATCAGTGCAATGCCATTAGCCACCGCAAATGCGATCTTTTATGCCGCGCCACTAATCATGTTGCCAATGGCGATGTTATGGTTTCAAGAAAAATTATCCATGCATTCTATTGCTGCGGCTGTTTTGGGCTTTATTGGTGTGTTAATTGTTATCCGCCCAACAGAAATTGATTGGGCTGCAACAGCGGCAATCGTGGTGGCATTTACCCTCGCAGCAAATAATTTATTGATCCGTAAACTACCAAAACATCAGACTGTGTTTCAAACCCTGTTACTGACTAATTTAGTGGGGATGCCAGCATCATTAGGATTAGCTGTATGGGAAGGCAAACCGTGGGATTTTACCCCATTACTAACGGCTGCAGGTTCCACCTCGTTTATCCTTATCTACGCAGGTTTTTGTGTAGTGGCTTATCGTTCTGGCGATGCAAGCAAAATTGCCAGTGCCGAATACAGTGGTTTAATCGGAGCAGTAGTTGTAGGCCTAATCTGGTTTGATGAAATTCCAGATATCGGTATGGCGATTGGGACAGCCTTTATTATTTTACCTTTATTGTGGCTAGCAAAAGTCGAAGCGAAAAATAAACGCTTAGAAAAACAACCAGAATCTCAATGTACATAATACCAATCAACATAAATAGATGATCATATAGAGAATAATTTAAGGAGGACTTAAAATGTCACACAATAAGGCACACCAGATTACTCATCCAGCTCTGATTATTGTCGGTATTTTACTTATTGCCAGTAACCTCCGAGGCCCAATAACAGGTATTGGACCAATTTTAACATATATCTCTGACAACCTTTCTCTATCTGCTACACAAGCAGGCATGCTTACTACATTACCTCTACTTGCTTTTGCTATTTTTTCACCTCTGTCATCTGTATTAGCACGCAAGATTGGACTTGAACAATCGCTCATGTTTGCATTACTCGCCATCACTATCGGTATTTTTATTCGCTCTGTCGGATCAATATACTCCCTATACTTAGGCACTTGTATCATAGGTATAGGTATTGCAATTGGGAACGTACTTTTACCCAGCTTGCTAAAACGTGATTTTCCCAGCAAAGTTCCCACATTGACCGCTATTTATGTATTAATGATGGGAATTGGTGCAACCCTCACTGCTAGTACCACGATTCCAATGTTTAACCTAGCCCATACACTTAATATTACACTGATTCCAAATTGGGCATTCGCATTAGGGACCACACTCATTCTACCCATTATCACCATGCTAATTTGGCTACCACAAATTAGCCTTCACACAAGACCGACTTCGGACATACCCGAAATCGATAGTCATAGTTATGTGTGGCAATCTGTCGCGGCTTGGCAAGTCTCTGGATTCTTGGCACTAAATTCATTTATTATGTACACCTTTATTGCTTGGTTACCGAGTATTTTGACTGATAATGGTTACTCAGAACACCAAGCAGGCTACATTCACGGTATCTTACAACTTGCATCAGCAGCACCAGCTATCGTATTAATTCCACTAATGGCAAAAGTAAAAGATAAACGGACACTTAGCTTAATGATGACAGTACTGGCATTCATTGGTATTACAGGATTATTCATGGTACCGGAACATGCTGCAATCTGTGCAACATTACTTGGTTTTAGCTGCGGGGGTGGTTTTATTCTTGGATTGTCCTTTATCAGTCTACGAACTAACACCCCACATCAAGCGGCTGCATTGTCGGGGATGGCACAATGTATTGGTTATCTATTTGCAGCAACTGGGCCAGTTATTTTTGGTTCACTGCATGAAGCAACGAGTAGTTGGGATATGCCATTAATCATCACCGCAGGAATGAGTATTATATGGGCATGCTTGGCATTACTGGCCGGTAAATCAGAGATCATCTCTCAACCATCAGGTAATCACATAGTAAGTCTCAGTGAATAGCTTGACCTTTTAATTTAATATCCACTATAGTTAATTATTTACGACCGCAACACAATGCTGTGATAGCGGTCAAATTACCGCGTAAATTAGAGTAAAATAGTTAACTGCCTTGTCCACTTTTGACCTCTAAATCCCCGTATTTTATAGCGATTAATTCAAACCAATACATAAAACCAAGACTAAGCTGTTGGATTTATGGGCAACTTGATTAATCTCGATCCGGAACTTAAAATTTCAATCCGATAACCTCTTGCAATGCTTACTATTGCGAGATATAGTCAGTTCAGACGTATCAGCCAAGGCGCTTGATATAGCCCTTGTAGCCAGATAACTTAGAGTATAGCCATGAGTATAACTGCGGTTGACATTGCAATTTTGGGTCGCCACTTTAAAGTTGGTAGTCCGAGTGAAGAAGTAGATGAACTTCATAAAACAGCGGCAGTACTTAATAATAAGTTAGAAGAGATACAAGCGAAGACGAATATCAAAAATTTAGAGCATTTAGCTGTAATGGCTGCATTAAATTTTTGTCATGAACTTCGCCAAGAACGTCTGAAAACGACAGAATATACAAATACCGTAGATGATCGCATTCAACTGTTACAAGACACAATTGAACGCGCATTAATCGACAACAACGTTGATGATACACCGTCTGCAGTATAACCAAATAACCCTGGGGTGATTGGTATGCGGGTTATGTCCCTGAGCCGATAATCACACTTTATAGGCTTTCATTCCTGTTGCCATTGTGCAAGCTCAGCTCGTACTGAGAAGCCTGACGCAGCAGCTTGAATAGCCAACCTGAACCTTCTGGTTCAGGACTAAACCTTGTAGCCGCACCCTGGGGCCCTTTTCTTGTGTTAACAGCAATCTATTACCGAAACTATCCATTACCGATTTTAACCAGTATGGAATCTTGTTTATGTCTGATTTAACGCCACCGATTGCCACCACCCGAACTGAAATAAGACAACAAATACGCCAGCGCCGTCAGCAGCTTTCAACGCAGCAACAACAACAAGCCGGTACTGATCTACTTACTCAGTTTTGTCAGCACCCACATATTCAACACGCTCAGCATATTGCGATCTATTTACATAATGATGGTGAACTCGATACCCAAGCCGTGATCAACTGGTGTTGGCAACAAGGAAAACAGGTATACATCCCTATTTTACATCCGTTTAGCCACAAACAATTACTATTTACACAACTAACTGCTAGTACCCCATTAATCCAAAATAAATACGGCATTCACGAACCCCAGCTGGATGTCAGCCAAGTGATTCCTTATCTCGATTTAGATCTGGTGTGTAGTCCGTTAGTGGCTTTTGATCTAGCAGGTAACCGTTTGGGCATGGGCGGCGGTTATTACGACCGTACTTTTTCTCAACATCAGTTTGTACGTCAAGGCCAGAAACCTCCCTACGTATTGGGTTTAGCACACGATTGCCAACAACATGACAATTTACCTATCGCCCCTTGGGATATGCCAATTAAAGAAATCATTACACCTTCAAGAACCTTAGTGTTTTCTTAATCGTACGTCATTGGCATATTAGGGGAATTTAAGTATATAATCAGAGCGCAATACAAGTCGAACACAGTATCAAGCCACTCAATCATAATGGATATAACATGACTCAAGATGAATTAAAGAAAGCAGCAGGCTGGGCAGCATTAGAATATGTTGAAAAGGATAGCATCGTTGGTGTAGGTACCGGTTCAACCGTTAATCATTTTATTGATGCATTAGGTACTATTCGCGAAGACATTAAAGGGGCAGTTTCAAGTTCTATTGCCTCAACTCAGCGCTTAGAAGCACTGGGTATTGAAGTATTAGATCTAAACTCTGTCGCGCAACTTGATATTTATGTTGATGGTGCAGACGAAATTGATAGCAATAACAACATGATCAAAGGCGGTGGCGCTGCGCTAACACGTGAAAAGATCGTTGCTGCAGTAGCAAAAACATTCGTATGTATTATTGATGATACCAAAAATGTTGATGTGCTCGGCGACTTCCCACTGCCTGTTGAAGTTATCCCAATGGCGCGCTCTTACGTGGGACGTGAATTAGTGAAACTCGGCGGAGATCCAGTTTACCGTGAAGGTGTTGTGACTGATAACGGCAATATTATTCTGGATGTATATAATATGCAGATCACTGATCCGAAAGCATTAGAACTGGCAATCAATGGTTTAGTGGGCGTAGTAACAAATGGTCTATTCGCAGCTCGTGGCGCAGATGTTGTGCTAGCTGGTACGCAAGATGGCGTTAAAGTAACTAAATAATAATATGAAGCTGGTGTTACCTAACAACACCAGTTTATCTCCCCCCCCTGAAAAAACAAACCACATTATATAAGTATAACAATTAGTTATATTAAACTTTATTTTAAAAAATAAACATTTTCATAGTTCCTAAAGTATTTTTCTAAGCAAATCAAACAGCCATAAATCATAAATTAACTATTTTCTTTGATTTTCGTCACAAACATTCACTAATGAAATAAAACCTGTTACTTTAGCAATTAGTTCGATTTACAAAACAAAATTAGTGCGATTTGCGAAATATGTGATAAAGGAATTTACATGACCAACCTCTCTCTTCAGAAAGATAAGATCAAGATATTGCTTCTTGAAGGACTACATCAAAGTGCAGTCGATACGTTCACCAATGCTGGTTACACGAATATCGAATCGATTAAGACAGCATTAAGTGAAGAAGAACTGTGTGAAAAAATTAAAGATGTCCATTTTGTTGGTATTCGCTCCCGTACACATTTAAATGCAAACGTCATTGCTGCTGCAGAAAAATTAGTTGGTATTGGTTGTTTTTGTATTGGCACTAATCAGGTTGATCTTGCTGCGGCTCAAAAAGCGGCGATCCCTGTTTTTAACGCCCCATTCTCGAACACCCGTAGTGTGGCAGAATTAGTACTTGGCGAGATCCTGTTATTATTACGCGGTATCCCAGAGAAGAATGCCAAAGCACACCGTGGCGAATGGCAGAAATCAGCATCGGGCTCTTACGAAGCACGTGGCAAGCAACTGGGTATTATTGGTTATGGCCATATTGGTATTCAATTAAGTATTTTGGCCGAAAACTTAGGTCTACGTGTGAAGTATTATGACGTAGAAACCAAGCTTTCGCTGGGTAATGCCGAGCAGATAATGAGCATGGAAGACTTATTAGCGACGTCTGACATTATCTCGTTACACGTACCAGAAACACCACAAACGAAATTGATGATGGGCGAAGCTGAATTTGCGCAAATGAAAGATGGTGCAATCTTCATTAATGCTTCACGCGGTACTGTGGTTGATATTGATGCGCTTGCATCAGCATTAGCAAGCAAAAAAATTGCTGGCGCAGCGATCGATGTATTCCCTACCGAACCAGCATCAAATAACGATGAATTTATCTCACCGTTACGTGAATTTGATAATGTGATCCTAACACCACACGTGGGTGGTAGTACGCAGGAAGCACAAGAAAATATCGGTTATGAAGTGGCTGGTAAACTGACTAAATATTCGGATAATGGTTCAACACTGTCTGCTGTTAACTTCCCTGAAGTATCATTGCCGACACATGGTGGTTCAAGCCGCCTGATGCACATTCACCATAACCAACCGGGTATCTTAAACCAGATCACCCAAGCGTTTGCTGAAGAAGGTGTGAATATTTCTGGTCAATACCTACAAACTGCAGGCGATATTGGTTATGTGGTTATTGATGTTGAAAGTGACCATGCTGAACGTGGTTTAGCAAAACTTAAATCAATTAGCGGTACTATCCGTTCACGTTTATTACGCTAGATAGACCCCGCTTAACCTTCCCCTTGAAAAAGGGGGGGGATTAAAAAAGCCTGTCACTTCATTACGCTGACAGGCTTTTTTTTGGGTTATTTTTGTGGATATAGCTCACCCAGTAAACCCGTGATCCATTGATGAGTCTGAGTTTGGCTTGAACGTTGATGCCATGCAGCCACCACCTCGAAACTGGGTAATGGCTCGGGCAATGCAATCTCAACTAATTTATCATTGGGTAACATACGTGAAGGTAAAAATGCCAACACCCCCATCGCTTCAATACAATCTGGGGCTGCCGAAAAACTGGGTAGTGACATAATAATATTACGCTGAAAACCCTTTGCCGCGAACCATTCGTCAGCAGATCCTTTTAGACTTGCCCGTGAAGGTGAAATAACCAATTGTGGCGCTGCTGCAATCTCTTTTAAACTCAGTCCCTGATATTCACTCGCCACAGCCTTAGCGGCAACACAAACATGACGCTCTTCATACAGTAGCATCGAAGGACAAGTGATCGGAATAAACGCTGGAAAGGTCAACGCTAAATCAATCTCGCCAGTGGCCATTAACTGCGTTAAATTGTCCGATTCAAAGCGGCGAATAATTATTTTTAAATGCGGAGCCTGCTGTCTAATTTGCACTAATAAAGAAGGTAAAATAACGCGCATCGCATAATCTGAGGCACTGATTTTATATACCCCATTTAATCGTTGCGGGTCGAACTCTGCTAATTCAGTTAATTCACCAATGGCCATTAAAATCTGCTGGATCTTGGGTGATAACTCCTGTGCTTTTGGAGTTGGTATAACACCGTGACTGCCACGAATAAAGAGACGATCTTGGAATATATCCCGCAGTTTTTTCAGTTGCTCACTGACCGCTTGCTGAGTGATACCGAGCTTAGCGGCAGCTTTCGTTAAGCTATGTAACTGTAATAATGCAGCAAGCACCCTTAATTGTTTTATTTCCAGCTTACTGATATCAGCCATATTTGTTTCTCATACATACTTCACTTGATTTTCATTGTACCTAAGCGGCGATATAGTTCAACTCATTAGCCACTCACGAGATAAAGACCATGATGAAAAATGACGTATTATTCACGCCGACCAAATTAGGCTCACACATTTTAAAAAACCGTATTGTAATGCCACCATTAACACGTTCGCGCAGTACACAGCCGGACAATATCCCGAATGAATTAATGGCTAAGTATTACACTCAGCGCGCTTCCGCGGGGTTTATGATCACCGAAGGTACTCAGATAGAACCTCGTGGTCAAGGTTACGCATGGACACCAGGGATCTACTCTGATGCACAGGTTGAAGGTTGGAAAAAAGTAACCAAATCAGTGCATGATGCAGGCGGTATTATCTTTGCTCAGCTGTGGCACGTAGGCCGCGTTTCACATACAAGTTTACAACCCGATGGCGCAGCCCCCGTCGCACCATCTGCCATTCTAGCGGATACCGTGAAAGTATTTATTGAGACTGCACCAGGTGAAGGTGCATTGGCAGACCCAAGTATGCCACGTGAGCTATCAACCGCAGAAGTAAAAGAACTTGTCACCCTGTATGCGCAAGCTGCGAATAATGCCATGAAAGCAGGTTTTGATGGTGTTGAATTACATTGTGCTAACGGTTATTTAGTAAATCAATTTATCTCAGAACACAGTAATCAACGGTCCGATGAGTACGGTGGTAGTTTAGAAAACCGTTTACGCTTCTTAAAAGAAATCACTCAGGCAGTAGCCGATGAAGTTGGGAAAGAAAATGTTGGCGTTCGATTTGCACCACTGTTTGCAACCACTGACGATGTACGCGTTTACCTAGGTTTAGTTGAAGATAATCCACATGAGACATATATTGAAGCAGTTAAAACAATCGAAAATATCGGGATTGGTTACCTGTCATTAGCAGAAGCAGATTGGGATAATGCACCTGATTTACCTGATGCTTTCTATCAAGATGTACGTGAGACTTTCTCTGGCACTATCATGTATGCGGGTAAATACTCGGTAGAAAAAGCCAAGCATATTCTTAATTTAGGCTACGGTGATATATTTGGTTTTGGTCGTCCGTTTATTGCCAATCCAGATTTGCCCGCTCGTATTAAGAATAATTGGGCATTCAATGACGTTGATCCTGCAACGATGTACGGTGGTACAGAAGTGGGCTACGCGGATTACACTGAATACTTAGGTTAATCAGGGTTCCTGAAATAAGTTGACACTTATTTTATCTAAAACGCCCGGTGTATCACATCGGGTGCTTTAGAAAGAACTTAAGTTTGGCTTAGCTGCTCGATAACATCTTGCTGATGTTGATGCCATTGCGATAACAAATACATCGAACAAATTTGCAGTACTAGCGCACCAGGTAATACCAACACTGTTTCGAAGATACCAGCTATAACAAAGCTCACTAATGCGATAGCGCCGTTTAACAACGCATACGGTAATTGTGTACGGAAATGCTCAAACTGATCACAACCAGCCCCAGTTGATGACAGAATGGTTGTCTCAGAAACTGGTGAGCAATGGTCACCAAACAAACCACCAGATAATACCGCGCCAATACTGATATATAACGGCGCATCAATTGCTACCGCAGTCGGGATCACTAGCGGCATCATGATCGCAAATGTCCCCCACGATGAACCCGTTGCAAACGAAATAATAGCCGCTAATAAAAAGGTAACGGCAGGAAGTAGCCAACTAGGAAAACCACCCAAAGCCTGCTCTGCAATATATGCCGCTGTGCCTAAATCTTTACCAATGCCACTCAATGCCCACGCTAAGACAAGAATAATGGCAACTTGCATCATATTACCCATACCTTTTAAATATACGGCAATACCATCTGTTAAATTACGCACGCCGTATACAGCCATTAAGATTAGTAATGTGATCGCAGCAAAAAAGTACGAACTTGATAACGCAGCACGGAATGCAGAACCCGATACTTTTTCAAATGGGAAACCTAATGGACCTAGCATGCTAATCAAGACAACCGCCATGACTAATAGCGGAGCCCATACAAATGAAGGCTTAGCATTTTTATGGGTAAAGGCTTCCAATGTATCTTGGCTTTTCCCTGTAAATAAGCCTTTTTTGGCTTGTGCTTCCGCTTCTGCCATTGGGCCAAAATCAAGATTTTTAATCGCCACTAATGGCACAATGAAAATAGCTAAAAATGCATAGAACTGAAATGGAATGGCGTTAATAAATGCTTGCCAATCAGAAGTCTCTAACGAGAGAGCCGTGAATTCCTTTTGGATCAGCCCCATGATATACACCCCCCATCCGATAAATGGGATCAGAATAGTCACGGGCGATGACGTTGAATCAATAATGAATGCTAATTTTTGACGCGACAGTTTTAATTTATCAAACATAGGACGAAACACAGGACCAACAATAAGCGGCGTCCCCAGATCAGAGAAAAAGATAAAAATACCACCGAACCAAGCAGAGAGCTGTGCTTTACACTTTGTACTGATCCAGTGCGTGACCTTTTGAGCAAAAGCTTGCCCACCACCCGACTGCTCCATCAAGGCAACAAAACCACCGATGAAAACTAATAGCACTAACACACCGGCATTATAGCCATCTGTTAACTGTGGGACTAAATGATCTTTGACCAAAATGCCAAGCGAGTCTAATGGCTGCAATCCATTAAGCATAAACACACCAGTTAGCACACCCGCAAATAATCCAATCACGACATTACGCGTAGAGAGCGATAATACTAATGTAATGATAATAGGCAGCAGTGAGCTAATATCTGTTTGTTCCATTTCGTTATCCTTCCTTAAACACGCGGTCACACGGCACACGATTGAATTAATTATTCACATATACTGAATATACATTCACGATCACATTTTTCATAGTCAAACACAAAATTTAATAATTAAAAATAAAAAATAATTATAAACGATTGGAATTCATATCTAAAAATTGAATAAGTAAAGAATATAATGTTATGCACATTGCTAATAACAACTGACAATATTGATATAAGTGCATAATAAGTCAGGGATTGCATTAAATAAGAGGAAGGCAAGAATTACAGATAAAAAAATACCGCTCACCTTGTGAGCGGTATTTTCAATAACAGCTATTAGCTACGTTAATCGTAATCGATTACAGCATGCTAGCGCTATTTAGGTCTATAGAACGTCTACACTGTTTAGATCTTTGTGTGCTTGTTCTAAACGAGCAACTAGACTTGTTTGACCAGCGCGTAACCATACGCGTGGATCATAGTGTTTTTTGTTTGGAGCATCTGCGCCAGTTGGGTTACCAATTTGACCTTGAAGGAATTCTTTTTTACCTTCGTAATAGTTCTTGATACCGTCCCAAGTTGCCCACTGTGTATCAGTATCGATGTTCATTTTGATAACACCGTAACCGATTGACTCTTGGATTTCAGCTTCACTTGAACCAGAACCACCGTGGAATACGAAGTTTAGAGAGTTAGCAGGAAGGCCGAATTTCTCTGAACAGTATGCTTGTGAATCACGTAGGATCGTTGGCGTAAGTACAACGTTACCAGGCTTGTATACACCGTGTACGTTACCGAAAGATGCTGCGATAGTAAAACGTGGGCTAATTGCCGTTAGTTTTTCATAAGCGTATGCAACGTCTTCAGGTGAAGTATAAAGTTCAGATGCGTCCATATCAGAGTTATCTACGCCATCTTCTTCACCACCAGTACAACCGAGTTCAATTTCGATAGTCATGTCCATTTTAGACATACGTGCTAGGTATTCACCACATGTAGCGATGTTTTCTTCTAGTGATTCTTCAGAAAGATCTAACATGTGTGAGCTAAATAGTGGCTTACCAGTTTGTGCGAAGAACTCTTCACCCGCGTCTAGTAGTCCGTCGATCCAAGGTAATAGTTTTTTCGCTGCGTGATCGGTATGGATAATAACTGGAACACCATAAGATTCAGCCATTACGTGTACGTATTTAGCACCGGCGATTGCGCCCATGATAGATGCGCCGTGACCTTCAAGACCAATACCTTTACCAGCGAAGAATGCAGCGCCACCGTGTGAGAACTGGATGATCACAGGAGATTTAGATTTTGCAGCAGCTTCTAATGTACCGTTGATTGAATCAGTGTTTACCATGTTTACAGCAGGTAGCGCGAAGTTGTTTTCTTTAGCAATCGCAAAGATTTTTTGCACGTCATCGCCTGTTACAACACCTGGTTTTACAACATCAAAGATCTTAGACATAATATTAGCCTTATTGTTTACATATTTAAGTACTGAATTATTCAGCACAAATTTTTAAAATACTTTCACCGCTACAGTTAATCTATAGCGATAGCCGTAGCAACAAAACAACGATTAGTTATTCATCATTCGTTGCTAATTGTTAGTTATGCGTTTTTCGCACGTTCTTCTAACATAGCGACTGCTGGTAGTACTTTACCTTCTACAAATTCAAGGAACGCGCCGCCACCAGTAGAGATATAAGAAATACCATCAGCCAGACCGAATTGATCAATAGCTGCGAGTGTGTCACCGCCACCAGCGATAGAGAATGCATCGCTTTCTGCAATCGCACGACCGATGATTTCAGTACCTTTAGCGAAGTTAGCAAATTCAAATACGCCAACTGGACCATTCCAAATAATTGTTTTCGCCGATTTGATCATCTCAGCAAGTTGATTTGCAGAATCAGGACCTAGATCGAAGATCATATCGTCATCACTGACTTCTGATGCTGGTTTCAATGTTGCTTCAGCCGTTTCAGAGAACTCGCTAGCAACTAATACGTCAGTTGCTACTGGGATCTCACATTTCGCCATTAATGCTTTTGCTGTATCAATTAGATCATGCTCACATAGTGATTTACCTACGTTGTGACCTTGCGCTGCGATAAATGTATTCGCAATACCGCCACCAACAACAAGCTGATCAGCAATTGTTGATAATGAATCAAGTACCGTTAATTTAGTTGATACTTTAGAACCACCGACAATAGCGAGGAATGGACGCGCTGGTTTGTCCATTGCTTTACCCAGTGCTTCAAGTTCTGCAGAAAGTAGCGGACCAGAACAAGCGATTGGTGCAAACATACCAACACCGTGTGTTGATGCTTGTGCACGATGAGCAGTACCAAATGCGTCCATTACGAATACGTCACATAGATTTGCGTATGCTTTTGATAATGCGTCTTCGTTTTTCTTTTCGCCTTTGTTAAAACGAACGTTTTCTAGTACAACTAATTCACCTGCGTTTAATTCTAAACCGTCTAGGTAATCACGTGCTAGAACAACGTTATTTTCTAGTGCTTCTTTAAGGTAGTCCACAACAGGTTCTAATGAAAACTCTTGAGAGAATTCACCTTCCGTTGGACGACCAAGGTGTGATGTAACCATCACTTTTGCGCCAGCTGCTAATGCAAGTTTGATTGTTGGTAATGAGGCACGGATACGCGCGTCAGATGTTACTTTGCCATTTTTAACTGGTACGTTTAAATCTGCACGAATTAATACACGTTGACCTGCAAGATCAAGATCTGTCATTTTAATAATATTCATCGTTCAATCCTTAAAGCTATCAATTTTATAAAATTTATTTCAATCTATTTTTCGCTAGCGTAGCGATGTAATAAGTCGTATCAAGTAGACGGTTAGCAAAGCCCCATTCGTTGTCACACCAGGCTAATAATTTCACCAAATGTCCATCGCTGACCCGTGTTTGGGTACCATCAATAATGCTAGAGCGCGGGTCATGGTTAAAGTCTATTGATACCAGCGGAGCCTCGGTATAACCCAAGATCCCTTTTAGTTCAGTTTCTGCGGCAGCGTGTAAACAATTGTTAATATCTTCAATTGTGACTTCTTTGCTCACCGTGATACTTAAGTCCATTGCAGTGACGTTTAAGGTAGGAACCCGAACGGCAATGGCTTCAAATTTATTAGCGAACTTAGGTAAAATACGTTCAATCCCTGCTGCTAATTTTGTGTCAACCGGAATAATAGAATGACTTGCAGCACGTGTGCGACGTAAATCCGAATGATAAGAATCGATTACAGGTTGATCATTCATTGCTGAGTGAATAGTAGTGATCGTGCCGCATTTAATATCAAATGCACTATCAAGAGCATTGATCACTGGCACCATACAGTTAGTGGTACAAGACGCACCAGAAATAAATGTCTCAGCACCCGTTAGCTGCTCATGGTTAACGCCAAACACAACCGTGGCATCAACATCCGAACTCGCAGGATGGGAAAAAATAACTTTTTTAGCGCCGGCAGCAATATGTGCTTCAGCATCCGCTTTAGTGCCATATATACCCGTACAATCAAGCACGATATCAATGTCATGTTCCAGCCAAGGTAAATCAACCAGTTCTGGGTGACGCACTAAATGAATACAATCATTTTCAATTTGTAATAGGTTATCGCCCAGTTGTACTGAGAATGGAAAACGGCCATGTGTTGAGTCATATTGAGTTAAATGTACTATCGCTTCAGGAGCCGCGAGTTCGTTAATCACAACGATCTTAATTTCGTCCTGACGGTTACTTTCATACAACGCTCGGACAACACTACGTCCAATTCGTCCATAACCATTAATGGCAACTCTAACAGACATAATAGGGGGGAATACCTAGTAACAAAAAACGATCTTCATTGTAGATTAAAATGAGGCAGAAGCGAATAAGCAGGAGTAGGAAATGTTTATAAATTTCAGGAAAGCATGATCCCGACCACAAATTTTCGTAATAAAACAACATTTCGACGTTTTCATCCGAAATGTTGCATTATTTCGTAATTAAGTACGTAATTAAGCGATCTCTCGGTTTCGAATTAACCCTTCTTGCATTGTGGTTGCGACCATTTTTCCATCGCGAGTAAAGAAACGTCCACGAACTAGACCACGAGAACCTGACGCGGTTGAACTATCTACCGCATATAATAACCAGTCATCCATACGAAAGTCGCGGTGAAACCACATTGAATGATCAATAGTCACCACCTGCATATTCGGACTCATAAAGCCCTTACCGTGTGGTTGTAATGCGGTTGGCAAAAAACAGAAATCAGATGCGTAAGCAAGTAAATATTTATGAATACGTGCATCGTCTGGCATTTGCCCATTGGCTTTAAACCAAATATACCGCTCTGGTGCAGACTTCTCTTCATTAAGTGGATCAAGATAATTAACTGGACGCATTTCAATTGGTCTTTCACAAACAAACTTGGCACAAATATCATCAGGCAATTCATCACGTAGCGATAATACATGGTCTTGTTCTGAAAGCAGGTCTTCCGGTGGCGGCACATCCGGCATAACATCTTGATGGTCGTAACCTTCACGTTCAATCTGATAAGACGCCGTCATGTAGAATATAGCTTGGCCATTTTGGATCGCGCGAATACGGCGTGTGGTAATGGAGCCGCCATCTCGAATATTTTCTACTTCATAAACAATCGGCTTTTTAACATCGCCAGCACGCAGGAAATAAGAGTGGAAGGAGTGCACTTTACGATCAGCTGAAACGGTTTCTTTTGCTGCCGATAATGCTTGACCCATTACTTGACCACCAAATACAGCGCCAAATCCTAAATCTTGGCTCTGACCACGGTAAATCCCTTCTTCAATGGTTTCTAACGTTAGCTGTCCAAGCAGATCTTTTAATACCTTACCCATAAATACCTTTTTTGAATTCAGGTTGTTATTTTAGAACGAAAGAGCAAAGCTACCCCTGTTATAGAAGATATTCAAGTGATAATTACAGTTATTGCAGGGGCAGAATTAGAGATTCTGTTATTAAATAGGCGCTTACAGCCAAAAAAATACCTTGCTCCGATGTCATTAACAACAACATCAAAACAAGGTATCTTCACAAATGTGAGAATGCGTGATTTAAGGCTAGACTACGCCATCAAAAATGCACGTAATGCCGCAAAGTCATTTGCCATATCAACAGATAAGTTTGGCTTATCTGCACAATCAGCAAGTTCTTGTGGCAAGCCAATATCGCGACCTAGAATCTCTTCAACTGATTCTTTGAACTTCGCAGGGTGCGCTGTACATAGGAATAAACCGAATTCATCTTCGCTCAGCTGTGCACTTAAACGGTCATATGCAATCGCACCATGCGGTTCACATAGATAACTTTGTTCATCTAACGCCACAACAGCTTGTTTAGTATCTTCGTCAGATAAGAAATCAGATGCGAGTTCAGACAAGTCCCAACCTTTAACACGAGCCAGTTCTTCGATACGTGGCCAGTTACTTGGTACACTCACATCCATCGCATTGGATAAGGTTGCTTGCGTTGCTTTTGGATCCCACTTACCGCTTTCTAAATAACGCGGTACAGTGTCATTAATATTCGTTGCTGCAATAAAACGCTTAACTGGTAAGCCTAATGTTTTTGCTAATAAGCCAGCAGTCAGGTTACCAAAGTTACCACTTGGTACAGACACCACCGTTTGTGCACGCTGCGCTTTTGGTAGTTGTGCGAATGCTTCGAAGTAATAACAGATTTGTGCCATTAGACGACTAATATTAATTGAGTTAGCTGAGTTAAGACCGATTGCCTGACGCAGCTCTGCATCATCAAAAGAACGCTTCATTAATGCCTGACATGCATCAAAGTCACCATCAATCGCGATAGTGCGGATATTACCACCGAGCGTACAGAACATCTGTTCTTGCAAGAAGCTGATCTTACCTTTTGGATACATGACTACAACTTCGATATTTTCAATACCGTAGAAAGCATGTGCAACGGCAGCACCAGTATCGCCTGATGTTGCTGTTAAAATCGTAATTTTTTCACCTGTAGTCAGGCGTGATAGACACTGCGCCATGAAACGGCCGCCAAAGTCTTTAAACGCAAGAGTTGGACCGTGAAATAATTCTAATGCACTGATCTTATCGCTAATTTTTGTGACTGGCGCAGGAAAGTTAAACGCACTTGCAATAATGTCATGTAATTCTTGTTCGCTAAATTCATCACCGATCAGTGATTGTAAAATAACGCGACTACGATCAACTAGGTTCATCTCTAGTAAAGCATCAATATCGTCTATCGGATTAATTTCGCTCGGAAAGAACAAACCTTGGTTTTTACCCATACCTTGTTTTACTGCTTGTGCAAAGCTAACTGTCTCTGCGTGATCTTTAATACTGTATAATTTCATTGTTGTTCATTCCCTAAAACATTATTTGTGCACCTGCGTGATAACTATGACCTTAACATAATAAGAACATATAACCCTAGTGCCTAGGGTTTAACAATCACCACGCAGTATTTTTATATTTCTATAATTACAATTCTGTACCCACAACACGCGCGCCTTGTTTATCCAGTTTACAGATATGGCTGAAACCATCTCCGTTTTGGATAAAGTTAGCGTCTAACCAAGCTTTTAGTTTTTCAGCTTGTGCTAAGTCCGTCATCACGTTAAATACCGTAGGGCCTGAGCCTGAGATACCCGTTGCTAATGCGCCTAGTTCTTTAGCGTAGTCACGCACTTCGTCAAATTTAGGAATAAGCTGTGAACGATATGGTTCTGCAATCACATCTTTCAACATCGCAGCTGCCAAGTCTTGTTGCTTGCTGTAACAAGCATGGATAAATCCAGCTAAGTGACGACCATAAGTTAAACAATCACTACGGCTGTACTCTGTTGGTAAGATGTCACGCGCAGCAGCTGTTGAAATGCTAATGCCCGGATAAGCTACCACCCAGTACCATTCATCGAAACAAGGCACAGATTGACTCACTACCCCATTTTCGCCCAGCATTAATTGCATACCACCTAATGCACAAGGCGCGACATTATCATAATGTACGCTACCACTAATTTTACCTTCAAGCTCACCCATTAATAACACCATTTCATATTCATCAAGGGTGTTATCATGAAATTCATTCAGAGCTTCTAGTCCTGCGACAATTGACGCCGCACTTGATCCTAGACCACTACCAATCGGTAAGTTTTTTCTAATTCCATGGCGATATTTTTGATCTTCAAACCACGTTTTTCTAACGCGGCGGCATAACCAAGATAACAATCATAGATGATATTTTCACGGTAATCATCAGGTAATTTATGCTTAAAACGACCACTAGAGGCTAGGCTAAATGCCGAATCCGCATCGGTAATAAATACTTTATCGCCGATGAGCGAACCATCAATCGGAGCAATCGGGAAACCTAATGCATCAAAACCTGCACTTACATTTGCTACCGATGCCGGTGCGAATACAACTATACTCATGGTTAAACCTCTTGCTTCCAATTAAGGGTACGTAATACATCGGCAAATACGCCTGCTGCAGTCACTTCTGAACCAGCACCATAACCACGTAACACCATTGGGATTGGCTGATAATAACGGCTATAAAATGCCAATGCATTCTCACCATCTTTTACTTTATTCAACGGATCTGATTCTGGTACTGCCGCAATAGATACTTTACATTTACCGTCTTCAATCTGACCGATATAACGTAAAACTTTACCCTCTTCAGCAGCCGTAGCTTGTAAATCAGCAAAGTACGCATCTGCTTTTGGTAGGTTCGCCATAAATTCTTCATTAGTGCCCGTTGCGTCAAAATCAGCAGGGATTGCTTCTTCAACTTCAACTTGGTCTAAGGTTAAATCCATGCCTGCTTCACGTGCAATAATCAATAATTTACGTGCGATATCCATGCCGCTTAAATCTTCACGTGGATCCGGTTCTGTAAAGCCATTGTCACGTGCTTGTGCCGTTGCTTTCGAGAAGCTCATGCCTTCATCTAATTTACCAAAGATGTATGACATAGAACCAGACAGAATACCGTTGAAGCGTACGAGTTCATCACCCGCGCTTAATAGATTCTGCAGATTTTCAATCACAGGTAGACCAGCACCTACATTAGTATCGTATAAGAAACGACGGCGGGTTTTTAATGCCGTTAAACGCAGTTCATGGTAATAATCCATACTCATGGTATTGGCTTTTTTGTTCGCCGCAACAACGTGGAAACCACTCCCCAAAAAGTCAACATATTGACTAGCAAGATTATCATTACTTGTACAATCAACAATCACCGGGTTAATGATATGGCTGTTTTTAACCAAATCTTCCAGTGCTGCTAGTGAGAACTCTGTATCACTGACAGCAAGATCATCAGCCCAATGTGTTAATGATAACCCTTCTGAGTCGAGTAACATTTGGCGGCTATTAGCAATACCGCAGACACGGAGCTCAATATGACGTTCTGCTAAAAACTCTTTTTGACGTTTGATTTGTTCGACTAATGCCGCGCCCACACCACCGCACCCTAATAAGAAAAGGTCGATGTATTGTTGTTTACCAAAGAAAATATTGTGTGATGCTTTAATCGCTTCATTGGCTTTGCTTTCATCAATAACCGCAGAAATAGAACGTTCTGATGAACCTTGTGCAATGGCAACAAGATTCACTGATGCTTGTGCTAATGCCATAAAGAAACGTGCAGCAATACCGTTGGCTTTACGCATGCCATCACCAACCAGCGATACAATCGCTAAACCATCACGCATTTCGATAGGTTCGAGTAACTGATTACTGATCTCTAAAGTAAATTCGTTATTCAGTGCCAGTTTCGCTTTACCTGCATCATAACTGTGGATACAGAAGCTAACGCTGTATTCTGATGATGATTGCGTGATAAGGGCAATGGATACACCAGCGCGTGATACTGTTTCAAAAATACGACCAGCCATGCCAACCATACCTTTCATACCCGGACCGGAAACGTTAATCATGGTCATGCCACTAAGCTCTGATAATGATTTAACTTCAGCTTGGGTTTTTGACATTAATCCGCCGATTAAAGTGCCTTCACCTTCTGGATTTTTAGTATTCTTAATCAAACAAGGAATGTGGTGCAGAGCAATCGGTGCAATCGTTTTTGGATGTAGTACTTTCGCGCCAAAATAAGACAATTCCATTGCTTCTGGGTAGCTTAATGTTTTAAGTAATTTAGCGTCTTTTACTAAGCGTGGGTCACAAGCGTAAACACCGTCTACGTCAGTCCATATTTCACAGCAGTCAGCATACAGACACGCCGCTAATACCGCAGCAGAATAATCAGAACCATTACGGCCAAGTACAACTGTATTGCCCTGTTCATCACCCGCTGTGAAGCCAGGCATTAAATAGATATGGTCAGTCTTAATTGGATTTTGTTCAAAACGAGCACGAGAAGCCTCAATATCCACAGTGGCTTCTAGTACACTGCCCTTTCCTACTAGCTTGTCTTGCGGAATAATCACTTCAACTTTAAATCCGCGGGCTAATAACAGTTGCTCCATACAAACAATGCTAAGCTTTTCACCGGTACTTAAGATCTTTGCTTCAATGTTTTCTGGGCATTGCGATAATAATTTAACACCATATAAGTATTCTCTTAATGTCGCTAATGATGTTGTTACCTGCGTTAATGCAACTACATCATTAAAATTAGGGTATTGAACTTTTAGACCTGCAACAAGCGCCTTAAAGATCCCTTCGATTTCTTCCAGTGATGACTCCGCATCAAGGCCACGAACTGTTTGTTGCACAGCTGCAACCAAATTATTGGTCACTTTTGCTGGCGCAGATAACACCAATGCTACCTGTGATTGCTCAATCTTACTCACAGAGATATCTGCTGCACAGGAAAATCGCTCGGCGTTTGCCAATGATGTTCCACCAAATTTTAAAACTCGCATCCTTTGCTCCTTGTAGATACAAAAAAGCCCGTTCCAAATGGTAACGGGCTTTTTTATCATTTCTGTCTTAGCCCTACGTATCATCCCACCGTTGTAATAACAGTGTTAATAATCGTGGTGGTAATGAACGCTAAGCAATAAGTCATAATAATATTTAATAAATCTGTTAATAATTTCAATACCTATAGCAATATCAAAAAATGAGAACCAAATCAAGTTTAATATAAATTTAGTTGTTTCACTCCACATCGATAAAAGCATTTAAACATGTTGAAATAATGTTTAAAGATTGCGATATTTAAGCCTGTCTTAAGTCCAAGGGTTTGTTGTATGGAAAAAGTTTTAGAAGCACAAATAGCGGGTTCGTTATTAGAATCATTTGATGCTTTTTATAGCCGATTTTTAGAAGTCACGCGTGGTGCCAAATTACGTTTTGAAAACGCGGATTGGCATGGTGTGCAAATAGCCGCTAAAAAACGTATTAGCCTTTATGATTACCATGTCGGTAAGACAGCTCAGAAAATGCAAGATCTTGCGGCTGAAACAGAAGCGAATAAAGTATTCCTGCAAGGGATTAAGCGGGAGTACGAAGCGCTATTACAGCATTACCCAAATTTTGAAATTGCCGAAAGTTTCTTTAACTCTGTTTATCGCCGTGTCTTTAAACATACCAATATATATAAAGAACAACTATTCATAACGAATGCTAATCGCGTTCGAGATCCTGCGTACCCGAATAATTTTTATCGTAGCTATACCCGAGGTGGAAACTTTTCGGTGATCTTACGTAAGATCATTGGTGGTTATACGTTTACGGCTCGATGGGAGAACTTGGACAGGGACCTTGCTAATGTCGTGGATTACCTTAACCAACATGCACCAAAACAACTCACCGAAGCAGAACACATTGAAGTACATATGCTTAACGAGGTGTTTTATCGCAACAAAGGGGCTTACCTTATGGGTAAGATCTTTGCAGATGGACAAATGTACCCGTTGGTATTTCCGATTTTAAATAACGAAGAAAACGAAATTTATTTAGATACAGTTATTTTTGAAAAAGAAGAAACCAGTATTTTATTTGGCTTTGCCCGTGCTTATTTCTTTGTTTATGCGCCAGAGCCTGGAGCCATAGTACAATTTTTAAAACCGATGATCCCACATAAAACTAACTTTGAGATCTACTCTGCTATTGGTTGCCAAAAACATGCAAAAACAGAGCTGTTCCGCCACTATATAAAGCACTTAGATAACTCTGATGATAAGTTCATTATTGCCCCGGGTATTAAAGGTATGGTGATGAGCGTATTCACCCTGCCTTCTTATGACGTGGTATTTAAGCTCATTAAAGATGAATTTGCACCACCTAAACAAATCGATCACGCGACAGTAAAAGAAAAATATAAGATCGTAAAATCTCATGATCGTGTCGGCCGTATGGCTGATACCCAACAATTTAAGAACTTTGCTTTCCCCAAAGATCGTTTCAGTCAAGAACTGCTCGATGAATTGTTAGCTGTCGCCCCTTCAATTATTAAAATCACCAACAGTAAAGTGGTGATCAAACATCTTTATATTGAACGTAAGATGATCCCGCTAAACATGTATCTCGAACAAGCAAATGTAGAAGAACTTGATAACGCGATTGATGAATACGGTAATGCCATCAAACAACTTGCGGCTGCAGATATTTTTCCTGGTGATATGCTGTTTAAAAACTTTGGTGTGACCCGACATAATCGCGTGGTCTTTTACGATTATGATGAAATCTCATATATGCATGAAATTAACTTCCGCTACATTCCGCCACTACGTTATCCAGAAGACATAATGCTGGCAGAACCTTGGTACGCCGTCGCGCCCAATGATGTATTCCCAGAAGAGTTTGAGACCTTCTTATTATCTCGACCTGAAATTAACAAGCTCTTTAAAAAATATCATTCAGATCTGCTTGACGCCGATTATTGGAAAGGACTGCAAGACAATATTAATCGCGGTAAATACAGCGATGTATTCCCTTATCGTCGAGCACGACGTTTTAACCGAGATGAATAAGTAAATAGAATAGGTAAACAAAAAAGGGATGAGATTAATAATCAATTAACCTCATCCCTATCTTCACATCGAATTAATACTATTAAAGAAGCGGTTCTTTAGCCACCACGACACCGTTTAAATCGGCATAGATATAATCGCCTTCAGCAATATTCACACCAGCAAAGTGCAAATTGATACCTGCATCACCTAGACCACGCTTTTCTGTTTTAACAGGGCAAGCGGTTATTGCTTTAACCCCTAATTCAAGCGTATTAATCGTCGCGACATCACGAATGGCACCATAAATAACAAAACCCGCCCAACCATTTTTAACGGCGTTTTCAGCGATCATATCACCGAGTAATGCACGTCGTGTAGAACCACCGCCGTCAACAACGAGGATACGTCCTTCACCCGGCGTGCCAGCCAGTTCTTTAACCAGAGAGTTATCTTCAAAACATTTAACAGTTACCGCTTGCCCACTAAAAATAGTCGCTTTACCGTAACTTTGAAAAATAGGGTCCATTACAGACAGTTGATTAAAATGCCGATCACAAAGATCAGGTAACAGGTCTAACATAGTCCATCCTTAGAGTCGTTATTGTTTATCACTAATAATCCAGTAGCTATGTTACGTGAAACGACAATTACTACAACTGCTAACATATTAGCGCAAATCAATCATTTCAATCTATAATTGATTAACAAAGTAAATACATTGGTCATTAATTATAGATAAAACTTACCAGTTTGTAATTTGATTACACTTTACTGGCAAAGAACCGCTTCAATAGTAGAGCGGTGTAGTAACCCAAAATAATTCACCTAAGCAACTGACATATTGCTAAATTAAAACTAAAACGTCGCGCCAACATCAAATATAAGTGCAATAAACCATGACAGATCTGTTTATTTAGTACTAAAGTTTATGAGAAAAGAAGAATAATAAAAATAATTTTCATTATTATTCTTTAATATAAATAGGTTAATTCGAAGGGGGTGAGCTAAATCTGGTCTGATAAACTCAAGCTTTAAATAATATTAAGCATACAAGGAAAAAATACAACCAATTGATTACAATGGATTTAATGGTTTTTTCATTCATAATCATATCAATAATATTTATTTAATTCATCGTTAAAAGCATTAATTTCAGCTAAAAATAACCAATGAGGGTTATTTGATAAATATCAAATCGCGTTGAGTTATTACGTAACATAATTACATTAGGTTGTTATACTGCTGTTAATAACATATAATCCTATAGTTAAGGAAGCCATAAAACTAGATATCCTGCCGCAGTCAGCTGTTTTAGATAAATAGTCTTATATTTCATGGATGTATTACTCTTACTCCCCGATTCATTGATATCAATAATCTGGGCACTATTTGATCCAAAGCGAAACTAGGTACGTTTATGCAAACCCCAAACATTCTTATCGTAGAAGATGAACTCGTTACACGTAACACCCTAAAAAGCATCTTCGAAGCTGAAGGCTATTCAGTACATGAAGCAAGTAACGGCGATGAAATGTATGAGATCATTACCAATAATCCGATCAGCTTGGTAATCATGGATATTAACCTTCCAGGTAAAAATGGCTTATTGTTAGCACGTGAACTACGTGACAAACATAATTTAGCTCTCATGTTTTTAACTGGTCGCGACAATGAAGTTGACAAGATTTTAGGTCTAGAAATTGGTGCTGATGACTACATTACTAAACCATTTAATCCACGTGAATTAACGATTCGTGCACGTAACCTACTCGGCCGTACTTTTACTAAAATCCCAGTAGCAGACGAAGAAAAAACGATTATAGAAGAATATGAATTTAATGGCTGGCGTTTAAATATCAATAGCCGTTCTTTGATTAGTCCACTGGATGATTCATTCAAACTGCCACGTAGTGAATTCCGTGCGATGCTACACTTTGTAGAGAATCCAGGTAAAATTCAAACACGTGCAATGTTATTGAAAAAAATGACAGGCCGTGAATTAAAACCACACGATCGTACTGTTGATGTAACTATTCGTCGTATCCGTAAGCATTTCGAAAGCATTGCTGATACACCAGAAATAATCGCAACAATCCATGGTGAAGGTTACCGTTTTTGTGGTGAGTTAAGCTAAGCATTACATTGCTAGCGAGACCGTGAAAATACTATAAATAATAAAAAAGCGCTAAATAGCGCTTTTTTTGTCTCTAAAATTCAGTCAAGAATCTAATTAATCTACCTTATCCCGACCTTTTACACCGCGTAGAATAGCTTGTAATAGCTCACTTGCATCAAATTTAGTCAATGCTTCATCGGCACCAATTTGCTGTGCTCGCTCAGTGCTAATCGCACTCGATAACGAAGTATGAAGAATAATGTAAGTCGCAGATACGTTAGGTGTACTACGTACTTCAAATGCAACTTCATAACCATCTAATCCCGGCATTTCAATATCACTAACTAACACATCAATGGGGTTACCAGCTTCAACTGCTGATTGCATCACAGCTAACGCATCTTGACCATTTTTAGACACTTGATAATGAATACCAGCTGCATCGAGAGCACTACCAAGTTGATTACGCGCGACCATTGAATCATCCACAACCAAGATTTCTTTAGTGCGAAGTTCTTCAAGTTCTAGGTTTGTAAACTGGGGTAACTCAATATCGTCATCAGGATAAATATCAGCTAACAAGCGTTCAACATCCATCAGTTGCACCAGTTGCTCATCAAGCTGCATTACCCCTGTGGTATATATATTACAGCCAAGTGATGAATCTGGAGCCGAAATATCTTTCCAACTGCAATCCATGATCTTATCAATATGACGTACCAAAAAGCCGACGATCTGACGGCTACAATCCGTGATAATAATATTGCACGAGTCATATTCTTCTTTACTAACTGGGCGATAGCCCACAGCGGCTGCCATATCAATAATAGGAATTGTCCGACCACGTAGTGTCGCAGCGCCCATCACCATAGGGTGAGAACCGGGTAAAGAATACAAACGTGTTGAGGGTACAATTTCCTGCACTTTCAACGTGCCGATTGCAAATTTTTGCTGTAGATTCAACTTAAATAATAATAAACCTTGTGACTGACTCATTACCCTTCCTAATTATTAATTGATACATTCACTAAACCCTTAAGACTATAGCATAATTAAGTATTTATATTGTTTTATATAATCAATATAGCACGAGTAAAAGCAAAAAAAGGCCGCAATAATTGCGACCTTTCATGCATTTACAATCAACCTAGTGACGGGTGACTTAAAATTAACCTAAGTACGGTTAACCTAAGTTCACTCGCGCATTACGGAACATACGCATCCAAGGGCTATCTTCACCCCATTCTTCTGGATGCCATGAGTTGCTCACAGTACGGAATACACGTTCCGGATGTGGCATCATGATAGTGACACGACCATCAGTCGTTGTTAAACCAGTAATACCTAATGGCGAACCATTTGGGTTTAATGGGTATTGCGTCGTAGGTTGACCGTAGTTATCAACGAAGTTAAGTGCCACTGTGCCACTGTTTTGTAGTGCTTGCAGATGCGCATCGTCACGTAATTCAATACGACCTTCACCGTGAGATACAGCAATAGGCATTCTTGAACCAACCATGTCACCTAAGAATATTGACGGATTTTTCGGTACTTCAACCAAGCTGAAACGTGCTTCAAAACGTTCTGATTGGTTAGTAACGAAACGTGGCCATAATTCTGAACCAGGGATAAGTTCACCCAAGTTAGATAACATCTGACAACCATTACATACACCCAGTGAGAAGCTATCTTCACGTTCGAAGAAAGCCGCAAACTGATCACGTGCTTGTGGGTTAAACAAGATTGACTTAGCCCAACCTTCACCCGCACCCAGAACGTCACCGTAAGAGAAACCACCGCAAGCAACCAAGCCTGCGAAGTCTTCTAGGTTAACGCGACCGGCAAGAATATCACTCATGTGAATATCTTGAGCTGCGAAGCCAGCACGATCAAAGGCAGCAGCCATTTCCGTTTGCGAGTTTACCCCCTGCTCACGAAGGATTGCCATTTTTGGTTGTACACCAGTAGCAATGTAAGGTGCAGCAATATCGTCTTTAACATCAAAACTTAAGTTAACGTTTAGACCAGGGTCTTTCACGTCAAGTTTAAGGTCGAATTCTTCTTGTGCACAACTTGGGTTATCACGCAGCGCTTGCATTTTAAGCGTTGTTTCGGCCCACATAGCACGGTAGTAGGTACGACTTTCAGCTAATACGTTTTCACCGTTACGTGTGAAGCGAATCATGTCATCTTCATTTGTAGAACCAATCACATGACAACATGCAGCTAGACCGTGACCCGCTAATGTTGTAAGTACTTGCTCTTTCATTGCAGAAGACACTTGGATCACCGCGCCTAACTCTTCAGAGTAAAGAGCAGCAAGATCATCGGTACCTAACATATCAAGTTCAACGTCAACACCACAGTGACCAGCAAATGCCATCTCTGTTACTGTTGAGAATAAACCACCGTCACTGCGGTCATGATAAGCCAGTAATGATTGCTCTTTCACTAACACTTGCATTGCATCGAAGAAGCCTTTCAGCTGCTCTGAGCTATCCACATCTGGCGTCTGTTGACCCAATTGCTTGTATACTTGCGCTAATGATGAAGCTCCGAGACGGTTCTTACCATTACCTAAATCGATAAGGATAATGTCTGTTGCGCCTTTGTCAGTACGTAGCTGTGGTGTTACTGTTTTACGTACGTCAGTCACACGACCAAACGCAGTAATAATCAGTGATAATGGCGATGTAACTTCTTTATTTTCACCGTTATCTTCCCAGCGTGTCTTCATCGACATTGAATCTTTACCTACTGGAATAGTAAGGTTCAATTCAGGACAAAGTTCTTCACCTACCGCTTTAACCGCTGCATATAAACCAGCATCTTCACCAGGGTGACCCGCTGCAGACATCCAGTTAGCAGAAAGGTTAATACGTGTTAAATCACCAATTTCTGTTGCTGCGATATTTGTTAATGCTTCAGCAACCGCCATACGGCTAGATGCAGGGAAGTTTAACAGTGCGAGTGGCGTACGTTCACCAATAGCCATTGCTTCACCAGCGTAAGTATCAAAACTTGCCGCAGTTACAGCACAATCGGCAACAGGAACCTGCCAAGGACCAACCATTTGATCACGTGCAACCAGACCCGTTACCGAGCGGTCACCAATCGTGATTAAGAACGTCTTTTCTGCAATCGCAGGTAAACGTAATAAACGTTCAGCTGCATCTTTAACTGTGACACCAGTAAAGTCTAATGCTTCACCTTCAGTCACTAGCGTTGTTGCTTCACGGTGCATCTTAGGTGCTTTACCTAATAATACTTCCATTGGCATATCAATTGGCTGTTCGTCTAATAACGAATCCGTTACAGACAAATGCAACTCTTCAGTCGCTACACCAACCACTGAGAATGGAGCACGTTCACGCTTACAAATCGCTTCGAATGTTGCTAGGTTTTCAGGTGCAACAGCCATTACGTAGCGTTCTTGAGATTCATTACACCAAATTTCAAGCGGTGACATGCCAGGTTCATCATTGTTGATATCACGCAATTCAAACTGAGCACCACGGCCACCGTCATGCACAAGTTCAGGGAATGCGTTTGATAAACCACCCGCGCCCACATCGTGAATGAAGGCAATTGGATTGTCTTCACCAAGCTGCCAGCAGCGGTCGATAACCTCTTGACAACGACGCTCCATTTCTGGGTTTTCACGTTGCACAGAAGCAAAATCTAAATCTTCGTGTGATTGACCAGAGTCCATCGATGAAGCAGCACTGCCACCTAAACCAATGTTCATTGCTGGACCACCCAGTGCGATAAGTTTCGCGCCTACTGGGATATCACCCTTTTTAATGTGTTGGTCACGGATATTACCCAAACCACCAGCCAGCATAATCGGCTTGTGGTAACCACGTACTTCCATACCATTATGGCTGTTAACTTCAGCTTCATAAGTACGGAAATAACCTAATAGGTTAGGACGACCAAATTCGTTATTAAATGCTGCGCCACCCAAAGGACCTTCTAGCATAATGTCTAATGCACTAACAATACGACCAGGCTTACCAAAGTCGGTTTCCCATGGCTGCTCAAATTCTGGAATTCGTAAATTAGATACCGTAAAGCCAACTAAACCTGCTTTTGGTTTCGAACCACGACCCGTTGCGCCTTCATCACGGATTTCACCACCTGACCCCGTCGCGGCACCTGGCCAAGGCGAAATTGCAGTTGGGTGATTGTGCGTCTCAACCTTCATCAGAATTTGGATATCTTCTTGGTGATATTCATACTGGTGAGTTTGTGGGTCAGGGAAGAAACGGCCGGCTTTTGAACCTTCCATCACAGAAGCATTATCTTTATATGCAGATAAAACATGATCACCTGTTTGTTCAAAGGTGTTCTTGATCATCTTGAATAATGATTTTTCTTGCTCTTGGCCATCAATAGTCCAATCCGCATTAAAAATCTTATGACGACAATGCTCTGAGTTTGCTTGAGCAAACATCATTAATTCGATGTCATTTGGATTACGGTTTAATTGAGTAAAACTCGCAATCAAATAATCGATTTCATCTTCAGCCAGTGCTAAACCTAATTTAACATTCGCATCAACAAGTGCCTCACTGCCACCCTCTAAGATATCAACCGACTTTAACGGACGCGCTTGTGCCTGAACAAATAATTGTTCTGCTGCATCTAAACAATCAAATACAACTTCCATCATACGATCGTGCACAAGACTTGCTGCAGTTTGTAATTGAGTTGGTGTAAGTGGGGTAGATGAAGATATGTAGTAGGCGATGCCACGCTCAAGACGTTTTATTTTAGAAAGGCTGCAGTTGATTGCGATGTCGGTAGATTTAGAAGACCAAGGAGAGATAGTGCCGGGACGAGGAGTGACGAGAAGGAGAGTTCCTTCGGGAGCGTGCTCTGCAATTCTTGGCCCGTAGGTCAACAACTTTTCCAGGACACTCCGTTCATTGTCACTGAGCGGAGCCGTTACATCAGCAAAATGGATGTACTCCGCGTAAATTGTTATATCCGATAATCCTACATCATTACAACGTTCGACTAATTTATTAGTACGAAACTCAGAAAGCGCTGGCGCCCCTCGCATTATATGCATTAACTTTTTCTCACTAAAAGGGTTACTGGGGAAAAATCCCGGCCATTATATGCAAATAATTACAATAACGATAGCGTTACATGAACAACAAGTTAATTTACTAATATTTTTTTTCAATCCTTAGTCGATAACATCGTTAACAGTATTGATAACATTGTCATTTCACTACCAGATATCAACACTGTTTTTTTATACAGCTAATTGTGATTAACGGTTGTGTAATGGCAATGAAAACGCTATAAAGATAGATCCAATATGTATATTTATACTTTCATGCAAAAAGGCGCTTACTTGCAGGTATTTTTCACTCGCTTACAACTCTTTTTAAAATCCAGCTTACTCATTATTTTGAGTCTAGTTGTTTCCGGCTGCATTCAAGAAAAGGATGAGCGCACTCAGTTAGAAAAGATCCAAGACGCGGGAGAATTACATATCAATACAATTTATGGTCCTGCCAACTATTACCTAGAAGGCAACAAACCAGCAGGTCTTGAATATGAGTTATTAAAAAAATTTAGTGATTATATCGGTGTTAAATTAGTAATTCATCCACACCATTCACTGAAAAATATGCTAGAAAACAAAAATACGAAAGTTAAGCCTATCGCTTTATCTGCAGGAGGTTTAACACGTACCGAAAAACGCTTAGCTGAATATCGAATGGGACCAAGTTACTACCAAGTAAAACAACTTCTCATTTATCGTAAAGGCAGCCTGAAACCACGTAGCTTACAACAGATAAACGATCCGATTTATGTAGTAAAAAGTTCAAGCCATGAAGAATATATACAGAAACTACAGCGTGATTATCCCGAGCTAAACCTGACTTATAAAACCTTCCCCGATGAAGATATTTTATTCAGTAATTTAGAAGAAGGTACTATCAAATTGGCGATTGCAGATGATACCTCCTTATCTCAACATCAATACTATTACCCACACCTTAATAAAGCCTTCGTTCTAGAAGACGATCTCGATGTTGTTTGGTTAATGGAAAAAAATATCGATGATAGCTTAGCTAATGCTGTACTGGCCTTTTTCACCTTACAGCAAGCCAGCGGCGCAATGGAACAACTACAAGAAAAGTACTTTGGTCACATTGATACCTTTGATTTTGTCGATACACGTACTTTCTTACGCCGCGTCGATTCACAATTACCGAAATACGAAGAACTGTTTCGTCAATATGCAGGAGAGCTAGATTGGCGCTTACTCGCAGCAGTCAGCTACCAAGAATCCCACTGGAACCCAAAAGCACGCTCACCAACGGGCGTACGTGGCATGATGATGCTTACTTGGCCAACTGCGAGAGAGTTTGGTGTAACCTCACGCATTGATGCCGAACAAAGTGTGCGAGCTGGCTCAGCCTATTTAGCAAAGTTGATCAAACGTTTGCCGGATACAATCCCTGAACATGAAAAACCTTGGTTTGCATTAGCCGCATATAACATTGGCTATAGTCACCTTATAGATGCAAGAAAGATTACCCAAAAACTGGGCGGAAATGAAAATAGCTGGGCGGAAGTAAAAGCGATTATTCCACTATTGCAACAGCCTAAATGGTATAAATATACGCGTTTTGGCTATGCTAGAGGTAACGAAGCCATCAAATACGTGAGTAATATCCGTAAATATTACGATAGCTTACGTTGGTTTGATGAACAGATTAATATGACCGAGCAAGTCGCCCGCGATGTAGGCTTTGAATTATCAACCAATACAGAACAGGCATGGGTTACAACAGAGCCCGAGTAACACTACCAGCTGTCACACTATGCACATAAAACTGACATAAAAGTTTCATGTGCATATTATTTGTATTACTGTATGTTAATACACATAAAGATAAGAAAACGCCTAGGACTAGGCAGAAAAATAAAAGGAAAACAAGATGCTAAAGAAAAGAGCAAAATTAAAAATTAAAACACCAAGACGCCAAATATCACGCTCAAGAATAAACCGTTCACTCCTGAATCGTCAGCGTTCATTCTTTTTACAAAATGAATTATCGATTGATTTAGACGGTCAGCCAATTGTACTGGATTAACCTTTCTGCAATAACTTCAGGGCTTTTTTCTCTTTCCGGCGACGTTTAAAAAATTCACTCAATAATGCGCCAGTCTCACTCGCAAAAACCCCTGAACGAACTTCAATCTGATGATTCAGTTTTGGATGTTCAACTAGATTAAATACCGACCCTGCCGCACCCGTTTTCAAATCTACCGCACCATACACTAAACGCTTCACTCGACTATGCACCATCGCACCAGCACACATAGAACATGGTTCTAACGTGACATACAGAGTGGCATCAATGAGTCGGTAATTTTCGACTATTTTACCCGCTTCACGTAATGCCATCATTTCGGCATGGGCCGTCGCATCATGTAAATTAATCGATTGATTCCAACCTTCCCCAATGATCTTATCATCGAGTACAATGACGGCGCCCACAGGGACTTCATCAATAGCTTCAGCCTTACCTGCTAACATAATTGCGTGTTGCATCCAGCGCTCATCAGTTTGACGCTGTTCAAGAGTAAGGGCTAAATTAGGATTTAAATCGGATAAAGGGCCACTTTCTTCAGTAATAGCTTTGGTAATTTCTTCAGTCATGACTATCTACAATGCGTGTAATTTATAAAGATAATACCATACATTGCACAGCATCAATCGCATCATGTTTCCAATGCTCGTCATAATATGCATATGGCATAAGAATTAATGCGCTAATTTATTCACAGTCCACCTCAGAGTCATCCTGATAACTAATAGAAATATCGGAATCGTTAATTAATAACGAAAGACGGTTAGCATGGTAAATCGTGACATCCTTAAATATGGTTTCGGTTTCAGTTGATGGGTCGGTAAAAACACATTTAGCGAACTGTTCTATATAGTAATGCTCTGCCGAGGCCCATGATGATGAATGATGATGCCAAAGCGTAAATAATAAACCAGCTACCATCAGGTACACCAAGATGTAACGCCAAAAGGACTGGAAAAAAGAAGACTCTAATGAAGAGGGAAGGATCATCATTTGTAATTACTATTCACTATAAAAGAAACAACTTGTTATACTATAACACTTTCATAATGTAACGATAAAGTAGTATAAAGATAAAAATAAAAATGCAGCGCATAAAAAAGGGTAAACCTGACATAATCAGACTTATCCTTTCAAGGCCAACATCGAAGCCTTCAGTCATTTTAAGATCATCCATCACATCTTTTAGCGATTCTGTTGCTACGTTTACAGCGCGAGTAACACCCATCTTGCGCTAGGTCTAAACGAAATTCATTCACATCCGAGATCACAACATTACGAGTACCAACGTGCTTACATACTGCTGCCATGATACCGATAGGACCAGCACCGGTAATTAATACATCTTCACCAACCACATCAAATGATAAAGCAGTGTGTACAGCGTTACCAAACGGGTCAAAGATCGCTGCCATATCATCAGAAATATCGTCTGGTAGCTTGAATGCGTTAAATGCAGGAATAACTAAGTATTCAGCAAATGCGCCTTCACGGTTAACACCAACACCTGTTGTATTTCGACATAAATGTGTGCGCCCTGCACGGCAGTTACGACAGTGACCACACGTAATGTGGCCTTCACCAGAAACACGATCACCTAATGCGAAACCACGAACTTCTTGGCCGATACCAACAACTTCACCTACATACTCGTGGCCCACAACCATAGGTACAGGGATCGTTTTTTATGACCATTCATCCCAGTTATAAATATGGTAAATACACAAGTATTTTTTGCAACATTGTTACGCAGCACGACTTATTGCAACATATGACCAATAGATACAATAAAAAAACCAGCTAAAGTAGCTGGTTTTTTTAATGTCAGAATATAACGCCTGTATACATTACATATTTAGGGTATTAACTAGTTAGCAACACGCTTATACTCACGATATTCTGGTAACCAGAAGTTTTTTTCAATATTATTACGGATCGCTTCATCAGATGTTTGCAATGCAACACCTTGCAGTTGTGCTGTTTTAGCCACCCAGAAAGCAATCTCTTTACTTACCGCATGAATGTCCGTTAAAGGTGGTAATAATGGACCCTGTCCATCACGACCTAACGGCGAGCAATCCGCTAATGCACGACTTGCTGCCATTAACATCGCATTCGTTACACGTGTAGCTTCTGCTGCGAGTACACCTAAACCAATACCTGGGAAAATATAGCTATTATTACATTGTGGAATAGTGATCAATTCATCACCGTAACTTACAGCAGGGAATGGACTACCGGTTGCCACTAATGCACGGCCTTCTGTCCAACGGATCAGATCTTGTGGTGTAGCTTCAACTCGTGATGTCGGGTTACTTAACGGAAATATAATCGGATGTTCCGTGTTAGCGGCCATGGTTTTAATGACTTGTTCAGTGAACAGACCAGGCTGACCTGATACACCAATTAGAATCGATGGTTTAGCATGTTTCATCACGTCAAGTAGTGAGATCACATCACTGTCAATTCCCCACTCGTCACGTAATCCTTGATGCTGTACAAGTTTCTGTTGGAAATCGAGTAGGTTTGGCATTTTATCTGTGAGTACACCAAAACGGTCAACCATGAATACACGCGCACGCGCTTGGCTATCAGAGAGCCCCTCTGACTTCATTTGCGCAACGATTTGTTCGGCAATACCACAACCTGCAGAACCCGCACCTAAGAAGGTAACTTTCTGTTCGCTTAATTTGGTTTTCGCAGCACGACAAGCAGCCATTAGGCTACCTAATGTAACGGCAGCAGTACCTTGAATATCATCGTTGAAACAACAGATCTTATCTTTATAACGTTCTAATAATGGCATTGCATTTTGTTGTGCAAAGTCTTCAAATTGCAATAACACATTTGGCCAACGACGTTTTACAGCATCAATGAACAGATCTAAAAATTCATTATACTTATCTTGGTCGATACGCGGTTTACGCCAACCCATGTACATCGGATCTTGTAAACGATTTTCATTATTAGTACCCACATCTAACACGATAGGTAAGCAGTTAGCCGGGCTAATACCACCACACGAGGTATAAAGTGACAATTTACCAATTGGAATACCCATACCACCGATACCTTGATCACCTAAACCAAGAATACGCTCACCATCCGTTACTACGATCACTTTTACATTTTGCTTATTTACATTATGTAAAATATCATCGATGTTTTCACGTTCAGGGTAAGAGATAAATAAACCACGAGCACGGCGGTAAATATCTGAGAACTGTTGACACGCAGCACCAACGGTTGGGGTATAAATAATTGGCATCATCTCTTCCAGATGATTATCAACTAAACGGTAAAATAATGTTTCATTAGTATCTTGGATATTACGTAAATAAACGTGTTTATCCATCGCACTCTCAAAACCTGAAAACTGCTTATAAGCACGTTCAGATTGTTCTTGAATAGACTCAACCATCGGGGGAATTAAGCCCGTAAGATTGAAACTTTGGCGCTCAGTTGTACTAAAACCACTGCCTTTATTTAATAAAGGTGTTTCTAATAGTGCAGAGCCAGCGTAGGGTAAATACAGAGGACGATTTGTTGTGCTCATTGATATCTCATATGTATGAAAGAGTGCAGTATGCTACCAGTCATAACTACTGACGGGCTAAAATGACGAAGGAATATACTCGGCTAAGCTATCATAATCTCAAGAAAAAAACTAAAGATAACGATAATAGCTGAAAATATATTCCTTTTTATACACAGAAAATTAGTGAGCACCAAGGCGATTATTTAATTGAGATAATCTTGTTTTTGTACTGTATTTTGCAGTAACTCAGGCTGAATTTTCTGTAAGCTGAAATTAATAATTTGGCGAATTCGTTCTCTCGACATAGATAAACGTTCGCCGATAACATGTAGAGTCAGTGGATCTTCTTCACCTAATCCGAATCTCAATTCAATGATTTTTCTATCACGTTCAGATAAATGGCCTAACACTTCATCCAAATAACATAAAGTATCTGCATCTTCGAGTTCATCATTCGGTTTGCAAATAGAATAATCTTCTAGCATATCAACCAAAGCGGTACTTGAATCACGATCCGTCACGATCGTTTTATCTAAACTTGCTTCATTAAAATAATAGGATAACACTTCAGTAACTTGTGTGTGTTGCATTTCCAGTAATTCTGCCAATGCCATCACATCATGATTACATTGCAAGTCTAATTCTTGTTCACGTGCAGTTTTTAAAATGCGTTTATATACTTTACCAATATGAATTGGTACACGGATAGTCCGTGACTGATTCATAATAAAACGCTCAATATTATTCTTTATCCACCAAACCGCATAAGTAGAAAAACGAAAGCCTTTAGTCGCATCAAATTTTTCGACCGCGTGAATCAACCCAGTGTTCCCTTCTTGGATAATATCAACTAACGGCAGTGAAGTATGTTGGTAACGTTTGGCTATATTTATTACTAAGCGTAGATTTGATTGGATCATGCGTTGTCTGGCTTTTACATCACCTTCATGAGAAGCAACCGCTGTTTCATATTCTTCTTCTTTAGTTAATAATTTACTGCTTTGGTTTACTTGATACATGTATACGTCTAGTGCATTCGACTCGTTAGATAATTCCATTTTTCTATCTCCCCAGCGAGTCTCTCCACATGAAACCACGCTAACAAATTAAACATACCTAGCAACAACTATAAAACTAACTAGAAACAAATTTTTATTACAAAATAATTCAGTAGAAATAAGGTTAGTCTGGAATTCAATTTTAGAAAGGCCATTATAATAAAAAAAACAGTAACATTCTTAGGGTAGTAATAAAATACGATAACACCAACTAAGGTCAGACCAGATAGTGGATTATTTACTCGATGAATCAATTCTAAATATCATGCAGAATCGAATGCCTTTAATTTAGCAATGAGGTAGGAAACAGCGGAATACTTATCAATAAAATATTCCGCTTATATATCAGGTGTTATTCTTGATATCAATTATTCGACAGCACAAGTACGCTCGATACGGCGAGACTTACCACTATCATCAATCGCGACATAGGTAAATGTAGCTTCTGTAACAATATAACGATAGTTAAATTTCGGCGCATTGATCACTGGTTTAACCCAAATTTCTAACTTTATGGTCATCGATGAGTTACCAATACGAGAGCATGTACCATAACAACAAACTACATCACCAACGGCTACCGGTTGATGAAATGTCATCCCATCTACAGAAATAGTGGCCACTCGACCTTGTGCGATCTCTTTCGCTAAAATACCACCAGCAATATCCATTTGTGACATGATCCAGCCACCAAAAATATCACCATTTGCATTGGTATCAGCAGGCATTGCTAAAGTACGTAAAACCAAACTACCTGTAGGTATTCTCGATTTATCTAATTTCAATTTTTGATTATTTTCTACTGCTGTTGTTTTATCTGACATGATAACTCCGACACTACCTTTATTATAATAATTATATGTTATATCTGCCTTATTTACGTGAAATAAGGCTTGGCTTTACACTGAATGAAAATACTTAATTTCTGAAATTAATAAGTCGATTGCTTCAACTGTAATATCTTGGTGAACAACAAAACGGATCGCAGAACTCGCACTAATAATGATGCCTTTAGTACGTAAGTATGCCGATAATGCTTTACCATCTTGACCGGAATACTGAGTAAAGATCATATTGGTTTGCACACTATCTAAATCAAAAGTGAACTCAGACAGTTCCAATAATTGTTGCGCTAAATATTGCGTGTTTTCATGATCAATAGCTAATTTATCCACTTGCTCATCTAAGGCTAAAATACCAGCAGCGGCAAGAATACCCGCTTGACGCATACCTCCACCCAACATCTTCCGCCAGCGTCTTGCACTGCGAATTAATGATTCAGAACCAAGTAATAATGAACCAACCGGTGCTGCAAGTCCTTTCGATAAACAAATCGATGCTGAATCAAAATATTGCGTGATCTCACTCGCATCGACATTCAGTTTAACGGCCGCATTAAAAACCCGCGCGCCATC
Source organism: Moritella viscosa (assembly GCA_000953735.1). Lineage (NCBI taxonomy): Bacteria > Pseudomonadati > Pseudomonadota > Gammaproteobacteria > Alteromonadales > Moritellaceae > Moritella > Moritella viscosa. The sequence goes on along the minus strand of LN554852.1, from coordinate 940,778 downwards.
AAGATGAATGCGTAATCCATGTTCAAATGCCAATGCTTGCGCTTCAGCCAAATAAGCAAGGGGTAATACTTTTCCACCAATGGTATTTTCTAATGATAATAATTTGGTTTTGGCGTGATGATCATCATCAGGTTTAATATTGTCACGGATCGCTTGTAGACAAATGGTGCCATCAGCCTCGTTGGCTATCGGTTGTGGTTGCACACTACCTAACACAGCCGCACCACCACCTTCCCAACGGTAATTATGGGCATTTTGGCCACAAATATATTCATCACCACGCTGGCAGTGCGCCATAATTGCTAATAAGTTAGCTTGTGTGCCTGAGGAACAAAAAACCGCGGCATCAAATCCATAACGATCTGCAGCCATTGATTCAAGCTTGTTTACCGTAGGATCATCACCATAAACATCATCACCGACAACGGCGGTGGCCATAGCACTGCGCATTTTTGCCGTTGGCTGTGTGACAGTATCACTTCTAAAGTCAAACATTTGTCTATTCCTTTCGCCGATATCTATACAAAAATCTATATTTAAATATTAAACCGATAATTAATGTTTGAATCCATTGATACTTCGATTTTTAGAATTGTCAATGAGTATAACACTCGCATAACAAGAGTCAGGTTAATTTCCAACTTTGTTACTGATAGTTACGTATTTAAAGATCGTCAATAATACAGAGTTAAAGTTAATCAATAAAAAAGCAGCCAGTTATCATTAACTGGCTGCTTTATTATCATTGATATACTGTTGTTCGCACAACGCGAATCAGATTAGTAATATATTTTATACGTCTGTTTTTCTTTCATGAGCGTGGCTCACTGCAGCAGTAAATACCACATCAGTTGAACTGTTTAACGCAGTTTCAGCCGAGTCTTGCAATACACCGATAATGAAGCCTGTTGCAACGACTTGCATAGCAATATCATTCTCGATACCGAATAAGCTACAAGCTAATGGGATCAGCAATAATGAACCACCAGCAACACCAGAAGCACCACATGCAGAAATAGCCGCAATAACACTTAACAGTAAGGCCGTTGGTAAATCAACCGCAATACCTAAGGTATTAACAGCCGCCAAAGTAAGTACCGTAATAGTAATCGCCGCGCCGCCCATGTTAATAGTTGCACCAAGCGGGATAGAAACTGAGTAAGTATCTTTATGTAAGTTTAATTTTTTACATAACTCCATATTTACCGGAATGTTCGCTGCAGATGAACGCGTGAAGAACGCAGTAATACCACTTTCGCGTAAACACTGGAAAATAAGCGGATATGGATTTTGACGTGACATGAAAAATAAAATAGCCGGATTAATCACTAATGCAACAATGACCATTGAACCCAGTAATACCGCTAGTAAGTGGGTATAACTTGCCATTGCTGAAAAACCAACGGTCGCAAATGTTGATGCCACTAGACCAAAAATACCTAGCGGAGCAAATCGGATCACCACATGCACGATCTTCGACACACCACCAGCAATGTCACTAATCACTTGTTTGGTCGTCGATGATGCGTGCTTCAAGGCAACACCAAAACCAATACCCCAGGTTAACACCCCGATAAAGTTGCTAGTAACAATCGCATTAATTGGATTATCAACCACTTTATAAATCAGGTTACGTAATACCTCAGTGATATTACTTGGTGCCGCATTCGTTGCACCTTCAGTCATTAAGGTTAACTGTACAGGGAATAAGAAACTTAAACTAACTGCGACAAGCGCAGCAGCAAAGGTGCCTAGTAGATACAAGATAACAACAGGACGCATATTAGCATTGGTATTCGCTTCTTGATTGGCTATCGCGGAGATAACTAATACAAATACTAATAAAGGTGCGATCGCTTTTAGCGCACTAACAAATAATCCGCCAAATAAACTTGCTTCTATAGCAATCTCAGGGGCTGCATACGCTAACGCGATACCCGCAATAATACTAATTATGATCTGCTTAACCAAACTCAGTTGAAAAAGCCCTGCTACTTTACTACCCATATCACGTCCTAAATATCCATAAACACCAATAAAGGCAGGATAATATCAAATTAAATGAAAAAGATAATATAAAACATTGGTAATCCATCACAGAATGACAATAAATATTGAATTTAACGTAAACTATAGTTCACAACACTTGCATTGCTTTTATTTTATCTCACAATCATGCCTTTATCTAGTATCGTCATACTACTAATGGTATAGGGCGTATTCGCTTTATCAATCCAATTAACTTTAACGACAACCTCTTTTAGTAGGCTTAATGTAGTTTTAGTTGTTATAACGCTTACTTGCCACGTTAAATTAAATTTATATTGATCATAATAAATGCTACCAGCTGCTAAATTACCACCTATATTGGAACCTAAAGTATTAAATTCAGCAATTGAATCGGTTAAATAATGGAGTTCATTCAACTTGAACTCCATTAACGCCCATGCAGCTGTATATTGTGATTGCTGCAATACAATTTTAGCCTGAGTTAATTTTAGCGCTGTCATACCGAATATTGGAAGTGTTAGTATAAATAAACAGATCATCACTTCTAGTAAACATCCCCCTTGCTGTACTACGTATCGCCTAATCCGCATTTAAAATCCAAATAAGGAATGTGGTTGCCAAATCCAAGGCGTTGATGTCGTAGTCAGTTTACGCTGCACCACCAAACGCTCAATATTATTGAATGGAATCTCAAGTAACACATTGAAAACACCTTCTTGTTCAGCGCATATATAAAACAGCTCTGATAGCATAAACTCACGCATCATGTCATTAGGAGTAACAGCCGAACGACTATTTAATGCTAAGTTTGTACATGGAGATGCCAAAGCAAGTAATTCAGGAGACTCGTAGAGCACGATATAAAATAAATCTAACTTATTTACCGCTATGATTCTCGTTTTTAAATAATTAAGATGGAGCTGATTACGCTGAATTCGCTGTTGCTGGATGTGGGCGAACGATAGACTACCACTGATCATAATAAAGACGATAATTAGCGTCATCGATAGTAAAGCAAAACCATGAACAGCTACATATGAAGATTGTTTAGCACGCACTATAGCAAAGCCCTCGCACTGCTATTTCGGAAAAAACTAAGCTCCATATCCATTAAATGACGATGACGTATATTTAATGCGATAATGACATAGCTTTTCACTCTTTGCGGTGATGTATACTGCTGGACAATTGTAAATTGCAATGAGCTCACCTCGATGCTAGCAGTATCAGAAATCATCTCCCAACCTAAGCCTCCCTCACAGCTAACCTCACTGCCTTTACGCAGCTGTATGCCACCATTATGTAACCTAAATCCAAAGTTCTCACCACTAAAAACGCCATCTTCATTTCGGTCATACCGGTACAAAATGCAGTCTTTTCGGAGATTTAAGCTATAAATTTGGTCGTTACTATAAATAAAAGGGTTCGCTTCTTCACTATCGAGATTATAACCAGCTCGATTTAGCTCTCGCTGCATAATAATCAATACATTTTTAGCTTCCTGCTGCGCAAGATAATATTGTTCAGCCCGGTTCTTTTGCACTTCATGCGTAGTGAATACACTATAAAACCCAACTGAGATAACGCCGACTAATACAATCGAAATCATTGTCTCGAACAGCACAAATCCAGCACCATGAACGGGGAAAGGAAATAATGATTTAACAAGATGCATAAATAGCACTCTCTCCACGATCCATGCAAACTCGAATCCGTCCCTGAGTACTTACAATTATCTTAGTAGAAAAACGACCTAATGAAAGTTGGTAGGTCGCACCATTAGTCATGCCAAATAATGGTGAAAAAGATAAATGGGGTCGATTAGTGGATAGCTCAATATCACTTATTGCGGTACTAACCTGACTATATTTAGTCTGACATAAAGAGTTCGATGTAAAGCAACCACAGTTTTCTAATTGACTGATAACCCAACATAATTCAACGGTAGTAATAAGTGAGTTGTTTACCTGCACATGAAAATTATGTGGCAGCCCCCGTACTATCGATAATTGTCTAGTGACATTTAAGGCTTCGACTAATTGTCTTGTGAGATGGCATATTTTATTTTTATTCACTAATGCACTATATGAAGGCGCACTACTCGCCATCAATATAGTCAGTATTGCCAGAGCTAAAAGTAACTCGATTAAGGTTAGTCCTTGTAACTTGAATTTACATTGTGTCGTCATCTTTAGATTAATTTACCCCATAGCTTGATAACACTAACCTTAGAATAAAATGCAATCACTGATACATTTTTGCCAATAAACAGGTAAAATGTTCAACAATTATTGAATATACCCACAGTAACGACTTGCTCGCTTTGATTTAACTAAGTGATATAAACAAGTAAACAACAGGTGTAATCATACCGTTCACAACAAACAGAAAACACGCACAACTAAAGAGTTATTATGTCAAAAATAGATTTTTCAGCGATTAACAAAAGCAGTTCAAAGTCATTCCACGAACAACGTAATACCATCAAAAAAGTATGCCTTGGAAAAACTGTTTTATGTCCAGTTTGTCAGCAAGCATTAAAGCTGTTACCACCAAAAAATAAACATGACGAATCTAAGACTGGCGTGAGCTGTACTAAGGGTTGTACATTCATTGAGTTGGAGTTTGAACTGTAATAACGATTATTAATTGTTAGCTATTTTTGAATATAAAAAATGCAGATATAAAAAAACCTCGCACTTCGTTATAACTGAAGTTGCGAGGTTTTTTATTAACGATAAATACTTACTTATTTGATACGCTTATGTAGCTCTTGTACTGAGCGAACGGTACCGCGGTCATCAGCAGAGTGCGCTTGGCACGTTGCAAATGCAGCATTCATTGTTGTTGTGTAGTTAACTTTATAACGTAAAGCTGCTGCACGTAGTTGACGAGAATCTTCAATCGCAACACGACCTTCAGTCGTATTAATGATGTAGCTGTACTCGCCATTTTTGATACGGTCAAGAATATGTGGACGGCCTTCGTGTACCTTGTTTACTAGACGAAGATTAATACCTTCTTCACCCAACGCAACAGCAGTACCGTGAGTCGCATCTATTTCAAAACCAAGTGCAATTAATTGCTTAGCTAGGTCAGCTGCGCGGGCTTTATCACCGTTACGAACAGAGATAAGCGCACGACCAGTTTTAGCAACTTCTGCAGAAGCACCAAGCTGTGCTTTAGCGTAAGCTTCAGCGAATGTATCACCCACCCCCATAACTTCACCAGTAGAACGCATTTCAGGGCCGAGTAACGGATCTGAACCTGGGAACTTAGCAAATGGTAATACTACTTCTTTAACAGAGTAATATGGTGGGATAACTTCTTCAGTGAAACCAAGTTCAGCTAAAGTTTGGCCAGCCATTACACGCGCAGCAACTTTTGCAAGTTGAACACCCGTTGCTTTTGAAACAAAAGGAACAGTACGTGCGGCACGTGGGTTAACTTCAATAAGGTAAACTTCATTATCTTTCACAGCGAACTGTGTATTCATCAGACCAATAACACCTAACTCTAATGCTAATGCACGCACTTGGCCACGCATAACATCAAGAATTTCAGGGCTTAATGAATAAGGAGGTAATGAACAACCTGAATCACCTGAGTGAACACCGGCTTGTTCGATGTGCTCCATAATGCCGCCAATAACAACATCTTTACCATCACAGATAGCATCAACGTCAAGTTCGATTGCATTATCTAGGAAACGGTCTAGTAATACTGGTGATTCATTAGAAACACTTACCGCTTCTTTGAAGTAACGACGTAAATCAACTTCGTCATATACGATTTCCATCGCACGGCCACCAAGTACATACGAAGGACGAACTACGAGTGGATAACCGATAGATTTAGCTGAAATAACCGCTTGTTCAGTCGTTGTTACCGTCGCATTATCAGGCTGTAATAAACCTAAACGGTCAACAGCTTGTTGGAAACGTTCGCGATCTTCTGAACGGTCAATCGCATCAGGTGATGTACCTATGATTGGTACACCAGCCGCTTCTAATTCACGCGCTAGTTTTAGAGGTGTCTGACCACCGTACTGAACAATCACGCCTTTCGGCTTTTCAACGCGTACGATTTCTAATACATCTTCTAATGTAATTGGTTCGAAGTATAGGCGATCTGATGTATCGTAATCAGTTGAAACCGTTTCAGGGTTACAGTTAACCATGATAGTTTCGTAACCATCTTCACGCATTGCTAATGCCGCGTGTACACAACAGTAATCGAATTCAATACCTTGACCAATACGGTTAGGACCGCCACCAATGATCATGATTTTATCGTTATCAGTTGGCTTGGCTTCACATTCTTCATCGTACGTTGAGTACATGTAAGCTGTATCACTTGAGAATTCAGCTGCACAGGTATCAACACGTTTGTAAACCGGTAAGATCTCTAAACGGTGACGTAATTTACGTACTTCGTTTTCACTTACACCAGCAAGTTTAGACAGACGTAAATCAGAGAAACCTTTACGCTTAAGTTGACGTAATAACGTTTCGTCAAGACCAGCTAGACCTACTTTACTTACGTTTGCTTCAACATTAACGATGTCTTCAATTTGCACTAGGAACCAATGATCAACACGCGTGATTGCATAGATTTCATCGCGAGACATACCGCTACGGAAAGCATCAGCAATGTAGAAGATACGTTCAGCGCCCGCTTCTGTTAGCTCTTGACGGATTTTAGCAGCTGAAGACTCATCATTTAAGTTCACTTCTGGATCAAAACCGTTCTTGCCGATTTCTAAACCACGTAATGCTTTTTGCATTGATTCTTGGAAGTTACGACCAATCGCCATGACTTCACCCACAGATTTCATCTGTGTGGTTAAACGATCGTTAGCACCAGCAAATTTTTCGAAGTTAAAGCGTGGTAGCTTAGTAACAACGTAATCCAGTGTTGGTTCAAATGATGCTGGCGTAGCGCCGCCTGTAATATCATTTGATAATTCGTCTAGTGTGTAACCTACCGCTAGCTTTGCAGCAATTTTAGCAATTGGGAAACCTGTTGCTTTTGATGCAAGTGCTGATGAACGAGATACACGTGGGTTCATCTCGATGATAACCATACGGCCATCTTCAGGATTAATACCAAACTGCACATTTGAACCACCCGTTTCAACACCAATTTCACGTAGAACAGCCATCGATGCATTACGCATAATTTGGTATTCTTTATCCGTGAGTGTTTGTGCTGGTGCAACCGTAATTGAGTCACCAGTATGAATGCCCATTGGGTCAAAGTTTTCAATTGTACATACGATGATACAGTTGTCATTTTTATCACGTACAACTTCAGTTTCGTATTCCTTCCAACCAATGAGTGATTCATCGATCAATAATTCAGTTGTTGGAGAAAGGTCTAAACCTAACGTACAAATGTCAATAAACTCTTCCATGTTATAAGCGATACCGCCACCCGTACCACCCATAGTGAATGATGGACGAATAATACATGGGAAACCAACCTCAGCCAGTACACCTTTTGCTTCTTCAATTGTATGAGCAATACCTGCACGTGGCGTTTCAAGGCCAATCGCTTTCATTGCTTTATCAAAACGACTACGGTCTTCCGCTTTGTCGATTGCATCCGCTGTTGCACCGATTAGTTCAACACCGAATTCAGCTAAAACACCGTTGCTTTCTAATTCAAGCGCACAGTTTAATGCCGTTTGACCACCCATAGTCGGTAATACCGCATCTGGACGTTCTTTTTCAATGATGTTACGCACAACTTCCCAATGGATCGGCTCGATGTAAGTCGCGTCTGCCATTTCTGGGTCTGTCATAATGGTTGCAGGGTTTGAGTTAACGAGAATAACTCGGTAGCCTTCTTCACGAAGTGCTTTACAAGCTTGAGCACCGGAATAGTCAAACTCACACGCTTGACCGATTACGATAGGACCTGCGCCCAAGATTAGAATACTTTTTATATCATTACGTTTTGGCATAGTTCAATTCTCTACTAGGTATCAGGCTTAGGCTTTGCTTTTTTCCGTACTCTTTTCCATCAGCTCTATAAAGTGATCGAAAAGTGGAGCTGCATCGTGTGGACCAGGACTTGCTTCAGGATGACCTTGGAAGCTAAATGCGGCTTTATCAGTACGATGAATACCTTGTAAAGAGTCATCAAATAATGACTTGTGCGTCATTACTAGATTTTCCGGTAACGTTGTTTGATCTACTGCGAAACCATGGTTTTGCGCCGTAATCATTACAACGTCTCGTTCCATGTCTTTTACAGGGTGGTTCGCACCGTGATGACCGAACTTCATTTTTAATGTTTTAGCACCACTTGCTAATGCAAGTAATTGGTGACCTAAACAAATACCAAATACAGGAATATCTGTAGTCAAAATTTCTTTAATTGCTGTGATTGCATAATCACACGGTTCTGGATCACCAGGGCCATTTGATAAGAATACACCATCCGGATTTAACGCGAGTACATCTTTCGCAGGCGTTTGTGCAGGTACAACCGTTAGACGGCAACCGCGATCAACTAACATACGTAAGATATTACGCTTAACACCATAATCATAAGCAACTACGTGGAAACGAGAGTCTGTAGCATCAGCAGGTAAACCGCCTGTTAATGTCCAGCTACCTTGGTTCCATTCGTATGATTCTTTAACGGTCACTTCTTTCGCTAAATCCATGCCTTTTAAGCCAGGGAAAGCTTTAGCAAGTTCTAATGCGTGTGTTTCATCTAGATTTTCACCTGCGATAATACAACCCGCTTGCGCACCTTTTTCACGTAAAATACGTGTAAGTTTACGAGTATCAATATCAGCAATACCAACAACATTACGTTCTTTTAAATAGTCAGTGAGTGATTGTTGATTACGAAAATTAGAAGTGATTAGCGGAAGATCTCGAATGATTAGTCCACAAGCATGAACATCTGAAGATTCGGCATCTTCATCATTTGTACCGGTGTTTCCGATATGTGGGTAAGTGAGAGTAACGATTTGGCGAGAATAGGAAGGATCGGTTAATATTTCTTGATAACCAGTCATTGAAGTATTAAAAACCACTTCACCTACCGAATGACCTTCTGCACCGATAGACACACCACGGAAAACTGTTCCGTCTTCCAACACCAACAAGGCGATATTACTCAAGACAACCTCCAAAAAATAGATAGAAAAATAATAAAATAAATCAACTATTTACCCCAGGCTGTCACACAGCATAGTAATTCGAGATTTAAAAAACAACCTCTGAATTACTAAATTTTGGCAAATTCCGCGCATAATACAGATAAAATAAATGTTACGCAACTGTTTTATTTTATGTTTTAAATTTAAGATTTAAGATCAAGGACATCTTGCATTGTATACAAGCCTTTCTCTTGGGAAAATACCCAAGCAGATGCACGTATCGCACCTTTTGCAAATGTCATACGGCTTGATGCTTTATGTGTAATTTCAATACGTTCACCGATATCAGCAAACATTGCTGTATGCTCACCCACTAAATCACCCGCACGAATAGTAGAAAAACCAATGGTTTCTCGCTCTCGCTCACCGGTATTACCTTCGCGACCATACACAGCTACTTTTTTCAAGTCGCGACCTAATGTATCAGCGATCACCTCACCCATGCCTAATGCTGTACCAGACGGAGCATCAACTTTATAACGGTGATGACCTTCAATGATCTCAATGTCAGTGTAGTCGCCCATGACTTTAGCCGCCATTTCTAACAGTTTAAACATTACATTAACACCGACACTCATGTTTGGCGCAAATACCACACCTATCGTATTACCAGCATCATGTATTTGTTGTTTTTGTTCATCACTAAAGCCTGTTGTACCAATGACTATTTTCTTATTGTTAGCAACAGCAAACTCAAGATGATTCAATGTAGCTTCCGTCGTCGTAAAGTCGACAATCACATCAAAATCATTCACCACATCAGCAAGGCTACTCACGACTTTAACACCGAGTGAACCGAGACCAGCTAACTCACCAACATCAGCACCTAAGAAGTTGCACTCAGGACGTTCGATTGCAGCACCAACAACAGCTGCGCCATCACTATCTTGAATAGCTTCTAAAATCGTGCGGCCCATACGACCATTACAACCCATAACCGCGACTCTTACTGCTTGTCCCATCTAGACTTCTCCCTGTGTTTATCATTAATCAAATAGTTAAAGTACTTTGATGATAACACTCATAGAAACACATCAACAGAGTCGACTGCGCTTTCTTAAGCATAATTTAGGCATAAAAAAACCCGCTATTCTAAGTGCTAGAATGCGGGTTTTTTTATACTGAATATTAGCAATCAACCGAAGATACCAAATAGGCCAGCCCATAAGTGCATCGTAGGTATTGTTAAGAATACAATTAAAAATACTAATGCGTATTTCCAGTTAAAATCGTTATATGTTGCCATTACTCATTATCCATTAATTGATATAAATCAAAAAACATCTTACCTAAATAATTATGGCTCAGCAGCAACTATATCAGCCACACAATAAATTTATACCTTTATAGGTAGTGATAATTTTAGGTTTCACTACTATATAAATAGCAAAATTCGTGATGATGTAGCACGAACGAATTAACAGAATACATATTTTAGACATAAAAAAACGCCTTACTCATATCGCTATGAACAAGGCGTTTAGCTAGTCTGTAATAGGACTGATTAGATGATGTCTAATAGTTCTACTTCAAATACTAGTGCTTGGAATGGACCGATTGCAGCGCCTGCGCCCTGTTCGCCATAAGCAAGGTTGTGTGGGATAGATAGTTTAAATTTATCACCAACATTCATTAGTTGTAGTGCTTCAGTCCAACCAGCGATTACGCCACCAACTGGGAACTCAGCAGGTTGACCACGTTCAACAGAGCTATCAAATACAGAACCGTCTGTTAACATGCCATGGTAGTGAACACGTACTGTAGATTCTGCAGTTGGTTTTTGCTCAATGTCGCCACGTGCGATAACTTCGTACTGTAGACCAGATTCAGTTACAGTTACTTCTTCACGTTCTGAATTTTCAGCTAAGAATTTTTCACCTTCAGCAGCAAAAATTTTAGATTTTTCAGCTTTTTCAGCTTCTAATTTCTCATGGATTAGTTTAAAAGCATCATTTAGCTCTTCATTGCTCACTTTGCTTTCTAAACCAGCGAACGCATCAGCAAGACCAGCTTGAACAGCTGAAATATCTAGACCTTCGAATGGGTTAGCTGCAAGTTGTTGACCCATTTGTAGACCAATACCGTAACTACCTTTTTGTTCACTTGTTGCAAATTCAGACATAATTAAACTTCCATAATTCTTAATGATAAACACAGTGACTGTGTTGCTTAAATAATTAGATATGGGCGATTTATTTAAAAACAAGGGAATAAATAAAAATTTCGTCCCTTAAACAATATTCAGTATTTAATAAACGCCAAAAGGCTTATTTATAGTTCAACAGCGCCGCGCCACGCACGCCACCTTCGCCACCAAATTCAGCCTGTTTTAAAGCGGGTAACTTCATATTACTAAACACGTAAGCATCCATTTTTTCAGGTAATATTGAATATAAAGCTTCAAATCGTGCTAACCCGCCACCAAACACAATAACATTAGGATCGAGAGCCATAATCAGACTCCCTAGCGCCGCGGCTAAAATATCTAAAAATACAGTCACAGTTTTAACGGCGACCATTTCATTAGCTTCATAAGCAGTAATAATATCGGGTCCTTTTAACGCCTGTTCTTCACTACACGAGCCATTCATATGTATTTTGTAATGCTTATATAACGCAGCAAGGCCAGTGCCTGAACAATAGGTTTCCAAACAAGAATGACCACCACAACCACAGTGCGTAACAGGTAGGTCAGGGTAACACTGCAGCATAGTACCAGGGATCGCCATATGACCAAATTCACCAGCGCCAAAATTGTGCCCTGATAAAATAGTTTTATTAATGCAGATCGCACCACCTAAGCCTGTACCGAGCGTCACCGCAATCGCGATTTCAGCATTTTCAGCTGCACCTTTATAACATTCCGACAGCGCGAAGCAATTAGCGTCATTCTGAACTTTTACATCACGGTTAATCCGTTTTTGTAAATCTGACTGTAAATTGTGTCCATGTAAGCTGGGTAAATTTGAGCACACTAATGCATTCGTTTCAGCGTCCATGACACCTGGGTAACCAATCCCGACAAGTCCTTTGCAACCAAATTTTTTATCTGCTTTAAAAATAAAAGTATCGAGTGCATCTAATAATTCTTCATAATCTTCGGTAGGTGCGGGGATCCGCTCATTAAAAACACATTCTAGTGCTGTGTTATATACCGAAAATTCTATCTTAGTACCGCCAATATCAAAACCGTAATACATTTAACCTCCATAACCATTAAACAACAGCTAAATCATTGCACTTCTACTAATAATGAAAGTGTAATCAATTTCATACGAATAGGCAGCGTTATATTTATATAATCAATCACACGTCAACAATTTATTATATATCCTGTAACCAGAAATACTGAAGAACAAGATGAAACCACATTCAGTTAGTCTATACCGCACCAACTTAAGGGTTTGTAGTTACAAGAGATAAAGCTTAAAGTAGTAATAACAGTCCAAACAATAGATTTAAAAATGCCGCCACCTAAAAATAAGTCCATCCGTTTTAACAGTATCGATATAGATAATGCTTTCGCTAAAGAAGCACAATTCATATCCCAGATAAAACAGGATGAATTAAACCAATGCTTAATGTTATGGCAAGCGAAGACACCAACATTGGTATTACCGGCAGGGAATAAATGGCCTGAATCGGATATGCTAAAACAAGCGCTTGCAGAACAATCTTGGCAGGTATTATCGAGACAAACTGGGGGCGCGCCAGTTCCTCAATCACCCGGTATCATCAACTTATCTCACATCTATATTTGGCCAGAAAAAACACCTTATTCTACAGCTGCTGCTTATATAAATTTGTGTACGGTACTCAATGACTTTTTTTCCCAATATGGGTTAGAAAGTGAAGCGGCTGAAACTCCCTTCTCTTATTGCGACGGTGATTACAATTTAAATATTAATGGTCGAAAGATCGTTGGTACTGCACAACGCGTGATACTAAAAAAAGGCGGTCGTAAGATCGTACTGGCGCAAGCATTTATATTAATTGATGTACTACTCGATGAATTAATTAAACCAGTCAATCTTTGTTATGAAATGCTAGGTAAGGCACCATTAGTGAAGGCGAGTGCGCACACTTGTTTGTTTGAACATATTCAAGAGCGCCCAAGTATAGACATGCTATATCAGCAACTCACCCAAGCTTTTTTACGTAATACGACTCCCATCAAGAGCGATTAAGTAGAAACTAAAAAAGTAATAATGATTGATAAAAATAAGCCGCAGTAAAAACTGCGGCTTTAGCATAACGAAATCTATAAGATGATTTAGTTATTTAGTTAAATCATCAAAGAAGCTTTTAACACCATCAAAAAAACCTTCTGATTTAGGCTTGTGTTTCTTTGCTGACGCATTATTTAGCGATGCTTCAAACTGTTGTAGTAAATCTTTTTGTTCAGTGTTTAACTTAACAGGCGTTTCAAGTATTACTTTACACAGTAAATCACCTGTTGCGCCACCACGTACTGATTTCACGCCTTTACCGCGTAAACGGAACATGCGACCAGTCTGCGTTTCTGCTGGTACTTTTAATTTAACGCGACCATCTAAAGTCGGTACTTCGATTTCGCCACCGATACCAGCATGTGTAAAGCTAATTGGTACTTCACAATAAAGGTTGCTGCCATCACGCTCAAAGATTGCGTGTTGACGAACACTTACCTGCACATACAGATCACCAGATGGTGCCCCCATATCGCCCGCTTCGCCTTCACCAGTTAAACGAATACGATCGCCAGTATCAACACCTGCAGGAATTGTTACTTTTAGATCTTTGCTACGTTCGTAGCGGCCTTCACCATGACATTTACGGCAAGGATCTTTAATGATTTTGCCTTTACCATGACAGGTTGGACAAGCTTGATTTACTGCAAAGAAACCTTGACGCATTTGTACTTGGCCTTGACCATGACAAGTACCACAAGTTGTTGCTTTACAGCCTGACTTAGCACCTGAACCATTACACACTTCACAGTGACATTGGCTTGGGATACGAATCGTTTTGCTTACGCCACGAACCGCTTCTTCAAGCGTAAGTTCCATGTTATAACGTAGATCACTACCACGTGCAGCGCGTTGCTGACGGCCACGACCACCACCACCGAAGATGTCACCAAACACATCACCAAAGATATCACCGAAGTCACCTTGACCACCGTGTCCGCCTTGTTGATTTACACCTGCATGTCCATATTGGTCATAAGCCGCTTTTTTCTGTGCATCATTTAGCACTTCATAAGCTTCTTTAACTTCTTTAAATTGCTCTTCCATCGCTTTATCACCCTTCGTTCTGTCAGGGTGAAATTTCATTGCAAGGCGTTTATAGGCCTTTTTAACATCTTTTTCGCTAGCGTCGCGTGATACGCCTAGCACTTCGTAATAATCGCGTTTTGACATAATAATCAGCTTAAATTGAAATAATGTAGATACACGAAAGGCGTTGGTGAAGCACCAACGCCTTTGCTATTTAAAAACTAATAACTCAGGCGTTATTATTTTTTGTCGTCTTTCACTTCTTCGAACTCAGCATCAACAACATCACCAGCAACGTCTTTCTCTTGCGGTTGTTCTGCACCAGCTTCAGCGCCAGCTTGTTGTGCTTGAGCTTGCTGTTGAGCAATTTCCATCAATTTTTGAGCGGCTTCCATCAACGCTTGAGTTTTCGCTTCAATCGCTTCTTTGTCTTCGCCTTTAATTGCAGCTTCTAGTTCAACAATAGCCGCTTCGATTTTTTCTTTTTCGTCAGCAGGTAGTGCTTCGCCAGCTTCTTCGATTTGCTTACGTGTACCGTGAACCATTGCATCAGCTTGGTTACGTGCTTGTACTAGCTCTTCGAATTTAGCATCTTCAGCAGAGTTTGCTTCAGCATCACGTACCATTGCTTCAACTTCTTCATCAGAAAGACCAGAAGACGCTTGGATTGTGATTTTTTGCTCTTTACCAGTATCTTTATCTGTAGCAGATACGTGTAAGATACCATCAGCATCAATATCGAAAGCAACTTCGATTTGTGGAATACCACGTTGTGCAGGACGGATACCTTCTAGGTTGAATTGACCTAGTGATTTGTTGTCAGCAGCACGTTTACGCTCACCTTGAATTGCGTGAACGGTTACAGCAGCTTGGTTATCTTCAGCTGTTGAGAATGTTTGTGACGCTTTAGTCGGGATAGTTGTGTTTTTCTCGATAAGCTTAGTCATAACACCACCCATAGTCTCAATACCTAGAGATAGAGGTGTAACATCTAGAAGAAGTACGTCTGTTTTGTCGCCAGAAAGTACTGCACCTTGAATCGCTGCGCCCATTGCAACTGCTTCATCAGGGTTAACGTCTTTACGTGCTTCTTTACCGAAGAATTCAGTAACAGCGGCTTGAACCATAGGCATACGCGTTTGGCCACCAACTAGGATGATGTCGTTAATGTCGCCAACAGCTAGGTCTGCATCTTGTAATGCAATACGTAGTGGTTCCATTGTTGCTTTAACTAGATCTTCTACTAGTGACTCTAATTTAGCACGAGTAACTTTGATGTTAAGGTGCTTAGGACCTGACGCATCAGCAGTGATGTAAGGTAGGTTTACATCAGTTTGTGATGCTGAAGACAGTTCGATCTTCGCTTTTTCTGCAGCTTCTTTTAGACGTTGCATTGCTAGCGGATCGTTTGTTAGGTCAAAGTTTTGTTCTTTTTTGAATTCTGCTACTAGGTAGTTGATTAGACGTGTATCGAAATCTTCACCACCTAAGTGCGTATCACCGTTAGTCGCTAATACTTCAAATGTTTTTTCGCCATCAACTTCATCGATTTCGATAATAGAGATATCGAATGTACCACCACCAAGGTCATATACAGCAACAACGCTATCGCCTTTAGCCGTGTTTACACCGTAAGCAAATGCAGCAGCAGTTGGTTCGTTGATGATACGCTTAACATCAAGACCAGCAATACGGCCAGCATCTTTCGTTGCTTGGCGTTGTGAATCATTGAAGTAAGCTGGAACTGTAATAACAGCTTCAGTAACTGCTTCACCTAAGTAGTCTTCAGCTGTTTTCTTCATCTTTTTCAAAACTTCAGCAGAGATTTGTGGCGGAGCCATTTTTTGGCCTTTCGCTTCTACCCATGCATCACCATTGTCAGCTTTAACAATTTTGTAAGGCATAATTTTGATGTCACGTTGAATTTCTTCATCTTCAAAGCGACGACCGATCATACGCTTGATTGCAAACAGCGTGTTTTCAGGATTTGTTACAGCTTGACGTTTTGCAGGCTGACCAACTAAAGTTTCACCATCTGCAGTGTATGCGATGATTGACGGAGTAGTACGATCACCTTCAGCATTCTCGATTACGCGAGCAGTGTCGCCATCTAAGATTGATACACAAGAGTTAGTTGTACCTAAATCGATACCAATGATTTTACCCATAATCGTAATTCTCCAATAAATACTTTCATTTACAAATTTGATACAGAATAAATGGTGACAGTGAAAAGCTATTTCAAGTCTATTAAAATACTTTTTCCATCACTGATAACCCGCGTCTTGCAAGGTTATCTCTGCGATTGAAAATAAATATGGGGACAAAATGAGAGGCTTCAAGCAGAAACGTGAATTAATTAAAAAAAAATTGAATATAATTACGAAAATAGACCTAAATATAGTTTAAAAAAGTTAATAATACCGCTATTTAAGTCAATCAACACTTCAACTACTCAACAATATACTTAGCTTTATCAATGACTTCACCAGATAACTCAATCCCCATTCTTGCAGCTGCATCCAAATTAATGGAAAGTACAGGTTGAACAAGATAATTATCGGTGTGTAAGCCTTTCTTACCTTCAGCTAAGCGAACTAATAAATCAGCGGCGTCCTTGCCTATTTGCACATAGTCGATGTTGTAGACAGCAAAAATACCTTTATCGATACTACGGTGGTCCTCACCTATCAATGCAACGTCATTCCGCTCTGCCACTGTTACAACGTAGTTTAAGTCAGGCATATCAGTAATATGATGTGGTAAATATATCGCATCGACTTGTGGTACGAGTACTCTAGCCGAAGATCTAAGCTCTGTACTACCATCAATGTAATAATAAATAACCTGTACACCTTTTTGTTTTTGCTGTGTTAAAAATTGCTCTACATTAAAGTTATCAATCGAGTTCTTATCAATTATTACGCCTAAGGCATTAATACCAGGCAGTAATTTTTTAATAACGTTAACGTCATAATGATCTATTAATTCATTGTGATTATTATTCTCATCAATACTACTCTTATCAAGGTAAATATCGGTTGATAGACCTTGCTGGCTAACCAAGATAATAAAAGGCGTGTTTTGTGATATAGAAATAGTCATATTAACATCTGATAATTGCGCCTGATTTTCATCCAGCCAAGTGAGATTCGTACCTACGACATAACCTTGTCGAGTTAACTCCGATTGTAATCCTGATTGAATGTGTTCGACCACCATGCCAGAATCTAAAGTCGAGAGGCTGACTCTAAGCTGACTTGCCTGAGCGGCTTGGGAGAGTAAAGAAAGTAAAAACGTTAAAAATACGACTGATGGTATGCCAATATGACACAATGATAGGAGTGATCGTTCCATGATATGACCTTCTCGCATTATGCTTTCCTTAGCTACTAAATACTGTCGAGGTAAGGTAATTAATTTAACACATAATATTTTGATAAATAATGTAATGCATCACATTTCCCCATGCCTGAAAATGGGTCACTATCAAGTGCATAGCAGTAGGTTATTGAATAATGATCTTAACAATAATAAATAAAGAAGTAATATATTTTAGAGAAAAACACTAGAGTTAGCCGGACTTACATCGCTAATTATTCCCACCGCAGCACATCGATTAAAACGAATAAAATAAAAAGGCAAACAAATGTATTTGTTCGCCTTTCTTTATTTTAGAATATCAGTTCACACCAAAAACCAATTATTATACTTTATCTATGTTAGTAGCGAGTTGTCTCCGCGGCGCACTTGCTAACCAAGGCGACAAATGTTTTTGTAACATTAACGTTAATACTTGCTTACTCACTGGTTTCGCTATGAAATCATCCATTCCAGCAATAAAACATTTATCTTTTTCTGTTTGTAATACATTCGCGGTTAACGCCACGATAGGTGTGTGCTGATCAAGGGTTTCTCTTTCTCGAATAATCTTGGTTGCCTCAAAACCATCAAGGACAGGCATCTGGCAATCCATCAATATTAAATTAAATGTTTGCTCTTTACATAAATCAACCGCTATTTGGCCATTATCGGCAATCGTCACCGCGATACCGAGATTTTGTAACATCATCTTAGTCACTTTCTGATTGATAAATGTATCTTCAACTAGGAGCACTTTCATTACATCGCTGGCGGCCGTTTGATCTACAACCTTTTCAGTTTGTTCTGCGTCCTCATTAAGCATGGTTTTAAGGACCACATTTTTTAATGTATCAGCTTTATAAGGACGACTTAAAAAAGCTTTAATACCAAGTTGTTTAGCTAACACATCATCACCGATCTGTGCTTCTGCAGACATCAGCATTAAGCGAGGTGTTAATTCAGCAAATTCATCTTGTAATTGTTTTGCTACTGTAAAACCATCCAAATTGGGCATGATTTTATCAATAATAACCAAATCAAATGGCTTTCCTTTATCTAAGGCATCAAGCACAATTTGTTTGGCCAAACATGGGTCATTGCAAGACATTGATGTAGCGCCAAAATTTTTCAATTGTGCAGAAGTAATACGCATATTTAGCATACTGTCATCGACAAGTAATATTGACAGCCCCGCAAGGCTTTGTTCTGTATCCGTTCCGTGTAAAAGTTCATCAATAGATTCAAATTCAACGGTAAATTCAAATCGACTGCCTTCACCCGGCTTACTATAAACAATAATGTCACTATCCATTAACTGAACAATACTACGGCAGATAGCTAAGCCTAATCCTGTACCACCATAATTACGTGTAGTGCTACCATCTGCTTGTTGAAATTTCTCAAATATTTTTTGTTGGTTTTCCGCAGCAATACCAATACCAGTATCAATAATTTGAAACATGATCCCTGCACTATTATCTTCACGCTCCATTAACTTAATATTGAGATGCACGTGACCCACAGAGGTAAATTTGATCGCATTAGATAAAAGATTATTTAATACTTGGCGTAATTGCGTGATATCACCAAGCACCATGTCCGGTACTTGCTCATCAATATGACAAACTAAAACAATCTGTTTTTGTCCCGCGACAATTGAAAAATTAGCTTCAATCTCTTTACATAACTCAAATAAATTCAGCGGATTTTTTGCCAATACAAGTTGCCCAGATTCAATTTTAGAGAAATCGAGAATATCGTTAATTAAATCCAGTAGTGTAATCGAAGAAGAGTAAAGCATATCAACAAACTCTTTCTGCTCACTATCCATTGGCATGTCTTGTAATAAGGATGCCGTACCAATCACACCGTTCATTGGTGTCCGGATCTCATGGCTCATATTTGCTAAAAACTCACTTTTCTTTAAGTTAGCATCTTCAGCTTGATGCTTAGCAACTTCCAGCTCATGATAGTTATGACGAATGCGCATAATTGAAGCATTATAACTTGCCGTTAAATTAGTGATCTCGTCATCAAATGGACGAGGCATTAATTCAAGTGGTTGTAATAGCTGATCACTATCAAACTTATTCACGGCATCCGACATTTCGGTTAACGGTCTTATCACTATTTTATACACAACAAAAATAATAAATAATGCCACAATGGAGGTTTGTACCGCCTGAGACAACAACAAGAAAATAAATTTATCCCACAATCCCTTATAGATAGGATAGAGGTTGGCCTGAACCTTGAGAGTGGCGAGATCAAACGTCTTACTGCCAAAATCTTGTAGCATTGGCCAAGACACTTGATATTCATATTCCGATAATGGCGTTCCTAGTTTAAGGATTGTACCGCTATCATCTTTAATTTCGAGGTAATGAACGTTAGGTAGTTTCATTATCCCTTCTGCCTGTAATTTTAATTGGTCTCGATCTTCAACCCACAAGCTCGCCGTTAAGCTGGACAAATTACTTTGCCTTACTTGCTCAAGCTGAACCTCAATACCTGATATATCTTCTTTATAATCAAGGTAGACATTCAAGCCTGTAATGAGTAATGTAAAAAAAGAACTGATAAGTATAATTGATACGAGTAATTGCCTCGCGATACCTATTTTTTTCTTATGCAGCGTCGCTTTATTCATCCCCAAACTCACATCCTATTGCTAATCAACTAATCTAATGATAGACACTACTACGGAATTACTACGATAAGGAAGTAAAAATGAAACTGTTTATTTCAATAATGTTAACTCTACAGATTTGTATCGCTAGTTTTGCTACGAATGCAAAATCTATTAATTACTATGTCATTGCTAAACAAGCAATGCCTTTTCAAATAACAACAAGTAGTGGAAAACATTCAGGCATAGTTTCAGACATCATCTCACGTATATTTGTTGATAATTATATCGTCAATTATCATACTTATCCATTCAACCGTATGATTTCAGAATTAAAAGCCGGGAGAGAGAGAAACTGGATAACTTATGGCAGCCCTAATTGGGGAGAAGTACAAGCTGCAAACTTATCTGATATACCGATTTATACGGTACGCCATAGTATCTTAACCAACGCTAAATCTGACTTTTTTTACAATAATCTGAAAGACATAAACGATAAAGTCTTTGTATTACTGTATGGCTTTGATTATCCAAACTTACAACCCTTAATTGATAGCGGTCAAATGACAGAATTAAGAGTAAAAGACTATGCTGCAGCCTTTCGTGTCTTAGAAAAAATGCCGCAAGACGCAGTGTTTGTGGAAATGACCTCTCGTATTAAATACAACTTAAAAATACAAGGTCGAGATCTAAAACAATATAAGTTACAAGACTTTTCAGCATTAATCCCAAGCTACCCTATTTACTTAGCGCTCGATCCAAAGATGGATAAAGACATCCAAACATTTATTAACCAGAAATTATCCGACATGTCTGATTCAGGTTCACTAACAGAAATAATTAATCGCTATATCTGACACTATTACACCGGTAAATAAGTCGCTAACTTAGTTATCGGTGTATGTATTACCCCTTTTAAAATCTATTAAGGTGCATCAAATTTAATCAACATAACTAGATTCAAACATATGTCCTAGCTTGTCAGCTTTAGTTTTAAGGTAACCTGCATTATGCAGGTTATGACCTTCTTGTAACGGCACGCGTTCCGCAATATTGATCCCCGCTTTCATTAACGCATTTACCTTACGCGGATTATTGGTCATTAAATTAACTGCATTTATATTCAAGTGGCCTAACATTCCTTGGCAAAAAGTATAATCTCGCATATCAGCCGCAAACCCTAGACGTTCATTTGCTTCAACTGTATCTGCGCCATTATCTTGTAGGTGGTAAGCTCTAATTTTATTTAACAAACCGATGCCACGCCCCTCTTGGCGTAAATACAAGATCACACCACTCCCTTTAGCAACAATATTTTGCATTGCTTTTGCTAACTGAAAGCCACAATCACAACGCGCACTGAATAAGGCGTCACCAGTCAAACATTCCGAATGTAAACGAATTAATACAGGCTCACTTGGATCAAGCTCACCATAAACTAAAGCTAAGTGCTCTTTACCTGTCGCGTTTTCAATAAAGCCATTCATTTGAAATGTACCGAATTTAGTCGGCAACTTTGCACTATCAACATAAGTGATCAAATTATAAGGTGCTTGCTGAGCTAAATCACAACGTACATCCATTAATATCCGACCAAGTTCATTGCGTCCGCAACCATCACCACCGTCCCCCCAATAAGTGTCTTTATGCGAATGCTCTGTTAATACTTGCTCACCCGTTGCCACAAGTTGATAGGCATAAAATGGATTCTGACTAAATTTTTTCATCACGACATCACGCATGACACTGTCACGTACAGCCATCCAATCTGATTTTACAAATTGCGCATACTCTCGGCTTAAACTAAAGGCTTTATCAGGTGTCGATGCTTGACGAATTAAATTTTGTAATTCAAGATCATTGAATTTTTGCGCTTGATAATAATGTTCGCTACTTGGCCATTTAACCCCGGCAGCCTTGATGGGGGCTAACGCAAAATTCGAGAGAAAACCGAAATCTTCGTTGGGTTCGTAAAATTGTATTTCATCTATCATTTATTTCTACTCCATGAAAATAAAGCTGATTTAACATCAACATACAAGATTTAAATGCTATGCATGAGAGTGAGTATAGAGGTGATAGTGAGTGCAATACTGTTACACACTTAAAAGATTAAGACATTAAAACTAAAAATTTTACCTTAATGCCTGCAAAATCCATTTTATGATTTATCTTTATAAGGTTTATATATATTAATTCGCAAGTATAGTGACTAATATTAACGTCCTAACTATCTTTTCTTGCAATCAATAAAGTAAGTAACCTAAATTTTCATGTCCCCATTGCCACCAAATGGCACCAGCAATACATACGTAGATAACCCAAGCCAATAAACCATTCATCATTTTTGGCTGTACAATCGAATTCACTAATTTATACTCTGCTACGCCTGTTATCATCGTTTTCACTAATGGCTGTTTTTTGAGTTTATAAGCGACGATAGCAACGACATGTAAGCCTATTGCCCAAAGTAATACATCAAAATTCACGCTATGTAACCATGTCATAAAGCTAACAGTATCCGCTGCAAAATATTGCGCTAAGGGACCTTCTGACAAAATATCATCACTGGCACTGAGTCCGGTAAATAGCTGGGTTATTATTAAGCCTAAAAATAGTATAACCATGCATGCGCCAGCAGGATTATGACCAAATTTAACTCGATCAAATTTATTCTTATCACTAAGATAATCGATTAATGCTTTTGGGCTTTTTAGAAAATAGCGAAACTTTGCAGTATCACTACCAATAAAGCCCCAAATAAAACGCGTTATCCAAAGCCCCAGTAGTGCATAGCCAAACAAAAAGTGCCATTCCATTTCGCCGTTATCAGCGCAGTACCACAATGCAAATAGCAAACTCACTTGTAACCAGTGATAGCCACGAATAAATCCGTCCCAAACTTTAACCTTAACCATACAACCCTCTGCAGATAACTACGACGTAAATGTCCAACTGACATTGAGATAGGCGGCTATCTTCTAACACTTAACCAAACAATAGCAACAATTACCATAAACATACCTAAAAAATGATAAAGGGTGAAACTTTCCCCTAACAGAAATACGGCCATCAATGCAGTTAACACAGGGCCACTGCCCCCCACAATCGATGCTTGCTCAGGCCCAACTCTCGCAATGCCCTCACTCATCAAAAATGAAGGGATCACGGTACAGCCAATCGCTAACCACAGTGAAATCCAAAATACCGGCAGAGGGATACTAAGATCTTTAATATCATGCACCACCGAAAAATGAACAAAGATCATGAAACTCGCACCAAACATAGCGATACACGTAAAAACTAAACTGCCTAACTGCTGGATCTTGGCTTTACTCAGTAGTAAATAACAAGCGAAAGTAAAACAAGCCGTTAGTACTAATAACGAGCCCGTTATCACCCCCTCACCCTGTTTACCTAAGTCATGATAAAACAGTACAAAAACCCCTGCATAGGCTAAGATAAGCGCACCTATAACTTGTCGGTTAATCCGGTTCCCCAACACTAACCAACTGAGGATCACGACAACCGTAGGATAGGTAAATAACACTAATCGCTCTAGCTGTGAGCTAATATAGTTAAGCCCTTGAAGATCAAAATAACTCGACAAGTAATAACCCAAAAGACCAATACCCATCACCGGAATAAACTGTACTTTTATAGGAGATGATAACGATGGTGTTTTTCTTATCATCCACACAAATACTGCGATATAAAAAGGCAGCGACATTAGCATGCGATACGTCATTAACGTAATGCTATCAACCCCATATTGATAAGCAAGTTTAATGAAAATTCCTTTGGTCGAAAACAAGCAGGTAGCAAAAAATGCGCATAATAAACCCATTTTATGTGCTGATAGCTTATTACGTAAAACTAAACGAGTATTGTGTTGCTTTGTGTGATTGGTAGTACTGGTGCTATTACTGCTGATAGTAGTCTGTTCCATGACCCCTCCAAGATAAAAATGAAGGCTAGGAATAAGTAGAATAAAACAGATAGCTGACTACAGATCCCGTAGCCTCGCCAAAAATTAGTTAGCTGCTACTCTGGTCTCCAGAGCAGCCATAATCGAACAACAAAGTAAGTACAAGAATAAGCTGTCATCAATATCATCCTTACTTATGTTTAAAATGAATCTTAATCATGACAGCTACCTTAATATAGAACAAGCTCATAATTTAGCTAAACCACGAATCAATATAAATGCCCGCCTTTACATTGTAGTAAACATTTAAATAGCGAAAAATGGCACTAAGCAGGATAGATTTAGTGATATAGAGTTCGTAGTCCAACAATCTTCCTTAGCTCAATAATCAACCAGAGGCAGAGCAATAACCAACCAGAGGTAGTTTAATGTTTGTGCATCACAGTTTTGATATACGCTGAATAATATAACGTTAACGGTAACACAAATGATAACTATTTATGTTGACTGGCATAATACGAAATCATAACGTGCACCTGAACCCAGAATAATAACTGGGCGATTGACAATATATCCAACTTAAACAACTGCCTAAGGGATACCAATGAAAATAATCTCTCATTTAAATATCATAACTCTAGCGTGCATCTCTGTATTAACAACAGGTTCTGTAGCCGCCGCAATTCCAAACACCATACCAAACCTATCTATGGTAGAGCATGCTTCACCGGATTTAGATTCCCTGAAAAATAATATAATTACAGATTCCTCGTTTGTTAACTCTTTATTTTATCTAGGTCATCACCTCGGCTATGCTTGGGCCGGAGGAACTCAATCACGGTATGTTGGTGAAGATATCGCAATAAGAAGAGAATCAGAAAATGAATACAGCCTTAATGCCCGTTACAACGCTAGTGATCCTTATGCTGACGGTTACCGTGCCAGTGAACGTTTAAAGGTAAAACTAAACAACATTCGTTTTGTGACTAACCCGAAAGATCTAACCTTAGGTGAACCACAAGTATATGATCGTGAAGTTTTATACACAGAGACTCATGTTTACTACAATTGGGGAGATCTCGAAGATACAGCCGTTGCCTCATTAAATTATAACCAGCAAAGCAGCTGGTCAAAAACAGATAACTTTTCATTTTCACAAACGATTGGTGTAACGAATAAATATGAAGTTGGCATACCGGGTATTGGCGGTGCTAGCTCGGAAATAAAAGCCGAATTTTCAGCAAGTCAAGGCTGGAATGAAAGCAACGGCAATTCGACAACACTAGCGGGCTCAGCCCAATACAGAGCTATAATGGAGCCACGGAGTAAGCGCTATGTAACAATCACCTTATTTAAACAAAAAGCTGATATTCCATATAACTCTAAAGTGTTTATGTTGTACGATATTAACTATGAGAATTTCTTGAGATGGAGTGGTAATTCACATATTGACCACCCAACCAA
The DNA here is from genome assembly GCA_000953735.1 of Moritella viscosa. NCBI lineage: Bacteria > Pseudomonadati > Pseudomonadota > Gammaproteobacteria > Alteromonadales > Moritellaceae > Moritella > Moritella viscosa. Next base: position 914,946 of record LN554852.1, on the reverse strand, counting down.
TAGACCTAATTTCCCTTATACATTTGGCGGTGCGAATGCCAAAAACCTAAGCGGTCCAGAAGCGCTAGTTGATCAATACCTACATCAGGATATTAATGGTTATGGGGAATGGGATTGGCCTAGTGCAGTACAATCATCAAAAAGTAAATATTGGTTTGAATGGAATCTTGCTAATTTAAGCAGAAAACACGGTGCTAGTATTGCCGGTAAGTTTACTACAGTCGATGCGAGTCAGTTTAATGTTGATGCCAGCGAATCAATTCCATTGACCGCTGAAGATTATGCAAACCGTAAAAGTAAAAATAAAGCAACAAGAACAAGACGTTCAGCGTCATTCAGCCAAATTGAGATGGTTATTGAAAATATTGAAAATAACGATCCCGACGGTATCATTTCAGGTCTAAATATTTCACAACCTACCGATATGATGATGAGTAATTAAAACTGAATTAACTGAGTGTTCTTCCATCACCTTGGAGGAACATTCATCCAATGATCAACTTATTTACTAATTGAGTAATCTTTCATTTCCCCTTAGATCTACGCAGGTAATTGTAGATTCACATCTATATTTATTTTCTAAAAGCGAACCAATATATGCTTTTCCGAGCTATCAGACAAAATTATAGATAATAGTAACCAACTAATTAGGCATACCTCAGTTCAAAACATTATCGTAATCAGCCACAATAAACTAAACAAGTCTAAATTTTATATATTAGGCTATAGTACATAAACAATATTATGGTGCTATAATACCCCACCGAAAAAATAGAATCGAACAATCACACACATAGTGACAACCTATTAATTTCAATACGTTACACTATAATAATGGCGATTGTCATGTTAACGAAAATAAGGATATCTAATTGCTCAGCAAAATACTTGTTGTTGAAGACAGCCGAGCTTTTCGCAAATACCTTAATGTCCAGCTGAGTCGAGCTGGTTTTCAAGTAGTATTTGCTGAATCAATAACACAAGCACGTGAGATCCTAGCACGAGAAAGTGATTTTCTTTGTTCTGTACTCGACTACTGCTTACCTGATGGCCATGACGGCGAGATCATCGAACATGTATTGAGTTATGGTGTACAAGCCATTATTTTAACCGCTCATTTCAGTGATCAAATTCGTGAAAAGGTGCTATCAAAAGGTGTCATTGACTACTTGTTAAAAGACAGTGTATCGTCCGTATCATATCTAATCCCATTATTACAACGTCTGCAAGAAAATTGTCGCCATAAAGCACTGGTCGTTGAAGACTCTGCAACCGTGCGTTTCCATCTCATTAACTTACTTGAGCGACAAAACCTGCAGGTCATTGCGGCTGAGAATGGTGAGCAAGCAATCGAGTTATTACAGCAGCATCCTGATATCAGTTTGATCATCACAGATCATGATATGCCTATTAAAGATGGTATTACCATGACCCGAGAGATCCGACGAAAATTCGATCGGAATCAACTGGCTATTCTAGGTTTATCTGGCAGTAGTGATCGATCGATGACAGCCCGCTTCCTTAAAGCTGGCGCCAATGATTTTCTCTATAAGCCTTTTAATCAAGAAGAGTTTTATTGCCGTATTCATCATATTCTAAGCATGAAAGATACCGCCGACAAACTCTACAAGATGGCCAACCAGGATGCGTTAACAGGTTTATGGAACCGACGCTACTTCTTTAGCCAGCACAGTAGCGGTAGCACAGCTGAGGATAAAAATATTGCCATGTTGGACATTGATTTTTTCAAAAAAGTGAATGACAACTATGGTCATGATGGTGGTGATACAGTCTTAGTATCCATCGCTCAACAATTACAACAGCACTTTTCAGATGCGACGGTTGCACGTTTTGGAGGAGAAGAATTCTGTATTCAAAGCAATAGCGACCGTACTGTTTTTGTATCGCAGCTGGAATCAATACGCCATAAGATTGAGCAATTAACCATGACGCACAATAGCGCAGAAATCAAGATCACAATCAGTATTGGCTCCTGCTTTGGCAATAAACCAATTGATGAAATGCTCTCTGAAGCCGATTCTCGTTTATACAAAGCGAAAACAAATGGCCGAAACCAAGTTGTCTGGCAATAGCGTAATAAGAAGAGTGCTGAGCTTATCGATTCTTAGAGTCTTAGCACGTTAACAATATGAATGTTGTACTTCACATTACAACATTCATTCGATAATCAAAATAACCTATTTACTGATTGGGTAGTTTTTCATTTTCCACTCACGGATGCCGCCATCCATTGAGATTACGTCTCTATAACCCATTCGTTGGATGAACTCAGCTGATAACGCAGAACGATAACCGCCACCACAATACAGTACAATACAGGTATCAAGTGCTGGGTATTTAGCTTCTAAATCACGCTCGATGATGCCACGGCCCATGTATTCAGCGCCGCTTATACGACTTGCAGCCCATTCGCTTTCTTCGCGCACATCAACCAGTACAAATTGCTTACCTTCGTCTTGCCACTGCTTTACATCATCACAACTACATTCTTTGACTACTTTACGTGCTTCATTACATAAATCTAAAAATCGTTGACTATGAGCCATGTTGTTATCCTTTCAGTTAATACCAAGTGTTTGCTAAACTACTATTTCATTTTGTATTCTATATTTCAATCACTAAAAACCATCTTATTCAACAAACACTCAAATGATAACTATGTATTAAATCCAATGACCGGTTAGGTTGCAACAGCCTCCCCATGCACCATTTTGAGTCGAACTAGCATTTGTATTGAAAGGATTTGGTATATTGACCACACGGCACATACTATCAACGTCTAATAAAACAACAACGCTACCTTTACCACTTATTATTTCATCGTCACGCATTTTTTTGAATAGGCGTGACAATGTTTCAGGTGCAATATTTAATTGTCCTGCCAATACACTATGTGCAACAGGCAAGCGCATCCACTCAGAGCCTTGCTGCTTATATAAATCGAGTAAATATGAAACCAAGCGTTGATTAGCCCCTTTCAAGGTCAATTGGTCTACTCGATTAACTGCTTGATTGAGCTTCAAGGCCATCGCACTTAAAAGCTGTAAAGCGTATGTCGCATTCGATGTGCATAAATCTAGTAACACATTTCGCGAAAATGAAAGCACAACAGCATCAGTTTTAGCTTTAGCACTCACGGGATAAAGGCTTGGTAACATGAACATCGCAGCCTCCGCAATGGCATTGCCCCGTATAACTTGCTGGAATACCTTTTCATCTCCTTCTGGAGAGAAACGATAGAGCGTTACTTCTCCAGATTTAACAACATAAAATCGTTTAGCATCATCACCAGAATGAAAGATATGTTTACCCTGAGAGAGCGGAATAACCTGCATGCCTTTACAAAGTGAGGTTTTAATATCTATTGAGATCTCAGAAAAAATAAAGGTGTTATTAATTAGAGTATGAGTATGTGAATCCATTTTTTACTCTCGTTGATAAATGTCATTTGAAATCTATATTCACATGTTAACCTGAATGACAATCATTATCATCACCACTTTTTAAATTATCATTACACTAAAGGATTCATCATGCATTACGGTTTATTAGTTGGGTTGCATCTACTCTGTGCAACCATTTTCATTGGGGTTGTTGCGTTTGAAGTATTAATTTTGGAAGGTATTAGACAACACTTACCAGCTAAAACCATGTCGTTAGTTGAGCAAGGTATACACTTACGAGGCCGCAAAATTATGCCCTTCATCGTTGCAACGCTATTCATTACCGGGGGCTTTATGGGCTACCACCACTTGAGTCCACTGCCATCGCCCTTTGCAACATCTTTTTCTACATTATTGACAATCAAAATTATATTGGCAGTGAGCGTATTAATCCACTTTATTCTTGCTATGAAGCACTCTGTTTGTGGGGATATGACAACAAAAATATTTAAATACACACACTTAAGTGTATTTTTCCACATGCTAGCCATCATCTTTCTCGCAAAAGGTATGTTCTATATCCAATGGTAACGCCATTTTTCCTAACTTGATATTTATCATTTGTGCTAGTGAAAAATAATTCAATAATTCAATAATTCAAATCTAAATGATAACTATTAACACTGGAGTTAAAAATGAAAACTAATATGACAATTGTTGCACTAGCACTATTTTCAACAGCTAGCTTTGCAGGTACAACCAACATAAGCGGTAACTATTCTGGTACTTACAACCTTGAAGTCAGAACTACTGATAATGTAGTCAAAGCAAAAAGCACACAAGCCAATCAATGGAAATGGGATTTTGATAATAAAATTGTCACTATTAATGCGGGCTATATCAAAAACGCCCACATACCATTTCCGGTCGGTTACGCGGCGCACGCTCCTATCTCACTCATAGATAACGAAGATGGAACTTACACTATCAACTATGTATTCCAAGCTTATAACCCTATATATTTTTACCCAAAAGCACAGACGAGTAGCACATTTGAAATTACAGATACTGAATTTGGGTTAGAATTCAAAACTATTGATTCTGATGCCGATGGTGTCATCGGTGAAGCTATTTATGGACTTTTCCCTTGGGACATTGAGTTGAACTGGACTGGTTCAGCAAACTAAACATAAATTAGGCTAAAGGAGGTACCAAGCGACCTCCTTACTAGGGATCTACAATGAAATTTAACAAAACACTATTTCTGACTATAGTACTACCAGCTACTATATTTTCTCACTCTGTATTCGCAGAAAAAATCACAGGTAACTATCTAGGATATTATTCATTAACCATGAATGCGCACAAAGATAACGGTATTGGAGGACAACCGTGGCCCAGTTTTGCCTTGCAAGGTAAAAAATATATGACATTAGGATCAACCATTAAAGATGGAGTATGGCGCTGGGATTTTGACAACGATATAGTTACCATTGGTGGCAGTACAATTTTCGCCATGAGTTCGTTTTACGTCCCTTTTCAAGCTTTTAATCTTAGTGAAATTGAAAATAAAAAACAGGATAAAACCATCACTATTTCAGCCATTGATGAAGTGCGATTACCACTCAATTATGATGAATCGACTGATCTCTACAGTATTAGATATGCTCAGAAAATGTATGTAAAGCCACCTATCAAGGTTGATGGTGTCAAGGATTACCCTATTGGCGAGTCTATCACTAGTTTTCATGTTGTAAAAAATAGTAGCGATATTGTTTCGATCAGTACTGCCGATGTTGAAAATGGAATTGAGCCTGATGGTGTTCCTGGCACTCGTTTGGCTAGCGTTTTTCCTGCCATTGTACAAATCGAATATAACGCGCCAAATATGGTTGTTGATTCACTGAAAGATAGTAATACGGATGGTATCAGCGATGCGATGGCAAAATTACTTTATTTAGATCCATCAAAAACGGATACCGATGGTGACGGCCTCGATGATATAATTGAAACACCCGCTTATATTCGTGGTAAAGATAGTGATGCTGATGGTTTATCTGATGCACATGAATCCGGAGATTATGCTAATAATACAAATATATTATCTGGAGTATCTTTACAATACTTTCGTAACGTCAGTATCTATTCTGTGGGTACAGATAGCAAGTCTGTAGGTATGTCTAAAGCCTTTTTTAAACCATTCGATATTTCCATATCTCCTCTTCATACTTTGGTGGGTGAATTGCCACCGGGGACCAACACACAAGGTAAAACACTTAATTATAAATTAGGTAATGTGGGGTTTATGTTTGATAATAATACCATGACTCCGGTATTACCTTTCAAGATGATATTTGATCAACAACCTGTCGGACTTGAAATTTATCGAATCAAAAAAGGGCTTAATTTTACAACAGGCCGTGTCGAACAAAGCTTTGAAAAAATACAATGGAAACAAGTGAATCCGAATGAAATCTCGATTAACATATCAAGCACACCAGGGTTTCCAAATGAAGGCATTGAATTCATATTTGCGACAACGGAAGATCTAAAAGTCCCCCCTGTCAAACCAACAGACCCTATCAAGCCAACAGATCCTGCCAAACCAACAGACCCTATCAAGCCAACAGATCCCGCTAAGCCAACAAAATCAGGTGGTAGCTTAGACTGGTGGTCGCTCCTTATCTGTGGCTTATTAACTATTCATCGACGTGTGGCGAAGGTATAGACCCTGCAATGAAGAGAATTAATATGATAACTGTGGCATACATTGCCACAGTAAGTTCAATGTCTTGGGCACAGCCACAGCAAGAAACGATGCTAATTATCGGCCAACAACAGGAAGATATAGAGCTCCAATTGTTAGAAGAAGAGTTAGAGCAAGTAGCCGGTGGTACAAATCTTATCGAAACTAGTTCTCTTGGCGGCAATCAATCCTCATTGGCTAAAGTATTAAATCAGCAAATTGGTATCGTGGTCCAAGAGTATTTTGGTGGTAATGATCAACCTCGGATTAATATTCGAGGTTCAGGAATTCAGGATAATCCAGTGAATCGTGGTATCCAGCTGCTCAATGACGGTTTAACGCTTAACCAAGCAGATGGGTCCTTCATTATCGGATTAGTCGACCCAGAACAAGCTGATTTAATCAGCGTATACCGAGGTGCAAATGGCATGCGTTACGGAGCAACCACGCTGGGGGGAGCTATTAATTTTCACAATAAAACAGGCAAAAATGCAATCAATCAAGTTCAATTAGAGTTAGGCTCTTATGGGCTATACAAAGCAACGGGAATGCTCGCTCAACAAATAGGTAATTGGGACTACTTTCTATCTTCTTCTCACAGTCAGCAAGAGGGTTATCGAAATAACAGTGAAGCACTGCGCCAAAATATAGCCTTAAATATTGGTTATACTGGTATAGATTGGGATAACAGAACTTATCTTTCTTTTACCAAAAATAATTTTAACATTCCTTTTTTACTAACAAAAGAACGTGCCAAACTCTCATCAGATCAAGTTATGGACGAAGGCAACGAACCAATGGATAAGTTGCTGAATATTCCAATACGAAAACCTTTCCGATATACAAAGCAACTACGTATTGCAAACAAAACAGAATGGTTGAGTAAAATAACGACTCAAAAATTAGGTTTTTATTTTGAATCATTAGAAGATCAGTTTAGAGACCCATTAACACAAGCTAATACGTCCTATGGGAATATGGGAATATGGGAATAGACTACAGTGCAGAATGGGATATTTTCACCGATGAATATTATCAACGAAATTATCTCTTTTTTATGTCAGCTAATACAGGCAACATGCTACGAGAAATTAACTCGGTACATCCAGTAACTAGCAAACTTATGTCTGCTTTTGCACAAATGGATCTACAAGCTAGTAATGCAGTGCTGGGTGGGCAAATTCGCTATGAATTACTACGAGATCTACAAGTCTTAGCATCACTTCAGCTGGTATATAACGAACGAAAGATAACGGATAAGATGAACCCAGGGGTCTTAGATAGTTTGTTTACTTACCAAATTCTTAACCCTAAACTTGGTTTCATCTATCAACTAGCCGAACAAACGCGTTTATACGCCAACTTAAGTGGTAGTTCGGAGTCCCCAAACTTTTGGCAACTCGCAACCGTTTCAGCAAATCCAACAGATCCTCTAAACAATCATGTTTACATTAATGCATTAGAAGCACAGACTGCATTAACTGGAGAGATAGGGGCAGAAATAAAAAGTAATCACTTAAATATCAGTGCTTCTTGGTATTATTCTGCCGTTGAAAATGAATTGATTTCTGTCGTTGGTGATTTTGCCGTAAACGGAAAAACAATTAATTATCAAGGTAATACAATTCATCATGGCTTAGAGGTAGCGATTAAACACCAAAGCACTGATTGGATAATGAAAGAGGATCAACTGTCGGCCCAACTTTTATATAACTGGAGCAATTTTTATTTTAAAGATGGGCCATATCATCATAATCAAATTGCAGGTGTGCCAGTTCATTTAATTCAAGGACAGGTTGATTATAAGTTATCTTCTGGCTGGCGAATTATCCCCAATTTTACATGGCAACCAACCTCAACCTATACCGATCACCTTAATTCCAATAAGAATACACAAGATCCTTATTTTCTTTTAGGGGTAAAATTGGGATATGAGATACAAAAAGGACCTAAAATATTTTTCGAAGTTAATAATCTAACCAACACTAATTATCAATCAGCTTACGTTATTCGAGGACAAGGCGCCCCCGAATTACCAACATTTATCCCAGGACCTGGCATCAATGCAATTATTGGAGTTACATACACATGGTAATACGTTCACTCTTAATTTTGTTTGTAACATTTACCCTACCAAGCTCAATACTGTACGCAAGTGTACCTACAACAGGCCAATATCAGGGAGAATATAGTATTACGATGCGTGCAGCACCGCTGGGTAGTATTTTGGGCGTAGGCGTTAAAAAAGTTCGATGGACATGGGACTTTGACACCGATACTGCAACGCTTTCTGGTACGACCCTTTCTGTTGGTTTTAACTATCTACTGCATGATCCTGATGACGCAGATAAATCTCATGATATTCTGCACTTTATCCGCAATAATGATAGTACTATAACGCTTGCTTATGCCTTACAAGTTTATAATCCAAGCTTAGGTAACCCAATAGCGAACACCACAACCACATTCCGTATCCATAAAAATGGGGCCAAGTTTCTAATTGAGACCATAGACAGGGAGGTTGATGGGAATGATGGCATCCCAGGAACTAAAATATACAATGTCTTCCCGCTCACGATTGAACCCGATTTCGTGGGTAATATTGTTCAAGTAAATACAGATTATAACCAAGATGGTATCGATGACCAAATTGCACTTTCACTCGGGCTTAATCCAAACAAATTAGATACCGACAACGACGGTATCTCAGATTTTATAGAATTAGGTTCAGATCACAATAACCCACTGGATTCAGATGATGACTCCATAATTGACGCATTAGAGTTTGGTGATTCAGCGCTAAATCCACAGAAAGTCACTGGATTACTCACTAAGAATAAGCAACATTTAACCGTTGAAACAAGTGATCCACTAACAATAAAAAATGTCATTGTTGCCTCAATGTACCTTGAGGTACCAAATCCTGATAGCAGTGATGATTTTCCTAATTTAGATTCCAGCTTAGGTCAACCAGGAATTACTTACCCTTGGGGAAACCTGTCTCTGGATTTAGCCGTTCCTTCAAATATATTGGAGCAAACAAAAATAAACCTTAAATTTTCTCAACCGCTACCAAAATCCTTATTAATTTACGCCTTAAGTAATCAAGGAAAATACCAATTATTATCCGCTAATGACTGGTATCAAGATTCAACCAATAACATTATATTCAACATAACAACGGACTCAAATTGGGTTATAGCTAACTCAATAGAAAGCACATACCAACTCACAATCGCGATAGCTGAAAATACGTTAGGGGGAATTAACATAAATGAGAAAAAAGCAGCTTCAGGAGGCAGCTTTGATAGTACTTGGTTACTATCACTACTCTGTATTATAGGACGTCTCGATCAATCTTTACCATCTAGAAGAAGGTAAATGTACTCTTTAAAAAGCAATCAGATAGAAAAATCGGTGAATCTATAGATAATTTCATTTAAAAAATTTTGCTATACATCATAACCAATTTGATTCAAATCTCTTTAATTAAATTACTGAATTCATAAAACAAAAAACCCGCCGAAGCGGGTTTTTTAACAGTCTGAAGACCAACAAGTTAACTAGGTTTCCCTAAGGCTTACATCATAGGGTCTTGGTCTGCGCCTTCTTTTTCTACCACTGGTGGTAACATCGTTTCACGACTTACGCCTAAGCGTAGTGCTAATGCACTTGCTACGTAAATCGAAGAGTATGTACCAACTACAATACCAATCAGTAATGCAAGAGCAAAACCGTGGATCAGTGCGCCACCTTTCAGGAATAATGATACTAATACCATTAATGTTGTACCTGACGTGATTAACGTACGTGATAATGTCTGCGTCAATGATACGTCCATGATTTCCACAGAGTCATCAGTGCGCATGCGGCGGAAGTTTTCACGGATACGGTCAAATACAACGATAGTATCATTCAATGAATAACCAATAACGGTCAATAGCGCCGCTAAAATAGTTAAATCAAACTCAATCTGTAATACCGAGAAGATACCTAACGTGATAATAACGTCATGCGCAAGAGCCAATACAGCGCCCGATGCTAAACGCCATTCAAAACGTACACCAACATAAAGCAAGATACAAATTAACGCAGCAAGCAGCGCTAGACCACCTTGCTCTGTTAATTCATCACCGACGTTTGGACCAACAAACTCGATACGACGCATTTCTACGCTCTTATTATAGCCCTGTAATGCATTGATAATTTGACTACCAAGATGCTTATTATCCAAACCTTCACGTGGGGCAATACGGATCAAGACATCACGACTAGAGCCGAAATGTTGGATCACCGCATCATCAAATCCTTCCGCAGATAATAGCGGACGGATAACCTCAAGATCAGCTGGTTTATCATAACCAACTTCAATCACCGTACCACCGGTGAAATCAAGACCCCAATTAATACCTTTAATCGCAATAGAAGATATCGATAAAATAACTAACAGCGCAGACAAAATAAACGCGGGCTTCGCCATCTTCATAAAGTGGATCGTGCGTTCTGTTTTAATAATTTCAAACATAATTAATCCCCTTAGATTGAAAGTTTATCGATTTTTTTATTACCCCAAAGGAAGTTCACGATCGCACGTGTACCTATGATGGAAGTAAACATAGAAGCAGCAATACCAATTGCTAACGTAATAGCGAAACCTTTAATCGCACCAGTACCAACCGCAAACAAAATGATCGCTGTTAATAACGTGGTAATATTTGCATCGGCAATAGTTGATAACGCATTATCATAACCACTATGAATTGCTTGCTGAATGCTTCTGCCTTCTTTTAGTTCTTCACGAATACGTTCAAATACTAGTACGTTCGCATCAACCGCCATACCAATCGTTAATACGATACCAGCAATACCTGGTAGCGTCATTGTAGCGCCTGGGATCATCGACATGATACCAATGATCATGATGATATTTGCAGATAACGCGACATTGGCAACAAGACCAAATTTACGGTAATAGATAGCCATGAAGATAACAATTGCGATCATGCCATAAATCATCGCAGATAAGCCGTTTTCGATGTTTTGCTTACCTAAGCTAGGACCAATGGTACGTTCTTCAACGATTTGAACTGGCGCAACTAACGCACCTGCACGTAATAATAACGCCAGATTTTTAGCTTCGCTTGCGCTGTCTAAACCCGTAATACGGAAACTACGACCTAACTGCGCTTGAATTGTCGCCACGTTAATGACTTCTTCAATTTTTTGTAATTTCGATTTACCATCAGCAGTTTTCTCACCCGTAGGCTTGTATTCAATGAATACCGTTGCCATTGATGTGCCGATTGCTTTCTTCGTCGCACGAGACATTTTACTGCCACCTTGCGAATCAAGATCAATATTAACCTGTGAACGGCTAAACTCATCTAAACTCGATGTTGCACCTGTGATGTGGTTACCCGTTAAGATAACTTGTTTCTTCAGTACGACTGGACGACCGTCACGCGTGGTATATTTTTGGCTACCAGCAGGTACTCGGTTGCTGTAAGGGTCCGCTTTATTATCAACTAAACGGAATTCTAACGTAGCCGTAGCACCTAAAATTTCTTTCGCACCAGCGGTATCCTGAACACCCGGTAATTCAACAACAATGCGGTCTGCACCTTGACGCTGTACTAGCGGCTCAGCAACACCTAATTGGTTTACACGATTACGGATAATAGTGATGTTTTGTTGAAGGGCATATTCTTTGATTTCGGCAAGTTTGGATTCTGACATTTTTGCTGAGAGACTAAATTGACCATTACTTTCACTGTCAGTTAACAGTAGATCTGCATATTTAGACTTAAGGAATTTCTCTGCTTTGTCGCGTGTTTCAGCATCACGAAAACGCGCTGTAACACCGTTACTGTTTTTACGTATTGCGGTATAACGCAGTTTTTCTTCACGTAAATCGGTACGAAAATCTTGCAACATTTGATCTTGTGCTTTCACTAACGCTTCTTGCATATCAACTTCTAATAAGAAGTGAACACCACCACGTAAATCAAGACCAAGTTTTAACGGTCCAGCACCAAGACTTTGTAACCAGTCAGGCGTTGAAGGGGCAAGGTTTAAAGCAACAATGAATTTCTGACCAAGTTGTTCTTTTAAAATTTCACTAGCAAGTAGTTGTTGTTCGCTGTCATTTAAACGAATCAATACTTGATTATTTTCTAATGAAACGCTTTTATAACTGAGCTCTTGTTTATCGAGTTCTGCTTTAACTTTATCGAGTGTTGATACTTCAATAACAGCACCACGTGCAGCAGAGACTTGAACAGCGGGGTCTTCCCCGTATAGATTCGGTGTGGCATAGAGTAAACAAATGGCGATCGTAGCGATCACCATTAGATACTTCCACAGAGGATATTTGTTTAACACAATATTACCTTACTGGGATACGGAAAAGATTAAAGCGACTGCATGCTACCTTTTGGTAATACTGCTGCAATGTAATCACGCTTAATAGTGACGTTAGTGGCATCAGCAATACTGATGACAACATAATCATTACCATCAGAAATCTTTGTGATTTTGCCCACGATGCCACCAACAGTAAGTACTTCCTCACCTTTAGACAACGATGACATTAGGTTTTTCTGTTCTTTTTGACGTTTCGCTTGTGGACGATAGATCATAAAGTAGAAAATCACACCAAAAATACCTAACATGATCAACATTTCGTAACCACCACCAGCTGGAGCAGGAACACCTTCAGCAGCAACTGCGTTTGCAATGAAAAAATTACTCATTTTTATTTCCCTTTATAAATTTTGATATTGATATGATAAACCAATCACATTACATTACTACTAATGAGAAAGGTTTACCAAACTTTGATCGACAATCAGATTAGTGTTTGCTTAATAATTAAGCGCCAGACTTAGCTAAAGGTGGCACTTCACGGCCTTGTTTAGTATAGAAATCTGTAACAAACTCTTCAAACGTATCAGAATCAATCGCGTCACGGATACCTTGCATCAGGTTTTGGTAGTAACGCAAGTTATGCATTGTGTTTAAACGCGCACCTAAGATCTCGTTACATTTATCTAAATGGTTCAGGTATGAACGCGAGTAGTTCTTACATGTGTAGCAATCACATTCAGGATCAAGTGTACCAGTATCTGTTTTATGCTTGGCATTACGGATCTTAATTACACCTTCACTTGTGAATAAGTGACCATTACGTGCATTACGTGTTGGCATTACACAGTCAAACATATCCACACCGCGACGAACACCTTCAATCAAATCTTCAGGTTTACCAACGCCCATTAGGTAACGTGGTTTATCTTCAGGAATTTGTGGGCAAGTGTGCTCAAGGATACGGTGCATATCTTCTTTTGGCTCACCAACAGCTAGTCCACCAACCGCATAACCGTCAAAACCGATGTCTAATAGGCCTTTCACCGAAATATCACGTAAGTGCTCGTAAACACCACCTTGAATAATACCAAACAAGTTATTTTTGTTGTCTAATTTATCAAAGTGATCACGTGAACGTTGTGCCCAACGTAATGACATGCGCATTGATTTTTCAGCTTCAGATTCTGTCGCTGGGTATGGTGTACATTCATCAAAAATCATTACAACGTCAGAACCCAGATCATCTTGGATTTCCATTGATGTTTCTGGATCTAAGAAGATTTTGCTACCGTTTACAGGGTGACGGAAATGCACACCCGCTTCAGTAATTTTACGCATTTTACCTAGGCTGAATACTTGGAAACCACCTGAATCAGTCAGGATAGGTCCCTGCCAGTTCATGAAGTTATGTAAACCACCGTGTTGCTTCATTACTTCCTGACCAGGACGTAACCACAGGTGGAAGGTATTACCTAAAAGAATATCAGCGCCTGTTGCGTCAACTTCTTCTGGTGTCATACCTTTAACTGTACCGTAAGTACCTACAGGCATGAATGCTGGTGTTTCAACAACACCACGTTCAAAGATTAAGCGTCCGCGACGTGCGTTACCAGTCGTTTTATCTAATTCGTACTTTAACTTCATATAAACCTCAAGTCAGAGAAACAGTCTGACATTACTTCTCTTAAAAAATTCAAACAACATACGCGATTGGCAATTGTTTATCGTGAACAAACTAACCGTGAATGAATAAACATCAACTCACGGTTAATTAAATTTATACAGCGGTCTGCTTAGTCACAAACATCGCATCACCATAACTAAAGAAGCGGTATTTTTCAGCTATAGCATGTTGATAAGCTGACATCACATGGTCATAACCAGCGAATGCAGATAACAACATAATCAACGTTGATTCTGGTAAGTGGAAATTAGTGACCATAGCATCAACAAGTTGGAACTCGTAACCAGGGTAAATAAAGATTTCAGTGTCATCAAAGAATGGCGCTAGCGGTAAGCCTTTTGCCATTGTTGCTTGCGCTGCACTTTCTAAAGAACGGACTGACGTTGTACCCACTGCAATCACGCGACCGCCGCTCGCTTTTGTTTCAGCAATTTTGGTGACAACTTCTTCAGAAACTTCGGCATACTCTGAATGCATATGATGATCAAGAATATTATCCACACGTACTGGCTGGAAAGTTCCCGCACCAACGTGCAGTGTCACAAACGCCGTGCTTACACCTTTCTTAGCAAGCTCTGCTAACAATGCTTCATCAAAATGTAAACCCGCTGTTGGTGCCGCTACAGCACCCGGTTTTTCATTGTAAACCGTTTGATAGCGTTCTTTGTCTGAATCTTCATCAGGACGATCGATATAAGGCGGCAATGGCATATGACCAATGTCTTCTAATACTTCCAATACATGGCGTTCGTCTAAAAATTTCAGTTCGAATAACGCATCGTGACGGGCAATCATTTCGGCATTTACAGTGCCTTCTAAGATAAGTTGAGCACCAACTTTAGGGGACTTAGAAGAACGCACATGCGCAAGTACAGAGTGCTCACTAATAACACGCTCAACAAGTACTTCAATTTTACCACCTGAAGCTTTTTGACCGTACATACGCGCAGGAATAACACGCGTATTATTAAATACCATTAAATCGCCAGCTTCAACTAAATCGAGGATATCAGTAAACTGCTTATCAGCCAGCTCACCGCTATTACCGTTTAGTTGGAGTAGACGGCTTGAACGGCGATCCGCTTTCGGATAACGGGCAATTAACTCGTCAGGAAGACTAAAATTGAAATCTGAAACCTGCATGAAGGTACCTTAAAATCGAACTTAAAATTGAAATAGTCCGCTAGTCTAGTTATCAAGTCGCAGAAGATCAAGTTAAGAACACCACAGCTGCAAACATCAAACTTAATACTTATAAAAAACGCGCTAAAGTAGCGCGTTTTTTATAGCAAATTCATTCACTTTTTAACAAACTCAGTAACATTACTCGTTGTTACATCACCTCTAAATGCTTTACGACTGTAAAGTTTTAACAAAGGTAAAACTCGGCTTGCTTCATCCTCGCTCCAAGCTACTCCGTAAAAAGTAAGTTTACTCCCAATATCAAAGTGATGTTTTTCAGTACAGAGCATACGCTCTCCATTCGGCCAACAAATGACAAATTTACGTGCTAATTTACGACCTAATTTACGTGAAACAACAAAACCAACACCACCAATACTGATATCTTTAGCTATTGCTTTAGCCAAAAAAAAATCCATAAACAAAAAACGTCGATAAATTTTTATTGGCAGGCCTTTAGTTTGATAGATAAGTGGAATTGATCTTGATTCAAACTTCCAACGATAAAATTTACGATTCGGTTCAATCTCCATAATCACTTCCCTACGTTATCAAATAAGACTTTTGATCTTAATACGGGTCTATTATATTCAGCCCTATCAACCGCGTTATCAATAGCATTATCCGGTTTATCTCGATTAAATAACGACTTAATGGCTTCTTCAGCGTCTTCAGTCAGTAACAATAACTCGATCCGTCGATTAACACTCGATTTAGGGTTCGCAGCATCAATAGGCATCGTATCTGACATAGCGACGACTTGTGCAACACGCTCTCTCGGCATTCCACCAATTTGTAGCATTTGCCTTGCTTGTAGCGCCCGTTGGCTAGACAGCTCCCAATTAGTAAATGCCGCATTATGAAACTTAGAGCGATCTGTATGCCCAGAGATCATTAACTTATTTTCAATAGGAATAAAAACGGGCGCTAATGAGCGTAAGACATCCTGAAAAAATGGAGTCATCTGAGCACTACCACGGCGGAACATCTTATGTTGAGCGTTATCACGTAATAGAATTCGTAAACCTTGTGGCACCACTTCAATGTCAATATTTTCCGCTGCACCAATCGAATCAGTAATAGCTTCTAATTTAGAGGCTAATAATGCTAATTGTTCTGGAGAAGTTAACTGCCCTTTCAGCAATGAACTCATCATAGCCTTATCACCGTAACCACTATCCCCTTCATCATCTGCAGTACGCTGATTTAAAGAACGAGCCGTTTTTTTAGATACTGATTTTTTTGTTAGATCTGGCTGATGTTTACTGTCTAATACAGATAAGTCAGCGCCAATACTTATCGGCAAAGGATCACCATTAAAATCAAATGGATTACTTTCACTCTCAAATAATGAATAACTACGTACTCGTTTAGAAAATTCCTCACGTTCATCGGGTTCAGAAACAGCGAGGATCCACAACACCATAAAAAAAGCCATCAAAGCTAACATGAAATCAGCAAATGCGACTTTCCAAGCACCGCCACCTTTAGATTTACCGCGATTTCTTTTTTTACGCTTAACAATAATACTTTCTGACATTAGCCTACCTTAGCGTTAAGCCACTCTTCCATTTCAATAAATGTCGGCTTAATTTCTCGATCTATCAGCTTGCGCCCAGAATCAACAGATAGCACCGGTGATTTACCTGAAATATGTGTCACCATCATCGTTTTTACGCAAGTCAATAGCATTAATTTATGATGAACGCGCGCAGCAAGTGATTCGCCAATCGGTTCAAATAAGCAGTAGCATAAAAAAATACCAAGAAAAGTCCCGACTAAAGCTGCACCAACGTGTAAACCAATCATCATTAATGGTCCGTCTAGCGAAGACATAGTAATAATAATACCCATTACGGCTGCTAAAATACCAAAGCCAGGCATAGCTTCACCAGTAGTATGCAAGGCTTCTGATGGTTTTAATAAATCATCTTCAAGCGCTTCTATTTCACTTTCTAACACATGTTCTAACTCATGAGGCGACATTTTACCCATTGACATCATACGAAAGTTATCAGTAATAAAATGCATTAATAGACGATCAGAATGGATGTTTTCGTATTGTAAGAATAATGAACTCGTTTCCCAATTTTCAATGTGTTCATCAATCGACTTTAGTCCTTTATTACGAACCATTTCCAGCAGCGTATGCATCACCAACAGTAATTCTTTCATTACCTCGCCGCGTTCGGGTTCTTTTTTAAAAGATGCAAAGAACTGATTTTTTAATTCAACCAATACATACTTAGGATTTGCGATCAACATTGAACCAATACCAGCACCTAGAATAATCAGTAATTCAGCTGGTTGCCACATTGCAGCAAGTTTTCCTCCTGCAAGGACAAAACCACCGAAAACACAAAGGAGGATGACCCCCAGACCTACAAATTTTTGCATAACAATGCCTTACAATAAATTGGTTAAATGAGAATGGAGCTTCTTAAGCGCCAATTGATGTAACTGACACACTCTAGATTCAGTGATCTTAAGGGTAAGGGATATCTCTTTCATATTAAGTTCATATTGATAATATAAGGTCAGTAATAATTGATCTCTTTGATCGAGTAAAGACAGTGTTTTTTTAAGGCTACGCTTCATATCAAAGTTTTGAATATCTGAGTTTTCATCTTTAATATCAGTACCTGCTTGCAGTAACTCATCGAAGCTCTGCATCTCTTCAGATACACTATCAAAGATCATATCTTGCAGCTGTTCAGCATCAATCTCTAAAAATGCCATTAACTCTTTTTCATTCGCTTCCCGACCTAACGTACGAGATAAAGTACGCCTAGCATGATTTAATGAGTGACCTTGTTGACGTGCTTGACGTGGGCGCCAATCCAGCCTCCTTAGTTCGTCTAATATCTCACCTCGTATACGCTGAAAAGCGTAGCTTTCAAATGCATCATCAGGCTCACAGCCATAACGGCGAATAGCTTCAAGTAAACCCATAGTCCCAATCTGAACAAGATCTTCATAGGATTGCAGCGTACCAATCTGGCTACGTAAATGCGTCACCGCCCGCTTGACTAAATGCATATATTTAATCAATAACGCATTTTCATCTACAACTGATGTTCTAGCATTAAAAGAACTGTCGTCCCAAGCAACCGAGTTTGTCACAGCAAGCCCCTATTGAATAACCAGTTTGGTAATCAGAACATCATCAATGATGCCATTCATTTCATACCGAGTGAGTTCTTCATCTAAGCCTGACAGCATCTCTATTTCTAATTGTTCTATATTTTTCAAATTTTTACGAATCATGTCATAACTGCGTTGACTGAGATTCTGAACAAAAGAATTACGGATCACCGGCATGTAATAATTAATCCCCTCAATAGACGCTTCTAATTTAGTCTCTAAAGTAACTTCCATCATGACGTAGTAAATAGTGCGTTCACTTTCAACACTTACTACCATTTTATCAAGAGGTATATAAAACGGTCGTACCGATTGTGCTACTTCTGGCGTTTGCACTAATGCTTTAATCTGATCCTGATATTTAAAACCTAAAAATCCCATTGCAGCGATAATTACTAACCCAACAATTAATATTTTGACTTTCATATATGTATTAAAACCTTAATTTTTAAAATCACACCAGAGTATTAAATAAACCATGCAACTCGATTGGCGGAAGCATTGCATTTTCTGTTTGCTCTTCAGAAAAAGATAATGCGACATTATTTTCACTTTCCTTAAATTCTTTTTCTCCAGAACCGCCACCGACATTAACATCGACACCAGTACCAAACTGATTAGAAAGCTCACTTCGAAGCTGCTGTAATGATGCCTGTAGTGCATCTCTGATCGCACTGTTACTGGTATTAACCATTACAGTTAAACGGTCTCCGTCCATGCGAACAGATAAATCTAAGCGGCCAAGATCAGGTGGATCCAAACGTATATTTGCTTGTTTGATATTCTGATGAACTTGCATTTCAATACGATCTTGCAACACATTAAATAATTGTTTAGACCATGCATTTTGCTGACTATCCATTTTGACAGCTGACCACTCATGTCTTCCTTGACTTGCTTGCTGTACTAAACGATCAGGGGCGTTAATATCGGCAACTTGTTGCTCGATACGCAGGCTTGCAACATCCACTGGTTTTTTATCGCTTAGATGTGCATTCGTTAACCTATCCAGCAATGCTGCAGTCGATAATGTTTGCATCGCCTTAATGTCAGGGTTAGCTATCCCCTTCACTTTAACGGCATCCGCCGCACTCGTATCTGTAGATTGCGTTTGATGCCTCACTGCTTGTAACAGCGATATTGACGATGCTTGTTGATGGGTAAGTTCAACATTATTTACTGTATTTATTGCCGACACAGAGCGACTCTCAAACTGTGTAGAAAGTGGCGACATAGATGCAACGGAGGCACTCGTCACTGCCAACTCTACTGTTGTAGTTGTAGTTGCAGTTGCAGTTACATTCTCTTCAGGTGCTAAAAAATGAGCAAAATCACTGTCTTTATTTTTGTCTCGAGGAACTAAATTGTCCTGATGATCTGGGCTAACAAAATCAATACTATCTTGATCTTCAGCATCAATACTATGACCACTTTGTTTATCAGCCTCTTTCGCTTGCTGAGGTTGCTGCTTGATAGTATTCGTAGAAGTATGATGTTGAGCGCCTGTATGACTGACTGCAGTCCTGTTCATTGCAATCATATTTCTAGTTCCTGATACGCCATGATACCTTCTCTATTTTGGGTATGGTTTTCCATTAAGCTAGCGAGACGCGTTTGTTGCTGTTTGCATAATTCTAGGACTTTATAATGGCTGCTTTTTAAGGCAGTGAGTTCTCTATGTAATTGTAACTTTAGCGCTGGTTTTAAATTCAATAACGAAAGTAAGGTAGCAACTTCATTGTCTAACTTAACCATTACGTCGACGTTAATATTTTCATTACTTGCATTTATAACGCGGCAAAAATGATTATGTAAAATAATAATTTGCTGCTGTAATGATTTTATATCTAACACTCTTACTACCTCAGTCAATACGCCCTAATGAAATATTATGCAAACTACAGACCAACTGTTAAAGCCTTGTTATTTAAGTAAAATTAAAATAATAAAGGAAACTTAACTTCCGCTTAACTTCCGCAAGCGGAACTAATAACACCGGGATGCCCCAGCATTATAGTCCAATATTATCGAGCTAAAACTAAGCAGCATCTCGGCCTATATTTTCCCAGCCCTCTTTCAAATTTTCCATGACATTAACAACAGTAGTAAGTTCTTCAACATCATTACTGATACTCATGTTATATAGTGCATTTGCACAGTACTCATATAAATGATGAAGATTAACCGCTACTTCGCCGCCCTCTTCCATATCAAGTGCCGCATCTAAACCCGATACAATATCTAAACATTTACTAATAGATTTACCTTTATGCTCATATCTACGACCTAAAATATGACCTTCTGCACGTGCTATTTCATCTAATAGCCCATCAATTAACATCACCACTAATTTGTGGGGATCGGCCGTGGCAGCCTGTGCTTCGGTATTGGTTTCCTGGTAGGCATCATAACCCGGATCAAATTCGTTCATGTTTCTATCCTATTGACTAAAATTGTTGGCTCATACCAAACAGACGACTGGTCTGCTGCATCTGACTCTGTAATTGCTGCATCGCAGTAAACTGTTTCAGGTAGCGCTGATACAGACTCTCCATCTGCACATCTAACTGCGCGGTTTTATCTTGCAGTCTATCAATTTCTGAATTTAAACTCGACACTCGGTTATCAAAGAGACCGCGTGATTTGCTATAAGGTTCTAACGTCGTAGATAATCTGTCCACAATGCTATCTTTACCCAACAACATGTTATTGAGAATATCCGGATCTTTATCTAACGATTTGGCCAAAGCTGTTTTATCTAGGGATATTTCGCCATTTTTGTCAAACTTAAGACCAACCTGACTCAGGTAGCCACCATCGGGCAAATTAGAAAATACAGCGCGTAACTGACGCATCATCGAGGAAGCCGTGCTGTCACCAGACAGAGCTGCCCGAGTTATCTTTTTAGTATCCCCACTCTCAACCTTAGAGACCGTCGCGGTTTTTACCCGACCGACCAAGCTATTATAAGCACTGACCAGCGACTCTAATGATTTGGTGATGGCATCATCATCACGCCCGACCGTTAATGTGAGCGGCTTGTCGGTTTCGGTTTTGGTTATTAATTCCAAGGTGAGATTATCGGTAATATTTTCAACTTTGTTTGACTGTGAAATAATCTTGATGCCATTAAAGGTTAATTCGGCATCCTGCGCCTTGCTCAATTCGATTTGACCTGTGACTATAGTTTTCTTGGGATCAGCAGGGTCTGTAACAGTTTTAGGGGTAACTATTTCATCTAATGTCTTAGAACCTCCGACATACTCCACTTTCAGCGCATGCTCGGTACCGGTTTTTGAACTGCTCAATACCAGTTTAACATCTGTACCGGTGCGAATAATGGCAGCCTGCACCCCGGGATTATCTTTCGCATTGTTGATCGCGTTACGCAAATCCATCAGGTTAGCGTCGGCAGGTAATATCTTGGTATCACTGAGCGTGAGCGTCCACGGCTTACCACCTACCGTAAAAATGAGTTCGCCCTCATTCGGTATCTTCACATTCTCATCTTTAAACGTCAGGCCGATGCGTGATGCCTTGGCCAACTGGCTGACCTCAATGCTGTAATCACCCACAATAGCGCCGTCAGTGGTGCTGGCTTTAATAATGCCTTCACTACTTAACTTCGTATTTGTCGCCCTCAAGTCACTGTTTTTACTTAAATCTTTAAGCGCTGTTGATAAATCACCTACCTTTCCGTCTAATGCTTTGAACGCTCTAATCTTATTATTGACAGTCGCTTTCTGCGTATTACTGTGTTTATCCAAACCTGCACGGGTAGCAGCCACCAACTTTGAGGATAAAGAAGCGGGATCTATTGCCATAACGACTCCATAAAAACAAAAAAGATCCTATATTCATAGCTGGATATAGGATCATATTTTTAATTCCAAACGGAATTAATGTATAACTCGGTCATTACGCGATTAACGTAATAGCCCCATTACCATGCCGCCGATCTGGTTGCTCTTACCAAGAACAGACATACCAGATTGCATTAACAGCTGTTGCTTAGTCATGCTTGCAGATTCTGAAGCAAAATCAGCATCCATAATACGACCTTTAGACAGTTCCGTATTTTGGTTCATGTTGCCAAGGTTATTGATTGTATGATCTAAACGGTTGATAGATGCACCGAATTGACCACGTAAAGAGCCAACAGCATCAATCAAAGCATCCGCACTCTTCATTGCCGTCTGTGCGCTTTTCTGATCACTAACGTTACCTAAACCAGCTTGCGCTGTAGCCAAGTCATCCAGTTTAGCAGAAACGTTTAACTTCATGCTTTCATTTGAAGAAGCACCGATCTGGAAAGTGATATCTTTAGCAAAGGCACCAGCTTCCGATTTCACAGGCGCTGCACCAGCGTATGGTTTAGCCGCTTTTTCAGCGACAGTAACTTTGTCAGCTTCGGTCTTGTGTGCCGCTTGTGCATCTACCCAAGTTTTTATTTCGGCGCCGGTAGGCGTTGCAAGAGCATCAAAAGCAGTTTTAGCGGCTGCAAGGGTTTCATTATGACCACCCGTTTTTGTCATTTCTAGTTTAGCATCAGTCACAGCTTTGTCAGCAGTAGTTTTCTTAGACGCAAAGTTGAGAACGTCAGCATTTTTAACTTCTTTTGAAAGTAGTTTTTTACCTTCACCGTACTGAGTATTTTGCGCGATGTTAGTTAATTCTGCCGCTAACTCTTTATATTCATCATTTAGCGCTGTGTATTCTGCTTTGCCGTTAGTGCCGTTAGACGCTTGCGTAGCAATATCTTTCATACGTTGACCAATGCTGCTCATCTCTGACAATGCGCCTTCTGCAGTTTGCATCATAGAGATTGAATCCTGCGCGTTACGCATACCCACTTTCTGACCGTTAGACTGAGTTTGTAAACGTGTTGCGATCTGTAGGCCCGCCGCATCATCCGATGCAGAATTGATACGCATACCGGTACCCAAACGTTGCATTGCTGTTGATAGCATGCTGTTAGTTTTGCCCAGTTGGTTTTGAGTAGCCAGTGACGCGTAGTTAGTATGAATTGATAAAGCCATGTTGGAGTATCCTAATGTAATTAGTTATAAAGAGATGAAGTAAAAGTATTCAATGCCTTCTCATCTCGCTTATAAATAAAAAGCGACATTCGATTTTAAAAACTTAAATTTATTTTTGTTTTTATTTAAAATAACTAAAAATAAAAAAAGTTAATTGAATAAAAATAACTTTATCTATCGAATAATAAAAATGCACTCAATGAATCCAGTTATAACTGAGGTCATTAAATACATTTTCATATATTACATATTGTTTATTACATATTATTTGTTATTTGTTATTTTCTGAGTAATGATACTGCAGTATTTCGAGAGATATTCGCTTGTGCTAATAAACTCGTTAATCGGCTACCAAAGTCTCCCTCAGTTAATAATTCAGACAACTCAGATTCCACGGCTCTAATATCAATACGGCCAGATTGTACATTTTTATTCTTAACCTGATCCATTGCGGCTCTTAGCTGAACGATGGCATGACGCACATCAGCTTGTACTTGTCTTACTTGTTCATTGACGTCTTGCTTATGCACATTTTGTTTATCGGCATTGCCGTCGATAGCGTCAGCTAAACTCAATAAAGCACCAACTTGTAATCGCATCTGCACTGGCACAGGATTCCCCGCAGGTACTCGAATACCTTCACCAGAAAATAATACCGGTTCATTAAAGAACCGACTATTATCAGATGTCGGATTGAATACTAATTTTTGCTCAGCATTAAGTGTCACCTTGGTATCAACCGCAGCTAAAGAGCGGTTAATACTCATTAATATTTCTTTTGGCTCAGCATAAGCTGGAATATGAAAACTCACCGATTTACCCGCGGATGGCAATACCATACTCAGTGTTTCTGCAGGTTTTTTCGCTAATAAATTCACACTATTCAACACGTAATTAGGGCGGTCTGAATGGCGATTCAATACTTTTGGCTGTAATTGGCCATTTAAATCTTTACTTGTGACATGGTCAAGTTGGCGCACTCGGTTAGACATCACTTCAACATTATTAACTTTGCTATTGAGCATAGTATTAATATTAACAAGCTCCCGATACACTGTACCTAAACTACTCTCAGCACTTTTATATTGACTAAAAGCCAATTGGTTTGAATTCAGCCCAGACCAACGCGCTAAGCCTGATGCTGCTACATTAGCATTGCCTTGTTTGTGCAGTTCATTCGTCGCTAACTTGCTATCAACGGCATCAACACTCGACCCTTTAGTCGATTTATTTGCAGCTGGAGTAGCAAGATATGGGGAATGTTTAGTGCTATTAATTAAATTATCACTAACTTTATTAAGTAAATTTATCATTGTCTTACATCACATTAAACAAGCTTAATCTACTTGCCTTAACATAAACCTGCTGTGTAGTTTTTAGTGCTAATTCAGCTTGAGCCAAATCAAATGACGCCATGCCATAATCGAGTTGTTCTAAGGATAACTGCAGATTTTTGCCATATAAACTAATATCAGCATTTGTATCTTTCGTTTGCATAATTTCTGATAGACGAGTACCTACAATTGTAAGTAATTGTAAATTAGTATCGATACTCGAATCCACCGCACCTAACATCATCTTTATATCACCAGGCACTTCGGTACCTAGATTCAATTTTTCAATATACCCATCTACATCTTTGAAAAAATCTTTACCGCCATCAAAGAATGTCGCATCAGCATTCACATTGGCAGCCACTTTCACTCCAGACGCAATGGTAATGTAACGTTCACCATTATCACCGCCATAGCTATAATCCCCCGTAACAGGATCCGGTCCTGCAATCGGTTGTTTCTCTACTTCAGAGCCAGAAAATAAGTATTTACCATTACTGCCTTTCGAATTTACGGTGGCTAATAATGAGTCTTTTACAGACTTCATTTCCAACGCAATCGCTTTACGTCCTTCTTCGTTTAGCGTGCCATTACCCGCTTCTAACGTTAAATCACGTAACTTGTCAAAGTGATCATTAATACTGGTAATATATGTTTCAGCACCCGATAAGTGTCTACGCACATTTTCAATATTTGTATCAAACTGCTTTAGACTCACCTGTTCAGCTTGTAAAGCCATCAGTTTCACTGCACCTAGCGGATCATCTGATGGTTTAACCATACGCTTGCCCGATGCCTTTTGTTGACTGATATGAGAAAAAATACTTGCACTTCGTTCCATTCCACTCATGACGGTACGCTGAAGCTGAACTGTACTCACTCGCATAATTATTCCTTACATCATCATTAATAGGGTTGAGAACAGCTCATCAGCTACGCTTATTACTTTTGAGTTAGCATTATAAGACTGCCGATACTTCATTAATGACATACCTTCTTCATCAAGGTTAACACCACTTACAGACTCTCGTTGAGCCAGTGCATTTTTAGCAATCGTTTTACTTGCTTTCGCACTAGACTGTGCCTCGCCACTTTTAATAGCTAAATCACCAACCAACCCATTGTAAGTACCTAAAAAGCCATCTTTCATCTCAAGTAATGCCACCAAATTAGTATTATCACCAGGTCCGGTACCGACAGCACCAAGCGCTAAATCTTTCGGCTTAAATCCATCTGACACCTGAAATGATCCCGCAGGATTGGCTGGGTCATAACTAAGCAAAGGTTTACCTACACCAACTGGTTCGTTAATATCTTGGCCTAATTCCAATTGCTTATTCATCGCATCAGCGGTATCTTTTGCTAATTTATCTAATTCTGCTTTAGTGGGTTCTAAAACATGATTCTTATAGGATAAAACACCACCAATTTTACCGCCAACGTCACCATTAAAAGTAAAGCTCTGCCCCGCGATGCTCACCGCGTAGCCAACCCCTTTGCTTAATAACATTGCTGCACTTGCCCCCAATACAACAGGTTGTCCGCCGGAAAGAGAAAGCGTGATAGAACCATCGTTCTGACGACTGACATCAAGATCCATCAATTCAGCTAATTTACTAATCGTTTCAGCGCGTTGGTCCTGTAACGCTGACACATTACCACCCGCCGAACTACTCTCTACAATTTTACTATTTAAAGCAGCCACTTGCGAAAACATTATATTCGCAGAGATCATCATGCCATTAGTTTGTTGTGAAATATCTGTACTCTGAATATCTAAATTTGAATATAAAGAATTAAAACGATTAGCAAGCGCATCCGCTGAAGCTATAATTTGCTGCCGAGGTGCTATGGTACTTGGTTCTGTCGTTGCTGCATCCAGAGCGCTAAACAAGCCATCTAAGCCTTTAGATA
Organism: Moritella viscosa; assembly: GCA_000953735.1. Classification (NCBI taxonomy): domain Bacteria; kingdom Pseudomonadati; phylum Pseudomonadota; class Gammaproteobacteria; order Alteromonadales; family Moritellaceae; genus Moritella; species Moritella viscosa. The sequence continues at coordinate 888,133 of LN554852.1, read as the reverse complement.
TACTGATGTTTTCATTAGAAACAAGCAGCTCACTACTCGTAAGATAGCCACTATACGCTTGAGCAAAACCATTCTTTGAATTACTTCGCCACAGGCTATTATTGAGATAATTATCCGCGATACGGCGGATAGACGTAACCTCAACGCCTTGACCAGAACTTAAGTTTGAGTTACTTGCGCTATAGCGCGAACTACTGATCACATCAAGACGGCTATAACCAGCAATGTTAACACTCGCAACATTATTACCGACTACTTTAATTCCCATCTGCGACGCATTTAAACCAGATAATGCATTACTGAAAATGCTCATAATTAATTTACTCTTAATCTACTGGATATTTAATAACGACTGGCTAAATGAGCCAAGCAAAGTTTCTTGAATACTATTAGCCTCTTGCTGATAACTATTAGTTCCTTGATAACTACAATCGACCTTTTTTTCATTAAACTTTAATCCAAAATTAAAATTATTTTCCAGAGATGCTTCAGAAAGACTTGTTACTAATGGCAACGCCTGTTTAACAATTACATCTTTAACACTCTCAACCAATGGTGACATCTGCCTAACCATTGCGTCAGCAATACCGAGAGCACTCTTATCCGCCATTGCCATTGTTAACTGCCCATCGTACATATCGCGATACATACGCTGGCGGTCGCTATTAACAAATGAATCATCAGAAGCTAACGCATCACTAGCAGTACGCATACTTTTTAATACCATTTGTAAGAACATAGTTTCAAATTGATCGGCCGCCTGAGTCAAACCTTCAACCGTATTTCCATTTTCTTTAATTGTATTAACGGTTGTAGGGTCCATTGTTAACCCCGTTATTTCTATCTTTGTCATTAAATCACTACCAATTCAGCTTCTAATGCACCAGCTTGATCAAGTGCTTGTAAAATTGACATTAAATCGTCTGGCGATGCACCTAAACTATTAATAGCTCGGACAATAACATCCAGAGATGTACCTTCAGGCACAATAAACATCGGGTTATCGCCTTCCTGTACATAGATCGACGACTCAGGTGTTATCGTAGTATCGCCATTAGAGAATGCATTTGGTTGGCTTACATTTGAGCGTTCATTAATGGTTACCGTTAAGTTACCGTGACTAACAGCCGCTTTGCGAACTTTCACATTAGCCCCCATCACCACAGTCCCTGTTCGGCTATTAAACACAATACGCGGATTAACTCGGCCTAACTCAATTTCTATCTCTTCTAGCATCGACATGAAAGTAACACGTTGACGCGCATCGACGGGGGCAGCAACGGTCACACGATGTTGTCCTTGCGCTTGTGCTACACCGTCACCAAAAATATCATTGATGGCAAGTTCGATATTACGTGCCGTTTTAAAGTTCGGTTTTTTAAGATTAAGAACCACTTCTTTTGCGCTAATAAAATTAGTCTGGATCTCTTTTTCAATCGTTCCCCCGTTAGGAATAATACCAACAGTCGGCGTATTCACTGTCACTGATGAACCTGAACCACCAGATGCTTTAATGCCGCCAACAACAAGATTACCTTGAGCTGTAGCATAAATTTCACCATCCATACCACGTAACGGAGTTAAAAGCAGCGTACCACCACGTAAGCTTTTCGCATCACCAATCGAAGACACTGTAATATTAGTCGTTTGACCTTTACCAGCCTGAGATCCAATCTCTGCAGTAATCATAACTGCAGCCACATTTTTTAATTTAGGCTTGCCTTTATCTCCAAGCTTTACGCCAAACTGCTGCAACATATTAACCATTGACTGAGTCGTAAATTGCACCTGACTCTTATCACCAGAGCCATCTAACCCCACAACAAGTCCATAGCCAATCAGCTGATTCTTACGTAGCCCTTGGATATCGGTAATATCCAATAACATACGCTGATACTCCGCATTGGCACCGACAGATAACAATGTCGAGTATAACAACACTGATAACAAAATTAGTTTCTTCATTCATTTAACCTAAGCTATATTGTCTCTAAATCACATTTTGAATACGTTCTACCAACCACAGATTGATACCTAAAAAGGAAACCACTTACTATTAATAAATCGTGTAAACCAACCTTGTTGATTCGACTCAGCAAGTTCTCCACGTCCAGCATAAGTAATATTCGCATCTGCAAGTCTTTGAGAACTTATCCGATTCGATTTATCAATGTCATCAACCCGGACTAGACCTGTCAAACGAATATACTCATCACCTTGATTGAGTTTGATCCATTTTTCGCCACGAATACGCAACGCACCCGTAGGTAAAATTTCAGCAACCGTCACCGTGATAGCTCCAGATAATGCATTTTGTTGGCTTGATGCTCCACCACCATTAAATGATCGGTCAGAGCCAAAACTAAACGTACCTGTTTCATCAAAAAATGGGAGGTTACTGGTATAATTACCTCCACTTTTAACGTTCTTTTTAATACCTGAGTTCGCTCGCTTACTAGACTGAGTCTGCTCTTCTAGTATTACCGTTAAAATATCGCCAACATTGTAAGCTCGACGATCTTGAAACATATTTAATAGCGAGGAATTAGCCAATAAACTACCATCACCTAAGGTCGCATCATCATTTTCTATTTCCGGTTTAGTTGTGATTGTTGGTGACCATTCGGCCTCACCCGGTTTTGCTTCAAACACATTATAAGTGCTATCGGCACAAGCACCCAACAGTGTTAACACACTAAGTTTCACCAGCCATTTAGCCAACATAATGAGCACCTATCGGTTATAAAGATTGAGTAACAAACTGCAACATCTTATCCGCTGCAGACACTACCTTGGCATTCATTTCATAAGCTCGTTGAGTCGAAATCATATCTACCATTTCTTCCACTACACTTACATTTGAACCTTCCAGACCGCGTTGCTTAATTGTTCCTAATGAGGCCTCGCCAGCCACACCTTCTTGTGCTGCACCAGATGAACCCGTTTCAGTATATAAATTACCACCTAACGCAACTAAACCTGCAGGATTAGCAAAACTGGTCAGTGTTATTTGTCCTACATCTTGCGGTGCACTTTCACCCGCTAACTGCGCTGTTATGGTACCGTCTGAACCAATAGTAATACTGGTTGCATCAGCTGGAATTTGGATACTTGGAACCAATGGCAAACCATCACTATTGACAATTTGACTATCAGAGTTCAACGTAAATTGACCATTACGTGTAAATGCGATTTCACCGCTGACCTGTTCAATTTGGAAAAAACCTTTCCCAATAATAGCCATATCCAGTTCTTGACCCGTTTCAGAAAAACTCCCCGGTGTGAATACTTTTTGAGTACCAGTAATTCGAACACCATTACCAACTTGAACGCCTGTTGGTATTTCATTGTTTTGGTCTGCTAATGCCCCAGGCTGACGTTTAATATCATAAAATAGATCCGAGAATGCAACGCGATCTTTTTTAAAACCAGTGGTATTAACATTGGCTAGGTTATTTGCAATTGTTGACATTTTTACATCTTGTGCTGCCAACCCGGTTTTACTTGTCCAAAGTGCTGAGCTCATTATATTATTCCTACTATTTAAACCTAAGATGATTAATTATTTAAATCTAAAGTAATTAATTATAATCAACCGTTGATCAGTTGATTACCTTTTTGAGCCAATGTATCAGCCGTTTTCATCATCTTAATTTGAAGTTCAAACTGGCGATTAACCTTCATTGATGAAACCAACTCTGTCACGGCATTTACATTAGAACCTTCCAGAAATCCTGACACTAATACGACATCTTCAGCTTGATTTCCAACAGCACCCGCCTTTAAATGCAAAAAGCCATCCTGTCCTTTCATCATGCTGCCAGCTTCAGGTCTAATCAGCTTTATTTGACCAACTTGAACCTGTGCGCCACCTAACGTAATGGCAGTAACAGTCCCATCACTTCCAATTTCAATACTTTGGTATTCAGGAAAAGTAAGTTGCGCACCATCAGCAAGTACAGCGTTACCATTAATGGAAGCACGACCTTCGCTATCTAATTTCATGCTGCCAGCCCGGGTATATGCTTCAGCACCACCCGGCGTTTGAACTGCGATATAGCCTTCGCCTTGAATTGCGATATCTAAGCTACGCCCAGTCTTTTCTAGCTCACCAGCAGTAAAATTAGTACCTGACGCTGCACCTTGACTGAGATAACGGGTTTCATAACCTGCGCCTTCGATCTTGTAAGCTACTGCGCGATCAATATCAGCTTTAAAACCATTGGTATTAACATTCGCTAGATTATTTGCGCGAATATTCATTGCAGTTTGGCTTTGCTCAGCACCAGATAAAGCGGTATAGAGTAGTTTCATCAACTAGTTCCTATTAAAATGCGTTAAATAACACTTGAGTCATTTTTTCAGCTGCTGAAATAGTTTTAGAGTTAGCTTGATAGTTACGCTGAGCAGTCATCAAACTAACAAGTTCACCAGTTAGGTCTACATTAGAACCTTCATAAGCACCCGACGTTAATGCACCCAGCGTACCGCTACTTGGTAAGCCTATATTTGGCGCACCCGAGGCAAAGCTTTGACTCCACGCCGTATTATCACCTTGGCGTAAACCATTTGGATTAGCAAAATCAGCTAAAATTACTTTACCTTGTAACTTATCTTGACCATTAGTGTAAACACCGTATAGAGAACCATCATCATCAATACGAATTGTTTTCAGATCGCCAGCGCCATAACCGTTCGTTTCATTACGGCTCAAGCTGAAACTTGCTGCATTTTGGCTCATATTGGTCATTGACATCTTGATATTCAACGGCTCTGCACCCGTAATAACCTTAGAAAGTTCAACAGCATTTATAGGCGAAATCATTTTACCACTGGTATCAAAGTTTAATGTTTTCGTTGCGGTAGTGCCTGCTTGTTCACCATCAATAAAATAATGCGCAGTCCATTCATTTGTTGCAGGTCCCGCAGATTTTACAAAATACTGTGTTAATACGTGTTCAGTACCGAGTGAATCATAAACTTTGCCTGATTGTGAATAGTTATACATATCTGGTTGGATATTAGCAGGGTCAAACGCTGTCGTAGGGGCTGAAGCATCCGCTTTTAAGTTAGCGGCAAATTCAACATTTGACGATGCTTTCGCAGGTAACGTACCGGTGCCGACCTTTAGATCCGAAACAACACCACTTAAAAGTGCGCCATTTGCATCAACAGGGTAGCCTTGTAAGCGCGCACCACCACTGTTTTCAATATAATTACTCGCATTACGAACAAACGAACCAGCACGTGTATAAGACGTTTCACCGCCATTATTTAACACAAAGAAACCACGACCAGAGATAGCTAAATCCATTGAACGACCAGTGTTAACAACATCACCATCGCGATCAAAATTACTTGAAACTGCAGCAACTTCAACACCACCAGCAGACCCACCACTGTAAACAGCGGAGAACTCTGCACGACCGGATTTAAAACCCGCAGTATTTACATTGGCAATATTTTGCGAAATAACATCAAGCTGTTCATTCGTAGAACGAAGCCCTGACAAACCGATACTATAAGACATTTTAAATCCTTAACTTGCTGTTTTACCAAATTCAGAAATAGAGAACAGGGAGACACTGCCCATACCTGCAATTGACAGTTGAATATCAGAACCTGTTTTTGGCAGCGTGATTTTTTCAACTTCTCGCGATAGTAAAGGGGCACCTTTTAATACCTGATCACCAACTTTAACTTCAACATCAAACACATAACTTCCTTCATCGAGTTCTGACACTGCGAATTCAATATCTCCAGACTCAGGGTATTTCCAAGTTTGGGTGTCAACAACATTGCCGTTCAAATCTTTTACACTCAGTGTAACCTCTTCCGCTGCACTATCGATTCGGATAACACCAGAAGGTTTTTCACCTTGCTTTGCAGCAATGCCTGTAGATGGAACTAATACTTCGGTACCTATTAAGGCAGTACTCTGCAGTACTTGTTGGGTGTAGAGCATTTCAGCTTGACCAGCTTGACTGGCACGTAGACCCTCAATACCTTCAACCATCGAAAACTGGGCGAGTTGGCCGACATACTCAGTGCCATCAAGTGGATTAAGGGGGTCCTGGTTTTTAATTTGCGCAACCATCATGTCTAAAAATTCATTTTTCAAACCCAAAGCATTACTGCCTTTAGCATCTGCTGCCTGAGCAGGATCCGTTCTATTGATATTATTTATTGGATTCATAACCGTTATCCTTGTCCAAGTCTTAATAAACTTTGCTGCATGCTATTTACACGGCGCATAACCTCAGCCGAGCTCTCAAAACTACGAGACGCAGACATCATGTCAGCCATTTCACCAACCGCATTCACATTCGAATAAAAGACGTAACCATCCTTATTTGCGAGTGTATTCTCAGGCTCATATCGACGGTCAATAGTTTGTTGTGATTGAGTAACACCAAGCATATTAACGCTTGCTCCCGTCACCTCTAACGTTTCTTGACTCGTCTGATAAATAGTCGAAAACACCGGTTTCAAAGCATGATATGCTTCTTTTTCGCTACTCGCTGCCGAGTTTACATTCGCTAAATTTGAGGCGACTGTATTCAAACGTAATGTCTGGCTTCGCATACCACTGCCAGCAATTTCATAGATATTGTTAAACGACATAATTAGCGTCCATCGATTACTTTTTGAAGTCCTTGAATACGCATATTTAAGAACGTTAAACTACTTTGGAAATTCATCGCATTGTTATTAAATTTTGCTTGTTCAACACCTAACTCCGCAGTATTACCGTCTTTTGAAGCTTGAAATGGCACGCGATATAGACTATGCATTTCAAGTTCTGGTAATCTACCGCCCGTTGATTGATTTAATTGCGCTTCTAAATTTGTCAGCACGGACTTGAAATCATAATCGCGGGCCAGGTAACCCGGAGTATCAACATTGGCTAAGTTACCAGCTAAAATCTCGCTGCGTTGAACTCGCGCTTGTAAAGCATAAGGATGTATCCCCAGTGCTTTATCAAAATTTATTGCCATGAACTGCGATTCCTATTGTTTGATATAATAAACGTAGTTCACTTAAAGCAATATTCACGCCACAAATTAAAGACTATAAAAACAATGATTTACAAAAGAAGTAAGCAGGAAAGGGAAGTGGGAACGGAAGTGGGAACGGAAGTTCAGCTTCCTTTCAGGAAGTTACTGATATTAACTATTTTGTGGTTACTGAATAACAGCGTGTCTGCGCATTTATTTCAGCAACAAGTTGAGCAAGATATTAAGCGCTATAGCCAGCAACAAAACTGGCTAAATTATGATGCTGAGATCCTCATCTGGCTACCAAATAAAGCAGAACACTTGCCAGCCTGTAAAGACAGCGTTCAATATCAACGGACAACACCAAATAATGCACCTATCGGTCGAGTCAATTACTTAATATCTTGTACACAGCCAAGCTGGAAGATCCGCGCACATGCTAAAGTAAAAATAGGGTTAGAAGTGTGGCATGCTAAAACAGACATTAACCCTAATCAAATACTTAAAAAACAAAATATTCGGTTACAACGGGGAATAATAAGTCGTCACACTCAACGTTTTATTACAAGCCCACAGCAATTAATCAATCAACGAGCTAAACGCCGAATTAGATCGGGTAAAATTATCTTACCAAGTCAATTACAACAACGTCTCTTAGTCAAACGTAGTGATGAAGTCATAATAAGAGCCAGTTCAGGCAGCTTTGTTGTATCAATGAAAGGAAAAGCCCTGCAAGATGGTAAACTAGGTGATAAAATCTATATTAAGAACCTGTCATCAGGAAACAAAATTCAGGCTAAAATCATTGCGTCAGGTGTTGTTGAAACTTTATTTTAGTTTATTTTCCATTTAGAATTACAGTTACACTCAGTTTATGTCGCTTAATTATAATAATCGGATAATTTAGGTACGAGAACAACATGAAAATAACTAATAGCATTAATAATCACGCAATGGCTAAAGCTGCATCAGGCTCAACTAAAGTAACAACTGATACAGCTGTTCAAGGTTTAAAACAAACAACGGAAGTGAACCGCAAAGCCGATAACTTTGTTAATATCAGTGATAAGTTAGCGCCTACTTCTGATGTGGACATGGATAAAGTAAACCGAATCTCAGCGCTACTTAGAGAAGGCAAATTAAGCTTAGATTTAGACATACTGGCTGATAGTATTGTTGAGATGCACCGTCGATGAGTAAAGTTCGTCAATGTATCATAGCTTTAATCTCAGGCCTAAAGACAGATATTAAAAATTATTCAAGATTCCATGAATTACTGCATAAGCAACAAAGCCTTATGCAGCAGCATAAGAATGAAGAACTCATTACGTTAAATCAAGATCATAGTATATTATTAGAAACAATTCGCGAGCAAGCAATACGCCGTAAACAACTGATGTATAATATTGGTGTTACCGCTGATAATGCAGGGATGGAAAAAATACTTGCCGTACTCGATGCGAAATCGAGTCCTCAAGTTGCCCTATTATGGGAAAAGTTAAAGCAGCTAACTCACAACTGCCACAACCAGAATGAAGTGAATGGCCAACTACTCGCATTGCAATCTGAACTATTAAATAAAGTCTTACATACACAACCGCAAGATGAGTATTCATCAAATACAGCTGGTGAATACTAAGTTATTAATCTCTATACCGAAAAAAAACTTGTATAGCTAGCTCATCATTTTGAAATTGTTCAGCTATATCTTGTGCTAATTGCGCCTTAGATTCACGCCTTCTTATCACGGTTTCAAAGCCTTTAACCTGCCCAATTTTCTGGCTGATAAGCGTATTCTGCCGTAATAGGTCCGCTTCATGTAAATCAATTTCAAACTGTTGATTATCAATCAAACCGTCAAGTTGATTTCGCATCGACTGCATATTTTGCAAATGTAATACTTGGCTATCACCACTATTTGCAGTTAAGGCTTGCTGATAAATCGCGAGTTGAGATACCTGATATTTTTTGCGCTGCAACTGTTCATTAAACTGTATTCGCTGCATAGCTAATTCATCTAATTTTTTTTGTTCTATAACAATTAATTTATTTAGCATGCTAATTATCCATCAGATGTATCAATTGATTCATACTATCGCTTAGCCCTGTTTGCTCATCTAAGCCTTGCTGTAAAAATTTCGCTATCTCAGGAAATTTTTGTACAGCATAGTCTACTTGCATATCCTTACCGGGTTGATAACCACCTAATGGGATCAGTTCCCTTATTTGTTGATAACTGCTGTATAATTTTTTCAATTTAATCGCATGCGCGAGATAATCTTTTCTCACGACTTGTGGCATAACACGACTAATCGATGCACTAATATCAATGGCTGGGTAATGTCCTTGTTCAGCGAGATCACGACTAAGCACGATATGACCATCTAAAATAGCGCGAGCAGCATCAGCAATAGGTTCTTGCTGATTATCACCTTCAACCAATACGGTATAGATAGCAGTCATGCTGCCACTACCGAGTCCATTGCCCGCGCGTTCAACTAATTGAGTAAGTAGACTGAATACAGAAGGTGGATAGCCTTTCGTTGCCGGAGGCTCTCCCATCGCTAAACCAATCTCACGCTGCGCTTGCGCATAGCGGGTCAAAGAATCCATTAATAATAAAACGTGCTTCCCTTGATCACGGAAATGCTCAGCTAAACGATGACAAACTTGTGCTGCACGCAAGCGCATCAAGGCGGTAGCATCCGCAGGAGCTGCAACAACAATCGCGCGTTTACGACCTTCTTCACCTAAACTGTGTACTATAAATTCATGAACTTCCCGACCGCGTTCACCAATAAGCCCTACAATAATAATGTCAGCTTCGGTATAGCGGGTCATCATGCCTAATAACACACTTTTACCGACACCAGAGCCCGCAAATAGGCCTAAACGCTGCCCTTTACCAGGTGTTAACACTGCATTAATACAGCGAATACCTACATCAATTGGTTCAGAGATAGGTTGACGGCTAAGCGGGTTATTTGGCAAAGAAAAAAGGGGAATAGACTCACCAGTAATGGCAGGAAGGCCATCAAGTGGTTGCAATAGCCCATCAACAACCCGACCTAATAATTGTTCGCCAACAATAATATTTTCAATACCACTTTGTGATGAAACCCTCGCACCCGAAAACAAGCCTACAGCATGATGAAGTGGCATTAAATAACTAATATCTCTGTTGAAGCCAACCACTTCAGCAGCTAAACTGCCATTATTAAGTGTTTCAATAAAGCAACGTTGACCGACAGCCAGTCGACAGCCAGTCACCTCGAGTGTCAAACCATTAATACGCACAAGTCGCCCATAAACTTTTGCAACAGCACCGGCGTCAATACTGTCCATAGCCTGAATCAACCGCTCTTTTAATGCTTCATTCATAGCCGAGTTCCCCTTGCAACATCATAAAATTGAACTAGCTAGCTTCTGTCATTGACTGATTCACAGATTCCATGCACTGTTGAAAGCGTTCTTCGGTATCAACTGAAATCTCCTTATCTGAACTATTAATATAACTATCTCCGACAGCTAATTTCTCATCAGCTTCCAACGTCCAACCATTCAAGTCTGATATACCGAGGTCTTTAAGGCGTTTTTTATCATCAACATTTAAGAAGATACGTACTTTTTCAATATCATCGGCAAACACTTGGATAGCCTCTTCAACAAGGTTTAACACTTGTTTAGGGCTTAAAGTCAGCTCGGCACGGATAACTTGACGAGATACCTGTCCAACTAAATCAGCAATCAGTTCTTGTTGAACTACGAGCTTATGCTTAGCCAATTCATCGACTTTTCTCTGCACTGTTGAAAGCTGAGCTATTGCATCTTTAAATAACTGCGCACCTTTAATTTGGCCTTCCGCAATACCTTTCATAAGACCCGCGTTATGCCCTTCTTGGTGACCATCAACCAAACCTTGCTGCAAGCCACGCTCAGCACCTTCTTTATGCCCCTCTTCCAAACCTTGTTGAAATCCTTGCTCAAAATTAGGTGATACCTCATCAATAACGCCAAGATTCGAACCGCCAGCCACACGAAATGGTGGAAATACATGCCGTCGGTAACTGGTTTTATTGGATTTAATAATTTGAGCTGAGTTCATTAGCTAACCACTTGTTCTTCGAATAATTGTAACTGTAATTCACCACTTTCAAAGAGCCTACGGGCAATAGCCATAACCTCTGTGCGTGAAACTTCGATTTTACTCAACGGCATAGGACCCAAACGTTGAATTTCAGCATTAAGCGCTTCAGCCATACGTTTTGGCAATGCTTCTTCGATTTTATCGATAATTGATTTATCTGCACCTTTCAAAGCCGTAGCTAAAACCTCATTAGGAACAGCCTCAATAAGCGCTTGCAGAACATCTAATGGCTGTCGTCCAATGATTATAAAGTTGTACATGTTATCTCTAATAGCGTTAGCTGTATCAAGGTTATGCATCTCAACTAATTCAATTAAGTTAGCTTTATCGCCACTGTAACGATTAAGGATATTTGCCGCTTGGCTGCTGCCATCAACTTTAGCGCCAGACTGTTCAGCAACAAAATCAATACAAAGTTGTAGTGTGACTCTTAAATCATTAATTACATGATCACTGATTTCTTCTAAATTAGCGATACGATAGATAAGTTCATCATGAGACTCTAAAGGTAAATTCTTTAGCACCGCATTGGCTGTATCAGGTGGTAAAAATGCCAACATAACCGCTTGCATTTGCAAGTGTTCATGACGGAAAAAACGAGCTAATACATCAGCTGGTAGCCACTGTAGACGCTGAATATCGTTCGACATTACATCACCATAAATGGAATCTAACATGCCACTAGCCAGTTTTCGTCCAAGCGCCATATCTAATGATTTCTCAAGATATTCACGAGATGCCCTGCTAATCCCACTTTGCTGAGTATATTGTTCAAAAAATTGTTGTAAAATTTGCTGAGCATCAATACTTGATACATTACTGAGGCGAGCCATTGCCATTGATACATCTTTAACTTCTTCAGGCTCCATCAATCTCAATATTTTTGCAGCTGATTCTTCACCCATGCTTAACAGTAAAATAGCGGCTTTATCTCTTTCACTAAACGCTGTGGTCATATCATTACGACTCATTCTGACTCCCTCCGTTAGACTTAACCCAGCCTTTCAATACTTCCGCAACACGAACAGCTTCTTTATCCGCTAAAATTTGTAGGTGGTTTAATTGCACGCTAAACTCACTTCCAGGGGCTGGTAAAGTTGGCACTTCAACTGCTGTTAACTCGGCCATATCGACCGCCTTACTTGTCTTCGAGATCTCATCCGGCTTAATATCAGAGCTTAAACTATTCGTTTTAGGTTCACTTTTTTGGTCTGTTAACGCAAGAGCAGCATTTTCTGTTTCTCGTGATTGACTAACGAAGTTTTTAATTAACGGTCTGATTACAAATATAATTAACGTTAAGCCGAGAATTGTAATAACGATATAACGCAAGTACGCTTGTATGGCATCCATCTGCCACCAAGGTAATCCTTCAAGCGTTGTTTCAGGAACAGCGATAAAATCATAACCAGAAATATTGAACTGATCGCCACGACTAGCAATCATACCAATAGCATTTTTTATCGTGCTAGATATTTTAGCTAACTCATCATCACTCCAACCTTCAGTGCCCGTTGCTATTTTATTATTCAAAATAACGGAAACACTTAAGTTATTAATGCGGCCAAATTCATGTTTTTTATGCATCACAGAGCGACCAACAACATATTCTTTGCTGTAATCATTACGCTTAGTGATCATCGATGATTCAGCTTTACTCGATGCTGTTTTTTTACCTTTCTTTGTCACTTTTTTAACGGGTGGTAAATTTGATAACGAACCTGGAATACCAACAGCATTTACATCACCAGAAACTTGTTCACGTATATTTTCCTTTGTTAATACAGTTTCAGGGCTCACCATCTCTACAGTCTCTTCGACCTCGTTGAAATCTAAATCTGCGGTTAGTTGTATTCTAAAATTGTCAGCACCAACAAGTGGATATAAAAGATCACTTATTCGACGCGTTAATCGAGCTTCGAGATCATGTGTAAATGTAACCTGCTGCGTGGCCAGTTGTCCCCGATTACTCGACTGACTACCGGATAAGGTTAATAATCGACCCGCTTGATCGACCACCGAAATATTATCGGGTTTCATATTTGTTACACTGTTCGCGACTAAATTAATGATCGCGCTAACTTGCCCTTGAGAAAGTTCTCTACCGGGTTGCAAATCAAGCATGACCGAAGCCGAAGCCTGTTCCTCATCACGTCCAATAAACAGTGTGCGTTCAGGTAACGCCAAATGTACACGCGCATTACGAACTGTATCGATAGTGATAATCGATAATGCTAACTCTCCTTCAAGCGCAAAACGATAGCTTTTAGACTCCATAAACTGACTTGTGCCCAGTCCCATTTTACCTTCAAGACCACCCATCCCCATTGGGATATTCTTTTTGACACCCAGTGCAGCTAACGCCATACGTAATTGAGCGAGTTGATTTTTCGCGACTAAAATTTGTCCTGACTCTCGATCCAACTGAAAATCAGCTTTTTGTTGCTCTAGCAGCTCAAGAATGTTGGCTTTATCATACATTTCTTGCTTCCCATACAAGGGAACATACTGCTCAGCAGTCCATAAAGATGCAACAATAACAGCAGCAATAAGGCTTGATAACAATCCAATAAAAAATAAAGACCTAAATCGATAGAATTTTTCGCGAGTTAGTTTCAACCGCGATTGCATGTTCTTTATCACGTTTCCGTTACCTGCGCTTGAGTTTTTGATGAGACCTGTTTCTTGAGATAAAATGTCCACACTAGCCCCTACAACGGTATACGCATAATATTATCAAAACCGGTCATTAACTTATTTCTAACTTGCATTAATACCGAAAAACTTAAATCCGCTTTTTTTGTCATAACCATCGCACCAACTAAGTCATCACTACGACCTGAATCGACGGCTGACATCATGCCATTAGCTTTTAACTGCTGCTGATTAATATCACTGACCATCATTTTCATTGTCTGGTTAAATGATACCGCTTGATTTGAACCTAATGGATTACTTTCAATTTCATTACCAGCTTGAAGCTTCATTAGCTCCATTTTATTCATCAAATTAATTGATTGGGTATTTGCTTCGATTTTCATATTATTACCAGTTAAATTGCTATACCTTGCTCTCGCATTGCGACCATTTTGTAACGCAACGCTCTAGTGCTTACACCTAGTGCAGCAGCGGTTTTCATTCTATGTCCTTTAAATTGTTTTAATGTATCTAAAACATATTGGTACTCAGCCCTTTTTTTAGTTGATTCCAATCCTTCAAATTGGTGAACAGTTTTCAACACCGTTTTCTTTTCATTTAACTGTGCTGGTAGCATTAAATCAGCCTCTTGTATTTCCATACCTCGAGCAATAATGAGTGCCCGTTGAATTACATTTTCTAATTCACGGACATTACCAGGCCAAGCATGTCCTAATAGCATCAATTTGGCAGCACTACTTATGAAATAATCAGGCGTTGGCGCATACTTACGAATGAAGAACTCCGCGAGAGGCAGAATGTCATCTTTACGCTCTCGCAACGCACCCCATTGCAAAGGTAATACATCTAATCGGTAATACAGATCTTGACGGAACAGACCTTTTTCAACGGCCTCTTGTAAATTTTTATTTGTTGCAGCGATGATACGAATATTAAGCTTAATTTTTTTATTACTTCCGAGCCGTTCAACTTCTCGTTCCTGGATAACTCGTAGTAACTTAGCTTGTAATTGCAATGGCATTTCAGCAATTTCATCTAACATGATGGTGCCATTATTGGCGAGTTCAAACTTCCCCATCTGGTCACTAGTTGCACCGGTAAAGGCACCCTTTGTATGACCTAATAGCATGGCTTCAATCATCGTTTCAGGGATAGCGGCGCAATTAAAAGCTACAAACGGTCCATTTGCACGCGGAGAATGAGTGTGGATATAGCGAGCCAACAACTCTTTACCTGTGCCCGATTCACCTCGAATAAATACAGTTGCATCGGTTTGTGCAGCACGATGTGCAAGTTGTACAACCTGACGACTTTCAGCAGAACCAACAATAAAATCATCCATTGGTTTGCGTAAGCTCACCGCTCGCTTTATCGCTTTAATCAACTGATAATCAGAGAATGGTTTCAGTAAATAATCCGCGGCACCAGCTACGATCGCCTCAGCAGCAAGTTCACATTGACTACTTTGCACCGAAACGATGATAACGGAGTCGGGGTGATTACGAGAAAAGGCATTAACAAAATCAACTAATGACATATCAGCTAATTCAGCATCGACAAGAACCACAGTGGGTGATAACGTCGAGGCATTTAAAAAAGCATCTTCAGCATTCAGACAGCGATGAACCACATAGCCTTCTTGCTCTACCACTTTCCTATCAAGGCTCGTCACTGAAGGAGATTCAAGAATCAATAATATATTATCTTGCTCATAATTATCCGACATATATTATTTACCCAACCGACGAATAATACGTAAATTCACACGTCTATTTTTTTTACGACCTAATGCTGTCCGGTCTGATTTTAATGGGTAACGATCACCGTGAGAGCGTACTTCCATCAGTGTTGTAGAGATACCAGCCTCCATAAGATACATATAAACATCATCAGCACGTTGCTGTGATAACAATAAATTATTTACTGTATTGCCAATACTATTCGAATGTCCATCAATGAGTACTTTGGTCACTGAATCATCAAGAGATATGTATTTAACGATCGCAGCCATTTCTTGCTTTTGTTGGGTATTCAATAAATACGAGCCACCAGAATAATATAAATTCCGGTCTCTTACTTGCTCATATGAAAAAGGAGATATATCGTGGAGACATTGATAATAACCATCGAATACGTCACCTATGTTTACTGAGGGTAGTACTGCATGTATGCCTTCGCTGTCAGCATAGGTCAAGGCTATATGTCCCCAATCTCCCTGCTGCAGGTGTCGAGTAAAACGAGCAACACCGTCTGAAATTTTATTTTCAAGTGGTAAGGCGGGAGCTAGCCAACGAGCGTCAGGCAGTGTTTTTACTCCCCAAGGTGCTTTTGAACTACCAAGCCTATAACGCTTAATTTTTTGTGTATAAATTGTGGACGTTACGTCAATAAATTCAGGATATCCCGCTTGTTTAACAATACTAACTGTCCCTAGTGTTTCAACTTTCGTTGTCATTCTGCACTCAAACGAATTTGAGCTCAATTGCCATTGCACCTGGTCTAATTCAGAAATAAAAGGTTGTGCATTCAATATTGAACAAAAAAACAAGTTGCCGAAAGCAGGTAGTAAAACCTTTAGAGACATGATTCCTCCTTAAATCGTTTACAGTACAAAATCAACCAAAACGAATACGAATGCGAATACGAATGCGAATAAATTGATAATAATAATGATAAGTAGCTCAATAGCGACGTTTAAGTAACACCCTATTGACTAGCCTAATAACGTAAAGAAAAAAGCAACAGATGAGGTATTTAGCAGAAAAAAGATAGATCTTCCCCCCGGAATTAATATTTTCAAAAAAATATTAATAATTTACCTTTTGGTAGTTCCACTATCTGCAATAAAAAATACAGACTGGTAACTTTGCGTCCAAACCTCACGATTTGTTTGCCCTTTTACAAAAATTCATTTAACAACATCCCAAACCACAAAGCAATTAAAAACCCATATGAAATATATATTAAATACATATAAAATATATTAAACATCCATTAAATGCACATGACATATACATAAACGCATATTGAATAAATATTAAATAAATTTAAAATAAATATTGAGTGGTTATATTAACGCCCAAAAAACGAACAATAAATAGACTGTTCATTTAATTAAAACATAAGAGAATACTAATAAAGTGATACAGAATAGTATTATATTTAAGCAATATTGAAATTTAATTTGCTATGGTCCTTCAAATTAATATATATTTCAAATCCCCCCCCCCTGATATACGCATGAAATATTATTTATACATATATAAATATTATTTTATACATACATCTATGTCTGAACCTCTGTTGATTCAATGTTATCAACCGACGTTATCAAATATTATATTAAGTCTAATTAGGCATTATCCATTGGAGAATTTACTATGTTGGTTGTAAAACCTACATCGGTTAGTCCTAAAATTACACTCGCAGCCGAATCAGCTGAGATTGAAAAATACGATCTACTCGGTGAACGTCGTCAGTGGACTGATTACCTTGAAGTCATTAATTCAGATCTTTCCTTGGCGAATCGTGACATTGAGCGACGTTTATCTCAATTATTTAATGAATATGAATGCAGAATCGTGCTACAAAAATTCACCCATAAAAAGGTTAATTCTGACGATTTAAGTACCAATATAATTTGGCTTCAAGCCAAAAATAATGCGGGGCTAAAAGTATTATTATCAATCAATAATTCGATGTTATATACCCTGACAGAAATCTTTCTTGGAGCAAGTAAACCCAGCAACAAAGATAGCTTAGAGCAACCAAGTGATTCTGAATATCGACTACTTAAGCGCATTTTAACAATCCAACTTGACGCGTTAGACAATCAATTAAACCATGATCACGAATGGGTCATAAGTCATACTAATCAACCAATTACAGGTGGTGATTTTATTGCATCAACTATTGATTGCACGATAAAAGAGTACCTTCCCAGTTGGAAAATTTGGTACCCAAAAGAATTTATTAGCCAAACATTATCAAGCAACAGTACGATGCCAGATTATGAATTGTTAGCAACAAAACTGGCTAACGCAGCAACGAATATACCAACTAATATCAAGGTTATTCTTGCGAATACTCAGCTTAATATCGAACAACTCACACAGCTAAGAACAGGTGATTTCATTATGATGGACTTACCTGAAATTGTCAGTGCCTGTACTGGTGATCATGTTATAGCTCATGGCCGAGTAGTCGTTCAGTCTGGACGATTAGTAATGCAAGTAACCGATACAAACGATTAATTTTGGAGATCTAAATAATGAGTAATTTTAATGTAGGAGATATCAACTTAGATATGGATAGTATCGATAGCCTGGACGATATTTTACAAGATGATAGTTCTCTTATGACGGCAGAAAATAAGCCAATAAAGAAAGATCTTAGCTTTTTTCATAATATTCCCGTTGATGTAACACTCGAAGTGGCCAGCACTAAACTCGTCATTGGTGACTTAATGATGCTAAGCAGCGGTGCTGTTATAGAATTAGATAAGCTCGCTGATGAACCTCTTGACGTGAAAGTTAACGGGCAACTTTTAGCAACCGCTGAAGTGGTAGTTGTAAATGGTAAATACGGCGTTAAGTTAATTGATGTTGTAGATGATGTGGTGAGTGGATTAAAAGCATGAGAAAGTTCAGCATCTGCTTAGCCGTATTCTTAGCATTTATCAGTCTTTCGGCACCAGCGCATGCTGATTTAGCCTTGTTTTCTGTCAATAATGGCGGGCAATCTCAAGAATACAGTATAAAACTACAACTGTTATTACTGATGACAGCATTGAGTTTATTACCCGCTATGTTATTGATGCTGACAAGCTTCACCCGTATTGTGGTGGTGCTGGCAATATTACGACAAGCTATTGGTTTACAACAAAGTCCACCCAATCGAGTACTCGTTGGTATCGCGCTAACCCTAACGATACTGATCATGAGACCCGTATGGACTCAGATACACGAGGATGCATTCTTACCTTACGACAACGGTAATATGACACTTATTGAGGCGCTAGGAAAAGCAGAAATTCCTTTACGCAGTTTTATGCTTAAACAAACTCGTGAAAGCGACCTTGAACAGATGCTAAAAATTGCGAATGAACCCCCAATGACCTCGGTTGATGATATCCCCTTTGTTGTCTTAATGCCTGCATTTGTCCTCAGCGAATTAAAAACAGCATTCCAGATCGGATTCATGCTGTTTCTTCCATTTCTTGTCATCGATCTTGTCGTCGCAAGTGTGCTGATGGCAATGGGCATGATGATGCTATCGCCACTTATTATTTCTTTACCTTTCAAACTGATGATATTTGTTTTAGTTGATGGTTGGGCAATGACGGTCGGTACATTAACAGCCAGTTTTGGGGGCTAACGATGACTCCTGAACAGGTTGTATCGTTAATGGGCTTAGCTGTTAACACTATTATTGCTATGGTGTCTGTATTAGTGATCCCTGGATTAGTTGTCGGCTTAATTGTCAGTGTTTTTCAAGCTGCAACACAAATCCAAGAGCAAACATTAAGCTTTTTACCAAAATTAATCGTTACTTTATTAATGGTTACATTTGCAGGTCATTGGCTATTAGCGCAAGTTAGCGCACTTTTTGATTATATGTTTTTGAATATTCCAGGACTCATCGGTTAGCTATGCTTAACTTGTCTAGTATCGAATTAATGACCATGATAGGTAAAATATGGTGGCCATTCTTTCGCATTATTTCAGCATTATGGCTATTACCTTTATTTGGTGATACTCGCATTACACCTAGTGTGCGTATTTTGTTTGCTTTAACTTTAGCGATTTTAATTTCTCCAGTGGTTCCCGTCGTAGGCAACATCAATCCTTTTTCTTTAGGTAGTATAATTTTAGCTTTAGAACAGATCTTATTTGGACTATTTTTTGGTCTCAGCTTAACGATGCTGTTTACAATGATGAAATTGATTGGTGAAATGCTTTCAATGCAAATGGGCTTATCGATGGCTGTGATGAATGATCCAAGCAGTGGTGGTAGTTCTCACGTTAACTCTCATTTACTGACTATTTTTGCTACGCTGTTATTTTTGAGTTTCAATGGCCATTTAATTGTCTTAGATATTTTAGTTGAAAGTTTTGCTACTTGGCCAATCGGCTCTTCTATTTACTTATTAAATATCGATATAGTTTTAAAACTTGTCAGTTGGATGTTTATGGCCGCGCTAATGTTAGCTATGCCTGCTATTGTCGCTATGCTGTTAGTTAATATCACCTTCGGTGTCATGAACCGAAGCGCTCCGTCTTTAAACGTTTACTCATTAGGTTTTCCGATGGGCATGATGTTGGGTATCATCTGCTTAGGTCTGGTATTTCGTGTCATTCCCAACCGTTTCTTTGATTTTACGGTATTCATTCTCGAACAAATGCGATTAATTACTGGAGGATTAAATGTCTGAAAGTTCAACGCAAGATAAAACCGAAGAACCCACCCAGAAAAAACTCGATGATGCGAAAAAAGAAGGTCAGATAGCACGTTCAAAAGAGCTTGCTACCGCGGGGTTAATCTTAATAAGTGGTTCTAGTTTGAGTTGGTTCGCCCCCTCTTTTAGTGAATATTTTAGTGAATTATTTACTATTCAGATGCAGCTTACCCGAGACGTCACTCGCGACCCTCAATATATGATAGTGATGCTTGGTGAAGCAATAATCAACATGCTAAAAGTATTAATTCCATTTATTTTGGTATTAAATTTAACTACATTTTTGCTCGGTATAATGCCCGGTGGATTGATCTTTGTATTAAAAAACATTAAGCCAAAAATGAGTAAAATGAACCCTCTTTCAGGGCTAAAACGCATGGTATCTAAAGACACCATTATTGAACTTATTAAGTCCATATTAAAAATTTCACTTATTGGTTTTACCCTTTATAAAGCGCTCAGCTTACATTGGCATGAATTGGCAGCAATGGCACAAATGCCTCTTTTGAACGTCCTTAACAATGCTATGTATATCATGTCTATCACCCTCTCGTTTATGGGTGCGGCTTTATTAATCGTCGCTGCAATCGACTTACCGTACCAAAAATGGTCGATGAATAAAAAGCTGAAGATGAGTAAACAAGAAATAAAAGATGAACATAAAGGCGCAGAAGGCAGCCCCGAAATAAAACAAAAAATCAAACAAATTCAACGTCAAATGAGCCAAAAGAGAATTGACTCAGCCGTGCCGACAGCTGACTTTGTCATTGTAAATCCAACTCACTATGCGGTTGCAGTTAAATACGATGCTGCGCGTAGTCAAGCACCATTTATTGTAGCTAAAGGTGTTGACAGCATGGCCCTCCGGATCAAAAGCATTGCCGCAAGTCATGATTTAGACATTATTGAAGCGCCTGAATTAACGCGTGCTATTTATCACTCAACACAAGTTGACCAAGAAATACCAGCACAATTATATACCGCTGTCGCGTATATTCTAACGCATATCATGCAACTGAATGCATACCGAAAAGGGCGCGGAAAACAACCAAATACATTACCCAACTTTGAAATCCCAGCAACGTTAAAACGTTAATTAAAGAGGTTATTCGTGAACTGGAACACAATAAAAAACATTAAAGTAAGTGTGCCGATATTCTTACTCGCAGTCCTCGCAATGGTGATGCTACCACTGCCAGCATGGATACTCGACAGCTTATTTACCTTTAACATTGTACTCTCGATACTTGTACTTTTAGTCGCAGTATCAGCAAAACGTCCACTGGATTTTTCTGTCTTTCCTACGGTGTTATTACTTGCAACCCTATTGCGATTAACGCTTAACGTCGCTTCAACCCGAATGGTACTACTACATGGCCATGAAGGTGGAGATGCTGTGGGTAAAGTAATCCAAGCATTTGGTGAAGTCGTTATCGGCGGTAATTACGTGGTTGGTATGGTGGTCTTTATTATCTTAATGATCATCAACTTCGTTGTTATCACTAAAGGTGGTGAGCGAATTTCAGAAGTGACAGCTCGTTTTACACTTGATGCGCTACCTGGTAAACAGATGGCTATCGATGCTGATCTCAATGCTGGTATCATAGATCAAGATCAAGCTAAAACCCGCCGTACAGATGTTTCTCATGAAGCTGATTTTTATGGTGCAATGGATGGCGCCTCAAAATTCGTTCGAGGTGATGCAATTGCTGGTCTGATGATCCTTTTCATTAACCTACTTGGTGGTTTGGCCATTGGTGTATTCCAAAATGATTTAAGTGTTGCAGATGCTTTTCAACGTTTTGCATTGCTCACTATTGGTGATGGATTAGTTGCGCAAATCCCATCACTATTATTAGCAACAGCAGCAGCTATTATCGTGACGCGTATTAATAATGATGATGGTGAGTTATCAGGCCAAATTGGCCGTCAACTTTTAGCGACCCCAAGTGTCATTTATACCTCAGCAATCGTCATGCTGATACTTGGTCTCGTCCCGGGTATGCCAACATTAGTATTCTTAATCTTCGCGGCTGTACTTGCTCTCGTAGGTTGGAAACAAAAAGACCACTTAACAGATCATGCGCCAATTCAGCAAGCTGAAAAAATGGTCGAGTCATTAACAAAAAAAGATGAACAGCTTAAATGGAGTGACTTACCGGTTATCGATTGTTTGTCTATTGAACTTGGCTATCAGCTCGTTTCATTAGTCGATCAAGAACAAGATGGTGAATTACTCAATCGGATTCGAGGTATTCGCAAAACTAACTCTGAAAAGATGGGTTTTTTAATACCAGAAGTGCGTATAAAAGATAACCTAACATTAAAACCGAGTGAATATCGAATTAAGCTCAATGGGGCCAAAGTCGCAGAAGCTTCTGTAAAACATGACCAGTTACTTGCGATAAAATCAGGTGAGGTATTTGGCACCTTAGACGGTGAGATAACACGTGATCCAGCTTACAATATGGAAGCAGTTTGGATCTCTCCAAACATAAAATCAAAAGCGCTCAATCTTGGTTATTCTGTTGTCGATTGTCCAACGGTCATTGCCACACACATGAGTAAAATAATTCGTGACAATTTGTCTGAGATATTTGGTTATAATGAAAATGAGGCGCTAATGGAAAGACTTAAAAGTTTATCTCCAAAGCTCGCCGATAATATAGAGAAAGCATTAACAAATAATGATCAACTTAAAGTTTTCCGCCAGTTACTCCGAGAGCAAGTGCCATTAGTTGATATTACTAATATTGCGACCACCATTATTGATTCAGCAGAAACGACCAAAGACCCTATTTTATTAAGTTCTGATATTCGTTGCACCTTAAAACGTAGTCTGATCACGCTCGCGATTGGCGATAGAACCAAACTTAATACCTTTACGCTTGCTGATGAATTAGAACAAACGCTGCTCACGGCATTAAACCAGTCTCAACAAGAAGCTAAAACCGCAATAGATAGCTTCCCAATAGATCCAAATTTATTAAGTCAATTGCAACAGAGAATGCCGACTGTAAAAGAACAATTACAACAAAATGGTCATCCTGCGACCCTATTAGTTACACCGCAACTCCGTCCATTACTTGCACGTTATGCGCGTTCCTTTGCTAAAGGATTATCTGTTTTGTCTTACAATGAGATACCTGAACATATTCAGGTTGATGTCGTAGGCACCCTAGGATAATGAATATATAAAATAAAAACCAGCTATGCGAATAGCTGGTTTGCATCCAATCTCAGAGCTGAAAAATTAGTTATCCAAGTAAGAAATTTTATTGTTCATCAGTTTAATATTAAACTCGGTATCGGAAGACAGTACGCCATCATTTAATATATGCAGCCAGCGCCAGTTCTGTTTCTCCACATTCCGAAACATAACAAACAGCGCAATATATTCAGCCTCATTAGCTTGAATAAATTCATAATCTAATTTCGAATTCGGTTTTACGGTCAATTCTTTTTTGTTCACAAGCGCAGAGCCTAAGACCAATTCATCTGCTTTCCACAACTGATCAAAACTCGCATTACGGAAAGTTGTTACGTCAGATAACTGATATACCCGCACAATAACAGGTAACGGTCCGCTGTAATCATTTGAATTAAGGTCTGCAGAAGCAGATAAATTCAATCTGACATCGGTATTACTGCATGCGGAAAGTAAGAGTAAAATAAGTATACTGGTCAACGTTTTCGCACGTTTCACACACGCACAAAAAAAGGCGGGAAATATTATCATATGCTTCAACATCCATTGTTATGAGCTAATAATTTTCGGAGTGGTATCCATATCAATAGTTGTTATAGCAAAATATCTACCAATATAAAACTATATAATATGCGCGCCCCTATTAATGGCTAATACTTAACACTAAAAATTTCATTTTTCTAATCGAACCATATGATAATTACCCGTTACTTGAACTTATCCCGCATCCACTGACAGTATGTCTAGTATTTCACTGCAAACTAAAAACCAAACAACAAAAAAGCAGCTCAAGAGCTGCTTTTCATATTCATATCAGTATGTACTGCTTAATAAGTGAGGATTATTCCCACTCAATTGTTGCAGGTGGCTTACCAGATACATCGTAAACCACACGAGAAATACCATCAATTTCATTGATAATACGGTTTGAAACATGACCGATTAAATCATACGGAAGATGTGACCAACGCGCAGTCATAAAGTCGATTGTTTCAACACAACGTAGTGATACAACCCAATCGTATTTACGGCAATCGCCCATTACGCCAACAGAGCGTACCGGTAAGAATACAACAAACGCTTGGCTTACTTTATGGTAAAGTTCCGCTTTGTGTAATTCTTCGATGAAGATAGCGTCAGCACGACGTAATAGGTCGCAATATTCTTTCTTCACTTCGCCAAGTACACGCACACCTAGACCAGGTCCAGGGAATGGGTGACGGTAAAGCATGTCGTATGGTAGACCTAATTCAAGACCAATCTTACGCACTTCATCTTTAAATAATTCACGTAATGGTTCAACAAGACCCATTGCCATATCGTCAGGTAAACCACCTACGTTATGGTGTGATTTAATCACGTGCGCTTTACCATTTTTAGTCGCAGCTGATTCGATAACGTCAGGGTAGATAGTACCTTGTGCTAACCATTTAGCATTGCTTAATTTCTTAGATTCTTCGTCAAAGATTTCAACAAATACACGGCCAATAATTTTACGTTTAGTTTCAGGATCATTTTCGCCAGCCATTTGCTCAAGGAAACGATCTTCAGCTTTAACATGAACAATATTTAGACCGAAACGATCACCAAACATATCCATTACTTGCTGACCTTCGTTTAAACGAAGTAAACCGTTATCAACGAATACACAAGTCAGCTTATCGCCAATTGCGCGTTGTAATAACATAGCAACAACAGATGAATCAACACCACCAGATAGACCTAGAATAACTTCATCATCACCGATTTTCGCTTTCATACGAGCAATTGCATCATCGATAATTGAAGTTGAAGTCCAACGTCCGTCACAGCCACAGATGTCTTTTGCAAAGTGAGCAAGCATACGCTCACCTTGACGAGTATGTGTTACTTCTGGGTGAAATTGAACACCGTAAAAACGTTTTTCTTCGTTTGCCATCGCAGCAAACTGACAAGTCGCTGTGTTAGCAACTGTTACAAAGCCTTCTGGAATAGCAGAAACTTTATCACCGTGGCTCATCCATACGTCTAATAGTGCTTTACCAGAATCAGATACTGCATCTTCGATAGACTTGAACAGCGCAGAAGGAGATTGCATCTCGATTTGTGCATAACCAAATTCGCCTTCGCCAGTACCTTTAATGACTTTGCCACCAAGTTGCTCAGACATTGTTTGCATACCGTAACAGATACCCAGTACAGGTACGCCTGCGTTGAATACATATTCAGGTGCACGAGGTGAACCCGCTTCTGTTACGCTTTCTGGGCCACCAGCAAGGATAATACCGTTTGGATTGAATTCACGGATTGCCGCTTCATCTACATCCCATGTCCATAATTCACAGTAAACACCGATTTCACGGATACGACGAGCGATTAACTGCGTATATTGAGAACCAAAGTCCAGAATTAGGATTTTTTGCTCATGAATATTTGTGGTCATTAAAGATATTCCTGTAAATATATTTAGTAGTAGTATTTGTAATAATAGTAAGAGGAGACACTTTTCTCCCCTTGCATTATCAGTTTCTAACTATGCGTTCAGCTAAGCTTAGTTTGAACGGTAGTTTGGCGCTTCTTTAGTCATAATCACATCGTGAACATGGCTTTCTGTGATACCAGAACCAGTGATACGAACAAATTCAGCTTTCGTGTTCATGTCATGAATCGTTGCACAACCAGTTAGACCCATTGAAGAACGGATACCACCCATTTGTTGATGGATGATTTCTTTCAATTTGCCTTTATAAGGAACACGGCCTTCAATACCTTCTGGTACTAATTTGTCGGCAGCGTTTTCTGATTGGAAGTAACGGTCAGATGAACCCTTAGACATAGCGCCTAATGAACCCATACCACGGTAAGATTTGTATGCACGACCTTGGTAAAGTTCAACTTCACCAGGTGCTTCTTCAGTACCAGCGAACATAGAACCAACCATCACACATGATGCACCAGCAGCAAGTGCTTTCGCGATATCACCAGAGAAACGGATACCACCATCAGCGATAACTGGAATACCAGTACCTTCTAATGCCGTTACAGCATCATTGATTGCGGTAATTTGTGGCACACCTACACCAGTAACGATACGGGTAGTACAGATTGAACCAGGGCCGATACCTACTTTCACACAGCTAACGCCAGCGTCAACTAATGCTAGTGCACCAGCGCCAGTTGCAACGTTACCACCGATGATTTCTAAATCAGGGTATGCCGCGCGTGTTTCTTTAATACGGTTTAAAACACCTTGAGAGTGACCGTGAGATGAATCAATTAATAATACATCAACACCGGCTTCTACTAATGCATCGATACGCTCTGCAGTAGAACCACCAGCACCAACAGCAGCACCTACACGTAAACGACCTAATTCGTCTTTACATGCATTTGGTTTTTTCTCTGCTTGTTTAAAATCTTTAACCGTGATCATACCCGTTAGTTTAAAGTCTGTATTTACTGCAAGTACTTTTTCAATACGGTGTTTGTGCATTAGGCCAAGCACTTCTTCACGAGAAGCTTTTTTTCCAACTGTCACTAAACGATCTTTCGGTGTCATCACAGATTCAACTAGGGTAGTTAAATCATCAACAAAACGTACATCACGACCAGTAATGATACCCACTAGGTCATTGGCTTCGGTTACTACAGGAAAGCCAGCAAAACCGTATTGCTTAGCTAGTTCAGCTACATCAGCAATTGTCATGTCAGGTTTTACAGTAACGGGCTCAGCAACAATACCACTTACATATTTCTTCACTAAACGTACTTCAGCTGCTTGACGTTCAATAGACATGTTTTTGTGAACGAAACCAATACCACCTTCTTCAGCTAACGCGATCGCTAAACGACCTTCAGTTACTGTGTCCATCGCAGCTGCAAGCATAGGGATGTTTAGTTGGATGTTTTTTGTTAGTTGAGTTTTTAGGTCAGCATCGTTCGGTAAAACAGTTGAATGAGCAGGTACAAGTAGTACGTCATCAAAGGTAAGGGCTTCTTTGGCAATTCTTAGCATGGGCAATATCTCACCTTGTTAAAGGTATAAAATGGACGACATAATTGGTATAAATATTGCGGACGAAGTATATGGATGCTTGTGGGTAAAAGCAAACTATATTTCAATATTTTTTAGTTTCCGTTGATCTTAATGCCTATTAAAAAGCAAATCTGCTACAATATGCCAACGCAATTACATCTAATTTTAACTGCTTAACGCTAGAGAGCCTTATTTTGAACAATGCAAATATTTATACAGTGACTCACTTAAATGCCAGCGTTAGGCAATTGCTTGAATCAGAGATGGGGACGCTGTGGTTGACTGGCGAAATCTCCAACTTTGTCGCGCCGGCATCTGGACATTGGTACTTATCACTTAAAGATAGTCGCTCACAAGTCCGCTGCGCCATGTTTAAAGGCAATAACCGCCGAGTGACATTTCGTCCAGCCAACGGCCAACAAGTATTAGCCAAAGTACGTGTAACCATGTACGAACCGCGTGGTGAATATCAATTAGTGGTTGAATCATTAAGTCCAGCTGGCGACGGTTTATTACAACAGCAATATGAACAGTTAAAAGCATCGTTAGATGCACAAGGTTATTTTGCCCAAGCACATAAAAAAGCCCTGCCCCTACATGCCAAACGCATTGGTATTGTTACTTCGGCAACCGGTGCTGCGGTACATGATATTCTGACCGTACTTGAACGTCGTAGTCCTAACTTACCGGTGATTATCTACCCAACGCTGGTGCAAGGTGCACAAGCAGCACCCGCGATTGTTAATGCTATTAATATTGCCAATCAACGTAATGAAGTTGATTTGTTGATTGTCGGCCGCGGTGGCGGTTCATTAGAAGACTTATGGTGCTTCAATGAAGCCTCTGTTGCCCAAGCTATTTTTAACAGTCAATTACCCATTATCAGCGCCGTAGGCCACGAGATCGACGTCACTATCGCCGATTTCGTCGCCGATATGCGCGCACCAACTCCTTCTGCCGCAGCCGAACTCGTGAGTCAGGATCAAGCACACCTGCAACAACAGGTGACAAACCTGAGCCGACGTTTAAACAAAGCCATACAAACACAGCTAGCGAAAAAGAAACATCAACAGCGTTACTTACAACAAACATTGATGAACCAACACCCACAACATAAATTGCAGCAACAAAGTCAAAAGCTCGATGAACTTAGCCTACGTTTAAACCAAGCCGTTAATCGCCATATTGGTAAGCAAAAGTTACATCTAACCCAACTAACGGGTCGATTACAGTCCCACTCTCCAGTGCATAAACTAGCGGCGATGCAGCAACAACAAGCCAATTTACAAACTCGATTACACAGTGCGATGCAACGCCGTTTACAACAAGAACAAAATAATTTACAAAATCTTGTGCAACAACTCCAAACAGTTAGTCCACTAGCGACACTAACCCGTGGCTACTCCATTACGCAGAATGACAAACACCAAGTGATCACCTCTGTGGCCAAACTAAAATCTGGCGACAAGCTAGTCACGCGTTTTACCGATGGTGAAATACGTTCTACCGTCGATTAATTTTAGCTAAGTCGCTGACTTAAATGGCCTCCAATTAGATATTAATAATACTTAATTAAAAATAATCAATAAAAAAACCTTGTGATATCAGCTACTCAGCCGATAGCCTACATAGCTTTAATTTATGGGACATCACAAGGTATCTAAATCATGAATTCTATTAAAAATATGTACTCTTCCTACTTCATTGCGTTTATGCTCGCAATTATGGTATTAACAACGATCGGCATTAAAACCTTCGTCTCACCACAATTACTTGAATCTTCAGAAGACATCATTCATAAGTCATTACAAACAGTATCTGAAAATGTATTTAGTAAACTCAATAAAGTAGAAGCTCAGCAGAAAAATATCACGCAAGTGGTCCCTGAATTATCCAGTGAACAAATTGATAAATTACTGCCCGCATTGGTTGATCAATACGGTGATAGCAGCGTGTTTGGTGGCGGTATTTGGCCACTACCAGATCAGCGTCAAGAAGGTATGCGTAAATTCAGTTCTTTTGTGCACCGAGATAGTAACAATCAATTGATCTCTAATGATTATTGGAATACCGCCGCGGCACCGAATTATTTTGAACAGTCTTGGCACAGAGCCGGACAAAATGCACCAAGAGGTACGTGTGCTTGGGCGCCAGCATACAAAGATTCGGCAAGTACCGAAGCACGTACTAACTGTAGCATGGGTATATATAAAGACGGTCGTCTGTATGGTGCGGCAACAATTGACGTAACACTCGGTTTCTTTAACCAACTTGCTAAAGACTTAGAGCGAGAGTTTGGTGGCTACATTCTAGTTGTCGAACAAGATGGTAAGATCCTTAACAATACAGCTGCTACCTCAGGAGATTTATTATTAAAAACAACCACATCTCTGGCATCACGTTCTACATTTATTAATGCCGTAAATAACAACTTAAACAATCAGAATAACAAACAGTATATTAGTTATGACGCTGAGAATGGCGAAGAGTACGCACTGTATTTTGAACCATTAGAGGGGACACCATGGTCAATTGCGTTAGCCGTTCCCGTTGCCTCTTTACATGAAAATGAGTCGGTTATTTTATCACTTATCGCGGCAATTCAATTACCACTCATGCTGGCTATTATTTGTTTTTGTTACATTACCTTTAAACGTCTGTCACAGCGCTTGATCGTACTACGTGAAAACATTGACCTACTTTCACAAGGTAATGCAGATCTAACAACGCGTGTGCAAATCAAAGCAAATGATGAAGTTGGCGATATTGGTAATTCAGTGAATAACTTTATTAATTACTTACATACGTTAATGCTGTCTGTTAATGATTCTTCAGTCAAAATATCGGGTTCGTTGGCGCAAGTTGAAGAACAAACTCAAATCACCAATAACATCGTCATTAGTCACGCGAAAGAAACAGAGCAAGCTGTGACTGCAATGGAAGAAATGAGTACCACAGCAACGATTGTAGCGACCAATGCAGCAGACGCAGCAGCAGCCACCCAGCAAATGCACGATGCTGTATCACAATCAAAAATAACGGTTATTCGCGCATCAAGTAACGTACAAACCTTACTGGATGATGTTGAAGATACCGTAGTCAATATTGAAAGCATGGCGCAGCATACTCAACAAATTAGTGCTGTACTAACCGTTATTGGCGACATTGCAGAACAAACTAACTTACTTGCACTTAATGCGGCAATTGAAGCAGCCCGAGCAGGTGAACAAGGCCGTGGTTTTGCCGTAGTAGCAGATGAAGTCAGAGCATTAGCGGCACGTACACAAAACAGTACATCAGAAATTAATACGATGTTAGCGAAGCTTAATTCAGGGGTAAATGCCGTTGTGAACGCGATGGATAAAACCAAAGAACGCTGTGTAACAACTGCAACGGATACTCAAGAAGTAAACCAAGATCTAGAAAGTATGGAAATCGCAATTTCTACTATTAGTGAACTGACTATCCAGATCGCTTCTGCTGCAGAAGAGCAAAGTACAGTAAGTAATGAAGTCACCCGTAATATGAGTGAAATACAGCACATCGTAAGCGAGTTATCAAGTAACTCCGAACATACAGCAATAACAACAACAGAACTTGGAGTAATGAATACCGAGTTGAAAGATGTTGTTGGTAAGTTTAATTTATAAGAACAGCAATCACTAACTCGACCTAAATATCAGCCTTGTTTGTTTATCACAGACAAGGCTTTTTATCTTTAATCATAATCAAAAATCACGCTCTGAAAATGAGGGTTATCGACTGTCACATCAAGTGTTAAGATCGTATCGAGTACAATCAAACGAATAACATCATCAACCGTTATCTTAATACATTCGTCTCGATTTTCATTACGTTGCGTATCGAGCCCAATACCGTATATTTCAGCACCCGATTTAAGCGTTAACTTAACCGGGTATTTGTGCATACACACTATTTCAATATAGTCATACTGATCGCATTTCATCATAGTTTATATCTCCATATTTCACTGAAACAAGTCCTAACTTTTATCATAGTCGGTGAACATATACTAATTTTAGCTCTTTACAAACTAACGCTAATATATGAATGCACTAGTTTGGAGGATATTATCAATTTAGAGCAATATTGGTGCACGCTTTGTATATAAATATAAGTTAAAACTGTATATAAATTTAAAACAAAAAAGACATGAAAACTTAATCATTTTAAAATCAAATGGATACGAAACAAAAAAATGAATGTATTCAATATTAACGCTTATTGTGAACACTGGTTCGATACTTGCTGTACATCAATGCATACATATAATGAATATGCCGACTCTCAGAAAAATAAGGAAATTAATTCATGAGCAGTAATGATGCACAGCATGAACACACAGATCTGATTTATAAATTAGATGATATTCCCCCAGTATTAGAATCTTCATTTGCTGCAATACAGCATGTCTTTGCCAGCTTTGTTAGCGTTATAACACCCACACTCATTATTGGCGGTGTATTAGGCTTAGGTGAACAACTACCTTACTTGATCAGCATGGCGCTATTGGTTTCAGGTGTCGCAACGTTTATTCAAGCTCGACGTTTTGGTCCAGTAGGCGCGGGCATGATCTGTTTACAAGGCACCAGTTTTTCCTTTTTAAGTTCAATACTCGCCGCAGGATTTATGGTTAAAGCCAATGGCGGCGGGCCCGAAGATATTCTCGCCATGATATTTGGTATTTGTTTCTTCGGTGCATTTGTAGAAATCTTTATCTCTCAGTTTATTGATAAATTAGAACGTATTTTGAATCCATTAATTACCGGTATCGTCATTACTATTATCGGTATCTCATTAATTAAAGTAGGTATGATCGATCTTGCAGGTGGTTTTAATGCACCTGACTTTGGGAACATAGAAAATCTAGCACTTGGTGGTAGCGTTCTTGCGATTATTATTTTCCTCAATAATTCAAATAATCAATGGATCCGCTTATCTTCTATCATCATCGGCTTAACCTGCGGAGTGATGATTGCCCTTGGTTTTGACATGTTCACCTTTACCGACATCAGCGATCAACCACTGTTCAGTATCCCCGTACCATTTAAGTATGGTTTTGCTTTTGATTGGATGGCATTCATTCCAGTCGCATTGATCTACTTAATTACCGCCATTGAAACAACCGGCGATCTAACAGCGAACTGTATTATCTCGCAACAGCCAATAACAGGGAAACGCTACATAGCGAGAATCAAAGGCGGCATACTGGGTGACGGCCTTAACTCAATGCTAGCAGCCACTTTTAATACTTTCCCTAATACAACATTCAGCCAGAATAACGGCGTGATCCAAATGACCGGAGTGGCAAGTCGTCACGTTGGTTATTTCATTGCTGGTATCTTAGTATTGTTAGGTTTGTTTCCTGCGATTGGCGCGATATTACAACAAATTCCAAAACCCGTGTTAGGCGGAGCTACGTTAGTAATGTTTGGTATGGTTGCAGCGACAGGTATCAAAATATTAGCCACTGAAGAATTAGACCGCCGTAAATTATTAATCATGGCGGTATCATTCGGGGTTGGTTTCGGGGTTGCTTTAGTGCCTGAATTACTAAAACAACTGCCGCAATTAGTACAGAATATTTTTGGTTCTTCAATTACTGCCGGTGGGTTAACAGCAATCATTTTAAGTTTGCTATTACCCGAAAAACGAAGCTGTAAAGTGGCTGCTGAAGAGCACGTAATTGAACAAATCAATTAACTAATTATAGCCATTTGCCCTCTTATTAATAATGAGAGGACATTAACCTAAGCGCTTCACCCAATTACCCGCATTGTCACGAGTACAATTTTCTTCACTATCAAACTTCACTTGCTTGTTAATATTTTTGAATCTCACATCAACAGCGTTAAGTGCTTGAGCTAATAATTCATGCAAATGCTGGTCTTGCTTCGATGCCGTTAATTGAGCAATATCAGCGTTGTTATCAAATACACAAGTTATTTTTAAAGATGCCGGAAAATTCGCGTAATTAACGGTATGCGTTAACCATTGAAACCCCTGAATTTCATCTTTTGCATCTTCACAAACACAAGTAAGCACTTTACATAAAGTATTATCAATCTTCTTTTCAGTTTTAGTCATATTCTGTCGGCTGTTATCTTCTGAGTATTTATAGCGCTATCCTACCGTAAATCATATCCTATAAACAATAAAGCCAACCCGAAGGCTGGCAATACTTAACAAGGTGTAATTAGCCATTAATCGCTAAAAAATTCATCGTAGTGAACTAAACCCCTACTTCCCCACCGTCATTCTTACGAATAATAACGGTTGCAGCACGTGGTCGAACAGTTTGATTACTCGGTGTTTCCATCGACGCGTCATTACTATACGGCCAATTTTTAGGGTGTTGGATATTCAAAAACAGATCCGTTTGAGCAGGACTAAAAGCTAAACCTGTGACTTCAGCGCCATTTGGTCCGACAAAGAAACGTTTCAATGCAGTTTGATTATCACTGTTAATTGTCTCTAATTCACCAGCATCTTTAGTGAGTTGACTTGGTACTACAGCTAGCATCTGATCATTGGTATATTCAGTTAATTCTAGTGCACCATTATCCGTTTGGATCCACATAATACCGCGCGAATCAAATGCGAGACCATCTGGACTTGCAAACTGATTTAGCTCGTCTAATCCAGAGATATTA
This sequence comes from Moritella viscosa, assembly GCA_000953735.1. Taxonomy (NCBI): domain Bacteria; kingdom Pseudomonadati; phylum Pseudomonadota; class Gammaproteobacteria; order Alteromonadales; family Moritellaceae; genus Moritella; species Moritella viscosa. The sequence goes on along the minus strand of LN554852.1, from coordinate 853,976 downwards.
ACTTCTGGTGATCCATCTTCTGCCGCACCAAATACAAAAATATCCCAACTAAATTGCTCAGCATCGTCACCTTCTTGCCAACGAATAATATGGCCGGCGCTATTGTTCAATCTTGGATTCGCAGGGTTAGTTTCCGTTGTACGTTTGGTATTATTAGTCAAGGTCATGTATACCGCACCATTAATAGGGTCTACGGCTGCCCATTCTGGACGATCCATTGGCGTCGCACCAACAAGATCCGCCGCACCAGCTGTATTTAGAATAATCTCAGCAAGGTTAGCAAAGTGATCAGCTAACACACCTTGCTCTTTCGTTTCCGCCGTCATAGTTAGTGGTAGCCATACACCAACCCCTTTATCGTCAAAACGAGCTACATACAAAGTACCTTGACCCATGTACTTTTCACCCACAGTTAAACGATCAGTGCGATCGGCATCACCAGGGGCCCACAACGCATCAGAAACAAATTTATAAATATATTCAAAACGAGAGTCATGCCCAGAATAAAAGACAATCGGTTTACCTTCAGTTACTTTGCCAAAAACACAACCTTCATGGCGGAAGCGTCCTAATGCGGTACGTTTAACAGCATTCGATTGATTATCATAAGGGTCTATTTCGACAATATAACCATGACCATTGGCTTCGTTACGATAATCTTCAGCCGCATTCACGCCTTTAATCGTAATATCAAAACGGCTAAATTCATCAGCGACTTCATCATCGTTACCCGCTAAATCATCCCAACCATAACGGGTATTTTTATCGTCAATGCCGATACGTAATTGATCTACGGTCTGTGTGCCAGTATTAACGAAATAACCAGGCCAGTTTTCTTCACAAGTCAGGTAGGTACCCCATGGCGTATAACCATTACCACAGTTATTAAGCGTACCACGTACTTTATCGCCATCTGTAGCGAAAGCCGTTACGAGTAATTCCTTATCAGCAACTGGGCCGCTAATATCCATAATAGTAGCACCTGTAAAGCGACGATTATGGCTATCATTTTTAACTACATCCCAAATACCATTAGTTTGCTTAATACGCACAACAGTAACACCATGCGCATTAATTTCTTTGCGTACTTCATCAAGAATTGTGCGTAAGCTATTCACATCTTTAGTCGGTCCAGCAGGATGTAATGCCTTTTGATCTATGTACTCATGATTAATACATAATAAGCCATCGGTAGAGCTACCATTTAACGGAAAATAATGCATGCCGTCATGATGCATACCCAGTGAATTAGCTTGATCTAACGCAGTATTTGAACCGTCGGCTTGCCATTCTTGAGCAAAATCATTAAGCGGTGTGCCCCAAGGTGCGAGTACTTGTGCACTGTAACCTTTAGGCACAACAACTGCGTCTAGTTTAGCCCCCGAAATAGAATCGAACCCTAATTTTAGCTTTGTTGCCAAATTTTCATCGCTCGTAGTATTCGAACAACCTGTTAAACCTATCCCACTTAACATACCAACAGCAGCCATCCCCACGCCTGCTCTTAAGATACTGCGGCGAGACAATTCTCTCTCCATTACCGCTGCGAAAGGTTCATTATTACTGTTATTATATTTAGTTGGGTCAAATGTATCTTTGCTCATGCTTTATTTACTCAATCATTATTTAAGACCGATATAAACTAACAAGCAATTATGTATTTTCTATTTCAGTAACATGACAGTTTTTATAATCAGCCATATAAACTGTTAAAAATTGCACCTTTCATTCGGTGACAAATAAAACCCATCTCGCTAATACACCTCAACAGGCAGTAATAAATCATTATGTACGACGGCTTTTTCGTGTAAATAAATAGAGAATGTCGACCCGATACCAAGCTCAGATTTCACCGATATTTTGCCGCCGACTTCGCTAATAATACTTTGACTCACAGATAAACCTAACCCTGTACCACTACGACGTGTTGTGAAAAATGGGTCAAAAATACGCAATAGATTGTCTTCACTGATACCACAACCATGATCACTAATATGTACTACAGCACCAATAATATTACCGCCATCATCATGCCAGTCTTCAGTTTTAATCTTCAACAGACCTTTATCACCCATAGCATGTACACCATTCATTTGCAGGTTAACTAATACTTGTAAAAGTTGATGACGGTTCACTTCCACACAACATTTAGCATCAAGTTGCGATTTAATCTGTACATCGGCAGATTTAGTGCCTGAACCAACCAAAGTTAAGCTTTCTTTTACAATCAAATTTAAGTGCTGCCAAGTGATCTCATCTTGTACCCCACCTTGACGGCTATACTGCAATAAGCTTCGAGTTATGTTACGGATACGATCAATCTGCTCATGTATCGCTTCAAGCTCTTCAGTAACTCGTTGACTGTCTTCTCCGAGCTCGAGTTGCAACAGTTCCACATTACCGAGGATCACCGCTGTGGGATTGTTAATCTCGTGGGCAATACCAGCAGTTAATTCACCAAGGGCTGCCAGTTTTTCACTCATCACGAGCTTACTACGCGTTTGATTTAGCAACTTAATATATTGCTCTAATTCTTGGGTTTTATCATGTAAGCTCTGCGTTCGGCTGTGGACCTTATCTTCAAGTTCCAGCGAAGCCCGTTTAATTAAATCATTACGCTGTTGTAACTGGTCTAACATAGAATCAAATTGCTGACCAAAAATCGCGAGTTCATGATCCTTACATAATCCCAGATCACCAATACGACGATTTAACCCCAATGGCACTACTCTCACCACATTATGGATCTTTTCAATCGGTCTAAATAAATCCCGTGCGCCACGATATACCAAGCCACCAGAAAGTAATAATACCGCTATAATACCCACGCTAAATTCAGCAATATTCGTTAGAAACGTTTCCAATAATGGCCACTCTAAATAACCAGTGTAGAGCATACCTATCACATGACCATCATAGTCTCGTAACGGTTCATAAGCAGAGATGTACCAATCATCGTAAACGAATGCCCGACCAACCCAATTATCTCCACCAATGAGAACCTGCTGTTTTACTTCTAGAGAAACACGGGTGCCAATTGCCCGACCATTAAGCTGCTCACTATCAAGCGGAACATTAGTGCTAACCCGGATATCATCCATAAAGAGTGTCACAGTCCCAATACTGTCTAACGGTAATGTGCCATCGCTGTAAACAAGATCACGAATACGGTCAACCAGTTGGGTGCTATTATTCAGTAATATACCACCATCAATAATCCACTCTAGCTGATTATTATGATTAAAAATCGGGAGTAAATTGCGACTAATAAGCCCTCTATACTCTAATTTATTTTCACGTAATAGCGGGATCTGAGCTGATGCAGGCAGCGTACTATTTAATGCCAACAATTCATCATGATTAAGTACTTGAAAAAACGTTTGTGGTTTGGCGGTAAGTAATAATTGCTGATTCACCAACGGGAACGAGTCTAATGCTGACGCTGGGTGTAATACCACAAAATCTAATGCGTAATTCTCAGCTTGGCGTTTAACCCATTCCGGTAACTTGCTTTCATTTGTGCGCAATAAATGTTGGAAATCGTAAGATGAGGACAGTGACGTCAACTTCATCCGTTGTTCTTTTTGCAATAACTCAATACTGTTATGCGCAACAGCCAGATCCGATTTCACGTTCATTAATGCGTTTTGCCATGTATAGGTCACTGTCCAGTACATAGTCAATGCGAATAAAGCAAACAGTGTAATCACTATGGGAACAGATGTAAGCACTAACAAACGATAGCGTACCATGGTTCTAAAACGCTTAATCCATAACAGTATAAATTGTTTCATTTTCATAAGGCTGCTTCATCAATCCATTCTTTATATTTACGCTCTAGCGTTTTACGTGCCACACCAAGCTTACGTGCAGCCGCTGATTTATTCCCTTCATGAGAATCAACTACCTGCATGATATGTGCTTTTTCAACTTCTTTTAATGTCCATGTCGTTGGATAACAATATTGTTCTTCATCACCGTTAACTTCGGATGAGCAACGACAAGGACTCTCTAAATTAGCTTCATCCATGCGTATCTGGTCAAATGGTGTAATAGCTGCTCTTGGCTGCCTTGCCGCATCACCTTGCAACTCTCGCCAATATTCAGCTGGCGGTTTACCGAGCAAAATACAACGTTCCATCATATTCCGCAATTCACGAATATTACCAGGCCAGTCATATGCTTGCATTGCTTGTATATCTTCGTGTGTCCAACTGACACTCTTCATGCCTAAATCATTGGATAATTTAAGTGTAAAATGATGTGCTAATGCAGGAATATCTTCAACACGATCACGCAAGGGCGGTAAATCCACCGTTAGTACATTTAAACGATAATACAGATCCTGACGAAAACGCCCTTCTTCCACTTCCACTTTTAAATTACGATTTGTAGCTGCGACAATACGCACATCGACCGGAATTTCACGCTCACCACCAACCGGTCTAATCGCTTTTTGCTCTAATACCCGTAATAACGACGATTGCATGGCAAGTGGCATTTCACCAATCTCATCGAGGAATAAGGTACCGCCGTTGGCAACACGAAATAGCCCTTCTCGGCTTTTTTTAGCGCCCGTAAATGCGCCTTGAATATGACCAAACAATTCACTTTCTAATAGGTCCGGTGCAATCGAACCACAGTTTAATGGTACAAAAGGACCATTACGTAAACTAAGTTGATGTAAAGCCCGCGCCACTAATTCTTTACCGGTACCCGATTCACCTTCAATTAATACAGCGGCCATGGATGGGGCAATCTGGGTTATCAGTTTTTTCATTGATAAGGTTTTAGTGGCATCACCGATAATATCGATAGGAAATGTACGCTCAATATCACGTTGCAGCGCAAAGTTCTGACGTTCCACTAAACGACGTTCAATACACCGATTTACCGATTGCATCATTTGTTCGAGGTTGAACGGTTTTAAGATAAAGTCTGAAGCACCAGCCCGTAACGCTTTAATCGCGGTATCTAAATCGGCATAGCCAGTCATAAATATCACATCACTACGACGTGTTTGCGGATCAAATGCTTCGTGCCACTCAATACCAGAGCGCCCTGGTAAATTAATATCAACAATAAGTAAATCGAAATGGCAGCGCTTACGGAGTTCTTCTGCTTCTTCGATGCTGCCAGCAGTATCAACTTGGGCAAATTTTTTACTTAACGCTTTCTTTAAGATCGCGCGCATACCCGGTTCATCATCAACAACAAGTACAGAGACCGCAGCCCAAGAGGGAGAATAAGTAAATTCTGACATAAATATAAATAACTACCGTAATTTTTTAAGTTGCGACATTTTGTCTCATATCGACTAACAAAGTCAAAACTGTTTCAATCATTTATTTACGATCGATTTAATTAAAATATTATTTATCTTTTAAATTAAATACTTATTTACACGCCCAGCGTTTTATCTGGTTTATTTTTAATTTGGCATCTAATTTGCTACATAACGAGAAATACGGTGATTTTTCAACTAACTCATATAAATAGCTTTAACGCCAGGAAGACCTAATGACTGTAAAACCGATGAAATTTATCCAAACATCGCTTGCCTTATTCGCACTTGTAACGGCTGCGGGTGTCAATGCCGCAGACGACATGAAGCTCCGTCTTGCTACCACAACTAGTACTTATCATTCGGGACTGCTTGATTTTTTGTTACCTGAATTCAAAAAAGACACGGGTTATACGGTTGATGTACTTGCAGCAGGTACGGGGAAATCACTACGCATGGGTCAAAATGGCGATGTTGATTTGGTCATGACGCACGCAGCAAAATCAGAAGCGAAATTTGTCGATGCGGGTTACGGTGTACTACCACGTCAACTCATGTATAACGATTTTGTCCTTGTAGGCCCAAAAGCTGACCCAGCAAAAATCAATGCTGGAGCAGATATTGTGAAAGCATTAGCTGGCATCGCATCTTACAACGCAACCTTCATCTCTCGTGGTGATGATTCAGGCACCAACAAAAAAGAACTTGGCCTGTGGGCTCAAACTAAAATGGAACCAAATTTCGGTGGCTACAAAGCGATAGGTCAAGGCATGGGACCAACGCTAAACATGGCATCGGAACTACAAGCGTACACGTTAACTGACCGTGGAACTTGGTTAGCTTACCAAAATAAACTAGACCTTAAGATTGTTGTACAAGGTGATAAACGTTTATTTAACCCATACCAAGTGATCTTAGTGAACCCAAGCCGTTATCCAGATATCAATTACCGAGGCGCAAAGATATTCAGTGATTGGTTAGTTAATCCAAAAGCACAAACCATGATTAACAGTTATAAACGTAGCGGCGAGCAATTATTTGTTGCGAATGCCAAGTCTTCATAATCGTATAGAAACCTAGATACTTAATGGATATTTGGCAAACCACCCAACAAGCTGTTCAACTCCTTTTAAGTGGCGATATGGCACTGTGGGGAATTGTCGGTGTGTCATTTTCAGTATCTTTACTGGCGATTGCGTTGGTACTAATACCTGCATTGTTAATCGCATTTGCTCTCGCATACGGAAAGTTCCAAGGGCGTTGGTTATTGCTATCATTATTCAATACCTGTCAATCCATCCCGACGGTTGTGATTGGCTTATTACTTTACATGATGCTGTCTCGTGCAGGTCCTCTCGGTAATTGGCAAATGCTATTTACCCAAAAAGCGATGATCTTGGGACAAATGATGGTTTGTTTTCCGATTTTAGTATCCATGATGCACGCCGCGTTTCAAAACAGCGATCGCCGTGCTTGGGAAACAGCATTAACCTTAGGTGCAAGTCTACCTCGCGCATTATTAAGTTTGATGTGGGAGTGTCGTTTCCCACTCCTTGCCGCCATTATCGCCGCATTTAGTCGTATTATTACTGAAGTTGGTTGCTCTATGATGGTTGGCGGTAATATTTTAAATTCAACGCGGAATATACCCACGGCGATCGCATTAGAAAGCTCAAAGGGCGCGTTTGCACAAGGTGTCGCCCTAGGTATGGTCTTATTGCTCCTTGCGCTAGGACTTAACTTTTTATTATCCTTCGCTCGTGGTAAAGCCCACTTGCGCACCAATTAGACTAAGGAATAGATAGTGCCACAAATTACTATTCAAGCAGAAGATATCTCGATTCGATTTAAAGATCGTCTGCTATTTCACATTCCTCATCTTAAGTTCGGTCCGCAAGAAGCCATTTATCTCACTGGTGCAAATGGCGTAGGTAAGACCACATTATTAAAAATATTATCCGGTTTACAACGCCCAACCACAGGCAAAGTAAACTTACAGTGCAATACTTGGTTTCGCCGTTTATTTAGAAGTAACGCCAAAAATGGTGTTATTTATATGCACCAAACACCCTACATGTTTGACGGTAGTGTACTTGATAACGTTTGTTATGGATTAAAATTCACCCGAAAAGGCCGTCAAGAGCAACGAAGTGAAGCGATAACAGCGCTACGTATGATAGGGTTAGAGACTCTCGCTAATGAACATATTTCGGTATTGTCTGGTGGTGAACGCCAGCGCGTGGCGATGGCAAGAGCATGGGTACTCAAACCCAGCGTGTTATTAATGGATGAATCAAGCGCCAGCATGGATACAGAATCCATTGAGCGCCAGGTGGTGCTAGCCAATGATTTACTCGAGCGCGGTTCAACCTTAGTTATCACCAGCCACCAGCAAAATGCGCTTACCGCACTTTGTCGCCGTCAATGGTGCATTAACAATAGCAAATTAATTGAACGAGCAGATCTACAGCTCATCAAAAAAGATAAGGATACTTATGCCTTCGGCTGAACAAACAAGTTGGGTAATTTTAGCGGGCGGACAAGCCAGCCGTATGGGCGGTAATGACAAAGGTTTAGTTAAATTAGCCGATAAAGCGATGATCGAGCATGTCATCGATACACTTTCGCCACAAACCAACAAGATAGCCATTAACGCCAATCGAAATCAAAACGTTTATAGCCAATACGGCACTGTATTTGGCGATCAGCTACAAGGTTATCAGGGTCCATTAGGCGGTATGCATGCTGCTATTTTACATTTAAACGATGCAGAGTGGATTGGTTTTGTCCCATGCGATTGCCCACAGCTACCAAGCGATTTAATCGCCCGTATGGCAGCAGCGTGTAAAGCAGATACTGATATTGTGGTCGCCCATGATGGTGAGCATATTCAACCAGTAGTGACACTATTACATCGTCGTATTTTACCAAAACTAGAAGCCTTTTTAGCGAATGGTGACCGCAAGATCATTCTACTGTACCGTCAATGCAACATGCTCACGGTTGACTTTAGTGATCAACCGAACGCCTTTATAAACTTAAATACACCTGCAGAATTACACCAGTTTGGACACATAAAATGAGTCTACATCTATGAATAAAATCTACGCGTCACTCCCCTTACTCGGCTTTGCAGCATTCAGCGGTACAGGAAAAACAACATTGTTAGAGGCAATACTGCCTAAGTTAGTTGCGCGTGGTATTCGTGTTGCAGTAATTAAGCATGCGCATCATGATTTTGATATCGACCAACCGGGAAAAGACAGCCACCGCCTGCGCAAAGCGGGAGCCAGCCAGATGCTCATTTCATCGCGCTGTCGTCGTGCTTTGGTAACTGAAACGCCCGATGAAGAAGCGACATTACCACACTTGATCGCTCAGCTGGATCAAACTCAACTCGACCTGATCTTAGTTGAAGGCTTTAAAAAGCTGAGTTTCCCTAAAATTGAATTACATCGTACAGAAGTCGGCAAACCTTGGTTACATCCAGCAGACAATAATATAATTGCTATCGCAGCGAATATGCCTGCGAATAGCCACTTACCACAACTTGATATTAACGATCTTGAGCAGATCACCGAATTTGTGATCAGCTTTATTCAAGGCAAAGTAAGCACTTTTGTTCCAGATCAACCACAAGGGTTGCAATGTGGCGACCTAACACCACAAGGTATGTTATCTGTCGCAGAGGGTCGAGACCGTATTCTTGGTCATATTGTACCACTTGCGCAATCACAGACTGTTGATTTGAAAACAGCTTTGGGTCAAATTGTCGCACATGACGTGATTTCGCCAGTGAATGTGCCACAACATACAAATTCAGCAATGGATGGCTATGCTATCCGTGGTGATGATTTAACAGCAGAAAGCTACCAAGTTGTTGCGCATGTAATGGCGGGACACTGTTACGATTTGCCACTTGAAAAAGGCCAAGCAGTACGGATCATGACAGGTGCTGCAGTTCCAGAGTGTGCCGATACAGTCGTCATGCGCGAACAAGCTGAGCAAATCGACAACACGGTGCGCTTTGATCTGAGTATGGCTGCAATTAACACTGGTCAGAATATACGTCAAGCAGGCGAAGATTTAGCATTGGGCCAAACAGCCGTAGCCGCAGGTAGCAAGATCAGCGCACCAGAGTTAGGCATGATAGCCTCACTCGGCATTAACCAAGTGACAGTTAAAAAACCTGTACGTGTCGCCATCTTCTCAACGGGTGATGAAGTACAGCATCCTGGTGAGACACAAAAGAATAACTGTATTTACGATTCCAATCGCTACACTTTGCACTCCATGTTAAGCCAAGCAGGCTGTGAAGTGATTGACTTGGGCATTATTGAAGACAGCGAAGCCGCATTAGAAGTAACATTGCAGCAAAGCAGTAAACAAGCTGATTTAATCTTGTCATCAGGTGGCGTATCTGTTGGCGATGCCGATTACATCAAAACCGTATTAGATAAGCTAGGACAAATTAACTTCTGGCGTATCAATATGCGCCCAGGTAGACCCTTAGCATTTGGCCAAATTAACGACACGCCATTTTTTGGCTTACCAGGTAATCCAGTTGCAGTGATGGTCGTGTTTTTACAATTTGTTGAACCTGCGATCCGTAAGCTACAAGGGATGACAAATTGGCAACCACAAGTATTCAATGCAGTTGCTACAGAGCGCTTCCGCTCTCGTCCTAATCGTACTGAGTATACTCGTGGTATTTTTGGTTTTGATGCTAATGGTCGTTTAACCGTGAAAAGTACCGGACAACAAGGCTCTGGTATCCTACGTTCTATGAGTGAAGCAAATTGTTTAGTTGAAGTGTTACCTGAACAAGCAAATGCAGAAATTGGCGATTCGGTTCGCGTGATCCCATTGCAAGGCCGAATTTAACACTCATTGACCTGTAACTACAGGTCATTAATTTAGTGCTATGTTAATAATGACATAGGGCTATATAAAATAGTGGCGTACTCACATTACGCCACTATTCCCAATTCTTACCAGGCTTTATTACGTCTTAATTTTACTGTTTGTCACCTAACTTAGTTGATGACTCTTTGCTTGGTTTATTCTCTGGTAAGTCTTTTACTTTTTCATACCAAATATCATGATGCTCTTTCGCCCATGTTTCATCAACTTCACCCGTTACCATGCCTTCTAGTGATGCTTCAATACCCACTAGACCGACATAAATATGGAATACAAAACCGCAGATCAATACTAACGACGCCAGCATATGGACTAAGTTTGACAACTCCATATCCCGACGAGTTTGATCAAAGAGGGGGAAATCGAGAATAAAGCCACTGAAGATAATAAATACGCCACAGAAGATTAGTAACCAGAACAGCGCTTTTTCACCGCCGTTAGAAAAATCAGCTGATGGATGCGTGCCTTTATGTTTGCCAGCCATGCCGCCCATTTTCTTAAACCAGTTAATATCGACTTTGGTAAACAGGCTCTTACGCCACCACTTAACCATGACTGTAAACAATAAAATAGCAAATAATGGCCCGACATAATTGTGGAACTGTTTCGCGCCATAAATAATCATAGCCCAAATATCACGTGGAATAATAGGTTTAATAAAGTGCTTACCGTACACCAACGTCAATCCCGTCACAGCAAGGCTTAAAAAGGTAAATGCCATACTCCAATGCAATATACGATCGACCAAACTCCAGCGCTGGATCTTGCGGCCTGTTCTTGCTTTACTTAATCTTAGTGGACCAATAGTAAAGTAAGCCAGTACGACTAAACCAATACTACCAAAAATAGCTAACGCACCTAATGGCGACATCCACTTTTCTTTCAGAATAAACCAAGCTTGACCAGGTACACTGATCAACACACCGTGTTCCGGTGATTTTGACGTCGTATAGCCCTCTTGACCATCGCGTACTGCACGCCAATAATCAGCGCCAGCAAAACCAGCAAGCTCACCTTTAACTGCTGACTCACCTAAGCGTTCACTCGTTGTATTTTTATCCGCGGTTTCATTAGCAAATGCCGACAAGGTAAAGCTCAGCATTAATGCACTCACTAACAGAGTGAACCAATGTTGAATTCGCTTAGTCATTAAATCTCCTCACTGTATCTCACTACAGCGCTAAATAGGCACCTGCATATCACTAAACAGGTTACCTATGTTTATATTACAGCTAATCTATATCGATGAACTAATTAGCTTTCTTGCGATTTACTTGCATCATAAGCAAGCTCATCTGTACTTGCCCAACCCGCGTTTTTAGCACCGCGTGCAACAACACGTTCAGCATAAACATCAGAGATTTTTGCAGCATCACCAGCAAGCAATGCTTTAGTAGAACAAAGCGATGCACACATGGGTAATTTACCTTCAGCAATACGGTTAGCACCGTATTTTTTCTTCTCTTCTTCAGAACCCGGTTCGACACCTGGACCACCAGCACAGAAGGTACATTTGTCCATCTTCCCACGTTCAGCAAAGGCATCTTGTTTTGGAAATTGCGGCGCGCCAAATGGGCAAGCAAATAAACAATAACCACAACCAATACACAGATCTTTATCGTGTCGCACAATACCGTCTTCAGTACGTTCAAAACAATCGGCAGGACAAACGGCCATACACGGCGCATCAGTACAATGCATACAAGCGACAGAGATTGAACTTTCACCCGGTTCACCGTCGTTTAAGGTAACAACACGGCGGCGTTGAATGCCCCATTGTAATGCATCATCATTTTCATTCTTACATGCGGTTACACAACCATTGCATTCAATACAACGTTTAGAGTCACACAGAAATTTCATACTCGCCATCGGAATGACTCCTTACGCTTTCGTAATTTTACAGAGGGTTACTTTAGTTTCCTGCATTTGTGTCACAGGGTCATAACCATAGGTTGTCGCAATGTTTGCAGATTCGCCCGATACATACGGCGTTGAACCTTCAGGATAGTTACCACGCAAATCTTCACCTTGGAAATAACCACCAAAGTGGAATGGAATAAAGGCAAGACCTGGTTTAACACGACGTGTAACCATTGCTTTAACGTGAATACGGCCTTTTTCTGCACCTTCAACCCACACCATTTCGCCATCTCTGAAACCTAAATCATTAGCATCTTTCGAGTTTACTTCAACAAACATTTCTTGTTGTAATTCAGCTAACCATGGATTTGAGCGGGTTTCATCACCACCGCCTTCATACTCAACCAAACGGCCAGAAGTAAGCACGATCGGGTATTCACCTGATACATCTTTATCTTGGATTGATTTGTATAATGTTGGCAGACGGAACATCGCTTCACTGTCATTCCACGTTGGGTAATCAGTCACAAGATCACGACGCGGTGTGTATAGCGGTTCACGATGAAGTGGCACGGCATCTGGGAATGTCCATACCACTGCACGCGCTTTCGCGTTACCGTAAGGGATACAACCGTGTTTAATTGCCACACGTTGAATACCGCCAGATACGTCAGTTTTCCAGTTTTTACCTGTTGCTTTCACTTTTTCGTCAGCCGTCAGTTCGTCCCACCAGCCAAGTTGCTTAAGCAGTTTGTCACTGAACTCTGGGAAACCACTCTCTAACTCACAATCTTTTGAATAACTGTCGACTGCTAATAAGCTTTCGCCATTACGTTCAACACCAAAACGTGCACGGAAGTTACCACCACCGAGCGCAACAGGTTTCGATGTATCATAAAGAATATGAGTACCTGGGTGTTTCATCTCTGGCGTGCCCCAGCATGGCCAAGGTAGACCGTAAGTCTCACCATGAGCAACACCACCTTCAGCTTCAAGCGTTGTTTTGTGGAACGTATGCCAGTTTTTCTGATGATCCTTTAGACGTTCAGGACTTTGACCTGTGTAACCAATTGTCCACATACCCTTGTTGAACTCACGGGTAATGTCTTCAATAACAGGTTGGTTGTTCTTCACTTCAATATTTTTGAATAATTGATCCGCTAGACCTAATTTTTTCATTAGTAAATACATGATCTCATGATCAGGTTTTGATTCGAATAGTGGTTCAATTACCTGATCACGCCACTGAATTGAACGGTTTGTTGCAGTAACAGAACCCGTTGTTTCAAATTGCGTCGTCGCTGGTAGCAAATAAACATTGTCAGTACGGCCGTTCATTACAGCTGCAACACCTGGATACGGGTCAACAATAACCATCATGTCCAGTTTGCCCATCGCTGTGCGCATTTCTGGTCCACGGGTTTGTGAGTTAACCGCGTGACCCCAATAGAACATGGCACGAATATTATCGTTTTGCTCGATATTGTCTTTATTTTCTAATACACCATCAATCCAACGTGATACCGGAATACCGGCATGGTTCATTGGTTTTTTACCACGGTAAGCATTTTGATCAAAGCGGCCTTTTAGCCACTCATAATCAACATCCCATACGCCAGCCCAATGCTTCCAAGCACCTTCAGAAAGACCGTAGTAACCTGGTAAGTTATCTGCTAATACACCAAAGTCAGTCGCCCCCTGTACGTTATCGTGACCACGGAAAATATTAGCACCACCGCCTGGTTTACCCATGTTGCCAAGCGCAAGTTCAAGGATGCAATATGCACGCGTATTATTGTTACCCGTTGTATGCTGCGTCCCCCCCATGCACCAAACAACACAACCAGGACGGTGTTCAGAAAGCAGTTTCGCCGTTTCATAAACATCCGCTTCTGATACTCCAGAAACACGCTCTACTTCAGCAGGTGTCCATTTTGCAACTTCTGCACGTACATCCTCCATGCCATAAACACGTTGGTGAATAAATTCTTTATCTTCCCAACCATTTTTAAAGACGTGATATAACACGCCCCAAACGAAAGCAACGTCAGAACCCGGACGTAAAGACACATAATGATCTGCTTTTGCAGCAGTACGGGTACGACGTGGATCAGCAACAACAATTTTACACTTGTTCTTTTCTTTGGCGATAAGGATATGCTGCATCGCGACTGGATGCGCTTCAGCAGGGTTTGAGCCGATAAACAAAATTGATTTACAATTATGCATGTCATTTAGCGAGTTAGTCATCGCACCATAACCCCAAGTATTTGCTACACCAGCGACTGTTGTAGAGTGACAAATACGTGCTTGGTGATCGACATTATTGGTGCCCCACATCGATACCATTTTACGGAACAAATATGCTTGTTCATTGTTATGCTTTGCAGAGCCTAACCAATAAACAGAATCAGGACCGGATTCTTCACGGATCTTAAGTACCTGCTGACTTACTTCTTCAAGTGCTGTTTCCCAGCTCATTTTAATCCATTTACCGTTAACCAGTTTCATTGGATATTTAAGACGTTTCGCACCATGACCGTGTTCACGCAGTGCGGCACCTTTTGCACAGTGACCTCCCGCATTAAACGGATGATCAAATGCAGGTTCTTGACCTGTCCATACACCTTCTTGTACTTCGGCATAAATACCGCAGCCGACTGAACAGTGAGAACAAATCGTACGTTTTATTTCAACTGGTGATTCTGGATCGACAGATTTCGCTTCAGCTTTTTTCATCATGCCCGGTGCAAACATACCAACACCGACAGCCCCCGCAGCGGCAGTAATTGAAGAGTTACGCATAAACGAACGGCGCGAAATACCCAGTTGTTTTTCGTCCTTGTTGACCGTATCGGAACGTTTAGTTAATTTCATTTAGAGCTCCGCTTATAGAGAATCGTAGTAATCACGAATGTGTTGAGTTTCATGGTAACCAGTTGTATTTTCTTTCTTATTTTGCGTGTCAACAGATGCATTCACAGAGGTCGAAACACCTGTTGCAATCACACCTGCTGTGACACCTAAACCAATATTCTTTAACAATTGGCGGCGGTTTTCATCCGGCTTATTTTGTTTACTCATCCAGTTTGATCCTCATATCGTTATTATTTTTTTATGTCGATAAAACGTATTTTTTCAATGCTTAAAAATTGCAACGCTAGCTCGGCGACTGCGCTATAAAACACCGCGTTTTTCGCTACCTTTAAATCCTGACAAAAACGCTCAAACCAGGTATCGATATGGCGATTAAAAAATTCAGCTTGTACTTTTTGATTACTTTCTGCGACTAACATCGTCATGACTTCGAGCAATGCAGCAATATGATCTTCCGGTTCTTTCACGTCTTCATCACGTTGAAAACCCAGTTTTTTCAAATCATGGCGTAAATGCGCTAATGGCATTTCCATTAGTGAACCGGTGAGGAACCAAGAACCAAACGGCACGATCTCACCATGACCAATACCAATAAACAAATCTTGGTATTCATCTTCAACCGCGGTTAATAAGGTCTTTTGTGACGCGAGTTTTAATAACGGCCAAGCTGCCGACATACCCGTGGTTTGAATAAGTTCGTTCGGTGCATCCACATCTAAATTCGCTAACCAATCAATAACCTCAGCATCGGGTGCCTTACGTAATAAGTGAGCAAGTAAGCTATAAATATCGATACGTAATCTTGTTTCTTCAGCAACTGGCTGTGACATGTTTTGTGTTTCCATCATTTCGTTTTACACTCGCAACTGACTTGTTGGATCATCAGCCATGTCAGAAAAAATATCGCGTACACGACAATCTTCACACATAGATAAACGGCGAATAGCATCCCCCTGAAATTGCGAATGACCTTGTAATTTTTCGGTCAGCATTTTAATCATCGATGCTGGTGCAAACGCTTTACCACAACTTAAACAACAGGCAGGCTCTTCTTCATGGATCATCACGGTACTTTGGCGGCTTTCTACATCCCAGTTAACACCCGGTTTAAGACTAATAACTTGCTCTGGACAGGCTTTTTCACATAAGCCACATTGCACGCAATCTTGCTCTCTAAACTGCAGACTGGGGTGTCCACCAACAGCATGTAATGCACGGGTTGGGCATACCGCCACACAGCCCATACATAGCGTGCAATCATCGGTCTTACATTCAACACTGCCGTAAGGTGCATTTTCAGGTACGCTAGATACTGTTGGTCTAACTGTGCTTTGCGCATGCAATCTATCTAATGCACTAAACAATTTTTCACGCTTAGTCCCTGATAATTGCTTGGCTAATACACCGCTATCCATCACAGCGATCTTGTCATCTACCACAGGCAACAAAGATGCAGGGAACGCCACAAATTCAGCCGCGGAGCTAAGTTCAAACAAGCAAATGCGATCTGCTTCAAAACCAAGTTCAGTTAAGAAGTTATTCGCAATGGCTAACTCGTTTTTTAAAACGCGATCAATTGTCGCAGGCATGTAAGCGATATTGGTTGCTAACAGTACTTGATGCGCACCATAAATCAGCGCACTAAACCATGTATCCACACCAACAGTTGCTAACTCTTCCAGTGCAATCGGGATCACATTCGATGGTAATGACGGTAATTGTGCTGCAACGTTTTCTTCATCACGGTTACCAAAGAATAAGATCGTTGGTTTAACACCACCCGCCATTTGATAACTGTTTAACAAACGATAAATGAAGTTCTGGGTTTTCTCTGGATCTGGTAATGCATACGTGATCGCTTCTGTCGGACAAGCCGTTACACAAGTACCAACCCCCTGACATAAGAACGGGTTAATCTCGATCGCATGGCCATTACTTGATAACGCACCCGCTGGACATGCATCAACGCAACGCGTACAGCCACTCACACCACGGGATGAATGTGCACAAATGTCATTGTTTAAACGGAAATACTTAGGCTTATCAAACGTACCTAGCATGTCAGGTAAGGTTTCAATCACATCTGCAATCGCCGCTTTACCACTGCCGACAGGGTAATAACCAGGTGCAGGGATCTCGGTGTTGATAATGCTCTCGGCACTCATATCAACCACTAAATCAAAGCTATCACCACCGATAGTTACTTCTGCTAGGTTGATATAGGTATCAAGTAACGTACCAGCTACGCGGCAATTCACTTCGAATGCGCCTAAGTAACCTTTTATTGTCACGTTATTACTAAAAAATACCTTAATGTCATTACTTGTTTTCGCAGTGTTTTCAGCAGCCTGCGAAGTCGCAAGGAGTGTCACTGAATTAAGTGTTGAAAATTGCGGGGCCAGCGCAGTAATAGTATCGTGCGGACCAATGATCAATAGATTCCCTCGGCTCTCGTAAGAAACCGTTGGCGGGATCAAATTCGATAATTCAACCGTACCAGCGATTGCACTTAAGCGTGCTTGACCATTGCTATCTGTAAATGTTTCTAGAATACTTTTTAACATTGCTATTCCTGTATACTCGTCACCGCTAAAATTGGTGCCGATTAAACTGCGAGTTTAGTGCCCGCTGCTCTTTCTGCCGTACGATTTTTACCGTACTTTATGCTGTAGCTAATAGAGCAATAACCGAACCAACTTTTAACGGAAAAAAATGACCTATAAAGAACTAAAGTCAGATAAGGACAGTTGAGGCATTTCCAATTGAGACATTTTGTCGCTACAAATGATCACACCTGTATCAAATTGTCCCGATGAAAATAAGGGTTATTAGTCCCTTTATGTCTCACCTTGCTGAATAGTCTTGTGACGTGGATCATCGCAGCCTTGCGATAATTTGAAATCTTCCGTGACGGGTTCAACTGTTTCATCTTCAACAGCCGAGAATTTTACTTCTTCTACTCGTTCAATACAGAGGGCTTCGACTTGACCTTCTTCCTGTACTCTAGCCGTATCCTGTACCAGCTCCATTTCTTGTTCAGGTTCTTCTAATACTGCATTAACCCAACCACGTAACTGCTTTGCGATACTATCGTCAAGTTTAGGAATGTTCGAAAAATCTTCAGTATGATCGTCCATATCACTGATATAGTTGAATTCATCTGAATGAAATAATTTAGCGAGCGCCGCTTTTTTTACTGATTTATCAACCCCCTGCTTTAGAAATGAAACGACGCCGCTGTCAAATGTCACACTATCTGCATCTGCAATTGTTAATACGTCATCACTGCTCTTGTCTGAAATATCGCTCTGCTTATCTACCGCATCATTCGTCACTTTATCTAGCGTAACGGCTTGATTAATTTCTGCGTTAGCATCATAAACAGGCTCAGAAAATTGCTTAGATTCAGTTAATTCTTCAACGGCTTCATTCGTTTCCGATAACGTTGTTGAAGCTTTGTCTTTAGCCGTCAGAGAGCGGCTAGACCAACGTTGAAAAAAGTTAGTTGCCACTTGAACGTCCTTTTTTATCTTTATAACGTTTCTTTTTAAATTCAATCAGTTCGCCATGACGCCCAATGAATGCTTCCATCCAAGCCTGAACTGGTAAGGGCATTTGAATATGTAACACTTGATAATCGCCATCCATGTAACTGCTTGCGACACTTTGCGCGACAGTGATAAGTAACGGCGATAGCTGCTCATTATTTTCTTCACAAACAATAAACAAATGCGGGTCTTGTGAGCTGAGGTTAAAACGATAATCTGTCCGTTCATCGCGGTATAACGTTAATACACGCTCATAACAGGTGCCAGTACTGGCATCGTCTTGCGTGCGGTTGTGATCATATAATTCGACATTATCAATAGACCAAGACAACGTCGTCCAGCGTCCAATTTGCTTTTCTTCAGAGCGAAGACGAAACCTAATAGGCCAACTTGATTCGTCTTTTTCTAAGCGCTTATGTTCATCAATTTGTTGCACACATGCTCCTTTATTCTATTTTTATAATTATTTAGTATTTTTATAATTTCTTATATAACGCACCCTACTCAGCAAAATTTAGACCAAGTTCAAGATAAGTGACAAATAAAATGGTGATACCCAAGTTACTTCAAGATGCAGTGTATAAGTTGGAATGAACTTTGCTTTAATTCTTGATAGAGATATAAACCAGCAGGACTTTCGGATGCCGCAATTACCAAAAATAATTAGAACCAACTCTTCAGTTAAGCACACCATGACCGTCGACATCATGGATGAATATGGCGATACCATGACCAAAGAGATCGCGTGTGAACATCCGCTAACGATTTACTTAAACTGGGTAGAAATCGTAACAGTGATGACGCTCGGTGCCCGCCCTGCCGAACTGGTATTGGGTTACTTGAAAAACCAAGGTTTCATTGAAGATATTGCCGCGATTGAATCAGTGATAATTGATTGGGATTCGAATTCTGCAGCGGTGATAACCCGTGAAAGTACCGATGGTTTAGAAGATAAGTTATCGAAAAAAACCGTTACCTCAGGCTGTGGTCAAGGCACAATGTTTGGCAATGTAATGAAAAAATTAGAAGGTATCACACTACCACAACCTAGATTACGTCAATCAAAACTCTATGGTTTGTTAGAAGCATTAACTCACCACAACGCAACTTATAAAGCCGCTGGTGCAGTACATGGTTGTGCAGTGTGTAAAGACACCACTATTTTATCGTTTGTCGAAGATGTAGGCCGTCACAATGCAGTTGATACCTTGGCTGGGGAGATGTGGTTAAAAGGTCAAACAGGTGAAGATAAGATCTTTTATACTACAGGCCGCCTCACGTCTGAGATGGTGATTAAAGTAGCGCAAATGGGGATCCCGGTATTATTATCTCGATCCGGTGCTACACAAATGGGTTACGACTTAGCAAAAAAACTGGGTATTACCATGGTTGCTCGCGCCAAAGGTAATCGTTTTCAAGTATATAACGGTATGGCAAACCTAATTTTAGATGTCAAAGGCCCTGACGCAGAAGCGCTTGCACAAACAGCATCACAAGAACAGTCATCAACACTAATCGGTAAGAGTGCATGATCGAACACTTCCCTGCTTTTATGAATGTAAAGCAAGTCGCTGAGTATTTAGACCTGAATGAAAAAAAGGTCTACACACTGGCTAACGATGGCCACTTGCCTGCAACGAAAGTAACGGGTAAATGGTTATTTCCCAAAGCAATGTTGGATAAATGGCTACTGGAGTCTTGTCATAACGGCGTACTGAATGACCGCTTACTCATCGCAGGTTCTGATGATCCACTCTTGCAACTGGTCGTGGGTAAGATGGCACAAAAGCTTGGCAGCACCGCACTAGTTGGTTACACCTCAACAGGCACTCGCCAAGGTTTAGCCATGCTCAGTAAAGGCCATGTGGACATTTGTGCGATCCACTGGGGCCATGCAGAAGAAGCAAGCTTGCGTCATCCCGCATTATTACAGCAATATCCAGGGCATAAAAACTGGGTACTGATCCACGCCTTCGAGCGTCAACAAGGCTTAGTGGTTAATAAAGAATTAGCCGATTTAGTAAACTCACGCTCTTTAAACTTACAAGAGTTACTGACTTCACGCTGGCGCTGGGCACTACGTCAAGAAGGAGCTGGTAGTATGCGCGCCTTAGGTGAATGGTTGCATAATCATGCTTACACTGTCGATATGCTTACCGCAGCGGAAACTTGTCACAGTGAACGAGAGCTAGCGTCTTGCATTGCCCGTGGAGAAGCGGATGTGGGCTGCGCGAGTCAAAGCACTGCAGGCGAATTTGGTTTAGGGTTTATTCCGCTGAGTACCGAAGCTTTTGAACTCGTGATCCCAAAAAATATCTATTTCCGCACCTTGCAGCAACAATTGCTACAGTCGCTATCTGATATGAAAATCCAAGCTAAAGGAGATCAACTCGGTGGTTATAACTTTACTCGTACAGGTCAACAAGTCTGGAGTGCCAGCTGATACTCTATGCATTGTAGTTGAAGCTAAAGATTAAAATAACAAATAAAAAGCCCAGACATTAAAATTAATACCTGGGCTTTCTAAATTACCTATTAGCGTTCTTTCTATCGTGATAGTTCATAATAACTAAGCGAACGATAAATTGATTACATTGCCGCGTTAAAGATTGCGCAAACTTCTTCATGGGTCGCTTGCTTTGGATTAGTAAAACCACACGCATCATTCAGTGCATTTTTAGCCAGCTCTGGAATATCTTCAACCTTTACCTTTAAGCTTGTTAAGCCTGCTGGAATACCTACCGCTAACGCTAATTCTTTAATTGCAACAATCGCTGCATCTGCACCTTGTTCTGGCGTCATGCCTGCCACATCAACCCCCATCGCTTTAGCCACATCACGTAAACGCGCAGGACAAACTTGTGCATTATACGCCTGTACATATGGTAGTAATACCGCATTACATACACCGTGTGGTAAGTCGTAAAAACCACCCAACTGATGCGCCATTGCATGTACGTAACCGAGTGAAGCATTATTAAATGCCATACCAGCCATGAATTGTGCATACGCCATTTGTTCACGAGCTTCGATATTCTCACCGTGTGCTACCGCCGTGCGTAAATGCGCTTGAATTAGTTCCATCGCTTTAATCGCAACTGCATCTGTAATCGGTGTCGCCGCAGTTGACACATACGCTTCTACCGCATGGGTCAATGCATCCATACCAGTTGCAGCCGTTAATGAAGCTGGTTTAGCTAACATTAATTCCGGATCATTCACTGAGATTAACGGTGTGGTATTTTTATCAACAATCGCCATTTTAATGTGTGTTGTTTCATTGGTTATAATACAAAAACGCGTCATTTCAGAAGCCGTTCCCGCAGTGGTATTAATTGCCACTAATGGAAGTTGTGCTTTATCTGATTGATCCACGCCTTCATAATCAGCAATATGACCACCATTAGCAGCTACAAGTGCAATACCTTTAGCGCAATCATGTGGTGAACCACCACCTAACGAAATCACAAAATCACACACTTCTGAATTTAATAATTCAAGTCCAGCAGCAACATTCGCTGTTGTCGGGTTTGGCTGAGTACCATCAAAAACGGCTGATTCAACGCCTCTCGCATCTAATAAATCTTGAACTTGTTTCACCATGCCAATGCTATTAATCACTTTATCAGTGACAATTAATGCTTTTTTAAAACCATGAGATTTGATTGCGTCAGCCGCTTGAATTAGACAGCCTGCGCCCATTAGATTGTAAGCAGGAATAAAGAATGCAGTGCTCATAATATATCTCCAAAATAAATCAATAATTATTGCCGCAGTACACTTTTAAAATTCACTGTAAGTAATAATTATCTCAGTGCCGTTATTTGATAGCGCAATCCACCAACAAATTAACCACTTTGAGGTAATTATAACTTTAAACCTTACAAAATAAAGGGGTTTATAAAATCAAAACAACTTATCTACCCACTTTGATATAGATGTCACATAATTAGGTAATTTAAATATCAATTACAGCGCGCAGTGGGTGCGATTCGATTACCCAAGGCGATACAAATAAGCCATCAACAAAATCAACAGGTACGTCTTTAATCTGTTTAAATAACCAATTCGGTTTGTTGTCTTTGTCGACTAACAAAGCCCTTACTCCTTCAACAAGATCAGCATTTAGACAGACATTCACCGCTAAATCTAACTCCAGTTGAAAGCATGCTGCTAGCGATAGCTCAGTATATTGGTTTACCTGCCGGTACAAGATATGCGCTGATATTGGGCTGCCTAATAGCAATTTTTTAACGCTGGTTTGTAACCACGGATCACAACTTTCGTGCGTTTGAATACATGCCATCACGTCAGTGAGTTCTGTATAAAGACTCAACTGAGTAAACAAAGCTTGATGATTAATTAAATTACCATTGATGAAATTAGTATCCGCATACTGTTGAGCTAATAGCTGATCAACTTGTTGGTGATGTACCGCAGTATCAGTTTGCCAATCAAGCGTGGTTAATGCATTCACCACATTCGCGTATTTTATGGCAGGAATTAAATACTCGGTTAACCCTAAATATTGCGCATCTTTGGCATTAATGCTGGCGCCAGTTAACCCTAAAAATAATCCAACACCAGGGTATGGTAAATGATTTAAGAACCAAGTCGCACCAACATCAGGGAATAAACCGATGGTAATTTCCGGCATAGCAATACGTGCAGTCTCAGTAACAACGCGATGACTTGCCCCCATAAACAACCCTAAGCCCCCCCCCATAATAATACCATCACCCCAAACGATTAGTGGCTTACCAAAGTTATGTAATAAATAGTCGACTTGGTACTCAGCCATAAAATATTGACTGACAACCTGCAGTTTAGCCCCATCCCCTTCAGTGCTAGTTAACGCTTGTTGTAATGATTTAACATCACCACCGGCGCAAAATGCTTTCTCACCAGCACTAGTCAGCAATACACTGACAACCCTATTATCACGTTGCCAAGCAAGTAACTGCTGACGTAATAATGGAAACATATCCGCACTCAGTGCATGCAATTGACGTGCTTTATTAAGGGTAATAACACCAATGACATGACCATCATTCGTCGCTAACTCATCAAATAATACGCTTGCTTCCATGTGAACTCCGACTAGATAAAAAACCAGTGTAGTCAGATTAAGTTGATTAATTCAACTCGCTAAGGCGTTGATTGTGAATTTAACCAAGCATGTTGCTCAAGTTAGCCGATAACATCTGATTGAAACCTATTGTGAGATACCCAAAATACTTCCGCTGTGGCATAATAGCCCACAAAATTTAGAGGATTAATTCAATGACTATCGAAACAACGCTATTACAACGCAGTGATTCTAAATGTGAAATGTGCACATCAGAATCTAACCTATCAGCTTATGAGCTACCTGAATCACCAGAAAAAAGCTCTGACTGTGCAGTAATGCTTTGTGATACTTGCCTTGAGCAAATCAACAACTCAGATACTCTTGATAAAAATCACTGGCGTTGCCTAAACGACAGCATGTGGAGCCAAGTACCAGCAGTGCAAGTACTTGCATATCGTATGTTAAATCGCCTAGATGCAGACTGGTCACGTGACCTACTTGATATGATGTATCTAGAAGAAGACGTAAAAGCATGGGCTGAAAAAGGCGTGCTAATTGCAGCAATGACTGACTCACCAGCGCGTGATGTGAATGGTACTATCTTACAAGCTGGCGACAACGTAAACATCATCAAAGATTTACCAGTTAAAGGTTCAAGCTTAGTGATCAAACGTGGTACAGCAGTCCGTAATATCGGTTTAACAGATAATCCATTACACATTCAAGGCCGTGCCAACGGTACTGCAATGGTGATCATTTCTGCGTACTGTAAGAAAATGTAATTTGCTTAGTTTGTCTCGTCTTTAAATACGCGACAACGAGTAGATCAAAAAAGGCCGATTACCCATTCAGATAAAGAAGCGGTAATCGGCCTTTTTTATGCGCGGTGTTAATAACCGTACATCATGACTAATTAGTCAATGATTGCATTGTGATATACGTCTTGAACATCATCACAATCATTTAGTGCTGCAAGGAAACGTTCGAACATTTCAACGTCATCACCTGTCACTTCCGTTTCAACTTGTGGTAAGAATGTAATGTCTTCTGCATCAAATTCAATACCAGAAAATGCGTCTGATAAGGCTACTTTAGTTTTGTAGAACTCAGTATGTGGAACATAAACAGTAATAGTACCATCTTCGTTCTCTACATCAGCAACATCTACTTCCGCTTCCATTAATGTTTCTAATACCGCATCTTCATCATCAAATTTGAATTCAAATACAGCTTGATGATCAAACATGTGTGAAACAGCACCTGGAGCACCAAGTTTCGCGCCATTCTTAACGAATGCTTGACGAACTTCAGTGAAAGTACGCTTGCCATTATCAGTTAAGCATTCAACGATAACCATACAGTTACCAGGACCAAAACCTTCATAACTTGCACGCTCATAATCTTCACCACCAGCACCAGCTGCTTTTTCAATCGCACGGTCAATTACGTGTGTTGGTACTTGATCTTTTTTCGCTTTTTCAATGATGCGGCGAAGACTTAAGTTGCTATCAGGGTCGCCACCACCAGTTTTTGCAGATACATAGATCTCTTTACCATATTTAGAGTAGATCTTAGTTTTCATGCCAGCTGTTTTAGCCATCGATAATTTACGGTTTTGGAACGCTCTGCCCATCTTAATTCACTCTCATTTTAAATTTGAAATAAATACTTGTCGATTTTAGCAGGATTAACACTATTTTTTCCACAAAAGCGTAAATATCTTATCTTTCATCAACAAAAATTGGCTAAACATCCCACGGAACTATAACGAATATAGGCCGTCTTACTATTTGTCACTGTTATCGGTTAATATTATGCTCTACTATGTTAACTAAATTTACTTAGTTATTACCGCATAGGTCGCCCATTTGTATCTCAAAAAAATATTACGCTTGACCAGTACAGCATTATTTGTCGGTACATTAGGTCTCGTTAGCTCAGCACAAGCAACTAATAAACTACCCGAAATTGGCACCGCGGGTGTGACGGCTTTATCGATCGATCAAGAACGTCAATACGGCGCAGCTTTTATTAAAGTCGCACGTGGCTCTTTTCCTATGGTCAGCGATCCGGTTTTACAAGAATACATTGCCGAACTCGGCGCAAAACTAATTAGCCAAACAGATTCGGTACGCTTTCCGTTTAACTTTTTTCTCATTAAAAATGACGAAATCAATGCGGCAGCATTTCTTGGTGGTTATGTAAAAGTACATACAGGGTTATTTTTATATGCTGAGAGTGAATCTGAATTTGCATCGGTTATCGCCCATGAAATCTCACATATAACTCAACGGCACCTTGCGCGTAGTTTAGAGACACAAGCAGGCAATAGCCAACTAACTGTTGCAGGTTTAGTTGGTGCTGTATTATTAGGTATTGCGAATCCAGTCGCGGGTATCGCCATGTTACAAACCACTGTCGCGATTAATGCGCAGTCTGCCATTAACTATACCCGAGCCAATGAATTTGAAGCCGATCGTATTGGTATTCAAGTGATGGCGAATGCTGGTTATGATCCTGCAGCAATGTCGACTTTCTTCGGTAAATTATCTGCGCAATACCGTTTTAGCTCAAAACCACCACAAATGCTGATCACTCACCCATTACCAACTACCCGAATCAGTGAAGCACGCGATAGAGCAGCACAGTATCCAAATCGTTATTATCCGCCAAGTCTCGACTATCAATTAGCCAAAGCCCGTATTCAAGTCCGTTATGGCACCTTAAAACCAAAAGAAGCACTGCAATTTTTTCAGCATCAACTTAAAACTAAAAATTTCAAGCTAAAAGATGCGGCGCTCTATGGCCAAGCATTAGCATTACTGCAATTAGGTAAAAATGTAGAAGCAAAAAAGATCGTTGTCGAATTAGCCAACACGCAGCCAAACAACCTGTTTTATCTCGATACCCTTACCGATATTGATTTAGCCTTAAAGCATAATAGCGAAGCTATATCGAGGTTAAAAAAAGCCAATAACAGATATAGCAATAACCCGGTTACCACCATCAATTTAGCCGTGGCCTTGCAACAAGCGAAACAGTATGACGAAGCTAAAAAGCTCATTCGAAATTACTTACGTGACAATGAAACAGATATGATTGCCTTAAGCATTTATATTGATTTGCTGAGTCAAACGGATGATAAGATAAAGATGTATGTCCAACGTGCAAATCTAGCGCAACTTAAAGCTAACTATCCAAAAGCCCTTAATGAACTGCAATCAGCACGCACTCTAGCAACAAGCTCAGCTGATATTGCTCGAATTGATGCGCACATGGAACAAATTGAATTAGAAAAGCAGGAAATGCAGGCATTGCAAAACTAGCCAAGGGACAGGAAACAAGGCAAAATGGGGACTTTAAGGATCCCCATTTGTTTTAAGACTTGTTTAAGGAATAGGCCAAGCATGACTAGTGTCACTATTTACCATAATCCACGTTGCTCTAAAAGCCGCCAAACTCTTGCTTTATTAGAAGAACAAGGTGTAACGCCAAACATCGTAAAATACCTCGAAACGCCACCATCAGCAGTACAACTGCAAGAAATTTTGACCTTACTAGCATTAGCACCACGTCAATTAATGCGTATTAAAGAAGCTGAATATAAAGCACTCGGTTTAGATGATGAAAGCTTGTCTAATGACGAACTCATTACCGCAATGATCGCAACACCTAAGTTGATAGAACGCCCAATCGTATTAGTAAATGGTAAAGCTGTTATTGGTCGTCCTCCTGAAAACGTCTTAGCAATACTCTAACAACGAGCAAATAATGCAAACAACACAAGAAATACAAAAAAAAATTACTCAATATCGCCTGCTTGGACTGTTTGGCTTCTTTGGCCTGCTCATACTCATGTTCGTATGGCAGCTATGGTTAACACCTGAAAAACTGCAAGACCATACCCAATCACAAGCGTTAGCTGAATTAACCGCTATGGCAGAAGCGAACCCAGAGTTACTGCCGCAAGTGGAAATTGAAAAACAAAAGTGGTTAGAGCGTCAAGCTGCACACCAATCTAATCCATTAGCTAAAGCGTTAATTTGGATATTCCCATTATTACTACCTGCTTATGGTTTAATCAAAGGGAAGCCTTATACCGCAGCTTGGAGTAACTTTATTGTAATGATCTACTACATGCATTCATTAACGATCATGTATACAGATCCTGATGAGCGTCATCTTGCTATATTAGAGTTCATTTTTGCTAACTGCATGCTCTTTGGTAATGGTATTTATGCCCGAATGCAAGGCAAAGAGTTAGGCCTAGGTCTTGATAAGCTAAAAGTTGTGATGGCTGAAGAAAAAGAACGAGAAGAAGCGTACAAAACGCAAAACAAAGATTAACTTTGTATAAGCTAAGTTAAAGCGATTAAGTCTATTTAAAAGATTCTAGCCCAAATCCATACTGAAATAAAAAAGGAAATAGTGTCATAGATACTATTTCCTTTTTACTTTTTACTTTTTCAATATCTTGTGAATAGTTTTGGCTTTGTTAATTATAAAGAGAGGGTTTCTTTCACAAACGGGATGGTTAAACGACGTTGGGCGCTAATTGACGCATTATCTAATCGATCTAATGTCGAAATAAGGGTTTCCATATCTCGAGATGAACGATTTAATAAGAAACGGCCAACATCAACAGGTAGCTTCAGCCCCCTAAATTCAGCACGTAGCTGTAACGCAGCTAACTTACCGTCATCATCTAATAATTGTAGCTGATAACTAACGCCCCAATCTAATCGAGAAAGCAGATCCGGTAATTGAATACCTAAATGCCGTGCCGCGCTATTGCCTGTTACAATGAGTGAACCTGGATTATCTTGATCATGACTATCACGCCAACGATTATAAAAATTGAATAATGCAACTTCCCATTCACGGTTCCCTGCGATCAATTCAATATTATCGATACAAACAATATCAAGATGTTCCATACCATCTAATACAGACGGTGACATCATAGCAGACATTGCCATCGGTAAATAAGCAGCAGAACGGTCGGCGTCTGTACACTCGGTACAAGTTGCGTGGAGTAAATGAGAAGTGCCCGAACTTCGGCTACCAAATAAATAAATAAATGGATCACCGTCGCCGACAGCAGCATTTTTTAATGCTGTCAGGAGTTGGACATTAGCGCCGGGGTAAAAACTCGCGAAAGTTTCACCATCGGGTAATTGTACAGATAAAGAAAGTTGTGCTGGAGTGTTCAATATCACCCTTTCATACAATCATAAGATTAGTGAGACCATTGTAGCACCTCAATGGTCGATAGAAAACGGCTAGTAAAAAAACACGATGTAAATTTGCTTAATTTATCACATTCCATTGAAAATTCATGTCACCAAAGGTATTTTGAGTACTTTGGATCCGTTGATCCAGTGATAATTCGGTTAATAGATCTTGTTGTGTACCCAGTAATACTAATTTTAATTGCACACTTGATCCTGTAACTGTATCAAGATCAACTTGCGCAACTGCTGATAATTCAGAAAACATTACAATCAATTTAGCATAATCAGTGATGTTAGTAATAGCATCTACATTTAAGAACACTACTTCATCTTTACCAGATGCTTTCACGCTATAACGTTCACCGAGATGATCAGCAAGACTATCGGTGAGTTTTGTACCGATGGCAGCAAGCTCACCTTGACCTTGTCCATTTAACCAAATCTCATACGGTTGATTACTATTGTTACGACCATACATACTCCAATTTAATTGGTAATCATCATTTTGCTTAATGATCTTCGCAATGATGTAATTGTCTGCACCATAACGCACAGAAGCGAGTTCAACCGGATCTGTAAACTGTCCCCATAAATCACTACTGCTTACTTGTAGTTGATCATCAAGATCCATAACAGGGAATAATACCGGGATCGCACGTTTATTTGCTTGTGCTTTAATCGCATTAATAAAGTCGGCATAATCACTGTCACTTTCACCTTTTACGCTGCGACTAAAGTCTTCATCAACCACTAGCCATATTACTTGCTGAGGACGATTCTGACTCCATACACCAAATTCACTACTGCGTAATAGGCGATTTATCTTTTGCTCGTTAAAGCTTGCCTGTAAATAACGCTCGCCATCAACGCGCTCTTCAGCTTGTTTCACTAAATATTCACGCGCATTAATTAATGCTTTTTTAATCACTGGATTAGCCGCAATTGTCGCATTACCAGAAACCTTGACCAATACTTCTGCAAAAGCAACTTTTTGTAACGTACGGTTAGGCTGATTATTCACAGCCATAACTGATGCCGAATAAAGATGCTCAACCTCAACGGCACGCGCAGTCAAAGGGACAAGAAATAACAATGATAATAAAATAGGAAATAAACGCTTCATACGATCCTTTTAAGAGTAACGTGATGACTCAAATTGATTATTTGAATAGTACCATAGCCAACGCTATTAATTTACCTCAAATAATAACCAAACCAGCCACTATGTCCAAACATATTCCATGGCCTCAAACTAATTAGCCGTTTAGAGAAACATTGACCATACTAAAGTATCAAGGAGCTGTCTTTAAAATGAAGGAATTAGTTGTATGGATGGCAAAGAAACGGAGAGTGACCGATATTTTGATATTGATATTGAAAAAATATACCTATTGAATATGTTATTAATATGGGGTGGGTATTTAGTGGGTAATCAAACAGAATAAATAATACAGGCATCAACATCTTGGCTAATGCCTGTATAGCTCAATTAAGCAATATAATTAAGCGGCTTATCATTGGTCTTATTTAGTACCAAAAATCTTATCGCCTGCGTCACCAAGACCAGGAACGATATAGCCTTTTTCGTCTAAACGCTCATCAATCGATGCAGTGTAAAGTTCGATATCAGGGTGTGCTTCCTCTAACGCTTTTAGACCTTCAGGTGCAGCAACAAGAATAAGTACTTTAATGCGCTTACAACCTTTTGCTTTTAATAAGTCTAATGTTGAGATCATAGAACCACCCGTTGCTAACATCGGGTCAATCACAATAGCTAAACGCTCTTCAATACTGTGAACAATTTTTTCAAAATAAGGTACTGCTTCTAATGTTTCTTCATCGCGGTAGATACCAACAACGCTCACACGTGCACTCGGCATATGCTCTAACACACCATCCATCATGCCTAAACCTGCACGTAGAATTGGCACAACAGTTACCTTTTTCCCTTTGATTTGATCGACAGTAACATCACCATTCCAACCTGCAATGGTCTTCTGCTCTAGCTCTAAATCAGCAGTTGCTTCATAAGTAAGTAGGCTACCCACTTCTGTTGCTAGTTCACGAAAACGCTTAGTGCTAATATCAGCAGCACGCATTAAACCCAATTTATGACGTACTAACGGGTGCTTAACCTCAACAACTTTCATGGAGTCTCCTAATAAAATCAAAATAAATGCAATATAAAAACGCGTAATATTACCAATAATGACCTTATAATGATAGCTTATTCCATGGAAAAGCCAGAGTTAAGAATAAAATCAATTTGCAGGTCGAACAAGGTATAATTTTGTTTCTATTATGTGATTAAAGTTGTTAACATGGCGGCGATTTTTTAATCCAATTGATACGATTAGTTTGTGAGGGATCCAGTGAGCAACCAAAATACTTCTCTAAGTTATAAAGATGCAGGCGTTGATATAGACGCAGGTAATGCATTAGTAGAACGCATTAAAGGTGTAGCAAAAAAGACTAAGCGACCTGAAGTTATGGGTGGTCTAGGTGGCTTCGGCGCACTTTGCCAATTGCCTACTGGTTATAAAGAACCAGTGTTGGTTGCAGGAACAGACGGTGTAGGAACCAAACTACGCCTCGCTATCGATTTAGCTAAATATGATACTGTTGGTATCGATCTAGTTGCTATGTGTGTGAATGACCTTATTGTACAAGGTGCTGAGCCACTATTCTTCTTAGATTACTACGCAACAGGTAAACTAGATGTAGATGTAGCTACAGCTGTTGTTACCGGTATTGGTGAAGGTTGTCTACTATCAGGTTGTGCGTTAACCGGTGGTGAAACAGCTGAAATGCCTGGTATGTACGACGGTAAAGATTTTGACATTGCTGGCTTCTGTGTCGGTATTGTTGACAAAGAAAATATCATCGACGGTACTAAAGTTGCTGCGGGTGATAAGCTTATCGCTTTAGGATCGAGTGGCCCTCACTCAAACGGCTATTCATTAGTTCGTAAGATTCTTGAAGTATCAAAAGAAGATCCAAGCCAAGCGTTTGGTGATTCGACATTAGGTGATACGCTGCTAACGCCAACAAATATCTATGTTAAGTCTGTGCTAGCTGTATTGAAAGAGTGTGAAGTTCACGCTTTATCACACATTACTGGTGGTGGTTTCTGGGAAAATATCCCACGTGTACTACCAGCACTAACAAAAGCTATCATTGATGAAAATAGCTGGCAGTGGCCTGAAATTTTCAACTGGTTACAAGAGAAAGGTAACGTTGAACGTACAGAAATGTACCGTACGTTTAACTGTGGTGTTGGTATGGTTATCGCCCTACCAGAAGCACAAGTTGAAAAAGCACTGGAAATCTTCACTGAACACGGCGAAAATGCGTGGCTAATTGGTGAGATTGCAGACGCTGCAGAAAATGAAGAACAAGTTGAGATAAAATAATGTCTAAACAAGCATCTATCGTAGTATTAGTTTCTGGTAATGGAAGTAATTTACAAACCATTCTAGATCAGTGCGAACAAGGTTCTATTAACGGTAAAGTAACAGCTGTTTTTAGTAATAAAAGTACCGCTTATGGCTTAGAGCGAGCACAACTTGCGGGTATTGACGCAATATCACTTGCTCAAGATGATTTTGCTGACCGTACTGCATTTGATGCCGCGCTAATGACACAAATAGACCAGTATCAACCTGATCTGATTGTGTTAGCAGGCTATATGCGTATTCTAAGTGATAACTTTGTACTGCATTATGCAGGTAAGATGCTTAACATACATCCATCTCTACTCCCTAAATATCCAGGTTTAGATACACATCAACGTGCAATTGATAATGGTGATGAAGAACACGGTGCTTCAGTGCATTTTGTAACGCCAGAATTAGACTCAGGTCCCGTAATCTTGCAAGCAAAAGTACCTGTATTCTCTGACGATAGCGTAGATGATTTAAGTTCACGAGTACATACTCAAGAACATATGATCTACCCTATGGTTATACAATGGTTCTGCGCTGAACGCTTAGCAATGACCGACGGTAAAGCCGTACTTGATGGTAAAAAATTAGCGGAAAGCGGCTACGCTGCGGACTAAGTTAATTCATTAATCCTAGATAATAAAAAGCCTTTATCACATTGCTGTATAAAGGCTTTTTTATGGCGCCGGATTAATAAACTAAGTATTCGTCAACATAATCTCACCGCGACAAAATACACAATACTCCCCAGGCTTCATTTTATGCCAAACTTCATTATCCGTCAGCGGCTGTGTCGCAATTATAGCGACAACATCTGAATCTGAGGTTTCATTCTCAAAGTTAATTTCAATATTTTCATCAATTAACTGGGCATGACCAAACGGCGCTTCACGAATAATATGATGTAAGTTATTAGTACAGTAGGCAAATACGAAGTCGCCATCGCTTAATAACAAATTAAATACACCTAATGCTCTTAGCTGATCACATAGACTCGCGATAAAACGAAACACAGGTTTCATATCATCAGGCTTAATTGGAAACTGTTTACTTACTTCTTGTAAGATCCAACAAAACGCGAGTTCACTGTCAGTCTCACCAATTGGCGTATAAAACCCGGTCGCTAAACCATGATAATCAGTTAGCTGGCCATTATGTGCATACGTCCAGTTTTTACCCCAACATTCACGGGTAAAAGGATGGGTATTTTCTAATGCTACACCACCACGATTAGCTTGACGAATATGCGAAATAACCGCTTGGCTTTTAATCGGGTAATCTTTGACTAATTGTGCAACTTTTGATTCGCAGCTTGGTTTCGGATCACGAAACGTCCGGCAACCCTTACCTTCATAAAAAGTAATTCCCCAACCATCAGAATGTGGTCCAGTCTTACCACCACGCTGCATCAGCCCAGAAAAACTAAAACAAATGTCGGTAGGCACATTTGCGCTCATACCTAATAATTCACACATATACTGATAACTTCACTTTTATGGCTTACTAGCATTAACTACACAGGATTAAATTAATATCACGAAAGACTATAGCTTAATCTGCATAACCCATCATTTTTTCAATCAACTGAATCAACAAGTGGATAACTTTAATGTGGATCTCTTGGATACGGTCCGCATAGCCGAAATGTGGAACTCGAATTTCGATATCAGCAATACCCGCCATTTTACCGCCATCTTTACCTGTTAATGCAATAGTCTTCATACCTTTAGCTTTTGCTGCCGCAAATGCATTTAGTACATTTTGAGAATTGCCGCTGGTGCTTAATCCTAATAGTACATCACCTTTCTGACCAATACCTTCAACATAACGTGAAAACACATATTCATAGCCAAAGTCGTTACTCACACAAGACATATGACTCACATCAGAGATAGCAATGCCCGGCATTGCTGGACGATTTTCACGATAACGCCCCGATAATTCTTCAGCAAAATGCATCGCATCACAATGTGAACCACCATTACCACAAGATAATACTTTACCTCCGGCTTTAAATGAATCAGCTAATAAGGCCGCTGCTGCTTCAATATTTTCACCATTTTTCGGGTCAGCTAAAAAATCATTTAAAACTTGTGCTGCTTCGACTAATTCTTGCTGAATTAAGCCTTGATAACTTGTCATTTATTATCGCCTCTACGCCTAAAATATATTTGTTTAATAGTACTATTGTTTCACAAAATAATGTACCTGTATCACCCATATAAATAAAACACTAAGCATAACCAAAAATAAGCGAATGGTATGATAAAGGCTTTGTAGCAGCGCTCAACAAATCATCAATTAGGCAATGCCAGCAGGGTCGGTTATTATTTTAATCGACCTTTCATATCAGTATGATTTAACAAATGCCTTACAAATACAACCAAACTAAGAAGCATACTTACCGACAACGTAATTATTCAGATTATAACAACGCCCTCAAAAACAGAGGTCGAATAGATATTTGGATATCGGAGGAAACGTTGAAATCTTGGCAAGATGATGTGCGTATTTATGATGGTACTGGTTCAACAGTTAAATACCCAAATAGCACGATAGAAGCTTGTCATTACTTACGTATGGTATTCAAATTACCTTTACGTCAAACGCTGGGATTTATCGAAAATATACTTGAGATGTTCAGCGCCGATAACCTTCAATGTCCAGACTATACATTACTTTCGAAGCGGCTTTTCCAGCTAGGTTTTGATACACCTAAATTTAAACGAAATGAAAAGATGGACGATGACATCGTCGCTATCGCCATTGATTCTACAGGCTTAAAGCGATTTGGTCGGGATGAGGGGCATCAGGAAAAGCATAAGGTGAACGCCAAACGAAGTTGGCGTAAAGCGCATTTTGGGGTTAATGGTAACCACATAATTGAAAGTGCAGTCTTAACGCATAAAGACGAGATGGATGACCAGATTGTTGATGCTATTTGTGCTCAAATTACAGTAGCTGTCGAGCATATTACCGCAGATAAAATGTATGACACCAACGCTGTTTATCAAACATTGGAAAAGTACTTTCCAGATGCACAAATTATCATTCCGCCGAAAGATAATACGTTTGCGGATGAGTTCCATCATTCAAAACGAATGAGTAATTTAATTGAAAGCTTTGCTTTAGGGATAATGCGCTGGCAGAAACTTCGGCATTATGGACGGCGAAATGTGTCAGAAACTGCGATGCAGAGGTATAAAAAAATACTTGGGAATAAGTTACACAGTAAAAATTTTAGTAATCAAAATCAGGAAATATTATTAGGTTGTTCCATATTAAATCGCTTCACTCATCTCGGGATGCCCAATAGCTACCGAGTTGCCTGATCACATTCAAAGACAAGTGAGATTGAGTGTTGCAACAAAGCCTATCAACACTGGTAAAGTATAAGGGGCAAATTGCCAATTATTTTAAAGGTAGAAAAAACTCTGGTTTTGTCGAAGGGTTGAATAATAAGATAAAAGTGATGAAACGTAGATGTTATGGCGTAAGCTCTGTTAAATCATATTTTCAGCGACTGTGGTTGGATCTAAATGGGTATCATAAGTATGGATTTTAACTAACCACACTAACGGGAGAAGAGCCACCCACCTTTCATTTTGATCCACTAAACTCGCAGTTTGCGACAGAACCGATTCCAGAGCTATGCAACAAAGCCGCCCCAAACTGTTCAGTGGGTTTGAACCATGCCCATTTTTCTTAATATGTGGTATCTGGATAATACCAAATACCACTTTATGTCGCGTATATTAAATAAATAATCAAAAGTCGTAACCTAGGTGGAATCATGAATTTATACAACTTACAAAAAATAATTTCGGTAACTTTATGTGTGTTTATCAGCTATTCATCACAGGCTTTTTCTGAAAGCTTAACAAACAAAATTGATTTGTATGAAGCGGCATCAACCAGTGCTTACGTTCCTACATTGGATACAATTAAACTAATTACTGCGGATGGAGAATTAAACCGAGAGTTAAAAAACTTCATGCTTAAAAAGCGAGATTCAACAACACTGAAAGGTAAAAAAATCGCTATCTTAGCAACTGATGGTGTCGAGGAACTGGAAATTTTGGTGCCACTAAATTATTTAAAGGAAAGTGGTGCAGAGGTATTTGTTGTGTCTCCGAAGAAGCCTAACTTCCCGGATACGTTTGGCGTGAAAATGCCAGAAATACGCAGCACTCATATTATGACTGTGCGTCTAATGGAAAATTCAGGCTGGATCAAAATAGACAAGTTTCTTGAAGACGTCTCTGTAGAGGACTTCGATGGATTAGTTCTCCCCGGAGGATCCTGGAACCCAGATTTTTTGCGCACCAATACAAATGCTCATACATTACTACAAGCTTTTGTTGAAACCAATAAACCACTGGCTTCACTTTGTCATGGACCACTAATTCTGGTAAATGCTGGACTTCTTAAAGGCCGAAAAGTCACAGGTTATTGGTCGATTATGAAGGACCTAGAAAATGCTGGAGCTACTGTAATTGATCAACCATTGGTCACTGATGGACAGCTTTTAACCAGCCGGTTCCCCTATGACTTGCCTCGATTAATGAACGCCTTCACGGAACATTTAATTAGATAGACAAATTAGGGCTTTGTTGCAGCGCTCAAATAATCATCAATTAGGCAATATCAGTAAGGTCGGTTATTATTTTAATCGACCTTTCACACCAGTATAATTTAACAAATTCCTTACAAATACAATCTGACTAAACAGCATCACTTTAAGAAGCATACTTACCGACAAAGTAATTATTCAGATTATAACAAATCCCTCAAAAACAGAGGTCGGATTGATGATTTGTTGAGCGCTGCTACAAAGCCGCATTTCGGTGCTCAACATTTGAGCTCTTCAACAAAACCGTTTTATAACGGCTAATTTAGAATTTTACTCGTAACAAGGCTTATTCCGTAATGAAAGATATGCCAGACTCATACAATAATAACTTGGAGGCTTAATTTTGTGCTGTATATTGGCTAATCAAAATCCAGAAATTCACCGCTTTATTTCCCGCTCTATTCGTATGGGAGGTCACTCAACAAGTGTAAGGCTAGAAGCAAAATTCTGGGTCATCCTTGACTCTGTTGCCGAGAATCAGGCTATGAGGGTGCCACAGCTTTTATCCCGAATATATGATGAAGCATTGGAAATTAATGGAGATGTTCCTAATTTCGCTTCTCTGCTCCGCTGTGCATGTATACTCTATCTGGAAAAGCCGCAAAAGGTTACTGAAGTGGCATAACTAACTTGGGTTGTGTCGCAAAGTTGACTAAGTAAACCAACGTGTTGATAATGTTTCGATATTCGAAGAGGCATTATGATAGGCTTTGTAGCAGCGCTCAACAAATCATCAATTAGGCAATGCCAGCAGGGTCGGTTATTATTTTAATCGACCTTTCATATCAGTATGATTTAACAAATGCCTTACAAATACAACCAAACTAAGAAGCATACTTACCGACAACGTAATTATTCAGATTATAACAACGCCCTCAAAAACAGAGGTCGAATAGATATTTGGATATCGGAGGAAACGTTGAAATCTTGGCAAGATGATGTGCGTATTTATGATGGTACTGGTTCAACAGTTAAATACCCAAATAGCACGATAGAAGCTTGTCATTACTTACGTATGGTATTCAGATTACCTTTACGTCAAACGCTGGGATTTATCGAAAATATACTTGAGATGTTCAGCGCCGATAACCTTCAATGTCCAGACTATACATTACTTTCGAAGCGGCTTTTCCAGCTAGGTTTTGATACACCTAAATTTAAACGAAATGAAAAGATGGACGATGACATCGTCGCTATCGCCATTGATTCTACAGGCTTAAAGCGATTTGGTCGGGATGAGGGGCATCAGGAAAAGCATAAGGTGAACGCCAAACGAAGTTGGCGTAAAGCGCATTTTGGGGTTAATGGTAACCACATAATTGAAAGTGCAGTCTTAACGCATAAAGACGAGATGGATGACCAGATTGTTGATGCTATTTGTGCTCAAATTACAGTAGCTGTCGAGCATATTACCGCAGATAAAATGTATGACACCAACGCTGTTTATCAAACATTGGAAAAGTACTTTCCAGATGCACAAATTATCATTCCGCCGAAAGATAATACGTTTGCGGATGAGTTCCATCATTCAAAACGAATGAGTAATTTAATTGAAAGCTTTGCTTTAGGGATAATGCGCTGGCAGAAACTTCGGCATTATGGACGGCGAAATGTGTCAGAAACTGCGATGCAGAGGTATAAAAAAATACTTGGGAATAAGTTACACAGTAGAAATTTTAGTAATCAAAATCAGGAAATATTATTAGGTTGTTCCATATTAAATCGCTTCACTCATCTCGGGATGCCCAATAGCTACCGAGTTGCCTGATCACATTCAAAGACAAGTGAGATTGAGTGTTGCAACAAAGCCGACAGAACCTGATAAAGTGCTTAGTTAACATCCACTTAATACCCAATAGTGAGTACTAAAAATCACCATTTATTGACCCTATTGACCTAAAATAAAAATAAATAGGCAATTAAATTATCAATTCAATAGCGCTATTATCGGTGAACACTTGTAAACCCAATAGGTTAAAAACAAGCGTTTAGCGGCAGGTTCTATAAATAGTATGTAAAATACATGTAAAAAACTTGCTAATTGAATAATTATCAACTAGAACTAATACTCAAACCAGCGTTCTGGTCTGACCTCTGACTTTGCTATTTAGTTGCTTAATGAAAGGAGAAAATCATGGCAACCACAATTTCACTATTAGCCTTAGTGGCAATATTTGGTACATTATCTTACCAAAGAGCATCATTAGCTGCTTTTACCGGTGCGTTTTTTGTTGCACTTGCAGCCGTTTCATATTTCGGTGATGTGCCATTAGCTATTTGGATAATAACAGCTGTAATTGCGATACCATTAAATATAACCAGTATTCGTCAAGGCTATTTAACAGCGCCTATTTTAAAAGGCTTTCGTAAAATCATGCCTGAAATGTCTCAAACAGAGACTGAAGCATTAGAAGCCGGTACAACTTGGTGGGATGCAGACCTATTCAGCGGTAAGCCAAATTGGGAAAAACTGCACAATGTGCCAGCGCCAGCGTTAACAGCTGAAGAGCGAGCTTTCCTTGACGGTCCCGTTGAAGAAGCATGTCGCATGGCTGATGAGTTTGACATCACGCATAATCGTGCCGACTTACCTCCAGAATTATGGGAATTCCTTAAGACTAAAGGTTTCTTCGCCATGATCATCAAGAAAAAATACGGTGGTCTAGAATTTTCTGCATTAGCACAATCAATGGTACTACAAAAATTAACTGGCTCAAGCGCAGTAATGGCGAGCACAGTTGGTGTACCGAACTCATTAGGGCCTGGTGAACTATTACAGCACTATGGTACTAAAGAGCAACAAGATTACTACCTTCCACGTCTTGCGGTTGGTGATGAAATTCCATGTTTCGCACTAACAAGCCCTGAAGCCGGTTCTGATGCAGGTGCAATCCCTGATTTCGGTATCGTATGTAAAGGCGAATTCGAAGGTAAAGAAGTTCTCGGTATGAAACTGACTTGGAACAAACGTTATATTACTTTAGCACCTGTTGCGACTGTACTTGGTCTTGCGATTAAACTGCGCGACCCAGACGGCCTACTTGGTGATAAAGAAGACATCGGTATTACTTGTGCACTTATCCCTACGGATATCCCAGGTGTTGTAACTGGTCGTCGTCACTTCCCACTTAACTTACCGTTCCAAAATGGTCCAACTAAAGGTAACGAAGTATTCGTACCATTAGATTATATTATTGGTGGTCCGGAAATGGCTGGTCAAGGCTGGCGTATGCTGGTTGAATGTCTATCTGTTGGTCGTGGTATTACCCTACCTTCATGTTCTGCTGGTGCAGTTAAGCTAGCAGCAGTAGGCATGGGGTCTTACACTGCTATCCGTCGTCAATTTAAAGTTGCGATTGGTAAAATGGAAGGCATCGAAGAGCCGCTAGCACGTATCGGTGGTAATGCTTACCTTATGGGCGCAGCATCAACGCTAACGACAAGTGCTATTGATTTAGGTGAGAAACCATCAGTAATCACTGCGATTATTAAAATGCATTTAACCGACCGCGCACAAAAATGTGCGATCGATGCAATGGACATTTCAGGTGGTAAAGGTATCTGTCTTGGTCCAAACAACATGGCAGGTCGTGGTTACCAAGCAGCTCCAGTTGCAATTACGGTTGAAGGTGCAAACATTCTGACTCGTAACCTGATCATTTATGGTCAAGGTGCAATCCGTTGTCATCCGTTCGTATTACCAGAACTAAATGCAGCAGCACTTGAAGATCATAAGAAAGGTCTACAAGATTTTGATGCAGCTTTATTCGGTCATATCGGCTTTGCAATGTCTAACTTCTTCCGTTCATTTGTAATGGGTATTACCAACGGTAAAGGTTCTGCAGCACCATTTAAAGATGAAACTGCACAATACTACCAGCAGATGAACCGTTTAAGTGCCAACTTAGCCTTCCTATCTGATGTAGCTATGGGTGTTCTCGGTGGTGAGCTGAAACGTAAAGAACGAGTTTCAGCACGTTTAGGTGACATCTTAAGTCAGCTATACTTATCATCTGCAACGCTAAAACGTTTTGAAGATGAAGGTCGCCAAAAAGATGATTTACCATTCGTTCATTGGGCACTACAAGATTCATTATTTAAAGCTGAGCAAGCCATTGATGAATTATTACGTAACTTCCCTGTTCGTGTTGTAGGTATCGCACTTCGTGCAATGGTATTGCCAGCAGGTACGCGTCTATCGCGCCCTACTGACACGTTAGACCATGTTGTTGCTGGTTTACTACAAGTTCCTTCTGAAGCCCGTAGCCGTCTAGCAACAGACATGTACTTAACAGAAGAAGAAGGTAACCCTGTTGGTCTACAAGAGAAAGCCTTGAGAGACATCATCGTTGCTGAACCTATCTTCATCCGTGTTTGTAAAGAGAATGGTGTTAAATTACCATTTATCTTCCTCGACAAATTTGCTGATGAAGCACTGGCTAACAAGCAGATCACAGCTGATGAAGCGGAACTACTGAAAGAGGCTGAAGTTGGTCGTTTACGTACAATTAACGTTGATGACTTTGACCCTGAAGTACTTGCTGCAGATAAATCGTTAGTGAACCAACTAAACGGTGACTGGCGTGCACGTGCAAATGGCACAGCGAAACCAGCTAAAAATAAAAAAGTAAAAACTGAAGCTATTGCTTAAGTCGTTACGAAACAAGTTGCGATTAATCAGTAACGGTTAATCGCAACATAAAAAATCCCACTGTTCATCATTGATGGCAGTGGGATTTTTATTTATACCACAAAAATTTAAGCCCTAAGCTAAGCGTCTAATAACGTTTTGGCTAATGTACGAATACCATGTCCTTTCGCACCCGTT
The DNA here is from genome assembly GCA_000953735.1 of Moritella viscosa. NCBI lineage: Bacteria > Pseudomonadati > Pseudomonadota > Gammaproteobacteria > Alteromonadales > Moritellaceae > Moritella > Moritella viscosa. The sequence continues at coordinate 812,272 of LN554852.1, read as the reverse complement.
GCCCATAAATCATTCGCCGATTTTTGATAACAACCAGCTAAATCTAAATGTAACCAACCTTGCCCATCTTCACGCACAAAACGCGATAAGAAAGCAGCCGCTGTAGATGCACCAGCACGACCTTCACCTGCATGGATATTAGCCATATCAGCAAAACTTGATGGTAGTTGTTGTTGATGCCATTTTTCTAGCGGTAGTTGCCAAGCAAATTCATTTTCTGCTTTCGCATTCGCTAGTAATAAATTAACAAAGCGCTGATCAAAACCAAATACCGCATTATAATCACGGCCAAGCGCCATCTTAGCAGCACCTGTCAATGTGGCGGCGTCAATCAAACGTTGCGGCGAGTTTTCTTCTGCTGCAAGTAAACCGTCAGCTAGTACTAAGCGGCCTTCAGCATCAGTATTAAGTACTTCTACAGTAATATCATTTTTGTACGTAATGATATCGCCAAGTTTAAATGCATTACTGCTAATCATGTTTTCTGCACAGCATAAGAATAGCTGCACGCGTTGATTTAAGCCCTGGCTGATTGCTAATGCCAATGCACCCGTCAATGTTGCCGCACCGCCCATGTCACTTTTCATTACAGCCATACCATCAGAAGGTTTAATGCTGTACCCCCCCGAGTCAAAGGTAATGCCCTTACCGACTAATGCTGTCGAAATTGGCGCATCCCCACTGCCAGTTGGGTTAAAATCTAATTGCAACATTGCTGGCGGGTGCTGACTACCACGACCAACAGTGTGAATACCGGTGAAACCGTGTGTTAATAATTCGTCACCCGCAATAATCTTGTAAGTGATCGATTCAGGTGCCAATTGTAATAACAAATCAGCAGCGCTTTGCGCTAATTTAATCGGAAACATTTCTTCAGCATCGGTATTAATGGTTTTACGTACCCAATGGCTTGCTTGTTGAAAATCAGTGAACGCCTTTTTTTCAATGCTACTCACTTGATCTAAACCAAAGCAAGCTTGCTGATTTTCTTTAGCTGTGTAATAACCTTGATCAAATGCAATACGTAATTCAGTATTCCATAACTCACCTTTTAAGGTTACTTTTCCTATCCCTTGATTGGATAGCTTACGTGCCGCACGTTGTACTTGTAATGCACTCTCAGCTCCAAAATCTGCACTATCTCCACCAAGGTGAATAGAGGCGACACCAGCATTAAAACTCACTAATGCATTATCACCCCAAAAACTGTCCGCGGGAGCGAGCGTTAGCTCAACGCTCATGAAATCCTTCATTGAATATCCTTAATTTAGACGTGTCAGTAATACTTTATGATGTATATAAGATATTTTAGCTTTCATATTAACAAGTTAATCAACAAAAAAAGCCCATAGTCAGCATAATACTAACTATGGGCTTATTCTGTATTAACGATTAAATAGTTAATATTCATCAATCCAAGCAAGCATCACGGCTTCAAGTACTCTTTCACCACAATGATTAGGATCATCGGTAAAATCGTCCAACCCTAATATCATCCGACGCAAGTCTGTAAACCTTACTTGCTGTGGATCTTGCTCTGGATAATTTTCAGCTAATGTAATGGCAATCTCTGTACTATCCGACCACGCTAATGCCATAAAAACCTCCCTAAAAATATACGCAACAACACATAGGCTGCACAGTTACTTTCAGTTTAGTTTGCTTACGCTATTTATGCGTAGGATAAAGACACCTTAGCTTAACAATTAATGACTTTCAGATACCATGTTGATCGTGTATTTAGGGATCTCTACAACCAAATCTTCATCTTCGACGATCGCTTGGCAACCTAAACGAGAGTCAGGTTCTAAACCCCATGCTTTATCTAACATGTCATCTTCAAGTTCATCACTTTCTTCTAATGAATCAAAGCCTTCACGTACGATAACATGACAAGTAGTACAGGCGCATGATTTCTCACAAGCATGCTCAATGATAATTTTGTTCCTTAATGCAACATCAAGGATCGTTTCACCTTTTTCAACCTCTACAGAGAGACCTTCTGGGCATAAATCTTCATGAGGTAAAAATATAACTTTTGGCATTTCTTAGACCTTATCTACCGACTGACCCTGCAACGCTTTACGGATTGATGCATCCATACGACGAGCAGCAAAATCTTGTGTTAATTTATCGACTGTTTCAATTTCTTTTTCAATCGCATCTCTATCATCACCTTGACGGATCTGATAAAGCGTTTGGATCGCTGTTTCAATGGCAGATTGCTCTTCATCAGATAGTAATGCTTTGCCATCTTGTTGTAAGGCAACGATCAGGCTTTCCATTACACGGTCTGCTTCTAGCTGTTGTTCTGCTAACATACGCGCTGTGACATCTTCTTTCGCATATGTCATTGAATCTTTAAGCATGTTAGTAACTTCATCATCACTTAAACCATACGATGGTTTAACTTGGATAGAAGCAGACACACCCGATGATTTCTCCATCGCGGATACACTTAACAATCCATCCGCATCAACTTGAAAAGTAACACGAATATGCGCAGCTCCTGCCGCCATTGGTGGAATACCGGTTAACGAGAAACGCGCTAATGAGCGGCAATCATCAACTAATTCACGCTCACCTTGCAACACGTGGATTGACATTGCCGTTTGACCATCTTTAAACGTGGTAAACTCTTGAGCACGCGCTACTGGTATTGTGGTATTACGTGGGATCACTTTTTCAACTAGGTTACCCATAGTTTCGAGGCCCAGTGATAACGGTGTCACGTCTAGTAATAGTAAGTCTGAATCAGGTTTGTTACCGACTAGTACATCAGCCTGAATCGCAGCACCAATTGCAACAACCTTATCTGGATTGATACTTGTCAGTGGCTCTTGTGCAAAGAACTCACCTACTTTTCCACGAACCAACGGTACACGTGTTGAACCGCCCACCATAACGACTTCAAGTACTTCGTCTTTACTGATATCAGCATCTTTTAACGAACGACGACATGCTAATAAAGTACGTTTAACCAATGGCTGAATAAGATCTTCAAATGTTGAACGACCTAATATTCCCTGCCAATTAACCGCTTCTAATGCGATATTAATCTCAACACTATCGTGATCTGTTAGTGCTTGTTTCGCATGTTTCGCTTCCGTTAGTAGCAGCCGTTGCATCGCTAACGACTGCTCACCCACAAGTCCAGCTTCAGCACAGATCCAGTCAACAACTAAATGATCAAAGTCATCACCACCAAGCGCTGAGTCACCGCCTGTAGCGAGAACTTCAAAAACACCTTTATGCAGACGTAAAATGGATATATCAAACGTACCGCCACCCAGATCATAAACCGCAATAATACCTTCTTGACCGGCATCTAAACCATACGCGATCGCGGCTGCAGTTGGCTCGTTTAATAATCGTAAAACATTTAATCCTGCAATATTTGCAGCATCTTTTGTACCTTGACGTTGTGCATCATCAAAATAGGCGGGTACAGTGATTACCACGCCATTAAGTTCACCTGCAAGTGTCTCTGTTGCACGAGCTGCTAATGCTTTAAGAATTTCTGAAGATACTTGTACTGGATTAAGTTCACCTGCCACCGTTTTAATTAACGGTTGGCCCGATGCCGATTCAATAAGTACATTAGGAATACGCGCAGTATCAATATCTGTGAGGGCTTTGCCCATCAAACGCTTTACCGATGAAATGGTGTTTTCTGGATCGGTTATCGCTTGTTGTGCAGCGTCGTCACCAACAACAACTGAATCTGTAGTATAACGAACCACTGACGGTAAAATATCTCGACCAGTCTTATCAACTAACGTTTCTGCACTGCCACTACGGACGCTTGCCACTAATGAATTCGTTGTACCTAGATCGATACCAACGGCAAGTTTATGCTCATGAGGTGCTGCCGCTTGTCCCGGTTCAGCAATTTGAAGTAATGCCATGTTTTAGGTTCTTAAATTTAAATTATTTGATTAATAATCAAGTAAACTATCTTCAAGTGTACTTAATTGTGTTTGCAGTTTATAAACAAACTTTAATTTACGCACTACATTCGCCGCGTCATTATAATGCTCAATACTGACCAATTCGTTAAACTCTTGCAAATATTGCTTAATTGATAATGTTAACTCATCATCAAAGTCTGTAATTTCTTGTTCTGGATCAGAGGAATGAGGAATGTCTTCAAGACGTTCGTGCAGTTCCATTTGTTGCATTAAAAATATCGGATCTTGCAGCGTTTTTTGCTCGCCACGAATGTCTTCATGACAAATGGCCAAGATATATTCAGCACGTAGAATAGGCGACTTAAGAATGGAATAAGCATCGTTAACTTGTGAAGATTTTTGTACAGCGAATAAATGCTCACGTTCACTACTGCTAGCAAAATTATCTGGGTGTAGTGTGCGCTGTAAATCTCGATATGTTGTTGCTAAACTGGCACTATCTAGTTCAAAATTAACGGGTAAACCAAACAACTCAAAATGGTTCATCTGACGACCTTTAATGGATAGATTAAATAAACAAAACCCAAATAACGAGGTTATTTGGGTGTATCAATATTACACGCTGAAGCTTTCACCGCAGCCGCATTCGCCTTTCAGGTTCGGATTGTTAAATTCAAACCCTTCATTAAGGCCTTCTTTAACAAAATCTAATTCGATCCCATCAAGATATACGAGGCTTTTTTTATCCACGATAACGGTAACGCCTTTTTCAACAAAAACTTCATCGTTCTCGTCAATAGCGTCAACAAACTCAAGAACATAAGCCAGACCAGAGCAGCCAGATGTTTTCACACCTAGGCGTAAACCAGCACCTTTACCACGTTTATCAAGGTAGCTAGCAACACGCGCTGCAGCAGAGTCTGATAAGGTAACTGCCATATTTAGCTCCTAAGACACTTTTTTCTTTTTGTAATCATCAATTGCAGCTTTAATTGCATCTTCAGCAAGAATTGAACAGTGAATTTTCACTGGTGGTAACTCTAACTCTTCAGCAATAGTCATATTGGTGATTTCGCCAGCTTGCTCAATACTCTTGCCTTTTACCCATTCGGTAACAAGTGAGCTTGATGCGATCGCTGAACCACAACCATAAGTTTTAAATTTTGCATCTTCGATAATGCCGTCATCACTAATTTTAAGTTGTAATTTCATTACGTCGCCACACGCTGGTGCGCCTACCATACCAGTTGCGATAGATGGGTCATTTTTATCAAATGAACCTACGTTACGTGGGTTTTCATAATGGTCGATTACTTTTTCGCTATAAGCCATGATATAACTCCTTCAAACTAAATATAAATCTTCGTGAAACAAGGGTGAACAATTAGTGGTGATCCCACTCGATAGTACTTAAATCGATACCATCTTTAAACATCTCCCATAGAGGTGACATTTCACGAAGTTTACTGATGTTTTCTTCAATGATGCTAGTTGCATAATCTACTTCTTCTTCAGTCGTAAAACGACCGAATGAGAAACGAATTGAGCTGTGCGCCATTTCATCGTTTAGACCTAATGCACGTAGTACATAAGACGGTTCTAAACTTGCAGATGTACAAGCTGAGCCTGAAGAAACCGCGAGATCTTTCAGTGCCATCATCAATGACTCACCTTCAACAAAGTTGAAGCTTACGTTCAAATTACTTACGATACGTTGTTCAGCATGACCATTTAGATATACTTCTTCGATACCAGCGATACCTGCCCAGAAACGTTTACGTAATGCTTCAGCATGGTCATTATCTTTTTGCATTTCTTCTTTAGCAATGCGGAAAGCTTCACCCATACCCACAATTTGGTGAGTTGGTAATGTACCACTACGCATACCACGTTCATGGCCGCCACCGTGCATTTGTGCTTCTAGACGGATACGAGGTTTACGTTGAACGTACAATGCACCAATACCTTTAGGGCCATAAATTTTATGTGCCGATACCGATAACATATCGACTTTTAACTCAGAGAAATCGATTGGTAATTTGCCCGCACTTTGCGCAGCATCTACATGGAATAAGACTTTCTTAGCGCGACAAAGTTCACCCAATGCAGCGATATCATTAATCGCACCGATTTCGTTATTCACGTGCATGATACTAACAATGATTGTATCTTCACGAATTGCAGCTTCAAGGGTTTCAACCGTAATTAGACCTTCAGAAGTCGGGTCTAAATAAGTAACTTCGTATCCTTCACGCTCAAGTTGGCGACAAGTATCAAGCACAGCTTTATGCTCGATTTTACTTGTAATGATATGCTTGCCTTTCTTCTTATAAAAATGCGCAGCACCTTTAATAGCAAGATTGTTTGATTCAGTGGCACCCGATGTGATAACAACTTCACGTGGATCTGCATTTACTAAATCTGCAATTTGGTTACGAGCAATGTCTACCGCTTCTTCAGCTTGCCAGCCGAAACGATGTGAACGAGACGCAGGGTTACCAAAAATGCCGTCCATAGTTAAGCATTGCATCATTTTTTCTGCTACACGTGGATCTACAGGCGTAGTGGCTGAATAATCCAAATAAATAGGTTTTTTCATCTAGTCATTGCTCCATACAACACGGTTAAACCGCTAACAGTGTTCATACTTATAATTATAATTCTATTATGTTTTTATTAAACAATTATCAAAGAATATTTACATCAATTTTATTTAACATTTGACGATCATGATCTTGTTCGTTGACAATCTGCTTTATCTCATTATTTGCCATCAAATCAGCAAGTGATATGTTATCAAGAAAATCACTAATCCGTTCACTTAAATCATCCCAAAGTGAATGCGTTAAACAGCGTTTCCCATCATTACAACCACCTGCAGAATCACACTTAGTCGCTTTTACATTTTCATCAACTGCGTCAATGATCATGCCAACAGAAATAAGCCCAGGTAACATGCCTAACTTATAGCCACCACCAGGTCCTCTCGCACTTGCTACCAGTTTCTTTCGACGTAGTCGAGAAAACAACTGTTCCAAATACGACAATGAAATACTTTGTCGTTCGGATATTTCAGCCAGTGGTACAGGTTTAAGTTCTGCGTGCAATGCAAGATCAATCATAGCTGTAACTGCGTAACGCCCCTTCGATGTCAATCGCATAGCAACCTCTAAAACTGTTATTTAGGGTTATGGTTACATACCCGACTTAATTGGTCAAGTATATACCTGACCAATTCACTCAGGTATTACTTTAGGGTTAGGTAGTGGTTAGCTATTTTTTCAAATTACGCTGAATAGATACTAATGCACCACGTAAAATATTTAACTCAACCGCTTCAGGGCGAGCGCGTGTAAACAATCGACGTAAACGATTCATTACAATTCCAGGGTGAGCTTTGTTAATAAAACCAGTATCCCATAATGTTTCTTCAAGATGAGTATGGAACATTTCCAGTTCCGCTTGCTTTGGATACGGATTATCTTGTTCTGGATACGTATTAGTAGCAAGGTATGCCATACGTGTTTCGTACGTTAAAATCTGTACGGCCATGGCTAAATTTAATGAGCTATATTCAGGGTTTGCAGAAACACACACATGATAAGTACATTTTTGTAGCTCATCATTGGTCAAACCAATACGCTCACGACCAAACACCAATGCAACAGGGTAATTAGGCACTTCTTCAATTAGCTTTAAACCCGCTTCACGCGAATCAAGCATTGGCCATTGCAGCGTACGTGAACGCGCACTTGTACCAATAACAAGGCCACAGTCTGTTACTGCTTCTTCTAAGGTATCGACGATGATTGCATTTTCTAATACATCTGCGGCACCTGCAGCTAAGGCTACTGATTTTTCATCAATCTCACATAAAGGTGCAACTAAAACCAATTGCGTGAAGCCCATTGTTTTCATTGCACGAGCAGCTGAACCAATATTACCAGGATGAGATGTACCGACTAATACAACTTTTACGTTTGCTAACATAATTAATGAATACCTAAAAAGACACATAATAGAAAAAGGCCATTTAAACGACGAGTTTAAAATAATGGTTAGACTATTACTGGAGTTGTTAATTTACTGGTCGCGGATTCTATCACAGTAAACAAGGTATATCTTGTTTCAATACCAATACCTCTTCTGCTTATTCTCATCTATTTTTACTTTTACTTTGACTTACATCTCTTTTTTACATAACCCTTATTGAATACGACACACTGTCCCGTAATAATAAACTCCAACGATTTCATATAACTAAAGTTAACCTAAGGATGGAAAAATGAAACGATTAATGATGATCGCAATAATGTTATCGACAACATTTCTCAATTATGCAAATGCTGCAAATTATACTGAAACTAAATATCCAATTGTACTCGTACATGGTTTTTTGGGGTTTGATAATATTCGAGGTCTTGACTATTTCTACAAAATATCCCAAACATTAAGAAAAGATGGTGCAACCGTTTTTACTCCACAAGTATCTACAAGTAACACAACCGAAATCCGAGGTGAGCAACTTTTAAAACAAGTCAAAGCATTTTTAGCTAAGAGTGGGGCGAGTAAAGTTAACCTTATTGGACATAGTCATGGTGGACCCACAGCCCGTTATGTGGCGTCGGTAGCTCCAGAACTCGTTGCTTCAGTAACAAGCATTGGTGGTGTAAATAAGGGGTCTAAATTCGCAGATTTATTCTACAGCGTAGCTCCAGATGGGACATTAGTTAATACTGCTGGTACAGCTATTATCGGCTTCGTATCACAGATAGCGCAATTCTTATCCGGTGGTTCAGAACTGCCAGTTGATCCTGTTGGCGCTTTAAAAGCATTAACTACATATAAATCACTTGAATTTAATGAAAAATATCCAGAAGGTGTGCCAACAACAGCATGTGGTGAAGGAGAACCTGTAGTAACAAGTACAGTTAATGGTGTACTGAACAAAGTATACTATTACTCTTGGACAGGTAATAGACTGATAACTAGCCCTAAAGATGCACTTGTTGATTTACCTCTAAAAGCAGTCAGCTTACTCGCATTTAATGGTGAAAAGAATGATGGTATGGTCAGTGTTTGTAGCACCCACTTAGGTAAAGTGATTGGAGTCTATCGAATGAATCATGTTGATGAAATCAATCAGGTACTAGGACATACAGCATTATTCCTATCAGTTCCAAGTCTTTACCGTCAACATGCTAACCGCTTAAAACGACAAGGTTTATAATAATGAAAAAAGCTACACTAGTAATCACAATTATCGCAGTAGCTACTAGTGTAGCCTATATAACATCAGCTAATAAACCAATGAATAAGCAGGCAGTAAAGGCAATTCAGCCACTCTCTCTCTCTAGTACGATGCTAAAAAAAAATAAAACAGGGGTAGAGACAGAGGTAATTGTCAAAGATGAAGATATAATTCCATTAACAACCAGCGTCGATAGCTCACGGCTCCAATCGCAATCCCAGCAAGACACAGAGGTTGATCAAACATCATTACGAGATATGTTTGACTATTTTCTATCTGGTTTTAATGAAACTGAAATGGATATTGAACAATTAAAAGCGAACGTCAAACAATTTATCACTGATAATCCAAGTAAATATAGCACAGCAGACTATGATTTATTCGAACGTTTTCTGTTATATAAACAATCTTTACTCTCGGTAGAAGTGGATCAAACTCCGAATATGGATAACTTGGAACGCCTTGATAGTGAGTTAAAAGATAGACAATTAGTCCTATTTAATGCTGAAGAGCAGAAATTACTCTTTAATAATGAAAACTTACATCGGCAAGTAACCATCAAAAAACTATATTTAAAATCGATTTCAACATCTCAAGAAGAATATAACTACCTATTTATAGAAGAGTTATCTAACTTCCCAGAAGAAATTAGTCGTGTTTATAAAAGTGGCCTTGTTAGTACTGAACTAAATAAAATTGCAAACTATGACGATGAACAGCAGCGGTACCTTGCTTATGAAGCATTGGGAGGACCAGAAGTCGCAGTAAGGATGACAGAGCTTGAACATCAAGAAGCTGAACTAGATAACAAAATAAACGCCTATCTAGGCCAGCGAAGAGATATCCTAAGCGATTCTAATAATCTAAATAAGGACATTCACATAAGCGCTCTAAGAGACTCATTCTTTTCTCACTCAGAGCAAAAGCGCATTAAGTCCCTTGAATATATAGATGATCTATAATCCATAATGCCACCTATCTCATCACGATTTTTATCGTCTGGCATTATATGAAACTAAGGTGTATGGATATACGCTTCGACACTTAGTCCTAGCGCATTTAAAATAAGATAAAATAAATTTTGAACATTTTAATAAAGTTGGTATACTCCGCGCCCTAAATCCCGTTCTTTCAAAAATTTGGTGGTAATAGTATGCATCCGATGCTAACAATCGCGATCCGTGCTGCGCGTGACGCAGGTAACATAATCGTAAAAGCTTATGGTGATCCAAGCAAGACTAAAGTAGAGCAAAAAGGCACAAATGATTTTGTGACTAACGTAGACAAAGAAGCTGAAGCAGCTATTATCGCTACAATTAAAAAAGCCTACCCAGAGCATACTATCATCGCAAAAGAAAGCGGTGCTACAACTGGTACAGATACAGACTACCAGTGGATCATTGACCCACTAAACGGTACAACTAACTTTGTTAAAGGTATTCCACATTTCGCAGTATCTATCGCTTTACACGTTAAAGGTAAAGCTGAAGTTGCTGTTATCTTTGATGCTATCGGTGATGAAATCTTCTCAGCTTGTCGTGGTAAAGGCGCACAATTAAACGGTTACCGTTTACGTGCAGGCTCAGCTAAAGATTTATCAGGCACTGTTCTTGCTACTAGCTTCCCACACAACATGAAGCACCAGCAAGAAACTTACCTAAACATCTTTGGTGCATTATTCTCTGAATGTTCTGATATCCGTGCAGCTGGTTGCCCAGCACTTAACCTTGCTTACCTAGCAGCTGGTCGTATCGACGGTTTATGGAGCATGGGTCAAAAACCTTGGGAAACTGCAGCAGGTAACTTAATTGCTACTGAATCAGGCGCAATCGTAACTGATTTCGCTGGCGGCCATGATTTCTTCAAATCTGGTAACTCAGTTGCTGCATCACCACGCGTACTTAAAGATATGCTTGCTAAGATCCGTCCTAACCTGACTGAATCTCTAGCTAAATAATATTGGCGCTAGCGTTAGGTTATTTAGTACAAAGAATTAAGTAAAAAAAGGCCCAGTACTTATTACAAGTACTGGGCCTTTTTTATTTGAAATGACTACACTACGTTACATCACCATGATATTGTGACTCACCATTTACTGATCAAATATTTCATAATGACACTAAGTCATCATATTAGGCATTAGTTTAAAATAAACTCGTTTATGATTAACTACTTTGTTCATTTTTTTGCACAAACAACCTGGATTTCAAGGATGAAACAGTAATGATGATAAAATTTAAACGACCTAAAATATTACCGCTAGCAGTGGTCTTAAGTGTTACCGCAAGCCTTAGCTTAGTAGGCTGTTCCAGTATGCAGCAGGCTGTCGCAGCAAGCCCAAGTGTGGGTAGCGTTTGGGGGCTTGGCGAAATGCCGATAGAAGATCTCAATGCCTTGTACGCCAACGAACAGTCACAATGGATGGATGTTAATGGAATGCGCATCCATTACCGTGACGAAGGTAATCCTAATGGTCAGCCAATTGTATTAATACATGGTATTTTATCATCACTACATACCTGGAAGGAATGGAATAAAGGCTTAGCAGATAAGTACCGGATCATCAGTCTTGATATGCCAGGCTTTGGGTTAACTGGTGGTCCAGAAAATCCCAATGATTTCTCTGAAGCGCTATTACACTCATCTTTTGAGCAGTTTATTACCCAATTGAAACTCGATGACTTTATTCTGGTAGGCAATTCTCTCGGTGGTTATATTTCAGCTCATTATGCAGCGAACTACCCTGATAAAATCAAAAAACTGATCCTCATTGATCCTGCAGGCGCACCACAGGATCTGCCGTTTATTTTAAGCTTTGCCAGTATGCCCGGTATCAATACACTGGCAGCCAATGTATTTCCTCCTTTCATTATCGCAATGGGAGTTAAGGACGTATACGGAGATCAAGATCTCATCACCAAAGAAAATATGGACCGTTATATTCATCTCTCTTTACGCCCTGGAGCAAAACAGGCTTATGCCAATACCATTGCGATGTTAGATGAAAAGAATAGCCAAAAAACACCATTAGACTTTGCGACCATCACAGCTCCGACTTTATTAATGTGGGGTAACAAAGACATTTGGGTACCACAGAAACTTAGCGAGCAATGGTTGCAAAACATACCGGGGTCCAGCTTAATTATTTATCCAAACGCAGGTCATGTGCCAATGGAAGAGATCCCACAACAAACGCTCAATGATGCATTAACTTTCATTAATTTAAAATAATTCTGCTATTCAATAATACGTGGTTATTAGCATTTTTTATATGCTATTAACCATATAATTCCTCATTATTAGTCTCGCAATTCTAGTTTTTGTCACCGTATCATCATCCCTGCTTAATTTAGTTGTCACAGTACTACCCGATACTTATCAACGATAAATATATTTATCAAATAAGACAAATACTACCAAATATTGGTATTTACTCTAGGCTTGTGAAAGCAAGCGCAATATATCGAGGTTGCTATGATAAAAACAGCACTTGTTGTAGAAGGTGGAGGTATGCGTAGCGTATTTACCGCAGGAGTGTTAGATACCTTTTTAGAACATGGGTATGACCCCTTCGATCTGTTTATTGGTAGTTCAGCAGGGACGCTAAACCTCTCCGCGTTTATCGCAGGACAAAAAAAATATTCAGTTAGGCTCATTAATCATCTGGCTAAATCAACGACTTTTGTCAATTGGACTCGATTTTTAAGGGGCGGAAATGCCATGGAACTTAGAGAGTTACATGATTTATTAGAATTACATGATCCCATAGACCTTGACAAAGCGAAACGACGGCTAAACTCACGCCCATTTGTTATCACCAGCTGTGATAGATCAAAAGGTCAAGTAAGTTATCAAATAGCCGAGCCCAACCAATGGTTTCAACAAATCATCGCATCATGCGCGCTACCTATCGTTTTTCGTCCCGGAGTAAAACTAGGAAATGATATCCATATTGATGGTGGCTTAGTTGATCCTATACCAGTAAAGAAGGCGGTAGATTTAGGTGCGAAAAATATTATTGTGATCAGGACCAGAACTCGACGCTGGGTAGAAAAATTATCCGTTTTAGAACGCCTACTTACGTTCTGGGTTAGGCACGATACGGTACTCACTAAATTACTTGATAATTACAGCAAAAAATACAACAGTACTTGCGAATTTATGCGTAATCCACCAGCTGGGGTTAATATTATCGAAATTGCACCTGATAATGAACTGCAAACCCCCACGTTAACACGTCAGGTTAATACACTCGAAGGCGATTATAGTGCAGGTATTAAAGCCGCGACGTTATTCTTACAACGTCATTAAGCACTAATAGAAATGGGCTGAACACGTTATATAACGTATTCAGTCCAACATTGCATTATTATTCGCTGGTAAGTAAAGGGTGGTCAGCCGGTAATTTTCGAGAAATCCAAATGGCTAATTTATGTTTAATATTAAGAGTCGTTTCTTGATCTTTAGCCAGAGGTTGCATCAGTTTATCAAACACTAAGGCTTTATAGATATATTGCGCTTTAACGTCTTCTGGATCTGTCGTTGTAAATGTACTACCGCGTTGCTGTAGATACTGAGTACCTAATGCGATCGCAGCTTTAAATAATTTCTTTTCATTTTTCAGTTTTGCCATCATTCCCTCTTCACATAACAGACAGCTAATCTCGCTGAGTACACACTGTTATAGCACGATTAAGAACAAATAAATGTGAAATTTAAATTATAAATCAGGTTTTAATTGATTGATATTTTTCAGAATCAATGACGTGATGTGCTTCCATCGCGTAGATATCATTATATTCATGTTCAATTAACAAACCAAAGTTAGCAGAAAGCAAACCGATATCCTGCAATGATAGATCTTCGAGGGACCAGACTGGTGTTGCGTAATCACAAATATAATAACCTTGTAATTGCGCACTCGGATTTTCAACGATCATGAGGCGCTCAATGGCATAACACTCATCAATACCTGCAACAGACAAGCAAACGTTATCAGCCATGAGTAAGACACTGAATGTCACCTTAGAATCTGGCAGTTCTAATAAATAACAGAGTTTTTTAGGCATTGTTACACTCATCATAAAAGTTAAATTCCATTTCAAAGAGTAGAACAAATTTTAACTATGGCACTCATATTTGGTTAATTCATTCTATTTTTTATCATTTATCATGCATAACAGCCATTTTATCCTGCAAAAATGAAAATCTCAGCGGATAAGACCCACTGAGATTTTTATGAATATAAACCTTATTTATTCACTTTAAATTGTTGCAGCTAACTCAGAACCTTGCTTTATCGCGCGCTTAGCATCTAACTCAGCAGCCACATCTGCGCCACCAATCAAGTGTACTTGCTGCTTAGCAGCTACTAACTGCGCTTGTAGCTCTCGCAATGGGTCTTGCCCAGCACATACGATAATATTATCAACATTCAATACCTGTGGTTCACCAGCAACCTGAATATGCAAACCTTGGTCATCAACTTTAACATACTCAACACTGTTCATCATGACCACCTTCTTACTCGCTAGGCCGGCTCTATGAACCCAACCAGAGGTTTTACCCAATCCAGCACCAACCTTGCTGGCTTTGCGTTGTAATAAGTAAATTTCACGTGCCGCAGATGATTTTTCAGCAGCCATTAAACCACCACGATTTTGCATTGTTAGATCAACGCCCCATTCACGCATAAAGGTATCAATATCCTGACTGGCTGTTGGCGCTGTTGATTGGTGATCATGGGCAAGGTATTCCGCGACATCAAAACCAATACCACCAGCACCAATAATAGCAACCTTACTCCCTACCGATTTTTTATCTCGTAACACATCAAGGTAAGACAATACTTTGTTATGACCAATCCCCTCAATAGCCGGTGTGCGTGGTGCAATACCGGTCGCTAATACCACGTCATCAAAACCGTTAGCGATAAGCTCATCCGCTGAAACACGTTTATTCAACATAATTTCTACACCAAACTTTGTCGTCATCGTCGTAAAGTAACGTAATGTCTCATAAAACTCTTCTTTACCAGGTACTTGCTTAGCAATATTAAACTGTCCACCCAGCTCAGACTTATCATCAAAAATAGTTACTTTGTGTCCACGCTGGGCTGCAACGGTTGCAAATGCTAAACCAGCAGGACCAGCTCCAACCACAGCAATGCGTTTGCTCACCGATGATTTCATATAAGTAAGTTCTGTTTCACGGCAGGCGCGAGGATTAACTAAACAAGAGGTCAATTTCATACTGAAAGTATGATCTAAGCACGCTTGGTTACAACCAATACAAGTATTGATTTCATCACTTTTACCCGCTACAGCTTTATTAACAAACTCAGGATCAGCTAAGAATGGACGCGCCATCGACACCATGTCTGCATGACCTTGCTCCAGCACTGATTCTGCAATCTCGGGGGTATTAATGCGGTTTGTCGTAATCAACGGGATCGATACTTCCCCTTTTAATTTGGCGGTCACTTTTGTAAATGCGGCTCTTGGCACTTTAGTGACGATCGTTGGAACACGAGCTTCATGCCAACCAATACCGGTATTAATGATAGTCGCCCCCGCTTTCTCAATGGCTTTTGCCAGCGCCACTACTTCTTGCCAAGAGCTGCCTTTTTCAATCAGATCCAGCATAGACAAACGATAAATAATAATAAAATCAGTGCCGACCTTTTCGCGTACCTGCCTTACAATTTCAACGGGAAAACGGATACGGTTTTCGAAACTGCCACCCCATTCATCGTCACGTTGATTGGTGTGTTCAACAATAAACTGGTTAATCAAATAACCTTCCGACCCCATGATCTCAACACCATCATAGTTAGCTGATTGCGCAAGTCCGGCGCAGTTAACAAATGCAGCGACCTGTTGATATACTTCTTCCGTTGTTAGCGCACGTGGACGTGCAGGGTTAATCGGGGCTTGGATTGCTGATGGTGCGACAGGTTGCTTACTATACGCATAACGACCAGCATGCAAAATCTGCATACAAATTTTACCACCCGCTTCATGCACCGCAGCGGTTACTTCTTTATGCGCTTCAGCTTCTTCAACGGTATCCATTTTAGAGCCACCTTGAAACACTGCGCCTTCAGGATTAGGTCCAATACCGCCAGTCACAATCAAGCCTACACCACCCGCCGCACGTTCGGCAAAATAAGCTGCCATACGTGTAAAACCATTACTGACTTCTTCAAGTCCTGTATGCATGGAACCCATTAATACGCGATTTTTCAATTGGGTAAAACCCAGATCGAGTGGTGTTAATAAATTTGGATAATTATTTTGTGCTGACATTGTTCACCCCATTGCTTTAGCTATTTGGTTCAGAGTTTATTATTTTTATTTTATTAAAAATTTATTCGTTCTTATTTTGTTAAAAGTAGCGTTAAAGCACGACGGATACAATGCTTATGATATACAATTAATTATCTTTAGTTAGCAAAGGTGAGCTTTTGACTAGCATGTGTGATGATGGATATGGATTCAATGACGGAAACAATAGGCTCAAAAGTAAGCTTAGGGGATATTTCGGTTAACTTTTTGCAGCAAATGAGTTTAACCAGTAATAAGCTCAGTTGCGATATCAATCCTATTCTAACCAAATATAATGTCTCCATCGCGCAGCTAAGTGCCCATCATGGTCGCTTATCTATTCCAAAATATATGCGTATAGGTTTTGAGTTAATGCAGCAAACGGGGCGCGAAGACCTGGGCTTAGTAATGGGTGAAAATGTCTGCTTTCAACATTATGGTATGCTGGGATTTGCCTGTATGTCTGCCAATAATATTAGCACTATGGCACAAGTACTCGCCCAATATGAAAGTTTGTTAAGTCAAAATGTACGAGGTCATTCAACGTTTATCACAACGCCAGAGCCGACACTCACCTTTTATTCGATTGCCCCGTATAACCCCTATAATTATTTTGTGGTTGATTCTGTCTTGGCAAGCTGGTTCACCTTACTGACCTCTCGAGCCATGCACTTAACCCAGTCTGTTAATATTGTCAAAGCAGTCCATATTGAATACCCAGAACCAAAGAACAGCGAATGCTATCACGCATTTTTTCAATGCCCAGTTATTTTTGATTCTACATTTAATGGCTTAGTATTGGATAGTCAGCATATCGAAACGCCATTACCCGATGCCTGTATGAGCAGTTATCTGCAAGCCCAGCAGTTATGTCAAAATGGGCTACAACAGCTGCAACAAAATCAAGATTGGCAAACGAAGGTTATCGAAAAAGTCAGTCATAATCTGGTGGGTAGCATGCCCGATATCAATCAAGTAGCGGCACTTCTAGGGACATCAGCTTGGACGTTAAGACGCCGCTTATACAAAGAAAATACTAACTATCAAGGTATCATGGATAAAACAAGAAAAGGTCTGGCATTGAGTTATGTCCGTGATACCCAGCTTACCTTCAGTGAAATATCATATTTATTGGGCTTTGCCACACCAGCTGCATTTTATAAAGCCTTTCGACGCTGGACAGAGAGTACACCAAAGAATTACCGACAAATGTTTATAAACAAGCGCGAATAAATGTCTTAAATTCTAATACCAGCTGCTCGGCTTCGGTATGCCGTTGTTGCAGACGTAATAACTCGATCACACACTCAACGGTACTGAGTCCCCCTTCTAGTTGATTAGCACGTAAAATGAATTCTGACGCTTGCTTCGCATTCAAGGTGATCTTAGGTAAGTCTTGCAAATACTCGCTTTGACGATACATTTTACGTGCCTCTTGCCATGTACTATCCAGTAATACAAGGCCATCAAAATCATGTATGTCATGCTCGTGTTCTGCATCTGGTGCAAGTATTGCCACCCGACCGGATTTGATCGCAGTTAACAATTTACTATCGGGTTCTTTACGACGCCAAGGCACAACACTTGTTTCGTTGGGGAGAAACTGTTGAACTAATTTTCCAGTATTACTGCGGCGCGAAAATTCTCTCTCGTGGGTAACAAGGTATATATGCATGAATTTCTAACTTCAGTCGATAAAATAGGATAAATACTAAATAAGAGGTAAAGTAACCGCTATCATTATACTCTACAGTGGGTCTCAACTAAGCTGTAAATATAACGAGGAGCTATTATGTTCGCATTTAGTAAACACATTATCAGTAAATTACGCTACATCCTATCACTCTTTTTTAGCCCTAACGAATCCGCTAAATCCAATATTATCTTTATGACAATATAATCATTAGATAAGATACATATTATTACCATCGATAAGGTGTATCTTACATTTCATCTTATCTATCCATAAAGGGAATACATGTCTAAGATCCAACTTTATCAGCGCCTGGCTCAACAAGCTGACGCTTTAATGGCTGAAGAAACAAATTTAATTGCTAACTTAGCTAACTTGAGTGCTTTATTATTCATGGAGCTAGAAGATATTAATTGGGCGGGGTTTTATCTTTACGAAAATGACGAATTAGTATTAGGTCCTTTCCAAGGTCTGCCTGCTTGTATTCGTATTCCGGTTGGCCGAGGGGTTTGCGGTACAGCTGCAAGTACATTACAGACACAATTAGTGACGGATGTGCATGACTTCCCAGGCCATATAGCCTGTGATGCAGCAAGTAACTCAGAAATCGTGGTGCCGATTATTGTTCACGATAAATTGATCGGAGTGCTAGATATAGACAGTCCAAGTATTGCCCGTTTTGATCAAGATGACTTAGCTGGCGCAGAGTTACTGGTTAACCAGCTCGTTAAGCGTCTATCAGCCTAAAAAGACCATTATTCACCGCCGATATTAATGAGTATAATTATAACGATAAGGCCTGTAATTCATAAGCACAGGTCTTTGTTATAATCGCTATACGACGCCCTAAGTATTTCGCGGTATCCAGATCACTGCGGTGAACTTCCCCTTCAGGATTATGCCCAACAACACCTAACTGGCATCCGAGACGATTTAGCCCCACGCTATTATAACCACCCGCAATATCGAGCCCAATCCATAACATGCCATGCTGGCTGGCTAACGTCGCCATATATTGAACCGTATTTGCCTGATCACCGTTAAGGCAACTACCAACGGTAAAACCACCAGCAAATTTATTACGCCATTGTTGGCTATCCCAACGCTCACTTGTCGCATCGGCAAATGCTTTAAACTGACCTGCAACACCGCCCATATAGGTTGGCGAGCCAAATATAATTGCATCTGCATTATCCAGTAAACACATCAATTCATCATTATCAAAACGGCCTTCAAACATGTCCCAAGCTTGTATCTGACATTCAATGACTTTAACATCTTCAACAGTATTAATACCTGAGATCACTTCTCGAGCCAGGGCTTGAGTTGAACCTGACACCGAAAAATACACGACTGCAACTATGGTCAAACAAAACCTCTCACGCTATCCATATTCATTAACCTATATCCCTATTTACATCTAGCACTATTATATTTACATCTAGCACTACTAATAGTGTAGTGCGGCAATGAATATCTGCAGCTTAAATACAGGTATTCAGTTAATCACAAATAGTATCAGTCTTTGCGCCAAGGTATACAGTTAAACACCGCAAATATGATTTAAATATTCCTGTTACTGATTTTTAAGTATAAAAAAAGGCCTGTAAAAACAGACCTTTCTATCAATAACAACTGACGCTATTATTTTTTACTCTTATAATGCGACATCATACGGCGACGTTTTTTCTGTTGCGATAATGATAAGCTATTTTTCTTATCTGCAAACGGATTGTCACTGTCACGGAATTCAACCTTAATCGGTGTACCCATGATTTTTAATGAACGACGGAAGTAGTTGATCAAATAACGGCGATATGAATTCGCTAATTTGGTTACTTGATTACCATGCACAACAATCAATGGTGGATTATAGCCACCCGCATGCGCATAACGTAGCTTAACACGACGACCAGCATGCATTGGTGGTTGATGATCATCCACAGCCATACGTACAATACGCGTTAACATAGACGTTGATACACGTTTAGTTGATGAATCGAATGCTTCTGTGATCGATTCAAACAAGTGGCCAACACCAGTACCGTGTAATGCAGAGATGAAATGGATACGTGCAAAATCAATAAAGCCTAAGCGACGATCTAATTCAGATTTAATGCGATCTTTCACATCAGTATCCAAACCATCCCACTTGTTCACAGCAATCACGATTGAACGACCAGAGTTAATAGCAAAGCCTAACAAGGTTAGATCTTGTGCAGTTACACCAACGCGTGCATCAAATACCATTAATACAACGTTCGCATCATCAATTGCTTGTAATGCTTTAACAATCGAGAATTTCTCAACCGCTTCATTGATATTTTTACGACGACGTACACCTGCAGTATCGATAAGCATGTAATTACGACCGTCACGCTCCATCGGTATGTAAATACTGTCACGAGTCGTACCCGGCATATCATAAACAACAACACGCTCTTCACCTAAGATACGGTTAACTAGCGTTGATTTACCAACGTTAGGACAACCAATCATCGCTAACTTAATCGGTAAACTCGCATAGTCTTCGTCGCGTTCCTCACTTTCCTCTTCTTCTGGTAATAACTCACCATTTACAAAGGGGTCTGCGTCAGAAAACTCTTCCTCATCTTCAAGGTCAGCAACTTCAACATGTGCTAATGCTTCTTCAATAAGAATGTTTGTACCACGTCCTTGCGATGCAGCAATTTGGTAAATATCACCAAGTGCAAGCGCATAGAATTCAGCAACAGCAACATCGCCATCTAGGCCATCTACTTTATTCGCAACAAGAAATACTTTCTTCTCTTGCTTACGCAAATGTTCAGCAATTGCTTGGTCAGAAACAGTTAAACCCGCTCGAGCATCCACTAAAAATAATACGGCATCAGCTTCTTCAATCGCAAGTAGCGACTGATCAGCCATTTTTGCATCAATCCCTTCTTCATCGCCGTTAATACCGCCGGTATCAACTACAATGAACTCACGACCAGCTAAGTTAGCTTGTCCATATTTACGGTCACGAGTTAACCCTGGGAAATCGGCAACAAGTGCGTCCCGGGTACGAGTTAAACGGTTGAACAATGTTGATTTACCAACATTAGGGCGTCCAACCAATGCAATTACAGGGGTCATATATAACCTCAGCCTCAATACGGCTCTAGTAAAATGAAAGTCACTTATTTAAAAGGACAAAATGCGCCTCTCGGCGCAATAAATTATGTTGATGGTATTCTATCTAGGGATTTAAATTGGTTTCTTTACAGCAACCAATTCACCACTGCGACTTTGAACATAGAGGTATTTTTCTGAGTTCAATGCTTTAGAAAATAGTCCATCACTATCAATTAATTGTTGTGCAACTAACTTACCTGTTTTACGATCTAACCAGTGCAGATAGCCTTCTTTATCACCGACAACAATATTGTTACCCGAGACAACTGGCGCAGTTACACCACGTAGTGCTAAGCGATTCTGTGACCATAAAGTAAGGCCATTACGACGGTCAATTGCATGAATACGACCTTCCGTATCAGTTAAAAACAGCTCGAAACCTGCCACAGTAAGATCTTTTACCGACGCGTAAGCACGTTTCCAAAGTACCTTACCAGAACGTAATTCTATGGCCATTAACTCGCCATTAAAAGCGGATGTATAAACATCGGAGCCACGTGCTACTGCTTGGCCATTAACATCAACGAGACGGTCAATGTCATTCGCGCCTTTTGGCTTCGCAACATTCACTTCCCAGATCAAGCGACCATTAGCAAGAAATACTGCCGCTAGTTTACCATCACTGCGACCATAAATCGCTGCTCCATTGGTGGTGATTGGCGAATTATTACCACGTAAAGTCAAAGCAGGTAATTCTGAGCTTTGGATCCAACGCTGTTCACCCGTCTGAACGTCAAAACCAACTAAGCTACCACTGCCAGTTTGGATAATAACGAGACCTTCATCAACCACAGGACTCGCGATCACTTCACCATCGGTTTCAACTTGCCAGATCACCTCACCGGTTTTGTCGTTTAACGCAAATAATACTGCATTTTCACTACCAACAAATACCATGCCATAACCAGCCGCGATCCCACCCGACAGTAACGCATCATCACTGTCATCAAAACGGTTGAATACCGCTTGTTCAGATAAGTCTTGAGTCCAAATTTCATCACCTGAAATAGGGTCCAATGCTTTCACTAAACCGGCACGACTTGCGGCAAAAATCTGATCATTTACAAGTAAGGTTCGCGTCTGTGAGTAATACTCGCCAACACCCGAACCAATGCTCTTACGCCATTCAATTTCTGGCGCGAATTCAGCTTGAATGACAGGCAGTGGTGAATACACGTCCTCATCATTACTAAATAAAGAACAACCTTGTAAAAAAACCGAAAAAACCGCAGCTGCTGTGAATGTTCTCAGCTTATTGGTCATCCAGCTCTCCTGCGATTGCAGCATCAAGATCATCTGCAACGTCTACAATAGCAAGATCATCAAGTTTTAATTGTAGCAACTGAGTATTCGCACCGACACCCGCTAAAGCAGTTTCATAAGCACTACGAGCCGCGTTTAAATCGCCTTGCTGTACATAGATATCACCTTTAACTTCTGCTTTCTTGCTCGTAAATGTATCAAGTGTCACTTTATCCAGTGTCGCCAGTGCAGCATCAAAGTTTTGTAGTTGCGCTTGAACTCGTGCTAGACGAATATTAGCAATCGGTAAAATACTTGCTTGATTACTGTTTTTCGCTACCCAGCTAAGTTGCTTTTCAGCTTCCGTAAAATCTTGTTTTTTCACGGCTTCAGCAGCAAGTTGTAATGCACTTAATGTTGCATAAGCATTACCGCTGTTCGCATCAATAAACGTCTGAGTTGTCGCCTTTGCTGCAAGTCCATTTTCAGATAATTCAGTCACAACCGTATCATAAGCAGCCGAGAGTTCTTCTTGTGCTGTTAACTGGCTATCATTGTAATAACGAAAACCAACTAAGCCAGCTAGGCCTAGTACAGTACCAAAAATAACCGCATTACCATGGGACTTCCACCATGATTTCAGCGCTTCAACTTGTTGTTCTTCAGTAGCGTAACCTTCCACGTCTCACCCTTAATTTTTTGAACACTAACAAACAGTATTGATTACTTGTTTAGTCGCGTTGTTAATTGGTTTACTAATTCAGTTACTGCGATAGTTTCCTGCTCTGTCTTACCAGTCAGATCTTTCACAGTCACTTGTTTGTTTTCGATTTCGTCGCTGCCCAAAATAAGTGCTACTTTAGCGCCATTTTGATCAGCTCGTTTAAGTTGTTTCTTAAAGTTACCGCCGCCGTTATGCATCATAAATTTCACATTCGGCATTTGATCGCGTAACTGTTCAGCTAATAACATACCATGAATATCAGCACCTTCGCCTAATGCTGCGATATAAACATCAACAGCGCCAGCAATATCAGTCGTTAACTCTAACGTTTCTAATAATAATACTAAACGTTCGATACCCAATGCAAAACCAACTGCTGGTGTTGCTTTGCCACCCAACTGTTCAACTAAGCCATCATAACGACCACCACCACACACAGTACCTTGTGCGCCTAAACTTTCTGTCACCCATTCAAATACAGTGTAGTTATAATAATCAAGGCCACGAACTAAACGGTCATTGATTTGGTAGTTAACGCCTGCGCTATCTAACATTTTACATAGACCATCGAAATGCGCTTTAGTTTCTTCACCGTAGTAATCCGCTAAGCTTGGGGCATCATTAAGCAATGCTTGAACATTTTGATTCTTACTATCTAGTACGCGTAATGGGTTGGTGTACATGCGACGTTGGCTTTCTTCATCAAGCTGGTCTTTAAAGCCTTCTAAGAAGCTAATTAGTGCTTCTTTATGCGCACTACGTTCTTCAGACGAACCTAAAGAGTTCAGCTGCAATTTCACGTGTTGCTCAATACCAAGTAGTTTCCACAGACGCGCCGTTAATAAAATAACTTCCGCGTCAGTATCCGCACCTTTAAGACCAAATATTTCAACACCAAACTGGTGGAATTGACGGTAACGACCTTTTTGAGGACGTTCGTGACGGAACATAGGACCTATGTACCACATACGACGCTCTTGGTTATAAAGCAAACCATTTTGAATACCAGCGCGTACTGTCGATGCTGTGCCTTCAGGGCGTAGCGTTAGGCTATCACCGTTACGATCATCAAACGTGTACATTTCTTTTTCAACAACGTCTGTTACTTCACCAATCGCACGCTTAAATAAATGCGTAGATTCAACGATTGGCATACGAATTTCAGAGTAGCCATAGGCTGCAACAGTATCACGTAATACTGATTCTACTTTTTGCCATACCGGCGTTTGTTCTGGTAAGCAATCATTCATGCCACGAATTGCTTGGATTGGTTTAGCCACGGTCACTCTCGAAAATTAAAAAAGACATATGACCCCAGATTATAAGGAGTTTCTACGTCAAGGTAAAATATTCAAAGGTGTTAGTCGGATATTTATCCTCATTTCAACACCTTTACGATAAAATTACGCTTTAGCGTCAGTTACAATGATATTTTCAGGGTCCATCATCGCTGCTTTTGCACGAATTTTAGCCTCTAGCTGATCAATCATATCATTATTATCAAAGCGTTCTTTCTGACGTTTTCCATCAAGATAGTAACCGCTCTTATTACTGCCGCCCGTCACGCCAATTTGTACAGCTTCCGCTTCACCCGGTCCATTGACCACACAACCGATAATAGACACGTCCATTGGGATAATAATATCTTCTAAACGCTCTTCAAGTGCATTTACGGTACTGATTACATCAAACTCTTGGCGAGAACAGGTCGGACAAGCAATAAAGTTAATACCACGGCTACGGATGCGTAATGATTTTAGAATATCAAAACCAACTCGAATTTCTTCAACAGGATCGGCCGCCAAAGAAATACGTAATGTATCGCCGATGCCTTCGGCTAATAACATGCCAAGGCCAACTGATGACTTAACCGCACCACTTCTGAAGCCACCTGCTTCAGTAATACCC
Source organism: Moritella viscosa (assembly GCA_000953735.1). NCBI lineage: Bacteria > Pseudomonadati > Pseudomonadota > Gammaproteobacteria > Alteromonadales > Moritellaceae > Moritella > Moritella viscosa. The sequence continues at coordinate 787,062 of LN554852.1, read as the reverse complement.
AAATGCAATGGTTGTTCGATCTTTTTCGCTAATTGGCGATAAGATTCAACAGCAAGGAACACGTCCGATGCTTTTACGCTGACTTTAAATTGATCAAAATTCAAGCGATCAAGAATATCAACATGACGCATTGCAGATTCAACCAACGCAGCAGGTGTCGGTTCACCATATTTTTCTTGGATCTCACGCTCTAATGAGCCACCGTTAACACCAATACGAATTGGAATATTCATATCTTTGGCACAATCAACTACAGAGCGAATGCGACTTTCGTTACCGATATTACCAGGGTTTATACGCAAGCAATCAACGCCGTACTCAGCCACTTTAAGTGCGATACGGTAATCGAAGTGAATATCCGCAACAAGTGGGACATCAACTTGTTGTTTAATTTGTTTAAATGCTTCTGCCGCATCCATTGTAGGTACAGAAACACGCACAATATCAGCACCAACGGCTTCCAATGCTTTAATCTGAGCAACGGTTGCTGCCACATCCGTCGTCAATGTATTTGTCATTGACTGTACTGCAATCGGTGCATTGCCACCAACAGGTACCTTACCAACCATAATCTGTTTTGATTGGCGGCGAATAATTGGACTTTCCTGATGCATATTTATAACTCGTTAATTAAGCTTCAAAAGGTAATTTAAATTTAGCAAGTTGACCCTGTCTAAAGGTTGATAAATCAACTGACTCACCGGCATAACTCATTGTTACTTGCTCTGGTGCGCCAAGTTTAATTGATAATGGTGCTAAACCTTGTAATTGAATTTTCTGACCGGCTTTTCTCACACCTGTCGAAAGCGTTTTACCGTTGCTGTCTTTAATTTGCACCCAGCAATCACCCGCAAATGTGAGTACCAACGACTGAGGTACAATCACTTTATTATCAAGGATATTAGTGGCAACAGATAGAGTCTCAGCAGGTTGTTCAACGACAATAGGTAACGCAGGCTTTTCTACCGAGTCGACAGTTGACTCAGTAATTTCTTGTTCCGGATCAACAAATAAAGGCGCTTCTTCCTCAATAACAGTTACAGCACCAATGACTTCAGGTGATGCAACTGATTCGATAGTTTGTGTTGCTACAGAGTCAGGGACAACAATGTCAGCTTCATCACCGCCTAATCCCCAAATTAAGAATATGACAAGCATAAAACCGACGATACCGTAACTGACGAGCATTAAGCGGTTATCATATGCTTCAAGCTTTGTTCGACGAGAGAAGCTTTGTAGCTCGGCTTGTTGTCCACATGTGCCATTATGGCAATCATAAGCGCGAAGCACATCATCTTCGGTAATGTTTAAATAGCGGGAGTAACAACGAATATAGCCGCGCATAAAGGTTGGTGAAATATCTTTATCGAGCACATTTTTTTCAATGTTGTTAATAACAGATAATTTTAAGTTAATATTATCACTGACTTGCTGCACGCTAATACCTAATGCAATACGCGCATCTCGTAATATCTGACCAGCAGTTATCACGTCAATATTCTCTTTCAATTCGGCGGGTTTATCTGCATTTTTTAAGGTTTCTAAATCAATAGTCATTTGTAATATATTTTTGTGTTTGGATCGCTAACGGAAATTGGGCTAATAATTGGCGACTGTATACTTCAGCAGCCGCCAAATTATTCTGTTTGTCTGCAATATTAAAACCCAACCAAAGACTGCGTGCGGTTACCTTAGCTACTGACTCATATTTTGTTAATTGTTGCTTGGCCACCGCATAATCGGCCAGCATATAGTGTAATTCTGTAACTGATAACCGTACGTCTAAATTTTGCGGTGCATATGCGAGAGATGACTGTAAATAGGTTAATGCCTGCGATTTTTCGTCATTTTCAAGTGCGCATTGCCCCGCATTTTCATAACTATTCGCAATTTTATTATAACTAGGAGACGCAATTGCAGTTAAAAACTCACTTTCAGCTTCATCAAAACGCGCTATTCCACATAGGAATACACCAAAGTTATTATGAATATCCCCATTATCAGGGGCAAAAGAAAGAGCATGTAAATAAGCTTTTTCGGCTTGTTTATGCTCTTTTACCTTCTGATAGTAATACGCATAAGCTAAATAAATATCCGCATCATCTGGTACATAATGAACGGCTTTATCAAGATTAATTTTCGCTTCTTGATAGTTTTCAATTTCAATATACTTTAAGGCTAAGGCTAAACGGCTTCGGGCCGCTGCTGTTTTATCAACCGAATTATCACTCAAACCAGCACTGGTTTCAATGTAACTTTGTGTGCTACATCCAGCCAGTGCTACTATCATCAATCCTACTACAGCGAAACGTTTCATGCCTAAATCCATCTAGTCAAAAGTATCAGTCACTCATCTTGACTGAAATCGCTTCACCTTGCATCCGTTTTTTTAATGTTCTTTTCGTTCTGTCGATGACATCACCGGCCAATTGCCCACAAGCCGCATCAATATCATCACCACGGGTTTTACGAATTGTTACCGTATTTTCGTATTCCATCAGCACTTTATTAAAGCGATCGATACGACTATTACTCGGTTTACCATAATCACTGCCTGGGAACGGATTAAATGGAATCAAGTTAATTTTACACGGCGTATCTTTTAATAAATGCGCTAATTCATGAGCTTGATCAGTTGAATCATTCACGTGATCAAGTAATACATACTCAATCGTTACTTTTTTACGATTGGCATTAGATTTACCGATATAGTTTTTAACTGATGCCAATAACGTTTCAATATTATACTTTTTATTGATCGGTACAAGTTCATCACGCAATACATCATTAGGCGCGTGTAATGAAATTGCTAATGCAACATCAATTGAATCAGCTAATTTATCTAAAGCAGGTACAACTCCTGACGTAGATACAGTTACACGACGTTTTGATAAACCAAAGCCGTAATCGTCTAACATCAAGTTCAATGCAGGTACCAAGTTTGTCATGTTAAGCAATGGCTCACCCATACCCATCATTACAACATTGGTGATTGCACGTTTCTTATTGTTAAAACCGATAACTTGTGTGGCACGCCATACTTGACCAATAATTTCTGATACACGCAGGTTACGGTTAAAACCTTGTTGTGCCGTCGAGCAGAATGTACATTCTAGTGCACAACCAACTTGTGACGATACACAAAGTGTAGCGCGATCACCATCAGGAATATAAACAGTTTCATATTCTTGACCGTCCACTTTTAATGCCCATTTAATTGTGCCATCATCACTACGTTGTTCTTGGCTAATTTCAGGCGCTTCAATAACAGTTTCACGTAATAATTTTTCACGTAACTTTTTATTCAAGTTAGTCATTTCATTAATATCATCACAGCCTTCATGATAGATCCATTTCATTACTTGATCGGCACGGAATGGTTTTTCGCCTATGTCAGCAAAATATTGGCGCATTGCTTTGCGATCTAAGTCTAATAGATTAATTTTTTTATTACTCATGAAGTGAGCCTCTGTCATTTATTTTATTCGGTTTGAAACAATTTAAGACTCAATTTTAAACAATATTTTAAGAATAGTTGGATAAAAAAGACGATGCTAAAATTGAGGTTTCAGGGCGCGGGATTGTACAAAGTTTAACGCCTAGACGCTAGCGCATTAACCGAATTAAACAAAATAATTTATTACCCGTTCTTTTCAATATCCAAGATTAGGGTGAGATAACAATCATTAAGACTGAATATCCGCGATAAAAAGGAAATAAATATAATATGACAGGAGGTTGTAACAGCTGGATAAAATCATAAAATCGGGCAGTAAATCAATCACGCATAGACACGTAATGTCTTTACAACCCGCTAGACTATAAAATTAACGTGAACAAACTTCATTTTCAGTAAAGAAGTAAGCTATTTCGCGTGCTGCAGATTCTTCACTATCCGAACCATGCACCGCATTCAAACGCATGCTCTCAGCATAATCACAACGTAATGTGCCTGCGGCCGCTTTTTCAGGGTTAGTCGCCCCCATTAATTCACGATAAAAAGTGATGGCATTTTCACCTTCTAATACTTGTACCATGATAGGACCAGACGTCATAAAGTCCATTAAAGGTTCAAAGAATTCTTTCCCTTTATGTTCTGCATAAAAACCTTCAGCTTGCTCACGGGTAAGGTGAAGCATTTTTGCTGCAACAACACTTAAACCACAAGCTTCAATACGAGAGTAAATAGCACCAATTAAATTTTTTCTTACTGCATCAGGCTTAACAATAGAAAAAGTGCGTTGAATTGCCATAATTTTTGACCTTAATTTGAGAAGTTTACTATCTTAGTTTGACTACCTAAGTTGAACAGTTCATCGATAAGATAACCTTTCAAAATAAAGGTTATCTTATTAACATTGACTTTAATTGCATTACAATTTTTAAACAAGTGTTAATCGCTAAAGACCTATGAAATACCGCGTAATGCGAACCTTATCCACCACAAATCTGATACATCGCCTAATTGATTAAATATCAAACTATTTATCGAGTGAATTAAGATCCAAGTCTGTCATCTTATTTAGTCCATCATTTTTATTCCTTGGCTCTGCTGGGTTAATATCAGCTTCAGTTTGATTAGAAATTACCTTTTCAAATTTACGTTTTTGCCAAAACTTCATACTAAATAATACTCCGACAGCTAGAATGAGTAAGGCTAGCAAACTACCTACCACCCACAATAATAAATTCCATTCACTTTCAGGTGCTTCTAAACCATCAGCAATCTCATCGGTAGCATTAGCCTGAGATGCAGTTGCTATCGGGATTAACGAGCTATCAATGATGATAGGTTTAGGGATAACAAATGCTTCCGGTGGCATATTGATCGTTATTTCTCGTCCCGCTTTCGTTGTTGCAAACAAAACTAATTCAATATCATAACCACCAATATCAGACGGCCGTTCAAACGTATAAACCTGCTCACTTATATTGGCTTCGCCATAAATAATAAAATCAGTACTTGGCCCGCCATTAACTGATGCTAAGCGGCCTTTAATCGCAATACTTTCGGGCTGTAGCTCTTCAATATCAAAGGTAAGTTTTAATTGTGGATCATTATCGGCTAACAAAGGCAGCATCTGGGTTTTTATTGGCCGAGGAAAAATAACCACATCTTGATTAAAACTACGGGTAAAAGCATGATTTTTTACCGCGACTTCAAACTTATACTTACCAGTAGCTAGATCCAATTGCAAAAAAGTAGTGAAAATACCATCTTCAGGTATTTCATCGTAAAACACACCTTTATCATTAAACTTTGCCAATTCTTGAGAGGTAAAATTGAAATTTTCGTCTTCTGTTCGGTTATAACCATAAGCAGTCATGATCAATTCTGTATCACGTAAATACGTTGCATTAAGGCGTTTTTTTAAATGATGTAGTTCACCACTCACTTTTAAACGTTCACCACTATAAAGCTGAATAGGTAAACGAGTAACTTGCAGTTTCACGTCTGACAATAGTTGAATACGGTTATCGCCTTGGATCTTACCAAGGGCTTGCCAAGGTCCAGGCATTGGATTTTCAATGGTTATAATGTCATGCTCTTTACCTTCAATCCAATGAACACGATCAGACTTATCCCAAATATAAACCTTACTACCGTCGGGACGAACCAAAATTACCGCTTTAGAAAAACGTTCACGCGCAATAATAAACGTTATTTTCTTAATTCCGTAATCAACACGAAAGCGGTTATCCAATAACGCGATATCATTTGTCTGATAAACATTAGTTTGATACACACTTTTAGCTGAAGCAAAGGTACTGATGCTAACTGCACCAATAAATGCCAATAACAACCAAATATTACGCATTTTCGTCCTTACTCTAGTGTACTTGCCACAATGCATCACCAACGATGCCAAGTCGTTCATTATGCGCTTTCAATTCATCATCTGTTGCCTGCACCACTTTCAATGATGTTCGGGTTGCAGCAAGTCGACGAATACCATTCCCAACTTGTGAGTTGGCACCATCTTGCGATAAATTCAATTTAGTTTGGCCACCTGTCATAAACAGATAGACTTCTGCCAAAATCTCCGCATCCAGTAATGCCCCATGCAGGGTACGGTGCGAATTATCAATACCATAACGGGTGCACAACACATCTAAGTTGTTTCGTTTACCCGGAAAAAGTTTCTTAGCGATAGCTAATGTATCGGTAATCTTACAAATTTCTTTAGTTTCAGGTAGACCTTTATTTAGTAATCTAAATTCATGATCCAGAAAGTTAATATCAAACGACGCATTATGAGCCACCAGCTCTGCGCCATCAATAAAAGCAATAAACTCATCTGCGATGGTAGAGAAAGCTGGCTTGTCTTGTAAGAATTCATCGGTAATACCGTGTACAGCAACCGCCTCTGGATCAACTAAACGGTCAGGCTTGATATAAACATGATAAGTACGCCCCGTAGGCCGGCGATTAATCAACTCAATACAACCAATTTCAATCACGCGGTGACCAATGTGTACACCACCTGCGCCAGTATTCATACCGGTTGTTTCAGTATCAAAAACGATTATACGACCAGCGCCCTGTATTAACTCTGCATTGTCCAACGACATAAATCTCACCACCTAAATTAAACTGTCGCTATTCTAATATGAATTAGCGTTCGATTCACCTGATAACAGTCGTAAAATCGTCAAGATAAGGCTAAGAAGATTTATGTGGTAATTTTTGTGTTGCGCCTGTCGGCATAAAACGGCGATTCGCTCGACTCACTTGCCACCAGTTCTTAACTGGTGATATCGGCGCTCGACGTTTACGCGCAACAATAAAGTAGACCGATAAAAATGAAGGAAAATGCATTTGACCTATACTCTCAGACCACCAAGTTAATGGCTTTTTACCTAAAAAAGACGTAAAGCCAAAGCGATCATCTTGAATAATTTCAAAACCGAGTAATTCAAGCCAATCTTTAATACGTGCGGGGGTAAACATTCGACCCGACCAGGGTGGATGGTTACGCTTCACTCCAAGTAGTTTAACTAAACCACATAATGACAGCGGATTATAACCACTTAAGATCAAGTAGCCATCACCCGTTAAGACTCGCTCAACCTCTCGCAATACTTGATGCGGATCGGCAGAGAAATCTAATGATTGGGTTAAAATACAAGCATCAATACAATTTTCTTGAAAGGGTAAATGCGAAGGATCAATAAATACCCCGCCCATGCCTTGTTCTGACGTTGCTGTGACCTGGTGTTGTATACTGCTACCAAAACAATTAAGCTCCCCACTTAGCGAACCTAGTTTTAGTAAATGATAACCAAATATTTTCGGGCTCCAGACATCAAGCCGAGCTTGAATTTGACTCGCAAGCCATCCTCCCATTGGCAGATCACTCCAAGAATGGGGAATTGTTATCTCATGCTTATGATGTGCAGGTTTTATTAACACGGCTATATCCGCTAAAATTTTGTTTTATATCTAATTAAAGATAATCCCATAAAGAGAACGATGCAATGCTTGAAGTCATTTCTATACCAACATTTAGCGACAATTATGTTTGGCTAATCAAAAATACTGAAAATAATCACTGCTGTATCGTCGATCCAGGCCAAGCCGAAGCGGTATTACAAGTAATGAATCAACAGAACCTGATTCTCGATGCCATTTTAATTACTCATCACCATTATGATCATATTGATGGTATTAGTGACATTCTGGCCGCATCAACCCAACCCGTTAATATCTACTCCTCCATTCCTATCGATGTAGAGGCTCCGGTCACCTTAGTCACCGAAAATAGCCAATTAAACTTATTAGATAATAGTTTAGCTTTAACCGTTATGGCGACACCAGGACACAAACGTGAACACGTCGTTTATTATAACCAAACCATGTTATTTTCTGGAGATACCCTATTCTCAGGTGGCTGTGGTCGCATCCTTGATGGTACTGCTGCAGCGTTATTTTCATCATTACAACGTATAAAAGCCTTAGATGAAAAAATTCAGGTATACCCAGCTCACGAATATACCCAAGCTAATTTAATGTTTTGCTATGCCGTCGAACCACAAAATATAGCGCTAAAAAAACACATCGAACATACAGCGAAATTACGTCAACAAGGACTACCAACCGTCCCCAACAGTCTTAAAAATGAAAAGCAGATCAATGTTTTTTTACGCACCAACGAAGCAACAGTGCGCATGGCGATGGAGAATAAACTGCTTGATATTCTCACCAGCGAACAAGCGGTGTTCACTGCATTAAGAGTCTGGAAAGATCATTTTTAACCCAAAAGTAAGCACACATACCCGAAATGAGACACTTGCTTTGTTTTCCCTTGGCGATTAGCATACCGGGGTTGTTCACTAATATAAGACGAATATGAAATTTAAATTATCCATTCCGGTATTGATATTACTGACCGGGTGTCAAATGACGCCTGAAGATCGTAGTAACGATGAGCAAACTACTATAAAGCCTGTCGTAGCCCAATCTCAAGAAGCCAGCAATAAAAAGAGCGGTTTAGATAGTATTACAGAAGAGAAAATTGCGAAACTAATTGTTACTGAAGACATAACCGTCGAACCTATTGATAATGTTTGGGTTCGCATTTCTGAACAAATGCTCATTCCTATTCCCGATAATGCGCGTATTGCAAAACACCGTAATTGGTACTTAAAGCATCCACAGCACTTAAAAACAGTATCACAGCGCGCTGAACCATTTCTATACCTTATCGTTGAAGAACTCGAACGTCGTAACTTACCGCTAGAACTAGCGCTATTACCAGTCGTCGAAAGTGCATTTGACCCCTTTGCCTACTCACACGGCAGTGCATCGGGTATGTGGCAATTCGTTCCTGGTACAGCGAAACGTTTCGGCCTCGAACAAAACTGGTGGTACGATGGCCGTCGTGATGTACTGGCATCAACCAGCGCCGCATTAACCTATATGGAATACCTGAACCGCCGATTCAAAGGCGACTGGCTGCATGCTCTTGCCTCTTACAATTCCGGTGAAGGTCGCGTAGGGCGTTCTATTAAGCGTAACCAAAAATCCGGTCTACCGACTGATTTCTGGTCCCTGTCTCTGCCAAAAGAAACAGAGGCATACGTTCCAAAATTATTAGCACTTGCTGATATTTTACAGAACCCAGAAAAATACAATGTCACACTGCCTGTAATTGATAACGAGCCTGCAATTCAGCAAGTTGACGTTGACAGCCAAATAGATTTAGCGCTTGCAGCTGATTTAGCTGGCATGGAAGTCGCTCAGCTACAACGTCTTAATCCAGGTTTCAACCAATGGGCAACAGCGCCAGATGGACCACATACGTTGTTAATTCCTAATGGTAATGTAGAAAAATTTAAAACTGCATTAGCAAGAACGGACGCAAAAGGTCGTCTAAACTGGGTTCGCTATAAAGTGAAGTCAGGCGATAGTCTAAGCGAGATTGCGCAAAACTATAATACTTCAACTAAAATCATTGCCTCGGTTAATAATCTAAACAGCAACATGATCAAAATTGGCCAAGCTTTACTCATCCCAATGGCAGCGAAAGAACTCGATTATTATAAATTTAGCGAATCATCACGTATCTCGCGCCGCCAAGAAAAACCAGCAGGCCGTTTTAAAGTTGTGCATAAGGTGCAATCAGGGGATAACTTATGGGATATTTCACGGGCCTATAAAGTTGACTACAAAAGTTTGGCTAAATGGAATAATATCGCACCTAAAGATGCGCTGAAGATCAATCAAAAGCTCGTGGTTTGGCAAGGTAAAAAACAAGGCAGCGCTAATGGCAAAGGTATTATGCGTAATATTACCTATAAAGTCCGTCAAGGCGACTCGCTTGCACGTATTGCAAATAAGTTTAATGTAAAAGTTAAAGACCTTGTAAGATGGAATGGACTGGCTAATCAGAAGTATATCCAACCAGGGCAAGCATTGCGCCTCTATATTGATGTAACAAAAGTAAATACCTAGTCAACTCATCAATATCAGCTCATCACGCATTTACAGCTTAAAATGCATATATAAAAAATGGCTTACGCTAAGATTTCATTCTTAACCGTAAGCCATTTTTACTACGCTTAATTTGCATATTTTAACACTCGTTAAAACGTAAATTATAAACCAAGCATATCGTCTTTCAGATCATCATCAGCAGGCTTATCACCTAACCAGATAGACAACACAGCTTGACGAAAATCGTCATTATTAATCGTTGATAGCTTTTCATTATTTTTATATGTAACCAAACCTTTTCCTGGCGTACTCACTAAAGTAAATTGATCACCTTTAACAATCTCTTCGCTAAACACACCAATAAATTCTGCAATTTCAGCTGAAATTGGTGCTGTATTACCTTCAGTGGCACCATCAAAGCCGTCATTAATCGCCGATACCATTTTATCTGACGTAATCAATCCAGAGATAATATTCAGACGAATAGCACTTACATCTTGGCTTTTTACGACATCCTTATTCGCTTTTTGTGTAAATAGCGAACCGACGTACAGATCAATAAAAAATTTACTACGAACACCCGCGCCTTGATAATTGAGTGAGGTGCCTTCGAGAGATACATTATCTGGAACTGAAACGCCTGACACTTCCTGTGCAGCATTTACAGAGAAACTTAATAGCACTGCTGACGTTAGAGTTGCTAATTTATTCATGACTTAATCCTATGTAGGTCAGTATTAAAGTTTTAATTTAACCATAAAGAAGATAGAGCTAAAACTCTAAATCTTTATATTACATCAATTTAATACCATTTAATTACAACTGAATTAATACCTAATAAAAAAGCCACTTATTACAGTAATAAGTGGCTTTTTCTAATTTTACAATGCTAATTTAACGTAACTAAAAATGCTACTTTTTAAATTTAGAATTCCAAATTTCACTGTTAATCTTTTTATCGATTTCAGGGTATTCAGCACTATCAAATGTAGGAGTCTTACCTTCAGCGAGTTGTTTGTTGTAATCTTTCGCTACGATGAACACATACTTAGACAGCATTAAGATGGCAATAATATTAACCAGCGCCATTAAGCCCATTGATGCATCAGCCATATTCCAAATCAGATCTGATTTAGCAACTGCACCAAACATAACCATACCTAAAACAGCAGCACGGAAGATCCATACCATCACTTTTGAATCACGATTCAAGAATAAGATGCTTGTTTCTGCGTATGAATAGTTCGCAACAATTGACGTAAATGCGAAGAATAAGATTGCAATAGCAACAAAGGTACTACCCCAATCGCCGACATGAGATGACAAGGCATGCTGAGTTAATTCGATTCCGCCAACACCTGATGTATCACCAAGATCAGAAAGTAGAATGATAGACGCAGTCGCAGTACAGATAACGATAGTATCAATGAACACACCTAGCATCTGAACATAGCCTTGTGATGCAGGGTGATTCGGGAATGGTGCCGCACTTGCAGCAGCATTCGGCGCACTACCCATACCAGCTTCATTCGAGAATAAACCACGCTTAATACCTTGCATCATAGCAACACCTAAAGCGCCACCAGCAGCTTCTTCTAAGCCAAATGCAGATTTAACGATAAGTTCGAGAACGGCAGGTAGTTCTGAAATATTCATTGCAACAACAACAAACGCAATCAGAATATAAGCAAGCGCCATGAATGGAACCACGATTTCAGCAAATGCGCCGATCACACGTAGACCACCAAAAATGATAAAGCTTGTAAATACAACTAATACAATACCAACAATAGCTTTATCAAAGCCAAATGCATTGTGCATTGAGTTTGCAATTGCATCAGACTGAACAGCGTTAAATACCAAACCAAATGCAACGATTAAGCAGATAGAGAAGACAACGCCCATCCAACGACGGCCTAAACCTTTTTCCATGTAGTAAGCTGGACCACCACGAAAGTTACCGTCAGTATCTTTTGTTTTGAATAATTGTGCTAATGAACTTTCTGCAAAACTAGTCGCCATACCAATAACGGCAATAAGCCACATCCAGAATACCGCACCAGGGCCACCAGCAGTAATTGCAACCGCAACACCAGCAAGGTTACCAGTACCAACACGCGCAGCTAAACTTGTACATAGCGCTTGAAATGATGATACACCTTCAGTGCTGCTTTTACGGCTACCAGCAAGAACAGAGAACATGTGAGTAAAATGGCGGAACTGAATAAAACCTAATTTAAAGGTAAAATACAGACCTGTACCGATAAGTAAATAAATCAGTACAGAGCCCCACAGCAGCCCATTGATAAAGTCGATAACTTCCGTCATATTTTCTTTTCCACAATATTATTAAAGTCCATAGATGGTAGTAAATGTAACACCACCAGCTAAACGAGGCGCGGAATATAACATAAAAAACCAGTAAATTGTTAATAAACAGGCGTTAAAATTACCGAAGCCGCAATACCAACCCTAACTAGATACATATATGTAAAATATTCATATCATTTTTTACATAAACTATTTTATATCTTTTTCATTTTAGACCTTTTTACGTGACCTATAACTCAAATATTAAGTAAAATATGACTAAGGGCATTAAAAAAATGTTATAGAGAAAGGGTAACTATCATAACAAAGGTGATCCCATGGAAGGAATAAATCAAGTGTCGATAGAAAATACAAAAAAAGAAACAAAATCGTCTTCAAAACGAAAATGGCGTGAGATTGAAGCGATAAAAGACAAGCTAAGCTTAAAAAAGGAAATGGATGGTTATAACGATCCTTTAAGCTATTATTCCGATCTTATTGCTTAAATAAAAAACCGCATTTAATGCGGTTTTTTTATCGTAACATGAATAAAATCTCGCTATCTATACCAAACAAAGATCTTCTTCTGCTTCGCAAGTAAACCCAGCCTGAGTGATCTGCTGTTTTAGTCGGTTGTACGTATCATTAAACTCAGCAGTAGCCTGCCGTTCTTGTGAAGAGCCATTTTTCCACAAATGTTCAATATGGCACCAATCATCAGGGGTAAATTTCTCCGCCATGAGTGGCATCACGACATTCGTTTCATATTGAATATGCGTACGCTGCTTATTAATAAACCCTTTTAACTGTGCCGCAAGTTCACCAAACGGCATGACGGAATCAAGTTGAATCATATTTAATGAACTTGATAATTCACGGCTAAGAAAGTTTAAGCTTTGATGTTCACTCGCTAATCTATTCGGCATAGCTGCATCTTCAACATAATGCTCAAGATAATACGAGTAAATAAGATCTTCTTTTGGGTGATGGTATCGCTCAATATAATTACGTAAATAATTAACGATATCACCCATCAGTGTGAAATTAACACCTTGCTGCTCTGACTCAAGTTCTGCTAACTGCTCAGTTAATACATTTAACAGCTGATCTACTTGTTCATGATCTTTAATAATGAGAGATAACATACAAACTCCAATATGAAAATTACCTCCCTTCACAGTATACCCATATAGTAATAGTTACTTTGATCAGGTTCACGTTTACCGATTCAGTTATAGCAAGCTGTCAATGCCACTGACTTGCCAATTAATAGTTTGCTGATGACGTGATTGTAAACGTGTATTAATAGAAGAAAAATGCTGACAGCCAAAGAACCCCCGACTTGCAGACAATGGCGATGGGTGCACACCTTCCAAAACATGATGTCGACGACGATCAATATGACGGCCCTTCTTCTTCGCATGATTGCCCCATAATACAAAAATGATCTCTTCATCTTGCTGATTTAGCAATTCGACCACATGATCCGTAAACGTCTCCCAACCTGATTTAGCATGCGAATGGGCTTTAGCCTGCTCAACAGTAAGCACTGTATTTAACATTAAAATACCTTGTTGTGCCCACTCCACTAAATAACCATGCTCAGGTGCTGTAAAGTTTTCGAGATCAGTCGTTAACTCTTTATACATATTTCGTAATGAAGGCGGGATCTTAATGCCTGGCAATACCGAAAAACATAATCCATGTGCTTGTTCGGGTCCGTGGTAAGGGTCCTGCCCCAATATAACCACTTTCACATCACTTAAAGGGGTTAATGAAAAAGCTTGAAATACATCGGCTTCTTTAGGATAGATGGTTTTCCCTGCTGCTCTTTCAGTCGAAATAAAATTTTGTAACTCTAAATAATAAGCTTGCTGCTGTTCGTGCAACAAAAATTCTGACCAAGTTTTCATTAATAGATCCCAAAAATTAGCATTGCCAAAAACCTAATTTTATCGTAAAAAGCCTCCTTTAAAACTGTTTTGTCATTAAATTGATTAAAAACGAGGAATTCCGAAAATAATGGAGCAAAAAATGACTAAGTTTATTGGTGCGCACGTATCTGCAGCTGGCGGTGTGTGGAATGCCCCTAAAAATGCCCACGATTTAGGTGCAACCGCATTTGCTCTATTTACCAAGAATCAACGTCGTTGGGATGCAAAAGCACTAAGTCCCGATGATATTCGTAAATTTAAAGCCAATTGCAAACGCTACAATTTTACCTCGGCACAAATTTTACCACACGATTCTTACTTAATTAACCTTGGGCACCCAGAAGCAGAGGCATTAGAAAAATCGCGTAATGCCTTTTATGATGAAATTCACCGTTGCGAACAGCTAGGTTTAACCTTGCTTAACTTTCATCCTGGTAGTCACTTAAAAAAAATATCGGAATCGGAAAGTTTAAAACGCGTAGCAGAATCAATTAATCTTGCGCTTGAAAAATCGACGTCTGTCAAAGCCGTTATCGAAAACACCGCAGGTCAAGGGACTAACTTGGGCTATAGTTTTGAGCACCTTGCCGACATCATTGAACAAGTAGATGATAAGAGTCGTGTAGGTGTGTGTATTGATACTTGCCATACCTTTGTCGCAGGTTATGATTTACGTACTTTTGAAGCCTGTGAAAAAACCTTTAATGATTTCTCAAGTATTGTGGGCTTTGAATACCTAGCTGGTATGCACATTAATGACAGCAAAGTCGAGCTAGGCACCAAAGTTGATCGCCATCACAGCTTAGGTCAAGGTTATATTGGCGAAGATGCCTTTAAATTTATCATGCAGGATGAACGCTTTAATGGTATACCTATAGTATTGGAAACAATAGATGATACTATTTGGGCTAATGAAATAGCCTGGTTACAGCAGTTAGCCACGCATAAATAAGATATAGTAATACAAATTATATCAATTGTTAT
Organism: Moritella viscosa; assembly: GCA_000953735.1. Classification (NCBI taxonomy): domain Bacteria; kingdom Pseudomonadati; phylum Pseudomonadota; class Gammaproteobacteria; order Alteromonadales; family Moritellaceae; genus Moritella; species Moritella viscosa. Next base: position 771,897 of record LN554852.1, on the reverse strand, counting down.
AAAGGCCCAAACGCGCGGAGCCGAGTTTGGGTATAAAAAGGATTATCAACGAGGACTGTTGATAACAGATAGGGATGTAATTTGAAATACTCAATAGAGCTTGTACCCCGTACATGGGAAACCTTAAACACTGAAGTCGAAGAAGTCAGCCAATTTAGTCAAATAAATACGCTAAATATTCCAGACTTACTTCGCTTTGATGTTCGCAGCTGGGATGCTTGCGATCGTCTACAAGATAAGTTTGATGAGGTAATCCCTCATTTGCGTGCTATCGATTTTGATTTAAGAAACGGCTTTCCATTAACTGATTTTTTCCGTCATAGTAAAATCAATTCAGTACTTGTCGTCGAAGGCGATCCACCGCAAGATATTTCACATCGAACCTACCGTAATACATCATGTGAACTTATCCGAATTATCAAAAAAGAACTGCCATATATGAAGGTTTACGCTGCCATCGATCAATATCGAACCAGTATGCGTAAAGAACTCGATTATATTCACGACAAAATTGATGCTGGTGTTGACGGCTTTTTCACTCAACCATTTTTTGATTTGAAATTTCTCGATTTATACATGGATATGCTACAGGATACAGAAGTATTTTGGGGTATGAGTCCAATTCACAGTGAAACAAGTAAGTCCTACTGGGAAAACAAAAATGACGTTGTCTTTCCAAGTGATTTCGAAGCAACTAAAGAATGGAATATTAATTTTGGCCGAGCAATGATCAAAAAAGTGCAAGCCAAAAATGATAATGTCTATTTTATGCCAATTAGAGCGAATGCCAGCGAATACCTTAGCAAATTACTCGCGGAAGATTAACGACATTGCCGTTTAACAGAAATAAGTAAACCACTTAATTATTACCTAAGTGGTTTACTTTTTATCTTCTAACAGCGTAAGCAAGTTATCAAGCTTATTGTTCAATTGTGTAATTCTGTCACTTTCAACGCCTGTTAATTTAGTATACGTCCGTTGGATCAAGGTTTCTAATCCATGCAAAGATATATATTCACCGGCAGTATGCAACTTAAACGTCTTATCAACCTTTTCACCTTGACGTAATAGCTCCTCAAAAAACATAGACGATTTTTCACCGGCTATATTTAGTCCATCAATGCTATTACCGTATGCACCTAATCCTGCAAGCCAAATCTGTCGAACAACATTCATTTTAGTCGCTAACGTAATTTCAACAGTATCACCATCGGCCTTTTTTGAAGATTTAATATCTGGATTATGAATATCATTAATAGCAACACAGTTATCAATCAATACATTATTGTTAACAACATCATTAGTTACGTTACTGTTTTTATTCTGACGCATTGTTAAATCTTACTATTGATACTAGGAACTATTAAGCATAGGTGTAATAGTCATAAATGAGAGCAGAACTTGGATCCTTGTGATCTTAATTGTAAAATAAAAGACGATTATCAATTGAAACACATCACATGAAAACTGGGTTAAATACGATCTAACATACTAATTTATCGATAAAAACTGCGTTATATGCTGTGATATGTCATTTATTTGTTGTGGTGTAACAGTATGCTCTGCAGGGTAGCGACTATAGCGAGGCTCATAACCTAAGGCTTCTAAATATTTTACGGCATCTAATCCAAGAGACTCAGCAACAACAGGATCAGCACTACCATGGTAAACATGAATCGGTAATGTAAGGTTATTCTTGTGTACCTCAATCGTTTTATACGTTGCAAAGTAACTCGACATCACCATTAATCCAGCTAATGGCTTCTGAAATGTGAGGGCACTTTGATATGCCACTGCACCACCTTGGGAAAAACCAGCAACAATAATACGCGTACTATCAATACCTCGGTCAATCTCTCGTTGGATCAAATGCTGTACTTGCTCCACACTTATCATCAGACCTGGCATATCAATTTTTCGCTCAAGTGTCATTTCTAAGATGTCATACCATGCTGGCATTTTGTAACCATTATTAATGGTTACCTTAATGTCTGGTGCATGCGGAAAAACATAGCGCACTTGATGTTCGACGGGTAATGTGATCATAGGGACTACAGGGGCAAAATCATGACCGTTAGCGCCAAGTCCATGTAACCAAATAACGCTCGCATTTGCCGGAAGATTAGGTTCAATTTCAACACAAGGTAAATATGTCATTATGTTTCCTTACAATAAGTTGTTTTTAGAGGATAGGTCATCGTATAAATTCACAACGAAACAACGATAACCATGTTAACTGGCAATAAAGTGGTTATAATAGCGAAGTTATCTTTATTTATGGTGAGTTATTTAATGAAAATTTGTAGTGTTGAACTAGCAGGCAATGAAGTAAATCTATGTTTCCTTTCTTTAAAAGATGGAATGTTTGAACTTATTGAATGCCGTAAAAGAAAAATTACCTTAGCAAGTTCAACTGAAGCGTATCAAATGCGTCAGTTTCATAAAGAATTTGCCCAACTAATGCAAGATTATAAAATTGAACATGTGGTGATCAAAGAACGTCTTACTAAAGGTAAATTTAGTGGTAGTTCTACAAGCTTTAAAGCAGAAGCAGCTATCCAACTTGTAAATAGCGTAGAAGTGAGCATGATTTCACAAACGTACTACAAGCAACTACTACAAGATCACCAGATCTTCGTTGAATTTTCTGAAACTGGCCTGAAAAAATTCCAACAGAATGCATTCACACTTGGTTGCCTATTTTTAAACGAACAAGCGGCAAATAACGCGCTTTAAGTATAAGATTATTAGCAGGCTAAGTTAACTTAGCCTGCTTTATCCCGCCATAGCTATGCCGTAAATAATGCTGGTTGTAACTGTTTTATTTTATCTACGATATCTACCGGTACGGGCATTTTCTTATGCTCTCGATAATCCACAAAAACAATTACCCCTTCGCCTTCTGCAACAACACGCTGTAACGTATTACTCCACACCGCATACTTCATGATAAGTTTATGTTCAGAAAACTCTGACACTGTAGCGCCAATTTGAATAGTATCAGGGGATTTAAGTGGTGCTTTAAAGCGACAATTCGTCGCGGCTAAAATTGGACCAATACCATGCGCTTGCATGTATTCCATTGCCTTAATTTGATCAAAATAACCAATCCGCGCTTGTTCAAAATAACGGAAATACACGGTATTATTAACGTGACCAAAGGCATCCATGTCACCCCAGCGTACAATGTCATCAACAATAATCGGATACAGCTGTTTAAATTTATCCATAAAATTCATTCCATTAATCATAACTAAAACAAAGAGCTAAAACAAAGGGCCAAAACGCGCAACAATCGGGTTATGATCGGATGTTGTTGTTTCATAAGATGAGGCACTTATTTGTTGCAACCCTCTAAAATAAATATCATCGAGGGGATGACCAAATGCAGTTTCACGCACATCGTTTTGATAAACCAATTGTCGTAACTCAACACTTGCCGTTACCTCAATCAGCCTGCTCAAGCGCTTATTTGTCCAAGTATTGAAATCACCAGCCATAATGACAGGTCCCTGATGCTGACGAATCACAGAAATTACGCTTTCTAATTGCTGATTAAATTCATCAACACCCAGTGTAAAATTAATCATGTGCATATTAGCAACAAGCAGTGGTTTATCACTGCCCGTCCAAGGGTAATAACTAATCAACGACGATTTAGGAAAACGAATCCAAGGCTCCGCTAATGCTTGTTTACACACTGATATCGGTTCTATTTTACTTGCTGTTAATACACCCATCGACTGCTTATAAATACTAAAAGCTTCAACTTGTGTCCAACTTAACCCATACTGCTGCATTAATTGATGTAACAAGAAGCTTAATTTAGCTTCTTGTAAGACGATCAAATCATTTTGTTCAATTAATGTAGTTAACTCTGAACGCCAATCATCACCCTGTTGCTTATAAATATTCCAATCCACAATACTAAATTCAGCAGGTAATGAAATCTGTTCAATATCAGTGCTGTTATTCGTTAAAAAGGTAGGACATGTGCTTGTAGAGTCATTAATAAAACCGAATTGCTCGCTCTTACTTGATGTTGAGCCAGTAGTTTCCCATGAAGAGTTTAATTTTGGCGTGTCAGCAATATCAAAACAGCCCGATAAAGAGAAGGCAAAGGTAAAAATAATGGCCGCGCGAGAAAAGGTATAATTCATGTTCATATCACATAATCAAAATATATCTTATTATACTGAATAAAATAGAATTAATTCAAAACTAATATCATTATTGTTTCAAAATAGTGTCATATCTCAAAAAAGTGACAAAATAAAGCACTAAATAATACAAATAGAGATTAATTTCAAAAACTTAAGCCTAATCACATTTTAATTAACTTATAATCAACTAACCCGCCGTTAATAACATACTCATTAACGGCGGTCATACTATTAATTAACGTACTTACGCTAGCATCCCCATCATAGACAATACTTGAAAGGTAACCACACAAACGGCAAATATAATCACAACCGCCATACGTGTATAACCACCAGTAACAAGAAAGTCAGTGGTTGGTAAATGCTTACGCGCCTGAAAAGCGAGTGCGACAGGTGTAAACAAAGCAAATACAGCGGCAGCGAAGCCCGCATAACCAATGGCGTAGATAAAACCATTTGGAAATAGCACACCGCCTATCATTGGCGGTACAAATGTCACTAAAGCCGTTTTACTACGACCAGACAAGGTATCATTAAGTTTCAATAAATCAGTAAGAAAATCAAATAAACCTAATGCCACACCCAAAAACGATGTTGCTACAGCAAAATTAGCAAATAGTTGTAACGTAATCGCTAATGTAGCACCTGATCCCGTAGACTCTAACGCAGAAACGAGTGCCCCCATATTGCCACCTTCGGCAATAACAGAAGCAAATCCATCACGACCAATCACAGTAAAACTCGCAAGCAGCCAGATGATATATATAGTCAGTGCTAACAAACTTCCGTAACGGATGGAATTAACGACTTTCGCGCTGTCTTTTTTATAATATTTAACCAGACTTGGAATATTAGAATGAAAACCAAAACACACCATTAATGAAGGTATTGCAGCCCAACTATAAGGTAAACGTTCTGTCATCTCAGCAAATGGTTGTAATAAAGAAAAATTTGCTCCACTAAGCAAGCTGAAAATAGCGATGCTAAAAGTAATCACCATCCCACCTAACATTGCAGAAGTAAAACGATCAACCGCTTTAGTACTAAAGCTAACAATCAAGCCCAGTAATACCGCAAAAATAAAACTAGCGACAGACTGATCAATCTCAATATCTAAACCCGATTGCAAGCTGTGCCCCAACATCGAGCCACCACCCGAAATATAGGCATATACTAAGATATAACTGACAAACATCACCGACAAACCATTCAACATGCGTAATGATGTTGGTAATAAAGCCTTCGTCATAGAATCAAAATTAACACCATGCTTAAATTTTTGGTTCGCTTCAAGTAAGTAAAGTGCTGAACTGTACATACAGAACCAAGATACACACAAAAATAGGACTGCCCAACCAAACCACATGTTTGATGTTAATACTGGTAATGAAAACATACCGGCACCAATACTTGTACCCGTAATAATAAATACACCACCAAGTGAGGATGGCTGCACTTCTTGATTTGCAGTCATGACTTCAGACATAAACCTACTTCCTAATTAATAATGTTTGTAATAATTCTTTTTCAATATTACTCATTGATTTCAAATTATTTGAACCTCGAGTAATAGTGGCAATACTAATATTGTGTATTTTCGCTATTTCACGCTGTGATCGCTCGCCAAGTAAAAGTTCTTTATAAACCAAAACACGAGCATTAATAGCATTTAATTCTTCTGACGAAAGCAGCAATGGCAGAACCAGTGAAATATCGTCTTTACTGGATATATCTAAAAGTAATTCATTGATCATAATATAAAAACTACGCATTAACACTGTAATGGCGTAATGGTACAGCATTACACACTGAAATATCAAGTTTAATTACTCTAAGCAAATTAATAATTTAGTTATCAATACAAGTAAACACCTTTACAGAGTCTTTTTTACGAATATGCTACTATATGGCTAATTCGAGTTCCAATGCGTGATGACATACAGCATTTACGCAATGGAATGCAAGATTCGAAAAACGCATTACAGTGATATAGCTAAGAACAGTAGAAATAAACCGATCTTAGCTGCAAGTTAAACAATCATAAGAGCCATTTATAATGATCAACCAAATGCCCGTCCTTCGTTCTACTATCCATCCAGATGTAACCGCACCTAAAAATACTGACCAACGGGTCGCAACACGCGGCATTATTACTCAAGGTGAAGAGATCTTATTGATCTTCACTGCGCGCTACCATGATTACAGTTTACCGGGTGGCGGATTGCATGACGATGAAGACATCATTACCGGTTTAATCCGAGAAGTTGAAGAAGAAACAGGCGCCGAAAATATTCATAACGTAGTACCTTACGGTAGTTACGAAGAACTTCGCCCTTGGTACAAAGACGGCTTTGATAGTATCCAAATGCTATCCTATTGCTTTACTTGTAATGCCAACAAACAATTAGGCACACCACGCTTAGAAGAAAATGAAATAAAAAATGGCGTTAGCGCGCTATGGATCAATATCCACGATGCGATTGCACATAACCTTGACGTCATAGCTAGCCACCCTAGAGCTGGCCTATCAATTGAGCGAGAAACCTACCTACTACAAAAAATAGCCAAAGATATCGTTACAAAATAGTCCATTAGCCTCCATAAAGTCATTATGGAATTGTGATTAGTTGTGCAGCTCCCTTATTGTATTCTTAACTTAAGGGGAGAGTTCAATAAAGGTATTACCTATGCAACCGGAATTTAAATCACAAATTGACATGCTACTGTTCGGCCTTGATATTATGACAGGGCTATTCATTTTACTCCTCTTCGGTGGAATAATTAGTGTTATCTACATGTATATCGTAGATAAAAGACAAACTAAACAGGCTATTCGCCATAACTATCCAGTCATCGGACGATTTCGATACCTATTTGAAAAACAAGGAGAATTCTTCCGTCAGTATTTTTTTGCACAAGATCGTGAAGAAATGCCTTTCAACCGAGCTGAACGGTCTTGGGTTTATCGCGCGGCAAAAAATGTTGACCGCACCCTCGCGTTTGGCTCGACACGTAATCTCAATCAAGTAGGTACTATCATGTTTATGAATTGTGCCTTTCCAACATTAGCCGAAGATGCGATCGCCCCACAAACTATTACCTTGGGTCCCAATTGCCCATATCCATACGTAACAAATTCAGTCTTTAATATTTCGGCCATGAGTTATGGTGCTATTTCAAGACCTGCTGTATTAGCATTATCCTATGGTGCAAAAGAAGCCGGTTGCTGGTTAAATACGGGTGAAGGCGGCCTATCCGTTCATCATCTTGCCGGCGGTGCCGATCTCGTTTATCAAATAGGCACAGCAAAATATGGCGTGCGAGATAAATACGGTCATTTAAGTGATGAAAAATTAAAATCAATTGCCGAAATAGAACAAGTTAAAATGTTTGAAATAAAACTAAGCCAAGGGGCTAAACCAGGTAAGGGAGGCATATTACCCGGTAAAAAGGTCACACTAGAAATAGCAAAAATTCGAGGTATTCCCGTCGGTGAAGACTCCATCAGTCCAAACGCTCATCCAGAAGTAAAAAATGTTGGTGATATACTGGATATGGTCGCACGTATTCGCCAAGTAACAGGTAAGCCAGTCGGGTTTAAATTTGTATTAGGTCATACTCAATGGATAGCAGAATTATTAACAGAAATAATCGAACGTGGTCCCGAGTCAGCGCCCAATTTTATGACGTTAGACAGTGCAGATGGTGGTACAGGCGCAGCGCCACAACCACTCATGGATTATGTGGGTTTACCTCTAAAAGAAAGCTTACCTTTACTTGTTAATATGCTGGAAAAATACAATTTACGAGACCAAATTAAAGTCATCGCGTCAGGAAAACTGATCACCCCATCAAAAGTCGCTTGGGCATTAGCCGTCGGCGCCGATTTTATTGTTTCCGCACGTGGAAACATGTTCGCGCTAGGTTGTATTCAAGCATTACAATGTAATAAGAATACTTGCCCAACAGGTATCACAACCCACAACCCAAAACTGCAAGAAGGATTAGATGTTCAAGATAAAGCACTGCGGGTTGCAAATTATAACAAATACATTCATTACGGTGTTGGTCTAATCGCTCATTCATGCGGTGTTAATGAACCAAGGAAACTACGTCGTGATCATGTACGTATTGTCACTGAAAATGGGTTATCTATCGCACTTGATAAACTCTATCCTATCGAATAAACAAGCCGAATACATGAGCCTAGATTTTAATTTTTTAATACTTTTTAATCAATCTTAAATCTAGGCTAAAATATCTCAAGCTCTTGATTAATAATTCTAATAGTTCCGTGTATAACAGTATTCCTAACAACCGATTTTTAACGATCGTCAGGAAAGGGAATAAAAATGAAACTGTTAGTCAAACAAGATGTGGGGGATATTCATAAAGACCACTTGAAGATTTTAGATAATGTGATTACTTTTTTACAGCATAATATCGACGGTCTTGAATTCCTTCCTTTCAATCTAAGTGAAGAACAAGGTGATTACCAGCAAGCTTTTCAGCGACAAACAGGGATCATTTTCACACCTGCTAATTATCGTCATTACCGTTTACGTTTATTATCGGTTGTTGATGCGTTGCTTTATATCCACACATCATCTAATGATAGCGATGCTTATGAACTTTCTTATAATTTAAGCTCCATCCATCCGAAGCCAGTTTTTTTTGCAGTCTGGCGAGGAGCACCAATCAAAAGCCCACTTTTAAAAGAATTAGATCAAGATTATCCAGTTACTTACTGCCAGTTTAGTCATCCAAGAGAATTACTCGAAGGGTTTAAACGTTTTCTTCAAGAATATGGTGAAGACGTCATAATGATAAAAGCAGAAAAAGAGTTGGTATAAATTTCTAGAGTAATTTGCGCATAATTAACTTACGATAACATTTGCAATGGTGACTAAAGTGAAGATAACGACTTATACAGATTTTGGCATACGCACACTCATGTATTTATCCACTCTTCCAAAAGGACAACGCTCAAGTTCTGCGGAAGTAGCTAATGTGTATGACGCATCACGAAACCATATTGCTAAAGTCATAGCACACCTGTCAGCTCTCAACTATATAGAATCATCGAGAGGTAAAAATGGCGGTATATGGTTAGCAAAACCCGCATCAGAAATAAATATTGGTCAGCTAGTCCGAGCGCTAGAAAATAATTTAAAAGGTATCGATGCCAACGCAAGTGACAGCGACATTGTACCAATTTATCAATTAAAAAAAGTACTAGAAACAGGCATTGAAGCTTTCCTAAAAACACTAGATCAATATTATCTGACTGATTTACTCAATGATACATATCAATTTGAATCGCTACCTTATACAAAACAAGCATGATAGTCATTATGCAGCTTTATATAGTCTTGTGTAACTTATAATCACCCCGGCTAAAGGTATATGTAGGCGTATTTAACTGACAATATTTGAAGATAAATACCGCCACAATATATACCTCAAAATTGATAGTTCATTATTGACAACAATATTCATCTGGTGCAATGTAAGCGGCAGAATTATACATCTAGCGCGTTAAGCCTAGAATAATTAACACTATTATTAAATAAAGGATCATTTGAAATGGCTTTCGACGTAAAAATTCAACTAAATAAAAAATTTACAGTACCTGCAGATATAGATACCGTTTATAAGCTTTTAGCTGACGTTCCGGCTTCAACCAGCCATTTTCCAGATCTAGAACATTTGATCGAAGAAGCTGCAAACACTTACCGCTGGGAAATGAAAAAAATTGGTCTAGGTCCGATTCAACTTCAAACAATTTATGCATGCGAATATACCTGTGATGCTGCGAGTAAATCCATTGTTTGGGAACCTCGTGAAACGGCTAATAATAGTGCACAAGTATCTGGTAAATGGATCATAACAGAGACCAGTACTGGATGTGATATTAACTTATTAACAGATGCTGTGATTACAATTCCACTACCAAGTCTGGCTGGTATCGGTTTGAAGCCAGTTGTTAAAGTTGAATTTGAAACATTAACAAATACTTATATCAAAAACTTAGCTAAAACATTATCGAAGGTAGCTACAACAGCTTAATTCGATCTTCATATAATAAGTTTAAAAATCGCAATGAAGCTAAGTTAGGGCACTAATTCAGCTTCATTGCTCTCCCGCTCACTCCCCAAATTTCACCTTACGAACTTTAGAATAAAAAACAAACAACCAACAGTTCGTTCACACAAATGTAGCAAAAAACTGCAATATACAGCACACACTCGAAATATAAGCATTTAATTCCACACTTAGATTATTTAGTGACACATAAAACTATCAAGTGAATAATTCAAAGGTTTAAGTAAACAAATAACAAGCATTTTAGAGTTATCATCTGATTAAAGCACTTATATCGGTGTTTTTAATATGTTATTAGTATGTACATAACCATATACATAACCCAGGATGGGAAAATGACAACAAGCACAACAATTGACAGTCGCTGGTCTAGCGAATTTAAATACGTACTTGCAGCAGCAGGCGCGGCTGTAGGTTTAGGTAATCTTTGGAAATTCCCCTACATCATGGGTGAAAATGGTGGTGGAGCGTTCGTTCTTGTCTACCTGTTTTGTATTCTACTAATCGGTATTCCTGTCATGATGGCAGAAGTAATGATTGGTAAACGAGCTCGTACGTCACCAGCAAATGCTTCAGCGACAGTTGCAAAAGAGTCTGGCGGTTCAAGCATCTGGTCTCTACTGGGGGCGTCGGGTGTTATCGCAGGTTCATTAATTTTAAGTTTCTATATCGTTATTGCAGGTTGGGCAGCAGCTTACATCTTCTTTGGCATGAGCGGCGACTTCCTTGCAACAGCAGGTTCTGAAGTTTCTCATAAAGATGAAATTGGTGCGCTATTCACAGGTTTAATTACTGATACCACCCAACTAATTTTATGGTCTTCAATTACAATTGTCGCTGCAATGTTAGTATTAATTCGTGGTGTTAATGCAGGTTTAGAAAAAGCCGTTACCTACCTAATGCCCCTACTGCTAATCTTATTAACGATCATCATGGTTTACGCAGCGGCAACCGGCAATTTTGGTGAAGCAGCACAATTCATGTTCTCGCCAGATTTCTCTAAGCTATCAATTGATGGTGTGCTAACTGCACTAGGTCATGCATTCTTCACTCTAAGTTTATCATCAGGCATCATGATGGTTTACGGTGCATACATGCCTGAAGGCACATCAATCGCAAGAACATCGATCTGGATCGCGATCATGGATACAGCGGTAGCACTTATCGCAGGTATGGCTATCTTCCCAATCGTATTTGCTAACGGTATGGAGCCTTCTGCAGGTCCTGGTCTACTATTCGTTTCATTACCTATCGCGTTTGGTCAAATGCCTCTAGGAACACTGTTTGGTACGCTATTCTTCATCATGGTAACATTCGCTGCTTTCACATCTGTGATCGCACTACTTGAATCACCAGTAGCCTACTTAAATGAACGTCTTGGTTTGAGCCGTGCTAAAGCAACAATCGTAGCAGGCTGTACTATTTGGGGTCTATCACTACTAACTGTGTTCTCACTCAGTGGTGCACCTTGGGCTCAAGATGTTGTTATGGGGCTAAGCTACTTTGATGCTTTAGATAAACTGACAGCAAATATCATGTTACCACTTGCAGGCCTATTCACAGCAGTATTAGTCGGCTGGGTAGTAAATGAAAAAATCACTCGTGAAGAGTTTGGTTTATCAGAAGGTGCTTATAAAGCTGTGCTCTTCTGTCTACGTTATTTATCACCAGTGGCAATTGCAATTGTATTCTTGCAAGCTGTAGGTCTAATTAGCCTTTAATAAACAATAAATACTAAAAAGGCTTCATAATGAAGCCTTTTTTATTTCTATGATTTAATCGTTAATAACTAAAATTTCAATAAGCACTAACCAAAGATTGCTCTAATTAACAGCATTACTTCTGTTGCACTTTTACCTTTTTCAACTTCAATAATCATAGAGTCTCGTTTACCTTGTAAGTAAGCAGGTAACCCTGGTTCTGCAAGTAAACGCTCTACCGCTTCTGTTGCGCTTTCTTTAGTACGCTTTTGACGAACAGCACCCGCTGTACGAGTACGGCCACCCGCTGTACTACGAACAACCATTGGCTTATTTTTCAATTTTAAATAATTTGATTTAGCAGCGAAATCTTTATCCACAAAAAAGAACAGATCAAATAACACGACACGGTTATTCCATAGCTCAAGTTCCGTTGCATCTTCTGGCTGTGCCGATTTAAACCATGGTTGGCGATGAATCGCTTCAATGATATCAACCCAGTAACGTGTAAAGTCTGTTGCATTTAGTTTAACAAGACCAAAACCTTGGCAAAGTGCATCTACTTTTGATGCTGTTAATACCATGAATACATCAGGTCGGCGCATTGCCAATAAACGAGTCGCAACAAATAAACCTGCTTTGCCTTTATCTAAGGTAGCAAAAGCCGCTGTATAACATTTTACAAACTCTTTATAATCCGCTTCGCTCACTTCGCCTTCTAACGGGATCGCCGCTAAAGCGTCATCAAGAAGGGATGGGGTATGTTGCAACAATTCGTGGAAACCTTTTGAACCACGAGTACTGCCAAATAATTCAACATCAAAATCAAACTTCGCAGGTTCGTGCGCAGCTAAATGTTTGCCAGCAAATGCGAGACGTTCAAGATCAGACATATCTGCTAACGTGCTTATACGTAATGAGCTGATATAGTTTAGTAAGCGAAGACGTTCACCTAATGCTTGGCGATCAGTTTGATCAAGCATGAAGTTTTTTAGAAAAGGCCAAGGTGTTATACGTGATGTTTTAACCTGACGGCAAGTGATCGACTTTTCTAATAACTGCAATAATTTTTGTAACGGTTTTTCATGCTTTGCATCAAGCAATTCCATATTAATGCCGTAACGCGCGTAATTGTATAATTCATTACACCAGCCAAGAAAATCTTCAGGTCGGTTCGTCACTTTAACAGCCATTAAGTTTAAGCTTATTTCAGTAACATAATCTACGATTTGATCATATTGTGCAGTTTCAACATCAGATAAGCGCATGTCTTGCGGAGAGGTAATAAATTTTATCATTAAAGCGTCATTCCAGTCTAAATTCTAAATACAATTGCTGTGATTGATAAGTATAGGCTTAAGGATTAATTTTTAAACCTATACTTGGCTAAATTTAAAAATGAATCGCTTGATTAAGTTCCTAAAGTTAAAAATGGCTAATTTATATTCATTCAACAATAGAATATCGAAAGCTGATGATGATATTATCAAGCGCAACCCTAATAACTAAGTTTACCTAATGCCCATCATTGATTTACAACTTATAGCACTTTTTATCCCTACCTTTTTCTTCGTTTCTATTACGCCAGGTATGTGTATGACATTATCGATGACATTAGGCATGACAATTGGCGTAAAGCGCAGCCTTCACATGATGTGGGGAGAATTACTCGGCGTGGGTTTAGTTGCCATTTTAGCTGTTATTGGCGTAGCAACAATAATGTTAAAATACCCAAACGCATTTTCAGCTCTCAAATACCTTGGTGGTAGTTACCTTATTTACCTTGGTATTCAAATGTGGCGTTCAAAGGGTAAACTCGCTATTTCTGATAACCCAGATCCTGAAACTACAATGAAGCCAATTCAATTAGCTAGCCAAGGTTTTGTGACAGCAATAGCAAACCCAAAAGGTTGGGTATTTATGATCTCGCTATTGCCGCCTTTTATTAATCCTACCCAAGCATTAACACCACAACTGTCAGTACTCGTTGGAATTATTCTTATTACCGAGTTCAGCTGTTTATTAATGTATGCGAGTGGTGGACAAACACTACGTCTCTTTTTACAAAAAGGTAATAATGTCCGCTTACTCAATAAAATTGCTGGTTCGTTGATGGTATTTGTGGGGATCTGGTTAGCAACGGGATAAAGTACCTGCTAATACACAAATATCTTCGCTATTTGCTTAGTATAAATACACTTTAACTAAAAATAAGTTTCATTCAGGTATAAATAATTGGCATAATAAATTATCTAATTATTTATACGTTGCGAAGAGAATGATTAATAACGTACCGTCTACTTTAAAATCAAAACGCATTGCGGTTATCGGCGGTGGTATCGCCGGTAGTACAATCGCATTACGTTTGGCTGGATTAGACATAAATGTAACCTTATTTGAAGAAGGGGTTAGCTTAGTCAATGGCCCTCCGGTATGTCATTTACATGCTGGCGGCAATCTTTACCCTGATATTTCCGACGAGCAATGCCTTACGTTATTAGAACAGTCAATCGCGACAATGAAGATCTATCCGCATTGCATTAATAAGCGTCCAACCGTAATTGCAATCCCTCAACGCGATGAAAGTAATATAGAAACATTATTACCACGACTTAAATTGTTAACTCAACGTTACAAAGCGTTAATTCAAGCTGATGAAAGCAATAAAGTACTCGGTGATCCCGACGATTATTATCAAATGTTTACCCGCCATGATCTCGAACGATTAAAAAAAGAATCACAACCGTCTGAGATAGCGCAATTCTCCGACTGGATGATCCCGCTTGCCAAAACACTTGATCTCGATTCAGTTAAATTTCCATTATTGATGGTTCAAGAGTACGGTTTAAGTTTATTCCGTATCGCAGCAAGTACAGAACTTAGTTTGAATGCCTCAAAGTCTTGCAACTTATTGGTTAACAACAAAGTGATAAACGTTGCTTACACTGCGGATAAGACCTGGTTAATCACACATGCTGAAAACGATAAACAGACAACAACCGAAGTTGATTATTTAATTAATGCTTGTGGTTATAGAACTGGTGTTATTGATGACATGGCAGATACACCAAAAGAACGAATGGTTGAATTTAAGGCTGCCTACATTACGCATTGGGAACAAAGTGAACGCTGGCCAGAAGTTGTCTTTCACGGCGAACGAGGGACACCTGAAGGTATGGCGCAATTAACACCTTACCCTGATGGCTATTTCCAATTACACGGAATGACTGAAGAGATCACGTTATTTAAAAATGGCTTAGCTAAGAGTACCAATGACAGTGCCCAACCTAAACTAGATAAAAGCTTCATCAACAAGCTAGTCCAAGGTTGGGATAAAGAAGAGTCTGATAGCCGTACGCAAAAAGCTATTCACCATATCAGTCATTTTATCCCTAGCTTTAACAACGCAAAAACCGCAGGAAGGCCATTATTTGGCGCGCAACAAATACCAGGTAATGATGTATCTCTACGCGCTTATGACGTCTCTTTTGAAGGGCAGCAATATGCTAGAGCCGAAATAGTTAAAGCATCGTCAGCACTCACAGTAGCAGATCAAATTATACATAAACTATTTGATTACTCACATGAGCAATTAACAGAGTGCCGTAATGTAAATGCCAATTTCACCGCTTTATCTGAAAGTGATATCAACAAACTTGCTTGTGAGATTGCTCACGATAGAAACTACCCAACATCACTTGCTAAGATCTGATCATGGTTAGTAGCCAAGGATGGCTGTCGATTACTTGAATATATTATTTGGGTTCAAGTAATCTTGGGCAGTCATCACAAAGCTCTGTCATCGGTAACCGATAACGCAAACAGCAATTACGCCTTATTTGTACAGGCTTACCTGCTATTCGCTTTAAGCGATAACATCCAAACATCGGATTTATCTTGTCATTAATATATCGATGTTCTAATAATTGATTTACTGCTTTACATATCTCTCCATCCATCCCCGCCAGTTCGAGTTGAACATTAATCCAATTGATATATCTGGCGGCATTAACCCATAGAATCTTAATTGGTACTGAAAAATGTAATGCCCATGACTCGATTAGTGGTTTTAAGTTATATTCGACTAAACTCTCATAACGGCTCACATCAGTCGTTGTAATAGTGGTCCCTTGTTCTTCAACTACAAAACCATGGACTGTCCCATCGTTGCCAAAAATTAATTCAAGCTCAGATAAACACACAGGTAACGCATGTCTTAGTAACACATTAGCAACGATAACAGGTGCTAAAATACGGATGAAATAATATTTGCTCCATTCAGATAGAACCTCTGCATGTAAGGTCGCGTCACAATCAGGTCTAAATAGCTCCAATTGTTCCTTAACAAAACTAGGCTCTAATAAAACCGAGGCCGGCAATGAGGTATTATTACCCGCCGGAAAACGAAATATATTCGCGTATTGTTTAAACTCCCCCTGGAAAAGGGGAGCTAATATAGGAAGACTCAAAATATCACCCTAATCTAAACACAAACATTGTTTTTAGATTCGGAGATTCTTTCCACTAAACAATTCACAATTTCTTGGGACCTGACCGCTAATATCGACAATAAGGTATCACTTAAACCATGCGTCGATTCACAGCAACCTTGTAAAAATACATTTACATTACACCCAT
Organism: Moritella viscosa; assembly: GCA_000953735.1. Lineage (NCBI taxonomy): Bacteria > Pseudomonadati > Pseudomonadota > Gammaproteobacteria > Alteromonadales > Moritellaceae > Moritella > Moritella viscosa. The sequence continues at coordinate 755,291 of LN554852.1, read as the reverse complement.
CTTTTAGAGGAATACGGTAGCAACGTTCCACATTATCCATATACATCCACGGCTTTAACTCATCAAGCAATGTATTAAAACTGTTATAATGGTAACCAGTAGCAAGTACAATAGCATCATAATCATGCCAAACTTTAGTTTGTGTAGAAGTATTATGAAGCCTCATTGCGACATGGTTTTTAGCTATTGCGACTTCAGATATCTCATGTAAAGGTAAATATTTATGTTCACCTTTACCTGTCACTTCCTGTAAGTATAATCGCTCATAAATCGCTTCAATTTCTGGTTTATCGACAACCGAATAATTAGTACCACTGTACCTTTGGATCACTGAATCACGTTCCTCAGGTGCATACGAATAAATTTCATCTGTAAACTCAGGATTAAATATCTCATTTACAAATGGACTATCATCTGCGGGATAAATCGCCCGCCCTCTATTAACCAGATTAATTTCACCATCAGGATAGTCGTTACATAATTCAACAAAAATTTCTGCGGCACTTTGCCCTGCGCCAACAATAGCAACTTTAGGCTTATTATTTTCGGTTTTAAACGTCTTCCGCCAGATTTTATACCCTGAAGAATGGATGACTTTATCACTACGGTGCTCTAAAAATTGGTCCGGTAATTTAGCTGCGCCTCCAACACCAACAATTAGATTCCGAGTATAACGAATATCTTCAATACCTTGGGCATTTAACGATACAACCTTAACAATATCAACTTCACCTTCAACTTCAACAGGTTCAACGGCAACAACATTAGCACCGTAATCTACATGTTCTGAAAAATGGCTCGCAGCCCAAGATAAATAGTCATTAAATTCTATTCGGCTAGGTGAATACGAGCTGAGGTTAATAAATGAATTTAATCGATTATGCTGATGTAAATAATTCACAAAAGTATAATGGCTTAACGGATTACGCTGTGTAACTAAATCTTTCAAAAAAGATATCTGCATTCTTGTGCCATCTAGCAACATGCCGCCATGCCATTCAAATACTGGTTTCTTTTCTAAAAAACAGTAGCTCATGCTTTGTTCATTTACCGATGACTCTTGCATTGCGATTGCCACAGCTAAATTAGCGGGACCAAAACCTATGCCAATTACATCGTATATTGTTGCTTTATTTAACATATCTTACCTCACTCCTTGTAATGCATTTTATGCATTACAATCAATTGCCATTTAATTTATATACTTTTATGTTTATTTAAACTGAGTAAAAAAACTGTCTCTAAACTGCAGCATCAATGCTGCTCGTTTATGCGAAAATAAAAATTCTTTTTGCTTAGAGAAATGCTGTTGTTGTAAATAATTAATCATTTTTTCATTATCTGCTCTCGGTTCACTGACGATTCTCAATGTACGGGGATCAGATAAATAAATGTAATGGCACAACGAGCTTAACCAAGCTGATACTTTATGCGGACCTCGATGTTTATCCTCTCCAACAAGCATGTGAATACCACGATCATAATCACCAGCAGTATAATAAGGCGCGATCCGATCTTCTTTGGTCCAATACACTTCAAAATAAGCAAATGGTTGTTCGTCAAAAGAAGCGATGATTATTTGATTTTTAGGATCGTTTAGCTGTGCTTGCAAATAATCCCGATGTTCATCTAATGTTCCTTTTTGTTCCCAGAAAGCCGCAACACGCTCATCATTTTGCCAGCGGTTAAAAAGCGCTAGATCTCTGTCGATATCAAGTGTTCGCAACTTTATCCACGACTTTAACTCTGGAATATATCGGTGATATAGGTCGCCAGTCAGTGGGTGCGCTCGTAATGGGTGATAACCAGCACTATCAAGTACTTGCATATGTGGAAATGGCTTCGATTCAGGTTGTGCTAACCACAACTCACCTAACTGCCATAACATCGGCTTAAATAACAAATATTCCCCATCCGACGTTCTTTGCATGTAATCAGTATTAACCAAAGGATTTTCGGCCTCTAAACTAATACATTCAAGCGTAGGGATAGTACTGAATATCGCATGACACACAGGCAGCAATAACGCCCCCTGTAAATGTTCTCTATTTAATTGAAACTTAGTCGGCGATATAAGAATGCCGCTGAATATAACGTGGTCTTGTTGGTAAACTTGCCAGTGATTATGTGTAGCAAGTGTTACCCGCAGCCCTGAAGGCTGCGGATACTCAATGGTAGAATTACCAAGCATAGCTAAGGCTCGCAATCATATTACGGCCATTACCATAGAAACAATTACCATAACCACAAGTTGACACATACTCTTTATCCATAAGATTTTTAGCTGCAATTTGGATCTTCATATTGTTAATGGTGTAACTCACCGTTGCATCCATTAACGTAAAATCAGCTACCTTTGTTGTTTCAGTATCGTCAGCATAAGTTTCGCCAACATAACGGCCACCAACACCAATCGCTAAACCTTCTAGGCTGTTACCAAAGAAACGATAGTTAGCCCAAGCTGATGCAAGTGTATTCGCGACCTGCATTGGACGGTTACCCACCTTAGAGGCATCATTATCTTTAACAATTTCTGAGTCCATGAAAGTTGCATTAGCAACTAAACTTAGCCCCGAAGTCACATTAGCAACGGCTTCTAACTCAATACCTTTATTTTCAACTTCACCAATTTGAAGTAAATTACCAGCTGCATCCGAGGTCGCCATATTCTCTTTGTTGATTTGGAACAACGCCGCATTAAAGGAACCATCGAAAGATTGTGGTAAATATTTCAGACCAATTTCAAATTGTTCTCCGCTCTCTGGTAGAGCTGAATTTCCATTTTTGTCCAATTTAAGAACCGGTTGGAAGTGTTCGGCATAATTAGCATATGGCGTTAATCCATTCTCAAAGATATAAGCCACCCCTGCACTTTTCGTCCACTCTTGGTTACTAACTACTTGCTTTGCACTGGTTGATTTATTTTCAAAGGTAGATTTTGTATCATCAAAACGAACACCTAACGTGATAGCAACTCTATCATTAATCAACATATGCTCTTGTAAATAACCACCCAGTTGATGCTTTTCACTTGTTTTCGTTTCACGGTCTGCATCTGTTACAGGTTGGAAAGTAGTCCCATTTAATAAAGTAACATTGTCTGTATAACTCGGATTGTACGGATTGAATAGTGGATTATAAGTATCAAGATATATACCTGGATATGGGGTTGGAACTTTAATCGGCGTATTTCCGTCAGCGACGAGAACGCGACCACCAAAGCTTTGCCCTTTTATATCAAGCCAGCGATAATCAATACCAGATAATAATGTGTGCTCTAATTTACCCGTATTAAACTTATAAATTAAGCGATTATCCGCAGAAAAACTTTTCGATTTCCCCTCTTCACTTGATAAGCCTCGTACGATATTGGTTCTTGTTGCTTCCAGACCAAAATCTTGAGCATAACCAAGTGCATACATCTGTTTTAAATCAATATCTAATTGGCTATAACGCACAGATTGAGCAAACTGAACTGACTCATTAAACTTATGACTAAATTCATAACCTAATGCAGCTTGAGTACGCTCAAATTTTTCATAACCAGGGTTACCAATAGCAACATCATCACCAATGAAGCCATTCTCATTTTCAGTTAATGACCCTTCCATCGGTAAAAACTGTAAATAAGGGTCTGAGTCGTCTTTCTGATAACTCGCAAGTACCGTTAGGTTAGTATTGTCACTAAAGTTAACACTCACTGATGGGGCAAGATAGATTCGTTCAGCTTCAACATTGTCAACATCAGTGCCATTTTTACGACCTAAAGCAACTAAACGCCAAGCGATGTCATCAGTGATATCACTGCCAAGATCCAGGCTTAATTGCTGACGATCATTGGTGCCATAATCCACCGATACGAAGCCAAAACTACCACCATGTTGAGGTCGTTTACTAATCACATTAATCACACCGCCTGGAGGGTTTTGTCCGTACAATACCGATGCTGGACCACGTAATATCTCAACACGTTCTAAGCCAAACGGGTCGACTTGATAGCTATAAAAGCTTGACGAATCGACTCTCGTTCCGTCTTGATACAAACCATCATTAGCCTGATTAAAACCACGAATAACAAACCAATCTTGCTTGTTATCTTCACCATAAAAATTGGCCTGAATACTCGGGGTATATTGCAAAGCATCAGCCACACTCACAGACGCTCGATCATCCATCTGTTCTCTTGTCACAACAGATACTGCTCTTGGCGTTTTGCTTATTGGCATATCCGTTTTGGTTGCTGTCATGCTATTTTCACCAACATAACCAAAATCGGGGCCAATTGGATTACTAAATTCTGCAGTAACAACAATTTCTTCTTCCGAATTTTCATTCGTATTTGCTGATACAGAATTTACCATTAATCCCATTATTACAGCTGTAGCCAAAGATTTTTTTACAAATTTATGGCTAACAAATGCGTCCATCCGCTGGTTTTTAAACAACATAAATACTCCAATACATATGATTATAATATTGATAATGATTATCAATCCGTTAAAAGGTTAGGTTTAACCTTTTAAAATGACCGCCGTTTACTGATTCAATAAACGAACAGTTAAATCTGATATAACGCCTTCATTTCGAACAATGCCTAAATGATCGCTATTTACAATTTTTTTAGACTCTAGCGAGTTAATACTTTCTAGTCCCGAGCTTAACTGCTGAGCTCTCCCCTCAGGATTAGCAGCCCACCAACTTTCAACTTTTCTATCCACGCTAGCAAGTTGATAGCCAGCACAGATTGCTCTCATGTGCTGCTCAATGGCCCAACTAAACAAGACTTGCTGTGCATTTTCTGCCATATGGCGAGAAACAGGCATTGTCGATAACCACATATCAAACTGAGAAGGCCACAGTTCAGGACTACTTTCATTTAATAATTTAAGACATTGCTGAGACTGATACTGACTTAATGGGGAGAGTAATAAACTTAAATGTTCCATCAGTTTTTGTTGCGCTTTAGGTGAGTCCCATTGATCGTCAGCAACCTCAAATCCAGGTACATAACAATCAAGTAATCCAATAAAAGCAACGTCCTGTTTATTCGCTTCTAACTTAGCTGCAACTTCCAAACACAGCGCGCCGCCTAAAGACCAACCAAGTAAATAATAAGGACCTTCATTTTGTACCGACTTAATCGTTTGATAATAGCTCTCGGCCATCGCCGATAAAGATGCATCAAACCAACCATCGTCAATAAAACTCCGTGACTGGATACCAATTAGATGGCGCTTACCTGCTAATCTTTCAGCTAACAATTGATACCCTGTCGTTCTTCCCGTAACGGGATGAATACAAAAAATAGCAGGTTCAGTACCACAAGGTTGATTGAGTGGTTCTAATAGGCGTAGATCTGCCTTAATCTCAGTATTGTTACCGATACGGCCTAGCCATTTTTGTAAATTAACGACAAAGTCATTCGCCCACTGGGTCACTTCATTTTCAGTATGGTGTGTATGTGCATATTCCCAATCTAAACTTAATTGCCCTTCCGTAATTTGTGCATTAATAACTAACGGGGTAAGCATTGGGTTTAAATCAGATTGTGGAGGGCCACCAGCAACAATCGGTTTACACCAATGTGAAAAACCATTATCGACATACTGACCTAAATAATTAAATGTGATATCCGCATTAACCGAGATCTTTGAAGATTCATAAGACATCACGGCACCGTAACCAATACCGCCATCTTGTTGAGCCTCATTCAAGCGCTGAGTTATCGACTCTAGACAAGTCTCAGCATATGCAGACCAACTTAATTTAATCGGATAAAGACTCGTCATCCAACCCATTGTTCGGCTTAAATCAAGCGCACCAAATACGCTTTCTTCTCGACCATGCCCTTCCAAATATAAATGTAGATCTGGTTTATCCACCGATGCTAACGTTTGCACTAAGCTGGTAATTAATAGGTTTGGTGTTGGTACATTTAATTGACCGACGGTTTTACGCAATAATATTTGTGTATCTTCAATACCTAATTTGACACTTACCGTTCGTCTATTCTTATAAATCGGAAGAGGTAGAGATGAAGATGACCCTTGTGCAAACCAATATTCACGCTGCTGTTGCATATCTAAGGTTCGAGTCCAAATATTCAGTTGCTCAATGACTTGATTATAATTTGCTGACACAGCAGGCAATTGTATTTCTTGCATAGTACTGAGCTGTTGATAAGCCGACCATAAATCATCAAACAATATTCGCCATGAAAAACCATCTATAGCAAGGTGATGAATAACCAGTAATAGTCGGTCCGCTTTTTGTGGCTGTTTTATTAGCGCAGCACGTAGCAAATCACCTTTATAAATGTTCAAACTTTGCTGTAGTTCTAATGCTAATACAGAAAATTCAGCATCATCATCGATCTTACAGTTCCATAATAAATCAGATGAAATAACATCAGTATATTGCTGTACCCACCCTTTATTTCCATGACTAAATTTAAGACGAAGTGCGGGATGATGGGCAACAACAGAATGTAATGATTTAGCTAACGCATCAACATTCATATCTTGCTTTAACTCAACACAAACATGCTGGTTCCAGTGAGACGGTTCTGCTGGTTGTTGTGAGAAAAAATGTTGTTGAATTGGCATTAATGCAAATTCAGACGTCGGTAATAACTGTGCCTTCTGTTCGGTGATTTCTTGCAACAAAGCTGCAAGCTGTTTAAGAACTGGCTGTTCGAAAATATCTTTTGGCGTTAATAATAACCCGGCTTGACGTACATGACTGACAAGCTGCAATGCTAAAATTGAATCACCACCTAATGCAAAGAAGTTACTCTCACGCCCGACTAATTCAACACCTAACAAGGTTTTCCATAACTGACTCAGTAACGCTTCTGTTTCACCTTCTGGCGCTATGTATGAAGCATCGTCTAATTCATTCCAATTGGGTGCTAATAAATTCTGTCTGTCGATTTTACCCGCGGGTGTTAGGGTAATTTAGCTAATACCACCAATGTCGCTGGTACCATATAATCAGGCAAGTCAGCGGCAAGGCGTTGTAATAATACATCTTCATTGAATTCGGTTATTTGCGCTTTGTCTGTTTGCTGTAAATAACCAACCAAACGTTTACCGCCCGGTGCCTCATGAGCGACAACAGCCCAATGCTCTGCGCCACTCAGCAACTGCAGTTTTGATTCTATTTCACCTAATTCGACCCTGAAACCACGTATTTTGATCTGCTGGTCTATGCGGCCTAAATATTCCATAACGCCGTCGTCACGCCAACGCACTAAATCACCCGTTCGGTACATACGCTCTCCCGCAGCACCATACGGGTCAGGTAAGAATCGCTCCGCGGTCAGATCCGCACGACCATGATAACCACGTGCCAACCCCACTTCAGCACCTATATATAGTTCACCCGACATCCCGAGCGGGACTCGATTGAGTTGAGGATCTAAAATGTATAAGCGTCGCTCTCCCACTGCAGTACCAATCGGCGCATATGCACTACTTAATTCAGTCTCTGCATATGCCTCCCATATCATTGGAGTAACCACTGTCTCCGTTGGGCCATAACCATTAATAATGCGTTGTGGTTTCAATACCTGCTGTAACCGGTCGTAAGTTTCACGCGTAAACGCTTCTCCACCTAATGTCCAAGAGCGTACTTTTAAATTCGGCTTACTGTAGCTGATCCAATCTAATAACGGACCCACATAACTTGGCGGGAAACACGCAATGGTTACCCCTTCTTGTACAAGTACATCGCAGGTTTTTTCTGCACTCCATAACGCCTGATCACGAATCACTAAACGAGAGCCAAATGCCAATGGCACAGCCCAACGCTCTACTGCACCATCAAAACTTATTGAGGCAAAGTGTAGCTCTACATCATCTGGTGTCATGCCATAGCGTTCACCAATGGTTTGCACATGCATGCTTAATCCTGCATGTGTTAACGCAACACCCTTAGGCTTTCCCGTCGAGCCAGAGGTGTAAATAAGATAGGCTAATTGCTGCTGATGGAATTCGACATCGGGGACATCAGTCGAATAACTACCCATTATTTGTTGATCGAGATAAACAGATTTAATGCTATTAGGACAAGGGACTTGTGCTGTTAATGTTGAATCAGTAAGTAATAAATCAACACCGCTATCTTCAAGCATAAAACTTAAACGCTCATTCGGATAAGCAGGATCCAAAGGCAAAAATGCGCCGCCAGCCTTAAGAACAGCAAGCATAGCAACTAACATCGTATTACCACGCTCAAACGCGACACCGACAGGCATGTCAGCGCTAACACCTTGCTCAATCAAATAATGGCTAAGTTGGTTCGCTTGATGCTCCAATGCTTGATAACTTAAACGTTCATCGCCATGCACGAGTGCGATTGCATTCGGTCGTAATTCAGCTTGCTTTTGAATAAGCGAAGGTAATGGCTGATACTCCCAAGTGTGAACCTGCGTCGAGAAATCATTCAGCAGACCCATGGTTTGCTGATTGACTAAACTAAGTTGCCCTACTGGTATTGTAGGCTGTGCAACAATTTCATCTAAAAACTTAATAAAACCACTCAATAATTGTTCCGCAGTGCTTACCTTAAATCGATCTTTAGCATACGTTAAAATAAGTTCCCAAGGCGCTTGGGTTGATTCTCTGATATCTAAGGCCAAATCAAACAAGGCGTGGCGGCCTTTCTGATCACAGCTTTTAATATTAACCCCAGAGACCAATTCAATCGATGCATCAGACGTCTGTTGATGATTAAATAGCACCTGAAATAGCGGTGTTTCACCTACATTACGTGATATACCAAGACCATCCACTAATTGATCAAAAGGTAAAAGCTGATGTTCTTGTGCTTCTAATACAGCTTCATGTGTTAGTTTCAAACAATCGATAGCTTGGCTAGATGGCCAAATTTGATTATGAATAACCATGGTATTAACAAAAAAACCAATAATGTCAGCAACTTCAGCTCGATCCCGATTCGCCATTGGAATACCGACCGAAATATCATTACGACCACTGTAGGCTGCAAGTGTTAACTGCCAAACAGCAAGCAACAAACTCGATGGTGTGATCCTTTGTTTGAGCGCTAACGCTGAGATCTTAGCCGTTCGATTCGTAGATAATGAATATAGGCAATGACCAGCAAGTCGCAACTGATGGATCTTTGCGGATGTATCATGCGCAATCAGTAATTCAGGTTGCACTGAACCTAACTTTGCTTTCCAATAGTTCAACTGTTGCTGTGCCTTTCCGGCGCGTAGCATTGCCGTCTGCCAAACCGAAAAATCAGTATATTGAATATTTAGCACTGTTAACGGGACGCCCCGATATGCTTGCACAAGGTCTCGAACAAAAATATCAATCGACCAACCGTCAGAAACAATATGGTGCATAACTAATTGTAAATGCCACTTCTGCAGCCCAACTTGTATTAAAGCGACTCTCAACGGTAATTCATAACTCAAGTTAAAACGTTTCTGTGCATGTTTACCACAGAAAGAATAAAGATCAGCCTCAGATTTAAGTCGCCAATCCTGTACTTCTAAAGGCACTATTGGAGCAGTGTCTAACTTTAACCATGTTACGTCATCTTTACTGACAAAATAGCTGCGTAATATCTGATGTCGCGCCAATACTTGCTGTAATGCTGATTCAAATAATCCATGCTCTAACGCGCCATTAATTTCAAAATCACCAACCATATGGTAAGCGCTATTGTCTGGGTCAATCTGATAAATATGCCATAAGCGTAATTGTGCTGGGGCCAAAGGAGATAACTCACACTCTTTTACTGGCACGATAGGTAGACGTTCAAAACTAAACCCCTTTGCCTGCAACAAGGATAAAAATTTCTCTTGTTCCGGTGCACCTAATTCGATAAAACGTCGAGCCAGTGCGTGTTTATCAATCTTATTCATACTCATAGTGTCTCCAACTCATCTAATAACATCGCCATTTCATCAAGTTCTAAATGTTCTTGTTGGTGGTTGAGAACAAATTCAGGTTCAAGCAACTCAGCCAGTGCTCGTAGGTCAGATGCATTGAAAAAATCACGTAAATTAATTTCTATACTAAGCTCTTCTCTCGCCGCAGCAATAACACGAGTTGCTAACAAAGAATGCCCGCCAAGCACAAAGAAATTATCATCTAGACTGACGGTTTCTAATTCAAGTAAGCGAGACCAGCTCGCTGCTAACCATATTTCCAACTCTGTTTCAGGCGCGTGATAACCTTTACTTTGTAATACAGGCGTAGGTAATGCTTTACGGTCTCTCTTACCATTAGGGGACAGAGGCATGTGCTCAATACCAATAAATAAGCTTGGTACCATATAATCAGGCAAATGTTCGGCAAGATACTTTTTAACTGACAACTCAACTGAATTATCCAGTTGTGCACAAACCAAATAAGCAATTAATTGATCACCTGCTGGCGCATTATGAACCACCACTGCAGCATCTGAAATAATTGAATTTTTGACTAACAGGCTTTCAATTTCTTCTAACTCAATGCGTAACCCTCGAATTTTAACCTGATGATCTAAACGGCCTAGATACTCTAAAGCACCATCAGCACGTCTTACGACCTGATCACCAGTACGATACATACGAGATCCTGCTTGTCCAAAGGGATTAGGAACGAAGCGATCTGCGGTCAAATCAGCACGATTCATGTATTCACGCGCCAACCCATGACCTGCAAGATAAAGCTCTCCTGGCACGCTGATAGGTACAGGGTAAAGCCTTTCATCGAGAACATGTAATTCTGTATTGGCAATAGCGAAACCAATCGGTACTCGTTGCTCCGAATCAATCTGACACTGCCAATAACTCACATCTATGGCCGCTTCCGTCGGGCCATATAAGTTATGTAATGCTATGTGCGGCGCTTGGGTTAAAACTGTACTAGATAAACCAGCTGGTAATGCCTCACCACTACAAATAATTTGACGTAATTGACGACATTCAGAGAGTGCAGCATCATGGATAAACGCCTGTAACATCGACGGTACAAAGTGAACGGTTGTCACAGCTTCGTTCACCATAGTTTCTTGTAACTGCCAAGGTGTTCTATGCGCATCAGGTGATGCAATAGCTAAACGAGCTCCGAACATTAATGGCCAGAAAAACTCCCATACAGAAACATCAAAACTAAATGGGGTTTTCTGTAATACACAGTCACTAGCCTGCAAAGCGTAATGTTGCTGCTTCCAGTTTAATCGGTTCTGCAATGCGCCCTGAGTATTCACCACCCCTTTCGGTAATCCAGTGGATCCCGAGGTATAAATCACATACAAAGCTTGGTCAGGATGCCATGCAACAGAAGGTGGTTGCTTAGCGTATGCAGCCAAATCCAGATTATCGAGGGTGATCACCTCTAACGTATCTTGCTCGGACCAAAGCCCCTGCGTCTCAACATCAGTAAGTAATAGACCTACATCCGCAGACTGTAAAATATAACTTAATCGTTCACTTGGATAACTCGGGTCTAACGGTACATAAGCGCCACCAGCACGTGTAATAGCATGAATACCAATCACTAAATTAACAGAACGAGGTAAACCGATAGCGACACGAACTTCAGGTTCTACCCCCTTAGTCTGTAGGTAATGCGCTAATTGATTAACGCGTTGTTCGAATTGTGCATAGCTAATTTGCTGCTCTCCCATAGAGACAGCAATCGCATCAGGCGTATGCAGCGCTTGTTCATGAATGGTGACCGTTAAAGGTTTAAAACCGCCCCAGTCATATTGCGTCGCATTCATTTGAGATATAGCGACTTGCTCACTCTTTGTTATCAGCGTTAATAGTGAAACCGCAATACTTGGCGTTGCTGTTACTTGAACGAGTAAATGCTGCCAGTGACCATGTAAACGTGCTATATAATTGGCACTAAACAGATCAACGGCGTAATTGAAAAATCCAGCCCATGAGCCGTCATCAAATTGTTGCATATCCATGCTTAAATCCAATTGTGCGCCACCCGCACCAGGGTCAAATGTGGTCACGTCTAAACCAGTCCAATTTTGTAAAAATGATTTATCAATACGCTGTAAATTAAATGAACTCTGATACAAAGGATGTTGCTGTAAATTACCTTTCGGTCCTATCTCAGCAACAAGCATTTCGAACGGTAAGTCCTGATTTTGTAATGCTCCAGATGAAAACGTACTCACCTGTTCAAGCAAAGTCGAAAACGATAGTTCATCAGAAAAACGTGCTGGAATAACAATGCTGTTAATGAAACAACCTTGCATGGCCTGTGTTTGATTCTGAGAACGCCCAGAGACAGGCACACCAATGCGAATTTCATCCTGCTGGGTATATTTATGTAATAACAGTTGCCAGAGAGTTAGTAACACATTAAACGTTGTCGTATTCTGTTCAGACGCTAATGACTGTATTGCATTCACCTGGTGACTACTTAATTCAAAATGATAGCGTTCACCTTGAGAATATAGTTCGCTTGAATGCGACTCTGGATATAAATTGAGAGGCTCAATATCAGCAACAAGCGCCTCTTTCCACCAAGTTAACTGTGACTCCACTTTCTCACTTAACAGCCAATCCTTTTGCCAATGTGAGAAATCAGCATATTGTAAAGCAGATGCTTCCAGTACAGGTTTTTCTGAATCAAGCATTAACGCATAATCGTCACTCAGTTCATTCAATAATAACTGGGTGCTGATGCCATCAGAGATTATATGATGCAGCACTAATAAAAATTGATAGTGATTTTCAGCTAAGCGCACCAGTTTAGTCCTTACTAATAAATCACTTTCAAGATCAAACGGTAGCGCTAACAATTCAGCAAAATTAACAGTTGCTTGTGCCCTATCCATATACCCTAATGTCAGGACAAGCTCAGCATGAGGGTTTATGCTTTGTAATACCTCACCTTGTTCGTGAATAAAGTGAGTGCGTAAAACCTCATGGCGCATCAACAAACGATTTAGTGCTTGTTGCAACAATGGAATATTTAGCTCACCTTTGAATTCAAGTGCTAGTGGCATATGGAAAGCAGCACTAGTCGGTTCAAGCTGATGCATAAACCAAAGTCTTCGCTGTGCTGCACTGGCGAGAATAGATTGCTCTCTGTCCACTGCAACAATCATGTCTTTACTTGAATGTTTAACTACACACTTAAACGCCATATCAGCCAGCACTGGCGAATCAAAAATGGCTTGTAATGGCAACGCTAGCTGATATTTCTGATCTAATTCACCAACCAAACGCATAGCCAATAATGAATGTCCACCTAATGCAAAGAAATTGCTGTCACGCCCGACACGTTCAACACCTAATAAGCGCTGCCATACTTGACTCAATAATTCTTCAACGTCCCCTTCAGGCGCTTTGAATTCTGTATCATTAAGTTGCGTCCAATTCGGCGCGAATAAGTTTTGTCGGTCGATCTTTCCAGCCGGTGTTAACGGCAGCTGATTCAATACAACAATCTTGGCTGGAACCATGTAGTCAGGAAGCACTTCAGCGATACTACGTAATAGCATGGCTTCATCAAGGCTTCCTAATGATCCCTCTGACTGTTGTAAATAACCCACCAAACGTTTTCCACCTGGCGCATCATGCGCAACGACAGCACAGTGCTCAACACGACTTAGTTGCTGTAATTTTGATTCTATTTCACCCAATTCAATTCTGAATCCACGGATCTTAATCTGCTGATCAACACGCCCTAAATATTCCATGACGCCATCACCACGCCAACGCACTAAGTCACCCGTCCGGTACATACGCTCACCAGCGATACCGTAAGGATCAGGCAAAAATCGTTCAGCAGTTAAATCTGCACGGCCATGATAACCACGGGCTAAGCCAACTTCAGCGCCGATATATAACTCACCAGGGACACCTACAGGTAGACGATTAAGCTCGTTATTTAAGATATAGAGTCTACGTTCACCAACTGCGGTCCCAATCGGTGCATAGGCACTCTTCAATTCTGTTTCCGCATAAGCTTCCCATATCATAGGGGTCACAACGGTTTCGGTTGGGCCATAGCCATTAATAACACGTTGAGGATGTAATACCTGTTGTAAACGTTCATAGGTTTCACGGGTAAATGCTTCGCCTCCGAGAGTCCATGAGCGAACCGTTAACGCCGGTTTATTATAAGCAACCCAATCAAGTAGTGGTCCGACATAACTAGGGGGGAAACAGGCGATTGTCACGCCTTCTTGCTCGAGCACCTGACACGTTTTCTCCGCACTCCATAATGCTTGGTCTCGGATAACAAGACGAGAACCAAATGCCAGCGGCACAGCCCAACGCTCGACCGCGCCATCAAAACTAATCGATGCAAAATGAAGTTCAACATCATCTGGTGTCATACCATAACGCTCACCGATAGTTTGCACGTGCATACTTAAACCAGCCTGTGTTAAGGCAACGCCTTTGGGCCGGCCTGTAGAGCCAGAAGTATAAATAAGGTAAGCTAATTGTTGAGGGTGATAATCCACACTCGGCGCATCAGTCGGATAGCCAGTCATTAATTTTTGATCAAGATAAACGTGTTTGATCCCTTTAGGACCAACGATTATCTCAGCTAATAACGAATGGGTAAGTAATAACTTAACGCCGCTGTCTGCCAGCATGTAATTTAATCGTTCGCTAGGATAAGATGGATCTAATGGTAAAAATGCCCCGCCAGATTTAAGCACGGCAAGCATCGCCACTAACATGCAATTACCGCGTTCAAAAGCAACACCGACAGGAACATCGGCACCAACACCTTTCTCAATTAAGTAATGGCTAAGTTGGTTAGCTTGCACTTCAAGCATGCGATAACTTAACCGCTCATTACCATGAACTAACGCTATCGCATCAGGTCTCAATTGTGCTTGTTTCTGAATCAATAAAGGCAACGCTTCATAATTCCAACTATGCGGCTGAGTTAAAAACCGGTTTAGTTGCACTAACGTCGACTCTGGTACAGAAGTCAGTGATGCGAGCATTTGTTGCGGATTGCTCACTAACTCATTTAGATTTAACGCCATTAACTCAGCAATATTCTCAATCTGACTTGCACTAAATTTAGTTTGATCATAAGCAAATACGATCCTTAAACATTCCCCAGGTAAAATAGCTAACGTGAGCGGATAATGTGTAAATTCATAACTGTCAGGCTCACCTAATTGCAAACCTGATTTATTTTGTTTAAATAACGCTTCATCCAGTGGGTAATTTTCAAATACCACTAACGTATCAAATAAGGACTCTCCAGCCCAACCACTATCCTGCTGGATCTGCGCCAGTGATGAATAGCTAAATTCTCGTTGTGCTACACCTTCACGTTGTAATTTATGTAACCAATCTAGCACCAGAGCATTTGGCTCAATAGCGACAGTCATCGGTAACGTATTGATGAACAAACCAACCATAGCATCGCTACCCAGTAACTCGGTCGGTCGACCTGATACCGTATTACCAAATACAGGATTTTTTTGACGACTTAGGGTACCGAGAGTCAACGCCCAAGCACCTTGCATCAAGGTATTTAGAGTAAGTCCTTGTGGCTTTAATTGAGATTCAAACAAGGATGTTTGTAATGCTGTAAAATCTAAATTATAACGCTGGAACCCGTCCTCCGCAGTCTCTTTAGAATAATCAGTGTCACCATAACTAACCGTCAATTGAGTTGGTGATTCAATATCAGATAAGTACTGCTGCCAGAAGGTACTTGCAGCATCAGTATCACTCTGATTTAACCACATTAGATATTGGTCAAAAGAGTCAGCAGATCGAGAGAAGTTATCACCTGCATATAGGCCTAATAACTCACTGAATAATATTCCTGTACTCCAACCATCCATCAACACGTGATGTAAAGTCAGGATGCAAATATAATCGTGTTCAGCAATACGTAATAAATCAATCCGCCATAGTGGTCCTTGATTTAATTCAAAACCTTGCGTAATTAGACGCTCGCGAAGCTGTTTAATACTCGTTGTAATATCCACCTCAAAACGCAGGTCAACTTCCACAAAAGGCAGATCACATAAAGGCCAAATAGCCATAAAATCTGTGCCTTTATTATTTAAAACACTGGCTCTTAGAATTGGATGTCGCTGCATTAACAATGCCCAAGCATCCATTAGCTTGCTCGGTTCGAGTGCATGCATTGGCAAAGCAAGTTGATTTATATATGAACTATTGCCTGTCGCTAATTCGCCATGAAATAATAGCCCTTGCTGTAAGCTCGAAAGAGGCCAAATATCCTCAGGTATGTCGCTAATCAAATCAAGGCTAGCTTGGTCCAGTCCACTTAATGCAACATCTGATGGTGTCAATAATGGTTTATTCGCATCAAAATGAGAGACCACAATGACGCATTGTTGCTGGAATAACGCGATAAAGTCATTACGCTGGTCAGTAGTAAAGGCTGTATTGTCAAACTCAAAATTCAACGCTAAACCGCTATGAGTAAGTTGTGCATTCAATACGATTGCAGCATCGGCTTGGCAGTCTATCGCTCGCCACAACCCTGATTCTTTAAGTTTCAGCGCATCATGTTCATGACTACTGACCTTACCTAAAAAGTTAAACAACACATCAATCGAATCACGACTCGTCATTAAACCTTGCTGTATTGACGCGCTATAATCTAATCCGCCGAGTTCAACTTTTCGTAATTGTTCTTTAGTTTGTTTTAAGCGAGTTTCAAAATCGATATGCCCCTTAAACACTTGTGGATAGAGAGACGTAAACCAACCAACACTGCGACTTAAATCTAAACCATATTCGTCCCCAAACCGGCCATGACTTTCACGATGTAATCGCACTAGGTCACGCTCGGTAAAGGCAAATAAACTTTCAACCATAATCAACAAGAGTAATTCTTCTAGATTGAGCCTTGCATACATTTTCGCCTGTAGAGTCCAATGCGCTAAAGTTTTATTTTCAACTGTCCATTGCGATGTCGAAATGCCCGAATCATCACCTAACTCAAATAACGATTCAATGTTATCTTGAGCTTGCCAATAGCTAAGTGCTTTAGCGGAAACTGAGCGATTTGAAAGCGCAGAAGCCCAATCATTCAAACTGTGGGTTTTGTTCGCTAATTGAATATTATCTTTAAGGGCTAACTGCTGATAAGCGTGCATTAGATCTTCTAATAGCACCCGCCAAGAATAAGCATCGACAGCCAAATGGTGGATTGTGAGTATAAATTGAGGGTTAACATCATCAGCTAAATAAAGCGCGCCTAATAAGCGGCCTTTTTCAATATTTAAAGCCTCCTGTAAATCATTAACATATTCCCCAATATTATTATCTAATTGACGTTCTTGAAACACGAATGAAGCTTGATCAATACTCAGGTGATCACAATCCCAACCATCTTCAGTCTGTTTAAAGCATAAACGTAAAGAATCATGATGTTGAATTAAAGCGTAAACGGCTTTCTTTAACAATGACGGGACTAACTGTTCGTTCAATTCAAAATGTAAATATTGATTACAATTGACTGAACCATAGTGAGTAAGAAAACGTTGCTGAACCGCATTAACTTTAGCACTACCTTGTAATTCTGATTGGTCTGCGGGTATGTCATTTGACACTAAAATGCAGCAAGCCATATCAGTAAGTATTGGTTTATCAAAAATATCTTTTGGCGTTAATAATAACCCGGCTTGACGTACATGACTGACAAGCTGCAATGCTAAAATTGAATCACCACCTAATGCAAAGAAGTTACTCTCACGCCCGACTAATTCAACACCTAACAAGGTTTTCCATAACTGACTCAGTAACACTTCTGTTTCACCTTCTGGCGCTATGTATGAAGCATCGTCTAATTCATTCCAATTGGGTGCTAATAAATTCTGTCTGTCGATTTTACCCGCGGGTGTTAAGGGTAATTTAGCTAATACCACCAATGTCGCTGGTACCATATAATCAGGCAAGTCAGCGGCAAGGCGTTGTAATAATACATCTTCATTGAATTCGGTTATTTGCGCTTTGTCTGTTTGCTGTAAATAACCAACCAAACGTTTACCGCCCGGTGCCTCATGAGCGACAACAGCGCAATGCTCTGCGCCACTCAGCAACTGCAGTTTTGATTCTATTTCACCTAATTCGACCCTGAAACCACGTATTTTGATCTGCTGGTCTATGCGGCCTAAATATTCCATAACGCCGTCGTCACGCCAACGCACTAAATCACCCGTTCGGTACATACGCTCTCCCGCAGCACCATACGGGTCAGGTAAGAATCGCTCCGCGGTCAGATCCGCACGACCATGATAACCACGTGCCAACCCCACTTCAGCACCTATATATAGTTCACCCGACATCCCGAGCGGGACTCGATTGAGTTGAGGATCTAAAATGTATAAGCGTCGCTCTCCCACTGCAGTACCAATCGGCGCATATGCACTACTTAATTCAGTCTCTGCATATGCCTCCCATATCATTGGAGTAACCACTGTCTCCGTTGGGCCATAACCATTAATAATGCGTTGTGGTTTCAATACCTGCTGTAACCGGTCGTAAGTTTCACGCGTAAACGCTTCTCCACCTAATGTCCAAGAGCGTACTTTTAAATTCGGCTTACTGTAGCTGATCCAATCTAATAACGGACCCACATAACTTGGCGGGAAACACGCAATGGTTACCCCTTCTTGTACAAGTACATCGCAGGTTTTTTCTGCACTCCATAACGCCTGATCACGAATCACTAAACGAGAGCCAAATGCCAATGGCACAGCCCAACGCTCTACTGCACCATCAAAACTTATTGAGGCAAAGTGTAGCTCTACATCATCTGGTGTCATGCCATAGCGTTCACCAATGGTTTGCACATGCATGCTTAATCCTGCATGTGTTAACGCAACACCCTTAGGCTTTCCCGTCGAGCCAGAGGTGTAAATAAGATAGGCTAATTGCTGCTGATGGAATTCGACATCGGGGACATCAGTCGAATAACTACCCATTATTTGTTGATCGAGATAAACAGATTTAATGCTATTAGGACAAGGGACTTGTGCTGTTAATGTTGAATCAGTAAGTAATAAATCAACACCGCTATCTTCAAGCATAAAACTTAAACGCTCATTCGGATAAGCAGGATCCAAAGGCAAAAATGCGCCGCCAGCCTTAAGAACAGCAAGCATAGCAACTAACATCGTATTACCACGCTCAAACGCGACACCGACAGGCATGTCAGCGCTAACACCTTGCTCAATCAAATAATGGCTAAGTTGGTTCGCTTGATGCTCCAATGCTTGATAACTTAAACGTTCATCGCCATGCACGAGTGCGATTGCATTCGGTCGTAATTCAGCTTGCTTTTGAATAAGCGAAGGTAATGGTTGATATTCCCAATAGTGAGGCTGAGTTGCAAAACTATTTAAGGTGTCTCGTTCCTCATCATCAAATAATTCAATCTCAGCAAGTGTGATCGTTTCAGGCAGACAGAGTAAGTCAATCATTTTAAAATAATGATGAGAGAATTGTTTCATGACATTTGCTGAATATAATTCTGTGGCGTAGACAAAACGACAACTTAATTGCTCAGAAGATATCACATCTAATACGATTTCAAATGGCGTTTCACTGACTTCAAACTCTTCGAAACGAATAAGTAATTCATCCGATGTTTGCGTTAACCCATCGCCATGACTACGGAAATTAAAAGCAACCTGAGCATTAACTTGATCATCATTATTATCAAGAAGTTCAAGTGGTAAATGCTGGTATTTTTGAGCTTTATCTAAATTGTTCTTACATGAATCAATCCATTCTTCCGTCGTCATCAACGGTGAGAAAGTCGTATTTAATGCCATATTGTTGACATAGAACCCTAACGAACGTCTATTAGCTGAGTTTCGATTGAAATTAGGGACACAAAGAGTCGGACTCCCCTCACCGCTCCAAGTATTCATTGTTAGCTGTAATCCAGCTAGTAGTAACGTAAACTTGCTACAACCTAGCTGTTTCGCTTTGCAAGAAACAGCATCATTAAGCTCATAAGAAAACTCAGGGCAATAATGTGACGCAGTATATGTATCTTGCTGTAGCTCATTCAAACGTGGCAGTATTAAACGTGCAGAATCATAGTTCACACTTTTATGAAGATCAGCTAATTCACTTTGAGCATCAGAACTTACTAACCAATCTCGTTGCTCCTGAGCATAGCTGAAATAATTCTGACTTTTTCTTACTTTAAGCTGCTTACCAGAGAGACCCGAGATAATCTGCTTGATTACTAATTGTAATGACCAAGCATCAACTAAAATATGATGCCCAGATATAAGCAAAGCATGTTTGTTCTCGGCCACTTTATATAAACAGCATCGAATCAAAGGTCCAGACTCTAAATCAAAGCGTTCAAGCCATAATTCACGGGCAAGACATTGAGCTTCCGACACCGCTTCTGAATGATGTTCTAAATTAATAAAAGCTAATTTTTGATAGATGTAAGGTACTGAGCGCTGGCAAGGAATACCATCTACTTCAGTAAACTGAGCTCGTAATATCTCTTGCTGCTGCCGGACCGTTTCAATAGTAGATTCAAGTTTGATTACATCTAACTCACCATCAATCCATAATAAACCGCCGAGGTTATACGCTTTACTCTGTGGATTTAACTGTTGAAATAACCATAACCGTTGCTGTGAAAAGGAAAGTCCAGTCCAATCTGATGGTTCGTTACTATTTACACAATCTACTACTGACATAATATGCCCCTGATCTAATAATTAATTTTATAATTATTCTGCTAACGCATCGCGTAAGTCTTTCGGACGTAAATCTGTCCACAGTTTATTGATATGTTCGAGACAAGTTTCTTTATTACCTTGTACACCCATATCTTCCCATCCTTCGGGGATATCACGGTAGTTAGGCCAAATGCTGTATTGTTCCTGTGCATTTTTAACAACAACAAAAACAGTGTCCTGATAATCTATACTCATACGATTCCCTTATTTATCCCGATAGAGATCTAACTAATAACTTGCTCAACAACCTGCTGAGCTTGATCCAACTCTCGATCACCTAATTCAATTAATTGACCGTTATCCATTTTGATAACTCGGTCTGCAATATTGAAATAACGATCATCATGTGTAATTGCAATAATTGTCTTACCTCGCTGTTTTAATAACGGTAAGATAGTTTGATAGAAAAAATGTCTAAAACGAGGGTCTTGATCCGCAGCCCATTCATCGAGCAATAAACAATCTCGTTGCTCAAGTACAGCCATCAATAAAGCCAAGCGTTTTCGCTGCCCCTGAGAGTAACGAACATCACTAAGTTTACCGTCCTCATAGCTGACTTTATGTTGCATTTCCAACATATTCATCCAATATTCAACTCGCTGGGATTCAACGTTATTTCCTTCCGCATCAAGCAATTGGTGGAAGAGATGAAAGTCAGTAAAGACCGCTGAAAATAATGTTCTATATTCATGCCAGGACGCAATGCTGACAGGCTGACCATCAATAATCACCTCACCTTTCTGCGGCCTATATAATCCTGTAAGTAGACGTGCAAATGTAGATTTACCGCTACCATTACCACCAATAATAAATATCAGTTGTCCTTGTTCAATCGTGAGATTTAATGGCCCTACAGAAAAAGCAGACTCATCAGTCTCCGATTGATAAGTATATTCAACGCCCATAAATTGAAGCTGTTTAAAACCACTATAGGAATTACGTGATTCAGTGGCGAGATTGTCAGTATTAAGCTCTAATCTAGTTAATTTGTTCATCGATACATTTGCCGCGATCAATGCAGGTAAAGCGGCAACAGCAGACATTAAAGGCGAGCGCATGAACAAGATAACTAATGCAAAGGTTGAAGCAACTTCTAAGCTTGCCCAGTTCAAACCAACGGCGAGATAATAATTTAAACCGATCAATGCAAGTATCACGGTATTAGCAAGATTGCCCGCGAAGCCATTATGTATATCGGCTTTCGTGACTTGCTCGCAGTAAGCCTTAGCATGCACATCAAACTCTTCATAAAAGAAACGCTGTGCACGCTTCGGGTTAAGCGCTAGCTCTTTTCGCCCATCAATCATGGCTTGGTAATCCGCAAATAATTCATCATCATACTCACGAACTTGCTGTACATAATGACTGATCTTATACACCAACCAATAACCAATCAGCGCAGTCATGGATAACATAGCTAAACTAACCAAGAATAATGATGTCGAAAGAAATCCTAAATAAATCATCGCAAAGATAGCAAGCACAGCACCATAAACTAACTCTGGCAAGTGTACGAATGCGATCGTTATATTTCGAATATCCGTATTTAAAGACGCTAAAATGGATGAACCACCAATTTTTTCTAGTTGTTCAATATCAGTATTTAATAATTGCTGAACCAATTCATAACGTTTTTTATAGACAAAACGATGCCCTAAAATATGCAATGATACTTGTGCGGCCGTTGAAATCAGTAATAAACAAATTAGTAACATACCGAATTGTACAAGTAGCGTTACCAACTCACCGTCAGGGTTTAACATGTTATGTTGAATAAACACAATCACACCGACGCTAAGTCCTGCACTACATAAACTCAACAGCATTACCGCAGACAATACCGAACCTTGTTTTGCCCCCAGCATCATGAGTAATTTCATAAAACATCCTTGCCATTAAACTAAATGATAATCACCTTTATTTCTATTCAAGGTGAAGCATAATTAAAGTACTAAATGCACGCTTTTATAAACGACGCAGTCCCCACATAAGGTATAAACCGCCTATGATAGAAGCCATCAGACCTGCTGGTATCTCTTGTGGATAGAGTAATTGACGCCCAAGCCAATCCGCTAACAACATTAAGATCACACCAAACATACCAGCACTCAGAATATGCGAGCGGGCATTGTTAAAACCAAACAAACGTGCAATATGTGGTGCCATTAAACCGACAAAACTTAATGGGCCAACAACCAAGGTGGCAATCACTGTCAGCACTGCTACCAGTGTTAATAATATCAGTCGAGCACGATTAACATTGATACCTAAAGCTACTGACTGCTCAGCACCAAGTGGTAAAACATCGAGCCATCGACTGCAACTCAGCGCAGTGATAGTAAGTACGACAGCAAAAACAACAATCATGACTAACGAATCCGCATCAACGTAATATGTTGATCCAGATAACCAAGCAAGTATTTGGTAGCTCCGAGGATCACCTCCAGCCAAAATAAAACTTTGAACGCCATCCATTAATGCAGTTATCGCCACACCAGTCAGTAATAAACGTTCAGGCTGAAATCCACTACGACGATTAAGTAAAACGAGTAATCCTAAGGTCAGCATTGCACCGACGAATCCACCGAAATAAAGCCCGAGTTTAGTTGCGCCAAATCCAGAAAAAATGGCAATAATAAGGCCGAGTGCAGCACCAGAACTGACCCCCATAATTTCGGGGCTTGCCATTGGATTACCACTTAAACGCTGAATAATTGTCCCTGCAACTGCAAGCATGAGCCCGCCGGTAGCCGCACCAACCAGTCTTGGTATTCGCCACTCTAATAAGTCCCAATTATGCACACCAGTCAACCAAGTCCAGCCGTCAATTTGTTGTCCAAATAAACTAAAAACAAACAACAAAACAAATGACAGGAAAAGTAATCCCAACATATGTTTCGCTGACAAATAACTTACGCAGGTACCACTTCTTGATAATAACCTTTGTGTTTGAGATTGAGATTTAAATTGTAATCGAGGTAAAAGCCATAATAATAAGGGAGCGCCTAAGATAGCTGTTGCGGCCCCCGTTGGGATAAGCATTGGCAGGATCCCAGGTAATTGTTGCAATAACAGATCCGTGACGCTTAATAATAATGCCCCAAGTATTGCAGACAATAGAATACGATGAGCAAAGCTTCTTACTCCTAACAAACGAACAAATGCAGGAGCCGCAAGGCCAATAAAACCAATAACACCAACTGTACTCACAACCCAAGCAGTTAATAAAACGGCTATCGTTAAAGTGATGCTCCTTACTCTAGCTAATGACATACCTAAACTACGTGCACTTTCATCTGATAGCTCAAGTAAACTGAGAGGTCGCACAAAACAAAATGCAATAATAGTGGCCACGAGTAATCGGGGTGCTAAAAAAATCGCATCATCCCAACTACTTTGAACAAGTGAACCAGCCCCCCAGATCATCAAACCTTTAAGCTCTTCTTGATTCATTAGTAACAATACGGTAGCGAAAGAGCCACAATATAGATTTACCACTAAACCAGAAACGATAACTATTGATGGCGATAGTGCCCGGCGCCATGCCAGCGAAAATACCACAAGCATAGTAAATAGTCCGCCCAACGTAGCAACAGCGGACGGTGACCACAATAATAATTGAGGAGCAAATAATGTTGCGAGTAATAAAGCCAAATTAGCACCACTTGCTACTCCTAATGTTGCAGGAGAAGCTAAAGGATTGCGTAAAACCTGCTGCATGAGAACACCAGCAACGGCTAAACCTGCACCTGCTAATAATGTCGTAACAAGACGTGGCCACCAACTAAAATGCAGCAGCACACTTTGCACAGAGTTAGGATTGAAGTGCCACAGGCTTTCAATGCTCTCACGCCAAGGACCAATATTCATTAACTGCCAAGCAGATAGGAATATAACAAAACAGAGTAAGCTAGTTGTTAATCTAATAGGCGTTATAGTCATCTTACTCTCCACTATTTTTAGCTACTAAATGAGAAGACAGTGCACGCACAAATAAGTCTGCAAAACGCGTAGCCGATGATAATGCACCAAAACTCCATACGGCAGGCATTCTTAACACGGGATAGTTTGATTCTTTACTCATAAATTGCCACAACTCATTATGCTCAAGCGCAGACTCAGTGCCAATTGGAAGAGGTTCAATCACAACAATTTGAGCGTCAATACCAACAAGTTCATTAATGCCAACCAAAGAGAATCCCCATTGATTGGTTGTTCCTTGCCAAGCACTCTCAATCCCTAATTCATTTACCGCTGTTTTATATAAACTATTATCACCAAATACGCGTAAGTGATTCGCATCCATAAATTGCACCATCAGTACAGGGGGTAAATCACTTGGAACTTGCTGCTTTAATGCTAATATCTCATCACGCTTTTGAAGAATAAAATGTTCAGCCTCTTTTTCAACACCAATATTCATCGCAAGCTCTCTAGTCATACTCTCCATTGCCTGCCAATTCACATTACCCTTTTTGTATAAACCAATTTCAGTCACTTTTGTGATTTTTTGTAATTGCGGGGTCAATACGCTGAACATTGGCGAAATTAATATTTGAGTTGGAGCTAATTCTGCGAGTAGTTCTAAATTAGGCTGGGTGCGTAACCCTAGATCTAATACACCATTTGGTATTTTAGGTTCTTTAACCCAAGCGTTATAATCTTGTTTCTGAGCAATACCTAAAGGAGTGACACCTAAAGCAAGTAAGGTTTCGACGTGAGTCCAATCAATAGCAACAACTTTTAGGCTTCGAGACTCTTCAGCTGCATAACAAGTAAAGCTAGTAACTAACGCTAACATTAAAAAAATTGATTTCATTAATTACAAACCTTAGCGCAAGGCATTGCAACTGGATAACCGACTGAATGCTGCATAACAGCCATTGGAATGCCATAGATTTGCTCTAATGTTTCAGCTTCTAATAACTCATCAACAGAGCCATGTTTAAGCAGCTTCCCTGAATGCAATGCAATAATATGATCACAGAAACGAGCAGCCATATTGATATCATGTAGAACAATAATGACACCTAGATTCAACTCTTGGCTCAGTTTACGAATTAAGGTCAATACTTCGATTTGATGTGCGATATCGAGTGCCGATAAAGGTTCATCCAGTAAAAGGTAACGGGTTTTTTGAGCCAATAACATAGCAAGCCAAACGCGTTGACGCTCACCACCAGATAACGTATCGACCAAACGATCTCGATAGATCAGCGTATCTGTCAGTTCCATTGCGTTCTCAATGCAATCTTTATCTGTATCTGATAAACGGCCTAATAAACCATGCCAAGGGTAACGACCAAAACTAACAAGATCGTGACCATTAAGTGCATCGGTAGCAGGGAGGTGTTGTGGTAAATAAGCAATTTGACGAGCTAACTCTTTGTTAGACCACTTCACTAATGGTTTTTGATCTAATGTAACGAGACCATCTGTTGCGCTTTGTTGGTTTGCGAGAAGTTTAAGTAACGTTGATTTTCCAGATCCATTATGCCCAACCAAGGCATAAACTTTACCTTGTTCGAACTCCATTGTTAAATCGGATAAAAGATTGCGTTCACTAATATTAAAACTCAATCGTTGTGCTTTAAGCATAAAAGTCACTTCCTGTAACAATAGATTCATAAGGTATATAAAGGGGAAATACAATAATCTGAATGAGAATGATTGTCAATACCATTTCCTCTAGTAAAATAAACCTATAAATCAGTCTTATATAGTTATTTATTTATCGGAAGTTTAAGTCTCTTATTTTCGGCTGAAAACGAATACAAGCTAAAATTAATATTTTCATCTAAAAAAAGAAGGGTTATAGTTATTTAAAAATGTTAACAATAATATTAGATATGATAATTAGAGTAATTGAACTAGTTGTAGTGAATAATCATTAATTCGGAAACTGAAGAGTTAATGATTATTCACTAAATAAAGACAAAATTTAGGTATTATTATTGGTTGGAGACTCTTTCATATTTTTAATATTTCATAAAAATAGTCTATCAATTTAAAAATCAGTTTATCGCGATAACCTGATTTTAATCACCAGGGCATAATACCCTGGCCTCAGATTCTAATGGCAGCAGCTACAATTACGTTTGTATTTACTCATTTTACCAATACCTGGATTGAAGGTGTTAGTTGGGTCCAGCTTATGATAGAACTCCTGTAATGAACTTTCGGCTTCATAAAGATGGCCGACATTATGCTCCGCAGGATACTTAGCTCCTTTTTGCTTCAGTAGTTCCAACATCATTGATTTCATTTTCTTAGTGTCGGTTCCTTTTTTGAAGATATAATCCTGATGGAATACATGACACATAAAGTGTCCGTAATAGAGTGATGTAACCATGTTTTCAGCTATCTCTTCTGGCAGTTGCTCTACCCAGTCATGTTCATTACGGCGAAGGGCGATATCTAATGCTAGAATCTCTGCAACTTCTTTTCTATGAATAGTCTCGTAACGGATAGCAGCCCCCGCCGCTGCAAAACGATGTAACAGCGCTTTTTTACCTTCGTCAGCGCTACATACAAAATAGCCACCACTAGAGTCTTCTCCCCAATGTTCATCTAAATACGCTTTTGCTTCTTCAATGCCAGCATCACTCATTTTTAAGATCAAGTGATGCTGATACTTATCACGAAAGTCCAGCATTCGCTTTGGTAGATGCTGAGGAAATAATTTACTCATGTAGTACAGAGCTGTATCAGGCAAGTATTTGTTCATAAAAGGAATGCGGTCTAAAAAATTTTCTGCTTTTGCTTTTAGCGCAAAAAATTTAGGTAGACTGCCCGTACCTAAATAGTTAATAGAAAGAAATACATCTTTACCATATTTCTCTGCTAGGTTAAAAATATCGCGGTGCATATACTCCCCCATCTCCGGCAAGTTGCTAAAGTTGGATAATATGTCTCTCCTTAACAGGGTCAGTTTGTCCGCATCATCAGTGCCAATATAAAAAATTTGTTCTTTTTCTGGTACCGGATAGCTATCAACCCTCACGGCAAAAACGCCTAATTTACCTGCACAACCACTAGCTTCATATAACCTACGCTCATCAGCGTTAAATCTAGATGGGATATCAGAATCAACATCACGAATACGGTCTTCATATTCTCGGTCTGAAGCCATACCAACATCTTGAAGTATATTTTCAGGCTTTATGTTACCTTCCTGAATGTTAGTTAGAATTTCTTCAGGTGTGGAACCTAAACCATAGAGCCCTAAGTGGTTAACAAGGTGTAATTTACCTTCTTTATCGACTTCAGAAAATAGAGCTAGTTCAGTATAAGCAGGGCCACGTTTAACCAAAGCCCCACCAGAGTTATTAGCAATCCCACCTATAACCGTTGCACCAATAGAAGAAGAACCAATTACAGAATGTGGTGCTCGGTTTACTTTTTTAAGTTCTTTTTCTAAGCTGTGCAGACTTGCACCCGGTAGGCATATTGCCTGCTTACCAGCATCAAGTAGATGGATCTGCTTCATCAGAGTCACGTTAATAATTACCACGTTTCTGTCATAATCACTACCGCTGGGGGCCGAGCCTTCCGTCAAGCCCGTTTTTGCCGCTTGCATGATAATAATGCAGTTTGCTTCTACACATGCCTTAATTACGTACCACTGTTCCAGTAAAGTAGCCGGAAACACAATAGCAAGCGATTCACCTCTTCCAGAACGAAATCCAGAACGGTAATATTCTGTTTCTTTGGCGTGGGTTAATACGTTCTTTTCTCCAACAAGTGATTTAAACTCATTTATTAATGCATGGTTTTCCATGGGCATCCTTTATTTCTGTGCTTTGAATATTGTAGTAGTGTAAACATTTACGTATCAATTTATCCATGCCAATTATATTTACGTGTGTTACACCTTTAAAATCAAAGTTCATTAAATATGAGGATTATTACTTTTTATCTATTAAAAACATTGAGATAGGATGTTTATTTTTAATGTTCACTACAGACTATTCATAATTTCGCAACGGTAAGTTGCAAAAGAGCAAGTAAACGACGATCAGGTAAACACATATTTACTTAAGTATAATAGTGATCAACTTCTCACTTCAATACCCAAACAAAAACTTAACTGTTCAAAAACTAAGATTACAGTAGGTCTCCAAATCAGGTTTATTGGCGAGATGTTACGATCAATAATAAATAGCATGCTAAGCGATAAAGCCCGAATCTTTCGATTCAGGCTTTCGTTGTTTGTTGGCAAAGAGAAAGCGAACGGATTTTTATAAGCCACAACCCACGCCCACCGGCCTGAAAGCCGCATTTTTAGGTAAACAGTCTGACCAACTAAATACTATTTATGAGCACTACCTCTCCCCACAATCTGCTCGGTACTTTATTCGCTGAATTTCAGGTACAAAAAAAGCCTGAATCTTTCGATTCAGGCTTTCGTTGTTTGTTGGCGGAGCGGACGGGACTCGAACCCGCGACCCCCGGCGTGACAGGCCGGTATTCTAACCAACTGAACTACCGCTCCGCACAATCTGTGCTGATAAAATCAGTCTTAATTTATAGTCTTTCGACGTTGTTTGGCGCTTGGCGATGCCCTACTCTCACATGGGGAAACCCCACACTACCATCGGCGTTATTACGTTTCACTACTGAGTTCGGAATGGGATCAGGTGGTACCGCAACACTATGGTCACCAAGCAAATTTGGTTTGCTTTCTATATAGAAACTTACGTTTCATTTTAAATCTGAAAAGCTATAAATAAAGAAGTCTTTAAAACATAAAGTATTCAATCTATTCTTAAGTCGTATTTCAATTAATCATACTTTAATTTGTATGGTTAAGCCTCACGGGTAATTAGTACAAGTTAGCTCAATGCCTCACAGCACTTACACACCTTGCCTATCAACGTTGTAGTCTCCAACGGCCCTTCAGGGGACTTAAAGTCCCAGTGAGAACTCATCTCGAGGCCTGCTTCCCGCTTAGATGCTTTCAGCGGTTATCAGTTCCGAACTTAGCTACCGGGCAATGCTATTGGCATAACAACCCGAACACCAGTGGTTCGTCCACTCCGGTCCTCTCGTACTAGGAGCAGCTCCTCTCAATTCTCAAACGCCCACGGCAGATAGGGACCGAACTGTCTCACGACGTTCTAAACCCAGCTCGCGTACCACTTTAAATGGCGAACAGCCATACCCTTGGGACCAACTTCAGCCCCAGGATGTGATGAGCCGACATCGAGGTGCCAAACACCGCCGTCGATATGAACTCTTGGGCGGTATCAGCCTGTTATCCCCGGAGTACCTTTTATCCGTTGAGCGATGGCCCTTCCATTCAGAACCACCGGATCACTAAGACCTACTTTCGTACCTGCTCGACGTGTCTGTCTCGCAGTTAAGCTGGCTTATGCCTTTGCACTAACCACATGATGTCCAACCATGTTTAGCCAACCTTCGTGCTCCTCCGTTACTCTTTGGGAGGAGACCGCCCCAGTCAAACTACCCACCAGACACTGTCCGCAACCC
Organism: Moritella viscosa; assembly: GCA_000953735.1. Taxonomy (NCBI): domain Bacteria; kingdom Pseudomonadati; phylum Pseudomonadota; class Gammaproteobacteria; order Alteromonadales; family Moritellaceae; genus Moritella; species Moritella viscosa. The sequence goes on along the minus strand of LN554852.1, from coordinate 725,078 downwards.
CGATAAGGGGCCTACGTTAGAACATCAAACGTACAAGGGTGGTATTTCAAGGTTGACTCCACATCATCTAGCGACAATGCTTCATAGTCTCCCACCTATCCTACACATGTAGGTTCAATGTTCAGTGCCAAGCTATAGTAAAGGTTCACGGGGTCTTTCCGTCTAGCCGCGGGTACACTGCATCTTAACAGCGATTTCAATTTCACTGAGTCTCGGGTGGAGACAGCGTGGCCATCATTACGCCATTCGTGCAGGTCGGAACTTACCCGACAAGGAATTTCGCTACCTTAGGACCGTTATAGTTACGGCCGCCGTTTACCGGGGCTTCGATCATGAGCTTCGACCTAAGTCTAACCCAATCAATTAACCTTCCGGCACCGGGCAGGCGTCACACCGTATACGTCATCTTTCGATTTTGCACAGTGCTGTGTTTTTAATAAACAGTTGCAGCCACCATTTCTCTGCGACCAACAATAGCTTACGGAGCAAGTCCTTCACCATCATTGGCGTACCTTCTCCCGAAGTTACGGTACCATTTTGCCTAGTTCCTTCACCCGAGTTCTCTCAAGCGCCTTAGTATTCTCTACCTAACCACCTGTGTCGGTTTGGGGTACGATTCTCTTATATCTGAAGCTTAGAGGTTTTTCCTGGAAGCCGGGTATCAACTACTTCATCTCCGTAGAGACTCGTCATCAGTTCTCAGCCTTAATGTGCGCCCGGATTTACCTAAGCACACAGCCTACAACCTTAAACATGGACAACCATCGCCATGCTAGCCTAACCTTCTCCGTCACCCCATCGCAATATAAGTGAGTACAGGAATATTAACCTGTTTCCCATCGACTACGCCTTTCGGCCTCGCCTTAGGGGTCGACTCACCCTGCCCCGATTAACGTTGGACAGGAACCCTTGGTCTTTCGGCGTGGAGGTTTTTCACCCCCATTATCGTTACTCATGTCAACATTCGCACTTCTGATACCTCCAGCAAGCTTCTCAACTCACCTTCGACGGCTTACAGAACGCTCCTCTACCATGCATACAAGTATGCATCCGTAGCTTCGGTGGTATGTTTAGCCCCGTTAAATCTTCCGCGCAGACCGACTCGACCAGTGAGCTATTACGCTTTCTTTAAAAGATGGCTGCTTCTAAGCCAACTTCCTGGCTGTCTGAGCCTTTCCACATCGTTTCCCACTTAACATACACTTTGGGACCTTAGCTGACGGTCTGGGTTGTTTCCCTTTCCACGACGGACGTTAGCACCCGCCGTGTGTCTCCCGCGATTGAACTTATTGGTATTCGGAGTTTGCAAAGGGTTGGTAAGTCGGGATGACCCCCTAGCCTTAACAGTGCTCTACCCCCAATAGTTAGACGCGAGGCGCTACCTAAATAGCTTTCGAGGAGAACCAGCTATCTCCCGGTTTGATTGGCCTTTCACCCCCAGCCACAAGTCATCCGCTAATTTTTCAACATTAGTCGGTTCGGTCCTCCAGTTGATGTTACTCAACCTTCAACCTGCCCATGGCTAGATCACCGGGTTTCGGGTCTAATCCCAGCAACTATTCGCGCAGTTAACACTCGGTTTCCCTACGGCTCCGCTATTCGCTTAACCTTGCTACTGAAATTAAGTCGTTGACCCATTATACAAAAGGTACGCAGTCACCCAACAAAGTAGGCTCCCACTGCTTGTACGTATACGGTTTCAGGTTCTATTTCACTCCCCTCACAGGGGTTCTTTTCGCCTTTCCCTCACGGTACTGGTTCACTATCGGTCAGTCAGTAGTATTTAGCCTTGGAAGATGGTCCTCCCATATTCAAACAGCATATCACGTGTGCCGTCCTACTCGATTTCACAGTAAGGTCGTTTTCATGTACGGGACTATCACCCTGTATCGTGAAACTTTCCAGAATCTTCCACTAACTTCCAAACTGCTTAAGGGCTAGACCCCGTTCGCTCGCCGCTACTAAGGGTATCTCTATTGATTTCTTTTCCTCGGGGTACTTAGATGTTTCAGTTCTCCCGGTTCGCTTCGTAACGCTATGTATTCACGTTACGATACTCTACAAAGTAGAGTGGGTTCCCCCATTCGGAAATCTGTGGATTAACGCTTTTTATCAACTCCCCACAGCTTAACGCAGATTAACACGTCCTTCATCGCCTCTGACTGCCTAGGCATCCACCGTATACGCTTAGTCACTTAACCATACAATCTAAAGTCGACTGTACAATTGAAATAACTAGGTATTATCTAGTTTTTTTCGCCTCAAGAATACTCAAGAACACTCTATTGTTATTACCGAAGCAATAACGTGTTTTAAGAACTTCTTTATTTATTCAGCTTTCCAAATTTTTAAAGAGCAATTTGCTAAAAAGCAAAGATAAGCATTAAGCTTGCTTAGCTTTGTATTTTAACAACTATGATGTGGTGGAGCTATGCGGGATCGAACCGCAGACCTCCTGCGTGCAAGGCAGGCGCTCTCCCAGCTGAGCTATAGCCCCACATCATAGAGTTCGTAAGAAGATTGGTAGGACTGAGTAGATTTGAACTACCGACCTCACCCTTATCAGGGGCGCGCTCTAACCAACTGAGCTACAGTCCTATCGCATTTCTTACATGCTTTTCAACTTTCTATTCAAGCAATTTGTGTGGGCACTTACAAAAATTAACAACTTTACGTAAGGAGGTGATCCAGCCCCAGGTTCCCCTAGGGCTACCTTGTTACGACTTCACCCCAGTCATGAACCACACCGTGGTCATCGCCCTCCCGAAGGTTAAGCTAATGACTTCTGGTGCAGCCCACTCCCATGGTGTGACGGGCGGTGTGTACAAGGCCCGGGAACGTATTCACCGTGACATTCTGATTCACGATTACTAGCGATTCCGACTTCATGGGGTCGAGTTGCAGACCCCAATCCGGACTACGACGCACTTTATGGGATTCGCTTACCATTGCTGGTTTGCAGCCCTTTGTATGCGCCATTGTAGCACGTGTGTAGCCCTACTCGTAAGGGCCATGATGACTTGACGTCGTCCCCACCTTCCTCCGGTTTATCACCGGCAGTCTCCTTAGAGTTCCCACCATTACGTGCTGGCAAATAAGGATAAGGGTTGCGCTCGTTGCGGGACTTAACCCAACATTTCACAACACGAGCTGACGACAGCCATGCAGCACCTGTCTCATAGTTCCCGAAGGCACCAATCCATCTCTAGAAAGTTCTATGGATGTCAAGAGTAGGTAAGGTTCTTCGCGTTGCATCGAATTAAACCACATGCTCCACCGCTTGTGCGGGCCCCCGTCAATTCATTTGAGTTTTAACCTTGCGGCCGTACTCCCCAGGCGGTCTACTTAATGCGTTAGCTTAAGAGCCCAGTTCTCAAGGAACCAAACTCCGAGTAGACATCGTTTACGGCGTGGACTACCGGGGTATCTAATCCCGTTTGCTACCCACGCTTTCGCATCTGAGCGTCAGTTACTTGCCAGGTGGCCGCCTTCGCCACTGGTATTCCTTCAGATCTCTACGCATTTCACCGCTACACCTGAAATTCTACCACCCTCTCAAGAACTCTAGTTTGCCAGTTCGAAATGCAGTTCCCAGGTTGAGCCCGGGGCTTTCACATCTCGCTTAACAAACCGCCTGCATGCGCTTTACGCCCAGTAATTCCGATTAACGCTTGCACCCTCCGTATTACCGCGGCTGCTGGCACGGAGTTAGCCGGTGCTTCTTCTGCGAGTAACGTCACAGTAGCAGAGTATTAATCTACTACCTTTCCTCCTCGCTGAAAGTACTTTACAACCCTAAGGCCTTCTTCATACACGCGGTATGGCTGCATCAGGGTTTCCCCCATTGTGCAATATTCCCCACTGCTGCCTCCCGTAGGAGTCTGGACCGTGTCTCAGTTCCAGTGTGGCTGATCATCCTCTCAGACCAGCTAGGGATCGTCGCCTTGGTGAGCTCTTACCTCACCAACAAGCTAATCCCACTTGGGCTCATCTAGTCGCGAGAGCTTTCAAGAAGAGGCCCCCTTTCACCCGTAGGTCGTATGCGGTATTAGCAGTCGTTTCCAACTGTTGTCCCCCTCGACTAGGCAGATTCCCAAGCATTACTCACCCGTCCGCCGCTCGACGCCAGAATAGCAAGCTATTCTTCGTTTCCGCTCGACTTGCATGTGTTAAGCCTACCGCCAGCGTTCAATCTGAGCCATGATCAAACTCTTCAATTAAAAGTTTTTTGACTAATCACCTAAGCGATTAAGTCGACTCAATGAATTCTGTACTTCAACAACAAAACCGAAGTCTTATTGTTTATAAAACCAAATCTTTCGATTTAATTTAATGTTCACAATTACATTGATATAATTTTTGGTCATTATATCTCTGCAAGTGCTCACACAGATTGCTTGAATAAATTGTTAAAGAGCATACTGAGCGGCTGTTGCCGTGTCAGTGAGGATGGATTATAGAGATCTGCGCTTTATTGGCAAGACTTTTTCTTCAAAAAAACTTAATAGCTCAAATAGTAATCAAACAGTAATCAAACAGTAATCAAACAGTAATCAAACAGTGCAAATTTAATCGTTAACTATCGATTTAGCCGCAGATAATAGGTCTGTAAACACAGCATCTGCTGCTTCTGAACCTTTTTCACATAACACCTTACCCGTCGACACCAAATAATTGGCTTTAAGCTGTAATTTTTGACCTGCCTGAATATCGGATAATTTATCGCCCACTAAAAACGATTGCGAAAGATCAATATCAAGTTCTTTAACTGCACTATCTAACATCCCAGTATTTGGCTTACGGCATAAGCAATCTTGTTTAAAATCACCTAGTCCTTTTTCTGGGTGGTGGGGACAATAATAAATACCATCAAGGTCGACCCCTCGATCGGCAAGTGACCAGTCCATCCATTCTGTTAATGTCATAAATTCATCTTCAGTATAATAACCTCGTGCGATACCAGACTGATTCGTTATTACAACTAATAGATAACCATGCGTCTTCAATAGTTGCATTGCTTCAATGCTGCCTTCGATGAATTCAAAATCATCAATTTGTGAAACATAACCTTTATCTTTATTAATCACACCATCGCGATCTAAAAATACAGCTGCAGTTGCCACTATTTTCACCTTTATTTTTCTATGAGTTACAATCGACCATTATTCCATGCCACCGAAATTTCGCAATCGATACCTTTTTAATCTTTCATTCCCCCACCCCACTCATTTACCCATAATGACATAAATAAACGTTTAGACGTCTAGATGTAAAAAAGTCCATTGACTTTAATCAACTAACTATTTAGCATATGTATCCAGTTGTTACTCATAAATGAAGAATTAATATCTAACCTTATAGGTTAATTCTTACTTTTCGTTTTAGGCGTTGAAATGATTAAATTAACAAATATAAATAAAATATTTGAAACTACAGATAAACCTGTTTATGCCTTGAGAGACGTTAACTTAAACGTCGAAAAAGGTGAGATATTCGGTGTAATTGGTTCATCAGGTGCGGGGAAAAGTACCCTTATTCGTTGTGTAAACTTACTTGAAACTCCAACATCGGGATCAATTCAGCTTGATGGCATTGAACTAACGCAGCTAAATAAAGCAGAACTATGTACTGCACGACGCCAAATCGGCATGATATTTCAACATTTCAATTTATTATCGTCTCGTACTGTATTTGATAATGTAGCATTACCGCTGGAATTAGCAGGTATTGATAAAACCGAGATCAATAATAAAATTACCCCACTACTTGAGTTAGTTGGCTTATCAACAAAACATAAAGCTTACCCTTCGGAATTAAGTGGCGGTCAAAAACAGCGTGTAGCAATTGCACGAGCATTAGCTTCAGAACCTAAAGTACTACTGTGCGATGAAGCAACATCAGCACTTGATCCAAGTACAACAAAATCAATTTTAGCTTTATTAAAAGATATTAATGCACGACTAGGCCTGACGATTCTACTTATCACGCATGAAATGGAAGTAGTTAAAAATATCTGCCATAAAGTTGCGATCATTGATAAAGGCGAGTTGATTGAGAAAAATACGGTCGCGAAGTTCTTTGCTAATCCAGAAACAGAATTAGCACAAATATTTATTGAAGCAACGATAAACCTAGAAATCCCTGATGAGTATAAACAACGATTATCATTAAATAGAAAAGAAAATTCGATGCCATTAGTACGTCTTGGGTTCACTGGTAACAGTGTTGACTCGGCCGTTATTTCAGAAGTAAGTCGAACATTAAATGTTGATGTAAACATTTTAAGTGCCGATATTGAATTTGCCGGCGGCATCAAGTTCGGTTATATGCTTGCTGAGCTTATTGGTAATAAAGAAAACACCATTGCAGCCAAAGCATTTTTCCAACAACACGCAGTTAATGTAGAGGTTATCGGTTATGTCGACTGAACAAATGATTAATTTACTTTTTACCGCTACGGTTGAAACACTCGTGATGGTCGGAATTGCCGCAGCAATTGCATGTTTACTGGGTATGCCAACAGGGATCCTATTGCATGTAACAAAAACGAGCGGAATTTTAGAAAACAAAAAATTAAATAATGCATTAAGTGTGATTGTAAATATAGGTCGTTCAGTACCTTTCATTATTTTACTTGTTGCAATCATTCCGTTTACACGTCTGATTGTCGGTTCATCAATCGGCACTGGCGCAATGATCGTTCCACTAACCGTCGCTTCAATCCCTTTTATTGCTCGATTAATTGAAGGTGCATTATTAGATGTGCCAGCAGGACTAGTCGAAGCAGCGCAAACAATGGGCGCGACACCACTACAGATTATAATCAAAGTGTTAATCCCAGAAGCAATGCCAGGAATTATCAATAGCATCACAATCACATTAGTAACACTTGTAAACTACTCAGCAATGGCTGGTACTGTCGGCGGCGGCGGCCTAGGCGATGTTGGTATTCAGCATGGTTACATTGGCTTTAACCCTACTATTATTCTAATTACAGTAATCTTACTGGTAATCATCGTACAGATTATTCAATCAATCGGTGAACGCTTAATAAGTAAAGTCGACCACAGATAATAAATTTTAACCACTCAAGGAAATAATAATCATGGAATTTTCACTAAAGAAATTAGTATCAGTAACAGCAATTGCATCAAGTGTGTTATTAAGCGCATGTAGTGGTGACAAAGACTCAACAGTATTAAGAGTGGGGGCAATGGCGGGTCCTGAAGCAGAAGTAATTGAAATTGCTAAGACCATTGCTAAAGAGAAGTATAATCTAGACATTGAAATAGTAACATTTACGGATTATGTAACACCAAACCGAGCACTTGAAGAAGGCAGTATTGATGTAAATGCTTTCCAACATAAACCGTATCTAGATGCGCAAATCGAACAACGTGGTTATGATATTACAGCAGTAGCAAACACATTTGTTTATCCAATTGCGGCATACTCGACATCAATCAAGCGTGTTGACGAGCTCAAAGAAGGTAATAAAATTGCAGTACCAAATGATCCAACTAACCTAGGCCGTTCATTATTATTACTTGAGCAACAAGGTATCATCTCACTTAAATCTGGCGCTGGTATTAAAGCTACGGAATTAGATATTACTGCAAATCCATTTGGTGTTGAGATTATAAAATTAGAAGCAGCGCTATTAGCACGTAACTTACAAGACGTAACAATAGCGATTATCAACACAACATTTGCAACTAAGATTGGTTTATCGCCAACTAAAGACGGCATCTTCGTTGAAAATAAAGAATCTCCATACGTAAATTTAATTGTTGCTCGTAACGACAATAAAGATTCAGAGAAAGTAAAACAATTCATCACTGCATTCCAAACTCAAGAAGTGTATGACGAAGCTAAAAAATTATTTAACAATTCAATCGTAAAGGGCTGGTAATCAGTAGCTACGCGCAAGACCAGTTCGATAACTGGTCTAAATAGTTATAATAAGGTGTGGTTGGTAACAAAATTTATTCTGTATTATTTTTGATATCAATCGCATTTTCTACCAAGCTTAGTGAATCGCTTATCATCAGAGATTCATTCAATGCCCAACTCTTTATTGAACAACGCATCTCTGTGGCCCTCTATAACCACAAGCATAATAATTTTTCTTTCTGTACCGGTAATGGCCTCCCTCTCTGGGGATACAGATGAACGCAACAAACTTTCGTCTTCCCCCCTAATCAACTTACCTAACAATGAAGTAAATTCATTTTCGATTAATTGGCAATGGACCGATAGCAAAGGAAAGAACTTAAAAATAAAATCATTTTTTGATACTGATATTGTTGAAACATCATTATTAGACAGTTATAAATTGTCCTTTTCATTGAGTTATCCAATCAAAGCGATTCATACCTACCTAACACCAAGACTCGAATTTGCTATCGACCGTATAAATTTTTACACGCCAGATGATCAAGATAAAATAAAAGACATACGATACGCATTTACTAATAAAGACGAAAGTAATGCCTCACAATTGTTTTGGCAGGCCTACAATCAATATCAAAACGATGCCTTTTATCACCTAAAAATAACCCCTTGCGTGCATCCAGATGATGAAGATTTACCTTGCGTTAGACCAAATTACTCTCAACTATTTTATGAGTATAGAGCATACCTAAAAGATATTGCGACACAGCTCGCTAAGCAACAGTCAATTGACTCAGCAGTCAAGAATGCACAAAATTGGGTTTATGCGATCCCAGACAGGAAAGAGCATAAGGACAGTTTCTTCTCTCCAATTAGTGTCTTAAAAACCAATGAAGCAGACAGTGATGAAAAAGCCCTATTATTAGCGACACTAATTAGTCAGCTAGCGCCTGAATATGAACTTTTTATGCTTTATCCATCTGACAGTATTGGCAGTGTGTCCCCCGTATGGTTAACAATTGATAGTAAGAGTGGCGTAAAAGGCCAGCAAATCATGATTAATAAAAATCAATATACTGTCATATCAGGATCAAAAGTGAAGTTAGATAAAATATTATCGTCTGACACAGAATTGATTAATGAATCATTATATTAACCACAAATTTGTATTTTAGTAATCAAAAATCCTTGAAAATAGAATAAGATATGAAAATAATATAACTCGATATGGCTGGTTAATTGACTACCGGCTTAAAACGTTCACATTAATTTCATATTTAAAAGGATAAAAATAATGAAAAAAATACTGACGGCTATTACGCTATCACTCGCCTCTTTTGTTGCTTTAAGCCATAATCTAACGTTAGGAGACAATGTTCCCCAAGTGACAATCAAAGATAAAGGTTACGTTGCTCTCGTCGAAGGTGAATTCGAATACCGCCAGTGGTCTACTGCCGAGTTACATAATAAGGTTATTTTAATTCAGCATATTGCAGGACGCACATCTGCTAAGGAATTAAATGAGCCAATGATTGATACATTGAAAAAATCTGATTTCCCATTCGAGAAATACAATACAGCTACGCTAGTTAATTTAGACGACGCGATTTGGGGAACCGGTGCGATAGTAGCGAGCCAATTGAGATCAAACAAAGAAGAATTTCCTGATGCAATCTTTGTTCTTGATGAAGACGGGGATATTCGTAATAAGTGGGGGCTAACTGAAAAAAGTTCAGCGATCATTTTATTAGATCAATCTGGTAAGGTCTTATATGTCAAAGACGGTGAAATGAATCCAACAGAGATCGATACTGTGATTGGTCTTATTAACGCCTATATATAATATTAATATCTAAATAACCTTCAAGATCTTAGATATACCATACTAAGGACGAGTAGAAATCGACTTTTTATTACCGTACTCGTCCAAATGACTTTAAGATATAAACCATCATAAAAATGTCCTCACTAGCCAGAAACTTTACATATCATGCAATACTTTCAGGCCTATATCAGGTATAAATAAAAGCTTATTACCCTTAATCTGAATACGCAGCTAGGTTTTACTATGTCTGGAAATGATACCAAAATAAATAAAGTTGAATCGAATATTTTAAACAGTATTCAACAATTAAGAAAAGTCTCTAAAGATAGAGGCATTGATGGTATGTTGACGGTAAACAAACACACCTCATTTGAACACAGAGCGATCCAACGTATTAATCAAGAACAAATAAAACAACAACAAAATTTAGAAAGCATTGTCGTTCGCGCCAATAATTTTTGTGACGATGTCACCAGCGAAGTTATTGACCCAGATTGGTTAAGTGCTTTTATGTCGATGGCAAAAGATATTTCAGGGCCGCATATGCAAACATTATGGGGTAAGATTTTTGCATTGGAATTAAGTCATTCCGGCAGTTTTTCGGTAAAATCACTGCGCACACTCAATCAAATGACCCAACGTGAAGCTCAAATGTTTCAGGTTGCCTGTAACTTAAGTTCTCAAGTAGGTTATGACACTAACCACAAAATTATCCTTAACTGCCAAAATAATAACAAAAGTTTCTTATTATTTAATAAACCGCAATTTAAATCGATAAATTTAGGCCGACACAAACTACCTTACAGTAGCTTTTTAACCTTATCTGAATTGGGATTAATTCATAACAATGAATTAGAAATGGTCAACCTCCCACGAGATAAAGACTTACCGATAAGCTACGGGGAAGAGAAATTAACGGTGAAAGTAAAAAGTCGTTCATCAAGAGTGAAGTATTATCGCTTTACGAATATTGGTGATGAACTGGCTAAACTCATTCCTCATGAGAAAAACCATGAATATTTTTCTGAACTAACCAGTCATTTACATAACGCATTTAATTTTTAAGTTTATACCCAAGTTACTTAAAAGTGCTATATCAGAGGCTAGTAAGGCAAAACGAATGAAGGTATCTTCGACGTTATGAACGTCTTGATTTAGAATAACTAAACCCTCGACTTCATGCCTTGAATACCCTCTTCTTTCACTTTGCTGATGGTGCATTTCGAAGTCGCTTGGGTATATATCATTTAGCGACAACAAAAAACGGGTTTAGCACTGACTCTTGGTGGTTATACAATAAAGGCGAACCATCAAGTTGCACGACTTTTGCACCAGCCGCACAAGCAACAGCATGCCCAGCACCAGTATCCCACCAACAAGTAGGGCCTAACCGTGGGTAACAATGTGCACTCCCTTCAGCAATCAAGCAGAACTTCAATGAGCTACCAACCGGTATAATATCTGTTTCTGTAAAACGCGATACATATAACGCCATTTCAGGACTAGCATGAGAACGGGAACCAACCACTTTGACAATTTCATCATTAGGAATTGGTAATGCAGCTAACTTAACGGTTTCACCGCCATGTAATAAAAAAGCTCCATCAGTATTCGTATAATAAAGCTTATCTAATACAGGCGCATAGACAACACCTAATATTGGTTGCTGATTGTGGATCAAGGCAATATTAACGGTAAATTCACCATTACGTTTAATAAACTCTTTGGTACCATCGAGCGGGTCAACAAGCCAAAATGTTTGCCATTGCTTTCGTTCATCCCAAGGAATACTTACGCCTTCTTCCGACAAAATAGGGATATTAGGCGTAATCGTGCGTAAACTGGCAACAATAATGTCATTGGCTGCAATATCGGCTTCTGTCACAGGTGAGTTATCATCTTTCGTATCAACCTTAAAATCGCGCTGATAAATAGTTAATATCTCTTGTCCCGCTGCAACCGCGATATCATTAACCTGACTCGCTAAATGATCGATTGATATATCCATTAGTCCGCTACTACTCCCTTACTGACAAACGATTGTTTATAAAAATTATTTATAAAAAGTTACTTAATATGACCTTGCTGTGAAAGATAAGCCATGATCTGTTGAATTGAGGTCGAAACAGGATTGTTCCCATTATCTAGATACAACTCAGGTTTATTTGGCGCTTCATAAACGGAATCAATACCGGTAAAATTCTTGATTTCACCTGCTCGCGCTTTCTTATAAAGTCCCTTAGGGTCACGCTTCTCACAAATAGCAAGATCCGCATCAACATGTATTTCGATAAACTCACTGTCACCTAACAATGAACGAACTAATTCACGCTCTTGACGGTGTGGAGAAATAAATGCAGTTAATACAATAACACCCGCATCAACCATTAACTTAGCCACTTCTCCCACTCTGCGAATATTTTCTTTACGATCATCATCACTAAAACCCAGGTCACCACATAAACCAAAACGCACATTATCGCCGTCTAACAAATACGTATGATAACCCGCTTTGTGTAATTCATTCTCTAATGCGCCCGCCACTGTCGACTTGCCAGAGCCACTTAAGCCCGTAAACCACAACACACAGGGTTGCTGTTGTTTATTCGCTGCTCTTGCTGCTTTATCTACAGTATGTTTATGCCACACGATATTTTCAGTTGCTGTTGTATCAGCATTACTTTCATTGGTAATTGTTGTCATTACATGCTCACAGATAAAATGGGAATACATATGGGATCATTACTAATACCACAGAGGAATAAGCAATCGATGTCGGAACACCGAGTTTAAGGTAGTCTGATAGCGCATAATTACCAGCACTATAAACCATCAGGTTAGTTTGATAACCGTAAGGCGAAATAAAGCTGGCACTGGCGCCAAAGATAACCGCCATAATGAAAGGTAACTCACTCACCCCATAACTTTGTGCCAAGCTAAATGCAATCGGGAATGCCAATGCAGCAGCAGCATTATTGGTGATTAGTTCACTTAATAATAATGTTGCAAAATAAGTTGCAATAAACGCGGCTAATACCCCCCAGCCATTAAAAGCTTGTATTAAAGAGCCCGCTAACAAGTCTGAAACACCACTGACCTGTAGCATGTTAGATAAGGCTAATGCACTACCAACGACGAGCCAAAGATCAATAGGTAAACGTCTGCGGATCTCTTGCAAAGATAAAGTACCACTCATGCAAAGCAGTAATACGAATATAACTAAGCCTTTTAATAGCGGTAATGTACCGGTTAGTGCTAAAGCAATTGTGCCAACAAATCCAGCTAATACGCCAATACTACGTTTATCACTTAAACGTGTTGCAACATCTAAACCACTGACTACGACAAAATCACGACTCAGATCTTTACTGTTTTTAAACTCGGCACCCGGTGCTAATAACAAGGTATCGCCAGCACGTAGGCGCACATTACCTAAGCCTCCACGTAAAGGACTATGTCCACGGCGAATAGCCACAACCACAGAATCAAAATGCTCTCTAAATTTACTTTCTTTTAAGGTTAAGCCGTTTAATTTTGAAGAGTGACTGACAATAACTTCAACGAGATGCTGGCCATTAAGTTCACCTTGGCCAAATAATTTCAATCCTTTAATATCTTGCAGTACACCGACCGAATCAACATCACCACAGAAGAGAAGCTGATCGTTTGCTCGCAATACTTCTTCTGGGCAGACAGGACAGATAACATCGCCATCCCGCTGTATTTCAGCAAGGTATAATTGTTTTAACGCACGTAAATTATTTTCAGTAATGGTTTTTCCAACCAATTCTGAATTGGCTTTTACATGTGCTTCTAAAAAATAGACTAATTCTTCATTTTCATCTTGGGTATGGTCGGGTAATCGATGGCTCATGGTAATAAGTACTATCATGCCAGCAACGAAACCTGCTAAACCGATAATAGAAAATTCAAAAAAACCCAACGAGGGAAGCCCCGCATCAACTACAAAACTATTCACAATCAGATTGGTCGATGTGCCAATTAGCGTCAGCGTGCCACCAAAGATCGCAGCATAAGAAAGTGGAATAAGTAATTTAGTGGGCGCATGGGTATTGTTACGCTTCACAGCACCAATTAACGACGCAACAACAGCTGTATTATTGGTAAAAGAAGAGAGTAAAGCGGTAGAAATACCGAGTTTAGCCACCACCACCGTAAAACGCCCCGTTGATAACTGCCGTCCTATCCAGCTAATTAGACGCGTTTTTTCAATGGTTATCGAAATAAGTAATAATAAAATTAATGTGATAAGAGAAGGATTGGTAAATCCAGCCATAACTTGTGGCATTTCAATAAAACCAGACAAGTAAGCTAGGATGACCATCCCACCAAATAAACTCGATGGTCGAAACTTACCAGAGATTAGTAAACCAATGAAGATCACTAGTGAGACTAAAATGCTTCCCTGTATCACATTCATAACAACATCCTACAGCTTGCTAATGTCGATAGCTTGCCATTTCGGAAAGTGCTTACGCACTAATGCATTCAACTCAACTTCAAAGTCACTAAACTCATGCGAGTTAGTACTTACCGTTGCATCAAGTACTTGCTCAATCATACCAGCGCCAACTGTCACATTAGTCAAACGGTCAATCACAATAAAGCTGCCAGTATCGGCTACATTTTTATAGTTATCTGTCGGTACCGATTCCGTCAGTGTTAATTCACATAAACCGATTTCATTCAGTTCTAATGTGCTTGCCGCAGATTCAACCATGGTATTCACATCGATCTTATTACGGATCAAATTGAACTGGCCAGTGGTTTTTTTACTTGCTAGTTTAATATCATATTGACGACCAATTTGTAATTCTTGGTCTGACATCCACACAATATTTGCTAATAACGAATCTGATAATTTAGGTTGGTCAGTAACAGCAACAATAACATCACCACGACTCACATCGATTTCGTCAGTAAGTGTTAATGTAATCGCTTGATCTTGATGTGCAGAGGCTAGCTCACCATCAAAAGTAACTATCGATTTGACCGTACTTGATTTACCAGATGGCAGCGCAACCACTTCATCACCAACACTTATTTGACCGGCTGCGATAGTACCAGCAAAACCGCGAAAATCGAGATTAGGACGATTAACATATTGCACAGGTAAACGGAATGGTTTATCAAGCGCTTCATCGGATGTATCTACCGCTTCTAAACATTCTAATAATGTACGGCCTTTAAACCAAGGTGTCTGCGTAGAACGATCAACAACGTTATCACCGAGTAATGCTGATAATGGCGTGAACTCGATAGTAATGTCGTTAAGCTTTTCAGTAAATCCTAAATATTCTGCTTTGATTTCTTCAAAGCGCTGCTCAGAGAAATCAACAAGGTCCATTTTATTAACTGCTACAACAAAATGTTTAATACCCAATAATGACGCAATATACGAATGACGTTTAGTTTGTGTTAATACCCCTTTACGCGCATCAATTAAGATCACCGCAAGATCACACGTTGAAGCACCGGTTGCCATATTACGCGTGTATTCTTCATGCCCTGGTGTATCAGCAATAATAAATTTACGTGTTGATGTCGAGAAATAACGATATGCCACATCAATGGTAATACCCTGCTCACGTTCGGCAGCAAGGCCATCAACTAATAAGGCTAAATCAATCGCTTCACCTGTTGTACCAGACTTTTGGCTATCAACATGCAACGCCGCTAATTGATCTTCATAGATCTGGTGCGAGTCATGTAATAAACGACCAATAAGGCTACTCTTACCATCATCAACACTGCCGCAGGTCAAAAAGCGTAATAGGCTTTTATGCTGCTGTTGATGTAAGTAGGTTTCAATGTCTGTTTGTGCTAATTCATTTACTATTTGAGTGTTCATCTACCTGCTCCTACCTAGAAATAACCTTGACGTTTCTTCTGTTCCATTGAAGCAGAAGAATCATGGTCAATCATACGTCCTTGTCGTTCACTGCTTGTCGCCAGTAACATTTCTTCAATAATTTCAGGCAATGTTAATGCTTCAGACTCCACGGCACCTGTTAATGGGTAACAACCAAGAGTTCTAAAGCGCACCATTTTCTCTTCTATTTTCTCACCTGCTTGTAACTTCATGCGATCATCATCAACCATGATCAACGCACCGTCTCGTTCAACAACAGGACGTTTAGCAGCAAGGTAAAGTGGCACAATCTCAATTTGTTCTTGGTAGATATATTGCCAAATATCCAGTTCGGTCCAGTTCGATAATGGGAAAACACGTATGCTTTCACCTTTGTTCACTTGACCGTTGTAAGTGCGCCACAACTCTGGACGTTGGTTTTTCGGGTCCCAACGATGGTTCTTATCACGGAATGAATAGACACGTTCTTTAGCACGCGATTTTTCTTCATCACGTCGTGCGCCACCAAATGCCGCATCAAAACCATATTTGTCCAGTGCCTGTTTAAGACCTTGTGTTTTCATAATATCGGTATGTTTCGAGCTGCCATGATCAAATGGACTACAGCCCATTGCGATCCCTTCTGGGTTTTGGTGTACTAACAGATCAAAACCGTATTTCTCAACCGTCTTGTCACGAAATTCAATCATTTCGCGAAACTTCCAGTTAGTATCAACATGCAACAATGGAAATGGGATCTTACCTGGGTAAAAAGCCTTACGAGCCAGGTGCAGCATCACTGACGAGTCTTTACCGATTGAATACATCATTACCGGATTATCAAACTCTGCCGCAACTTCCCTGATTATGTGGATACTTTCAGCTTCCAGCTGTTTAAGGTGGGTCAACCTCTGTTGATTCATCTTCTACTCCATCAGACCAAATTGGATAATTTCATATCGTTTGAATCAATATAGCGCCTTTACTTATAACCGCCAAAGAACATAAACTGATTCTTAATAACTTTTAGGAATATAGGAATAGAAGAATGGGTTGATAGATTCCTTTAAATTAAGCTATTGCGAAAGTGAGCCACTCTTGTAGTTCCCTTAGTTCAATAACGTTTTCAGGGAACTGTACAGTAATTTCATCGATACAATTAGCGACTGAATTTGGTGTATATGCGAGGCCTGTTAATTGCCTTGATAAGGCTTCCAATGGTGTAGGGTCTAAACTGTCGGTAAATATTTGAGTATCCCAGATGTGCGTTTTTCTTACATCAAAGTGGATTTCAACCCCCCCCCATGTAAAACGTTCATCCAAAGAGTGAGTAAAATTGGATGTGCTTCCAAAATTCCAATCCCAGCTTCTTTGCTGGCTATATTTTTCTTTGAATCCTGGTAAATCGGGAATGATATCAGGTGAAATATATTCGATTGCTACAGTATCTCTAAAATATGCATAAAATTCCTGAGTGATAGCTTCACATACCATATTATGATTAATACTTGGATTAATATCGCAAAGGTTGACTACCCGAGATCTAACCGAAGTAATACCTTTGGCTTTTAATTTTTTAGGATCGGGACACAGGTAATTTTCCAATCGAGTCAGATTAGCATTAAGTAATAGTGTTCCGTGGTGAAAACCACGATCTAATGTTTCACGATATGCAGAACCAGAAAACTTACGATCACCATCAGATACAGCAACAACCAAGTCATTGCGGCCAGTTGCCTTACCGTTGATACCCAATTTTTTGAGTGCATTCAGTACAATTTTGGTTGATACCGCCTTATTATACTCCGGCTTACCAGCCATAAAGGTAAAGTTAGTATTACCTAAATCATGAAAAACGGCACCTCCTCCACTTTGGCGACGAGCCAGCTTTATACTATCTTGCTCCATCTTTCGCGTATTGCATTCCTTCCATGGATTCTGAGCGCGGCCAATGACAATCGTATCAGCATTACGCCATAAGAATAATATGCGCTGATTTGCGGACATAGAGCGGAAGATAGTCTCTTCAACAGCCAGATTAAACCACGGGCAGGTAGACGTAGAAAACAGGACACGAATTTTTGGCATAAATATTATCCGATTAATTGAAATGATATGCGGAACTATAACACGCACACCAAATGCAAATGAGAATTACTATTGATTAAAGGTTGGGATATGGTATCTTAAATGTAACTTTGTTATTCAGGTCAGTAAAAAAGATTTATTCATCTTAATATACCAGTGTATTACTGGGGAGGTTTACAATGGGCCATCAACGAATTCCTGCTAATTGGACTGTACAGCGTTCAACTCCGTTTTTTACAAAAGAGAACGTACCTTCAGCACTACTCTCGCATCACAATACTGCTGAGGGAGTATTTGGTCAGCTATGTGTAATGGAAGGAACGGTAACCTATTATGGCTTTGCCAATGAATATTCCAACGAGCCAGACATTAAAGTTGTTGTCAATGCAGGTCAATTTGCTACCAGCCCGCCTGAATATTGGCATCGTATCGAAATCACAGATGATGCGCAATTCAATATTAATTTTTGGTCTGAGGCCAACAAGAAAGATCAGCCACTATTTAGCGCAAGAAAATAAGTTTATTATTTAAAATAAATATACGTTTAAAACAGCAAGTTATATTGCTCGCTATCATTATCACCAGCAAGACCAACATATAAACCAATTAAACGAATGCTACGTTGTTCTTGCTTTCTCAGTGCTTGTGAAAACAAGTCAGTAAATAGGTGTTCATCAAGCGTGGTAATACTTTGCTCTGCACTGGTCAGAGTAAAATCATTAAACTTAAGCTTAACCCCTTGCTTAGTGATCCGCATGTCAGGAGAAGCTTTTTCTAGGCGTTGCAGCAAGGTTTGATATAGTTGAGGAAATAACACCATGCACTGTTCTAGCGTGACAATATCTTCAGGTAAAGTTATCTCAACGCCCACTGATTTACGATGTCGTTCATTGCAAACAGGGCGATTATCAATCCCCTGACAGCGTTCTAATAAACTATGACCTAACTTGCCAAAGCTATCAATAATATCCTCTGGTGGAAACTTAAGAACATCAGAACACGTATACAAACCGACGCGATTGAGCTTTTGCCAAGTGACTTTACCCACGCCAGGGATCTTATTTAGAGATAGGTCTGCCACAAAGGATTTTACTTGCGATGGCGAGATCACGAACAGTCCGTTAGGTTTATTGATATCTGATGCTACTTTTGCCAGAAATTTAACTGGTGCCACCCCAGCGGACGCAGTAAGCGCCAACTCACTTTCGATAGTTTGACGAATGTCTTCGGCAATTAACGTCGCACTGCCAGAAAATAATTTGCAATTAGAGACATCTAAATAGGCTTCATCTAGCGATAAAGGTTCGATCAAATCTGTATAGCGAGAAAATATTTCATGGAGCTGGGCTGAGACTTCTTTATATACCTGCATACGTGACGGTACTAATGTTAGATCGGGACAGAGCTGCATTGCTTTATAAGAAGACATCGCAGAGCGCACCCCATATTGGCGGGCGATATAATTACACGTTGCTATCACGCCACGACGATCACTCATACCACCAATCGCAATAGGAATATCTTTGTAAGCTGGATTATCACGTATTTCTACATTGGCGAAATATGCGTCCATATCTATATGAATTATTTTTTTCATGACCTTAACTAAATGTTAATCAGCATAAATATCACTGTATAAAAGACCAGTTAATTATAAATAAAATTAGGGCTGAGAACAAATAATTAAATCAGAAATAGCAGGTGATTAAGATGAAATAATTACATCAAATAATTGCGTCTTTAGGAGGGTATTAAACAAGAAAAGTAATGTTGATGGTTTAGAGATTTGAATCAAATGATTAGAAGAAAAAGCTATAAAGTACATATTGCACTTTATAGCTAGGTGCTTGGCATAAACTAGATGATACGATTTTCGTTTAACATCATTTGTTTAGCTTCTTCTTTTGCCATTTTAGCTTTACGCTTATCACATGGATCGGGGCAATCACACGCCTTCTCCATACCTAAGTTACTAATACCGCCACAGCTACCTGTGATCGATTTCTTTTGCACGATATAGCCAATCGACATACCAGCAATAACTAACGCAAACATAATAAATGTCGCAGCAAAATAAGCCATATTAGCCTCTACTTTAAATAAGGTTCGAACTGTTTGGTATACACTTCATTATAACCTGAATCTGACTTTGAGATCATCAATACAGCTAAACCTTGCTGTTTCGCAAACTCAAGACCATCTTTCTCACCCATCACCATTAACGCTGTGGCGAAGGCATCAGCTGTCATTGATGAAGTATGGATAACAGTCACAGAAACCAGCTTATGTTTAATTGGTTTACCGCTTGCAGGATCAATAGTGTGCGCAAAACGCTCACCATCAAGCTCGTAATAATTACGGTAATCACCCGATGTTGCAATTGCATTGTTCCCAACCGCAATCACTTCTTGCACACTTTGATTATCCGCTGTCGGCTTCTCAATCGCAACTTGCCAATCAATACCACGTGCATTAACACCATTAATACGCAGTTCACCGCCCACTTCAACTAAGTAGTTTTCAATCCCTAGTGAAGCAAAGTAATCCGCGATAACATCAACGCCATAACCCTTAGCAATCGAAGACAAATCAACATATAAGCCATCAATATCTTTGCTTAATGTGGTTTCTGTAGCAGATAAGTGCTCAATACCAATACGTTGTTTGACATCATTCAACTCTTGCTCTGATGGTATTTTTTCCGGTTTATTATCCGGCCCAAATCCCCACAGATTAACTAACGGACCAACAGTTACATCTAGTGCCCCATTAGTCAGAACATTTAAACGAAGAGCTTCTAGCACAACTATTGCCGTATCACGTGATACTTCAAAACCAGTAACCGCTACGCTTTGATTAAAGCGTGACAACTCTGAATTAGGACGATAAGTCGACATCTGATCGTTAACTAATTCTAAACGTTTATCAATCTCGACTTGAATATCTTGCTTATCTTGTTCAGACAGTGGGAAACCCACGACTTTCATGTGATAAGTTGTACCCATAGTAGGACCAGAAAAAAGTACTTCTTCTGTACTTTTTTGTTCACTACAACCAAGAATGAAAATGGCTAGCCCCATCAGAACTAGCCATCGATACATCGATTTGAATTGAATCAAAAACTATTAACCAAAATCATCAAGTAAGATGTTTTCATCTTCAACACCAAGATCTTTCAGCATACCGATAACAGCAGCATTCATCATTGGTGGACCACACATGTAGTACTCACAATCTTCTGGTGCTTCGTGATCTGCGAGATAATTCTCAAGGATCACGTTATGGATGAAGCCAGTGTAACCTTCCCAGTTATCTTCTGGTTGTGGATCACTTAATGCGACATGCCATTCAAAGTTTTCGTTTTCTTTAGCAAGCATATCGAAATCTTCAACATAGAACATTTCACGCTTAGAACGCGCACCATACCAGAATGAAACTTTACGATCTGTATTCAGACGGTTAAGTTGATCAAAGATGTGTGAACGCATAGGCGCCATACCAGCACCACCACCAACAAATACCATTTCATTGTCAGTTTCTTTTGCAAAGAACTCACCAAATGGACCTGAGATAGTGACTTTGTCGCCTTCTTTTAGGCTCCAAATGTATGATGACATTTTACCTGCTGGTAAAGAAAGATTACGTGGCGGTGGCGTAGCGATACGCACGTTCAACATAATGATACCCGCTTCATCTGGGCAGTTAGCCATAGAATAAGCACGGATCGTTTCTTCATCAACTTTAGACTCGATGTCAAAGAAGCCAAAGTGCTTCCAGTCACCACGATATTCTTCAGGAATATCATAATCTGAATATTTAACATGGTGAGCAGGCGCTTCAATTTGGATATAACCACCGGCACGGAAAGGAACCACTTCGCCGTTTGGAATAGCCATTTTAAGCTCTTTAATGAATGTTGCTTTGTTATCGTTAGAAATAACTTCACATTCCCATTTCTTCACACCAAAAATTTCTTCAGGTAGTTCGATGTCCATGTCAACTTTTACGCTAACTTGACATGCTAAACGGTCGCCTTCACGAGCTTCACCTTTAGAGATATGATCAAGTTCAGTTGGAAGAATATCACCACCACCTGATTTAACTTTCACACGACATTGACCACATGTGCCACCGCCGCCACAAGCTGATGATACAAAAATACCACTACCTGCAAGTGCTCCGAGTAATTTTCCACCCGCTCCAGCTACCACTGATTTTTCAGCGTCGCCGTTAATACTAATTGTAATATCACCTTCACTTACCAATTTAGACTTAGCAAACAGAATAACTGTTACTAGTGCTAAAACGATAATAGTGAACATGACTACGCCGAGAATGATTTCCATCGACTTATCCTTTGCTCTTGAAACATGCTGACCGAAGCCAGCTGTTTATTATAACTGAATACCAGAAAATGACATGAAACCTAGCGCCATAAGACCCGCTGTAATAAAGGTAATACCTAAACCACGTAGCCCATCTGGCACATCTGAATATTTCATTTTCTCACGAATACCGGCCATCGCAACGATAGCTAACATCCAACCTAGACCACTACCAAAACCATATACTACTGATTCTGTAAAGTTGTAGTCACGTTGTACCATGAAAGATACACCACCGAAAATTGCACAGTTTACTGTGATCAACGGTAGGAAAATACCCAGTGCGTTATATAGAGCTGGTAAGAACTTGTCTAACACCATCTCTAAGATTTGTACTAGCGCAGCAATAACACCAATGAACGTAATGAAACCTAAGAAGCTTAAATCAGCTTCTGGGAAACCAGCCCATGCAAGTGCACCTGGTGCAAGTACGCCACTATAGATAACTTGGTTAACAGGGATTGAAATGGTAAGTACAGCTGTTACTGCAACACCAAGACCGATCGCTGTTGTCACTTTCTTAGATACCGCAAGGAATGTACACATGCCTAAGAAGAATGATAATGCTAAGTTTTCAATGAAAATAGCACGTACGAATAAACTAATATAATGTTCCATCGTTTACCCCTTTGGCTCAACTTGCTCTGGTTTCCACGTACGTAGAGCCCAAATCAATAAACCAATGATGAAGAATGCACTTGGCGGAAGTAGTAATAGACCATTTGATTGGTACCAACCACCGTTTTGGATTAGTGGTAAGATTTCAATACCAAACCAAGTGCCTGAACCAAAGATTTCACGTACTGTCGCAACAGCAAGTAAGATTGCACCGTAACCTAAACCGTTACCGATACCGTCTAAGAAACTTGGAATTGGCTTGCTCTTCATTGCGTATGCTTCAGCACGACCCATTACAATACAGTTTGTAATGATCAGACCAACGAATACCGAAAGCTCTTTTGATAACTGGAACGCTACCGCTTTAAGTACCTGGTCAACAACGATTACAAGTGATGCAATGATAGCCATTTGCACAATAATACGCACACTGTTAGGAATAACATTACGTACTAATGAGATAAAGAAACTTGAGAAGGCAGTTACTAGCATTACCGCGATTGTCATTACAAACGCTGTTTCCATCTTAGTTGTTACAGCCAGAGCAGAACAAACACCTAGGATTTGTAATGCAATAGGGTTGTTAGTAACAATAGGGGAAGTAACTACTTCTCTTAAGTCAGACTTAGCCATTGTTTAAGCCTCCGTTTTGCAATTTCTTCAAGAAAGGACCAAAACCGCTGTCACCAATCCAGAACTGGAATGTATTTTCAACACCTTGGCTAGTTAGCGTCGCGCCAGATAGACCATCAATACCTGAAGGAGTCTTATCTTGACCGCCACCTTTCACGATACGGATTGCAACATCACCATTCGCATCGAATAGTTGTTTGCCTTTCCATTTAGCTGTCCACAGTGGGTTTAACACTTCACCACCTAGACCCGGAGTTTCACCTTGGTCATAGTACTGAATGCGTTTCACTGTTTTGCCATCTTTGTCGATTGCAACGAATGCATACATCGTTGACCATAGGCCACGACCGTATACAGGCAGAACGTAAGATTCAACGTTACCTTGTGCATCTTTTACAAGATAAACATCAGCAACATTTGAACGACGTTTGATACCAGCAACATCTTTACCTGTTAGGTCGGTACTTTTCGTTAGATCTTTTACGTTTTTAAGTTGATCAAATGTCGCTGCATTTTCTTCAACATACTCACCCGTACTTAAATCAACAAATTTAGCTTCAACAAATTTAGCGTAAATTTCGCCAACGTTCGCATTTGCTTCTAACTTGCCAGCAACAGAAAGTAGGTTAGTTTGCTTATCCAATGCTTTGTTAGCATTTTGAGCATCACGTAAGCCTACAGCTGCACCAGATACGATGATTGAACATACTAAACACAGCGCCGCAACGACGGTGATAGTTTTCAGTGGAGTTTCTTTACTAGCCATTGCGTGCAAGTCTCCGTTTAATGTTAGCTTGAACAACAAAGTGATCAAATAGAGGTGCGAATAAGTTAGCAAATAAGATTGCTAGCATCATACCTTCTGGGAATGCAGGATTAACTACACGAATCAGTACAACCATTAAGCCGATAAGGATACCGTAAGCCCATTTACCGTTATCAGTAAATGATGCTGATACAGGATCAGTCGCCATGAACATCATACCGAATGCGAAACCACCCAGTACTAAATGCCAGTAGAATGGTACTTCGAACATTGGATTAGTGTCAGAACCAATCATGTTGAATAGTAAGCTTGTCGCTACCATACCAATCATTACACCAGCAACAATTCTCCACGATGCGATACGAGCAAACAATAAAACACCGCCGCCTAATAGGATTAGTAATGTAGATACTTCACCCGTAGAACCTTGCATGTTACCAATGAATGCATCCGCCCAAGTTAGTGAACTTGTTAGACCGTCAAGACCGCCAGCAGCTGCAGAGCTTAGCGCTGTAGCACCAGAGAAACCATCAACAGCAGTCCAAACAGCATCACCTGAAATGTCAGATGGGTATGCGAAGAATAAGAACGCACGACCTGCTAATGCAGGATTTAAGAAGTTCTTACCTGTACCACCGAATACTTCTTTCGCGATTACAACACCGAAAGTAATACCGATAGCCGCTTGCCATAATGGAATGTTAGCAGGCAGGATAAGTGCAAATAGAATAGATGTTACGAAGAAACCTTCATTTACTTCATGCTTACGCACTGCTGCAAATAAAACTTCCCAGAAACCGCCCACTATAAACACTGTCGCGTAAATAGGGAGGAAATATACTGCACCGTACACCATGTTTGCAAAGATGCCAGCACCCTCACCCATAGTAACGCCAAGCGCACTAAGTAGTGCAACGTGCCAATCGTCAAATGCAATACCAGCACCTGTTGCGATAGCCGTATTTGCTTGAGCACCAATGTTATACATACCCCAGAAAATCATTGGGAAAGTACACATCCACACCATAATCATGATACGTTTTAAATCAATGTTATCACGTACGTGTGTTTTACCTTTTGTCACAAAACCAGGTGTAAATAGGCCTGTTGCAATTGCTTCATACAGGGCAAACCACTTCTCGTGTTTACCACCTGGTTCGAAGTGATGTTCAATCTCTTCGATATAATTCTTAAGACCCATGCTTAACCTTCCTTCTCAATTGTCGTTAGACAATTACGTAGAATTGGACCAAAGTCGTACTTACCAGGGCAAGAGAAAGTACATAACGCTAAATCTTCTTCGTCTAATTCAAGACAACCTAACGTAACCGCTTCATCAGTATCACCTGTTACTAGTGAACGCAGTAACATCGTTGGTAAGATATCTAATGGCATAACACGCTCATAGTTACCAATTGGCATCATTGCACGATCACTACCGCCAGTGGTTGTAGTAAAGTTGAATTGACGTGCACGATTGAATGCAGAAGTAAATACGTTAGCGACAGAGAATTTGTCACTACCAGGTTTCATGTACCCGATGAACTCTTTCTCACGGCCTTCAGCTAATACACTGATTTGGCTGTGGTAGCGGCCAAGATAAGCATGTACACCTTCAGACTTAACACCAGATAATACAGAACCAGAAATAACGCGGTTTTCACCAGCATTAAGTTCACTTGCAGTTAATTCTGTAATTGATGCGCCTAAACGAGTGGTAATCAAACGTGGTTTTTTCACAGCAGGGCCTGCGAGTGAAATAACACGATCTGTATGTAATTCACCAGTAGTGAATAATTTACCAAAAGCGATAACATCTTGATAGCCAATAGACCAAACAGTACGGTTTGTACCAGCTGATTCTAATAAATGGATATGTGTACCAGCAAGACCAGCAGGATGAGGACCAGCAAATGCTTGCTCTTCAACATTTGATGCTGCTGATTTAGGTAATGTACCTTCCGCTTTACAAACGTAAACTTTACCGCTTGTTAAAAGTGAAATAACATTTAAACCATCAACAAATGCATCGCTGTTTTGATTGATAATTAATGCAGCATCTGCAGCTAATGGATTAGTATCCATAGCTGTAACGAAAATTGCTGATGCATTACTATCAATTGCAGGAACACGGCTAAATGGACGAGTGCGTAATGCAGTCCATAAACCTGAGTCTACAAGATTGTTAACCACTACATCGCGGTCAAGATTAGCAATCTCAGTTGATTTGAACTTAGCGAATTTCTCACTCTCATCACCGTCAACGTCAATCACTACCGATTGTAAGACCCGCTTAGCGCCACGGTTAACTTCAGCAATTGTTCCTGCAGCGAAGGCTGTATATTTTACGCCAGGTGTCTTTTTGTCTTCAAAAAGAACCTGACCTTTCTTAACACGATCACCAACTTTAATACTCATTGTTGGGCGCATTCCAATATACTCTTCACCTAGAACAGCAACTCGTTTGATAGCTGGGCCATCATGAATCACTTGCTCAGGTTTACCTGCGATAGGTAGATCCAGTCCTTTTTTTATCGTAATCATACTCACATGCACTACTTTTTTTAGGAAGATAAAGAACACTTTTATCAACAAAAAACGGCACGCCTAAAACAACCCACAAGTAGGTACTCATAAGGCGGTACATCTTAGTTAACAAAAAATTTTGGCTTATTCTAGCACTAATTTAATATTATTGCTCGCACTTCATCATGTAACGAGTACTTATAAAGCAAATTTATTAAAACGTAAAAAATCATAAATAAACAATTAAAAACAAAAGCTTAAGATGTATGAAAATATATAAATCAGTTAATAAAGTAAAAAAAAATATTTTATTAAACTCATTTTAATCATATTTAATGATAGATCGATTAATTGAAAAAAAAGCCTCGAGAATTAACATTAACTCACAGTCTGTAACATATAATTAATCATTTATTTAAATTTACGTATAATTAACCTAAACAATCTGGAGACTCAGGAATTTTTTGATCTTGATCATTTTTTTTAGCCCATTGTTCAGGGGTATAAGCATGAATTGATAATGCGTGAATACCTGCTTCAAATTGAGTCACCAACGCAGTGTTAACCATGCGATGACGCGCAATCAACATTTTCCCTTCAAATTCCGTCGCAACGATCACTACCGAAAAATGGATTTCGGTACCCGGTGGCACATTGTGTTTATGACTATCGCAAGCCACATCTAAATGCTGAATATCAAAGCTCGCCAATAACTGCTGTTTAATATCGTTACCTAATGACATTTAAAAACCTCTTCTTTATATATTTAGTAAAATAACAGTGTAAAATACACGATCAACCTTAACTGGATCATATTATGAACACTGAACTATCTCTTGAAAGTATCGAATTATCTTTGTACCGCTACCCTAAACGTAGCGTTGAGCAACTGCAAGCTTGGGACTCTGCTGATGAGTATATTCTTAATACTGTTGCAGATTTAACGCTCGCTGAACAATCTTCAATACTTATCTTCAATGATAGTTTTGGTGCATTAACCTGTGCGAATAATCAACATAATGTCACGACAGTAAGTGATTCGTGGATCAGCCATGCGGCAATCGCGCAAAATCTAGATGAAAATGAGTTAAGCACAGAACAAATAAAAGTCCAAGACTGTCTTGCTGCGTTACCGAAAAATATTGATTTAGTATTAATTAAGATCCCACGCACATTATCTTTATTAGAGCATCAACTTGCAATGCTTAGCCATGTTGTTACCTCTAACACAAAGATCATTGCGGGTGCAAAAGCAAAAGATATTCATAATTCGACCTTAGCGTTATTTGAAAAGTACCTCGGCGAAACTAAAACATCATTAGCGAAGAAAAAATCACGTTTGATTTTCTCGACTATCACAGAAACGAAAGCATTAGAAATCCCAGCGCCAGTGACTTGGGATGTAACGAAAACAAATATCTCGCTATCTAATCATGCCAATGTGTTTTCACGTAACAATTTAGACATTGGTGGCAACTTCTTTATGCAGCATTTACCAAAAGGTGAATACCAGCATATTATCGATCTTGGCTGTGGTAACGGTATTATCGGTATTACTGCGGCACGCTTAAACCCACAAGCTAAAATCACCTTTGTGGATGAGTCATTTATGGCCATTTCATCAGCGAAAGAAAATGCAGCGGCTAATATCGCCAGTCACGAGCCTGACGTTGAATTTTTAGTGAATAACTGCCTTTACGATTACGAACCACACAGTGTTGACCTTGTACTATGCAACCCTCCATTCCACCAAGAAAAAGCCATTACCGATCATATTGCATGGCAAATGTTCAAAGATGCTCACCGTGCATTAGCTTGGGGTGGCGCACTTTATATTGTTGGTAATCGTCATCTTGATTACCATATCAAACTTGACCGCCTATTCGATAATCATGAAATTGTCGCATCAAATGCCAAGTTCGTTATTATTAAGGCGCAAAAATAATATGCTAAAGAAACTACTCTTAAATATCAGTCTATTACTACTAACCGCCTGTGCGAGTGCCCCTCAGCAAGTTAATATTACGGCTGAGCCAGCACCATTAACAACGCAATATCCAGGTACTTTGGTTTCGCTAACAAGTAAAGACATCCGTGATGCGAATTACTTAATTGCTATCCATAAAGTCGGAGAACCAGCACAGTTACTTAATAACCAAAATTCACTGGTTAACCTTATAACGGCGAAACTACAACTGGGGTGGGAGCAACAGGGCCTAGTGTTCTCACCACAAGCTGACATCGCGATTAATCTTGAACTGCAAACCGCAAGAATTGATGTTCAGCAAGATAGCTTTGAGCATCAAGCTGAATCAAGTCTAATGCTGATCGTATCAATTGATAATGAAGGTCAAACACTAACGAAGCAATTTCGCAGTGCATCAACCTTAACAGGCGCATTTAGCCCGTCAATGAATGACTTAGAAACGAAGTTTTCTCAGCAATTATCGTCGCTATTGAACGATGTGTTTAATGATCAACAAATCAGTGATTATCTAACACGTTAATTGTACGAATTATTTAACTCGCTAATTATAGTGATCATACAATAGCAAAAGCCTCGCGAACGATGACTTATCACAAGTACCGGCGAGGCTTTATTTTTCTTACTGTAACCGATTAAAAATAATCGTTAAATTCGACTATTTCAACATAGTAATACTTTCAATAACAATGTTAGTTAATGGTACATCACTGTAATGCTTCTTTTTACCAGTTGGTTGTTTTGCCATCTTATCAACAACATCCATTCCTTTAATTACACGGCCAAACACAGCATAACCCGCTTGTGAAGCACTTGAACCCGAACGGTTTAAAAAGTTATTGTCTTTTAGATTGATGAAAAACTGCGACGTTGCTGAATTTGGATTATTAGTACGCGCTAATGACAGTGTCCCACGCTCGTTACTCAAGCCATTATTCGCTTCATTAATAATTGGTGCTTTCGTTGTCTGTTTTTCAAGGTTTTCATTAAAACCACCCGTTTGAGCCATAAATCCAGGGATCACGCGGTGAAAAATAATGCCACTGTAAAAATCATTTTCAACATAACTGATAAAATTAGCCACAGACACGGGGGCTTGTTCTGGGTATAGTTCAATCGTAATCTCGCCAAGGTTAGTTTTGATTAAAGCTTTAGTTTCTGCCGCTATCGCGGTATTAAACATAAATGTTGAAGACAAAATTAAGAGTAATTTTGCAAAAAAGTGATTTATTCGCATGATATAGGTTCCATTCAGTTATAAAAATAAGCGTATGCTTCGCTACTATAGCAGATGTTTGATCTATAAAGGATCTTTCAACATCTTAGCCATTGACGAGCACGTTTATGACATGAATATTAATTTTGTTATTTTTTTAAGTTCAACACTTAAAAAAATTAATCTTTTGAGATGTTTCACACTTTACTCATAAATCAGCATTAAGAATACGCTAATTAATGACAGCCAAACATTTTAGTCTAGGATTAAAATTAGATACTAACAAATGAGGAGATTTGCATGGAAGCGAAAAAGTTCATTGACGAGAAATCTGATGCTTTAGCTGAATACCTCGATTTTTTTCTAATGAGAAAGCTTAGTTATGCGCAATTAAACCATTTTCTCTGGGAAACGTTACGAGAATGGGATGATTTGGATATTTATGACGAGTCTACAAGTAGCTGCAAAGAACAGGTCTTTTGGTTCCTGTTATTTGAGCTAAAAAGCTGGTCAAGCCAACAGATTTTTTCCAACCGAATATTGCGCCAGCAATTACATACAGGTGCTTTATTTCTACAGGGTCAAGGGGTTAAACCATACAACTGTATTGGTATTAGACCTATTACGGAATATTTGGACTGATTTCGCCATTATTATTATAAAATATAACGGATTAAACCAAGCCCAGTAAGTGGTCGGGCTTATTTAATTCATAAAAATACGGTAGTATCAGCAAACACTTACGCTACTAGATGGATTGCTGACATTGCCTACTATTCTTCAAAACTTATCGATTTACCTTAATCCCCGAGTTCTGTTTATGGGATTATTTGGTTTCTCCTCTGGATTGCCCATTCTTTTGGTCTTTTCTACATTATCATTTTGGCTACGGGAAGCTGGAGTCGATCGTGCTAGTATCGGATTCTTTAGCTGGATAGCACTCACCTATGCCTTTAAATGGGCTTGGTCACCCTTGATTGATCAGATCCAGATACCTTGGCTGCACAATAAATTGGGACGACGTCGAAGTTGGCTATTATTCACACAAGTGGTGATCATTAGTATGCTGATGATCATGGCAACTCAAGATCCCCAACAAAGCGTAACCTTATTTATCATCGCATCGCTTGGTTTAGCGATTGCTTCCGCGACCCAAGATGTCGTTGTCGATGCCTTTCGAATTGAAAGTGCAGGTACTCGCTTACAAGGCGCCATGGCAGCAACCTATATGACAGGTTATCGCATTGCCATGATCGTTGCGGGCGCAGGGTCATTAGCCATTGCAGCATTCTATGATAACAGTGCAATTTATAATGCGGCAGCTTGGCAGTTCGCTTATGCTTGTATGGCGCTATTTATGTTATTTGGTATTGTTGCGACGTTACTTTCTAAAGAACCCATTGCAAAACATAAAATACATCACGTCCATAATATTAGCGACTTTCTTATGACAGGGATAGTAAAGCCGCTTACCGACCTATTCCAGCGATACGGTAAAACCTGCTTACTATTACTAGGCATTGTTATCACTTACCGTATCAGCGATATTGTCATGGGAATAATGGCCAATCCGTTTTATGTGGATATGGGTTATTCAAAAGCTGAAGTTGCTGCCATTTCAAAAGTATTTGGTGTGGTAATGACGCTCATAGGGGCTGGGTTAGGTGGACTGCTCGTAAGTAGCTTAGGTTTACTCTCAACCTTATTACTCGGTGGTGTACTTTCAGCCTTAACCAATATCCTATTTCATTGGATGGCAGGCAGCGCAGCCATTACACAGGTAATGACAGTACTTACTCTCATTGTTCCAGATGCATGGCTACAAACACAAGATCCCGCTCAGTTATTATTGACCTTGGTGATTAGTGCTGACAACCTCAGTGCTGGCATAGCAACCTGTGCTTTTGTGGTATTTTTATCACGACTAACTAATACCCAATTTACCGCAACTCAATATGCGCTATTCTCGTCAATCATGGTTTTACTGCCTAAGTTTATCGCAGGTTTCTCTGGGGTTGCTGTCGATACTTGGGATTACTCAGCCTTCTTTATTGGTACTGCAGTGTTAGGGATTATTCCAGTGGCCTTTATTATCGTATTAGTTTACATGCAAATAACCAAACGCTTTAAATGGATTGAATCTTAGGCATAAAAAAGCCCAGTGCGTATTAGCGGACTGGGCTTAACGTACTTGTACGCGTATTAGTCACGGAAGTTATCAAATTGGAACGGCTGACCTAGTTCAGCTGTTTTCACATGCTGCATAACAGCTTGTAAATCATCACGCTTTTTACCTACAACGCGTACTTTATCGCCTTGAATAGATACCTGTACTTTAAGCTTGCTGTCTTTAATTGATTTAACAACTTTCTTAGCAACTGCGCCTTCAACACCTTGTAAAAATTCAACATCTGCACTGCAGGTTTTACCCGAAAATTCAGTTTTACCAACACTCATCGCAGAGCTGTCTATATTACGCTTAACCAAAGCACCACGTAAAATATCAGCCATTTGGCGAAGTTGCATATCTTCATCTGTGCGCATTTTTACTTTTTCTTTAATCAGCTCAAAGCTTGCATCAACACCACGAAAATCAAAGCGTGTACTTAGTTCACGGTTTGCATTGTCAGTTGCGTTTTTAACTTCAACCATGTCAACTTCAGAAATAATATCAAATTGAGGCATCTTCATATCCTATCATTTATAATGATGTGATTATCTAATAGATGATACTTGTAATTCAACCATTAACTACAGAAGTAAGTCACTAGGTCGCATTAAATAACGATTAACTGACTATAATTGCTATTATGCCCCTTTTTATTGAGATAAGTATGTCATTGGACAAATATAAACTCTGGTTTCGCTTACTCTTTGTTATTGTTATATTCATAATTTGCCTACTTGCTTTTGGC
The DNA here is from genome assembly GCA_000953735.1 of Moritella viscosa. Lineage (NCBI taxonomy): Bacteria > Pseudomonadati > Pseudomonadota > Gammaproteobacteria > Alteromonadales > Moritellaceae > Moritella > Moritella viscosa. The sequence goes on along the minus strand of LN554852.1, from coordinate 692,357 downwards.
AAGCCTTCAACTGATATAGCGCAATTAGGCTACGACAAATTAAATCACTTAGTTGCCTTTGCTACATTAGCGTTACTTTTTGATTATAGTTTCCCAGATAGAACAATAACGTTGTTCATGACATTACTTGGATTCGGTATTTTTATTGAATTTATTCAAGGTATGATACCTGGTCGCACAACAAGTCATTGGGATATCGTCGCCGATTTAACCGGTATCACCAGTTACTTAATCATTCAACCATTACGAGCAAAAATACATGGCTAATTGGAACATTCTCGGTGCAGGTGCTATCGGGCATTTCTTTGCAGAAAAATTATTAAAATCAGGCCAACACACCGCATTTATATTGCGTCCCGAAAGTGATGCACATATCCGTACATTTAACTTTGAAGATTTAAATGACAGACATTCGAGTAACACTGTAATGGCGCAGCCTAACCTCACACCTAAATGTGACTTTTTACTCGTTACACTAAAAGCCCAACATGTGCTTTCAGCACTAAGCTTACTGCAACCACAAATCGATAAGCATTGCTGTATCGTATTGTTACACAATGGTATGGGCACGGCGGAACAAGCCGAAAAGCTATTCCCTCGAAACGCAATCATGGTTGGCACAACGTCCAATGGCGTATTGAAACTGTCAGACAACTATATTCGCCATACTGGTGCGGGTATCACTTGGCTAGGTCCATTTAATAATCAAGCCAAGCGCTATAAAGATATTGCCAGCCAATTATTTGCACTAGAAGAATTAACATGGTGCGAAGATATACGTGAGAAATTATGGCTTAAGTTAGTGATTAACTGTGCGATAAACCCATTAACAGCCATCCATCAATGCAAAAATGGTGAATTGGCAAGCCCAGCGTTATATCCGCATGTAGTAAAGGTGGTGCAAGAATTAGCACTCGTGTGTGAAAAAGCCCGATTACCTTGGTCTTATGCAGAGCTACAAGTACAAGTTGATAATGTCATTGAACGCACGGCTGAAAACTTTTCTTCAATGCATCAAGATCATCACTTTAACCGTCAATCCGAAATTGATTACATTACCGGATATGTTTTAAAAGTCGCGAATGCCTACAGTATCGAAGCTCCTGTGAATAAAGCCTTATACGATCAAATCAAGCTGCACGAAACTGAACTCGCTTAGTTACATCATTCAAAAATCACATCAGGATCAAAAAAGCCAGCAACTAATTGCTGGCTTTTACTCATTAGCTTGATAAGGACACAGCCTAACGATTAAGGGGAGTAAAAGTTAAGGACGGTAAACTTTAACGTTCGCATAACCTTTTTCAATCAAGTATAACGCTTGTAGTTTACTCATCACACCACGATCACAGTACAGTAAGTAAGTTTTATCTTGATCTAATTCGCCAAACTGGTTACCTAATTTGAAGAACGGCATGTGCTCAATAGCTAAACCGTCAACTTCAAGTGGTGAATCTTCCACTTCGTCAATACTACGAATATCTAAGATCACTTCGTTTGATGCAATTTCAGATACAGCTTCAACATCACTAACTTGCTCTTGTGCTTCTTCTGCAATTTGACGAATATCCATCACGTTTGCATCCATAACAACTTGGTCAATCAAGCTCATGTCGAATTTAGCTTCTTCAGCTTCAATCTTCTCTTTCACTGCTTTTACTGTTGGTTTATTCGAGATAACACCACAGTATTCAGGAATTGTTTCAGAAAATTCAGCAGTACCAATATGACGAGCAGTATCAATAATATCTTGCTTATCAGCAACAATTAACGGACGTAAGATCAATGTATCCGTTACTGAATCGATTAACGATAAGTTACGAATAGTTTGGCTTGATACTTGGCCAACGGCTTCACCGGTAACCAAAGCTTCAATACCTAAACGCTCAGCAATTTTAGACGCTGCACGCATCATCATACGCTTAAGTACCACACCCATTTGTGAGTTATCTACTTTTTCTAATATCTCAGCAACAACGGGATCGAACGGTACGCTAACAAATTTAACTTTGTGTGATGAACTGTATTTGTTCCACAAGAAGTATGAAATTTGTTTCACACCAATCTCATGTGCATCACCGCCTAAGTTGAAGAAACAGAAATGCGTTCGGCTACCACGTTTAATCGTTAAGTAACTTGATACCGCAGAGTCAAAACCACCTGACATTAATGACAGCACATCTTCTTGTCCTGCCATAGGGAAACCACCTAAGCCTTCATGGCGAGCAGTAACCAAATATAATTTATCATTTTCAACTTCAATTTTAATCGTTTCTTGTGGTTTTCTTAACTGTACACGAGTTGCTTCAGTGTGCTGGTTTAAGCCACCACCAACATAACGTTCTAAGTCAATCGACGTAAAGTCATGCTTACCGTTACGTTTAGCACGTACACAAAACGTTTTTCCAACTAAAATGTCTTTATAAACAGGTAATGCTTGCTGGAAAATATCATCAAGATCGGTGAAGGTTGACTCTTGAACTTCGAGTGAATGGGCAATCCCTGGGGTATTCTTTAATACTTCACGATAAAAATCGCGGTTTTTCTCACTGTCATCTGTCGTACGGACAACAATTTTATCCCATTCAAGGATCACACGAGCGTGTTCATCTTCACGGCGTAGAATATTACGTAAACTCGATTGCAGCATTTTACTAAAACGCTTGCGTACAGATTTACTTTTCATCATTACTTCTGGGAATATTTTTACAATAAATTTCATGGTTTTGCCTACATCATAGTTCAAACAAACAGGTGGCCCAGCATTTCATCGAGCCGGGTGTTTCGCTGATATATTCGATCAATTTCAATCAAAATAAAAACGGGCCCACCTTAAAAGCGAACCCGTTGCAGTTACTGGGCAGCAGTATACTCAAAATGCCTAAATATGCAAGATGCTAACGGCGGCTAACAACCCTTGTTAATTGCGGTATTGCATTACCCACTAATTCAATTTCAACTTGGCTACCGACCTCAATTTTGGCTTTCTGTAACCAAGGTAGTGATCGCCCAGAAACCTTCGTCACCTGTCGACCCGATAATGCCAGTGGTTGTAAATGAATTATAGGCGTAACACGACCACTTTTACCCATTTGATACGTAATATCAATAACATGGCTTAATCCTTTAGGTCCAGTAAATTTTAATGCCAGCGCCCATCGCGGAGCATGCTGAGTTTGACCATATTCATATTGCAGTGCATTCTCAGCTAATTTAATGACCACACCATCAAGCAATAACGTTTCAATGCTTTGGTAATGCGCAAGCCAATAATCTATGTCTTGCGGACTATCAATGACATGGCTCATCTTCGACATATCAGTAAATCCAAGCATGGCCAGCTTCGCTAACCCCATAAATTCATCGCGATAAGGTGAATCAATCCAACGCCAAGGTATAAAGCGCAAGCTCATGACATCTACTTGTGAAGGTGACAATTGACTGGCAATACCCGCGGTCATGTGTCGAGAAGATACATACTTACGTCGTTCCTGCCAATCTTGTTGACTAACATATAATTCGCCATGAATAACCAGTGTATGCGGATATGCAATAATGCTATCAACGGCATCACTGCGTAACATCAACGCCAGCAAGTCTTTACCTTGTCTACCGTTCCCTCTGCTCGATGCAGCAACTAAGATGCCTTTTTCATAAACTAACTCAACTGCCATACCATCAATTTTAGGTTGAATGAGTAACAGCTTGTCTTGATGACGTTGATAAAACGCGTCCATCAAAGCACGATCACGTACCGAATTTAAGCTCAGCATTTTTTGTCGGTGTGGATATTCTAAATACTTCTGCTTATTGTCATTTGCACCGACCTTGCTTAATGCAGGTGATAGGCAGTGAGATAGGAGCGCTAACTCATCAACTAATAAATCAAACTCTCCATCATGCAGTAATGGTTCTTGACCAGCGTAATAAATCTGGCGGTGTTTAATAATCTGTGTTTCTAAATAGCTAATGCGATGTTGATTAAGCACACTTGGACAACGAGAATACGCCTCAGCCTCCTCTATGGGCAACTTAATTTCAAGATCAGGAACAACATCAGCGGCAAACAGCTGCTGATAGCTTGATACGAATAACGAAATGAATAATGACGACGTTCGAGTAAACATCCAATTTCCAAACAAATAAGTGGTATAACTCAGTATGATAAACAGAATGAAAGTTAACGAATTAATTTAATTTTCATGAGTAGAAGCATCGAAAGACCGTAATTCATTGATATAATTAATCGTTCTAGATCACAAGTTTACAACTCAAATAATACATATTAAAACGACTTATTCAGACTGTACCATCATTTTAAAAGCTGACTTTCTTGAAGTTGTTTGGCCATCAACTACACTAAAACTATAATCCGATTGTTCTGTCACGAGGGGTATTACCATGCAGCTTTCTGATATCAAAAGCATGTATCACAGACATGAATTAGTTGAGGCCATCGTTGAACCGTCTTTGATAGCAAACGGATGGATTGTAGAATTTAAATCAGAAAATGGAGATATTATTCCTTTAACCGATTTTAGCGGCCATGAAAAGTGTTATCGAAATTTAGATATCGCGACAGCAACAGCGCAACAGGTAGGGTTTCCATCGGTGAGAATAGACGAACCATTTTAACTATCCCTTTAATTTTAAACAAAAAAATGGTCAGTACATAACTTAACTGACCATTAGATATATGACATTATTCATATACATTAAGGATCAAAGCTTTCACGCATAAACTCATCACCATCACAACCAGCACAAGAAAGTACAATGGCAGGATGAAATAATTCTTTTTGATAACCACAACGTACACACGTGAGTAAACCAAAGCCAACTTCGTCACCAGTTCTATAACGACCTTGGTGTTGTAAATCATCACCAACCTCAGTCCATTCAACCTGCGTTTTATCCGTAATTGATGCCAATGCTCCCCACGTGATTTTATCCCACGCTTGATACCAGGCCGATAACTTAAAACTACTAACACTCGTCTGATAATCTTTATTAAACTCACCAATATCATGGCGAATATAAGCAGATGCTTCTGTTAGTTCTTTTTTGGTTAAATCACTCGCAGCACCTAAATAAGCTTCCGCTTTAAGTACAAATCGTTGCGTAAAATCATTACCCATAAACAATTTCCTCCCTTTAAAACTCAGAGGATGTACAGATAAGTGGCGCACTGAATTTTGATACTGAGTATTGAGCTTAGCCATATAAACCTCCGAATTAATGTAATCACAGTTAACCTGTATTTATTAATAAAACGTCATCTATATTCATCAGTAAAATTATTTATTGTCAGCAATAACGGCCCTATTAGAAGAAGGGATATAGTTACTACTATAACTTAAGTATATGCCAAAATACGCACCCAACAAGCGCACTACATCACATAGTCACCTTGTAAAAGTCTTCAATAAGCATTATCAGTATGGAAAACTTATCGCAATCTGCAAATGAAACTTGTTGCCCTCTCTGTGCTAAGGTATTCTATGGCAAAAATTTGTTTATAAATCCTACCAAGAACAGACTGGATATTACCCATGCAAGAACAATATACTCCAAGCAGTATCGAACCTCAGGTTCAAAAACACTGGCAAGAAAATAAAACATTCGAAGTACAAAACGACGAAACTAAAGAGAAATTCTACTGCTTGTCTATGTTCCCATACCCAAGTGGTCGACTGCACATGGGCCACGTACGTAACTACACAATTGGTGACGTGATCGCACGTTTCCAACGTATGCAAGGCAAAAACGTATTACAACCTATCGGTTGGGATGCATTTGGTCTGCCTGCTGAAAATGCTGCAATTAAAAACAACACGGCACCAGCACCTTGGACGTATGAAAACATTGATTACATGAAAGGTCAGCTAACGTCTCTAGGCTTTGGTTATGACTGGAAGCGTGAAATCGCAACATGTACACCTGAATACTACCGTTGGGAACAAGAGTTCTTCACTAAACTTTTCAACAAAGGTTTAGTTTATAAAAAGACATCATCAGTTAACTGGTGCCCGAACGATGAAACGGTACTGGCTAATGAACAAGTAAATGACGGTTGTTGCTGGCGTTGTGATACCCCTGTAGAACAAAAAGAAATTCCACAGTGGTTCATTAAAATTACTGAGTACGCAGACGAACTACTTACGTCAATTGATGATCTTGACGGCTGGCCAGAGCAAGTTAAAACAATGCAACGTAACTGGATCGGTCGCAGTGAAGGAATCGAACTAGACTTCGCGGTTGAAGGTCAAAGTGACGAACTCAGCAAATTATCTGTATATACAACACGTCCAGACACAGTTATGGGTGTTACGTATGTAGGTATCGCAGCAGGTCACCCACTTGCAGAACAAGCAGCATTAACAAATCCAGCACTAGCGGCATTCAACCTTGAATGTAAAAACATGAAAGTGGCTGAAGCTGATCTAGAAAAAATGGAAAAGAAAGGCATGGCTACTGGCCTATACGCTATTCATCCATTAAATGGTCGTAAAGTACCAGTATACGTAGCAAACTTCGTATTAATGGGTTACGGCACCGGCGCAGTAATGGCGGTTCCAGCTCACGATCAACGTGACTATGAATTCGCAACAAAATACAGCATAGATATTGTTCCAGTAATCAAACCAGCAGACGGTAGTGAACTAGACGTGTCTGAAGTAGCATTCACTGAAAAAGGTGTGTTATTTAATTCAGGTGAATTTGACGGTCTAGAATTTGGCGCAGCAGTTGATGCAATTGCAGCTAAATTAGAAGCAAGCGGTCAAGGCACTAAGAAAGTGAACTTCCGTCTACGTGACTGGGGTGTTTCTCGTCAACGTTACTGGGGCGCACCAATCCCAATGTTAACGCTTGAAGATGGAACTGTAGTACCAACACCTGCAGACCAACTGCCTGTGATCCTACCTGAAGATGTGAAAATGGACGGTATTCAAAGTCCAATCAAAGCAGACAAAGAGTGGGCTAAAACAACATATAACGGTCAACCTGCACTACGTGAAACAGACACATTTGATACTTTCATGGAATCATCGTGGTACTACGCACGTTACTGTAGCGCTACATCAGAAACTGAAATGCTAAACCGTGATGATGCAAATCATTGGTTACCAGTTGATCAGTATGTGGGTGGTATTGAACACGCATGTATGCATTTATTATATGCACGTTTCTTCCACAAGCTGTTACGTGATGAGCAAATGGTTGATAGCAACGAACCGTTCAAACGTCTACTTTGTCAAGGTATGGTACTTGCTGATGCATACTACTACACCAACGCAAGCGGCGGCCGTGTTTGGGTTTCTCCATTAGATGTAACCGTTGAGCGTGACGAAAAAGGTCAACCGACTAAATACATCGACAATGAAGGTAACGAACTTGTTTATACAGGCATGACAAAAATGTCTAAGTCTAAAAACAACGGTATCGACCCGCAAACAATGATCGAACGTTTTGGTGCTGATACAGTACGTCTGTTCATGATGTTTGCAGCTCCTGCAGACCAAACACTAGAATGGCAAGACTCAGCAGTAGAAGGCGCGCACCGTTTCTTACGTCGAATCTGGACACTTGCTTATAGCCACATCAGCAAAGGTGACGTTGTTAAACTAGACGTTGCAGCACTTAACGGCAAGCAAAAAGAACTACGTCGCGAGCTTCATAAAACAATTGCGAAGGTATCTGACGATATCGAACGTCGTCAAACGTTCAACACAGCAATTGCTTCTGTGATGGAATTAATGAATAAGCTAACTAAAGCACCGCAAGAGGCAGAGCAAGATCGTGCACTACTTCAAGAAGCATTAGTGGCTGTTGTTCGTCTACTTGCACCTATCACTCCGCATATCAGTTTTGAACTATGGGGAAAACTAGGCCAAGAAGGTAACATCGACGAAGCTCTATGGCCTGTTGCAGACAAAACAGCAATGGTTGAGTCTGAAAAATTAATCATTGTACAAGTAAACGGTAAGCTGCGCGCTAAACTAACAGTACCAGCAGATGCAACACGTGAATCAGTAGAAGCACTTGCTAACGCTGATGAAAACGTGACGAAATTTACCGATGGTAAAACTGTACGTAAAGTAATTTTCGTACCAGGTAAACTACTCAACATCGTTGCTAACTAAGACTATTTATTGTCACTTTATACAGCGTTAATAGCTAATTAATTAACGCTGTATTTACTCAATAAATAGACAACTTAGACACAAATAATAGGCCCTTCATTCTGCTTTTATTTTTATAGTAGAGTCTAGGGCTTTTTTGTTTTTAGATTCCGTGTAAAATTACCTACAATTCATTTATATATTTTGTAGGCATTATGATTGCATCGGCACTGAAACCAGGTTTTATTCGACTAATTTGCATCTTCCTCTTTACTGCTATTCTTGGCGGCTGTGGCTTTCATTTAAAAAATGGCAGTGGTATTCCCGATGAATTACGCAATTTAACGTTAGTATCGAGTAAATATTCCGATTTAACACGCCTCATCAAACAAGAGTTACGCTACAACCAAATTAATCTTGTTGTTCCGACCGTGGAATCAACAACTAGCGATGAGTCTCAGACAACAGAAACCAATGATTCTTCTGAAATAATGGGTGAAGATTCAACCCAAACTAAAACGACAGCAATGGATCCATCATTGTTGAATTCACAGACGCCTGTACTAAGAATTATGTCAGAAAGTACAACTTCACGTACCGTTTCACTCTATTCAGATGCATCTGCAGCGGAGCATGAACTTAGCTATGTTATCCAGATGGAAGTACGCTTACCCAATCAAGAGCCCCAGTACTTTACGGTTGCCTTACAACGTGATCAGCTAAACAACTCTCAAGAAGCACTGGCCCGTTCACGTGAAGCTGAATTACTCAGAAAAGAGTTACGCGAAGCAGCTGCACAACAAGTTGTTCGTACCTTAAGCCAAGTAATCATCGAACCAAAAACCATTGGTGATAATGATACGGAGTTAAGTGAAACCGAACTAAATACAGAATTAAATACAGAGTTTGAAGCGAACTAATGCGCGTCTATCCAGAACAACTCGATCAGTACCTAAAAACTGAGCTCAAGCCCTGTTATTTAATATTCGGCGAAGAGCCATTATTAAAAATGGAAGCAATTGAGCAGATTAAAGCCGCCGCTAAAAAAGTCGGCTTTGATGAACACTATAAGTTCCACGCCGAACCAACAATGGATTGGCCTGCGGCTTTTAATACTTGCCAATCGATGTCACTGTTCTCTAGTCGTCAAACTGTCGAGCTCATCTTTGATAAACGACCATCGAAAGAATACATTAGCCAACTTAATGATTTGTTTAAGCTGCTAAACCCTGACCTTATTTTAATTCTCAGTGGCCCGTATCTAACCAAAGCACAGCAAAATGCAAAATGGTTTACGCAGTACTTTAAAAACGCACTCTACATTCCAGTTGGTCATCCCGAGGGTCGCTTTTTTGCCAATTGGATGCGCCACCGTCTTAAACGTGCAAACTTAGAAGCTCCAGCGGATGTGATCACCCTACTGTGTCGTAGCTTTGAAGGTAACTTACTGGCAGCAAAACAAGAAATTGATAAGTTATCTCTGCTCTACCCTGGTCAGACATTGAACTTAGCGCAGTTACAACAATCAATAACTCAGCATTCACACTTTAGCAGTTTCCAACTTGTTGATGCCCTGCTTGCCGGTAAAGTAAATCGTGGTCAACGGATCCTCCAGCAATTACAAGCAGAAGGTGTTGACCCGATTGTCATTAACTGGGCGCTAAACAAAGAAATAAATCAACTTTATCATTACAGTTTAATGCAGCAGCAAGGCTTGTCTGTGATTGACGAAATGAAAAAACAACGCTTATGGGCTGGCCGACAGCAGATTATAAATGCCTGCTTAAGCCGCTTGTCATTGAGTAAAATTGAACAAATGCTCGTCCTGTGCTCTAGCGTTGATAGTGCAATCAAAACCAGTACCAGTATTGATCCTTGGTTATCACTACAAATGTTGAGTATCAGCTTTACAGATTCAACTTTGTTACCCAATTTTCATCATTCCGAAATTAGATAGTTTTCATCATGCAGAGATTGAATAACTTTTATCATGCTGAAATTAAAAGATTTGTGTCTTTATTAATAACTAACGGCTGTTTATGACTGATTTTACACCTACTCGCGCCATCGGTATTTTAGGCGGTACATTTGATCCGATTCATTATGGTCATCTTCGTCCTTGCTTAGACTTATTACAGCAACTTAATTTAGCTGAAGTCAGATTGATGCCAAATCACATCCCACCACACCGTGCTACGCCAGGTTCTAGTGCTGAACACCGACTAGCGATGGCGACATTAGCGGTAGAAGACTGTGATGAGTTAAGTGTTGATACGCGCGAGTTAAATCGAACAACGCCTTCTTATACTATTGATACATTAATCGAACTCGCGGCTGAGAACCCAACAATACCCGTGTGCTTTTTAATTGGTCTTGATTCACTAAATAGTTTACATACTTGGTACCGTTGGCAAGAATTGCTCGATTATTGTCATCTGGTCGTGAGTTATCGTCCTAACTACGTATTACAACTCGCGCCAGAAGTACAAAAATTATTTGAACAAGTACGAACAACGGATGTCAAAGTTCTACAGCAGCAAAAGCAGGGTCGTATTTTACTCTGGCCAAGTACGCAATTAGAAATCTCGGCGACACGGATCCGTCAGTTGATTAAACATCAGCAAAGCCCCCAATATCTACTACCTGATAATGTGCTGTCCTATATACACAAAAATAACTTGTATAAGTAAACTACAAGAGATACTAGCCCAGAAACAAGCTAGGTATATATTTAGGCATTATTCACTGTTATAATTCGCGGTTAACTCGATAAAGTTCCTCTGGAGGACCCTTGCAAATTTCAGACCTGCAAGCATTTGTACTAGATAAAATTGAAGACATGAAAGCCCGCGACATCCAAGTTGTTGATGTTAAAGGTAAATCACCAGTGACAGATTTAATGATCGTATGTACTGGCACATCAAAAACTCACGTTAAGTCGATTTCTAATCACCTTTACCTTGAAGCTAAACGTAACGAAGTATTCGTTATGGGTATTGAAGGTACAGAAGATAGTGAATGGGTTTTAGTTGATATGGGTGACGTAGTAGTCCACATCATGCAACAACAAACACGTGATCTTTACCAACTAGAACAACTTTGGCAGTCTGTAGGGGCATAGTCAAATGAAAATTCAGCTAGTTGCAGTTGGCACTAAGATGCCAGCATGGGTAGAAACCGGGTATAAAGAATATGCACGTCGCTTCCCTAAAGATATGCCTTTTGAATTACTTGAGATTAATGCTGGTAAGCGTGGCAAAAACGCGGACATCAAACGGATCTTAGAACTCGAAGGTGTAAAAACGATGCAAGCGATCCCGAAAGGTAATCGTATCGTGACTCTGGAAGTTACCGGCAAACCTTGGACTACAGAACAACTAGCCGTTGAACTAGATAAGTGGAAGCATGACGGTCGTGACGTTAGCCTATTAATTGGCGGCCCAGAAGGACTTGCACCTGAATGTATCGCGGCATCAGAACAACGCTGGTCGTTGTCACCGCTAACCTTACCACATCCGATGGTACGTGTAGTGGTAGCCGAAGCGTTATATCGCGCTTGGAGTGTTACAACAAACCATCCTTATCATAGAGAGTAATATTGGTGGCAAGGAAGCGTATAACCTTACGAGACCATTCTGCGGAAACAGCATTATTTAGCCGTCGCATCATGGTCTCATTTATTTTTGTTCTCTGCATACTTGGCTTGTTATTAAGTAATCTTTATTACTTACAAGTCGATTCATATCAGGCTTACAAAACTCGTTCTAACGAAAACCGCGTCAAATTAGTGCCTATAGCACCCAACCGTGGGCTTATCTATGATCGTAACGGTATACTTTTAGCGGAAAATAAACCCGTTTTCAGCTTAGATATGGTACCGGAAAAAATCACCGACATTGACGCTACAATCGTCAAATTAACAAGCTTATTAAGCCTAACTGAAGATAATATTGACGATTTTCATACTCGCTTAAAACGCCAGCGTCGCTTTAAGCAAGTCTCAATATTAACCAATTTATCCGAATCTCAAGTTGCCCTATTCTCCGTTCAGCAACATAAATATCCTGGTGTTTCCGTCAATGCACGATTAAAACGTTATTATCCATTTGGTGATGCACTCACACATGCGCTCGGTTATGTAGCACGAATTAACAATAATGACCTTAGCCGATTAGAAAAAAATGGCCTACGTGCAACCTACGCGGCAACCCATGATATTGGTAAACAAGGTATCGAACGTTATTACGAAAAAACGTTACACGGAAAACCAGGCTTTAAAGAAGTTGAAGTCAATAATCGCGGTAAGATCATCCGTACACTCAAAATTACACAACCAGTACCTGGAAATGATTTATATCTAAATATCGATATACGATTACAGCTTAAAGCACAAAAGGAATTGGCTGGTCGCCGTGGAGCGATAGTTTTACTAGCACCCAAAACAGGTGAGATATTAGCAATGGTTTCTAGCCCGAGTTATGATCCTAACTTATTTGTACACGGTATTAGTAGCAAAGATTATAATCGCCTATTACAGTCAAAAGATCACCCCTTGATCAATAGAGCAACACAAGGACGCTATCCGCCCGCATCAACAGTAAAACCACAATTAGCTATCTTGGGCTTAGAAGACGGCGCAATCACCCCAAGTACCATTATCAATGATCGTGGTTGGTTCCAGATCCCAAATACTAAACGCCGCTTCCGAGACTGGAATCGCTGGGGGCGCGGTAAGATTGATGTTTATACCGCCATAGCACGATCGTCAGATACCTTCTTTTATAATCTCGCTTATAACGTCGGCATCGATAAAATTAACAATTTTATGGCCGAGTTTGGCTTTGGTCAATATACCGGTATTGATGTTAAAGAAGAAACCAATGCTATCTTACCTTCACGAGAATGGAAACGTGCACGTTACAACCAACCTTGGTATCAGGGTGATACTATTTCAGTGGGTATTGGTCAGGGTTACTGGTCTGCGACACCAATCCAACTTGCAAAAGCAACTGGTATTGTGGCAAGCCGAGGATTACGTCCAGTTCCGCAACTCATCAAAGACATTAAATATACCAATGGTGACATTTATAAACCGGTTGTGGAATTGCCACCACTTAAATTAAAAAACCCCGCTAACTGGCAGGTAGCAAAAGATGGTATGCGCGGTGTTGTAACCATAAAAGGTACTGCGCATCGTGCATTTTCTAAAACAAGCTACACTGCAGCAGGTAAGTCAGGTACTGCACAGCTATACAAGCTCGGTGAAGAAAAATACGATGCCAGTAAAATCCGCGAACGATTACGCGATAATGCCATGTTTGTGGCTTATGCACCGTTTGAGGAACCAGAAATATCAGCGACAATCATTCTAGAAAATGCCGGAGGAGGTAGCTCACAAGCGGCTCCATCAGCACGCCGTTTATTTGATGTCTACTTTGAAAATAAAAAGGAAAATTAATGCCAGATCGTCGTCATAATCAAAGTATTTGGTATAAATTACATATCGATTTCCCCTTATTATTTGGTCTATTAAGTCTAATGGGTGTCAGCCTTGTGGTACTTTATAGCGCAGGTGGCGCGGATATCGCGCTGATGGAAAGACAAGTCGTTCGCATGCTTTTTGCATTAGGGGTGATAATTGCGCTAGCACAAATACCACCTTCAACTTATCGACGTTGGGCATTTCCCATCTTTATCATTGGTACCATTTTATTAATTGCAGTATTACTGTTTGGCCATGTAGGCAAAGGTGCTCAGCGCTGGATTGATCTTGGTTTTACCAAGTTCCAACCATCAGAAATAATGAAAGTAGTCATGCCATTAGCCGTTGCTCGCTACATGAGTAACCAACCGATCCCACCCGATTTTAGAACCATTATAACCGCGTTAATCATGGTCTTGATCCCAACATTATTGATCGCAAAACAGCCCGATCTTGGCACCTCGTTACTGGTCGCGATTTCAGGTATATTTGTTATTTTCTTAGCGGGTATGTCATGGCGATTAGTAATGATTGCTTTTGGACTGGTTTCAGGCTTTGCGCCTATTCTGTGGTTCTTCTTAATGCGTCCGTATCAAAAACAACGGGTATTAACCTTCCTCAATCCAGAAACCGATCCATTGGGCTCTGGTTATCATATTATTCAGTCTAAAATTGCCATTGGTTCAGGTGGATTTTGGGGTAAAGGTTGGCTATCTGGTACCCAGTCACAGCTGGATTTTTTACCAGAACGTCACACCGATTTTATTTTTGCAGTATTTAGTGAAGAGTTTGGTTTATTTGGTGTAATCTTACTACTGTCACTTTATTTATTCGTGATCTGCCGCGGTTTAGTGATTGCAATGCAGGGTCAACGTGTATTTGAACGCCTCATTGCAGGTAGTATTACCATGACATTCTTCATTTATTTATTCGTAAATATCGGTATGGTAAGCGGATTATTACCAGTAGTAGGCGTACCACTGCCTTTAATTAGTTATGGCGGCACTTCGATGGTGACATTGATGGCTGGTTTTGGCATTCTAATGTCTGTAAGAACACATCGTCGCTTAAGTTGAGGAATCTAGATGCTAGGTAAAAAAGTATTATTTCTGCTAGGTTTAGCAGCGTTTCAAGCTAACAGTGCTGAGTTAAGTAGTGAGCACAAAACTTGGGTTGAAGAGTTAAGTACTAAATATGATATATCAAAACAAGTACTTACCGATGCCATAGGGAAAGCAAAGTTCGATGAAAACGTATTAACCAAGATCCAAACACCCTGGGAAAAAAAGCCTTGGTATAAATACGCACCAATATTTATTACAGAAAGTCGCATTAACAAAGGTGTCGAGTACTGGAAACAGTACGAAGAGACCTTTGCTAAAGCCGAAGCTGAATATGGTGTCCCCGCACAAGTTATCGTCGCCATTATGGGTGTTGAAACCTTTTATGGTAAATACAAAGGTAATATTTCAGTACTAGATTCACTTTATACCCTCGGTTTTAACTATCCATCCCGTGGTAAATTTTTCCGTCAAGAATTTGCACAATATATTAAATTAAGTGAACAACAAGGCTGGAATCTGACTGACACACAGGGTTCATATGCAGGCGCGATGGGCTTAGGTCAATTCATCTCATCAAGTTATAGCCATTACGGCGTTGATTTTTCTGGTGACGGTAAAGTTGATATGATCAACGATCCTATCGATGCAATCGGTAGCATTGCTAATTACTTTAACAAGCATAACTGGAAAGCCGATGAGTCAGTCGCTTACCCTGTTAAAGCCGACAGTGAAAAAGTAGCAGCATTACTGAATAAATCATTGAAGATCAAGTATACGTGGGCAGATTTAAAAACCGCCGGAGTGGTACTAAAAGAGTCTGATGAACGGGTGCCAGCAATAATAATCGAAGACTCAACCCCAGCGAAATTACTCAAACTACAGCAGCTTGATAGTGATGAATATTGGGTTTACCTTGATAACTTCTATAGTATTACGCGTTACAACCACAGTCCTTTGTACGCAATGGCTGTATTCCAATTAAGTGAAAAGATTAAACAAGCTAAACATGCGCAATAAACAACGTTTAACCCTACTTTGTATCTGCGGTCTTTTGGCCGCATGTTCTTCTTCTCGTTATCAGTACAGTGATGATCACGCACCAGAGAACATCCCCCAACTTGAAGATATTGCCGACGCAGTGCCAATACCCCAAACTTACAGTCGATATGCGAATCGCAACTATCAAGTGCGTGGTGTTGATTATGAAGTATGGCGAGATATTAAAACTCTAACCCAAGAAGGTAAGGCGTCTTGGTATGGCAATAAATTCCATGGCCATAAAACCTCAAACGGTGAAATCTATGACATGTTTTCTATGTCGGCAGCACACAAAAATTTACCCCTACCAAGCTTTGTGAAAGTAACAAACCTAGGTAATGATAAAACCGTGGTGGTGCGTGTAAATGATCGTGGCCCATTCCATTCAGGACGTATTATTGATCTATCTTATGCTGCGGCTTATAAACTCGATATGCTGCAATCTGGTACGGCTGATGTACGCGTTGAATTAATTATTCCGATTGCCGATAACAGCACCTTGTTTACCCCGAAACCACAATGGTTTATTCAAGTGTTAGCGTCAAGTAATGAAGCTAAAGCACAACAGATTGCCAACGGTTTAGGGGAAAAATACAATACCAATAATCGCTTAGTCATCAGCGGTAAGTTCCATCGAGTACAACTTGGGCCTATCTCAGAAACTGAGCAAGCACAGGATTTATTGGCGAAAGTTCAACAAGAATATACGAATGCTTATATTTTGAAGGAACTTTCCAGCAAAGTAGTATCTAATAAATAAACTTTAAATAGTAAGACAACCATTCAGCTAGTTTGATAGACTAGCTGCTATCTATCGAATAAATTTGATTAAAAACCGTTTAATCAAATTTATTTAAGTTATCAAATACTTAAATCCAATTTTAATTAAAGCGAAGTGAAACGTGGCCAATCAATTTAAAAGACTTATCCTAACGAGCCTCGCAGTGGCGAGTTTCTCATTAAGTGCAGCACCGAGTGTTATTCCCGATACACCCGTAGTAGCAGCAAAAGCATTCATATTAGTTGATTTTGATTCGGGCAAAGTAATCGCAGAACAAAATGCAGATGATTCACTAAAACCTGCCAGCTTAACTAAAATGATGACCAGTTACGTTATTGGTCAAGAAATAAAAGCCGGTAACATCAATCTAGATGACGAAGTTACCATCAGTAAAAATGCATGGGCGAGAAACTTTCCTGACTCATCAAAAATGTTTATCGAAGTAGGTAAAACAGTCACTGTCGAAAGATTAAACCAAGGTATTATCGTACAATCGGGTAATGATGCTTGTGTAGCAATGGCAGAGCATATCGCAGGAACAGAAAGCGCATTTGCTCAGTTGATGAACTCGTGGAGCAAACAACTGGGGATGGATGCAACGCACTTTGCTAATAGCCACGGTTTAGATAGCAAAGAACAATATACAACAGCGCGTGATATGGCGACATTAGGACAAGCACTTATCCGTGATGTTCCTGAAGAATACCGTATTTACTCACAAAAGAAATTTACCTATAACGGCATTACCCAATACAACCGTAATGGTCTGTTGTGGGATAAAAGCATGAACGTTGACGGCATTAAAACCGGCCACACCTCAGGAGCAGGTTTTAACTTAGTTTCTTCAGCGACCAAAGACAACATGCGTCTAGTTGCAGTCGTACTGGGAACTAAAAGTGGTGATGCACGTAAAGCGGAAAGTAAAAAATTACTTAACTTTGGTTTCCGTTTTTATGAAACAGTGACACTGCATGAAGCGAACAGTCGCATAGTGTCAGAACGAGTGTGGATGGGCGAGCAAGAACAAGTTGAACTCGGTCTAGCAAACAAATTAACACTGACGGTACCCCGCGGCCAAGCAAAAAATCTAACGGCTGCTTTTGAAATCCAAAAAGAACTAAGTGCGCCTATCGCTAAAGGCGATGTCGTTGGTAAAGTATTTTATAATCTGAACGATGAAGAGATTGCACAAGCTGACTTAATTGCGCTAGAAGACGTAGAATTAGGCAGCTGGTTTAGCCGATTAATTGATTATTTCAAATTATTATTTACCGGTTGGTTTGGTTAATCCTTTCCCTGACACCGTTACCCGATTATAATGACGAATACAAAGGAGGCAACAGCCTCCTTTGCCATTATTTCTAAGGTACGAGAAAAACTAATGTCTTTAAATACTAAATTCGACGAACTGCTTGATTTTCCTTGTCAACTTAACTTTAAAGTTATCGGTACTACGGATCCTAAACTCGAAGATAGCATTGTTGCTGTGGCACAAAAACATGTTCCTGGTAACTATACTCCTAGCTCTAAAAAGAGCAGCAAAGGCACTTACAACTCTGTAACCATCAAAGTTAAAGTCCAAGACAAAGATCAAATAGAAGGCTTATACGTGGCTTTCGGTGCGATCCCTGGTGTGATCCGCGTTTTATAATAAATAATATCCATATCAAAAATCTAATTAGTATTGCTAATTAGATTTTTTTCGTTGGTGTTAATCATATAGAAGAGCATATTTTGTCAGAACATAGCATTATAATTCGTCAACTTAATCGCCAATCTTACACGACGGTATTTGACGCGATGAAGTCGTTTACTGATAACAGAGACGACAACACAGAAGATGAACTTTGGTTTGTTGAGCACGATCCCGTATTTACACAAGGTCAAGCTGGTAAAGCTGAACATATACTCGCCACAGGCGACATTCCTGTCGTCCAAGCCGATCGCGGTGGTCAAGTGACTTATCACGGCCCTGGTCAGCAAGTGGTATACTTCTTACTCGATATTAAACGTCGTAAACTTGGCGTTCGAGATCTTGTCAGCCATATTGAGAATGGTATTATTGCCACACTGGCAGAAACAGGTATTGAAGCCTACCCACGCGCAGACGCACCCGGTGTTTATGTTGCTGATAAAAAAGTTGCTTCATTAGGTTTAAGGATCAGGAAAGGCCGTTCATTCCATGGATTAGCACTTAATATAAACATGGACTTATCACCTTTCCTACGTATTAACCCTTGTGGTTATGCGGGTATGGAAATGACCCAAACGAGTGATCTTGGTGGTGCTACCAGCCTAGGTGAGATACAACCTAAGCTAGTCGAACACCTATGTTCCCTGCTAGAATACACCCAATTAACTTTCAAAGATGGATTAACAGAGCATGAGTAAAACCGTTCGATTAGAGCCAGGCGTTAAACTTCGCGACGCAGATAAAATGGCTAAAATTCCAGTAAGAATTATTTCTACTGAGAATGATGAGATCCTGCGTAAACCATCGTGGATGAAGATCCGTCTACCGAAAAGCTCTGCTCGTATTCAAGAAATTAAAACGGTGATGCGTGAAAACAACCTACATTCAGTTTGTGAAGAAGCATCTTGTCCAAACCTTTCAGAATGCTTTAACCACGGTACAGCAACTTTTATGATCATGGGTGCAATCTGTACACGCCGTTGCCCATTCTGTGATGTTGCCCATGGTAAGCCATTACCGCTTGTGGCTGAAGAACCGCTAAAACTTGCGCAGACAATTGCGAAAATGAAGCTGAAATATGTTGTTATCACATCAGTAGATCGTGATGATTTACGTGATGGTGGCGCACAGCATTTTGTCGATTGTATCCGTGAAATCCGCTTACTGAATCCTGAGATTAAAATCGAGATTTTAGTTCCAGATTTCAAAGGCCGTATGGATAAAGCGCTAGAAATCTTTAAAGATACACCACCAGATGTATTTAATCACAACTTAGAAACAGCACCACAACATTATAAAATGGCGCGTCCGGGTTCTGATTATCAGTGGTCTTTACGTTTATTAAAACGCTTTAAAGAAATGCACCCGAATGTTCCAACTAAGTCAGGTCTTATGATGGGCTTAGGTGAAACCAACGAAGAAATTGCTGAAGTAATTAAAGACCTTGCACAACATGGTGTAACGATGCTGACGTTAGGTCAATACTTACAACCAAGCCGTCATCACTTACCAGTGAAACGCTACGTTCATCCAGACGACTTTGATGCACTTGGTGCACTCGCAAAAGAAGTTGGCTTTGAGCATGCAGCTTGTGGCCCATTTGTACGTTCTTCATACCATGCAGACTTACAAGCACAAGGTAAAGAGGTTACTTAACCTTAGCCTCTGCTAAATCAAAGCTAACACTGAAATATACTCTCACTGTTAGCTTTGATTTGCACTTATCAGTGGCAAGACCGTCACACATAACGGACTGCCTTAGCACTTAATCAAATTAACAAAATACTGAAATATTTACGGACGAATTAAGCCATCACCAATCGCAATCCATTTATACGTTGTTAGCTCTTCTAATCCCATAGGCCCACGAGCATGTAATTTTTGTGTTGATACCGCAACTTCAGCGCCTAAACCAAACTGGCTGCCATCAGTAAAACGCGTACTTGCATTAACATAAACCGCCGCCGAGTTAACTGCATTCAAGAAACGTGTCGCATTGGTTAAATTATCCGTTAAGATCGCGTCAGAATGCTCTGTCGAATGTTCACGGATATGTATAATCGCTTCTTCTACATCTTTAACAATTTTAACGCCCAAAATCAGCGCGAGCCATTCTTGATCAAAACAATCCGCAGTTGCCACATGCAAATTCTTGGCATTGACGTTTGATAATGCAATATGTGCTTTTGGCTCAGCACGTAATTCCACTCCATTTACTGCTAAACGCTCAGCTAATAATGGCAAGAAGCTTTCAGCAATGTCTTTGTGTACTAATACCGTATCTAAGGCATTACAAGCTGAAGGGCGTTGAACCTTGGCATTTTCAATGATCGCCAGCGCATCTTCAACATTTGCAGACGCATCAACAAATGCATGACAAATACCCATGCCACCAGTGATAACTGGGATCGTACTTTGTTCTTGGCATAAACGGTGTAAACCTGGACCACCACGTGGGATGATCATGTCGACATATTTATCCATTTTCAATAAAGCCGTCACCAAATCACGATTAGGATCAGCAATCACTTGAATTGAATCTTTTGGTAATTGTGCTTTTTCTAACGCTGTTTGGATCACATTCACTAAAATCAAATTAGAATGAACGGTTTCTTTACCACCACGTAAGATCGCTGCGTTACCTGTTTTCAAGCTTAGCGCCGCAATATCAATGGTCACATTCGGGCGCGCTTCATAAATAACACCCATCACACCTAATGGTATGCGACGTTTTGATAAACGCAGGCCATTTTCGAGTACCTTTCCTTCTGACTCAGCGCCAACGGGATCAGGTAAGGCAATCACACCGCGTACGTCAGCAATGATTGCAGTAAGTCTTGCTTCTGTTAATAATAGACGATCAAGTAACGCATCGGTTATGCCATTTTTCTTAGCTGCATCAATATCTTTACTATTAGCAATTAAAATCTCAGCTTGATTATTTTCTAATTCACACGCGATACATTCTAATGCGTTATTCTTTTGTGCCGTAGTTAACGTTGCTAATTCATAACTCGCAAGTTTGGCTTTCTTTCCTAATTCTTGTAACACTTTATCTTCCTTAAAATAAAACTAAATCATCGCGATGTATGGCAACAGCACCGTAACCGTAGCCTAACTTACTTTCGATATCACACGAATGACAACCCGCAATCGCGGTTAACTCATCGCTGGTATAGCGACAGATCCCACGACCAAGTAATTTTCCTTGTAATGTTTGCAGCTGAACAATATCACCACGTTTAAATATTGCTGATACTTCGGAAATACCTTTCGGTAATAAGCTACTGCCTTTTTGTGTCACCGCATTTACCGCACCGTCATCAATAATAATGACTCCCGACGGAGGAGGGCCAGCAAGGATCCATTGCTTACGACTTTCTAATGGACTGATATGCGAAGGAAATAAAGTGCCTACTCGTTTGCCTTCAGCAACACGCAGCACAACATCTTCAGCAACACCAGCTGCAATAACAACATCAATACCTGATCGGCAAGCAATTTCAGCCGCTTGTAACTTAGTAGCCATACCACCAGTGCCTAAACCGCCGACAGTACCGCCTGCTAACTGACGTAATTCATCGTCGATAACATCAACAACTTCAATCAGCTTAGCATCGGGGTTGTTACGGGGATCAGCTGTAAACAAGCCTTCTTGATCAGTTAACAGCATTAGCGTATCTGCATTCGCTAAAATAGCCGCAAGTGCCGATAAATTGTCATTATCACCCACTTTAATTTCAGCTATAGCGACCGCATCATTTTCATTAATAATCGGCACAATTCGATTATCTAGCAATGCTCGCATAGTATCGCGCGCATTTAAAAATCGTTCACGATCATCCAGATCAGCACGTGTTAGCAACATCTGGCCGACATTTAAACCGTAGATATTAAACAGGCTTTGCCAAATAAAAATAAGCTGGCTTTGACCTACAGCGGCCAACATCTGCTTATTTGCCATGGTGGGGGGCAATTCAGGAGCACCTAAGTGTTCACGTCCGGCAGCAATTGCTCCTGACGTTACAACAATAATATCATGCCCTTGTTTGTACAATTGCGCACATTGACGAACCAATTCAACCATGTGTGCACGATCTATTTTCGCCGTGCCACTGGTTAATACACTGGTTCCTAATTTCACCACTATGGTTTTCTTAGCCATTTAACTCATTCTCGTTACTCACTTAACAAGTATTTTGACCTGAGAACTGAATTTATACAATAGGGAAAACTTTATAGGTGGGGAAAGTACAGCGAAACACTGTACTTTTATAAGATCCAACGTGGCATTTATTATCAAACAGAAGGATCAAGTACTATTAGCAACAATAAAGATCTAAACAACCCGTTAGGCCGCTGATAAAATAAGGGTCTTAGCCAAAATTAACGAAGGTTTTAGGTTCAAAGTTAATTGACCGGTTAAACAAACAGATAATTTTTCATAGAATTGATTTAACGACTGAGTAACGTCATGTTGATAAGTGTCAGGTATCGGCGCTGCAATCCACTCACCAAGCTTGTTATAAATACCAAATTGATAATGATATTCAAACGTATCACTAACTAACTCCATCTCTAGCCACCATCCATAAAACTCACGAAATTCAGGCTCAATCTCAGCATCAATGCAAATGCTAAAACAATCAAAATAAAAAGAGGTTGGTTGGCAGTGATGCTCTCTTAAATAAGGACCAAGTGCATTTAAAATACGAATACGTTTACGGAAATAGATCAGATCGGGGTCATTCAGTATTGGCATAATGATTATCTCTTATTTGCTTATCGTGATGAATGAAGAGCGATAAAGGAGTCTCTCTAAATGTCAGGAAGAACTGTTAAGCATAGCTAATAATCAATAGTGGTCAAATAATAAAACTAAAATTAAGTCATTTTTCAGAATATAATATTAAAAGATAACAGCGTCGCAATTTACAACGCTGTTTAATAACGATAATACAGACTGACCTATATCCTAGGTAGTTTAATTAATCTTGTTTGCAGATTGGTTCTACAAATTCAATCGCCATATCCCAAGGTAACTCAATCCAAGTATTCTGACTAATAGCAGTAACAAAGTCGTCAACTAAATGCTCACCAAGTGGTTTCGCATAAACAGTCACGAATTTAGCTTTAGGATACATTTTACGAATTGTTTTCGCTGTTTCGCCACTATCAACTAAATCATCAATAATAATAAAACCTTCACCATCACCTGGTGCAGATTTTAATACTGTCATATCACGCTGATGATCGTGGTCATAACTTGAAATACATACAGTATCAACATGACGTAAGTCTAATTCACGCGCAAGAATAGCTGAAGGCACTAACCCACCACGACTAACCGCAATAATACCTTTCCACTGTGTTGCAGGAAGCAGCTTACGAGCAAGTTTACGCGTATCACGCTGTAAATCATCCCAAGATACTATAAATTTATCACTCATTTAACCAACCTCTATATACACTTAGCGAACGAACTAACGTGTAACTATATAAAATCATCAACGAAGGGTTTATGTACAAAAAATCCCTGATTTGTACACTCAATTTGCAACCCGTAAAGATACCAGCACTTGACCCGAAGGACAAGTTACCAGCTGCTAATTACCCCTTTTTGAGCATGATAAAACGACAACTTGTTTACGGTATCGCAGAACCATAGATTAACACAGTGCATTTGGAATATTCCCCTTTACTATCTCAATAAACTGGAACATCCTTTGTGCCATGCTAAATATAATGATTCATTCTAATTAAGGAGCTACCCTAGTGGCAAATTTAAGTAATTTAGAACCGCAAATTGTCTGGAATATTTTTGAGCAAATGTGCGCGCATCCACGCCCATCAAAACATGAAGAAAAGGTGTCTGCGTGGATCCAACAATTAGCTAAAGATCATAATGTTGAATGTAAAGAAGATAGCGTTGGTAATCTTATCTTACGTAAATCAGCTACGGCAGGCATGGAAGATCGTAAAGGTGTAGTTCTACAAGCGCACATGGACATGGTTCCGCAAAAAAATTCAGATACCGAGCATGACTTTATTACTGACCCTATCGATGCTTATGTTGACGGCGAGTGGGTGACAGCCCGTGGTACAACATTAGGTGCTGATAATGGTATTGGTCTAGCAGCAAGTCTTGCGGTTATTTGTTCAGACGATATTGAACATGGCCCTCTCGAAGTTCTCGTTACTATCGACGAAGAAGCAGGCATGACTGGTGCGTTTGGTCTTGAAGCGGGCTGGTTAGAAGGTGAAATCTTACTGAACACAGATTCAGAAGACGAAGGCGAAGTTTACATGGGTTGTGCTGGCGGCATCGATACAACAGTGTCTTTCCCTATCGAACGTGAAGACACTCCGACGGATCACCAAACATTTGAAGTATCTATTTCAGGCCTAAGAGGTGGTCACTCAGGTGTTGATATTCACCTTGGTCGCGGTAATGCCAACAAATTATTGGCTCGTCTTTTAAAAGAAGCTGGCCGTGATATGGGGGTTCGCCTTGTTGAGATTAACGGCGGTTCACTACGAAACGCAATTCCACGTGAAGCTTTTGCAGTTATTACTGTTGCGCCAACACAACGAGAAGAGTTTAAAGCGTGTTTAGAATTCTTTGCTAAAACAATTAAAAAAGAGCTTACAGCGACAGAACCTGATTTTTCAATCTCACTGTTCCCAGTTCCAAATGAACCGACAGTGATGACTCAAGATTGCCAGACTCGCCTTATTACTGCACTTAACGGTGTATTCAATGGTGTACTGCGCATGAGTGATGAGATTGAAGGGGTCGTTGAAACATCATCTAACCTCGGTGTAATTCAATCACGCGGTAAAGCTGTGCATATTCAATGCTTGATCCGCTCTTTAGCCGACTCTTGCCGTCTTGATGCACAAGAAATGATCGCATCGGTATTTGAACTTGCGGGTGCAGACGTGAAGTTTGACGGTGCTTACCCAGGTTGGAAACCAGATACCAGTTCACCAGTGATGCAGATTATGCGTGACGTATATGAAAAAGAGTTTGGTTCTGTACCAAAAATCATGGTTATCCATGCAGGCCTAGAGTGCGGTTTATTCAAGACATCATACCCAACGATGGACATGGCGTCATTTGGCCCAACGATCTGTTTCCCACATTCTCCAGATGAGAAAGTGAACATCAAAACTGTAGGCATGTTCTGGAAATACTTACTGGCGATCCTAAAAGCGATCCCGACGAAATAACGACCCCCCTTTATAAACCGCACTTCTCACATTGTTGATAACATGCGGTCAATGACAACAAAGCCAAGTTAACCACTTGGCTTTTTTATAGCTAGAATAGTAATATAAAACCAATTAACTTCCGATTGTACATAGCCACCGAAAAAGCATTTATAGTTCCATGACCCTACTTATGTTTACCCTGACCTCCTTGTTATTTGTTGTTGCCTTGTATATAGACATGCATTTAAGTATTAAAGCCGCGACCATTGTGAAATACAAAATTGATACAATAACCCAATTACTTCACAGCTAATAGTTACTACTCGTATATCTATTGAGGGATGACGCGGCTAAGCAATATTTGCTACAATTTAGTTATAAAACCGATCCGATTGAAAGAAAAAGCGAGTGATGATGAAAAAAATACCCATTTTAATAATCAGCCTAGCAAGTTGCTTTTCGACATTCGCAGTTCAAGCAAATAACGCAGATGACGCATGGGATGCTTCTAAAGAGGCCATGGGAGAAGCATGGGATAAAACAAGAGAAGCAACCAATAAAGCAATGGAAGCCGCGAAAAGTAAAACGGAAGAACTATTAGAGAATAGTACGGATAACAGCGATGAGTGGTTCGAATCCTTAAAACAAGGTGCAGAGTCAGGCTGGGATAAAACTAAGCAAAAAATAGAAGAGTTGCAAAAAGAATTAGATGAAGCCAAAAAATCAGCATCAGAAGAAAATGAAGAAAAAGAGACACAATCAACACCAGAAGCAGCGCCGGTTGATAACACAACGCCTGAATGGCAAAAAGCTTAGTTCTAACGAGTCAGAACTAAGCCTTATTAACAACCAAGCGATATTAGTGGCAGCTTGAACTTAAATTCCGCTACCACCCACTTCATCATTTTCTTCATGTAGACCACACTCACGCTTCAAACCAAAGAAGCGTGTTTCTTCTTCCGTCATCCCAGGTTGCAGCGGTTGTGACGTATGCACATCACCGACCGAGACATAATTCTGCTCCCACAACGGATGATAATTCAACCCATTATTTTTCAGATAATAATGAATTTCTTTATTGGTCCAATCAATAATAGGCAAAAATTTAAAACAGCCATTTTGAATAGACAATACCGGTAATGCTTCGCGACTTGATGACTGACTACGGCGTAATCCAGAAAACCATACTTGCGCACCTAATTCTTTAAGTGCGCGTTTCATTGGTTCTACTTTATTAAGCACATTATATTGCGTGATCCCTTCAACACCCTGCTCCCATAACTTACCATAACGCGACTCCTGCCAAGCAGGTGACTGTGGCGCAGTATATATTTGTAAATTAAGGCTTAGCTGCTGAGTTAACTCATCAATAAACTGATAGGTTTCAGGAAATAAATATCCTGTATCGGTTAAAATAACCGGAATATCAGGCTTAAACTGTGTTAACAAATGTAAACATACAGCGGCTTGAATACCAAAGCTCGATGACAATACTAACTTGTCACCCAACTCAGTGGCAGCCCAGTCGACACGTTGCTCTGCGGTCATCTCCTCTAGCTGAGCATTAACCACAGCTAAAGCTGCTTTCTGGCTCGCCTTATCTAACGTTAATAATTCATCTAGGTTCAATCTAGCCATGGAAATCTCTCGACGCTATAATTACAGGTTTAATCACTTCACGACGTACCACGAAATCACCGAAACGTTCGTCTGGTAATGCATTGGTTGCCCATTCAGCAATTAATTCATCAAGAATCGTTAAGATCTCAGTTTCACCAATATTCTCACGATACATCTTGTTTAAACGCATGCCGTTATTCTTCGCGCCCAAATACATATTGTATTTGCCCGGACCTTTACCAACAAAGCCAACTTCCGCTAAAAATGGACGACCACAACCATTGGGACAACCTGTCATACGCATCACAAAGTGCTCGTCAGGAATACCGTGTTTTGTTAGCAAACCCTCAACTTTAGTCACCAATGATGGTAAATAACGTTCTGCTTCAGCCATTGCTAACGCACATGTCGGCAGTGCAACACACGCCATTGAGTTCAAGCGTTGCTGACTTAATTCGTCGGAGTACAGACCATATAAACGTGCGAGACGTTCGATTTGTTCTTTATCTTGCTCTGCTACACCGGCAATGATTAAATTTTGGTTGGCTGTCATTCTAAAATCACCTTGGTGGATCTTAGCAATTTCAACTAACCCTGTTTTAATTGGATGTGTTTCGGTATCAACAATACGGCCATTTTCAATAAATAGAGTTAAATGCCATTTATTATCAACGCCTTTGATCCAGCCAAAACGATCTCCACGAGTGGTAAATTCAATTGCTTTTGGTGCTTCGAACTTAATACCTGAGCGTAGTTCGACTTCTGCGCGGAATTTATCCACACCGTTATCTTCAAGTGTATATTTCAAGCGAGCACGTTTACGATCAGTACGGCAACCCCAATCACGTTGTACTGTTAATACCGCTTTCGCGATTTCAACTGCATCTTCTGGTTTTACAAAACCAAAATCATCGGCCAAACGCGGGAAAGTATTCACATCACCATGCGTTGTTCCCATGCCTCCACCAACTAATACATTGAAGCCTGCTAATTTACCGTTATCACCAACCGCTACAAAGTTTAAGTCATTAGCGTGAATATCTACATCATTGTGTGGCGGGATAGCAACTGCAATCTTAAATTTACGCGGTAAATAAGTTGGTCCATACATAGACTCAACCTCATTACTATGCACTTTTTCACCGTCTAACCAGAGTTCTGCATACGCATTGGTGTTTGGTAATAAGTCATCACTTAAACGAATTGCCCACGCATAAGCTTCTTGATGTAATGCTGATTCAACTGGATTTGGCGTACACATTACATTACGGTTCACATCACCACATGCCGCAATCGAATCTAAGTTAACCGACCCCAACGCTTGGATAAGTGGTTTCACTTGTGGCTTTAAAATACCGTGATACTGAAACGTTTGACGCGTCGTTAAGCGGATGCTGCCATAAATAGTTAAATCACTGGCAATACGATCGATCTCGAGCCATTGTTCAGGGCTACAAATACCACCAGGAACACGTGCTCGTAACATAAAGCTATGACGAGGTTCTAATTTTTGTTTCTGACGTTCGGCACGAATATCACGATCATCTTGTTGATAGAAGCCATGGAATTTCGTTAATTGCATATCATCATCTGACAGCCCGCCAGTGATTTGATTCGCAAGACCTTCAGCAATGGTGCCACGTAAAAGGTTACTTTCCGTTTTAATGCGTTCGTTAACCGCTAATTTCTTGTCGCTCATCAGTAAACATCCCTCTGATAACGTTTATTTCGACGTAGTTCAGCGACATACTCTTCTGCTTCACTACGCACTAATTTACCTTGTTCTGCTACAATCTCGATCAATGCTTCATTCACATCTTTCGCCATTCTATCGCCATCACCGCAAACATAAACATGTGCACCTTGTTCTAACCAAGTATACAGTTCTGCGGCATTTTCACGTAAACGGTCTTGTACATAAATCTTCTCGGCTTGGTCGCGTGAGAACGCTACATCCATCTTAGTCAATAGACCCGATTTCAAGTAGTCCTGCCATTCAGTTTGATACAAGAAGTCATCAGTAAAGTGTTGGTTACCAAAAAATAACCAGTTATTTCCTGCAGCTTCACGTACATCACGTTCTTGTACAAAGGCACGGAATGGTGCAATTCCAGTACCAGGACCAATCATGATCACAGGTGTATCATCATTATTTGGTAAACGGAAGTTATCGTTATGCTCAACAAAGACTTCAACCTCAGCCCCTTCTTCAAGACGTTGAAGGAAACCAGAAGCACCACCAATGCGTTGCTCACCACTTTGCTGATAATCAACTACTGCAACCGTTAAATGAACTTCGCCTTCTGCTTCATTAGGACTTGAGGCGATTGAATAAAGACGTGGTGTTAACTTGCGTAAACCACTAAGCAATTGCTCTGCTGTTAATTTTGCTTTCTTTTCGTCAATCACATCTAAGATTTGGCGACCATAACAATAGTGACGTAACGCTGTTTTATCATCGAGTAATTTTGCTAATTTTTTCGAACCCGATATTTCAGCATAAGCCTGAATGAAGCTTGGATAACTCTGGGTTAATTCGAAACGATTAATCAGAGCATCACGTAAACTTTCAGTTTCATTCGCCACGGTAACGGTTTGTGTTCCATCTAATTCCAGTTGTTCTAAAATAGCATCGACAAGGATTGGATCATTCTTAAACCAGATCCCTAATGCATCACCAGCCTGATAGCTTATCCCGGAATCTTCTAACGCAATCTCAACATGACGAATGTCTTTACCTGAGAAACGTCCAGTAATCTTTTGATTCACTAATAATTCGGTTTTATATGGCTTCTTTTTAGAATAAGAATTCGCGACATGATTCGTCGCTACAGCGGCAATAGGAGCAGTATCAGTGGTCGCTTCTTTTAACGTTGTTTTAACAGCTGTAAGCGCCAATTCACTCCATATTGCAACCGCGTCATCATAATCAACATCGCAGT
This sequence comes from Moritella viscosa, assembly GCA_000953735.1. NCBI lineage: Bacteria > Pseudomonadati > Pseudomonadota > Gammaproteobacteria > Alteromonadales > Moritellaceae > Moritella > Moritella viscosa. The sequence continues at coordinate 662,399 of LN554852.1, read as the reverse complement.
CTGCACGAGCAACGACAGCTTCAGCACCAAGGGCTGCTAAGCGTTCATCAAACTCTAATCCCGTTTGGCAATAAAATTCATAACTTGAATCACCTAATGCACAAACACTATATTTAAGTTCAGGTACTTTGGGCGCTTTCTTAGAGGCCAAGAACTCATGAAAGGTAATAGCATCATCAGGGGCTTCGCCCTCACCATTCGTACTCGCAACAATCAGCAAGTGCGATTCTGTTTTCAATTCTTTGGCTTTATAATCTGCCATATTAACAAGTCGGGCTGGAATACCTTGCGCTTGTGCCTGTTCATAAAGTTCTTCCGCTACGCCTTTAGCATTACCGGTTTGTGAACCAAATAAAATAGTCACACGTTGAGCAGGTTGAGAAACCGCTCCTTGCGCTTGTACTTGACCTCCAGATGCTTGACTTATCCCTGCCAAATACCCACTGACCCACGCGGTTTGCGTCGGAGACAAATCATTAAGTGCTAATTGCAATTTCGATAACTGCAGTTCACTCAACGGACTCGTCAATGATGATAGTTCCTTTAATAGCATATTACGGCTTCCACTGTGCTGAATTAATTAAAGGTTAACGACTGTTAAGGATAACCACAAAGAATAAATAATGATTTTTTATTCCTTTTTGTTATATGCAAACTACTTGGCTTGAGTATATATAACAAATAAACCACAAACATTATTAACATACCGCCTACCTAGCCTTAACATTAGCAGTTCAATTAAAGCTGTTTACATGGCAAAATAGTGGTTTATAAACACCATTAGCAGGATGAACAAATGGCAACTTATTTACTAACACAGTTAAATGAACAAGGCGTATTAACCTTAACCCTTAACCGATTAAATAAGCTCAATGCATTTAATAGTACATTTTATACTGAGCTAACAGAGGCTTTTAGCCAGGCCGATACTAACCCTGCAGTGCGCGTAGTGATACTTAGAGGTTCAGAGAATTGTTTTTGTGCGGGTAATGATATGGCCGACTTCATGAACGGGATGGACTTTTCTAAAGACCAGCCATTAGTACAATACATGCTTACCTTATTACATTTCACCAAACCAGTGATTGCGGCTGCAGCTGGCCCAGCTGTTGGTATTGGTACGACAATGTTAATGCACTGTGACCTAGTTTACCTTGCCGAGAACACTGTACTTCGCTTACCATTTACAGATCTTGCAGCTGTGCCTGAATATGCCGCAAGTCTGATATTACCCCGAATGGCGGGCCATCAGCGAGCATCTGAAATGATGTTGCTTGCCGACAAATTTGATGCACAAACAGCATTAGAAATTGGTCTTGCTAATAAAGTATTACCTGCGGATGAATTATTTGCGATGGCAGAAAAAAGCGCCTTAAAGCTCGCAGCTAAAGCCCCTGCTTCATTACGTAACACCAAAAAATTAATGAAAGCTGAGTTAATTAGCCAGATAGAAAAAGTGATCCATATTGAGCTAGCGCATTTCTCGACAGCACTTGAAAGCGAAGAATCAAAAGAAGCAGTGAGCGCATTTATGCAAAAACGTAAACCAGATTTCTCACGATTCAATTAACAGATCAGATTTGTACTAACAGCCCAAGTTGATACCTATTTATAGGTACCTGCTTAGCTACTAACAAATACAGTTATGAATAAGACACAAATAGAACAGAAAATTACGCTTTGTTTTCTGTTCTACTTTACCTCTCTAGATGGTCAGCGCATAATTAAGCCTTATACATGTTTATATTCCAATGAATATTAACAACCTATCTTGAGTTGTTAATTATACCCCCCGCTTTTCGCGGCATATATACGGTGTAATAACATGTCATTCTTATATTTAACGCGGTAAATAATTATGATAACAAACAGTGATGGTTATATTCAGCTTATCCATTTTTTAGCTGACAACTTAGCTATTTTTGAAAACCATAGCCAACAGAACGCTTCAACAACAGATACAATTGGGGATATTTTTTCTGAACATATCGCCAGTAATACTATGACTGTTTGTAATCAACATCAGCAGCTTACTGAAAAGCACCGCTTTGTGATTATCCGTGAAATAGACGCGATTGTCGGTGATTTAGAAGAAGTATTATCAAGTGCTTGGGATGTACCGCCAAGTAATGAACAAATGGCATTTATCGAAGAGTTTGTAGGTTTAATGAAGAATCTATTTGATAGTGAAATATCTAAATTAGTATAAGTGTCCTAACGTAGCAAATTAAGCTTAATAAAAAGCCAGCTCATATTATATGCGCTGGCTTTTATAGTTATGATAACGCTATATTATGCTTTTAAACAGCGTTCGCCACGTGCGATACCACAAACACCACTTCGAACCACTTCAACAATCTCAGTATGTGATGCTAATGTTTCGATGAAAGCATCAAGCTTGTCGCTGTCACCCGCCAGTTGTACGGTATATAAAGAATCCGTGATATCAACAATTTGCCCACGGAAAATATCTGATGTACGTTTCACTTCTGCGCGTACAAAACCTGCAGCTTTTACTTTAATAAGTAATAGCTCACGCTCAATATGCGCACCTTCAGTCAGATCACTTACTTTTAATACATCAATCAGCTTATTTAATTGCTTCATGATTTGTTCAATCACAGCACGGTCACCGTTCGTGACTAACGTCAAACGTGATAATGTTTCATCATCTGTCGTTGATACAGTCAAAGATTCAATGTTATAACCACGTTGTGAGAACAGGCCAACGATACGTGACAAAGCACCCGATTCATTTTCTGTTAATATTGAAATTATACGTCTCATGATGTGGTTTTCTCCGTCTTACTTAAATACATATCGTCCATTGCACCATATTTAATTTGCATCGGATATACATGTTCTTCTGGATCAATAATAATATCCATAAATACAACACGATTTTTATTTTCTTCCGAGAAGCACTCAGCAAACGCATTATCAAGATCTTCAGGTTTACTTACCTGAATACCAACGTGATGATAAGCTTCTGCTAATTTAACAAAATCAGGCATAGACTCCATATAAGAATGAGAATGACGACCATCATAGAACATTTTCTGCCACTGCTTAACCATGCCTAGCGCACCGTTATTCAGGGTAATAATCTTCACCGCAATACCATACTGTAGGCATGTAGATAGCTCTTGAATGTTCATTTGAATTGAACCATCGCCCGAGATACAACATACAACTTTTTCTGGGTGTGCAATTTTAGCACCCATAGCTGCTGGGAAACCAAAGCCCATCGTGCCGAGACCACCAGAGTTGATCCATTGACGCGGTTTATCATACGGATAGTACAAGGCACCAAACATTTGATGCTGACCTACATCCGAGGCAATAATCGCTTTACCCTCTGTATGTTTATATAAGCCTTCGATAACGGCTTGCGGTTTAATTGACGAACCTGTTTCATAACTTAAGCATTGCTTAGTACGCCAGCCATCAATTTCTTTCCACCACGTACCACGCTCTTCCTTATTGGCCGTAACTTGCAGTTCATCAATAATCTCTAGCATCTGCTCAACAACCACTTCGATAGAACCAACAATTGGAATATCTGCATGGACTGTTTTCGAAATTGACGTTGGATCGATATCTACATGAATGATTTTGGCGTCTGGACAAAATTTATCAATCGCATTCGTTACACGATCATCAAAACGTGCACCAAGGCAAATAATAAGATCCGAGTTGTGCATCGTCTTATTCGCTTCAAACGTACCATGCATGCCTAACATGCCGATATTTTGTGGGTGTGTGCCTGGGAATATACCCAGTCCCATCAAAGTATTCGTTACCGGTAGGTTTAGCTGTTCAGCAAATTTCAGTACTTGCGCTTCAGCATTTGCAATAACTGCACCGCCACCAACATACAACACTGGTTTTTTCGCAGTGGCAATCGCTTTAACCGCTTTACGTATTTGTCCTTTATGACCCGATTTAACAGGATTATATGAACGCATAGAGACGTTTTCAGGGTATTTGTACGGAAATTTCAATAATGGATTTTGCGTATCTTTTGGTAAATCAATCACTACAGGCCCAGGACGACCTGTTGATGCGATATAATACGCTTTTTTGATTGCATCAGGAATATCAGCAGCAGTTTTACATAAAAAGCTGTGCTTCACGACAGGACGAGAAACGCCCATCATGTCCGTTTCCTGGAATGCATCGTTACCTATCATTGAGGTAGGAACCTGACCTGATAAAACAACAAGAGGAATCGAGTCCATATATGCTGTTGCAATACCTGTAATACAGTTTGTTGCACCTGGTCCAGATGTAACAAGGACCGTACCAACTTTCCCTGTTGAACGTGCATAACCATCTGCAGCATGTACTGCTGCTTGCTCATGACGCACTAAAAAATGTTCAATTTGACTTGATTCGAATAACGCATCATAAATATCAAGAACAGAGCCACCAGGATAACCGAAGATATGCTCAATACCTTCATCTTCCAGTGAGCGGATTACCATTTCGGCACCAGACAACATTTCCATAAGCAGGCCCTCCCGGCCCATATCCTAATTCTAGTTTGACAACTGTCCACATTGTAACAAATTGGTTACAAGTTTAAACTTCCCATTGAATTAGATTTAACTTTATTTTTATTGGTTTATTTATTGAAATTAACAAAATAAAATCATCTTTAAAAGTGATATGAGAAATTAAATATCAAAAAAATTCATCATCATCTCTAATAACGATATATTTCGGTCTGAAATTAGGAGGGAACAAAGAAGGTTTAATTATCAAGTAACTGATTTAAAATAATAAAATATACATATTAAGATATTAGTCATGTAATAGCATAGCTCAACGTAAAAACAACCCACTTAAAAAATAACTAAATTAATGAAAGATATTTAATTATGCCAATGGTTGCTCAATCATTTCAATGACCATATTTTCATTTCGGTTCGCCAACCACATATTTAATGTTGATAATGACATCGGTTTTGCGTACCAATATCCCTGTACCTTAGAGCAACCTTGCTTTAACAAAAATTCAGCTTGCTCGATCTGTTCAATACCTTCACCGAGTAATTCTAGTTTTAAAGCGTCACCCATCGCACAAATACCTTTGACAATATTCTGACTACGCTCTGAATCAACGACACCTTCAATAAAACTACGATCGAGCTTAATGCCATGAAATTGAAATTTGTGTAGGTAGCTAAATGAAGAATAACCGGTACCAAAATCATCAATCCATAATTTAATACCTAAATTATTTAATTCACGTAAGACACGTAAATTATGACTGTCTGCATTCATTAATGTTGTTTCAGTGATCTCAAAATGGATCTGACTCGGTAATAACGAATAACAAGCCAAAATACTTCTAACATTATGTACAAAAGCACGATCAGCAAGTTGCTGTGGCGCAATATTAATGGCAATAAAGTAATCAGGATTACTCACCTGCAACAAAGACAAATCACTACAAACCTGCTTAATAATCCACTGTCCCATAGGCACAATAAGACCGGTTTTCTCTGCAACAGGAATAAAGTCATCGGGTGGTACCAAGCCTCGAACCGGATGATTCCAACGAATTAACGCTTCAAATCCCAGTTCCTTTTCTGTGGCGATATCAATAACGGGTTGATAATAAATTTCAAACTCTCCCTTACTAATCGCCGTATTAATCTCTTGTTCTAGGTTTACTCGATACTCTAATTCTCGCATGTATTCTGGTTTGAAAAAGGCAACGCCATGCTTTCCAGACGCCTTTACTTTGTACATTGCCATGTCTGCTTTTCTCAGTAATGCATCGCTACAAGTACCATGTTCAGGACTGATACTGACACCAATACTGACACCAATAGATATACTCTCACCAGACAACTCAATTTTTCGGCGAACGTTTTTCAGCAGTTTGTGCAAGATAGGCGCGATATCGTTGACTTCTGAAATACCCATAATGAGAATAGCAAACTCATCGCCACCAATACGGAAAATATTTGTCTTATACAAATTCGGTTGTGGTGTGTTATCTAACGATAATTTAATACGTTGCGCTATGATTGCGATAACTTGATCGCCCACTTTATGACCTAATGTATCATTGATATTTTTAAGGTCGTCTAAATCCAGAATACATAACGCAACCTTACCTTTTCCCATACTCGCATCAAGTTTCTCTAAAAATTTAAAGCGATTAGCTAACCCAGTGCCACTATCTAAATAAGCCGATAGGTCCAGCTCTACAAGTTGCCCTTGCAGGTTATGTAGTTCCAAATTTATTTTCCGCAAAGTCCGCTTATAACGATACGCCTTATAGGCACACACCACCCCCATGACACTAGCAAGCACGGTAATAATTGGTGAACTCTGAATACTCATACTTACATGGTACAGTTCTAATAAAAAGAACCAGGCAATATCACTGGAAAACATTAAAATATAAAAACAAGAAAATAACGCAAGTAAGCCACCTAATACAATTGAGGTGAATATTACTTTACGCCATTGACGCGAATAATTTTTGGTATTAAGCCTGTTCATATTAGCACTATCCATTGTTACCAATCTGCTTACCCATATTGAGTTAAGATTAGTCTAGATAAATAACAATGGCGTGAATAATTTACGACGCTTAGTAAGAAATAGTCGAAAGTGTTAGAGCAATAAATATTACTAAGTAATAAATATGATCAAGAAATAGTACTCCCGCTGTGAGCAACAAAAAAATGTACAACGGGATTAATCATGAGAAGTGTAAAGACTTAAGACTTTGCATTTTTTCCTTTTTTTACAGTGCTATACATACTTTCGATCAAGCTACTATAACGTTCCTGAATAACTTTACGCTTTAATTTAAGTGTTGGTGTTAACTCACCTTTTTCATTGGTAAAAGGTGACGCCATCAACTTAAATTTTTTCACTTGCTCAAACTTAGCCAGCTCTTTCTGCATCTCTTTAACACGCTCATCGAGTAACTCAACAATCTTGGTATGTTTAAGTAATTCAACATAGGATTCATATTTTAGATTAAGCATTTTAGCGTGCTCTTCAATCGCTTCTTGGGCAGGAACAATCAACGCAGAAGCATATTTTCTTGCATCAGCAAATACGGCGACTTGCTCAATGAAGCGATCACGACCTAACGTACCTTCAATTAACTGAGGGGCGATATATTTACCGCATTCAGTTTTCATTAAGTCTTTCAAACGGTCTGTAATATATAAGTAGCCATTTTCATCAATCGCGCCAGCATCACCTGTTTTTAACCATTCACCATCAAATGTTTTTGCTGTTTCTTCTGGTTTATTAAAGTAACCGCGCATGACCGTCGGACTTTTTATCAAAATTTCATTTTCATGACCCAATTTCACTTCAATGCCAGGTAGAACCGACCCGATAGAGCCTAATTTAAAATCTTTAGAATAACAGCTTACTGTAGCAACAGTTTCTGTCATCCCATAACCGTATTTAAGATGGATGCCGATTGCTTGAAAGAATAAATTAACTTCATCATCAAGCTTTGCACCAGAACAAGGGAAGAAACGTACCTTACCACCAAATACTGCGCGTAATTTGGTGAATACTAATTTATCGGCAATTGCATGTTGTAATTTCAATAGCGGTGATACAAGCGTACCCGCTTGTTGTGCTTCAAAACGTTTCTTACCAATAGCGACAGCCCAATGAAATAATTTTTTACGTGCCGTGGGAGAATTCTCAACTTTATTCATCATCGTAGTATGAATTTTTTCATACAAACGAGGTACTGCGCACATCACTGTAGGCTGGGTATCAGTTAAACCTTTTTGGATTCTTGCCGGATCTTTAAGATACGTATTTTCAGCTCCCCAAAATAATGTATTAAACGTCCAAATACGTTCAAATACATGACTTAACGGTAAAAATGCTAATGAAATATCATGTTCTTCTAAACGTGTTTCCGGCTCATTCACAGCCAATGCAGCTTGAATGTTCGCATAATCAAGCATCACACCTTTCGGCTCACCTGTCGTACCAGAGGTATATATTAACGTAACGAGATCATCGGTTTTTGCATTATCAATACGGTGTTCTAATGCTATCGATGATGAACTACCAGGGGTGAACACCAGCATATCGGCATAGGCAACCACGCGGGGATCATCGGGTAAAGTGACAGTTGAAGAAAAAACAATAAGCAACCGCAGTGATTCACACTTATCAAGTAATGGCAGTGCAAGTTTTAATTCAGCTTTATCACCAATAAACATACAGGTAATCTTAGCATCGTTAATAATGTACTCTGCTTGTGATGCCGTACTACTTGGATAAAGCGGCACAGAAACAGCACGGCACTGCTGTAAAGCCAGATCGGCAATCGTCCATTCAGGTAAATTATTTGACCAAATACCAACTTTATCCTGAACTTTAAGTCCACGGTTAAGCAAATTATTTGCAAGTCCTTCAATACGCTCGCCCATCTGTTTCCAGCTAATGCGATCCCAGCCTGTTTTCGTTTTACTTTTCAGGGCTGTTTTATCTTGATATTTCTCAATCCTTGCAAGGATCTGGTTTACGAAATGCTGACTCATGTCTATTTCTCATGTTAATTCGGGCGCAAACAAACTCAGGCTTACACTTGTAAGCCTGAGAGGGTAGCTTGTAAAATTTCATTTGTAAAATAAATGAATATTTTATAACCTATTTAACACTCAAAAAGCTAATAATACCGTTACTTTAATTAAAAATCGGATCATATCGCCGAAATTTATAACATATTCGGTCACAAATATATCTAATGACTGGCTAGATGTGACCAACTATCTAATGGCTCATCACAGGCTCTTTCAACTAAGGAAATATCGATCCCCATATCCGTTAGCTCTTTTAGTGTCAGGTCATCTGCAAGCTCAACCATCTCACCTTGTTCATTTTTAAATAACATATCCCACCTCATGATCAAAAACCTATTTTAAGTGTGGCATAGATCAAGAAAAGGTCTAATATTCCTACTTCATAAGGTGAAGCTCTATTTATCCTATAATACAAGGAACTTCCCCTCCTCCACGAATCAGTTATATAGTCAATCGACGCCAAGGTGCAGCCTCAGAGGCGGCCCTGTATATAAATTAATTGACAAAAAACGACCAAGCCTGTAAAGATTAAGACATAAGATTAATTTATACATATAGATGGCTATTTATCGCAAGCTAAGAATAATACGCGGCGCAGAGATACTTTTATATGTAACGGCAATTGAAGGATTCATAATGTCAAACCAGGTTATTATTTTTGATACGACCTTGAGGGATGGAGAGCAAGCATTATCAGCGAGCTTAACCGTAAAAGAAAAGTTACAAATAGCCTTTGCACTTGAACGTTTAGGTGTTGATGTAATGGAAGTTGGTTTTCCAATTTCATCACCTGGTGATTTTGAGTCCGTGCAGACGATCGCACGTAATATTAAAAACAGCCGTGTTTGTGCCCTATCTCGTGCATTAGAAAAAGACATTGATGCTGCAGGACAAGCGCTTTCTGTTGCGAAAGACTTCCGTATTCATACCTTCATTTCAACATCTGACATTCATGTAAAAAGCAAACTAAAACGTAGTTTTGATGATGTTCTAGAAATGGGTCGCCACGCCATTAAGCATGCGCGTCGCTACACCGATGACGTAGAGTTTTCTTGCGAAGATGCAGGCCGTACCCCTATAGATAACCTATGTCGAATGGTTGAAGAAGCGATTAAAGCTGGTGCAACGACGATTAATATCCCCGATACAGTTGGTTATACTGTGCCATCGCAATTCGGCGGCATCATCACTAATTTATTCAATCGAGTCCCGAATATTGATCAAGCTGTGATCTCGGTACATTGTCACGATGATTTGGGTCTCTCTGTAGCTAACTCAATTGCAGCAGTTGAACAAGGCGCACGTCAAATCGAGTGCACGGTCAATGGTATTGGTGAACGAGCAGGTAACTGTTCATTAGAAGAAATTGCAATGATCTTGCAAACACGCCAAGATTTATTAGGTAAGACCACCAATATTAACCCGCAAGAAATTTACCGTACCAGCCAATTAGTCAGTCAACTCTGCAACATGCCAGTACAGGCTAATAAAGCAATTGTTGGTGCTAATGCATTTTCACATTCCTCAGGTATTCACCAAGATGGTGTGTTAAAAGCAAAAAATACCTATGAAATTATTACCCCAGAAAGCATTGGTCTAACGCAAAACAAATTAAACCTAACCTCACGTTCAGGTCGTCATGTGATCAAACATCGTATGGCAGATCTTGGCTATACCGACCAAGATTATAATCTTGATGAACTGTACGAAAGCTTTTTGCAATTGGCCGATAAAAAAGGCCAAGTATTCGATTATGATCTTGAAGCGTTAATCTTCTTTAATAATTTGCACGAAGATGAAGAACACTTTAAATTAGATTATCTCAGTGTTCAGTCCGGTTCTGGTGTGAAATCAACCGCTACTATTAGCTTGATCTCACAACTAGAAACAACAGATAAGTCTTGCACAAATACTGAAGCTGCGATTGGTAACGGTCCGGTTGATGCTGTTTATAAATGTTTAAGTCGTATTTCAGGTTTCGATATCGATATCGCCAAATACCACATTACAGCAAAAGGGGAAGGTAAAGACGCTCTGGGTCAAGTCGATATAGTCGCGACGTATGAAGGCCGTAAATTCCACGGCATCGGCTTAGCCACAGATATCATTGAATCTTCGGCACTGGCTTATATCCACGTAATGAATAATATCCATCGCTCAAACGCGGTAGAACAACAAAAACTAAAAAAACAAAATCAATAATATAGAGAAGGCGGCTAAGGATGACTGTAACAAAACACAATATTGCTGTATTACCAGGTGACGGTATCGGTCCAGAAGTAATGGCGGAAGCAATTAAAGTACTTGCTGCTGTGCAAAGTAAGTTTAATTTAGAACTAACGTATGATTTTAATGACGTTGGTGGTATTGCTATCGATAACCACGGTACTCCATTACCAGCAAGCACACTCACTGCGTGTGAAAATTCAGATGCCATCTTATTCGGCTCTGTAGGTGGTCCAAAATGGGAAGGACTACCACCACAAGAGCAACCAGAACGTGGTGCATTATTACCATTACGTGGCCACTTCAAGCTCTTTTGTAACCTACGTCCAGCAAAAATTTATGCAGGCTTAGAAAAATTCTCACCACTGCGTGCAGATATTTCAAACAACGGTTTTGACGTAGTCGTAGTACGTGAATTAACAGGTGGTATTTACTTCGGTTTACCAAAAGGTAACAAAGGCGAAGGGGCTGAAGAAACTGGTTTTGATACGATGTTATATAGCCGTGCGGAAGTTGATCGTATTGCTCGCATCGCCTTTGAAGCTGCGAAACTACGTGGTAATAAAGTAACCTCTGTTGATAAAGCTAACGTACTCGCAACATCTGTTTTATGGCGTAAAGTGGTACTAGAAGTCGCACAGGATTATCCAGAAGTTGAACTAGAACATATCTATGTCGATAATGCAGCAATGCAGTTGATCAAAGATCCATCGCAATTCGATGTACTACTTTGTGGCAACTTATTCGGTGATATCATCTCGGATGAATGTGCAATGATTACAGGTTCGATGGGTATGTTGCCGTCTGCAAGTATGAACGATTCTGATTTTGGTTTGTACGAACCAGCAGGTGGTTCAGCACCTGATATAGCAGGTAAAGGAATTGCGAATCCAATTGCACAGATCTTATCTGCGGCAATGATGCTACGTTACTCATTAAAACAAGAAGAAGCAGCACAAGCGATTGAGCAAGCGGTTTCATTTGTTTTAGAAGAAGGTTATGCAACGGGCGATTTACACAGTGCTGAAAATACTAAACCAGTACAAAGCACAGCACAAATGGGTGACTTAATTGCCGCTAAAGTTAGTGCTTAATATTTAATATAGTAACTCAAATTAGTCATGAACATTATACTTTTTTAATAAGGTAAATGGTTATAACGAACAAGGCCGATAGTGATAGTCACCATCGGCCTTTTTATTGGATTATCATGTTATCTGGCTTTATTTATAACTCAAATATAAATAAAGATGACTAAGTCAAACTGGTAAATTCAACACCTATTTGATAAATATCTCCGTCACTATCAACCCGTGTTACCTTCGCTTCAGCCTGTAGAGGCGGAACACGTGAATCGCCAGTCGGTAGAAAAATACTGACGCTATCATTCAATGAAAAATAGCTTTCAGGTACATCTAACGACATTCCACTGGCGCTTAAATCACGACAGATAGCGGTAACATTCTTTTCTTTATCCGTTACCTGAACCGGTGAGTCGATTAACATCCGATGATAACTACGTCGTTCTAAGTTAGCTTTTAGCACATCAATATCCCTCTTATTGCTATAGTTTATAAATGTTATCAAGTTATAAATAATCTAAAACTATGAATTGTTTTATCTTGTTTTGAGTATAGTCATCATTTATTAACTCGGCGTTGTATAACAACAATAATGAGATCCAAATAACTATTTGATTATAAAAGTCAGCTAGCAGTCCAACATGCCTTTATCGACAATAAAGTCGATGATCTGCTGCAAGCCAATTTCCTTTTTCATATTAGTAAATACATACGGCTTATCACCGCGCATACGCTTAGTATCCTGTTCCATCACTTCCAACGACGCGCCAACATAAGGAGCTAAGTCAATTTTATTAATGATTAATAGATCAGAACGAGTAATACCAGGGCCACCTTTACGTGGAATTTTTTCACCTTCAGCAACGTCAATCACATAAATCGTTAAGTCGGCTAATTCAGGACTAAAGGTTGCACTTAAATTATCACCACCACTTTCGACAAATACCACATCGAGCGTTTTGTGTAGCTTAGCTAACTCTTCAACCGCCGCTAGATTCATTGATGCGTCTTCACGGATCGCCGTATGTGGACAACCACCAGTTTCAACTCCGATAATACGATCAGCTTCCAACGCCCCCGCACGGGTTAAGATCTTCGCGTCTTCTTGGGTGTAAATATCATTCGTTACTACTGCGATATTATAAGTATCGCGAATGCTTTTACATAATACTTCTAATAATGCCGTTTTACCTGAGCCTACCGGACCACCAACACCAATACGTAATGGTTGTTTAAATTCTATCATTGCAAATCCTTATGAGCGAAATAATCGCGTATATTGCTGTTCATGTCGGCAGCTCGCCATCACCTGAGCGGGCGTGAAACTACCAATATCTTGATCGTCTATCGCCAATGCCTGTTGCACAGCGGCAGGGATCATCCCTGCTAATTTCATTAATAATTGCTGGCCATCACTTTGCCCCAATGGCACTAATTTAATGCCAACAACAATAGTATTTTCTAACCAACTCCAGAGATAACCACCCAACGCTTTTTCTAATGGAATGGCCCACTGATTAATAGCCAATGCAAACGCGGCCAGCAGTGTCGTTTCAACGATGTTAGCCAGTTCACTATCGTCCAATGATATGCCTAACCTTGGTAATAGACGGACAAAAGCTAAACCACGCTGTCGCTCTTCTAAACGCATTTCTTTGGTTTCTCTGCTAGCCACTAAATAATCACACCAAGTCTTCGCCTGCTGATGATCCTTGTTGGCTAAACAGCTCTGCAAACGGATAAGAATGGGTAGCTCTAGACTCGCTAAACTTTCGAACATTTGTCCAGATAGCCAATCTTCTAACGTAGCAACATTTGTCACCCAACCTTTCTCAATTGCCCATTCAAGCCCTTGTGAGTAAGTAAAGCCACCCACAGGTAGCGAAGGACTAATCAACTGATAAAGCCGTAATTCAGCTAACATATTATCCATAGCGACTTCCACCCGTGTTGCTGATAATTAATGTTCATGAGGATGTACGTATTCTTCCTCATTACTATGTGAATGACCACCTGTGGTGCCACCATAAGCCCCCCGTTCAGGTTGGAAGGCCGCCTCCTCAACAGTGACTCCCAAACCTAAACCTATCAACATGTCATCTAATACATGATCATGTTGAAAACGACACCATCCGGCTTCAACTTGCAATGGTACATGGCGGTTACCTAAGTGATAACAGCCTCGAGCAAACAAGGTAGGATCATCACAACGCGCCGTTGAAACCAGCTCTTTTGCGGCAATAACTTCGACAATAAAGTCATCGTCCGTGGTTAATTGTGTACCATGCTCTAATAGCTGACCACGAGGTAAAAACAATCCCGCATCACGGCCATCTTCTAACTGAACCTTAAGACGACTCTTAGTGCGCTGTAACATGGTCAAACACACATAAGCATCAACATAATTAGCTGCTACAGTTAATATTTGCGTTAATTTGATCATTCATATTCCTTATTATAAAATTACGTAGACCAGATCCGCGGTGCGTCAGGCATATAACCAAGCCACGCTTCTCTAACTGCAGACCAGATCTGAACGAAACTCGCCATCATAGGTTCTGTATGTTGCCCCAGCGCCCTAACGACTAATAATCCCTCTAATTCACTGGCACCAAGCAATACCCTATCTCCGAAACGTGCTTGCTGTTCATTGATGACCAGGTTAATACGACTGACAAGTGCGTCATCCACTGGGCTAATATACAAACAGCCCATCATCGGGTAACCCCGTAACGAAGCAGCATAGTCCAGCTGGGTTTTATTCTGCAGTCGTAAATTTTCGGCAAGTAATAATTTACCATCACGAAAAATATGTGTTTGTCCGATAATTTTTCCATGGGTAAAGTCTTCATCTAATACAGGACGACCAAAACACTGCATTTCCCAGCCGATAAAACGGGCATTTCCTTCCAACTTAACATCGGTAGTCAACCTTACCTCTGCACCAGTAAAGAAGATATTTTCCATCGGTAGCCACTCTAAAAAAGCACCGTCAGCGGCAGTTAATTCCTGAGATTGCCACGCTGTATCGCCATTACTGCGATAAAATTTTGTCGCTCCCGGCGTAGTGAGTAACGCATGCGACGCTGAATTGACATTAATATCAAAACTAAGCTGATCACCACCAACGACACCACCAGGAGGATGTAACAGATAGGTATGACACGTTCCCCCTTCAGGGTAAAAGGTTTTCTGCACAGCTAAAGGACCGACTTGCTGGCGCTCAAGCAACCGTGTTTTACCACCTTTCACACCATATTTAAGTCGGATCTCGGCGCGCCAACCTTGCTCACTATCAGGGCGAGAGAACCGAATAGTCGATGGAAAACTCATCAATTTAAGCCCCTAAAAAGGCAACTAATACTCCACTTAAACCCAGCCATGGGCTTAGCCATTTAGCACTTATTTGTCGGCCAATCACAGCACCAAGCGTTAATAAAGCAGCGGCACTGATTAACATACCCGGCACAAATAGCACTAACTGCGCAGCAGGTGCTTCAACACCGTGTGCCCAACCATGGAACAACACCATGACTACTGCTGCACTCGATAATAAGTTAACCTTTGCAGCGACTTGCTGGCTTTGCTTCCAAACTGCTACCGCAACAATAAATACAGACGCTAAAATTAAGCTTTCCATTCCTGTAATCAAACCTGTTAACGCACCAAAACCAGTACCGATTAACATAGTAACTAACGCACCAAGAATAATACTCACTTGCTTACCTTTCATTTGTGCCGCTAAAAAACCCACACCTAATAGCATAACAAAATGGTCTAATCCCATTAATGGATGCAATAAACCATCGGTAAATGTACTTGCCATGAAAGTTTCAGGACCAGTATGTGCCAGTACTGAACCAGAAAATACCGCTGTTGATATTGCAGTTAATCGCGCAGCTAAAGAAATGACTTTTTTTGAGGCATCTTGCTCTGAAACTGCTTGTTTTGAAAATAGAGATTTAAACATTACTTTTTCCTTAAAATAATTTATAACAAAATTTATACTGATGAATATTGATAATATCGACGCGTTAAAACATAAAGTATCGCTGCGCCATTGGTAGTACAGTGGCAGGTTCACACACTAACAACTCGCCATTAGCGCGTACTTGATAGGTCTGTGAGTCCACTTCAATGGTCGGTAACCAATCATTTAATATCATGTCAGATTTACGCAACTGGCGACAATCCTTAACCACACCAATCAAACTATTAAGCTGTAATTGCTCGGCAATGCCGTCCTGTTTAGCTTGCTGAGAAATAAACAACATGGATGTATTCTGTGAAGCTCGGCCAAAACTACCAAACATAGGGCGGTAATGAACTGGTTGTGGCGTTGGGATTGAAGCATTCGGATCGCCCATTGGGGCAGACGCAATCATGCCACCTTTGATAATTAAACTTGGTTTAACACCAAAAAATGCCGGTTTCCACAACACCAGATCCGCCAATTTCCCCACTTCAACAGAACCTACTTCATGACTCATGCCGTGTGTGATAGCAGGGTTAATGGTGTATTTAGCCACATAACGTTTAATACGGAAGTTATCATGGTGCGGAGGGTCTTGCGGCAAACTGCCACGCTGTACTTTCATTTTATGGGCTGTTTGCCAAGTACGTGAAATCACTTCACCTACGCGTCCCATTGCTTGCGAATCCGACGCGATCATCGAAAAAGCACCCAGATCATGCAAAATGTCTTCT
The DNA here is from genome assembly GCA_000953735.1 of Moritella viscosa. Classification (NCBI taxonomy): domain Bacteria; kingdom Pseudomonadati; phylum Pseudomonadota; class Gammaproteobacteria; order Alteromonadales; family Moritellaceae; genus Moritella; species Moritella viscosa. The sequence continues at coordinate 645,790 of LN554852.1, read as the reverse complement.
GCTGCAATCGTTTCACGGCGAATGCGTGATTCAGCAAAAGCCACATCTTCAGCAATTGACGGTGATAAATGGTGGCATACCATTAACATATCTAGATGTTCGTCGATTGTGTTAACCGTATAAGGACGCGTTGGGTTGGTCGATGACGGCAATATGTTGGACTCACCGCAAGCACGAATAATATCTGGAGCATGACCGCCACCAGCGCCTTCGGTATGGTAAGTATGAATAACGCGATCGCCAATGGCATCTAAAGTGGATTCAACAAAACCAGATTCATTCAGGGTATCGGTGTGGATAGCGACTTGCACATCGGTTTCATCAGCAACGGTTAAGCAATTATCAATAGAGGCCGGGGTTGTGCCCCAATCCTCATGCAACTTTAGGCCTATCGCCCCCGCCGAAACTTGTTCATGCAAAGGCGCAGGTACACTCGCATTACCTTTACCTAACAAACCAAAATTCATTGGAAAGTGATCGAGAGACTCCAGCATACGATGAATATTCCAGGGCCCGGGCGTACAGGTTGTAGCGTTAGTCCCCGTAGCAGGCCCTGTTCCGCCACCAATCATGGTTGTAATACCCGAGGTTAACGCTTCATCTATTTGCTGTGGGCAGATAAAATGAATGTGAGAATCAACGCCACCAGCTGTAATAATCGACCCCTCAGCTGCGATAATCTCAGTACCTGGACCAATAATAATATCAACGCCAGACTGTACGTCTGGATTACCGGCTTTACCTATCGCGATAATACGCCCATTTTTAACGCCAATATCCGCCTTAACGATACCCCAATGATCGAGAATAACGGCATTCGTTATCACTAAATCTGGCGTATATTTCGAAGAAAGCTGACTCTGCCCCTGCCCATCACGAATGACCTTGCCACCGCCAAACTTAACTTCATCACCATAGCGGGTATAGTCATGCTCTACTTCTAACCACAGTTCTGTATCTGCTAATCTCAGCCTATCACCTGTTGTTGGCCCAAACATTTCACCGTATGCTTGTCTTGAAAGCTTTGCCATCTATTTATCCTCATCCTTGCTCGTCGAACCATCCTTACGTTGCTGCTCATCAATGCTGCCCATGATCTTACCCTGAAAACCGTAAATCATGCGATTGCCACCAAAGGCGACTAATTCAACAGTGCGACTTTGTCCCGGTTCAAAACGAATCGCAGTACCCGCAGCAATATTAAGCCGAAAACCTAAGGTAAGTTCACGTTCAAAGATCAGCGCATCATTCGCTTCATAGAAATGGTAATGCGAACCGATCTGAATAGGGCGATCGCCAACATTCGATACCGAAACCGAAATCGTAGGCATATCAGGATTTAAAGTTATATGGCCACTACCGACTTTCATTTCACCCGGGATCATGCCTGATCCTGTCTGTGTTTTATTTGCCATGACAACCCCTAAATTATCGGTTCGTGAACAGTGACAAGTTTGGTTCCGTCAGGAAACATAGCTTCGACTTGCACATCAGAGATCATCTCTGGCACACCTTCCATGACTTGTTCAGCTGTTAACACTGTCCGACCAAATGTCATTAATTCCGCCACAGTTCGGCCATCACGAGCCCCCTCCATAATCGCAGCACTAATAAGGGCAACAGATTCTGGATAATTCAACTTTACACCTCGCGCCAATCGACGCTCAGCCACTAAAGCCGCCGTAAACAACAATAATTTATCTTTCTCTCTCGGCGTTAATTCCATTTACATCTCCGTTTAAGTATTAGATCGCCAATGCGTTTTTATATTTTAGATTGTTTACACTATTTTGACATAGATGTTACCAATCCAACATGTTATTTACACAGTGAGATATTCTTTAATTAAATCATCCGTTAACATTTCTATCTTACTATTCGATGCTAGATCAAGTACAACGGCATCAAGCTACTAACCTATGTCTAAATAGGCAAGTGTTATGCCAGTAATCTTTAGATAGACATATGAAAACAATAAAGTAATTAAAAACAATTGGTTAAACCTGACTTTGTAGTCAACAAATAAGGTGTGTATAATAAATATGGGTATTATTGGTGCAAATACATATTTATATGCACCACTCAAAGGATAATTAAATCTAGATTCGTGAAAGTCAGAATAAATTTTGCGACAAATCCAAACTTTATGGATCTGCCGCAAACCTAAATGGAAAAAGTGTCTCAGTTAACCAGTGTGCGCATGCGGACTAGAATATTTCCATAACGGTGTCCAATACGATTTAAGTAACTCGCCGACCGCCTCACCTTCAATAAGATAATTAACTTCAGAAAGATTACCTGGGTACATATTGTCAGACCCAACAATACATACTTCATCATCAACAATCATAATCTTGGCATGATTCCCAGGTGCTGCATCCACGCGGCCATAAAAATAACCACTGGCACTAATAGTCGTCCAGAATGGATGCCCAATAATCCCATTTTTAGGCGGTTCTTCCGATAACGATTTGCCTTTTAAAGTCGCCGTTCGACCTTCGATTGGTAATTCTGGCCACTTATATGTTTCCCCTTCGTCTTGCTTATCGAACGGTACTTGATCCGTATAAAAAAATGGCGCAACAAATAATCGCGATAATGTATCGGCACGTTTTCCATCACTATCATCAAGTAGGGTGTCAGTATCTACATCGTGGGTGATGTAATATTTAATTAATTCAAATGTGCGAACGGCACCCGAACCAAATGAATATTGATCACCAGCTGCACCCGCTCCTGCATCTAATGGAGAAACAACAATCTGAACATCCAAATTTTCATTTTTTAATAATGCTTCAATGATCCAATGACACACTACATGATCTTTCCAGTTCTTTTTCCAAGCACTAATGACATCCTGCTGTGACATGCGAATACTGCTTTTTGCATTTAAAATAAGGCTTTTCTTCATAATTTCAGAACCTATTTTAAAATCAGTGTCTCGGTTAGGGCCAGTCCAGTATTTACCTACCGTTAAAATTCGACTGGCCTTTTTATATTGATCTAACTGAGCATAAGAATTGTATACGCTACGTTCTTCGAATACCTTGGCCTTTAAATCAGCTATTGAGCGTAAATCAAACTCTCTAATATTACTGGTTGGAGGCAATGGTGCTAAGTCTGGTCTTACCGGATCGGATCCAGATTGAACACCCGTCTCATGGATTGTTAAAATATTACCTTGTTTTTCTTTTATATAATCCTGAACATAGCTTAGTGCTAATGGATCACTTGGATAGTCAGGTTCAGCATCTCTGTTATTCCAACTAAGTGTATCAATACCTAATGATTCTTTGGTTAGCAGAAAAGTATCAGCTTTCCACATCTCATTTAAAAATAACTGAGATCCATGGCTTGCATCACCATGAACCACCACTGATACATCATGAACTGGCGGATAACTTCTAAATAAATCCATATTTAGATTATGACCACCAACTAAAGACTCAACGCCATCACAGGCGATAATCTTAGTATGATTCCAAGTCATTTTTGTATCAGAATCAGATATTAATGCAGCAGGTAAAAACTTCTTTTGTGCCGATATCCAAGATCCTGAAACACGCTCGAAAAAGCGGCCAATCACAAATTCAGGCATTACTTCCCAATACTTAGAGCGGAGCCTAACAAGGCGAATTAATGCCGCTTTAAAATCAGTTAGATTCTCAGGTTCATTGATCGGGTATAAGGGGGTTTGTCCAAATAAAAATCTAAATTGCGTCGATTCACTTCTGCCCATACGCTTTGTTAATGACGTATCAATTGCACCTAAAATAGCTCTGGCCCAGTCAGGATCAGGACTATTTAGAGAGGACACATCACACCGGTAACGTGTTTTTTGAACAATTTCAACAATTGCTCGTTCAAACTCACCTTGACGTGCAATCGCCCTCGGCATTATCTCAGGTCCAAATGACATTCCCCAAATATTTGGAGTATCCAGTAATCTCACATAATTGTTTTCGCTATCATGATAAAAAAGCTTGTTTTGGGACAACTCTCTCTTAATATCGTCTATTTTACTCATATTTATTCTCATCTATTGACGTTATTCTAAAAACTAAAAACATAACCACTTAAATTAATTGAAGTTCAATTATAAGAATTTCCAATCAACCCAGCCCTTGCCTTTCCTTTCTTTAGTGACAGGGTATGCAAGCTTATAAGGTGGATCACCAACGACATCTTCCATGTAATAAGTATCATTTGGATTTCGTCCCCAAAGAGATGAAATTCGTCGAACATAAGGTCTTTTTGAAAAACTATTGCTGTTTCGAGTTGCCCCGCCACCCATTACGTCAAACTCACGATGGAAGGTATGAATTTCCTGTCGTAACTCTAATACACTTTTTGCAACTGCACAGGGAGTTGAAAATTTCGACCCCCACTCCGTCAAATAACCCCTAGCTATTTTGTATATCAGCTCAGGTACAGGTGCGACATTCTTACTCGTATTTTTTGGATCATAGTTACCATCAGCCGTTGTATTACCGGCAATGGTGCCATGTCGACCGCGGCAAGCATAGAGTTCATAACCTTTAGGCTGAGGCCGTTTATCATCAGGTAATAAAGGATCAGCCTGCTGAACGTTGTTCGCCATAACCCCCCATCCAGGATATCTTTTAATCCAATCCCACCACGATTGCTCATGGATCGTTATATTATTGTCCTCGTCTCTCATTCGTCCATTTGGTCGAGGAACTAGAGCCTGAAAAGCATGGTCTTGAACATTTAAATTGTACGACTGATCCCATGAGTAGATACCCACATAGTTAACAACATTTGGAGGTAATTGCGTCAAAATACTCCACCAGGTTCCAGGTCCTGGAACAGGGTCAATAGCGAGGATGTTGACTGGTGTATTTCTCGTCTTTTCATCACCGTAAGCGTAGAGAAACCAAGCTGCCATAATACATTCACAAGCGCCTCGGCTATGACCAATAAAATTAAATGTATCCGCTTTACTAGCCGCCGCAACATTTGCACCATGTAATGCTAAAGCCGGCATTGTCCAGCCCAGTATCGATTCTTTATAGCTTGAGCGCTGATCGCCACTGGTATAACCACGAATATCATCGAGTAAATCATCAGGAGCCTTAAGGGGACCGCTTATTAATAACGGTTCGCTTGTATTTCTTGTATGAGCCCAGTCATTCTCACCAGCCCCTCTTACCGTCTTTCCGACACCGCCTAATTCATTAATAATTCTGACTGGAATATATCCAGTTGAAGGCAAATATATATCTTTGTCACTCCCCTCCCGAGACACCTCACCTTCATCTCGAGTACAAGCAGTGCCCGAGAACGAAACAGTCATAACACCAGTTTGTTCAGATAATGAAAATTGAGGTAAAGCAGAAAGAGGTGAACTAAGAAATATCCCCGACCCACCCAATAACCCAGTCTTAATAAAATCACGTCTTTTAAAATTCATAGCGGTTTACCAGAAGGTGTAAACACCTGAGATGAGGTTATAATGACAACTTCACTCCGTAATGGAGTAAACACTATACTTTTCATTTTATTCACTTATTTTTTAATGATATGAAAAACATAAACAACCACTTATATCATATTGTTAAAAATAGTAACGTAAGCAAATGTAACGTCAATTAGGTAGTTGATTAGGTAGTCAATATAATTATTGCCACTGGCTCTTTGACGCAAATCGAAATACAATGTGCCTTCACTCATCGGGGTGCTACCAGACTTTTCATTAGAGAGTCATAGTGGCTGAGATAACACCCGTAATAACTTGAACCAGATAATGCTGGCATAGGAATGAGATTCGACCAACTGAGTCATAAGTTCTATGCTTCACATTCTAGGAGTACCCGTGAAGCACACGATCAAAAAACTAGCACTTTTCACTGCCATACTATTACCTTCTCTATCACTACAAGTCGCTAACGCGGCTGACAAGCCAGTATTAAATGTTTATACTTACGATTCATTTGCATCCGACTGGGGCCCAGGCCCAAAAGTAAAAACAGCATTTGAAGCTGAATGCAATTGCCAGCTAAACTTTGTAGCATTAGAAGACGGTGTTAGCATTCTTAATCGTGTAAAACTGGAAGGTAAATACACCAAGGCTGATGTATTATTAGGCTTAGACAATAACCTAATGGCTGAAGCAGTAAAAACCAAATTGCTTGCACCACACCAACAAGATATCAGTACATTATCACTGCCAAACGCATGGACTAATAAGTACTTTATTCCATTCGATTATGGTCATTTTGCATTTATCTACGACAGTGAAAAATTGGCCAACCCACCAGCAAGTTTAGCCGAACTTATCGAGCGTAAAGATCTCAGCATTATCTATCAAGATCCACGTACCAGCACACCAGGTCTTGGGTTTATGTTATGGGTAAAAGCTGTTTATGGTGATAAAGCACCACAAGCATGGCAACAAATCGCAGCTAAAACGGTCACCATTACGAAGGGTTGGAGCCAAGCTTACGGCATGTTCTTAAAAGGTGAAGCAGATATGGTATTAAGCTATACCACATCACCGGCATACCACATGGTCGCAGAAAAAGAATTCAAATATAAAGCAGCTGAATTCAGTGAAGGTCATTACCAACAGACCGAAGTGGTTGCCCGTCTAAAAGATGCGGCAAACCCTGAGTTAGCGAAGCAGTTCATGGCATTCGTACTCACTCCAGCGTTCCAAGATGTGATTGCAACGGGTAACTGGATGCTACCAGCTAAACAAGCAGCGGCACTACCAAGTGAGTTCGACAAATTAATTACACCGACAAAGACCTTAGAGTTCACACCAGAAGAAGTTGCTCAATCACGTAAATCTTGGGTCAAGGAATGGCGTAACGCTGTTACTCAAAAATGAGTAAACAATTAATCAAAAATTATGATCGCTAATTCGCATAAATACTGGTGGTGTAGCGCAGTGCTCGCCATCAGCATCATTTTAATCCTTGTGGGTGGCAGTTTTACTGCCCTACTTAATTTTTCACAAGCGGAATTAGACTTTCGCAGCGTCCTTGCTGACTCATATACCCAGCATGTTATTAGTTTTAGTTTATACCAAGCGGCCTTATCAACTGGCTTGAGTATTGGTTTAGCGATCCCCTTAGCACGCGCGTTCTCGCGTCGAGAATTCGCGGGTAAACAAATGATTATCAAACTGTTTAACTTATCACTGGTACTACCCATTATCATTGCCATCTTTGGTATTATTGCTGTGCACGGTAAAAGTGGTTGGATTAATCAATTATTAGGGCTTTTCAACATAGAAACAGGCCATTATATTTATGGCTTAACCGGCATTCTTATTGCCCATTTATTTTTTAATGTCCCTTTAGCTACACGTATTTTACTGCAAACGTTAGACTCGATCCCCAGTGAATCTTGGCGCTTAGCCAGTCAACTTAACTTACAATCTCGACACATATTTATCACCTTAGAGTGGCCGAAGATAAAACAACAATTGCCTTCGTTAATCAGTCTTATTTTCATGCTGTGCTTTACGAGTTTCGCAATTGTGATGTCGCTCGGTGGTGGTCCTAACTATGCCACGCTAGAAGTCGCTATCTATCAAGCGTTAAAATTTGAGTTTGATATCGAACAAGCAGTAGCCTTGGCGGTTATTCAAGTTACGATCACCGTGGCATTAATGATCTTTAGTGCGATATTTTTAAAGTCACAGCCTATGTCAGCACCATCAGGTAATTATTTTCGTCGCCCCGATTGCCACACGTTAAGCAGTAAAATTGGTGATGCTATCAGTTTTCTCTTAGCCAGTTGTCTGTTAGCGCCACCAATGTTGGCCATTTTTAGCAGTGGTATCAATAGCAACACCCTTACAGTTCTTAGTGATCCTATGTTATGGCAAGCCACAAGACTCTCACTACAAATAGCGCTAAGTTCGGGCTTATTAAGCTTGTTACTTGCTTGCTCAATTTTATTTTCGACACGCATATTGAAAGTGCGCTTTAAGCTAATAGCATTGTCTTATGGCATTGAAAATATTGGTGCTATTATTTTAGTGGTGCCGGCTCTGGTTCTCGGTACCGGGTTGTTTTTATTATTACGCCCTTATGTTGATGTATTTAGTATTGCCGCGTGGTTAGTTATTTTAATCAATGCCCTAATGTCATTACCTTACTTACTTCGGGTATTAAGCCAACCGATCCAAGACAGCTTTGCTGCTTATGACAAACTAGCCGTTAGCTTAGGTTTATCACGCCTACAACGTTTGCGTATTATCGAATGGCCATTATTACGTAAGCCGGTCGCAATGGGGTTAGGACTGGCCAGTGTATTATCTCTGGGTGATTTAAGTGTGATTGCATTATTTGGCAGCCAAGATATGCAAACCTTACCTTTGGTGCTCTATCGTCAACTAGATAGCTATCAACTTGATGCCGCCGCTGTTACCGCTATTTTCTTATTAACCCTTTGCGGTGTTATTTTCTATTTGTTCGAACGTATTATTGGAGGCAAAAATGCCGAATAGTCTTCCCTTAAACAATACTAACTCCCTAAGTAATAGCAATGCATTATTACAGGTCGATAACATTGCCTTTGCTTATGAACAAATGCAGATGCAGTTTGATTTGGTGGTCAATTGTGGCGAAACCTTAGCAATACTCGGCGCAAGTGGTTCAGGTAAATCAACCCTGCTTAATTTGATTGCAGGTTTTAATCAACCCTTATCGGGTGATATTCGCTTTCAACAAGATTCAATCTTAACGAAAGCGCCTGCACAACGACCGATCACGACTCTATTTCAAGAATATAATCTGTTTAACCACTTAACCGTTAAACAAAATATTGCCATTGGTTTAGCACCAAGCATGAAGTTAAATGCCGAGCAAAAAACAGCACTTGCAACAGCGGCGCAGCAAGTAGAAATAACCGAGCTACTGAATCGCTTACCCCCAGACTTGAGTGGAGGGCAACGTCAGCGTGTTGGTATTGCTCGTTGTCTTGCGCGAAAACAGCCGCTATTGCTGTTAGATGAACCCTTTAGTGCCCTCGACCCCGCATTACGTCAAGAGATGTTACGCTTGATTACCAAGCTGAATAAAGAACATGGTATTACCGTTTTAATGGTCACTCATAATCCGGATGATGCCCTGCAGATCGCCGATAACATCGCTTTTATCGATAATGGAAAAGTAGCATTACATGCACCGGTGGCTATTTTAGCTGACCACAATGCACCCGATATGTTGAAACGCTATCTGGGGACACTGAATAAGTAATCGTCTACATAAAGCCGCGAGCTTTGAGCAATGCAGTTTTAAAATCATCTTCATGATCTTTCGCCAAGCCAGGGATCATGTCATTCTTTGCTGCATTGCGCATTTTAAGGTGATAAATAAGCGCATCATCACTCAGCTCAGCTAATTGCCCTTCAAATTTCATCTCTTGCGCTAAGGTAGATAAAAACTGTAACAGATTCACATCCGGTGTTTTCTGCCATTCAGGCTGTAACAGTTCGATGATCTCATTTAAGCGATGATATTTCATTTTATAATCCTTATTTTAACCTTGTCCATTATACCCACTTATAGGCACATGTTAAGAAAAACACAGAGACGAAACTTAAAGCGCTAACTGCCAGCGTTGTAATGGTTTATCAGCGTTAATACCACGGCCCCAACGATCTATACTGTCAATCGTTAAGATACGAGCCGGATTAGGCACTAAGGTTTTTAACTGCTTGCTCGCTCTTTTCGAGGTCAGTACCCATAAGCTATTATCCTCAGTTAATAGCTTAACAAGTTGCTGCTTATTTGCTGCCGACCATTCCAATTCTGGTTTAGTTAAACGTTCAACCACAAACAATTGATTGCCCGACGCAAAGTCTTCTAACTCACTCGACAGCAACACAACAGAATCAATTTCATTGTCTAATAACATGGTCTGTTGCTGGTTAATTAAGTGACGCACCGACATCATCAAGGCTTGCTGGTTACTCGCAATCGTCGCAGCTTGCTGTGGCCATACTTGTTGTAGATCTTGACTCACAATCGCCGTCATACGGGTTAAATTAGTCGGGTTAAGCCAAGTATAAGGCGAAATACTACCGTCTTCTAAACGCAGCGCCGCAACACCTTGCGCACGAGGAGAAATAGCTTGTGATGCATCCACTTCAATCATACGAATGTTGCCTTTACGTGCGTGTACGAATAATGGATCTTGCGGCCATACAGCACCAAGGGTGATACTCACTTGTGCATCAATGGCTGCTTTCTCTGTTAACGTCGCACCTTTCGAGCTAAACCAGTTAGGTAAACGCGATATACCATAACGTTTTGGTGGTAAATATTGTGTGGAAATACCCGTGCCTTTCGTTAGCTCTGTCGCTAACATATAAGTCACAGGTGTCGCGGTAAGAATATCTGCGGCACTCACCTTTTGACTAAAACTAAGCGCTGAAGTCAGCAGTAGCACAGCCGCACTGATGGTGAATAATGAAGAAGTCATAATCGGTTATCCCTTACGAACAATGCGGTAACAAGTGGCAGTTAAGAAGAAGCTCGTCGATACAATAATGATCGCCGCGCCAGAAGGAATGGGTAGTTTTAATTCCATTGGTAAGATCGTGCCTAGTAGGCAGCTGATCGTCGCTAGAAATGCAGACATAAGCACAAAGCTACCCATGTTTTTCGTTAATAACCGTGCTGTTGCACCTGGGATTAATAGCAGTGCCCCCACTAATACAGCGCCAACAATTTTTACCGAAGCAATCGTAACGAGGGTGATCATCATGACAAATAAATAGTCGTAAAAATTAGTCGCATAACCACGTACTTTAGCAATATCAGGGCTGATACAGGTTAATAAAATACGGTTAAAAGTCGGTATCAATACCAATAAAATAACACCGCAGGTTACCGCTAAGATAAGCAAGTCATAATCAGTGATCGTTAAGACCGAACCAAACAACACATTTTCTAACATATGGATATTAATCTTACGTGCCACATACATCAGTAATGCCGCACCAACTGCTAATGCAAATGCCAGAAACACCCCAACCAAGGTATCGTATGGCACATTAGTACGGTTACGCACAAAGTGCAGTAGCAAGGCGAAGATCATACAAAAACTAAATAAGCCGATGATCGGATTCTCAGCGGGCTCACCTAATAATACGCCTAAGGCAATACCTGTTAACGCAGCATGCCCAACCGCTTCTGAAAAGAAAGCTAAGCGTTTGGCGATCACTAACGTACCTAAACCACCGAGTAGTGGCCCCAGTAATAACGCGGCAACCACCGCATTCACCATAAACGAATAAGAGAAGCTCTCACTCAACCAACCAGCATCCACACCCAGTTGGGCCCAATGACGGATCGTATCCATTATTTAACTCCTTGAGCGCAGTCTATTACTGAACGACTATCAGTAACATTACCACCTGTGTAATGATTGAATAATCGTTCAATTTTATCTGATCGTAACACATCAGACACGGAGCCAGAATCAACTAACTGACGATTAACCACATGCACTTGACCATCTAAACGGCGCACAGCACTGACATCATGATGCACTGCTAAGATAGTTTTATTTTCACGAACTAATTCATGAATTAATGACTCAAGGTAACGTACGCCTTGTTCATCCATCCCCGTTGTTGGTTCATCAAGTACCAGTAGATCAGGGTTATCCAATAGTGACTGCGCAAATAGCACACGCTGCTGTTCTCCACCCGATAACTGTCCCATACGACGGTCGGTACGGTTAGCCATACCCACACGATCGAGTTGTGCCAGTGCATCATCCTGATCTTTTTTACACTTACGCCAAAACAGTGGATTACGACTTTTATTTAACAAAATAAAATCCATCACCGTAAAGGGTAAACTAGACTCAAACGTAGCCTTTTGCGGCACATAACCAATATTGCCTTTATGCTCAGGCCACTGAATATCAATATTCCCAGCGAAAGGGGTTAACCCTAAAATAGAGCGTAACAATGATGTTTTACCACCACCATTTGGCCCCATGATCACATGGCATTGACCCGCTTCTAAATAATGTGAAATGTCTTCTAAAATGACATGATCACCGTATTTCAAACCGACATTTTGTAAACGAATTGCAGGTCCCACAATTAACTTCCTTGCTGCTTGTTGATAGAGGCATGATGAGTTGTTGAAGGAGCGGTTACTGCTGTATCAGCAAGTGAATGCTTTGCTGCAAACTTCATTGCTTCAACTAAGGTATCTAAGTTACTTTTCATTTCAACAGCCACTTTGCTCTCTTCGTACGCACCATGTGTCATGTGTGAGAAACGGTAAAGTTGCACACCAGTGGCCGCCTCAATAGTTTCAACATAGCGGCTTGGCATATTTAATTCGTAGAACAACACATCGATCTTCGACGCACGGATCTTTTCGATAGTTTCTTGCAACTGACTCGCACTCGGCTCAACACCGTGTGCAGGTTCTATCACCGCCGCGACGTCAACACCGAATTCTTGCAGAATATAACCATAAGCATTGTGCGTAGTCGCCACCAGCATACCGGATGTATCTAAGTCACCCAGCGTGAGCATAGCTTGACGTTTCATTTTGCGAAATTCGGTTGCGTATTTACGCGCATTTTTACGGTAAGTACGTGCGTTATCAGGGTCGATCTTAGACAGCTCCGTTGCTATGGTGTAAACCTTCTGAATCGTCGTTGATAAACCAACGAATGTATGTGGATTTACTGCACCGTCACCGACAGATTGACCAATAGCAGGTAATAACGGCACGTCTTTATTGGCTTCAATCACAATCAGATCATCACGGTTTGCGGCTTTAATGACTTTTAAGGCAAAGTCATCATGGCCAATCCCATTCACCACAATCACGTCCATCTGCTTTAGACGACGTAAATCATTTGGTTGTGGTTGGTAATTGTGGGGATTAAAACCTTCGTCAACCAAAGGTAATACTTCCGCTTTATCGCCAACAACCGCTTTTACGTAGCTGTAATAAGGCTGTAAGGTAATACCGATTGTTAATTTTTCTGCTGCTTGTAATGACCCGCATATGAGCAATACCGCTGTAGTAGCGACGGCTGTGATTAGATTTTTCAGGCTTGTATTGATGCTATTTTTCATTATGCTTTTTTTCATCATGGCTATTCTCATTGTCGACACGCGTCACATCTTAGTGGCGGTCTTTATCTGTATGCTCTGTATTGCCTGAATCGTGATCATCAGTAAACACCACTTGTTTCCAGCCTGCATTAATAAGATCGTCTGCATTAATCGCGTTTGCTGTCATCGGTGCAGGAATGGGTATATCTAATGCTAGCCACACTTCTGGTCGTGTATCTTGGCTATTTAATAACACCGCAACACTGCCCGTTGTCAGCGCAGGAATGCCTTGATATAAAGCTGGCGCGACTTTACGCCAGTCATGCTTACCTTTACGTTCCCAGCTTTTATCTATAATAAATGGCGCTAACCATAGCTCTTTTAGTTCAGCCATATCAGGCCAAATATCGACACCTTCAAATTCGACACTTTCTAGCTCAAGACTGTCTTGATGAATATTGCGGATCTCTTCATGTGCTAAGCGCAGTTCCGCGATCATCGCCAATTCAACAGACCGTAAATCTTTAATCGAGATCTGATGATTCGCGAGTACTTTCTTGTTCGATATCGCTTGGTGATAAGGTAAAAGTAATGCCGCGATCGCTAAGATTAGAACAATTAATAACGCCACCCATTTCCCTTCACGACCACCATCGTCTGCATGGACTGATTGACTGATCATTTTGCGCTTATCTCAACAACATCGACTTCAACCGGGTTTTCATGACCGGCATCGAATACTAGATAGAAGTCCGTATCCGGTTTGCTAAATTCTGCAATTGAACGCTTATCTGTTACAGCTTTAGCAATCAGGTTGTCATCGTAGTCATACATATTTACAGCGTAATCAACAGCAGTACTGGCATCACTGTAACCCGCTTCACAAACCACTGTGTCAGACTCTAACCAACAATTCATTAATGGAAAATGAGCACTTACCGCCCCTGAAAATAAACCCGTTATCACAAATGAAAGCGCTAACAACGTCGATTTGATTGGCATTTTTGTCATGAAGACCTCAACAATTAACTATGAACTATGAACTATGAACTATGAACTATGAACTATGAACTATGAACTATGAATAAATAACTAAGTAATAACTAAGTAAGAAGCAAAGCCTGTAATCAGATTGCGTCTAATTACAGGCCATAATATAAATAATTCAGTGCCACAAGGACTGGCTTAGTTGTCGCTAAAAACTATTGTAATAAAGCTTCAAACGTTAAGTGCACGTTCACACTTGCTTTGTCCGCCATAGGATCATTTTTCAATTCACCTTTGTAGTTAGCTTTCATCAGATAACGACCCGCAGCATTTGGCGTGAACGTTACGTTACCGTCCTTGTCACTTACTACATTAATCTGCTCTTGATGGTTACGATATAACGTACCTTCACGAGTAATATCAGCAACAACACCAGCTTGAGGTTCACCGTTAAAGAAGAATTGGAAGCTTACTTCTTCACCTTCAACAATGTCTGATGGATGAGTCAGTGGACGCATTTCTAGGTATTTACCTTCGATTTCTAATGCCTTTTCTGTTGGCATTCCAACCGTTACATAGCTTTCTGCGCGGGTATAACTTAATTGTGTACTTACATTGCGTGCTTTTTCAGGGATTATATTCGCGCGTTCTGCTTTATTTGCTTTAGCATATTTAACTGTATCGCGACGGCCCGCTTTATAATAGGTGTAGTAAGACGGTACATTGTTAATCGCTACCTTGTGCGTGCCTTCTTCTTCAAAGTAGAAGTCAAAGATAGAACGTCGTTTACCGCGGATCACAAAGTTAGGGCGCTCTTTACGACCGTCAGGCATGATCACTTGTGCAAATTCACTGCCCGCAGGTTTATCAAATACAAAAGTACCGTGTGATGCCGTTACATCAAATGTTAACCAATCGCCACCTTCTTTCGATACAGTGAAGTGTGATGGTAATAGCCAACGTGGATGTGCGTTTGCCGTTGTTGTTGCCGCTAGTCCCGCAATAACCGCACAGGCTAGACCTAACGCTTTCAATTTTTTTACTGTAGTCATTAATCTTTACTCGCTCTATTATTTAATTAGGTAGTTGATACGGATATCACCGGTTTCTTCTGTCGGATCAATAGTGTGACTAAACGGTTTGTCACCTAAAGTCATTTTTTGGCGGATATAATTACGACCACCGTGCTCACGCACTACTTCAACATAAAATGTATAATTGCCCGCTTCAACGCGGTTACCATCACTATCTAAGCCATCCCAAGTGAAACGATAATCACCAGCAGGACGTGTTGCTGATGTTACGCCGTCAACTAAAGCACGATCATAACGTCCGACTTTTCGCCACCAGCTGCGTAAATCTTTTAACCATTCATCTTTACCCACCCATAGCTCAACAGTACGCACTGATTTACGCTTTGAGTTTTCGATCCATATCGCCACATAAGGGCGGGCATACATAGTGGTATCAATCTTAGGCAGACTAAATTCAACATCGAGTGTGGCAGTGGCCGGAATTGGCGCGGCCGAGGCAAAATAAGCCGGTAATAACAGACAACTTAATAGTGCAACGCACTGACTAAGACGCTTAAATAACAAAGTCATACAAGATCCTTTAAGGAACGGCCACCACAAAAATAGCCAAGGTAACGAGGGAACCAAACAAGGTCCATTTCAATGAGGTTGCGAAGGTTTTCTTTTTCGGCACTAATAAACACACACCGGTTAATACAAAGAACACCATAAGTAATGCGACAATATCGATAAACAGCTTCCATACGCCGCCACTATTTCGGCCTTTATGTAAGTCATTTAATACCGCAATAACACCGTAATGGGTCTTTTCAATCACAGCTTCAGCACTGGTCATGTCAATAAATACCGCGACGTTATAACCCGGACCTTTGTAGTCCATCGCGATCTCACCTTCAATTAATTCACCGTCTTCAACTTCGGTAAATACATCTAATGCAGAAGGTTGACCAGAAAGCTTCGCGTGTTCGGTAAGGTAATTAACGATACCGACTTTATCCACAGCAACGGCACCATCGGCATTGCTAAATAAGCTTTGCGGTAAAGTAAGAATGGTTTCTTGAATATCAGGCTGACTACTCACAAACAGACTTGGGCGGTTTAAAGTAATACCCGTAACAGAGAAAAATAATACGACCAAGAGTAGCGCCATAGAAATATAGATATGTAAGCGACGCGCCCATAATTGCACTTGTTTGTTTTTTAAGAGTGTTTTGTTCTTTGAATTAGCCACTTTGTTTTTCGATCTTGTAGATGTCTGGGTGAGAGGCTGACTGAGAGAAGGCATGATCGTAATAACACTGCTTGATTATGGGATTTAAGTACAGGCAATGTAATTGATAATTGTTTTCATTGGCATTGAATTTACATTATTTACGTTAACTCATGCCAATACTGTAAGCATAATCATTAGGTCATTTTATTCCTCCTTATATGCTCTCTGACCGTTATAAAGTCAGCAGTCATATTGACAGTGATTATCATTATGACAATACAAATTGTTGTCACAATGACACTGAATCTATTCACTAAAATTTAAGCTGTTGTTTTTAAAAATAAAAAATATTGGTTCGAATAATGCAATTAAGATAGAAAAATAATAGAAATAGAAACGAGGAGGATATGAATAATCATGCCATATAAGAATATGAACTTCAATTTAGGCAAAGTTGTTAGTCGCATAGATTGGACCAAATCATTATTTACAATTCGAATTCGATCTGGAAGTATCCCTTATATCTCAGGACAATTTACCAAACTAGCTCTTTACGATAAAAACAAAGAATTCCATAGAAGAGCATATTCTATAGTAAATAGTCCAGAAAACCATAAACAGACAGGTGAACTGGAGTTTCTAATTATTACCGACCCGAAGGGTAATCTTTCTCCTTTAATCCATCAGTTGAAAGTTAATGATTATATATACGTTGGTACAGAAGGTGCAGGCTTCATGACCCTTGATGCCGTTCCAACTAACTCCAAAGATCTATGGCTTTTATCGACAGGTACTGCAATTGGCCCTTTTATTTCAATGCTCGAAGAAGAAGATGAAAATGAGCGTTTTAACAATATATTTTTGGTTCATGCGGTGAGAAAAAAATCAGAGCTCACGTATAAAGATAAAATAAAGCAGCTTGAATCAAAATATCAAGGAAAACTAAAATATGTGCGAATTATTTCTAGAGAACAGACACCCAGAAATTTATCAGGAAGAATTCCGGAACTACTTAGAACGGGAGAACTCGAGAGAGAATGTAAAGTATCGCTATGTCAAAAATCAAGTTTCTTGTATATGTGTGGTAATCCTAAAATGGTTAAAGACACGAGTGATACGCTAAGATCATTAGGGTTTAGTAAACATCTACAAGCTAAATCAGGACAATTCAGTTCAGAAAATTACTGGAAAGTAAGTTGATTTATAGTCGATCCACTCAGGGGTGACAGTCAGTATTTAAATAACACCGAACCTCAACATTTATCAAATAAGTTTAGGTTCGGTGGTAAACTAATTTGTCTACTGTCTATGACCCCCAAAACCTCCTCCAAACCACCATATAGGTGATTACCCTTCTCTCTCAGCAATAAAAAGGTTCAACATTAAGTCTTTGTCATAAAGACAATAGCGCTGTCATATTGACATTGACAGGCACAGTCAATATGACAGCCAAAAGTAAATAAGTTGAATATAAACAACTGGTTAAACTTTGGCATAAAAATTGACTAATGAGATTGTTAATTAATTATTGAGGAGTCAAAATGACTAAACAAAAATTCTCCCTAATTGCTCTCATTATTGTATGTGTGACATCATTTAGTATACTTTTGAGCTTAGGAAGTGAAATTTATCGTGAAGCACCACCAATCCCCGAGAAAGTTGTAACGTCAACAGGTGAAGTGATATTTACCAAAGAAGACATCCAGAATGGTCAGCTTGTTTGGCGCTCTATGGGGGGACATCAATTAGGCTCTATTTGGGGCCATGGTTCATATGTTGCGCCAGACTGGACTGCGGATTGGCTTCATCGAGAATCAACACTTTGGCTTGATAAAGCAGCAATAGAACAATTCTCAGTTCAATTTGAACAGTTAGCTAGTTATCAACAAGCTGCATTAGAAAGCCTTCTGCGTGAAGATATACGATCTAATCGCTTTGATGCTAATAACAATATATTAGTAATCTCAACACGTCGTGCAGAAGTAATTAGTACGCTGCAGCATTACTATTCAAATTCATTTGGTGATAATCCTGATTTCCAGCCTATTCGTGAAGACTACGCGATGAAAGAAAACACAATTTCAACCGCTGAAAATCGTCAAAAATTATCTGCATTTTTCTTCTGGGGAGCGTGGGCTGCAGTGACAGAGCGCCCCGGTGAGAACTACACTTACACGAATAACTGGCCACACGATCCCGTAATCGGTAATACACCGACA
The DNA here is from genome assembly GCA_000953735.1 of Moritella viscosa. Lineage (NCBI taxonomy): Bacteria > Pseudomonadati > Pseudomonadota > Gammaproteobacteria > Alteromonadales > Moritellaceae > Moritella > Moritella viscosa. The sequence goes on along the minus strand of LN554852.1, from coordinate 627,265 downwards.
TCAAATAATATTTTTTGGTCAATATTAAGTATGGTTCTGCTTATTGCTGCTATAGGGGCGCTTGCTTGGTATCACGCCAGTCTTAAAGAGCATCCACTACCAGAGGTACCCACTAAAGATCCATTATTTGATGTTAAAGCAACGCCTTCGCAAAAAGCTTTAGTCAAGTATTTTGCAACCGCTGTCGGATTATTTCTCCTACAGATTTTATTAGGTGGTATTACTGCGCATTATGCAGTTGAAGGTCAGACTTTTTATGGTTACCCACTAGCAGAGATTTTACCATATTCACTAACTCGTACCTGGCATACTCAACTTGCAGTATTTTGGATTGCTACGGCTTGGTTAGGCACTGGACTATATATTGCGCCAGCTTTATCTGGGCATGAGCCTAAATATCAAAAACTAGGTGTGAATATACTCTGGGTTGCTTTAGTTTTCGTTGTTCTTGGCTCTATGGCCGGAGAATGGCTTGCTATTCAACAATACTTTGATCTTGACTTAAGTTACTGGGTCGGACACCAAGGACAAGAATATATAGACCTTGGTCGTATCTGGCAAATCCTGCTGTTTTCAGGTTTATTAATTTGGCTAACATTGGTGACGGCTGCAATTAAGCCCGCCCTAACCAAAGACAGTGAAATGAAATCTGTTATTTGGGTTCTCTATGCATCCTGTGTAGCGATTGGATTATTTTATGGTGTTGGATTTTTACAAGGTAAACATACTAATTTAGCGATTGCTGAATACTGGCGTTGGTGGGTAGTTCATTTGTGGGTTGAAGGGTTCTTCGAAACATTTGCAACATCAGTCATTGCATTAGTGTTTGTACGTTTAGGACTTATTCGAGCTCAATCAGCTAACAGTGCTGTTTTATTTGCTACCGTTGTATTCCTAACTGGTGGTCTACTTGGGACGCTTCACCACGTATATTTTACAGGTACGCCAACATCCGTAGTTGCATGGGGTGCAATGTTTTCAGCATTGGAAGTTGTACCACTCGCATTAATTGGTTTTGAAGCTGTTGAAACTTATAGAATGCGTAAAGCGACAAGCTGGATGGTTCGTTATAAATGGGCATTTATGTTCTTTGTTGCAACAGCATTTTGGAATTTGGTTGGCGCTGGTGTGCTTGGTTTTCTTATCAACCCACCAATAGCGCTTTATTATATTCAAGGTTTAAATACAACAGCAACTCATGCTCACGCTGCATTCATGGGCGTATATGGAATGCTAGGCATTGGTTTGATGCTAACTTGCTTACGTGGTTTAACAAATCAATTATCAATATGGGATGATAAATTACTTAAGTGGTGTTTCTGGTCTTTAAATCTAGGTTTGATAGGCATGGTATTCATGTCACTGCTCCCTGTTGGTATAATACAATTTATTGCTTCTGTAGAGCATAGTTATTGGTATGCAAGATCCTCAGAAATAATTCATAGTGAATTAGTGGAAATGTTTGTTTGGTTACGTGTCCCCGGTGATATTTTATTCGGTATGGGAGGGCTGTTCTTAGCAGCGTTCTTTGCTCGATTAATAATAGGGGAAATAAAAAATAGTACTAAACGCGCTCCATCTGTCGTGTCTTAACTAAATCGGCATTTAGATTAAAGGAATAAGCTAAATGCCGTTATTAAAAATGAGTAAGTTATAAACCAATTATATTACAATAAGCCTTAACTTCAGCTTCAGTATGAGGAATGCCTGCTGCATCAGCAAGCTCCCACGAACGCTCACAGTGTTGAGTTCGTTCGCACCACAAATAACCCGCGGAAGGCAAGCAACCATATTCGTCACGATCACCGCCGATAGGCTTAAACTCTGGGTCAGAATTACTACAGGCTGTAATACTTAATACTAACAAGGTGAATAAACTATATTTTAAATGCATAGTGTGTTCCTGATACTATATAAAACAATTCTGGTTCATAGTTAGTATCCCTGCATAATAAAAGTCGCACTTTTAGCAGAATCAGTATGGGTTAAGATGCAAGTCGCAGTGGTACTTTCAGCGATGCTCATTGGCGTAACAGTGTAACCTAAAGGTAATGATGAACCACTGAGTAGGCTTCCAGCATCATCACAATTATCAATGTGTACGGCCTCTACCGTCGATAATCCCGATTTTGAGATCATCTTGGCAGCGTAATTAAACGTATTTGCACTTTCAATACTGCGGGCAATATTAATCACACTGACATCTAATGCGGCATCAGCAAGATCAATAAATCGAGGTACAGCCATCGCACCTAATATGCCTGATATAACGACAACAGCACTTAATTCAACTAACGTAACTCCAGCTTGTTTTTTCATCTTTTAGACCATCCATGATCATGAATCTACGATTATTTTTTTGCTGATATATATAGACAGCAAAAACTCACAGCCAATTACGATATTAAGGTAAATATTACGCCAACAGCTAAGAGTATAGCTACAAAACAACAAAGCATAACCATTGATATATAACTGGTTTCATACATATTAACTGTAGTGCTACAATTTTTATTTTGCATTCTAAAATTAAAAAAAACCATAAAAAAACGGGCTTAAAAGCCCGTTATCGGTATCATAAAAACCTGATTGTAAATTACATATTATGCTCAGCAAAAGAGGCTAAACGACTACGTTGCACTCCTTTTAAGAACACATTCGCACTACCGTCAAAATCTTTAAAACGTTCCACTACATAAGTAAGACCCGAGGTTACAGCGGTTAAGTAACTACTATCAATTTGTGATAAGTTACCCGAACACACAATTTTAGTGCCTTCGCCACAACGCGTAATAATGGTCTTAAGCTGCGCAGCAGTAAGGTTTTGACACTCATCTAATAATACAAACGCATTTTGAATCGAACGACCACGCATAAAGTTTACCGACTTAAACTGTAAATTCGCTTTCTGTTTAATGTACTCAACTGAGCCATCTTTACATTCATCGTATTTATGCAAAACTTCTAAGGTATCTGTAATCGCGGCCAACCAAGGCAACATTTTTTCTTCTTCCGTACCAGGTAAGAAACCAATGCTTTCGGCAATTTCCGGCGTGTTACGCGTAACAATTACCTTGTCATACATTTTTCGCTCAACGACTTGTTCTAACGCCGCTGCCATCGCCAAAATAGTCTTACCACTCCCAGCAGGTCCGGTCAAAATGACCAAATCAATATGCGGATTAAGTAAAGCTTCCAGTGCCATGCCTTGGTAAATATTCTTAGGATGTATACCCCAAGCTTTTTTTGACATCAGGCGTTCGCGACCTAAATCAACAAAACTAATTTCTCCCTTATCCTTTCCGACAACACGCGCGGCAAAGTGATCAGTTTCATCAATCAAGTATTGGTTAATAAAAGTGTCTTTAAGTAATCCCGTTTCAACAGTATGAATAGTCTTTGAGCCCATGGTTTCACTTTTCATACTTTCACTGTGGCATTCGTTTATCTCTTGCCAAAAGTCGCCAGTAAATTTATGAAAGCCAGTCGCTAAAAATTTAATGTCATCAATCAATTGATCGGAACGATAATCCTCTACCCGATTTAGCCCTGCGCCCTTTGCTTTCAAACGCATGTTAATGTCTTTAGTGACCAGTACAATTTCGCGATCAGATTGGTTCTGCAAGAATAACGCGGCATTGATAATACGATTATCGGGTTCATTTTCAGTAAAAAAGACATCTTGCTTCATCACGCTATGATCAGCAAAAATAGAGATCTTACCCAATTTATTTTTACTTTCTATTTTTTGCAATGGCACACCTTGGCTGATTTCTTCAGGGGTAGCATTTGAAAAAATATCCTCCAACGCACGAATCGCGACACGTGCATCCCGACTGACATCCCTTTTTCTATCCTTGATATTATCGAGCTCTTCTAAAACAGTCATGGGAATCATGACATCGTGCTCTTGAAAGGTGAAGATAGATAAAGGAGCATGTAACAACACGTTGGTATCGAGAATGAAAACTTTGTTATTGGTACTTTCCATAGAAACACCTCTTTTAGTTCGGCTAACCCTTAACGCTTAGCCGTCGACTTTGTTGATTTCATTTTTAGCCATTTTTTTACAATATCTGTGCTGCAATACGATATACTTACAAAATACATACCTCTGATGACCCTATCAGGCTTTTATTACGGAAATAAGAATGACTGCAACCAAGACAGCACTTGACCCTAAGCTATTTAAAAAAATCGAAATCATTTGTGAAAAAGGTGAAGAGCAGCTCGAAGCTGAAGAATACAAAACTGCGATCGATACCTTTATGCAAGCTTATGATCTTGTTCCTGAACCTAAGATCCACTGGAATGTATCTACATGGATCCTAACAGCACTAGGTGATGCACACTTCATGTTAGGCGATTGGCCGTCATTAGAAGAAGCAACGGGTTTTGCTATGTTATGCCCTGAAGGTGCGGTAAATCCTTATTTACACCTACGTTTAGGTCAAGCACACTTTGAACTTGGCAACATGGGGCCAGCGAAAGAGCAACTAGAAAAAGCATTTGAAGCTGAAGGTGAAGACATCTTTGGTGATGATGACCCAAAATATTTAGCCTTTGCCAAAGCTCAATAAAAGAATAATTCTACCACCCTCTTTTACTATTATAGTGGGTGGTTATTATTCTGACCAAAACATCGAACAAACAAGTACATAATCTAAAATAAGCATTAAGCCTAATAACGCAGGCGTCGCTATTTTCACGCTTAAGTTAGAGGATAAAATGACATGAATAACAGCTATAAAGGTAGGGTTCGTTAAACATAATAAATAAAAAAGCAGTTAATACTGATGGCTATCAATACATCCCTGCTCTATTACCTGCTGAACTATCGCTTATACGATCTCAGCTGCAACCACTGAAATTTCAACTAATAGCGCTTCACGCGCCATACTCGCTTGTACACATGCACGAGCAGGAGCATGACCAGCAGGTACCCACGCATCCCAAACGGCATTCATCTCAGCAAAGTCTGTCATCTCTTTAATATAAATAGTTGCTGATAACATGTGTTCTTTATCACTGCCCGCTTGAGCTAATAAATCAGTTACTTTTGCTAACATGGTTTCAGTTTGCTCTTTGATTCCATACGTTGCATCTGCGCATACTTGGCCACATAAGTAGATAGTACCGTTGTGCTTTACAATACGGCTCATTCTTGGTTTAGTTTCCATACGTTCAATCATGCTAAATTCTCTTCGTTGAATATCAAGGTGAATACCCAAATATTGGGCTAATTGGTTAGTTTACCTTGTCTTGCAAATAAATTTCAGTTAAAAATGAGATAGGCATAATAACTCAAGGAAATGAGAGAAAATGATAAGAATAGCAACCAAACAGGATGCCGAGGCAATCAGCCATATCTATAATCATTACATCACAACTACAGTGATTACTTTTGAAGAAGAAGTAGTAAGCAGTGATGATATAGCCGACCGAATCAAAACAACGCTTGCAGCAGGTCTTCCTTGGCTAATTGCAGAAGAAGACAATATTGTGCTTGGTTATGCGTATGCAACCCCTTGGAAAAGTCGAAGTGCCTATCAGTTTAGTGTTGAAACATCGGTTTATCTCGACCCGAATGCATCAAGAAAAGGCTGGGGAAGCCAATTATATCAAGCCTTATTTGTACAATTACAACACACCAAAGTACGTACAGTCATTGGCGGTATCGCGTTACCTAACCCCGCCAGTATCGCTTTACATGAAAAACTCGGTATGCACAAAAGTGCCCACTTTAGTAAAATTGGGTACAAATTTAACCAATGGATCGATGTAGGCTACTGGCAAAAAAGCTTAACCTAAGGTTAAAAAGACCAATCAATACATTAATAGTTATGCTCTAAACTCCATTTACGTAAAATTTTATTTTCGACTTTCGGCTCAATTTGCATGATCGCCTTATCTAATATTTTACGTAACATGGCTTGGTCTTTACGCACGCCGAAACGGTAGCGATTCACGTATTTAGTTCGCCCTGATACGGTTAAATTTTTCAGTCCAAGTTTAGCAATTTTGTAACGCAATACAAAAAGTGATTCTATCGTCGCAACGATCTCACCATTAGCCGTTCTTCTCAGAGCATCATCTGTACTGTCGACACGACTAACAATAACGCGCGGGTAGTTATTACGTAGGTATTCTTCATACACATAACCTTCTACCACGGCCACTGTTTTACCGCGTAATGATTTTAAGTTACGAATACCATGCACATTTTTTTTAGTTGCTAATGCAGCAACAGCTTCAACATAGGGAGCTGTAAAAATTAGCCATTGTGAGCGCCTTGGGGTTTGGTTGAGAAAAGATAATACATCACATCCCCCATTACGAGTAACGTCTAAACTTTGTTGCCAGGTCTTTGTTTCTCGTACTTGAAATTCGACATCTAACATCGCCGAGAACACAGCTATATAATCAGCAGCAATACCAATGTAACCAAGTTTAGGATCCCACGCTTCGTAAGGCATCCAGTTAGGATCAATACATAATTTGATTGGTGCGCGAGCAGAAATATAGGTACGCTCTTCTGCAGTAAGACGTATTTTATCAATGCCAGCATGGGCAGAAAGACTAATACTGGCTAAACTTAGTGAATATAATACAGTGATAATACAGCTCGTTTTTGTCATCGTCTTGCTTACCTCGTATGGCGTCTATCCAATATAAGTTAAGACTATAATCGTCTAGCTATCTAGTAAATAACCATAATTAGTCACGTTAATCGCTAATTTTTATCCCGATAAATTAGTAAAAATACGTAATCACCCTAAAAATAAATGTCTTTAAGCCAGTGATAGAATTATAATTAACCCCAAATATCACTCGATTAAAACACCATGAAATATTTAATATTACTAACCATACTACTGAGCGGTTGCAGCAAATACCCGTTACAGACGAATTTAGACAAAGATAACTTCACTGAATACTTCTCTATTTCGGGTGTTGAATATTACGCTGCTGACACCCTACAAAATTATCAGGTTGAACAACTGGGTTTAGTGGAAGGCGAAAGCTGTCAAACAGCCGATAACCTGCCACCAGCAGAAGAAAAACAAGCGAAAATTGCCGCCAAGCGTAAAGCCGCCGCGCTTCATGCCAATGGTATTATTATTCGTTCATGTATCGCACCACCCGCATCTAAGGCCTGCCTTAGCAGTTATGTGTGTTATGGCGATGCGATCAATGTAAATCCTTTAAACCGCAGTAATGACGACAGTTAATAATGAAACTTGAACTCAAAACAGTTGGGATTATCCATACCCCATATAAAGAAAAATTTGCCGTACCGCGTCAACCATGTTTGGTTTCCGCTGCTAAAGCTCAGCTCATTTTAAGCCCACCATTTGATGAAGCAGATGCCTTACGCGGGCTCGAACAGTTTAGCCATGTATGGCTGATTTTTGCTTTCCATGAAACCATGGATAAAGGTTGGAATCCGACAGTACGTCCACCCCGTTTAGGCGGTAATGAACGCTTGGGTGTCTTTGCCACCCGTTCAACATTTCGCCCTAACCCGTTAGGTCTGTCGGTAGCAAAACTTGATGGTATTACAATTAAAAATAACCAGTGTATTTTAAATTTATCGGGCATTGATTTGGTCGATGGTACACCGATTTTAGATATCAAACCTTACGTGCCTTATGCTGACAGTTTACCTGATGCCCAAGCAGGTTACGCCTCTGATGCACCCATTGCTGATATGCCAGTCACGTTTGCAGACGAAGCCTTGAATCAAATTGCAGCGCAGAAAAAAAAGCATCCCGAATTACAGACCTTTATCACGCAGGTATTAACTCAAGATCCGCGTCCTGCTTATAAAAAGAATAAAACAACACGCCAAGAATACGGAGTAAAGTTGTATGACTTTAATGTGCGTTGGGCAGTGGAAGATAATATTACGACTGTATTTTCTGTCATTAAAACGGACACAGTACCAACTCTTACGACAGTCACTACCGCTGTAAACGAAACTAAATCGGAAAGTACTAATGATTGATTATATTGCTCAGCACAAGCGGCGCTTAGCGTGGATGCCGGGCTTATACTACAAACTAAAACCCAAAGCATTAAGCTGGGCAAGAACGTGGCAAGCCGAGCTACAAACTTATGTTATGTCGGTCGAAACCATAGAGTTTGGTGACAATTGCTTTATTGCCCCCGATTGCCATATGTTTGCAGAACCCGGTCGTAAGATCACCATGGGCGATAACTGTTTCTTCGCCTCTGCGAGTTTTATCCACGGGCCAATGACACTGGGGAATAATGTTGCGATCAATCACAGTTGCTCATTAGACGGCGGAAAAAATGGCATTACCATTGGTGATGATACCCGAATTGCCAACAACTGCCGTATCCATGCCTCTAATCACGGTATGCATCCTGACCAAGTTATTTGGCAGCAAGCCTCAACTTCTCAAGGCGTGATAATAGGTAAAGATGTTTGGATTGGGGCTAACGTGGGGATTGTCGATGGCGTTACGATCGCTGATAATGCCGTGATTGGCATGCAAAGTGTGGTAACGAAAAATGTCCCCCAATGGGCAATCATGGCTGGAAATCCCGCGCGTCAAATTGGTGATAGACGGGATAAAAAAGACAGTCTGCTAAAACAAATTCAGACCGAGTGACGGTCTGAATTTTCTCTATATAATAAAGTAAAGCAGGCTTATAAGAAGAACAGACGCCATAACCAGTTCGAATCTAAATCTTCTTTACAGGTGCGATACTGACCCGCATATTTCAACGAACGCTGGTTTACTTTCTTCGCCACTTTCTTCAACCACGGTTTTTTGTTGTAGCTTTTACGCTTATAACCACCCCAACCTTCGTGATAATTCAAGTATTGCTTCTCCGCATCCCATTTAGATATACCATTGATTTTTTGAGATTTATTAATAAACCATCCCATAAAATCCATGGCGTCATGAAAATCAGAACGGCTTGACCAACTATTTCCGGTTTCCTTAACATAATCACCCCAAGTCACCGTTTTTGCTTGGGCATAACCATAGGCAGAACTTGCGCGTCCTGTCGGAATTATCCACCAATACTGCATTGGCGGCTGGGCATTATGCTTAAATGAGCTTTCTTGATACATCATCGCCATTGGCACATGCACAGGTACGCCCCATTTATCTTTACTGTCAATGGCCGCTTCGTACCAATCGTATTTTTCAATAAAGATATCGCAAATATTTTCCGGATTACGAGGTTGTGACGAGCAACCAAATAATACACTGCTGACCATTATAAGTGCAGCTAATCTCAGTATTTTATTCATTTTAAATAGCACAAATCCAATTTTGGCTGCCAGTATATGACCTACGAGAAACGAATAAAAGGACAGCAGTCAAAAATAAATAAAACTAATCACTAACTTTTACTGTTTACTCAGGCGCCGCCCTGTTAAAATCGCTCTATTATATCGATTTTATTAGTAAATAAAGGAACGTTATGCGTAGCAGCAATTACTTGCTTTCAACTTTGAAAGAAACTCCAAATGACGCTGAAGTAATTAGCCACCAGCTAATGCTTCGTGCAGGTATGGTTCGCCGTCTGGCATCAGGCTTATACACTTGGTTACCGACCGGCCTACGAGTTTTACGCAAAGTAGAAAACATCGTACGTGAAGAGATGGACAAAGCAGGTGCTGTTGAAACTCTAATGCCAATGGTTCAACCAGCAGATTTATGGCAAGAAACAGGCCGTATCGATAAGTTTGGTCCAGAATTGTTACGCATTAACGATCGCCACAACCGTCCTTTTGTTTTAGGTCCAACGCACGAAGAAGTGATCACTGACATCGCACGTAAAGAAATCAACAGCTACAAACAACTGCCGTTGACGCTTTACCAAATCCAAACTAAATTCCGTGATGAAGTTCGTCCTCGTTTCGGTGTGATGCGTTCGCGTGAATTCCTGATGAAAGATGCTTATTCTTTCCATTTATCAGATGAATGTCTAAACGATACGTACAACAAAATGCATCAAGCATATTGCAATATCTTCGAGCGTATTGGCCTAGAGTACCGTCCTGTACTTGCTGATACAGGTTCAATTGGTGGTGCTGTATCTCACGAATTCCACGTACTTGCAGAAAGCGGCGAAGACGATATCGTATTCTCTGACGGCAGCGATTACGCAGCTAACATCGAAAAAGCAGAAGCACTAGCACCTGCTGGCGAACGTCCTGCAGCAACGCAAGAATTAACAGTTGTTGATACACCAGATGCACACAGCATCGAAGACGTTTGTAAATTCTTAAGCGTTGACGCAACACAAACAGTAAAAACACTGCTTGTTGCTGCTGAAGCTGAAGAAGGCGCAGCACAAGGCGTTATCGCACTTGTTCTACGTGGCGACCATGAACTAAACGAAGTAAAAGCAGAAAAAATTGCTGGCGTTGCGTCTCCGTTAACATTTGCTAACGAAGCTCAAATCCAAGCAGCAGCAAACTGCAATGCCGGTTCTATCGGTCCTAAAGGTCTGAACTGTCCTGTTGTTGTTGATCGTTCAGCTGCACACCTAGCAGACTTTGTTTGTGGTGCTAACGTTAATGGTCAGCACATCACTGGCGCTAACTGGGATCGTGATATTGCAGAATACACAGTTGCAGATATTCGTAACGTGGTTGAAGGTGAAGCAAGCCCATGTGGTAAAGGCACACTGTCAATTAAACGTGGTATCGAAGTAGGTCATATCTTCCAACTTGGTACTCAATACGCTGAATCTATGGGTGCAGGCGTACTGAATATGCAAGGTAAGCAGCAAACAATGACAATGGGTTGTTATGGTGTTGGTGTTTCTCGTATTGTTGCTTCTGCAATCGAACAGAACCACGATGAAAACGGTATTATCTGGAACGAGTCAATCGCACCATACAAAGTATCTATTATCCCAATGAACATGCACAAATCAGCAGAAGTTAAAGAAGCAGCAGAGAAAATCTACGCTGACCTTCAAACCGCTGGTATCGAAGTGCTATTTGATGATCGTAAAGAGCGTCCAGGTGTTATGTTCGCGGATTCTGAACTTATCGGTATTCCACACAACATCATCATCGGCGATCGTAGTCTGAAGAATGGTCTAGTTGACCACAAACTACGTCTAACAGGTGATAAAACGGAAGTTGCAGTTACTGATATCGTAGCACACGTTAAAGGCCTACTAGCATAAGCTAATATGCAATGAACTAACTTCGGTTAAGTTAACAATCAAAGCCAAGCATCTGCTTGGCTTTTTCGTGTCTGAAAGCGCGATCATCTAGAAATCCTCCCTATCCCACAGGATTAATTTGGCGAAGCAGTGAGTCTTTAACAATAATTAATAAAGGATATTTCTTCTTTGATTAAGCAGGACTTTATCTATGGGTTTAAAGAATTATGACAGGAACTAAACAGGGGCTATTATTGACAGGAGGTGGCGCAAGAGCCGCGTATCAAGTCGGTGCACTAAAAGCCATTGCGGAGTTTTATCCCCGAAATCACGGTACACCTTTTAAAGTAATCACTGGTACATCAGCAGGGGCCATCAACAGTTGTGCGATTGCTTGCTACGCCAGTTGCTTCCGCTTGGGGGTTAAAAAACTCGAGTATATCTGGAATAACTTCCACGCCAACCAAGTATTTCAATGCAGTTTTAATGAAATATCTCAGCACTTGTTACTTACCTTTTTATCACGATTTCAGTCGCCACACGTGACGCGCCAACCGGTATCCCTGTTTAACAATAAACCCTTGCGTAAACTGCTAGATCGTTATTTGGATATGCGCCGTATCGACATTAACATTCAACACCAACACCTCGATGCAATTTCGATCACCGCGTCTGATTATAGCAACGGTGATTCCATCAGCTTTTTTCAAGGTAATCAGCAATTGCAAGAATGGCAACGCGCCCGTCGTAGTGGGTTACGAACACGATTGCATGCCCACCATTTATTAGCGTCTTCAGCTATCCCTTTAGTCTTCCCTTGTACCCAAATAGGCCATGATTTTTATGGTGATGGTTCGGTACATCAACTATCACCATTAAGCCCTGCGATCCACCTTGGCGCAGAGAAACTACTGGTGATCGGTGCAGAACAGCCACCGCGAAAATTAAAACCAGGAGAATTACGCCAGACTCCATCCGGGGCCGATATCGCAGGGCATCTACTCGATACCGTTTTTACCGATACCTTAAACTCTGACATTGAGCGGTTAAAGCGTATTAATGACACCCTAACATTAACCCCTGAATCACAAAAATCAGCGTTAAATATAAAACAGATTGGCTTATTCCACTTAGCCAATGAACATGATATTAATGCCATTGCCGATGAATACTTTTACGAATTACCCATAACCATCCGAACTCTATTACGCACCATCGGAGTAAATGAACACAGCCATTCTTCAATTACTTCCTATCTGATATTTGAGCAAAACTATACACGTGAATTAATGCGTTTAGGCTATCAAGATGTATTAAAACAAGAAGAAGAATTAAGGTTTTTTTTAAATATATAGTCTAGCCAGCCCAACCACCTAACAAACAATGTTCCGCCCGTTTTACATAACGAGAAGGCCCACAGACCAGTACCACATCACCCACTTCAAAAATAAAGTCTTGATGAACTTGAGTCAACTCAATCCCTTGTCGACGCACTGCACGGTAACTGACTTCTTTTAATTTCACTTCTGCAACTGTTTTACCAATCGCGTAAGCACCAAACTCAAGTCGGATCGCGTGTAACCTTTCTAGCGCTTCACTTTCTTCAAAAGACACATTACTTTCACCACCAAAATAAAAACCGTGTAAATGGTTATAATGCCCCTTTCTTTCATGCTGTAAGCGTTTCAAAATACGTTTAATAGGTACGCCTGAAATAGCCAATACATGCGATACCATCATTAAACTCCCCTCTAAGGATTCAGGCACCACATCTGTCGCCCCCGCATTATGTAACGTCAGTATATTGGAGTCATCAGTGGTACGCACGAGTACCTTCGCATCGGTTAATGGTTTAACGACCTTTAACAACTCAATGGCTTTCTCGGTATCATTGAACGTGATAATAATCGACTTAGCTTTCTCGACACCTAACATCATTTGAATTTCTCGGCGACTGGCATCACCAAATTCAATTTTTTCACCACCATTTAAGGCCTCTTGCACACGTACAGGATCACGATCGATAACAGTATAAGGGATACCTTCTATTTTTAAGAAGCGCGCGATAGTTTGCCCACTGCGACCATAACCACAAACAATTACATGATCAATGTATTGCCCTGGAAGTGGTGGTGACAGTCCACTTTTACGTTTTGGTTTAGGCTGAAATAATAATCGCCGCACGATTCCCTGATGACACTCAATGAGCCAGGGTGTCATCGCCATACTCAGCACCCCAACACCAACAAGGGTCGAAATTAACGGTAAAGGTAATAACGCCAATTTTCCTGCTAACGCTAATAATACAAAACCAAACTCCCCCATTTGCGCTAACACTAAACCTGTACTAAGGGCATTACTGCTGCTTTCTCCTAGCCACTTTGCGAGTATAAAGACTAGGAAAATCTTACTTAACATCATCACCACAAGCACTATGATTAAACGAGGCCAATCCGCAAATAAGCTGGGTAAGTTCAGCAGCATTCCTATGGTAATAAAAAAGAGTCCCATTAATACATCGCGAAATGGACGGATATCAGCTTCGAGTTGATGGCGATAAGGCCCCTCACCTAACATCATCCCCGCCAAAAAAGCCCCAAGAGCCATCGATAAACCTAACCAATGAGTCATAAGCCCTGCGATTAAGGCCACTAATAATGTCGACATGACAAAAAGTTCATCAGAACGGATTAAGGCGATCTCTTTAAACAGGGTTGGTAATATCCAGCGTCCCACAGATAAGATCAAGAATACCGCGAATAGACCTTTTACCATTGCCCAACCCATTTGTTCAGCAATCAGCATGACATCACCACTTTGCTGCGCCAATAGCGGGATCATAATAAGGAAAGGTACCACCGCGATATCTTGGAATAACAGCACACTGATCGAAAGCTTTGATAAGCGACTATTAAGTAATTTAGATTCAGCTAACTGCTTGATCACAATCGCTGTGGATGACATTAACATCGCAGATGCGACGACAAATGCTTGTGACCAATAGAGCGAAGCAAACAATCCAAGCAGCATAAATAGCACGCCGACACTCAGCACTTGCCCACCACCAAGTCCCAGTACTAAATGCCGCATCGACAATAAACGTGGTAGTGAGAACTCTAAGCCTAATGAGAACATGAGGAAAACCACGCCCAATTCAGCAAACAGTTCAATATCAGCTTGTTCGACAATTAATTGAAAGCCATAAGGCCCAGCAATCATCCCCGTAGCAAGGTACGCGAGAATAGGCGGTAAGTGAATACGTTGGAACAACGCTACTAATGCAACCGCAAGGGAAAGTAATTGAATAATATCAATAAACAAATTATCTCCCTCCTTAAGCAGTTACATGAACGCCATCAATAGCGTAACTAAGATAATAAAAAACAATGCCACTAAAGAATATGTACTAGCTCCCAATTTAACAAGTTGACCAAAGGATCAATAATAAAGATCCGCATTAATTAACCATCAAAAAATATAAAATGTGGTACACAATATGCATGATTAAAAATAACACTAGACTAGTGATTTTTTTGACTGAGGTTAAAATGGATAATTTAAGCATAATAAACGCCCCAAAAATGCATACTAATTATGGGTTTACTTCGCCAAAGCGACAACAAAAGTTAAGCTCGGCACAAACAATTGCCACGTTAAAAAAATTACAAACTAGCCTAGACGTCAATTCTTTGTTACATAATTTTGCCGCAATAGCGGCACAGCATGTCCGCTTTACCGGTTTAAGCTTTACTGAGGCAGCAAACAATATTCAATTAAAGACTGACTGCACCGCCGTTTTCCAACAAAACTATCATTTGACGGCACAAGGTAAAGATTTGGGGTCATTGGTATATAGCTCAGTCAAACCATTACAAATTAATGAACTCAGTGTATTAAAAGAATTACATCAACTGTTGGTCACTAATCTCATGCACGCCTTAATGCTACAAGAAATGCAGATAAGGATCATGAAAGATCATTTAACCGGTTTAGATAATCGCGCGAGTTTTGATGAAAACATTCAGCGTTCTTATAGCCTATGCCAGCGTCATAAATCCAACATGGCGTTATTGATTACCGACTTAGATGATTTCAAACGCATCAATGATACTTATGGCCATCAATTTGGTGATCGCATTTTGAAACATTATGCGCGTGTATTACAGCGTAGTATCCGTAATAGTGATGTCGCATTCCGATTAGGTGGTGATGAATTTGCGATTATCTTGCAGCCAGCATCCGAACAATCAACTCGCTTAGTCGTAAAGCGTATTGACACTGAAATTAAGAATGACTCACTACTGAGCGAATTTAAGATCACTTCAGCAATTGGCTCAGCTACGTGGCGAACGGGTGAAACGATCGAGAGTTTATTTAGAACAGCCGATGAAGACCTGTATAACAGTAAATTAAACATTAAATAAAAAGCTCACCAAACTAAGTTTGATGAGCTTTGTTAAGTATAGAACAAAACGTGATATTTACTTTTTACTATTAAGACGTATTATTTCTTACCATTAAAACGTAATAGTCTTAATGCATTGGCTGTGACGAGAGCTGTCGCCCCTGAGTCAGCTAAAATAGCAACCCATAGTCCTGTAAATCCAAGTAATGTTGTCACCAAAAATACAGCTTTAAGCCCTACAGCTAAGGTAATGTTTTGTTTAATATTAGCCAATGTTGCCTGACCAAGTTCGACCATGTGTGGCAATTCAACTAATCGGTTATGCATTAATGCCACATCTGCCGCTTCTAACGCTACATCGGTACCACCACCCATCGCAATACCAAGTTTTGCACGCTTCATTGCTGGCGCATCGTTAATACCATCACCTACCATTGCAGTATCTTTAGCTTGGTTAATTTCACCAACAATACGTGATTTATCTTCAGGTAATAGCTCTGCACGATATTCCATGCCTAGCGAATCGGCGATTACTTTGGCTGTACGGCGGTTATCGCCCGTTAGCATCACGGTATTAATGCCAAGTTTTTGTAATTTTTCTACCGCTTCACGCGCATCTTCACGAATACGATCAGCCAGTGCAACCAAACCAATAACGATCTCGTTTTGCAGCACTACAACTGTAGTATTGCCGCCATTTTCTAGGTTTACGATAGCACTGCGAACCTCAGGAAGTTGCGCTAGCTGTGCGGTCATATGGTGCGGGGCTAATAACTTAATTAACTGTGCAGACTCACCCAGTTGAACTTCACCTTGTACACCCAAGCCCGCTAATGTCTGGTCATGACTAACCGCTAACAAAGCGACTGATTTTAGTTCCGCATGCATCAATATCGCTTTTGCTAATGGATGATTCGAAGTTTGTTCAATACTCGCAGCAAGCTGTAATACCTTATTTTCATCATCAATAAAGCTAACGATGCTGGTCACTTCGGGTACACCTTGCGTTAATGTACCGGTTTTATCAAAGGCAATTTGTTGGATACAGCCAATCTGCTCTAGCGCTGCACCACCTTTCACTAACACGCCACGTTTACTGGCTGCAGATAATGCCGATGTCACTGCTGCAGGTGTAGATATTACTAAGGCACAAGGACAAGCAATCAGTAACAATGTTAACCCTTTATATACCCACTCAGTCCAATCGCTGCCAAACAATAATGGTGGCACAATCACAACAACTAATGCTAATAACATCATTGCAGGTGTATACCAACGACTGAATCTATCAAGAAAACGTTCGATTGGTGCTTTGTTTTCTTCCGCTTCTTCAATCAGATGTAGAATACGGTCAATCGCATTATTACCTGGTTCTGACACAACACGTAATTGCGCAACACGATTAACAGCTAAGCTACCCGCCATTACAATATCGTCAGCTTGATGCTCAACAGGAACAGATTCACCCGTTAATGCACTTTCGTCAAAACTAATACCAGAAGCAAGTAACGCACCATCAGCCGGTAGACGATCGCCGGGTTTAATTTCAATAATATCGCCTGGTTGTAAGTCACTAGCAGCAACTAATACGCGGTCATGACCCACAATTTTCGTTGCTTCTTCGGGCACTAATGACATTAATGATTTAACGCCTTTACGTGCTTTACCTGCAGCAAACGATTCCAGTTTTTCGCCGATCATAAACAATACTAATACCATCGCAGATTCCGCTGTATCCCCTAAAATAAGGGCACCGACTGTCGCGACAGACATGAGCGTTTCGATTGCGAATGGGGTTCCAGATAGTGCTAACTTAATCGAGCGATTAATAACAGGGATCACGCCAAATACACTGGCGAAGGTAAATACCCAC
Source organism: Moritella viscosa (assembly GCA_000953735.1). NCBI lineage: Bacteria > Pseudomonadati > Pseudomonadota > Gammaproteobacteria > Alteromonadales > Moritellaceae > Moritella > Moritella viscosa. Next base: position 609,821 of record LN554852.1, on the reverse strand, counting down.
TGGCTTGCATTGCTATTTACTTGGGTTAGAAGTGCGGCAATAACAATCGCACTGACCAAGGTGATAGCATGCCAATGTTCTCGAAAGCTCTGCGCTAGTGACGTGATTTCTTCGCGGTCAGCTGTCTTTTTACCTACTTGTTGTAACTTGAACCCCGCGTTAACCACGGCGTCATTGATTTGTTGTTTGATACTTTCAGTCGTACTGCTATTAATGTCTTCTTCGATATCAACAAGCAATTTTTCGGTTGAGAATGCAACGCGACATTGAGTAACTTGTGGTAATGCTTGAACAGCTTTTTCTACTTTTCCGGCACAACTTGGACAGTCCATGCCAGTCACTAACCAGGATAAACGGGTCGTTAAACTACTGGACTCGGGTTCCTCATCGTCAGGCGAGATCTCATTTGATTCAGAATGGGCACAACAAGTGTCATTGCTGCTGGTCTTGTGTTCATCGCTATGTTGATGCTCGTGTACGTGTGTTTTGCTGTGATCGTTAGCACAACATCCTTGATTTGATTTCGGTGCTGTTGCAGCGCTGCCTTTACATGACATAAGTTTATCCTCTTAAATAGAATTGATAGTTAAGCGTTCAAGCGAGTTAACCATTCATATTAATATACGTTCATATTAAATTTCATTCAAGTGTATTTACAAAAAAAAGCTAACCCATTCATTATTATTAACGATAAGTGGGTTAGCTCTCATGTCTTAGCCATCATATTTAAAGTATTAATAACACTATTCGTGCATCAATAACTCTGACTGTAATTGAACTAAAAATTCGCGCATGTAGACACTGCGTCTTTGCGCCTCGACTTTGGCTGCTTGGGTCTGCATACTGTCACCGAGCGTTAATAGCTTGGTAAAGAAGTGATCGAGTGTATATACGTTGTCATCTGGTTCACGTTCAGCACAGAGTGGATCAATACTGCTATAAAGCTGACGGTTTAGCTTTCCCCCGACTAAAATACAACGGGCGATACCAATAGCACCAAGAGCATCCATACGATCAGCATCTTGTAATATTTTCGCTTCCAAAGTTTCAGGCGTAATATTCGCGCTAAAGCTATGTGCGACAATGGCATGATGAATCGCCTGGTGATATTGCTGGGGGTAGTTAATCTCTTGTAAGAATGCCACCGCACGATCTGCGGCTAATAAAGAAGCTTGCTTGCGTTGGGGATGATCTTTAGCAACCGATACACAATCATGTAACCAAGCGGCAGGCTCTAGAACTGCCAATTCAGCACCTTCAGATTTACCTAACAACCTTGCAGTCGCGACAACACGTTCAATGTGATCGATATCATGCGCGCGATCGGCACAACCAAGTTGGGTTAAAAATTCGATAAATAGGTTTCGCATGTCACTCTCTTTAAAATAAAACCTTTAAGCTAGGGCTCGAATAAAAAATTATGCATGCTCAGTCACGTGGCAAGCAAGATCATGTACCACATGACGAATATGGTGATCATCCAATCGATAAAGGATTTGTTTACCTTGACGTTCAGAGCGTAAAATACGCGCTTCACGTAAATGACGTAAATGATGGCTGGTTAGCGATTGTGACATGCCCGTTACCGCAGATAGCTCAGACACAGCCACAGGTCCCCCCATGCAGGCAAGCACTAAACGTATACGTCCCTCGTCCCCTAATAAGTGAAATAAATGGGCCAATGATGCGATATGTTTATCATCTAACGCGGGTAGCGCTGCACTACACTGTGGCTCTGGGCAACATTGAGGTTCTAATTTTGGCATTATGCCCTGCTAATAATAATTTGAATTATCTGAAAGTGTAACATCTAAGGTCGTAGGAGCAAGATCAAAAATGCCAACGTCATACGACCGAAAGGAACGTACTCAGCTGGCACTTTTTTCATATTAACAATATTACATTGCCGGTATCATCGTACTAGCGGTAAACCTATTACCGGCAGTAGAAAGCTACTTTCAAATTAGATGAATACTAATTTCGCAATAAATACCACAGCTAATACATTCATACCTAACGATACATCTGCAGAGCGACCTGTTGCATGCTTGATGATCGCGAATGATAAGAAACCTAAGATGATGCCATCTGCGATTGAATACGTTAGCGGCATCATAATTGCTGTGATCGCAGCTGGTACGTAATCTGTGAATTCATCCCAGTTCACTTTATGCAAACTGCCAACCATGAGGAAAGCAACGTAGATTAATGCACCCGCCGTTGCATAGCTTGGAACAATCTGTGCAATCGGTGCAAAGAACATCGCGGTTAAGAATAGTAGACCAACAACAACCGCCGTTAAGCCCGTGCGACCACCTTCAGCAATACCCGCATTACTTTCAATGTATGTTGTTACTGGTGGGCAACCAATTACCGCACCCGCAACACTTGCGATACTGTCTGCTGTTAATGCTTTGTTTAGGTTTTCGATTTTGCCATCTTTGTTATACATGTCTGATTTTTCAGCGACACCAATCATGGTACCGGCTGTGTCAAACATGTTTACAAATAGGAATGCGAGAATAATACTGACCATAGATACGTCTAACGCACCCATTACGTCCATTTTCATGAATGTTTTTGATAAGCCAGTTGGTAGTGATGCTACTTGCTCAGGTAAGCTGATCAACCCCATAAACGCACTGATTGCAGTGGTAATAACAATACCAATTAATACCGCACCGAATACTTTACGTGTTGCTAAGATGGCGATAATTAAGAAGCTGAGTGAACCTAAGATAACTTTAGGATCATGAAAGTTACCCAGTGTAACTAACGTTGCAGGGCTCGCTGTGATAATGCCAGCTGCTTTTAAACCAATGATACCTAAGAATAAACCAACACCCGCAGTCATTGCGTAGCGTAAGCTGCTTGGAATACTGTCGATGATCCAACCGCGTAGTTTAGTCACACTCATGATGACAAATACAACGCTTGAAATAAATACCGCGCCTAATGCAACTTCCCACGTATATTCCATCCCCTTTACAACCGCGAAGGTGAAAAAAGCGTTAAGCCCCATGCCCGGTGCTAGACCAACAGGCCAGTTAGCATAAAGACCCATGAAGATACAACCAATGGCTGCACTGAGTGCTGTTGCAACGAATACCGCTTGGTAATCCATGCCCGCAATCGACATAATATCAGGATTAACAAATAGAATATAAGCCATGGTGACAAAAGTGGTTAAACCTGCCATTACTTCTGTTTTTATCGTCGTATTATGTGCTTTTAACTTAAACAACTTTTCCATCAAAGTTGCAAAAGCAGAAGTGTTAGTTGAAGCAGAGGTAGATTGACTTGCGGTATTCATTAAGGGTACTCACTTTTTGTTTCGTTCACCTTACTCACTGCATGACAGTGGCTGTCTGTACTTATTGCTCTTTAATGCAACTGATAGATACAAACCAAGGTGACTGGCTGTTTAATAAATGGCTGTCGCTTAGCGGAAAAGTGGAAAGTTCTAAGCTGACAATTATTAAATAACCGGATTTAAAATATAGGTAATTATTACCTGCTATATTCACTTTGTGAACGGGCGGGATTATCTGCTAATTTGAGTTGAATTGAAAGTTTTTTGTCATTAAAGCATACTTTTATTATGTAAAACCATGATTTCAGTGAACATTATAGATCAAACGCCTAAAAGTATCGTTTTAGCTAAAAAAATACCAGCACGAGGCTGGTATTTTTAATATAAACGTAACGCTTAATGAGGCTTAGTCACGAGCATAGATAACGTGGCCATCATCTTCTTCGTCCCAATCATCCCAATCTTCATCATCATCGCTGTCTTCAATAACGGCGTGATTAGCAATTTGGTCTTTATGGTATTCATCCCATAAGAAACCAACATCGCCATCATCTTCAATCGGCATTTCGATCTTAGGACGCGGCATAGACTCAATCTGTTCCATCATAGCGCGGACAAGGTCTTTGGTACCAACACCACTTGAAGCAGACATAGTATGAACTTCGCCTTCCCAATTAATCGCAGCCACAACCGCTTTAATTGTTTCTTCAGCTTCTTCATCTAATACAAGATCGGTTTTGTTAAATACTAACCAACATGTTTTAGCTGCTAGCTTAGCACTGTATTTTTCCAGTTCGCTAACAATAACTTTTGCGTTTTCAGCTGGATCAGTCATGTTCTCAGGTAATAGGTCAACAATGTGAACCATTAGACGACAACGTTCTAAGTGACGTAAGAAACGGATACCTAGACCAGCACCATCAGAAGCACCTTCAATAAGACCTGGGATATCGGCAACCACGAAGCTACGCTCTGGGCTTGCACTTACTACACCTAGGTTAGGTACTAATGTTGTAAACGGGTAGTTTGCAACTTTTGGTTTCGCAGCAGAAATCGCACGAATGAAAGTAGACTTACCAGCATTTGGTAAACCTAATAAACCAACGTCAGCAAGTAGCATAAGCTCTAAACGTAAGTTACGCACTTCACCTGGTGTACCTAGTGTCTTTTGACGAGGAGCTCGATTTACACTACTTTTAAAACGAGTGTTACCTAAACCGTGGAAACCAGCTTTAGCAACCATTTTGCGTTGACCGTGCATAACAAGATCGGCAATAACTTCACCAGTATCATCATCAGCTACACGCGTACCAACAGGAACACGTAAAGTGATATCTTCACCACGAGCACCAGTTTGATCTTTAGGGCGACCATTCTCACCACGTTCCGCTTTATGGAAGCGGACAAAACGAAAATCGACTAGCGTATTTAAGTTTTCATCTGCAATCATATATACATGACCGCCATCGCCGCCGTCACCACCATCAGGGCCACCACGAGCAACATATTTTTCACGGCGGAAGCTTACACAACCACTACCGCCATCACCGGCTTCAACTTTGATTAGGGTTTCATCTACAAATTTCATTTCGCTATCGCTCCTACAAATTAGGAATGCAGTTAGTTGCACGGATTAAGTAATCGATCTCTTAACCAGTAAGATCACTTCATCCGTAAAATAATTGAATCAATAAATTAATCCGTGCAGCTATCAACTTTATCAATGGAGAATTATGACTCGACAAGCTTAACTAGCAAGTATGATAAAATAATCTCGATCAATGACTACTACTTTTATTATTTTTATTACTAATATTTATTTTAGCAATAAAAAAACCCCGCCATATAGGCGGGGTTTAAAAATTCTTAGTTTGTACTGAAATTATTCAGCTACAATGCTAATGAACTTACGGTTTTGTGGTCCTTTAACTTCGAACTGCACTTTACCGCTAGCTTTAGCGAATAGAGTGTGGTCACGACCACAACCTACGTTTGTACCAGCGTGGAATTTAGTACCACGTTGACGAACTAGAATGTTACCCGCAAGAACTGATTCGCCACCAAAGCGTTTAACGCCTAAACGTTTGCTTTCTGAATCACGACCGTTGTTGGTACTACCACCAGCTTTTTTATGTGCCATCTTTTAGTACTCCTAATTAAGCGATTTTAGTAATCTTAACTTCTGTAAACCATTGACGGTGACCCATCTGTTTACGAGAGTGCTTACGACGACGGAACTTAAGGATTTTAACCTTGTCCGCACGACCATGAGATACCACTTCAGCAGTGATTTTCTTACCTTCAAGGTAAGGTGCGCCAACTTCGATATTCTCGCCGTTAGCTACCATTAATACTTCGTTAAATTCGATGCTTGAACCAGCTTCAACGTCTAGAAGTTCTAGACGAAGAGTTTGACCTTCAGCAACGCGGTGTTGTTTGCCACCGCTTAGGAAAACAGCATACATGTTTTCTGACTCCGATTCGTGTCCAGCGTACCTTAGGTAGCGACACGTCATAATAATTTATAACAATGGCGCGAATTCTACTCAAAACTTTCCGGTTAGGCAAGCTGATTTTCAAAATAAATATAAATAAGCAGTAAAGTTGTAAATCGCTGCTGCTTAATCCTTTCGGCAATTACAATTTAGTGTACAATTACGGCATAAATTTGACGGGAATTTCATCTTGTAGCCTACTATCAAGATAGAGCTAGCGATATATATAGCTATCAATAGCTTTGCAAATCGTCATACAACTATAAAAAGTAGCACGGAACTTATACACATGGACATTAAAGCCATTCAAGCGTTATCCAAACAAGATATGGACGCTGTCAATGAACTCATTTTAGATCGACTGCAATCTGATGTTGCCCTCGTAAATCAAGTGGGTTATTACATTGTAAATGGTGGCGGTAAACGCATTCGTCCACTAATAGCAACGTTAAGTGCACGCGCACTGGGTTACCAAGGTCAACAACATGTTGGTGTAGCCGCTATCATCGAGTTCATTCATACTTCAACCTTATTACATGATGATGTGGTTGATGAGTCAGACATGCGTCGTGGTCGTGAAACGGCGAATGCTGCATTTGGCAATGCGGCAAGCGTGTTAGTGGGTGACTTCTTATACTCACGCTCTTTTCAGATGATGGCAAAACTCAATAACAGTAAAATTATCGATATTTTGTCTGATGCAACTAATGTGATTGCAGAAGGTGAAGTATTACAGCTAATGAATTGTAATGATGCAGACACTGACGAAAAACGTTATATGGATGTCATCTACTACAAAACAGCCAAGCTATTTGAAGCCGCTACGCAACTTGCTGCCGTTATCTCTCAGCAACCAGCGCACATCGAACAGGCGATGATAGATTATGGTGTACATTTAGGTGCCGCATTCCAGTTGATTGACGATGTGATGGACTACACGGCAGACGCTCAAGAAATGGGTAAAAACGTCGGTGATGACCTTGCTGAAGGAAAACCAACATTACCATTGATTCATGCGATAGCGAACGGTACCGAGCAAGAAGCATTAATGGTACGCGAAGCAATCGAGAAGATGAATGGCATGGATAATCTTGATGCAATTCTGGCTATTCTTGACCGTACTGGTTCACTTAATTATTGCTTTGATAAAGCCCAGCAAGAAGCTGATTTAGCTGTTCAAGCCATTGCAGTACTACCTGAATCAGAATACAAGCAAGCACTTATTTCACTGGCCTATATTGCAGCAAACAGAAATAATTAATTTGCCGCTAATTAACGCTATAACGTAATCCAGATTAAAAAGCCGTATGAGAGATCATGCGGCTTTTTTGTACCTATAACAAACGCAAATAACCACGTAATTTTACATTAACGATTATAAATAACAGGCACAAAAAAGGCCGCATCAGCGACCTTTTATTTATCAGTATAACCAGACAGACTTATACGTCGTATGGGTTAACTAATACCATTGTTTCGTTACGATCTGGGCCAGTTGATACGATATGAATTGGCACGCCCGTAATTTCTTCAATACGCTTGATGTAAGCGATTGCAGCTTCTGGAAGTTGCTCTAGAGAAGTTGCGCCGTATGTTACATCGCTCCAACCTGGCATTTCTTCGTATACAGGTTCAACAAGTTCATAACCGTCAGCAGCCATTGGCGGCACGTCTAGGATTGAACCGTCTTGTTGCATGTAACCAGTACAGATTTTTAACGTTTCTAAACCGTCTAATACGTCTAGTTTAGTTAGGCAGAAACCTGTGATGCTGTTTAACTGAATTGCACGTTTTATTGCAACTGCGTCAAACCAACCACAACGACGCTCACGTCCAGTAGTAGCACCAAATTCATGGCCTTTAGTACCTAGGTGATTACCGATTTCATCATCAAGTTCAGTTGGGAATGGACCAGAACCAACACGCGTAGTGTAAGCTTTAGTAATACCAAGAACGTAATCGATGTGACATGGACCAAAACCACTACCAGTAGCTACGCCACCTGCAGTTGTATTTGATGATGTAACATACGGGTAAGTACCGTGATCGATATCAAGTAACGTACCTTGAGCACCTTCAAACATGATGTCATCACCGCGGCGACGTGCATCATCAAGAAGTGAAGTTACGTCTACGATCATGTCTAGTAGAATAGGTGCAACTTCGTGCATCTGTGCTAGTACATCTTCGTAGCTTACTTCAGGTTCGTTATAGTAATGCTGTAGTTGGAAGTTATGGTATTCCATTACTTCTTTCAATTTAACAGCAAACTGTTCCATGTTGAATAGATCGCCAACACGTAAACCACGACGCGCTACTTTATCTTCGTAAGCTGGACCGATACCACGACCAGTTGTACCGATAGCTTTTTTGCCAAGTGCTTTTTCACGGGCAGCATCTAGTGATACATGATATGGCAGGATTAATGGACACGCTTCACTGATAAGCATACGCTCACGAGCTGGGATGCCTCGCTCTTCAAGCATTTTAACTTCAGTCATTAATGCATCAGGTGCTAATACTACACCGTTACCAATGATACATTTAACGTTTGAACGTAAAATACCAGATGGAATTAAGTGAAGAACTGTTTTTTCACCATTGATTACTAATGTGTGACCAGCATTGTGACCACCTTGGTAGCGCACAACATATTTAGCTCTGTCAGTTAGTAGATCAACTACTTTACCTTTACCTTCGTCACCCCATTGAGTGCCGAGAATAACTACATTCTTTCCCATGATACCGTCGCGGTTGTTGGTTAAAAGAGGATTCTAGCAAAATTTAAATCAAAATGTTTAGAAAATTTGATTTCTATCTCATTAAAATCGGAAAATACAACTTTACTTGTTGTTCTGTTGTACAAAAATATTAGAACGTAATCAATAGCACGATGCCAATAACGACTAGGCAACCCGCATATTTACGTACTTTATCAGTTGGCTGTTGAGTAATAATGAAAAGCATTTTCTGCCATTGCTTAGGCATCAACATAGGCATAACACCTTCGATGATCAATACAATCGCTAACGCTAACCACAGTTCATTACCCATCAAACCACCTCATTATAGTGCCACAAAAGCGTGAGCACCAAAAAAACAACATAAAAAATCCGCTCACTAGGGAACGGATTTAAAATTAGCATAATCAGCTCTCATTTCGAGCATAAGACCAAACTATTTAGCTGTAGCAGTACCCAAGTTTGTCTGTGGACGCATTGCAACAATCGATACTATTATAGCAACTGTTGTTGGTAATACCCAAGCTAAACCTTGATCAAATAATGGCAAGAACTCAAAACCACTCATTGCCAAACCAGCTACCTTCATACCATCTAATACACCAAACATGAATGCAATAACCATCACTAAACGAAAAGCAAATTGTGGATTAGGGAAACGCTCTTGCAATAAGATAAGTGCCACAATCGCAATCGCAAGTGGGTATACCGCAAATAATACCGGTACAGAAATGCTAATTAATTGAGATAAACCAACGTTCGCAACAATCGCACATAGGATGCAGTTAATGATAACTAACATTTTGTATGACCATTGTGGTTTTAATTCGTGGAAGAACTCTGCAACCGCACTGGCTAGACCAACAGCCGTTGTTAAACAGGCTAATGTTACTACCGCAGCTAAAATGTACTGACCTGGCATACCGAATAATGCTTGTACATAAGTAGCTAAGATCATCGCACCATTTACATCAGCGCCAACAGCAATTAGAGATTGGCTCGTTGCACCTAAATAGAATAGTGAAACGTAAACAAATGCAAGACCAGCTGCTGCGATAGAGCCCGCCATAACTAAATATTTAAATTGACCCGCTTTATCTGTTACGCCTTTGCTTTTAAGTACGTTAATAATCAACATACCAAACATTAATGACGCAAAGGTATCCATAGTATTATAACCTTCAAGGAAACCTTTGGTAAAAGGACTATCGACATACGCTTCACGTGCCACGCCAATATCACCTTGTGGCATAATAAAGACCGCAATAGCTAATACTGTTAACAGAATAATTAATGCTGGAGTTAAGATTTTACCGATATTATCAATCATTTTACCTTGGCCTAAAGCGAAATAAGCAGTAATAATGAAGAAAATAACAGAATACAAAGCCAGTGTCGTATCGTTAGCGGCATCACCGAGGAAAGGTTTAATCCCCATTTCATAAGCAACCAAGCTTGTTCTTGGTGCAGCAAAGGCTGGACCAATAATGACATAAATGGCCACAGCAATCGCGGTTCCGACCATTGCCGGTAAAAAACGAGTCATGGTAATTAAACCACCGCCTGCTTTTGCGACTGCGATGATTGTAATAAGTGGTAAACCGACAGCGGTCACAAGGAAACCAGCCATTGCAGGCATAAATGATTGCCCAGCAAGATTACCAGCTAGAGGTGGAAAGATGATATTGCCCGCGCCTAAAAAGAAGGCGAACGTCATAAAACCGATGGCTAAAACATCAGCTGTTTTTAACTTAATTGTCATTAATATACTCTCTGCTTAGATATTGTTGTGTTTTCATTTATCAACTTCTTCCGTGAAGTAAGCATGGAGAAATACTCTCCAGCCGGTGTAGCACAAAGTATTATAATTATGTTCTTGTAAAGAATTTTGTATCAGCCACTCACCCGTTAATTACCGATACTAACAATCTGGTAATTAAGTGCAAGAGTAAATCTGCCAGCACTATAATGAAATTACATTTTTAAATAAAAATCTTTAGTGATAGCTTGGTAAGCATGGGAGTAACTACCATCAGGATTATGCACAGTAAGCGACTGGTTTTTCAACTCATTACCACCACGAGAAATGCTCATCAACATACGTTTGTAAGCCTTTTTAGGCGTTGTTCTGATGTTAAGACACGTTATTTTCAAATTACCTAATTGTTGGCAGTAATTAACAAGTTCACAACCAGCATCATGAGGTAATACAAGAGCCACACGCCCATTTGGTGATAATAATTCCAGCGCACAACCCACAAGTTCTTGATGTGTTAAGCTTCCCGTATGTCTTGCTGTTTTACGGGCGTCATCAGCAAAATCTTGGCCATGAACAAAATAAGGAGGATTAGAAATAATAAGGTCAAACTTAGTATCTTCATCTTTATATGCTTGGGTGAATGGCTGTAAAGCAACATGTTTAACTACGACTGAAGATGACCATGGTGAGTTATCAATATTCTTTTTTGCTTGTCGGCACGCTAATTCGTCAATATCAATTGCGGTTGCTTGTAACTCACCTTTACAGCGTTGCGCTAACATAAGGCTAATAAGGCCAGATCCTGTACCAATATCAAGTGCTTTTAGTTGTGCTTCGGACGTTGTTGTCACATCCGCCCAGCCGCCAAGTAAAATACCATCAGTTCCTACTTTCATCGCACAATCAACGTGTGAAACATGAAACTGTTTAAAGCTAAAACCATCATTTTTATTTGTCACAGTATTCCCACACTTTTATCTGCGCGCTATTACGATGACGGTACTCTACACTAGTTTGCTGTGTGCGGAAGTACTTTAGAACGCGAGAATGGGATCATTTGATGCATAGAAAAACCATTATCTAAAATAAGTTCTAGTTGTTCACTAAATGGTCGCCATGGATTATAGTTGAAGTAAAGATACACACCATAACCAACATCATGATCTTTCACTTTGGTTGCTTCAGCTCCCAGTTGCAATAATGCGATTGGCGTGTAATCAAGACCCACAGTTAATTTATGACTATTATCAGAAGGATCGTAATCGTCATTCATTTGAATATCATCACCAAAGAAGTATTCAAAAGAACTATGGAATTGTACAGTTGTCGTTATTGCTCCCTCGGCACGAATATCCACGCTGTTAACTAGGTCATCTTTGTCACCTTTACCAGACAACGGTAGATAAATATTCGATGACAGATTAAAGATATAATTAGGATCATCATATTTAGTACCAAGCGACAAACGGTGGTTACCGGAATTAAGTTCAACATCCCAAAAGGCATTAACGCCCACACCAATAAGACTATCTTCAGGTAAAATACCAATACCATTAGAGACTAATATATCTTTATTTTTGTAATCGACATTCGCTTGCCAAACAAGATCATCAGCAAAGACATTGTCGAGTACGTAATCAATCCCGGGGTTATTCGCTAACGAAGTACCATGCCTATCATAATCATCATAATTACTGTGTAGCGTTATGCCAAAACTAAGATTAGAATAAAGCGGCTCAGGTAATTCAAACGGTGTAAATTTAGGTTCTTCAGCATCTTCTACCACTGGTGATGGTTTACGTTGTTCTTCGCCGCCAACATGACCGCGCTGTTTCCCCCAATAACCTTGATTGGAAATTTCACCTTCATTTTCAGAATAGTACTTATCTTCAGCCGCATGAATAGAGGGAGATAAAGATAGTAACAGCGTAACAGAAGAAGATAATACTACAGCAGAAAATAGACCACGTGGGTTCATCGAAAAAATACCTTAATGATAAAATAACTAGGCTAAGATAACAAAATTATAGCCTCCAAGCTAATGAATATAATCAATCGATATAATTACTAATCGGGCATTTAAATATCCTAATCAACGATTCTATCGTACCAATAATACCAATAAACAGTCAGTACTATAATAGCGATTATTTCATCACCTGAGTATAAAACTAATACCCTCTAGCCCCCATATCTGCCATAATTGCCGATTAACGATCAAAAAGTTGACGTGTCTTTGTTATGTACAGCAAATGATAACTTCATCTTCCTTTTTAACCTCTTGTTATACGGTAGTTTTATGGACTTCGAAAGTCTCGATCTAGACCCTGAATTAATTGCAGCACTTACTGATAATAATCTTGTTAAACCAACATTGATTCAACAGCAAGTATTGCCAACTGCCATGGAAGGTAGAGATATCCTTGCATCTGCACCGACAGGTACAGGTAAAACGCTGGCATTTTTATTACCAGCTGTTCAGCATCTTCTTGACTTTCCACGTCGTGAATTAGGCCCTGGACGAGTACTTATCTTGACACCAACGCGAGAACTCGCGAGTCAAGTATTCCAACAAGCTAAAATGCTAGCGGCCTATACTGACCATAAAGTATCTATGGTAACGGGTGGTGTTGATTATGCGCTACACGCTGAAGTATTAAAAAATAGTCTTGATATTGTCATCGCTACACCGGGTCGTTTATTAGAATATATCCGTCGTGACGCATTTGAATGCGCAGCCGTTGAAGTACTGATTCTAGATGAAGCAGACCGTATGTTAGATATGGGTTTTTATGATGACGTGAAAAAAATCACTGATGAAATGACTCGTCGTCAACAAACAATGCTATTTTCTGCGACCCTAGAAGGTCGTGGTATTGAGCGTTTTGCTGAAGAACTATTGAAAGAGCCAGCTGAATTTACAGCAAATCCTTCACGTAAAGAAAAAGCGAAAATTCACCAACTAATGCATCACGTTGATAATCATGCACACAAGCAAGCCTTGTTAGTGCATTGGTTACGCGACGAAAGCACAACTCGTTCTATCGTATTTGTAAAAACTCGTGAACGTTTGGCTGAATTAGTAAGCTATTTACAGTCTCAAGGTATTCCGTGTGCTTATTTACGTGGAGAGATGGATCAAGCAAAACGTACTCGTTCATTAAATCAATTTAAAAACGATAAAGTAAAAGTACTGATTGCGACTGACGTCGCCGCTCGTGGTATTGATGTTCAAGATGTAAGCCATGTATTTAACTTTGATTTACCACGTAGTGCTGAAGTTTATGTTCACCGTATTGGCCGTACAGCACGTGCCGGTAAGAAAGGTACTGCAATTTCATTAGTTGAGGCGCATGATCTACGTATCTTCGGTAAAATTGAACGTTATACTGAAGAAACGATTAAACGTCGTGTAATTCAAGGTTTGAAACCAAACAATAAAATTGCAATGTCGAAAACTAAGAAAAAAGCAAAAGTAGCGGCGACTGGTAAAAATAAAGTATCAGCGAAAGCAAAACTTAAAGCTAAAAAACGCACCAAGAAAAACAAGTCTAAAAGCAAGTAATCACTAAACAAACAATGACTTGAATTTGCTTGATTAAAAAAGGCGTTAAATTTATTTAGCGCCTTTTTTGTATCTTAATATTAGGTATTAAAAATAAATTGGCTTTGTATACGATAAGTCATGTCGATAGTTAATTCGTAGGCGAGTATTGAATAGAAAAGCGTTGAATAGTGTATTTATTAAATTCCAGATATAGAAAAGGCGGCACACTGTGCCGCCCTAAAGTCTATACTTTCAATCCATGAAACGTGTAGCAACCCTGCTAAGTCCTGACTCTATTCATTCCATTAAATTTCCACTTCCCAATCCGTCGGAGTGTCCTTTTGCCTTCCTAGCACAATAAATCGATCCTGATTTATTTCTGAGTCACATCCTGTAACTTAATCCTTTGGTCTTCTTCCTGAAGCTGTCCTTGTGTCGCATCCTGCAACTTAATCCTTTGGTCTTCTTCCTGAAGCTGTCCTTGTGTCGCGTCCTGCAACTTAATCCTTTGGTCTTCTTCCTGAAGCTGTCCTTGTGTCGCGTCCTGCAACTTAATCCTTTGGTCTTCTTCCTGAAGCTGTCCTTGTGTCGCGTCCTGCAACTTAATCCTTTGGTCTTCTTCCTGAAGCTGTCCTTGTGTCACGTCCTGCAACTTAATCCTTTTGGTCTTCTTCCTGAAGCTGTCCTTGTGTCGCGTCCTGCAACTTAATCCTTTTGGTCTTCTTCCTGAAGCTGTCCTTATGTCGCGTCCTGCAACTTAATCCTTTTGGTCTTCTTCCTGAAGCTGTCCTTGTGTCGCGTCCTGCAACTTAATCCTTTTGGTCTTCTTCCTGAAGCTGTCCTTGTGTCGCGTCCTGCAACTTAATCCTTTTGGTCTTCTTCCTGAAGCTGTCCTTGTGTCGCGTCCTGCAACTTAATCCTTTGGTCTTCTTCCTGAAGATGTTCCTGCTCCGTCCTTGTGCTTATAAATATACGTCATTAACCCTGAGCAACAAGCGCGTAAATTCAATTAAATTACATACATTTACAAGAAATAAAACAAAATAACAAGCAAGTTACTGATATGTATAGTTATTATTGATTTTCACGAGTGTAAGACTAGGTCTAATACTGAGATAAACGCAGTGACGTAACGACTATATCCCGACATCCACATAGTCGATGTCTTACACATGGGGATCTGTCTATCCAGCAGATAATATTGTGAATATAAAATACACAGAATATACCCAAACTAAAGTTGCGATAGTTAAAATTTATCAATAAATAATTTTGTTAAAAACATACATACCATTAACATCTGTATGTATTAGTGCATTTATGCTAGTTTATTTCCAACCTTTTTGCATCTTTGGGATAAAGTGATGAAAACACGGATTACAGAATTATTAGGGATTGAGCATCCCATCGTCTTACCTGGTATGAGTTGGATATCAAAACCAGAACTTGTTGCGGCCGTTTCCAATGCTGGAGGTTTAGGTATTTTAGCAACAGGACCATTGAGCCAAGAAGAAACCCGCGCAGCAATCAAAAAGATCCGTGAACTTACTGACAAACCATTCGGTATTGGCGCTACCTTACTTATGCCAGGGGCGAAAGAAAATGCCAAAATAGGTATTGAAGAACAAGTACCCGTGATTAACTTCTCACTTGGTAAAGGTGATTGGATCGTCGAACAGGTCCATGCTTATGGTGGTAAAGTCATTGCCACGGTCGTTAATGAGAAACATGCGAAGTCTGCACAATCGATTGGTGCTGATGCCTTGATGGTAACAGGCCATGAAGCTGCCGCACACGGTGGCGATGTCACCTCACTAGTATTGGTACCCGCGATTGCCAGCGCCGTGGATATTCCCGTTATCGCGACGGGCGGTTTTGCTGATGGTCGAGGTTTAATTGCCGCTATTTCACTTGGTGCTGAAGGGGTTGCAATGGGCTCCCGTTTTGCCACCAGCCAAGAAAGTGCTTTGCATAATGACGTTAAACAAATCATTACTAGCAAATCAGAGAACGATACTATCTATTCGAAAAACTTTGATGGTCTCTATGCCCGCGTTTTAAAAACGCCAGCTTCTATTAAAGCAACCAAAAAACCAATGCATTTTGCCTTAGCCTTATTTAAATCGGTAAAGGCCGCTAAAATGGTCGACTTACCGTTTTGGAAATTAGTCGCAGGCGTCTTTGTGCAATTCGATAAAATTAAGCAATTGTCATATTTCGGTGCAGCAACTGAAAAACTAGAAGCCGCCACCATTAATGGTGATTTAACTACTGGTGTGCAATTTATTGGTCAATCGCAAGGATTGATTAATGATGTACCAAGTGTCGCTATTATCGTAGAGCGTATTATGACAGAGGCAGATCATGTGATTAATAAATTAGCGAAACAGTAAGATGATGAGCAAGGATGTAGTTAACGACGTCCTTGCTCATTTAGACTATCCGCGCAATGAAATTATGCAGACCAATCAGATAAAGCTTGGAGACTAAAGCTCTGCGCACCAACGCGCATAATCACTTCATTTTGTAATATCTCTAAAATCTCAACATCATCACTTAACCAACTTCCTTCACGTAAGTCTCGGTTATTAAGACGCACGCTACGATTTTGTGGTTGCGACGAATACACATGCGAACTATAGCTGATATCAGGGATTTGCGCACGCAAGTGTGCGGGTAAGTCCTTAATAGGGACGGCATTGTAGCTCTCAGCTATCACTTTAACAGGAATGCTATCAGTATCACTTGTCGCCGTTAACGCCCGATTAAATTTAGCGAGTAGTTCGGCAGACACCTGCTCATTAGCTAATTCATCATTCATCGTTAATAACTCAGAAGCTTGAGCCTCTTTCACTATAGGCTTGCTACTCGGTACAATCACAGCAGGTACATTATCTGGTGAATACGAAGGTAATACAGGTGTTTCCGGAATACTCACCACGGATAATGGATGCTCGAACTCAATATCAGGTAACTTTAGAATAGTCAGCGGATCGGTTTGTTCAACGCCCGCTAAAACAGGCCTTGTTACATTTATATTATGACGAGCATTGTCGTTTGCAAATAAGGCTGGACTCCATAATACACTCACCGCTAAGCTTGCACTAAAACTGCATAGACTTAAGATTTTACCAACTGCAAGGCTCATTTTTTCTCCAGTATATGTGTCGCCACATTCAATTTTGGCACAGTGCTGTCAGCATAATGGACAACTGTCATCATAGTTTGAGGACCAACAATACCATCAGCGGTTAAACCCGCCTGTTGTTGAAAACGTATCACCTTTTTCATTAATATCGCATCAAACCTCGTACCTGATAAGGCTTCTTCACCAAGCGCGGCACTCACGTTACGATCTAACCAGCGTATTAGTGTACCTTTATCATTTTGTTTTAAGCTATTTTTAAAACGACTTGGTGCTGTCCAAAATAATGTGAAATCACCACTCCAATATTTTTCAAACCAAGCTTGGCTCACCAATAAATGGCTGTTGTTTAATTGTAACTCCACACCTAACGACGTAATACTCAACAAGGTTGCGTAATAATCTTCACCGAGGTTATCCAGTAAACGGACCACAGCAGGTAAGTTATATTGTACTAATTGTGCATAATTACCCTGTCGCTGCAGACAACGTAATTTCGCATATTGCGCATTACGACAAGTCGCATCGTTCAATGCAATATCATAGCCCCACTCTTTATATAAAAACTGAGTAGCTGCACTGCTTTGTCGTGCAGAATTAATATTCGCTAAAAACGCCTTGTCAGATATGACCTCACTCATAACAGGAGGTACTTCATCTATGACAAGTTTATTTACCTCAATCTTGTCTGGAGTGTCATTGACTACCGCTACTTCTGCAGTTGACGCTTTATCTATTAGGCGATCAAATAACCCCAGCTGAAAACCAGCCAAACCAAAACCTATTAATACCATACCTAGCGCACCCGCAAATAAGCTTACTTTGCTAGACTTGGATTTGATTGTCCCAGTAACAACGACCGCATTAACGGCTTCTTGCACATGTTGTGGGGTAATTTTATTGGCATTTTCTTTAAACGCATAATA
Source organism: Moritella viscosa (assembly GCA_000953735.1). Classification (NCBI taxonomy): domain Bacteria; kingdom Pseudomonadati; phylum Pseudomonadota; class Gammaproteobacteria; order Alteromonadales; family Moritellaceae; genus Moritella; species Moritella viscosa. The sequence goes on along the minus strand of LN554852.1, from coordinate 591,895 downwards.
CAAGGCTTTATCACACACCAAATTAACTAAACGCGGGATACCTAAAGTATGTTGGTAAATACACTTTAATACTTTGGTGTTAAATAAACCTGGATTACCGGATGCAATACTTAGACGATACGCCACGTAACTGGTTAATTCAGATTCAGTTAAAGGCAATAAATGATAACGAGCGGTAATACGTTGCGCGAGTTGGCGTAATTCAGGCTGTTTTAGTTTTTGCTGTAACTCGGGTTGGCCAATTAATACTATGTGTAATAGCTTTTTATGGTCAACATCGAGGTTGGTTAACAAACGTAATTGTTCCAGTGCTTTAGTGGATAATAATTGTGCTTCATCAATCATAACCACGCAGGATTTATGTTGCTGACAATTACTGAGTAGATAATGATGTAATAAATCAAAGAGTACTTTTAAACTCAGTCCATTATTATCATAGTCGAGCTTGAATTGATCACAGAGCGTCGCGAGTAACTCCAGCTCACTTATTGCAGGATTATGAATATAACCCAAGATCGTGTCATTCGTTAAGCCCTCAGCTAGTGCACGTGAAACTGTGGTTTTACCGGTTCCTACTTCACCGGTTAACATGACAAAACCACCTGCACCTTGTAATCCATAAGTCAGGTGTGTCAGTGCCTCTTTATGCCTATCGCTCATAAAAAAGAAACGAGGATCGGGAGCAATAGAGAAAGGCATTTCTTTTAAATGAAAAAACTCAGTATACATCTATGATTATCATCCTATGGTTGATGCTTCACGTTAATAGCTAGACAACAAAATGTCAAAAATAGGCGATAAAAATACTACTTTATTCATAAAATAAGTTGTAGTGCTCATTAACCATCAACTGAAACTGAGTTACCGCAAGTAAATTTCCACAATTGACAGCAAAGATCGAATTTATTATTCGGTAAGGTATACTTAAAAAGTACCGTGTAATTATCTTAAAACTATCATTAAAGTAACAGGGGTTGTTTAGTGCAAATATATTTAGTCGGCGGAGCCGTTCGTGACAAATTATTATCTCTACCGGTAAAAGATAAAGATTTTGTTGTTGTTGGTGCAACCCCCGCAGAAATGCTCGAACAAGGCTATCAGCAAGTCGGTAAAGATTTCCCTGTATTCCTACACCCGAGCAGTAAGCAAGAATATGCACTGGCACGAACCGAACGAAAAAGTGGTTCTGGTTATACAGGTTTTACCTGCTATGCAGCACCCGATGTGACCCTTGAGCAAGATCTTGTGCGCCGAGATCTGACCATTAATGCTATGGTTGAAGACATGAACGGTCAAATCATCGACCCACTTAATGCCAGAGCAGATCTAAATAATCGCATACTGCGTCATATCTCAGAGAGCTTCAGTGAAGATCCATTACGCGTCCTACGCGTGGCCCGTTTTGCCGCACGCTTTCACCATCTTGGCTTTACTATCGCTAATGAAACACTGACGTTAATGCAGGGCATGACACAGGTAGGTGATCTTGCTGAATTAACCCCCGAGCGCGTATGGCAAGAAGTTGAAAAGACATTATCAGCAGCGAATCCAGAAATATTTTTCCACGTGTTAAATGAAATTGGCGCATTAGCAGTTATCTTACCCGAACTCGATGCCCTCTTTGAGCGAATGGTAAATACACATCGCGAAGGTGACAATGGGACTAAAACTGTCGGCCAGCAAGCCTTAATTCAGCTACAGAAAACGGCATTACTTTCGGCTGATTTAGCCATTCGCTTTGCTGCATTGATCCAGCAACTTGATAATTCTCAAGTCAGTATTAAAGCGCTGGCCAAGCGCTGTAAAGTGCCCAACGAACACCGAGATTTAGCGTTGCTGGTTAGCGCGCAACAAGAAAACATTCACAGCGCTCTAACCTTAGAGCCTACTGATATTATCAGCCTTTTCGATAATACCGATGCATGGCGTAAACCTGAACGTTTTCAGCAAATATTGTTAACCTGCTCAAGCAGCCAAGTCTGTAAATTACCCGATGAATATCAACCGACCCAATACCTGACACAAATGCTTAATACGGCTTGTGATATTGCAGTACAACCGATCATTGCTGCAGGGTTCCGTGGTGCGGAAATCAAACAACAATTAACAACACAACGTATTGCAGCATTAGCCACATTACGATCTCAATAAGTAATTGTCATAAATGATGATTAACATGCAAAATCAAAAAAGGCTGCTACCTCACTGGTAACAGCCTTTTCTCTCTCGTCTTTAGTACCAATACTAATCGAGTGAATTAAAGCCCTTGAGTATAGATTAAATAGAACAGACCAGCGCCTAACAGTAGGCGGTAGATAACAAACGGGAACATGCCTAATTTTTCTAGCACTTTCAAAAATACATGAATACAGGCAATAGCACTAAAGAAAGAAACTACAACGCCTAAGCCCATCGCAAACCAATCAACAGCGCGTACTGTCGTCATGATTTCACCCGCTTGCAGGGTTTCAACGACATCACCATGCAGTACTAATTTCAGTGTTAAATAACCACCCGCCATTGCAATAATCGGAATCGACATTAAGAATGAAAAGCGTGCTGCAGCACTACGGCTAAGCCCTAACATCAAACCCGCCGTAATCGTCACACCCGAGCGAGACGTCCCAGGAACTAACGCTAGCATTTGCGCAAAACCAATGATTAATGCCCCTTTCCAACCAGTCTTATACTCATCTTTAATTTGCGTGGCATTGGCATCAGCCCACCATAACAGCAAGCCAAAGATAATCGTAGTCGTGGCAATCACCGTGGTACTACGCAAGTATAACTCAATTAAATCTTTGCCAAAGAAGCCAAATAACGCAGCCGGAATGGTCGCTAATAGTATGCACCATGCTAGTTGACTGTCTTTCGTGTGTTCTTGTTTAAACAGAGAACGAACCCAAGCCACAGCCATGGTGCCAACTTCGTCACGGAAATAAATAAGTACCGCTAATAATGTACCTATATGTACAGCAACATCAAAAGCAAGACCTTGATCCTCCCAGCCCAGTAGCTGTGACGGCAAAATAAGGTGAGCAGAGCTTGATACGGGTAAAAATTCAGTTAGTCCCTGAATCAATGCCAGAACGATCACTTCCAAAGTACTCATTCATATTTCCTTTATTGTAATAGTTAAAAATAAATCAGTTTAATGAACAAGGTTAATACTATAAATTATTCGTATTAACCTTTTTCATTATAATTTTTAAACCAGCTCAGCTATTTCGGCCATTGCCACTTAGCGAGCATGAGGACCTGTGTTGATTTGTCAAAATCACGCCATAACTCAGCCATTGAAATACCAGACACCGGATGACATAAATCCGGAGCTAGTTCAGCGAGAGGCCATAATACAAAAGCATGATAAAGAATTTCAGAACGAGGTAAAATAGGCATTTCAGACTGGATGATATTGTCGAATAACAATAAATCCAAATCTAAGGTTCGGGGTGCATAACGACGATCAGTCGCTTTACGTCCATGTGTTATTTCAAGATCTTTTAAGCACTGCATTAATTCGTTAAGCGATAACGATGTGGTAAACTCCACCACCAAATTGTAGTAGTTATCACCTGTGCAATTAACAGCAGCACTTTCGAAAATTGGTGAAATACGGCAGCCATCAAACATCTTATCAAGATCACGCAGCGCATTCGCGACATGATACTCTTTATCAATGTTACTACCAATGCCGATATACACGAGAGCCATTACGCAAACGTTCCATCACGCTGACCACGTTCAATATATACACCAACCGTTGCCGCATTTGCGACAGCACCAGGTTTACTCAGTTTGAGGCTAATCCAAGGTATACCAAATGTTGTCATTAATAGTTCAGCAACTTGCTCAGCCATTGTTTCAACCAACTCAAAAATATTGCTTTGTGCAAAGTCAGTCACTAATTTAGATACAGCGGAATAATCCAATGCTTTGGTAATATCATCAGTCAGTGCTGAAGGGCGATTATCATGTGCCATTTTCAAATCAAATACTAACCGTTGAATGATCTTCTTTTCCCAATCATATACACCGATCGTGGTAAAAACTTCCAATTTTTCAATAAATACAATGTCCATGAACTCGTCCGTAGTAAACTTGATAGAGGTCGGATACCCTAGCGAATAGAAAACGCGTATGATAGGTTTCTCAATTTTTAGTTATATCTAAGATAAACTACGTAATTGTAAGCCTTATTACAGCACGTAATTTATTAATGGATATAATAATGCAATAATACAGCAAACCTAGAGAAGAATTAATCAGTAATGACCCTATTGAGCTTAATCTTTATCATTTTCGCCTATCTGCTAGGTTCGATTTCTTCAGCTATCCTAATTTGTCAGCTGTTTCGCTTACCTGATCCACGAAAATACGGTTCACTAAACCCAGGTGCAACCAATGTATTGCGTTCAGGAAACAAATTCGCCGCAGGCTTAGTACTCTTTTTTGACATGTTAAAAGGCGCACTACCGGTCTGGGTCGCTTGGTATTTAAACCTCACGCCATTTTCTCTAGGACTCATAGCAATCGCAGCTTGCCTTGGCCATATCTATCCAATTTTCTTTAAATTTCAAGGTGGTAAAGGGGTTGCAACTGCGTTTGGCGCGCTGCTGACTATCGGTCTTGATTTAGGCGCCTCAATTGTATTAAGCTGGGGGTTATCTTTGGTCGTGACTGGCTATTCCTCAATGGCAGCTATTTTTACAGCTCTCTTTGCGCCAATTTACACCCTTATTTTTAAAGCCCAATATACCCTACCCGTTGCCATGTTATCTTGCCTTATTATTTGGCGTCACTACGACAATATTATACGTCTGCTTCGAGGTGAAGAAGATAAGATCTGGCACAAAAAGAAAAAACGTTAAAATAACAATGTAATAACGAACGTCTATAACAGGTACATAATTCGTTAATATACCTTGATTATACTTGCGTAGTTAAATTCAAAGCATAAACATGCTGTTCGTGAATTTTTTATGAAAAAATAGACACAATTAATTAATTTTCAGTTAGAATGCCCCCCATCTGCGGTACGTTATATATCTAAAACACTTTAACAAGCAAATTACTTCGTAAAGTTAGTAGGTATAGAAGGAACATAGTGCAGGATGTTTCCGTAAAAGGCCCAGCCGACCTTTTCCGAAAACATCCTTCTATAAAAATGTACTTTGAGGTAATCGTAAAATGGACAACGCTCGACCTATTCGCCGTGCACTTATCAGTGTGTCTGATAAAACTGGTATTGTAGAATTTTCTCGCAGCCTAGTAGAACAAGGTGTCGAATTACTATCTACTGGCGGGACAGCTAAATTATTAGCTGAAAATGACATACCAGTAATAGAAGTTTCTGACTATACAGGTCATCCAGAAATGATGGATGGTCGTGTTAAAACGCTCCATCCAAAAGTACATGGAGGCATTCTTGGCCGTCGTGACATTGATGTTGAAGTCATGTCAGAACACGGTATCAATCCAATTGATATTGTTGTTGTTAACCTTTACCCATTTGCCAACACTGTTGCCAATCCAAATTGCAGCCTAGCTGACGCCGTTGAGAATATCGACATCGGTGGTCCAACAATGGTTCGCTCTGCAGCTAAAAACCACAAAGACGTAACAATTGTCGTTAACGCTAGCGATTATGACCGCGTATTAAATGAAATGTCTGCAAACAATACCTCACTGACTCATAAAACCCGTTTCGACCTTGCTATTGCAGCATTTGAGCACACAGCGGCTTATGATGGCATGATCGCAAACTACTTTGGTACTATGGTTCCAAGTTATGGCGACAACACGGAAGGTGATAAAGAATCTAAATTCCCACGCACATTCAACAGCCAGTTCATCAAAAAACAAGATATGCGTTACGGTGAAAACAGCCACCAAGACGCCGCATTCTATGTTGAAAAAAATACCACTGAAGCATCTGTTGCAACAGCAACACAGCTACAAGGTAAAGCATTATCTTATAACAACATCGCAGATACTGACGCAGCACTCGAATGTGTGAAAGAATTCGATGCACCGGCATGTGTGATTGTAAAACACGCAAACCCATGTGGTGTTGCTATTGGTGACGATATCTTAAGTGCTTACGACAGTGCATTTAAAACAGATCCGACATCAGCATTCGGTGGCATCATTGCTTTCAACCGTGAACTTGACGCAGTCACTGCACAAGCAATCGTTGACCGTCAATTTACGGAAGTAATCATTGCTCCATCAGTCAGTGCTGAAGCAAGCGTTATTGTTGCAAGTAAGAAAAACGTACGTTTACTTGAATGTGGTGAATGGACAACTAAAAACGGTGAGTTCGATATTAAACGTGTTAACGGCGGAATTTTAGTACAAGATCGCGACCGTGGCATGGTTAGACTAGACGACTTAACGGTTGTATCTGAACGTCAACCAACAGAACAAGAACTGACTGACCTACTATTCTGCTGGAAAGTAGCTAAATTTGTTAAATCAAATGCAATTGTTTACGCAAAAGATGGCGTAACAGTTGGTGTAGGTGCAGGTCAAATGAGCCGCGTTTACAGTGCGAAAGTTGCTGGTATTAAAGCCGCTGACGAAGGTCTTGTGGTTGAAGGTTCAGTAATGGCATCAGATGCATTCTTCCCATTCCGTGACGGCATTGATGCTGCAGCTGCTGCGGGTATTACATGTGTAATCCAACCAGGTGGTTCAATCCGCGATAATGAGATTATCGATGCGGCTAACGAACACGGTATGACAATGATCTTCACAGGTATGCGTCACTTCCGTCACTAAGCCTGTAGGAAAAGCACATTAGTTAAAAATACAGTCAGAGTAATGACACACACAACTCTGACTGTACTGCTCTCATTCAATTATAAATCTTGCTAAGTATCGCAGAGTACCCCCAAGATTAGCGCATAAAGTAAAAGGAATAACATCATTATGAACGTATTAATTATTGGTGGCGGTGGTCGTGAACACGCCCTAGGTTGGAAAGCGGCTCAGTCTAAAAATGTTGAAACTGTATTTATCGCACCTGGTAATATTGGTTCTTCGCTAGAAAACAAATGTAAGAATGTACCTATCCAAGTGGAAGATATTCCAGCATTGGTTGCATTCGCACAAGAAAACAAAATTGAGCTAACGATTGTTGGCCCTGAAGTACCATTAGTACTTGGTGTTGTTGATGCCTTCCAAGCTGAAGGTTTGGCTATCTTTGGTCCAACACAAGGGGCTGCACAGCTAGAAGGCTCAAAAGCATTTTCAAAAGACTTCTTTGCACGTCACAAAATTCCAACAGCGGCATACCAAAACTTCACAGAGATCGCGCCTGCAAAAGCGTATGTAAGTGAAATGGGTTGCCCAATTGTAATTAAAGCTGATGGCCTAGCGGCAGGTAAAGGCGTAATTATCGCTGAAACTGAAGTACAAGCATTTGCCGCAATTGACGATATGCTTGAAGGTAACAAGTTTGGCGATGCCGGTGCACGTGTTGTTATCGAAGAATTTTTAGTCGGTGAAGAAGCAAGCTTTATTGTCATGGTTGATGGCGAGAATATTCTGGCGCTAGCAACAAGCCAAGATCATAAAGCACGTGACAATGGTGATAAAGGTCCAAACACAGGTGGTATGGGAGCTTACTCACCTGCACCAGTGGTAACACAAGCTGTGCATGACTTTGCAATGAATGAAGTAATTCGCCCGACGGTTGATGGCATGAAAGCGGAAGGTAATACTTACACTGGTTTCCTCTATGCAGGCCTAATGATTGCACCAGATGGCACCGCGAAAGTATTAGAATATAACTGTCGTTTTGGTGATCCAGAAACGCAACCTATCATGATGCGTTTAAAATCAGATCTAGTCGAACTTTGTCTTGCTGCTGTTGCAGGAAAACTAGACACAGTGACAGCGGATTATGACGAACGTGCAGCTGTTGGTGTAGTAATTGCAGCTGGCGGTTACCCTGCTGATTACGCAAAAGGCGACATCATTACGGGCCTACCAAAAACGGACTCAACTGAAAGCAAAGTGTTCCATGCTGGCACAGCACTGCAAGGTGACAGCATTGTGACTAACGGTGGTCGTGTACTTTGTGCAACGGCACTGGGTAACACAGTGACTGAAGCACAAGAAAATGCATATAAGCTAGCGGCACAAATCAAGTGGGAAGGTGCTTTCTACCGAACCGATATTGGCTACCGTGCGATCGCGCGTGAAAAACAAAAATAAATATTATCAGGCAGACTCTGCTTACGCTACCTGAATGATTAATTATAAACCGATTCATAGCAGTCCCCCTGCTATGAATCGATTTTTACCACTTTTTTAAGCTGCTTGAATTACAAGCTATATCTAAAAACCTACCGACTTATTACTTACCTATTTACTTACCTATTTACTTACCTACTTACTTTCTTACCTTCTATTGTTCATATTATCCGAATAATAATTTTACATTTAGCTCAATTATCAAAACTAGATGAAGGAATATAATAACCCTGTCTATAAGAAATTGGAGGCTAGATATAAAAATAGCTAAAAACGGATCCAATAAAATATCCATATAGTCGATATGAAATTATAACAATGGAAGGTAAAACTATGGTACCAAGTGAAGAAACAGTAAGAGCTAGGATAGCGTTAAGAATGAGTAGCGCAGCAGATTTATTTATATCTTCTCTTCGCCCGAATCAATTATCCACTGCAGCATGGAGTTTTCCTTCGGATACTGAACGCACACTGTGGTTCTATACACCCAGTAATCATGGTGGCTTAACACTTGGTGAAATGAATGTTCGCCAGCAAGCGCTAGCTTTCAAGCTCTTGGCAACCGGACTTTCAGAAGCTGGCTATGCCACAGTTACAGCTATTATTGGACTTGAAAATATTCTAGATCGAATTGAAGGACATGGTCTTAGCGATAAGCATGGACGCTTTAGAGATCCTAATCGTTATTACCTCCGTATTTTTGGTGATCCAAATGGTATGAATTGGGGTTGGCGTTTTGGTGGCCACCATATTTCCATTAACAATACTATTGTTAATGGACAATTGTCATCAGGAACACCTAGTTTCTTAGGCGCAGATCCGGCAACAGTACCATTGTTAGGAGCACATATGTTGCGACCTTTGGGGTCATTACAAGATACAGCATTTGACCTCCTAACTAGTTTTACTGATCAGCAGCAATCCCATGTAGTGATATCTTCCATCCCACCGATAGATATAGTAGGAGGAAATAGAAGCTCAATTGATGTGGGACATCATCCTATCGAACCAAGACGGCTGGCCGATGTTTGGCGACAACAATTTCACGGGCCACAGCGAGATCATTTTGAGCGAGTTCAAGATTTACTCGAACGACAGATCGGTCTCACTCACCAACATCGTAAAGCAGTCAGTTTTTCTGAAAAGCCCAAAGGATTAGCGGCTGCCGATATGAATAAACATCAAAGAGACATTCTTACTGAACTCATCAATCTTTATGTTGGACGCTTACCTGATGAAATTGCAGAGCTGGAATTAAGAAAGGTCACAGGTGATAAATTTGATGGATTACACTTTGCTTGGGCGGGTGAGACTAATCGTGGAGAGCCAAATTATTACCGAATTCAGGGGGAGGGTCTCGTTATCGAATTTGACAACACCCAACGTAACGCTAACCATATTCACAGTGTCTGGCGTGACCCCAAAGGTGATTTTAGCACTGACTTACTAGCGCAACACTACGCCAAAACTCATCATCATTAAAAATAATAAATGGTCGTAAGGACTTATGCATGAATACTATTGATGTTTACTTAGATTTTACCTGCCCATACTCTTATATTGCGCATCATCGCATCGCTGAAGCTATCCGATTGAATACAACGGTTTCCGCACATCTGCAATACCGCGCTTTCCAATTAAACCCATCCTTACCAATAGCAGGTATTCCACGTGCAACGTACAGAAAAAACAAATTTGGTTCAATCGAAGAATCACGCCGACGCGACTCGATCGTAGTTGATATAGCAAGCAATGAAGGTATAAATATTAATTTTGATAATATTTCAATCACACCAAACACACGAGCAGCCCATCGAGCAATCAAGATATCCGAAGATCAAGGTAAAAATACATCAGATCTGTATGACAAAGTTTTTTCAGCCTATTTTATCCAAGGCCTTGATATTGGAGATACCCAAGTACTCATAAATCTGGCTTCAGAATTGGATATTATTCTTACGAAAGAACAACTTAATAAAAACGGTACATATATTGACAAAATTATTGATAAAGATATTTCAGATGCTCATTCGGTAGGATTAACCGGGGTTCCCTATGCCGTAATCAAAAATGGGACACATATCAGCATTACAGCGGCTGTATATGCGTTAAGAAATCATGGGTTGTAACAAAATATTGTTAACACTCAAGCCCGAAAATGAGTATCAGCATTAAAATTACATATTCAACTAAACAATAATAAGGACATCATCTATGAAATTTTTACGTTTACTAACGCTCTCAACTTTATTTGCCGCTCCTATGGCCTTCGCCCATTCAGGACACATGCCGCACAGCTCAATTGTTGACGGCATATTACACCCACTAACAGGGTTTGATCATTTAATCATGATGTTTTCTCTTGGTATATTGATTAGCCGAGTTACCAGTTCTTTAGTGACTAACAATCCAGCCACAAATAAAAGTTCACCAATAAAAATTAAATTCAGCTTATTTATGGCTGCACTTATCAGTTTGGTCATTGGCTTAATCGTAGGTAGCGTTACTGTTGCAGTAACCGGTATTGAGCTAATAATTGCCGCCTCAACCTTTGTCGTGGCTCTGGGGATTTGGAATAGCTTTAACCGTCACGAATCTTTTACAACACTCCTATTGATGATATCAATTGGTTTAGTATTTTTCCACGGATTTGCTCATGGTATTGAAGCCACTGGAAGCTTATCTGGCTTCGGTGTAGGCATGTTAATCTCAGCTCTTGCAATTATGTTTGTTGGTGAACGAGTTTCGCATTTAATCGTGAGTAAATGGCTTGGTGCAGGTATTGCTGCATCCAATGTTGCACTGATGATAGTATCGTAGTCATTCTATATAAAAATGAGCAGCCACTGGTTGCTCATTTTTATTTGTTCAAGCCTATTTATGTCTACAATACCAAGTAACGTATTGCGATGACCGCTTAGCTAGATTACTTTCCTGCTTTAGGTGGGTATTTACTTAATATATTTTTCACCACCTCTGCAACTAACTTATCCATTTCAGCCGCATCTGTCGATTCAGGTAGACGTTTACTCCCTATACCTCGCCAAATTAACTCTAAGCTTGTTGGATCAATCACATCGATAACGAGACTACCTTGCTGGTATTCATCAACACGGGTTTCTGTGTGCGCACTCAGTGACATACCTCGGTGCCCATAACCGATACCCCAACCCCAACTTGGGCCATAGCCGGAATAATTATTATAAGTACGAATATTGGTTTTCTTTTCTGAGGTAATGCTGTAATTCACATAAAAATCAGGCGCTGTCGAAAATGAAAAACCTTGTACAACAAGCTGCTTGTCAATCGCTTTAGTGATGCGCACATCCATAATCCGATTATTCAGATAAGCATTTTCTTTTTCAACTTTTGCCGATTCAGGTAACCAATTAAACCCTTTTAATGCGGTAAAATCTGCACTTTGATCATAATCAGTACTCACCTTCACGGTTGAACACGCGGTTAAAGCTAAGCTAAACAACGCAACCAAATAACCTTTTTTATTAAACAACTGCCTTTTTTTCATCACTCCTCCTAGTCATTAATGACTGCCTGTGGAAAGGAAACTGTATGTTTCATCCTAGAATAGATTGACCGTAATAGTAATAAAAAAGGCAACTTAATCGTCGCCTTTAATCATTACAATTTATTCAGGATTTCGTCTGCTAACAGCAAATCATCATTCTGGTTCACACCAATACCCGCGGTAATAATAGCCTGTGCAATTTGTTTTGCTTCTTCTAACGAATGCATCAGGTAAGTACCACATTGATACTCGTTTAATTCAGGGATCGCATTCTGATCTTCAACCATAAGTACATCTTGCATTGCTGCTAACCAAGCATCTGCAACTTGTTGTTCAGTTGGAGCGCCAATTAGGCTCATGTAAAAACCAGTACGACAGCCCATTGGCGAAAGATCAATAATTTCTACCGTTGCTGAATTGAGATGGTCACGCATAAAACCAGCGTAAAGATGTTCTAAAGTATGAATACCTTTTTCACTTAAAATATCTTTATTGGGAGCACAGAAACGCAGGTCAAAGACAGTAATAGTATCTTTGCTTGGTGTTGCCATTGTTTTGGCAATACGTACTGCAGGTGCATTCATGATGGTATGGTCGACCGTAAAACTATCCAGTAATGGCATTATTAACACTCCGTTGAAATAATTTAGTAAACAAATAATAATTTTATGAACCATTGCTTAATGCTGTAGTCAGATTAAGTGCAAGAGTTGTTTTTTCATTTTTAGGAGCCTTATTAAGGCTCCTTTTTTTTATTTTCCAACTACTACAATTATTTATGAACCATAACTAAATCCTGTAGTCTGATTCATTGCAAGAGTTGTTTTTTCATTTTTTAGAGCCTAATTTTAGGCTCTTTTTTTTACCCATTTTTAGTTGATGCAAAGTATTCACTTAAGAACGCATCAAAATCAAGCGTATCTTCCGCTTCTATCTGCTGTTGTTGCACGACTGATTGCTGCTGCATTTTATTAAAATAAGTATCATCCCAATGCACATAATCTGCCGCTAATAATTCTGCTTTATACTTCTTTGCTAAGTTTAAAATAAAATCATTATGCTCTAGACCTTGTACCTTCATTGCCGCAAGCACTTGCCCAGACAATAACGAATCGGGACGCTTAATCAATACCTGTTGTTCAGCAACCGCTTGAGAAAAATGACTCGCATCAGTCTTAGTAGCGAGTTCTGCGCCATCCAATAGCCCTGCTACCAGCTGTACTTCAGTAAGAATATGCTCAGCAACATCAGCAAGTACTTGTTCCTGACCATCAAGTTGTAATGTTAAACCAGGTTTACGTCCTTCCATCACCACTTTCGTACTGTTATCACGACAGACAGCCATTTCGTCAGCCGTCATTGGTGCAGAAGGCTGCAGAGCCATCCAAACTAACAAGCTATCTAACACTGACATCTGCGCAGTTGTAATACCCGTAGCTACAAATGGGTTCACATCCAAAGAACGGATCTCAATATACTCAATACCACGAGCAGCTAATGCTTCTGAAGGTTTTTCATTTGGCTTAGCGACACGCTTAGGTCGAATCGGCGCATACAGTTCATTTTCAATCTGCAAAACATTGTCATTAAGCTGGCGATACTCACCATCAACCTTAATACCGATATTGGCAAATTCAGGTGCTTTTGTTTTAATCGCTTTTTTCAAGCTGTCGGTATAATTCTCTAGCGTATTATGGCAAATAACCAAATCATCTTGCGCATTATTGGTATAACCCAAATCACTCATGCGTAACGATGTGGCATATGGCATATATAACGTATCTTCACCCAATGTTGAGAACGGTGCTTGCTTCTCCGCCGGTAAGAATGAACGGTTTAACGCAGGAGATGCACCAAATAGATAAGGTACTAACCAACCATAACGATAAAAATTACGGATAAGTCCCATATAGCTATGGGAAATAAAATCTTGGAGTTCGCCAGTTTCCCCCTTAAGATCATAAAGCGTTTTCCAAAAAATAACGGGTAATGACACATTATAATGCAGACCTGAAATAATTTGCATACTACTGCCATAACGGTGTTTTAAACCGATGCGGTAGGTATGCTTCATTTTACCTGTATTAGATGTACCATATTTAGCTAATGGAATATTTTCTTCATCACAAACTTGGCATGGCATACTCGAAGGCCAAAATAGCTCACCATCAAGGTTTTTAACTACATTGCGATGAATATCACTCAATTGCTGTTGCGCCTTGGCGGCACTGTCGCTAACAGGTGTAATGAATTCCAATAAGCTTTCAGAATAGTCTGTGGTAATGTGCTGATGACTTAATGCTGAGCCAAATGCTGCAGGATGGCTGTTCTGTGATAAGCCTCCTACTTCATTTACGCGTAAACACTCTCGTTCAATGCCGCGCGTGATGCCGTTTAGCGACTGTATATTACTTGGCTCTGATAATTTCGAGATCAGAGATTTAAATGTAACGTTCAAATTAAATCCACCAATGAACTATATAAAAGTATCACCTTAAAAATTGCGCGATCAATAGAGCAATCTTTAAGGTTAATTTCAAGTCTATTATTTATCTAACAGATCAAAAATCTGAATATCTAAACCAAAGTCTTGAACCTGTTTTTCAATCAACTGACGATCACCAACCACAATAACAGAAAATTTATCGCTCGATAAGTAAGTCTTTGCCAATGCCTGAATTTCAGACTTATTCATCATTTGAATGATCTTTGCTTGCTGCTCTACAAAATCAGGTGATAAATCCAATAATAATAACTGCATTAAGAAATTAGACTTCTGAGCAGGTGTTTCATAAGACAAGGCTTCCTGCTGTGAAACCGCACTCTTCATATAAGCCAGTTCAGAATCAGTGATACCACCGTCTGTATAAGCTTTTAACTCTTTTAACGTTTCTTTGATTGCATCGCCAGTTACTTCAGCGCGAACATCCGCAGATGAAGAGAAAAAACCATATTCACGGTCAGCATAAAATCCGGTCATCGCACCGTATGTATACCCTTTATCTTCGCGTAAATTCTGATTCAAACGACTGTTAAAGTTACCACCTAAATTAAAGTTCATTAGATTAGCTTTAAAGAAATCACCTGTCACATCATACGCTACCGCGGGTGATATTACTTTAATTACAGACTGTACTGCATCTGGCTTATCAACAATATAAAGTGTGTTCGGTTGCCATAACGGTGCTTTTGCTAGAGCTGGGTAACTCACTGCAGGTAAATGAGCGCCTTGCTGTAAAAAGCCTAACGACGTCGTAACAGCAGCTTCACTAACATCACCAACCACCACTATTTTAGCTTCTGCTAAGTTATAATATTGCTGATAGTAAGCAAGTACATCATCACGCGTTAATGCAGCTTGATTTTTTAATGTACCAGATGATGGGTTGCCAGTAACACGGTCTTCACCATACAAAATACGCTGTGTAGCTAATTGCCCTAACCAACCGACTCTTTGCTGATTTTGTAATGAAGCTTGTCTTGACTGAGCTTTAACACGCGTGAAATCAGCGTCAACAAAACCCGGTTTAAAGAGTTTCTCTTCTAATATTGCTAATGTTGCAGGTAAATTTTTCGATAAGCTGTTAACACTGATACTCGTGCCATAAAGACCAGCAGAAAAATTAATGCTACTACCTAGTAATTGTAATTGATCATTAAGCTCTGCCGATGAATGTTGCGTTGTAGATTGATTCATCATAGCGGCCGTTAGTTTCGCAATCCCTTGCTTATCAGCGTTTTCAACACGTCGACCACCTTTTAAATTAATCTGTATGCTAACGGTTGGAGTTTCATCGTATACCGTACCAAGTACTTGAATATCATTCGCGAGCGATTGACGCCATAACATCGGTAATATTTGCTGTGGATTACTGCCCGCTTGTGGCATCACTGAACGATCAAAAGTATCTTCCGTCGTTCTAACTGCTAATGTTCGATCTAGCTGCGTGCTTTGCTTACTAATATCACGTGGTGCGGGTGTAAAAGTCGACGCATGAGCGATATATTCCAACTTACCCTTAGGCACAACACTCATGATTACTTTTGGCTTATTTTCGAGATATTTTTTATAACTAGCAATCCCTTCTTCTGCTGTGATCGTGTCGAAAACGGATAACCCCTTGGTTAAGTAATTAGGATCATTCATCAAGGTTTCGCCTAACGCAAGCTCTTTTGCTTTGCCTGCGACACTTTGCATACCAAATATAGCGGAGCTTTCAATGATCGAACGTAATCGGGTTACTTCAGAAGCTGCGATGCCTTTATCTGCTAATTCTTTTATCGACGCATTAATATTCGCTAATAACGGGGCTAGCTCCATCCCTTTGGCTGGGTTAGGCTGCGTATAGATATCAAATGTACAACTTAGTTCACTGCAGCTGTGGTAAGCAGCCACATTTGTTGCATAACCTGTTTCCACTAAATTCTTATACAAAAGTGAGTTTTTTCCTCCCCCTAAGGCATAAGCAAACAGGTCGAGTGGCGCTTCATCTTTATGCCCCATATATACTGTTGGATAACTGATATACAACATCGGCTGTGGCACGTTATCTTCTAAGGTAATATAACGATCTTTATCAAGGCTAACAGGCACAGGTTGCATATCTTTTACTTCAGGGCCTTTCGGGATTGTCGCAAAATACTGATTTACCCAAGCCAAGGTCTCTGCTTTATCAAATTTACCGGCAATCGTCAGCGTCGCATTGTTCGGGCCATACCAACGTAAGAAGAATTGTTTTAAATCGTTCACATCAACGCGATCCAAATCTTCAATATAACCAATTGGCTGCCAAGCATAAGGATGATTTCGTGGATATAAAGCTTCACCAACTCGTTCACCAAGTAAACCGTAAGGGCGATTATCTACACGTTGTGAACGCTCGTTTTTAACGGTTGCACGTTGGATCTCGAATTTACGTTGATCAACTGCATCTAATAAAAAACCCATACGGTCGGCTTCTAACCACAGTATTTTTTCTAATTGATTTGCAGGTACTGTTTGATAATAATTCGTTCTATCTTGATTTGTGCTGCCGTTCATTGAACCGCCAGCTTCATTAACAATTTTAAAATGCTGCTGATCACCAACATTTTTACTGCCTTGGAACATCATATGCTCGAAGAAATGCGCAAACCCTGATTTACCGAGCTCTTCACGTGCAGAACCAACATGGTAAGTCATATCAATATACGTTAACGGATCGGAATCGTCTTCGTGCAAGATAACAGTCAGTCCATTGCTTAACTGGTATTTTTCATAGGGTATTAGCAAGCTGCTAGGCACTTTTTCTTGCTGTTCAACTAGTGTCATTCCACTAGGCAGTGCTGCGGTATTACGGTCTTTATCCAGTAATGAGCACCCACTAAGTAACAACATTGAAGAACTCAGTACAACGGCACCATAAAAAGAATTCAAACGCATCAAAAATTCCTCGTCAGTTTAAAATTAAATATAAAATAATTAGCTAATAGAACTCATAAACCAGATAATAATTGCATAGCGAATTGCTTTACCTAGCATAATAGCGATAAAAGAAAGAACAGGATTTAAACGTAACCAACCTGCTAATAAACAAAAAACATCACCGAAAACAGGCAACCAACTAAATAGCAAACTACTCCAACCCCATCGTTGGATCACGCCATGTACACGGCGGTAGTGCTTATTTTCTGAAAAGTCGATTGGCTTTTTCGCATAAATAAAATACCCCATGTAAAAGGTAAGAATAGACCCTAATACATTGCCACTGGTCGCCATAATAAAAAGCTGCCAATGTGACCACGAACCTTCAACTAACATCGCGGTTAATAATATTTCTGAACTACCAGGTAAAATGGTCGCAGATGTAAAACTACTTAAAAATAATAACCAAAGACCCATCTAATCCTCTAAATTTCATTTACCCACAGTGTTATCACTAAGAGAATTAAGTCACACTATATATTGAAGTTAGACGTATAATCAAAGCTAAGCATGCTAGTGTTATGCTTAACGCACTTATAGGTATACGACTGGCAGTATTTAACCGTTCTATAAATATTAAGTGCATAATTAAAAGTGGTAGGACAGTTTAGCCACTATATAATTCAATAAACAGTGATAAATCGCTACGTAGGGGAGTTTATGTTTAAATTTTTTCTATTACCTTTAATACTAAGCATCTTGTGGTTCGGATTCTTACAATATAATAACTGGACCATACAACAAGGTAAAAAAGGCTTTATCTATATTATTGGTGGTACAACGGCTACCATCGCATTTCTTAGTTTGATGATATTTTTAACTCAATAGCAACCAACTTTAACGGCTTACAGTGATAACCTCATCACCAAATCAATTTAATACACAAAGTCGATAGTCTGCTAAAAAATGCTTATTACATCAAATAAGCATGATCTTAACGTTTAAAAAAATAATAAAATTGGAACCAGTTCGCAATCTAAATAAAGAAGCATAGATCAAAGGTTAAAATGGTAATAGAGTAATAGCTCTACTTTATTTACCCGATAAAATACTGCAACGAATAACTTTGCGGCTATTAAAGGAATGACTATGACAGAAAAACTCAGTATTGGTGATATTGACGTGCTTATCGAAGGTACAGGAAAAGATACTATTGTGATGATCCATGGTTGGCCGGATACTTACCGGATATGGGATGATCAGGTTGCTACATTAAAAGATTCTTACCGCTGTGTGCGTTTTACACTGCCTGGTTACGCTATCGATAAACCACGTAAGTATTATGATCTTGCAGACATAATTGAGACGATTGATGCCGTTGTTAATAAAGTAGGGGCTGGAAAACCTGTTACCTTACTAATACATGACTGGGGTAGCTTTTTCGGTTACCAATATTATATGCGTAATAAGTCCAAAGTAAGTAAAATTATTAGCATTGATATTGGCGATGCAGGTTCTTCCGAGCACGTACTCACCAGCAAAGCTAAAGCCTTTATGTTTGCCTATCAAATATGGCTCGCAGCAGCTTGGAAAATAGGTGGCACCATCGGTGATAAGATGACCCGTAAGATGGCAAAGGCATTAAATGCACCAGGAGATCCTACGACCATCACCTCAGCGATGACCTATTCCTACTACTGGAAATGGAGTCACACACTTACAGGGCGTCCTTTAGGAAACTTACCCATCGACATCACCTGTCCACTGCTTTTTGTTTATGGAAAAAATAAACCGGGTATGTTCCATTCTAAAAATTGGGAACAAAAAATGGCGGCCATTCCAGGTAACAGAGTCGTCGCGCTTAATACTCGTCACTGGGTAATGACAGAGCAACCAGAAGTATTCAATCAGTTGCTGATAGAATGGTTAGAGTCTCAGAAAATAGAATAGGTATGAATTGAGAGGGTGAGTAAATTTTAGGCATAAAAAAACCGCAATTAAGCGGTTTCTTTATTTAATGGCGGAGAGGGAGGGATTCGAACCCTCGATGGGATTTAAAGCCCATACTCCCTTAGCAGGGGAGCGCCTTCGGCCACTCGGCCACCTCTCCACACAAACCCTATTATTATGAAAAACATCGACAATGTAAAGACTTACATCGGAACAATTCATAATAATATAATAAATGGTGCGGATGGGAGGATTCGAACCTCCGACCGCCTGGTTCGTAGCCAGGTACTCTATCCAGCTGAGCTACATCCGCACAAAAAATTATATTTAAAATAGATGGTGCGGATGGGAGGATTCGAACCTCCGACCGCCTGGTTCGTAGCCAGGTACTCTATCCAGCTGAGCTACATCCGCACATATTCTATTTTAAGAACTTGTTTTATTTTACCGTTTAACGAATTAAACCATAAAAAATAAATTGTGGTTTGAACAAATGGTGCGGATGGGAGGATTCGAACCTCCGACCGCCTGGTTCGTAGCCAGGTACTCTATCCAGCTGAGCTACATCCGCACATAATCTATTCTGTTGTATTTATTCGTGAGTTAAAACCAATGGTGCGGATGGGAGGATTCGAACCTCCGACCGCCTGGTTCGTAGCCAGGTACTCTATCCAGCTGAGCTACATCCGCACATATTTGGTCTAACCTATAATTGTCATAATTAGATTAAGTGCTTTCAACTTCTACTAATTACTTAGAATTAATTCTAATCGAAATAATGGTGCGGATGGGAGGATTCGAACCTCCGACCGTCTGGTTCGTAGCCAGGTACTCTATCCAGCTGAGCTACATCCGCATAACAATTATTTCTTACAACGTCCAAAAATTTGACCAAAACACTATAACATATTTTTCAATATGAGATAGGAGCAGGACAACAATGGCGGAGAGGGAGGGATTCGAACCCTCGATGGGATTTAAAGCCCATACTCCCTTAGCAGGGGAGCGCCTTCGGCCACTCGGCCACCTCTCCGTGTTGTTGGCGCTCATAATACGGGTACTGGAAAATAAGTCAAATATTAATTAACAGCACTCAAGTAACTGTTTAAGTTTCAAACAACAAAACTACTATTGCAGCAAAAACGGGATGAAAGTCCCAAAACATTCAAAAAACAGATAAAAAAAAGGGCTTAGCATCGCTAAACCCAGTCTGTAATAATTTTATTATTCTAATTTAGAAGTTGCCTTCAGGGCTTTCGCCTTTTTCTGCTTGAATTCGCATGTAGATCTCTTCACGGTGAACAGATACTTCTTTAGGCGCATTAACACCGATACGAACTTGATTACCTTTAACACCTAAAACAGTAACTGTAACTTCATCACCGATCATAAGTGTTTCGCCAACACGGCGCGTCAATATTAGCATTAATTTATTCCTCAACTAATTCATTATATTTTTGTTAAGCCGCTTATTATTCTATTAAAAGCTTCAATGTAAAACAAGAAAAGAATAAATAAGACTTAATTTGCTGTTAATTCACTCAGTTCAAGCAACATCTAAGTTGAATGCAGCGTGCAATGCACGAACACCGAGTTCTAAATATTTTTCGTCAACGATTACTGAAATCTTAATTTCAGAGGTTGAAATCAACTGCATGTTGATTCCTTCACGACCTAAAACTTCAAACATTGTTTTAGCGACACCTGGATGATTCCACATACCGACACCTACTATTGAAATTTTAGCAATACGATCGTTACCTTGCACATCTTTTCCAGATAATTCTTCACAAGTCTTTTCCAAGAGGACTTTTGCGGCTTGGTAATCATCACGGTGAACAGTGAAGGTAAAATCAACAAGGCCATCTTTACCATGTGCATTTTGGACGATAACGTCAACATCAATACCTGCATCACCAATTGGCGTTAAGATATTAGCTGCAACTAAAGGTTCATCAGGGATACCTGATATTGTTAAACTTGCTTCATCGCGGTTAAACGCAATGCCAGATATGATTGCTGATTCCATTTTTTTTACGTCCTCGTAAGTAATCAATGTCCCTTCACCGTCTTCAAATGAAGATAGTACACGTAAAGGTACATTGTATTTCCCTGCAAACTCGACCGAGCGAATTTGTAATACTTTGGCACCTAGGCTCGCCATTTCAAGCATCTCTTCGAAAGTGATGCAATCTAATTTCCGTGCGCGCGGCTCAACCCGAGGGTCGGTGGTATAGACGCCATTAACGTCAGTATAAATCTGACATTCATCAGCTTTCAGTACAGCGGCAATTGCAACTGCGGTAGTGTCCGAACCGCCGCGCCCCAGCGTCGTGATATTATTATCTTCATCACGACCTTGGAAACCAGCAACTACGACCACTTTACCTTCATCTAGATGACGTTGTAAGTTGTCTGTTTCAACAGTTTTGATGCGAGCCTTACCATGGCTGTTATCGGTTTTCATTTGAACCTGATCACCTGTCATTGATATCGCATCGACACCAGCTTTTTGCAGCGCGATGGTTAACAATGCAATCGTAACCTGTTCACCCGTTGAAACTAATACATCCATTTCTCTGCGATCGGCGTTCTCATCGAGCGCTTTCGCCATACCCAGTAAACGATTAGTTTCACCAGACATAGCCGACACGACCACAACTATTTGATTTCCCTGTTCACGAGATTTTTTCACTCGCTGGGCAACAGCTTCAATTCGTTCAATAGAACCGACTGAAGTACCCCCATATTTTTGTACATACAACGCCACAACAACTTCCTTTAATAACCTTTAAATTTATCACCGCCTGTGCTCAAACAGCGAGCAGGACTGCCTGTTCGTTGTGATTACACTGTTTATTTGAACTTAGTTAGCAACGATATGTTGCTAACTAATAATACTAACTTATAGTTTTTCAGTTAACCAAGGTGTCACTGATTCAAGTGCAGCAGGTAACGCTTCTGGGTTTGAACCACCCGCTTGCGCCATGTCTGGGCGACCGCCGCCTTTACCGCCAACTTGAACTGCTAGGTAGCTTACTAGCTCACCCGCTTTCACTTTACCAATTAGATCTTTAGTTACACCCGTGATCAGGTTAACTTTACCTTCGCCAGGAATACCAAGAACAATAATACCGCTTTGCAATTTATTCTTCAGTTCATCCATCGAGCTACGCAGCGACTTAGGATCTGCGCCTTTTAGATTAGCAACAAGTACTTTAACACCGTTAATCACTTGTACCTGGTCGATCAAGTTAGCATTCGCAGCACTTGCTACTTGTACGTTTAACTTCTCAACTTCTTTTTCTAGGCTACGATTACGGTCGAGTACTTGACTCACTTTTGCCACAACTGTATTTTGGTCCGCTTTCACTAAACCTGCTGTTTCTTGCATTTTAGCCACAAGATCGTGAACATATGCTAATGCAGAATCACCAGTTACCGCCTCGACACGACGAACACCTGCAGCGATACCGCTCTCAGATAAGATTTTGAAGAAACCAATATCACCAGTACGTTTAACATGCGTACCACCACACAGTTCAATAGAGAAGTCACCCATGCGCACTACGCGCACTTCATCATCATACTTCTCACCAAATAATGCCATTGCACCCGCTTCGCGCGCAGCATCAATGTCCATAACTTCCGTTACAACTTCGTGGTTGGCACGAATTTGTGCGTTAACTAAACGTTCAACTTCAAGTAGTTGCGCAGAAGTTACACCTTCAAAGTGTGAAAAATCGAAACGTAAACGTTCAGGTAATACTAATGAACCTTTCTGCTGTACATTTTCACCAACAACTTTACGCAATGCAGCGTGTGCTAAGTGAGTCACTGAGTGATTAAGGCCAATAGCTTTACGACGGTTAACATCAACGTCGGCAATAACTTGGGTATTTACTTCGATAACACCTGAAACTGAACCGAAATGAACCGTTGCATTACCCGCTTTCTTGGTATCTGTTACCGTAAATACAGTATCACCAATTTTGATCACACCTTGGTCACCAGATTGGCCACCCGCTTCTGCGTAGAATGGTGTTTTGTCTAAAACAATCGCACCTTCTTGGCCGTCATTTAAGAGCTCAACTTCAGTATTATCTTTAATTAGTGCAACAATTTGCGCATCAGATGTCAACGTTTGATAACCCAAAAATTCAGTTGTAACATCAACTTTTAGCATTTCGTTGTAATCAGTGCCGAAGTTAGAACCTTGACGAGCACGATTACGCTGCTCTTCCATTGCTACTTTAAAGCCATCTTCATCAATCGTCAGCTCACGTTCACGCGCAATATCAGCCGTTAAATCAGATGGGAAACCATAGGTATCGTAAAGTTTGAATACCACATCACCAGGAACAACTTTACCGTCTAATTGCGACAGTTCATTGTCTAAAATGTTCAGACCACGTTCAAGAGTTTTACCAAACTGCTCTTCTTCGATAAGTAAGATTTTCTCAACAATGGCTTGTTGTTTTACTAAATCTTCAGAAATATCACCCATGAGTTCGACCATTTTCGCAACAAGTTTGTTGAAGAATGGACCTTTAGCGCCAAGTTTATTACCGTGACGAACGGCACGACGAATGATTCGACGTAGTACATAACCACGACCTTCATTTGATGGCATCACACCGTCAGAGATCAGGAAACTACATGCACGAATGTGATCGGCAATTACACGTAATGATTTGTTTTCTAAATCTGTTGTACCAATAAGCTCAGCAACATGCTTGATTAAGCTTTGGAAGATATCGATTTCGTAGTTTGAATGTACATTTTGCATAATTGCAGAAATACGTTCAAGCCCCATACCTGTATCAACAGATGGCTTTGGTAATTCTTCCATTGTGCCGTCAGCTTGACGGTTAAACTGCATGAATACCAGGTTCCAGATCTCAATAAAACGGTCACCGTCTTCTTC
The DNA here is from genome assembly GCA_000953735.1 of Moritella viscosa. Classification (NCBI taxonomy): domain Bacteria; kingdom Pseudomonadati; phylum Pseudomonadota; class Gammaproteobacteria; order Alteromonadales; family Moritellaceae; genus Moritella; species Moritella viscosa. Next base: position 567,826 of record LN554852.1, on the reverse strand, counting down.
TGGTGAGCCCGGAACGCCACCCCAAATATCTTCGCCATGGTCGTAGAAGATTTCAGAACATGGTCCACAGGGACCGGTGTCACCCATCGACCAGAAATTATCTGATTCAAATTTCTTCTCTGGTGATTTGTCACCGATACGAATGATTTTATCTTCAGGCACGCCTATTTTGTTCGCCCAGAATGAAAATGCTTCATCATCACTTTCATAAACGGTAACCAACAGTTTTTCTTTTGGTAGTTTCAAAACAACGGTTAAGAATTCCCATGCAAATAAGATCGCATCTTCTTTGAAGTAATCACCAAAGCTGAAATTACCTAGCATTTCAAAGAATGTATGGTGACGCGCAGTATAACCTACGTTATCTAAGTCGTTGTGTTTACCACCAGCACGTACACAGCGTTGAGACGTTGTGGCACGTGTATATGAACGTTGTTCTGCACCTAGGAATACGTCTTTAAATTGGTTCATGCCCGCATTTGTAAATAACAAAGTTGGATCATTAGCAGGTACAAGTGAGCTACTTGTACCTTTGTTGTGCCCTTTACTGGCAAAATAATCAAGAAACGCGTTGCGGATCTCAGCTGTAGACATTGTCATGGAATCGTCCTGGGTGCTTTAATTATGAGCGATTGTTTAAATTAAATAATGAAAACGGATCTGTTAATGAGGTGATTATACGCAAACCGCGTCAAAATGCTAACTCAGAGAAGCCCTTGAGCCGTGATTTTGTGTGTGTTAATCGTTCGAATCAGCTTAGATTTAGGAGCTAAAAAAAAACACCGAACATAAATGCTCAGTGTTTTTGTAAAATCATTCAATTATCAGCGACTCATCTCACTGATAGTTATCAAATTGCTTCTTCGTTTTCTTCACCAGTACGAATACGGATCACACGTTCTACTGCGGTAACAAAAATCTTACCGTCACCGATTTTACCTGTATGCGCAGTTTCAACGATAGAGTCGATGCATGCATCAACATCATCGTCTTGCACAATAAGATCGAGTTTTACTTTAGGTAGAAAATCAACCATGTATTCAGCACCACGATAAAGCTCGGTATGACCTTTTTGACGGCCAAAACCTTTCACTTCAGATACAGTCATACCTGTAATGCCAATTTCTGCAAGCGCTTCACGTACATCATCAAGTTTAAACGGTTTAATAATCGCTTCAATTTTTTTCATGTTCAGTCCCTGTTAGCCCCTAAATATAACTATTAGCATACCGAAGCAAACTCGAATTGCCAATCAGACGAGTAATTAAATCGATGAAATCGCTAAATTTCTTTTTTATAAAAATCACCAGCAATCTGCTGTTGCTTCATTTTCACTATTCATCGACGCCGTTGAACCAAGGTTATCAATGGTAAAAGAGGCGCAATTTGTATCATTAGCCTGCGTACTGCCAGCTTCGACAGTCGCAATTATCGTATAGTTGTTTACAGTACTACTCACGCCAAGTGCAAAGGTGTAATAGTCACTGTCATCATTCCAGCCAGAGTCCGATAAAGTATTCGCCGCGCCACTGGCTAATGAGGTTGCATACTGTCTATTATCTAAATAAAACTGCTCTTGTAATAACTGCGCTTTATACAATGCCGTTTTTGCATCATTACGATTGTTATTCATAATATAAGCACTGTAAGAAGGGTAACCAATACCCGCTAAAATGCCGATAATAGCGATGACGATCATCAATTCAACCAGGGTAAAACCTGTTTGTTTCGTTGTCATTATAGTTATCATTACTGCACCGCCTCATTGAAGTAACGGTAGGTCCATTTAGGAGTTAGCGTGACAGCGGTGTCGATCAGCCCTGTTAACGTTGGTGCACCATCTACAGTCGTACTATCGCCCTTACCTGCACCGAGTATACGCAATATGGACTTACCATTATAAATGCGAGCATGAACAGAAAGATCTTTCGCTACTACATTGGCTAAACGGCGATAAAACTTGATTTTACCCGTATTCATATTAGCCTGATAATAGTGACTATTTCCTGATTGATTAAAGACGCATTGCTGAGCTGTAACAATATAATCGTTAGTAAAAGGGGTGTAGGTATTAAAATGTACCACGCCATTGATAACAACAGCATTACCGAGTGATTTTTCACCGCCATACGTGCCATCAGCGGCATCGTCTTCATTCAGCTCAAATTGCCACCCGTTAATATTATTTTCAATATCAGTTGGTATAGATGCAGGTGTCACATCTTCATTGTTTGGATCAAGCACTGGTGAATATAATATTGTGGCTAAATCGCTGGCAATCAAAGGTGAATCGCCCGTACCATTTCCCCAAACCGTAGGATAAAGAGAGTCATCTTTAATATTATAAAAATAATTTCTAACCTCTGTATCCGAATTCGGTCGCGTAATATCGCCACTCCCAATTAATATACCATCGTATAATTTGCTACCATCCTTTGCTCTCACAATTGAAGGTGCATTAAAGAAACGACGATCATTACCTTCACTATTACCACCTAAACTCGCGAGCTTTCTGACTTTCCATTTACCTGTATCAACAGATGAACCAGATAAAGTCAATACAGCGGGCATATCGACCCTGTAAATATTGCCACCAGTATCTCCGGCATAAATTCGATCAGTATAACCATCACCATCACTATCAAGTACAGCGACTTGACTAGCAATGCCATCTTCAAAGCTATGGCTACTGGTGCCATTTTCAAAAGCTTTAATGATATCCCCAGTTAACGCATCAACCACATAAATCGCCCGTCCTTTTGTATCTTGACCAGAGCAATCAGTCGCACATGTATCTTTTCTCGGATCATAACCTCCAGAAAATATCAGTACCGGTTTACTGTTATCACTTTCACTGCTGCTTTGAAATACTTTTGTCACGACCGGTTTAGACCACGTCTGTCCTAATTCCGTATAATTTTGATTGGATTTATTCGTTGTACTATCCACACTCCATTTCAATGATGGTGCTTCGGTACCAACACCAAGATCTATCGTGTAATAAGCACTGCCACCTCTACGCATCCCAAATGTAACGAGATGCTTTACTTGTGTCGAGTCAGAATATTTAATATCAACAGCAGAACCATCAATTCCATATTCACGTTGAACACCTGCGGCCAATACACCACTACCGCGTAATGAAAGTGCGTACTTTAATTTATTCTTAGGAATAAAAGCCCACTTCTCTTCTACTGCTCGTCCTTTGTCTTCAAATGCATGGAAGAACCCAGCATTAGTACCGATAAATATTTGTGGGTTCATCGGATGAGTGGAATCCCCAAACTGGATAACCAGGGGAGAAGAATGCATCGGGTCTCCAAAAATATCCTTTCGATACTCTTGCCCTGTCGCATCAATCCCTAACAACCAATTAATATTTTCAACAACATGCTGACTAATTTCCTCATCCGAATCATTAGCATCAACTTCAATACCTAATTCAATTGCGAGCTCTCTATCCTGACCAGCTGAAAAACCATAAGCGGTTTTTAAATTAGCTACATTTAAATCGACTAGAGGCTCGGCCAAATCATCATTGTTAAAGTAGATTTCACGAGGGTTAAATGTAGCACTGGCGCCCGACACCGGTGAACGTAATGAATAAGCTTCAACCACACCACCCGCCTTAATCGAGTTAGTTTTATCGCTTGTACTCCAGCCACTATAAACAGAATCCTTAAAATACGTAGTCGAACTCGCACCTGAAGCCGTAGAGGCTAATGCAGCCTTGAAGACTGGATCCGCTGTAGATGTTGCAGATTTGCTCCAAGCACTTAAAATACCAGCATCCGTAATCTTAAACTTCTTCAGATTACCCATCCAACGACTTGTGACATTGGCTTCAAACATAGAATAATAAACATTACCGCTATTTTGAGTCGCGTAACTTGAATCTATAGAAGTGCCTACATTACTTGCAGTACTATTTTGTCTTGCTCTTATATCATTAAAAGCATTTAATAACTGAGTTCTTAGTGCGTTAGCATCGGATGCACGATAGTATTTCCCCCCTCCATTTTCAGCAGTCTTATCGAGTAAGTTTTCATTCGCTGCCGGAATCCTAGTATTATCATTCTCATCCACAGTACCAATACCCACAGTATAAGTAATAATACGTTCGGTTACATCGGGCGTACTAGGGTTCATATCATTCGTCGCGAGCCAGTGCGACAAAACTGGCATATAGTTTTTCTTACAATCAGTATCAGCCATATCGACAGCTTTGCTTACGTCGGCATTCGGTAAGCTTTTAATTTCTGAATTTGCGTCATCATCGTGATCATGTGCATTAATAATACTTTTACATTTTAAAAAGTTAAAGGGACTATCTGTAACATCATGGTAACCAGGCGAAACAATAATGATATATGCCTCTGTTTGACAAGTTTGACTCCATTCCATTAATGGGTTGATATATTTACGGTCATCATTATCATCATTATCCTCGGAGTTGTTACTGCTGTCATTGTCATCCTCTTCAACGCTTCGATCTCGATTAGGTTTAGACAACAGAGAGAATTTATCTCCATATTTGATCTGTTTACCATAAAGATATAAATACCCTTCGTATAAACTTTCGCAGAGACCAGCCCGATTTCTCCTTGTCGTAATAATATCGCCGACTTTATTTTTAAGCACACGAGCAGAATTAGTGTCATAGGTTTTAATACCAGATAAAATCCGTCCACCATGATTATTCGCGATTTTAGACCAAAGTTTATAACCTTCATTTGAATTAAAAACTTCCAGGCCTGTTTTTATATCCCTTGTATCCAACATCAAATCAAGAATGACTTTCTTTGCTATTTGTAAGTTGGACAGCTTAAAATTACCATCAACCACACTGCCATTTTTAGCCAGTTCTGCCCATTTAACTAAATTTTCAGAGTAGACATACGCTTTATTTTCAGACTCCGTGATCGAATGAGGCGTGCTACCATAACCAGCATGCCAAATTGAATCCCAGGTTCCATTATCAAGATTACTTAAATCCAAAATAGATTCTGAGCCTGCAACTGGGTAGCCTTGTCTATTTAAGTCTTCTGCATAGTTATCATTTACACCATCACCTGAATATTTATCATTCCCATCAGTATCTTTACCTATGTAGCCACCTTCAGGTCGTGGCATTATTTGATTATGTTCATAACCTGGATTTTTTTTACCGTCTTTACCTGTTGTTTCGATATCAGTCTTGCAATCAACATAGTTATATACAAAATTCGGGACCAGATTAGCCGCCGCTCTGCCCAGAGGGCCAAATTCTCTAAATATATTTTTTAACTCTTCAATAAAATTAGTTTTCTCACCAATTTTTTGCCAGCTATATTTTGTTTGAGGGATATAGAATAATCCCCACCAACCCCATTCAACCCCCTTTTTCTGCCAACGTTGATAGAAGTCCTGAAAAGCCCCTAACTCACCTTCTAAATCTTTGAGTGCCATAAAGCAATTCATCTCTAACGATTCAAATTTATCATTAGAACCAAGACGAGGGATCGTTTTTACAAAATTAATATATGCAGGATTTAAAGGCGTTTCTGGATTTTCTAGCCCCTCTTTTGCAATAGCAATAAGGGAGCTATGATCTAAACCAACAGCATCTGAGGTTTGAGAATAATAATAAAATTCATCACCAAATAAGTTATCTGTCAACTTTTCACCCAAGGTGTCTGATACCGGGGGGTAAGCAATATGTGGGTCATAACGGCGAGGGTAAGGATAATCAACCTTATCTTTCATGTGTGAAGATGTATCGAGAATAATAAGAACTTGTGGTTCTCTATTTTTTAATTCAGCTTGATAAATCTCACTTTCATCAGCAATAACGCTGAGACTTAATATGGCTAACAAGACGATACTGACTGGTTTGAAAATCCTTTTCATTGCCTATTCCTATTTATTTTTCACTGCCAAAAATTGCTGTTCTACGCCAGCGGTCATTGCTAGACCTTTAACTCGCGGGCCATCGTTTTGTGTAAAATCCATTTTCACAAATCGACAGTTAATTAAATTGACACTCGAAGCATTTTCACTTCGCTTACAATGACCTTCTCCGCGCTGCTCTAGAGTCACATGCGAAGTACCGCTCGTACTTAAAGCGGAACTAGCACCCTCCCCCCACGCCATAATATCGTTAATTAAATTAGGGTTACTCATCACTTCACTAACGCTGCCTAATAACGCTTGCTCATTCGCTAATTTGTCTTGCGTCAAACCTATCGAATGTTGTCCTAATCGTGTTTGGGTTATCACGGCAGCAGCCAATGAAGTAATGACAACCAATATAATAATCACAATAAATAAGGTAACGCCTCGCTGGTTTTTCATTGTGTCACCGCCATCATGTTATTTTTTATCACGACCGTTGTTGATAATAAAAAACGACGATAATTATCATCATCAGGCGGATTAAACGGACTAAACCTGTCGTTAAACGTGGCATCATTGTTTAATGTTAAATCTCTATTCTTAGCACGTGCTAATACATAAATACGCGCAGATATAAGCTGATTAGTACGCCACATCAAGTCGGTAATATTACTGCTTGCAAGGTAACTTTCAGGTCGGCCATCACCGTTAGTGTCGACACCAAAATCAATTCGGATTTGTTCTATATTGCTAACAACCAAATCATTAATAAATACACCGTTAATAAGACTAAAACGGCTTAATCGGGGGCTATTTGTATCATGCGCTTGGACAAAATAGGTGTGATGTAAGTAAGGATATATTTCGGCGTTAGCTATACTAGGGGCTGTACCTGTAAATAACTGCGCTTGCATAGGTGAAATCGCAACATAATAACGATTAGCTTGAGGATTAGGGGTAATCACTCCCCGAATACGTGCTATCGACAATACGTCACTGTTTGCTGCAAGAGCATAACCATCATCATTCTCATCGTTTTCATTCTCAAAACAATTAGCGACAGTAACATTAATGACTCCATCAATCGGCGTCCTCACGATCCAATTGGCTTTATCTGGAAAATGTAAATTATCATCAGCCGCGGGACCACCGACTGGCACCACACTACAATCACCAGCGGCAATATTCTTAGGCACTTGGATATCAGCAAGTCCACCGCCAGAAAATTCAGCAAAACTACCGATAGCTCGTACGTCTTCCACTAATACTTGCAAGGCCAATTGTGCCTGTTGCTGTAAATTGGAAACGGTTGAAGATCGATTAGCCGAGACTTTGGTATCCACAAACATCGTTGTGATAGACACCATAAGCACCAAACCAATAACCAGCGCAATCATCAGTTCAACTAAATTAAAGCCCGCTTGCTTCGCTCTCATATAGCCCCCTTGATGAAGCTAGTTAGCATTACTTGTCGACGATTCGTTACTGGGGTCCCACAGTTTTTACTCGCTTCTGCAGCGTCTACTCCTTGAACTTGCCAGCTAACAGCAACCGTAACGGTAGCTCCGATATTACGACATAAGTCCATATTACTACGCTTAGCAGAGCTTGCCACATTGGTAAGAATGCTGGTGAGTATTTCATTTTGAGTCTCTGATGAACTTGAAGAGGGGTTAATCCAAGCAGTATTCGCCCGTAACTCTTGCAACGCCGTACGCGCAAGATATGAAGCTTCAATTTGCTTGTCTGTATCTGCTAATGATTTCTTCGCAATCCCTTGCAATGCCACGATGCCCAACAGGCCAACGGCAAGGATGAATGATGAGATCATCACTTCAATGAGACTGAATCCAGATTCCTTTCTAGATTGCATAACTAACTCACTTAAATAATTTAGACACCACCATGTTACACATATGTTTATTTTATGTAAACACGACGCATTTTATTCTGTGAGACTCAGCATTAATTAAATCAATGATTCAATGCGGTAGCAAACCAAGTAGGTATTCAAATAAAATTATAGGGTATAGAGGCGAGATATTAGATATTAGTTAAAAAGAGTTTATGAGTGGATAAAGCTCGTCGAGTCGATGACTAAACGAGCCTATCAATAGCGCGAGTTAATTTACTTGCTTAACACGTAATTCGGCTGGCACTTCAAATATCGTATTTTCTGGACGCCCTTCGACTTCAGTCACCAGTTTACCTCCGTATTCTTGGAGCTTTTCAACAACCTGATCGATCAACACTTTAGGTGCAGACGCGCCTGCTGTAACACCAATCTTAGCTTTACCTTCCAATAATACAGGGTCAATATCACCTGCATTATCAATAAGGTAAGACGGGACACCAAGGTTTTCAGATTTTTCACGTAGACGGTTCGAGTTTGATGAATTTTTAGAACCAACCACAAACATAATATCAACCATGCTTGCTAGTTTAGATACCGCATCCTGACGATTCTGTGTTGCGTAACAAATATCATCTTTACGTGGTCCCCTAATTTCTGGGAAACGTTCACGCAGTGCGTCAATAATAGCTGAGCAATCATCTACCGATAACGTAGTCTGTGAGCTATAAGTTAGGTTTGTCACATCTTTAACATCTAAAACGGCAACATCCGCAATCGACTCAACCAGATACATACCACCATCAGCATTGTCATACTGACCCATAGTACCTTCGACTTCAGGGTGACCCTTATGACCAATCAATACACATTCAATACCACGGCGACTCGCACGAGTCACTTCCATATGTACTTTTGTCACAAGCGGACAAGTTGCATCAAATACTTTTAGGTCACGACGTTTAGCTTCGGCTTGTACCGCTTTAGATACGCCATGCGCACTAAAAATAACCACTCGACCGTCTGGTACTTCATCAAGTTCTTCGACAAAAATAGCACCGTTCTCTTTTAAGCCATCCACCACATAGCGGTTATGCACGACTTCGTGACGTACATAAACAGGGGTTTCAAACAGCTCAAGCGCACGTTCAACAATACTAATAGCACGGTCAACACCAGCACAGAAGCCACGAGGGTTCGCGAGTAAAATTTCCATCATAAACCTTATTTATTCTACATTAATTTCTAAAATTTCAACTTTAAACGTTACAACTTGTCCAGCTAACGGATGATTAAAATCGACAGTTACCGAGTCACCAATCACATCACGGATCATACCTGGTAATTCAGCACCGTCTGGCTGAGTAAAGCCAACAATCAAACCGACTTCCGCTTTTACTTCGGTAAATTTAGCGCGGTCTAAATAATAAATATTATCTGGATTAGGCTGTCCGAATGCATCTTCAGGTTGCAGCTCAAACTTGTTTTTATCACCGACAGTTAAACCTAATAAACAGCGTTCAAAATTAGGCGTTAAGCTACCATCACCAATCACTAACTTGGCAGGCTTACCTTGTAGTTCAGTACTATCAGCAACAGAGCCATCTGCTAAGGTAATAGTAAAATGCATTAGTACTTGGCTATCGTTACCAATTGTTGCTACGTTAACTGTCATTTGATGATTCCTTGTCATTTTTACTTTCCATAATGGCTTCCAAGATTAACATCGCGGCACCAATACAGATCCAAGTATCTGCTAAATTGAAGATAGGGAAATGGCTTGTATCCCAGTACACATGTAAAAAATCAATTACATAGCCATGAATAATACGATCATATAAATTACCTAACGCACCACCTAAAATAAGTGCGTAAGCAATATTGCTCCAATACTGCTGAGCCGCTTGTTTCTTTAACCAATAAATCAACAAGCCGGAAACTGATACCGCGATTACGCCAAAAAACCAACGCTGCCAGCCGTCTGCATCTGCAAGCATACTAAATGCCGCACCATAGTTACGTGCATAGGTAAAATTAAACACAGGCAACACATTTATCGATTCACCTAATTGAAAGTTGTTCACCACAAAAGTCTTGGTACCCAAATCAATAAAAAATACGACAACGGCTAGCCACAGCCAAATTAATCCAGTTCTCTTTGTTGTGCCTACGGTCATTATTATCCTCTGATACGTCAATGTGATGACGATAAATATAATGCGACGACTGCATTGTTATTGGTATCAATCCAGTATATTTGAATAGATTATTAGCAATCATATCATTTTCATGACACGGGTTAAGCATTTATCCATAAAAAAATGCCTACTGTGTTTATACTGATTAAGCTAACCAGTTCACAGTAGGCATTCTATGTGAAGGATAATAACAACTTAATGGTTATTACCTTCCTTTACTCGCTAAATGTGATGAACACACTAACGATTAAGCAAATTGACGTTGTTCGCCTTCACCATCGATATTATCTTCACAACGCACACAAATAGTAGGGTGCGTTTCTGACTGACCTACGGTTTCGTTATGGTGCCAGCAACGCTCACATTTCTCAGCATCACTCTTAGCAACACTCACCCATAGACCGTCGATAGCACTTGCTTCGACGTCTGCAGGTGCTTCTATTACTGCTACCACTTTCGTGTTTGACGTCAGTAGTAAGAAGCGTAATTCGTTACCTAATTTGTCAAGGTCAGCTGCAAGTTCAGCATTCGCATATAAAGTAACGTCAGCTTGTAAAGAACCACCAACAACCGCATTGTTACGTGCTAGTTCAACAGTTTTGTTCACTTCACTACGAACAGCTTGTAACTTGCTCCAGTAAGCATTGTTTAGCTCAGCATCATCAGCAAGTGGTGTTAGACCAGTGTACCACTCTTCAGTAAATACATACTCAGCACGTTCACCAGGCATTGCATTCCAGATCTCAAACGCTGTAAAGCTTAAGATAGGCGCAGTCCAACGAACCATAGCTTCTAAGATATGGAACATCGCAGTTTGACAGCTACGACGTGCAATACCATCTGATTTTGCAGTGTACTGACGATCTTTGATGATATCTAAGTAGAAGCTACCCATTTCAATTGAACAGAATGTCATTAGCTTTTGCGTCACATTCTGCATTTGATAGCTTTCATAATCAGCTAGAATTTCAGTTTGTAGTGCGTGTGCACGACCCACAGCCCAACGATCTAGAGCGACCATATCTTCTGTCGCTACAATATCAGTTTCTGGGTTAAAACCTTCTAAGTTAGACAATAAGAAACGCGCAGTATTACGGATACGACGGTAAGCATCAGCACTGCGATCTAAGATCTCATCAGATACTGTCATTTCACCTGTGTAATCAGTACTTGCAACCCACCAGCGTAGGATATCACCACCAAGACGGTTCATTACGTCTTGTGGAGCCATTACGTTACCGATCGATTTAGACATCTTACGGCCTTTCGCATCTACAACGAAACCGTGGGTTAACACGTCTTTGTAAGGTGCTTTACCGTGAATAGCAGTCGAGATCATCAATGATGATTGGAACCAACCACGGTGTTGATCAGAACCTTCAAGGTAAAGATCGATTTCTGCGCCCGCGTATTCTTTGCGTGCGTCAACAACAGAAAAGTGTGTTGAGCCCGAATCGAACCATACGTCTAATGTATCCGGTGCTTTAGTGTAATTTACCGCGTCATCACCAAGTAAGTCTGCAGGATCAAGATCCCACCACGCTTGAATGCCTTTCTGCTCAACTAAATTAGCAACATCTTCCATTAGTTCAGCTGAACGAGGATGCGGTTCTTGTGTTTCGTTATGTACGAATAAAGAAATTGGCACGCCCCACGTACGCTGACGAGAAATACACCAGTCAGGACGGTTAGTTACCATACTTTCGATACGCTCTCGACCCCAAGAAGGAACCCATTGCACATCTTTAATTTCTTTCATTGCAGCGTTACGCAGGCCATTTTGTTCCATGCTGATAAACCATTGTGGTGTAGCACGGAAAATAATTGGCGTTTTGTGGCGCCAGCAATGTGGATAGCTGTGTTTTATTACTTGGTGGTTTAGTAACGCACCTTTTTCTGTAAGTACTTCAATCACATTATCATTTGCTTTAAATACATGTTGACCAGCAAATAAAGGTGTATCTTCAAGGTAAACACCGTTGTTACCAACTGGGTTTGCGACTTCAAGGTTATAACGTAGACCAGCCACATAGTCTTCTTGACCGTGACCAGGTGCAGTGTGAACAACACCCGTACCCGCTTCAGTCGTTACGTGATCAGCTAAAATTGCTGGTACGTCGAAATCATAAAACGGGTGGTTAAAGCGTAAATTCTCTAGTGCAGCACCAGTACAAGTACCTAACGTAGTGAAGCTTTCAGGTGCAAATGCAGCCATGCAAGATTCAATTAAGTCTGTTGCTAAAATTAGTTGCTGTGAACCAGATTCAGTTACCATGTTAACTAGCGAGTATTCAACGCGCTCAGCAAGTGCAACTGCACGGTTAGCAGGTAATGTCCAAGGTGTTGTAGTCCAGATAACTGTCGATACTAAACCTTCAACATCACTACCAAATACGGCTTTAACAGCAGCTTGATCTTGTGCAGTGAAACGCACGTAGATAGCAGGTGATTTCTTATCTTCGTATTCTACTTCAGCTTCAGCAAGTGCTGAACCACAGTCTGTACACCAATGAACAGGCTTAGAACCTTTTTGTAAGTGACCATTTTCGACAATTTTACCTAAAGCACGAATGATGTTTGCTTCTGTGCTGAAATCCATTGTTAGGTACGGATTCTGCCAATCACCCAATACACCAAGACGGATAAAGTCTTCACGTTGACCGTTAACTTGTTTTGTCGCATATTTACGACATTCTTCACGGAACTGTGCAGCTGTTACTTTACGGCCTGGTTTGCCCACTTTCTTTTCTACCATTAATTCGATAGGTAGACCGTGGCAATCCCAACCAGGGATGTAAGGTGCATCAAATCCAGACAAGCCTTTGGCTTTAATAATAACGTCTTTCAGGATCTTGTTAACTGAGTGACCAATATGAATGCTACCATTCGCATAAGGAGGACCATCGTGCAGAATAAAGGTTTTTTTACCTTTCTTAGCGGCACGGATTTTTCCGTATAAATCATCAGTATTCCACTGCTTCAACATATTTGGTTCGCGGTTCGCTAAGTTAGCGCGCATCGCAAAGCCCGTTTTCGGCAGGTTCAGCGTTTTTTTATATTCGCTCATGTATCCTAATTTCCGTTATTGGTATTCATAAAAATTAAACTGACAGGCCAAAATAGGTTTTGGCTGCAATGACATCTCGTTCTATTTGCTGGCGAAGTACATCAAAAGATGCAAATTTCTGTTCACCGCGTAATTTTTTCTTCAAGACAACCTCTAGCTGTTTGCCGTAAAGGTCACCATCAAAATTAAATAAATTCACTTCCAGCTGGGTACGTACACCACCAACTGTAGGACGCTTGCCAATGTTTGCAACGCCCAGTATCACACCATCACTGATGCCTAACACTTCAACCACATACACGCCATTAATTGGGTCTACGCAGCGTTTCAAGGGTATATTCGCGGTTGGAAAACCGATAGTTCGTCCTAATTTAGCACCGTGAGACACTTTACCAAAAATACTAAATGGTCGGCCAAGTAATTCGGCTGCTAAATCAAGTTTATCTTGCGTTAACGCTTCGCGGATCATAGTACTACTAACACGTGCTTGTGCAACGCTAAACGTATCCATGCTCACCACATCAAAGCCATATTTTGCACCCGCCGCTTGCAACATTGCAAAGTCACCAGTGCGCTTATGCCCAAAGCGGAAATCATCACCAACAACTAAATATTTAACGCCTAATTTATTCACTAACAACTGGGTAATAAATTCATCCGCTGATAGTGCTGCAAACTTGCGATTAAAATTAACACATAATAACTGGTCAATATTTTGATCTTTTAACGCTGCATACTTATCACGTAAGCGTGTTAATCGCGCAGGCGCTTTATCGCCAATAATCATCTCTAGTGGCTGCGGCTCAAATGTCATTACCGTTGCAGGCAAATTCAATTGGTTCGCTTTTTCGATTAACTGTCGTAATACCGATTGGTGCCCAAGATGAACGCCATCAAAGTTACCGATAGTTAAAACACACCCTTGATGGTGTGGCTTCAAATTGTGAATGCCTCGAATAAGCTCCATGTCTTTGCCAACTATTCCACTAAAACGACAAATTATAACTTAGTCAACGCACAGGGTCAGCAACAATTTGTACTCAGTCAGTAATTTTAAAATGTTGCAGACGTAAACCAAACACCAATAAAGCCATAAAATAGCTTATTACCGCGAGTCCAATTAAGCCTAACAGGCATAAACTACTGTCTAATAAACCCCATTCATACCATTGCTGCATGTCTGGTTTGGCGTATTGCACTAAGGCTGCCATCAAACCTGCAGAAGCGAACAATTTAACTACGACAATGCCAGTATCCCTATTAATCTTGTATACACCTTCCTTGTGTAACCCCCAATAGAGCAAGCTAGCATTTAATGTCGCAGAACCCGCTGTGGCTAGTGCTAAACCAACATAACCAAACGGAATAGCTAAAATAATGTTAAATCCCATATTACTGATCATAGCGATGATGCCAAACTTAACTGGCGTACGAGTATCTTGGCGCGCATAATAACCTGGCGCCAATACCTTAATTAGCATAAAGCTGAGTAAACCGGAGCCATAAGCCATCAAGCTCATCGAAGCCATAGAAACATCATCAGCGCCAAATTCACCACGCATAAACAATACCTTAAGCATTGGGCTGGCAAGCACTATCATACCCATCATCGCTGGCGTTCCCAGTAATAGAACTACTCTTACTCCCCAATCCATAGTTTGTTTAAATTGGTTATCAGAGCGGGCTGAATGAGTTCGAGAAAGGGCTGGTAAAATAACGGTCGCGATCGCAATACCGAACAAACCAAGTGGAAATTCTAATAAACGGTCTGAGTAATACAACCAACTAATTGACCCTGTCATTAAGAAGCTGGCAATAAACGTATCAAACAATAAGTTAATCTGGCTCACTGATACACCAAACATTGCCGGTATCATTAGTTTTCTAATTTTTGTCACACCAGGATCTCGCCAACCCCAACGTGGTTTCACCAACATATTCTGTTTTGCTAAAAACGGAATTTGGAATAAAAACTGAATTGCACCGCCGATAAAGACCCCGATAGCGAGTCCTATTTCTGGCTGTGCTAAATTAGGTGCAATGAACAATGCCGCACCAATAATAGCAATATTTAAAAACACTGGCGTAAAGGCCGCAACAGCAAATTTACCCAAAGTGTTCAAAATTGCACCAGATAATGCCGTAAAAGTAATAAACCACAAATAAGGAAAAGTAATTTTTAGCATAAATGAAGCAAGTTCAAACTTGTGTGCATCAGGTCCATTGTTGAGCCAATCCACAAACCAACCCGCACCAAAGAGAATCGTGATTAATGGCGAACCGATTACCCCAAACAAGGTAACAATGGTCACTAATACCCCTAAGGTACCGGATACTGAAGCGATCAACTGTCGTACTTTTTGTTTATCACCAGTTTGTTGATATTCAGTAAGAACAGGTACAAAAGCCTGTGCAAATGCACCTTCAGCGAAGAGTCGACGTAAAAAATTAGGGATTTTATTGGCAAAGAAGAAAACATCGGCTGCCGCCCCCGCGCCCATTAGATTTGCAACAATAACATCTCGAACTAAACCTAAAATACGCGAGATCATGGTCATTGAACTGACGATAAGGCCAGATTTTATTAATTTATTACTCAAGAAATACCTTTTATGTCAATCAAACCCTGTTCGTGGGGCGCATTTGCTGCTAAAATATGTCCCACATCTTAACTGTCATTGCAGTTAGTTGCCAATATTTTGCCTGTTATTTACACAAAAAATATTGACAAATTTCGTTAGGCAAGGCATATTCCTCGCCTTTATAAAATTAACGTCTTTAGACATTTAGGAGTAGGACCTTGGCTAATATCAAGTCTGCTAAAAAACGCGCAATCCAATCTGAAAAACGCCGTAAGCACAACACTTCACGTCGTTCAATGATGCGTACACTAACTAAGAAAATTATCGTAGCTATCGCTGCTGGTAATAAAGAAGAAGCGACTGCTGCATTTGTTGCTGCACAACCGATTCTTGATCGTATGGCTTGTAAAGGTCTGATCCACGCAAACAAAGCTGCTCGTATTAAGAGCCGTCTTTCTGCTAAGATCAAAGCACTTTAATTATTGCTTTAATACGATAATGAAAAACCAGCTTCGGCTGGTTTTTTTATATCTAAAAAATATGGTTTCAGTACTATTTCAACTTAGTCAACCTTTATCCACTAATTCCCCCTCAACTTCTACCTTATCTTTTATTGTTGTCGCACAGGCGAGTAAATAATAGCCCAGCACTGCAGCCAATGTAGAACCCATTAATATCCCCAAACGTGCTAGATCCGCCATCACCGAATCCGTAAATGCTAATGACGTAATAAACATCGACATCGTAAAGCCAATTCCGCACAGCACTGACACAGCAAAAATTTGTTTAAAGTTAATCCCATCGGGTAATGTCGCAATTTTCAGCTTCACCGCTAACCAACTAATACTGAAAATACCCAAAGGTTTGCCAATCAATAGCCCCAACGCGACACCTATCGGTAAAGCTGAAGTCATATCCGATAATTGGATGTTAGTTAACGACACCCCCGCATTCGCAAATGCAAACAAGGGTAAAATATAATACTTAGTCCAAGGATGTAGCCAACGAGCTAGCGTTTTCGCTGGTGAGTGCGGGTTTTCAACATCATTTTTATTATCTTTACGGTACATAGGAATGGCAAAACCAATCACTACACCAGCCAAAGTTGCATGTACGCCCGATTTAAGTACTGCCACCCACAATAACCCGCCAACAATGAGGTAAGGCGTTAAACTCATGATGTTGTAACGGTGCATTAGCCACAATATACTGATACACGCGCACGCTAAGCTCAATGATAATACCGACATATCGGCAGTATAAAACAAGGTAATAATGATGATCACGCCGAGATCATCCATGATAGCCAACGCCAATAAGAAAACTTTTAAATTAACAGGGACGCGTTTACCCAATAACGACAATACCCCTAATGCAAAGGCGATATCAGTCGCGGCAGGGATAGCCCACCCCTTGATTGCGTCTGGATTAGCGGCATTCAAACTTAAATAGACTAATGCAGGCGCTAGCATACCACCAGCCGCAGCGATAATTGGAAATAGGGATTTTTTACGACTCGCCAACGAACCTTCAACAAGCTCTTGCTTTACTTCTAAACCAATAAGT
The DNA here is from genome assembly GCA_000953735.1 of Moritella viscosa. Classification (NCBI taxonomy): domain Bacteria; kingdom Pseudomonadati; phylum Pseudomonadota; class Gammaproteobacteria; order Alteromonadales; family Moritellaceae; genus Moritella; species Moritella viscosa. The sequence goes on along the minus strand of LN554852.1, from coordinate 550,687 downwards.
AAAAAGAATATCGCCATGAGACCATCGTTGATCCAATGACTGAATGATTTATTTATATCAATATCAGCAACGCGAACTTGAATTTCGGTATGTAAAAATCCCAGATACACATCGGAAAAGGGAGAATTAGCAATAATCATCGCCAATATAGCCGCAATGATAAGTAATACACCGCCTGAGGATTCAGTACGAAGAAATTGCGTTAAGGATTTATACAAATGAGTCTCCTTGCTTATTATCGGGAATTTATATCCAATGAATAATCAACCACATAGATCTAGTATAGAAAGTTCACAAAGATTTAACCTTTAAATTTATTAATTTCGCTATATTGGTAGACATTAATCTTTATATTTAACTTATTTAGGTAATTATTAATGCCCTTAAAATTCCAACTACAGCAATCATTACCCGAATTAATGCAACTGGAGACATTGATCGAATTAGGCGGTAAACACTTACACAGTCAAATTTTGACGCATGTGTCTTATAAAAAATCCAGCTACCCCTTGTATTCAATCAGTATGGGCTCACAAGAACCTAATGTACCTGTCATTGCCTTTATTGGTGGTATCCATGGTGTAGAGCGTATTGGCACACAAGTTATCTTAGCGTTGTTTGAGAGCCTCATTAGGCGATTAAAATGGGATCAATCACTGCATCAAGAACTCAGTCATGTAAAACTGCTATTTCTGCCACTCATGAACCCTATCGGTATGCTAAACAATAGTCGCGCCAATGGTAATGGTGTGGATTTAATGCGTAACGCGCCAGTCGATGCTGTTGGTAACGTGCCCTGGCTCGTGGGAGGGCAACGCATTAGTAATATACTGCCTTGGTATCGCGGTAAAAAAGGCAAGGCAATGCAACCTGAATCCCGGGTATTGGTAGAGCATATTCGCCAACAATTATTAACGGCCCCTTTTAGTATTGCGCTAGATTGTCATTCTGGTTTTGGTTTTGATAATCAGATATGGTTTCCTTATGCTAAATCAAAACAGCCTATTCCCCATCTAGCCGAAATATTTAAGCTGCGTAAAATGCTTATCGAAACCTATCCACACCAAGACTATATATTCGAACCACAAGCGCGTAATTATATGACCCATGGTGATTTATGGGATTACTTATATGACCAATCACTGGAACTCAATACCACTTTTCTCCCGCTAACACTAGAAATGGGCTCCTGGACCTGGATCAAAAAAAACCCACTGCAAGTGTTCAAATCTAGTGGTATTTTCCATCCAATCCAGCCTCACCGTATTAAACGCGTATTACGACAGCATCATGTCCTAATGGAATTTTTGATCAAAGTAACTGGGTCTTATGCACACTGGTTACCGCAACTAAACAAGGAACGTAGCCATGCCGATGCAACATCACTCTGGTATACAGAATAGGACTTCATCAAGACAACATAGCAGCGCACCAACTTGGCTATTAGTACGAGGCCTATGTCGACAGCAGCTACACTGGGAAGACTTTCCGATCAAATTAGCGCAGCAACTTAACAGTCAAGTGTTATGTTGTGACATACCAGGCACAGGTACTGAATGGCAGCGAGTAACACCCGCATCCATCACCGACATCACCCTGCAACTTAGACAACAATTTAGGCAGCAAAACCCGGATGTATCCTACCCTATCCGGTTGTTAGGTATTTCGATGGGCGGTATGATTTGCACTGAATGGGCAAATCGCTTTCCTAACGAAATTGAACATATGGTTTTTATTAATACCAGTTTTAAACAATTCAGTCCTATTTATCAGCGTTTAAAATTCAGCAAACTCACCACCCTGATCCGAATACTATCCAGTTCTCCTTTACAGCAAGAACAACTTATTTTAAATATGACCAGCCATACCCAACACAATAATCACACATTGTCTCAACGTTGGGCTAATTATGCAGAGCTGCAACCCGTCAGCCGCCAAAACGCCTTGCGCCAACTGTATGCAGCCAGCCGTTTTAGCCCCCCTCCACAGCCTCCCATTGACAATATTTTATTACTCGCGAGCCAGCATGATCAGTTAGTTGATGTTCATTGTAGTAGTGCCATCGCCGCACAATGGCATTGTCCAATCTACTATCACCCCACAGCAGGTCACGACTTACCCTTAGATGACAGTAAGTGGATCTGCGATAAAATATTGCGCTGGATCACACATCCAATTCTGAGCAGTCACTCAACTGCCATATAAAACCACTAAAAATGTCACAGCAAGCTTCTATGATAACAACAAACAATAATCTAAAGGATGAAGATTATGCTCAACATAGAAGCGGAAATAAACCAACGTTATCCGGATTTTTTTCATAAAAAAAGTACCCGTCTCATTGCCAAACCTATGCTGGCAACACTTAGACTGCTCTTTCATGAACGTGAATTACGCCAATTTGGTGAAACCTATGCACACCTCACAGGTATCGAATTTATCGAGCAAGTATTTGATCACTTCAGCTTTAGCTACTCAGTTCGCCCTAACGAAATAGAACGAATTCCGGCGACAGGTAAAGCAGTAATCATAGCCAACCACCCAATCGGCACACTAGATGGCATGGCACTACTCAAAATGGTCAGTAAAGTCCGTCCAGACGTCAAGGTCGTTGCCAATGATATGCTCATGATCATCAAGCCAGTAAGAGATTATTTATTACCAGTTGATAACATGAATGGGGGGACCGCTAGCGACCGTTTACAAGCGATAAAAACGCATCTCAAGGATGAAGGTGTGATAATTATGTTCCCGGCGGGCGAAGTCTCACGCATTAGCCCACAGGGTGTGAAAGACGGTAAATGGCGTAATGGTTTTTTGCGTATTGCGGGCAGTGTCCAAGCGCCTATCATCCCTATTTATATCAATGCTAAAAATTCATTATTTTTTTATAGCTTGTCCATGTTATCAAAACCTATTTCGACCTTGTGGTTGATTCGTGAAATGTTTAAACATGCTCATAACTGCGTCTCAATCCGTATTGGCGAGCAGATTAATTATCAAACTTACCAGTCGCTAGATTTGCCCATTAATACCAAAACAGCATTGTTTCGTAAACATTTATACCGCTTAACCAAAGACAAACCTTCAATTTTCAATACGCAATCAGCCATTGCTCATCCAGAAAATAAAGCATTATTACGCAGTGAAATACACGCCTGCCAGCAGATCAGTGAAAGCCGCGATGGGAAACAAATATACTGCTACCGCCATCAAGCAAACTCCACCATAATGCGCGAAATTGGCAGATTAAGAGAAGAGTCATTTTGATTAGTGGGAGAAGGCACTGGCGAGCGTCGTGATGTGGATATCTACGATAATTCTTATGTCCACATTCTATTGTGGGATGATAAGGAACTGGAGTTAATCGGCGCCTATCGCTTATTAGAAACAAATAAGATTGAGAGCATCAACGTAAAGCAGCAACTCTATAGTGCTACATTATTTGATTACCATGCAGCAATGACACCTTATTTGGCAACCGGAATTGAGCTGGGCCGTAGCTTTATTCAACCCAAATACTGGGGAACCCGCAGCCTTGAATACCTATGGCAAGGGATCATGGAATACATCATTCAACACAGCGGTTGTCGCTACTTGTTTGGTACTGTGAGTATCAGTAACAGTTACTCACAGCCCGCGAAAGAACTTCTGGTCTATTATTATCAACATTTCTACGGTAACAATACCAATGTCGCGAGTGCCACTATGCCATTCCGATTGTCGGAAGAAGCAAATACACGTTTAACGGATTTATTTGCTGATGTCGATGCCGAAGAAGGTATGACCATCCTAAAGGCCCAGCTCAACCACATGGGGTTTAGTGTACCGACACTCTTTAAGCAATATATCAAATTGTGTAAACCTGGTGGTGTACAGATCTTTGATTTCAATATTGATCCCAGTTTTAATCATTGTATTGATGGTTTGATCGTATTAGACCTCGCTCAATTCACTGATAAAAACAAAAAACGTTTTAATGCACAAGCGCTGCAACTCGAACACCGCTAATACCGCTTATCTACAACATCTTCGTTATCGCTGATATTAAGTCAGCGATAATTGCTTGTCTTTGATAAATCCGATTTGTAACCCCTGCTAATCTATGTAAAGATCCCGTCCACGCAAATTAATGCACAATAATTAATGTATAACAATAAGAATAGGGTAGTAGTCGATGAAACAGTATCTTGATTTATGTACACGAATCGTGGAACAGGGTGTGTGGGTTGAAAATGAACGTACCGGAAAACGCTGTTTAACTGTAATCAATGCTGATCTCACTTATGACGTGGCGAATAATGTATTTCCATTAGTCACCACGCGAAAAAGCTTTTGGAAATCAGCCATTGCCGAGATAATTGGTTACATCCGTGGTTATGATAATGCCGCAGACTTTCGTGCATTAGGTACCAAAACCTGGGATGCAAATGCCAATGAAAATCCAGTTTGGTTGGCAAGCCCACACCGTAAAGGTGAAGACGACATGGGCTATGTGTACGGTGCGTGTGCACGTAACTGGGTAAAACCACAAGGCGGTACAGTCGACTTACTACGCCAAATCATCGATGACCTATCAAACGGCATTGATAACCGCGGCGAGATTTTAACCTTCTTTAATCCGGGTGCATTTGAACTGGGTTGTTTACGTCCTTGCATGTACAGCCACCATTTCTCACTGCTCGGTGATACGTTATACCTAAACAGTACTCAACGTTCGTGTGACGTGCCCCTAGGCCTAAACTTTAATATGGTACAAGTACATGTATTATTAGCGTTAGTGGCACAAATCACTGGTCATAAAGCCGGTCAGGCATACCATAAGATTGTTAACGCGCATATTTATGAAGATCAGTTAGAACTGATGCGTGACGTACAATTAAAACGCGAGCCGTTACCACTGCCAAAATTACACATTAATCCAAAAATTAAAACACTAGAAGATCTAGAGACATGGGTGACGTTGGACGATTTCGAGGTGACTGATTATCAGCATCATGATGTGATCAAATATCCATTTTCAGTGTAAACACTGATAGATAGTTAAAATAAAAAGGTGTTAACTAAATTTAGTTAACACCTTTTTCATTCTTTATCTGTGTAAACCAATTATTTGCTTTGTTTACCTGTAAACAAGGTTGGCTTTTTGTAAGCAATAAACATAATAAGCGCACCAAGGAAGATCATCGGTGTCGATAGAATCTGTCCCATACTAATCAAATCAAAATACAACCCTAGTTGTGAGTCTGGTTGACGGAAGTACTCGGCAACAAAGCGGAAAATACCGTAACCGAATAAGAACAGACCAGAGATAGCACCAACTGGACGTGGTTTACGTGCAAACACTTGCAAGATAATAAGCAGTAATACACCTTCCATTGCGAACTGATATAACTGACTCGGATGACGCGGTAAATCACCACCAGTTGGGAAGATCATAGCCCAAGGCACATCTGTCACTCGTCCCCATAACTCGCCATTGATAAAGTTACCAATACGTCCAGCCGCTAAGCCAAACGGTACCATAGGGGCAATAAAATCGGCAATAACAAAGAATGAACGCTGGGTCTTACGACCAAAATAAGCAAACGCTAACAATACACCAATCAGGCCGCCATGGAATGACATGCCACCATCCGTAATACGGAATAAATACATTGGATCATCAAGGAATAAACCAAAGTTATAAAACAGCACGTAACCAATACGACCACCAAGAATCACCCCAAGGAAACCGTAAAATAATAAGTCACCCACTTCTTCTTTATCCCAACTACTACCTGGTTTAGCTGCTTGTCGATTACCCATCCAATTAGCAAATAAAAAGCCAAGTAAATACATTAACCCGTACCAGTAAACATTAATCGGGCCAAGACTGATCGCAATAGGATCAATTTCTGGATATTGTAGATATGTCTGCGACATTATTGAGTTCCTGAGTAAAAGAAAGTGATCACCTATGCTAAGGCAATGAAGTTACAAAATAACGTAAGTCATGCATTTATATATTAATACATTCGTTATTATTTATAAAAGACACCTTACACCAAATTTTTGCCACAACATAGAATTAGCCGCAACAGAATCGGTAAAGTAAGATAAATTAAACCAAAGCATGAGAGAGAGAAATTAGGAGTACTGGAATGGAGAAAAGTTCAGTGAATAAGTAATGCCTTTGCATTGAATCGTATCACAATTCAATACGCAGGCATTATTTAACATTAACGTCGTTTACGTTTAATGTCTTTGCGTAAAAAAGGTAATGCCACAGGTGCAAACTCTTTCATAACACGACGATAAACGTCTTTTTTAAACGATACAACCTGACGTACAGGATACCAATAACTGACCCAACGCCAATCATCAAATTCAGGGTGTCCTGTGCATTTGAAGTCGATTTGACTGTCATCCGCTTCCAGACGCAGTAAAAACCATTTTTGCTTTTGCCCAATGCAGACTGGTTTGCTATCCCATCTGACTAATCGCTTTGGTAATTTATATTTCAACCATGTTTTAGAAGTGGCTAGAATCGAAACATGTTTCGCTTTGAGTCCAACTTCTTCATATAGTTCTCGATACATTGCTTGCTCTGCAGACTCTCCATTATCTACACCACCTTGCGGAAATTGCCAAGAATGTTGCCCACAACGTTTAGCCCATAAAACTTGACCTTCACGATTACAAATTAGGATGCCTACATTAAGACGATAGCCATCGCTATCAATCACATTAGCACCTTAAGGGTAGAACTTAGTTAACTTGATTGTTTCATATAAATCAATGAGCAGCAAATTTACACCTGCAGTTTTACCAAAGATCTATTTACAAAGACAAAATACCGCCTATTTCACTCTAATTTAGAACTTCTAAGCGGCTTTGTTAAAACAACTCCCCTTTCTTTACATGGAACCATGTATGATAAATAGCTTAAAAGAAACATGAGATGAAAAGTAAAATTCTACTTTTAATTCCAATGTATTGGCATTTACCTTACGCTCAGTTGACTAATAAAACACCAGTATGCCAATAATATCCCTCCTCATCCACAATATGCATAGTTATACACATTACATGTGTGGAAAAGTAATAAAAACCGAGATAAGTAGTCTTATTAATCGCTACTTTCGATATTTATTAACAAATGCAGGGGGCAAAATAGCAAGTTATCCACCTTTTCTGTGGATAACCTTGTGAGGTGTTTACATTATTACCATTTAACATAATAAAAAAAGGGTGAAATTATCCACACTCATCATTGTAAAAGCAAGTTAGAAATGTCACATAGTTTACCAAAGTAGAAATGTCACATTTGTTATTTATCCGGTTCTAGTGATTCGCGTAAAATAGGATTGATTTGTCGTGCTCTTTTTTGTGCTGTTCGGCTGAATGTTTTCGCGCTTCTCGTTCGCTCCAACGTGTCATTTCTTTCTTCCCGACTTCGTTTAGCAAAAGACAACGCTGCTCCCAACCGTTTATTATCAACAACAGTCCCCTGATTCACCTGTCGCAGCTTATCGAAGACTTGATAAGGCAATGCCTTACCACAATGCTTTATGCTCAACGTGCCATCCGGGTAGTCATATATCATGACGTTCTTACCTGCTAAACGCGCTGTCGCATCCGTAGGCTCTATCAGGTAAACCACTTTGTCGTATTGCAATGTTAACGCGTTCGATACCTTACGGGTCTTTTGACGCGCAAATATGTCGTCTAGCTCTTCTGAACTTTCCCGTAATAGGCGGTGTGCTTCTTCTAAACTATGCGGTGCTCGACCAAAGCGGTGATTGAAATCTTCAATAAAAATAGGCAGCCATGCGTTCGCTTGCTCCATTGAATCAATACCTGCAAGTCGCATTTCTTTGATTAGCCGGTCTTGCAGGGTTTTGTTTGCCCTTTCAACACGCCCCTTAGCTTGAGAGCTGTTAGCACAAATTAAATCGATATTTAATTCATACAACGCACGACCGTATTGTGTCATCTGATTACCACTAAGAGGCGCTTTCTTATTGATTCTAAAGACGGAATGCTTGTCACTGTAAAAAGCCACTGGCTTTCCATGTTGCTCAATATATTCTCGCGTCGCATTCATGTAGTCGTATGTTGACTCTACCTCACTGAAGCGTAATGTCATTAATCTACCGGTGGCATCATCAATAAATACCAGCAGACAACATTTTTCGGCGCGGCCTTCGAACCAGTCATGATGTGAACCATCAATCTGAACAAGCTCACCTAAAGATTCTCGTCTATACCTGGGCTGGTAGGTCTTTTTCTTAGGCTTTGCTCGGGATTTCCATAAGCCCTCACCAATCATCCAGTGACGTAACGTCTCTGCTGAAAGCTTAATACCGTGCTGTTCGAGTAGCTTTTCATTTGCAAAGGTAGGGCCAAAATCTGCGTATTTATCTTTGATAATACGCAGTGCATTTTGTTTAAACGCAGGTGAAAACTGTCGATTACTTGGTTTTCCTCTTCTCAATGAGGCTAACCCTTGCGCCCCATTTTTACGAAAGTTGTTTACTAACCGCTGAACCTGCCGTCGCGTTAAGTTAAGGATATTTGAAGCATTTACTTGGGTTAAACGCTTTTCACAAACGTCACGAATAACATCAACACGATTTAATTCTTTTTGGCTCATAGCAAATAGCATGACACATAGCTCTGAAGAGGATTATTAATGGAACAGATCCTATCAGAATGTGACATCTCTAAGTTGGGGAAATGTGACATTACTATATTGGGTTAACATATCCACACTCATCATAACGATAATAAAAAACCATTTAAAACAACAACTTAAAACAAACCGTTCACTTGAAACATCTACGTAACATAAAAACAAGATCCTTATCTCACTTTGTATGAAAAACGACCGTTAACAGCTAGATTTAAAAGTGTTATTCTGCTAGTAGAAACCTTGAGATATAAGAATAACTTGATATGCCTGCACTAATTAACGAACCCCGTGATATCAATGAGCTTATGGATCGCGCACAAGCCATTGCCGGATTCAACTTGCAACAAATAGCCACATTACACCAACTCAGTGTGCCCCGTGATCTGCGTAAAGAAAAAGGCTGGATTGGACAACTCTTAGAACTGCACCTTGGGGCAACCGCGGGCAGTAAACCAATTCAAGATTTCCCTGAATTAGGGGTAGAATTGAAAACTATTCCAATTAACACACAAGGTAAACCACTTGAAACAACCTTCGTCTGCGTAGCCCCTTTAACCGGTAATCACGGCGTTACTTGGTCAACCTGTAATGTGGCTAATAAGCTAAAACAAGTGCTATGGATACCAGTACTCGGTGAACGCGATATTCCGATCGCAGAACGTATCGTAGGCTCACCTCTACTATGGCAGCCCGATGCACTTGAAAATATGCAATTACAAGAAGATTGGGAAGAGCTGATGGATATGATCGCACTTGGACAGGTAGAACAGATCACTGCACGTCACGGTAAATATTTACAGCTTCGCCCTAAGGCAGCAAATAATAAGGTCCGTACAAAGGCGTATGGCAGCGAGGGAGAGATCATTCAGGTACGACCGCGTGGCTTCTATCTTAAAAAGGCCTTTACGCATCAGCTACTCAAAAAACACTTTAATATCTAATCTATCAAAATGTGATGATGATAAATCGCAGGCAAAAAAAAGGCCCGTCAGAAGACGGACCTTAAACTGCATGAAAAATGGATTATTTGCTTTTACGCTTACCCAATTTTTCTTTAATACGTGCAGCTTTACCAGTAAGACCACGTAGGTAGTATAGCTTAGCTTGACGAACATCGCCGTGACGCTTAACAGTGATGCTTGCTACCACTGGAGAATGTGTTTGGAATACACGTTCCACACCTTCACCGTTTGAAGTGATTTTACGAACTGTGAATGCAGAGTGCAGACCACGGTTACGTTTAGCGATAACTACGCCTTCAAAAGCCTGTAGACGTGATTTATCACCTTCAACAACTTTTACTTGTACTACAACAGTAGCACCAGGGCCAAAAGTTGGTAGATCTGTTTTCATTTGCTCTTGTTCGAGCTGTGCAATAATGTTGCTCATTTTCTATACCCTAGAATAAACTGAAAAACTCTACTTTAACTCGCGACTTTCGCGAACGATCTCAACAAGAAGTTTTTCTTGCAGATCAGTCAGAGCTAGGTTACTTAATAAATCAGGTCGTCGTTCTAACGTTCGAGCTAAAGACTGTTTCTGTCTATATTGGCTAATTTTACTATGATTGCCACTAAGGAGAACCTTAGGAACAGCCATACCATCTAACACTTCCGGACGCGTATAATGCGGACAATCTAAAAGACCATCTGCAAACGAATCTTGCTCTGCGGATGCCTGAGTGCCTAAAACACCAGGAATCATGCGTGAGACAGCATCAATAATCGTCATTGCGGCAAGTTCTCCACCAGTTAACACAAAGTCACCGATAGACCACTCTTCATCAACTTCCGATTGGATGATACGCTCATCAATACCTTCATAACGGCCACAAATAAAAATCATCTTCTCATTTGTTGCCAAGTCCAGTACGCCAGCTTGATCCAATTTACGTCCTTGCGGTGAAAGATAAATAACTTTCGCCTCACCACCTGCTGCCTGTTTTGCTGCATGGATAGCATCTCGTAATGGTTGAACCATCATCAACATGCCTGGGCCACCACCATAAGGGCGATCATCGACCGTCTTATGTTTATCGTGGGCAAAATCCCTAGGGTTCCATGTTTGGAACTTAAGCAGATCGCGTTTTATTGCTCGACCGATAACTCCTTGCTCAGTGATGGCATCAAACATCTCTGGAAAAAGGCTTATAACCCCTAACCACATACTAGCCTCCGCTGACAACGAGTCTTAAAAACTCGGATCCCAATTAACAATAATTTTTTGAGCTGTAATATCAACATTGATAATTACCTGCCCTTCAAGATACGGGATTAACCGTTCTTTTTTTCCGAAGGCATCTGTTGCATTCGCTTTAATTACTAATACGTCGTTAGAACCGGTTTCCATCATATCAGTGACTTTACCTAACGTGTAACCCTTGTCTGTCTCAACAGAGCAGCCAATAATGTCACGCCAGTAATATTCATCTTCTAAATCTGGAAGTTGATCCGCATGAATAGCGATTTCAGCACCCGTAAGGGACTGCGCTTCTTCACGAACATCAATGCCGACTAACTTAGCAATTAAACCTTTGCCATGGCGTTTGCAATCTTCAATCGCCACTTCAACCCATTCGCCTTTTTGCTCAATGAGCCAAGGTGAATAGTTAAAGATTCCTTCAGGAATATCGGTAAAGGAGTTGATTTTCATCCAGCCTTTAATGCCGTAAACAGCACCAAGACGACCAACTACCATAGGTTTGTCAGTTGAACTCACAAGATCTCCTTACCTTAAGATAATTAAGCAGCTTTAGCAGCGTCTTTGATTAACTTAGCAACTGTGTTTGAAACTGTAGCGCCTTTAGCAACCCAAGCTTCAATTTTCACGTTGTCAAGACGAACACGTTCTTCTTGACCAGCAGCCATTGGGTTAAAGAAACCTAGCTTCTCGATGAATTTACCATCACGAGCATTACGGCTGTCTGTAACAACAACTGTGTAGAAAGGTGATTTCTTAGAACCACCACGAGATAAACGAATAGTTACCATATCGTCCTCTTTATAAATTAAATGTGTATTCCGACCTTGCACTGACAAGGTCCCATAGTTCAAATAGTACTCACGAATGAGACGATTCGAAGTCGCGCAATTTTACTCTTATTTTAACTAAATGCAACCTTATTGTGTGCCATGATCACTTTAGTTAGCGCTATTTATACTATAAACAATCATTATGTTGCAATTACACCAATCAAAGCAGGTTAGCAAGAATCTGCGGAAATAAAAAAGCCCTGCTATTAATGAGCAAGGCCTCGAATAAAAATACATATATAAGGAAGGGATTAAACCACGGTGTTGTTAACCAAACGGTCCTTTACCACCGCCCATACCGCCCATGCCGCCGCCCATTCCTGGTGGCATCATACCTTTCATTTTACCCATCATTTTTTTCATGCCGCCTTTACCCGACATTTTTTTCATCATCTTTTGCATTTGCGTAAACTGTTTAAGCAGCTTATTCACATCTTGGATCTGTGTACCAGAGCCCACCGCGATACGACGCTTACGTGAACCTTTAATAATCTCTGGACGTTTGCGCTCTGCGGGAGTCATAGAGTTAATAATAGCTTCCATACGATTAGTTAACTTATCATCCATTTGGTCTTTGACAGCATCTGGAACCTGGTTCATACCCGGTAACTTATCCATCATGCCCATCATGCCACCCATGCTTTTCATTTGCACAAGCTGATCACGGAAATCTTCTAAGTCAAAGCCTTTACCTTTTTGAACTTTTTTCGCCAGTTTTTCCGCTTTGTCTTTATCTACTTTACGCTCAACTTCTTCGATAAGTGATAGCACATCACCCATGCCCAAAATACGAGACGCAATACGTTCTGGATGGAAAGGTTCTAATGCATCAATTTTTTCGCCCATACCGATAAACTTAATAGGTTTACCCGTAATATGACGAATAGATAATGCAGCACCACCACGCGCATCACCATCTGCTTTTGTTAAGATAATACCCGTTAATGGTAAAGTCTCATTAAATGCCGCAGCTGTGTTTGCCGCATCTTGACCTGTCATCGCATCCACAACAAACAGTGTTTCAACGGGGTTAATCGCAGCGTGTAAGTCTTGGATCTCTTTCATCATGTCAGAATCGACATGTAAACGACCCGCAGTATCGACAATCACAACATCAATAAATGACTTACGTGCGTATTCGATTGCTGCATTCGCAATATCAACCGGTTTTTGGTCGATATTACTTGGGAAGAATTCAACATCAACTTCTGCTGCTAATGTTTCTAGTTGTTTGATTGCCGCTGGACGATAAACGTCAGCACTTACAACCAATACTGACTTTTTCTCACGTTCTTTTAAGAAGCGTGATAATTTGGCTACAGACGTGGTTTTACCCGCACCTTGTAAACCTGCCATCATTAGTACTGCTGGCGGTTGCGCAGCAAGATTTAATATTTCGTTGGCGTCACCCATAGCCGACTCAAGCTCTGCTTGAACAATTTTAATGAAGGCTTGGCCTGGATTCAGACTCTTAGATACATCTTGCCCTAAGGCATTTTCTTTCACATTTTTAATAAATGCGCGTACGACAGGTAAAGCAACATCCGCTTCGAGTAACGCCATGCGTACTTCACGTAGTGTGTCTTTGACGTTATCTTCAGTCAAACGACCACGGCCGCTGACGTTTTTCAGCGTGGCCGATAAGCGATCGGTTAAATTCTCAAACATGACGTTATCCGTTTTAAATTAGATTAAATTCAATTCTTGCTAATGATTATAACCCTATTTGAGGGCAAAAATCACACTCTCAAGGTGTGGCTAGGTATTGTTTTATAAAAAAATAATATTTTCCTTTCCAAATAATGCATTTGAATATAGCTCTATAGGTACAGCAAGCGTATACTGGACTGCATAATTACATATAAATCAACATTAAAGTGAGCCCTATGGAACTGTTTGCTCTTGGCGCTATTATTTTCTATATAGCTGCAATTTATCATTGCATTAAAGCCTTAACTATAGAACAGCAGGTAAGTATACGTACTATTTTTACCTTAGGCGCAGGTGCGACACTTTGCCATCTATTCTGGATGGGCTTTGATATTGTGACGACCGCAGGGATTAACCTGAGCATTGTCAATGTAGCAGCACTCATCAGTTTGCTAATCTCGATTATCATGACACTGTCGATCAATAAATTTAAAATATTACCTTTATTACCTATCGTGTATGGTTTTTCGACCATTGTCATTGCTATAAGCTATTTGTTACCAACGATTTACATATCCAACTTAAGTAATAATACGCCACTTGTTGTCCATATTATCGTGATCCTATTTGCATATGCCGCTTTCATTGTTGCAAGCTTACTCGCCCTGCAAATGGCTTACTTAGATTATCAGCTCAAGCACAAACGTCCAATCGCAATGCACCCAGCACTGCCATCGTTAATGACCATAGAAAAACAACTCATCAGGTTATTAACTATTGGCCTAATTCTGCTATCAATTGCAATAGTGACAAGTTTTGTCTTTTTTGAAGATGCATTTACCCACACTCAAGCACATAAAACCATACTATCTATTTTAGCTTGGTTTTTTTATGCAGTCTTACTCTGGGGTCACTTTAAACAAGGCTGGCGTAGTAATAAGATTGCTTTTGGTACATTATTTGGTTCTGTACTGCTGTCACTGGCCTATTTCGGATCTCGCTTTGTAAAAGAGGTTCTCCTCCATTAATACTTAGCGACACAGATAACAGACATCTATTAATTATTATACACTCGCGTAATCAAAGGATAACACTTGGACGACATATCAACGGGGACCTTGTTTGGTCTCCTGACTATTTTAATTCTTATATCAGCTTATTTCTCTAGCTCAGAAACTGGCATGATGTCCCTCAATCGTTACAGGCTTAAGCACCTGGTTAAAAGTAACCATACGGGTGCGAAACGTGTAGAAAAACTCCTCGACAGACCAGATCGCTTAATTGGTCTTATTCTTATTGGTAACAACCTAGTTAACATCTTAGCTTCTTCCATCGCAACGATTATTGGTATGCGTTTATTTGCAGAAAATGAAGCGCTTGGTTTAGCCGTATCAACAGGCCTCTTAACGATCGTTATCCTTATTTTTGCTGAAGTGACGCCTAAAACATTAGCGGCACTGCACCCAGAAAAAGTCGCATTTCCAAGCTCATTATTATTACGCCCGATGCTAACCTTATTTTATCCATTGGTATGGCTGGTAAACATCATCTCTAATGGCCTGTTGAGCCTATTGCGCGTTAATGTCAATCATAATGACAATGGAGCCCTGAGCTCAGAAGAGTTACGTACCGTTGTGCATGAAGCGGGGGCAATGATCCCTCAACGTCACCAAGATATGCTGATCAGTATTCTTGACCTAGAAAAAGTAACAGTAGATGACATAATGGTGCCACGTAACGAGATCATCGCCATTGATATTAACGATGATTGGGAAACCCTGTTACGCCAATTACGTAATATTTCACATACAAGGGTATTGCTATACCGTGACACTATCGATGATGCAGTCGGTTTTGTGCATACCCGGGATGCATTACGTCTATTACTGAAAGAACAGTTTGATAAAACAACGCTACTCAGAGCTGTAAAAGAGCTGTACTTCATTCCTGAAGCAACACCGCTTAACGTACAGTTATTAAAATTCCAACGTAAAAAAGAACGTATCGGCTTAATTGTTGATGAATACGGTGACATCCAAGGCTTGGTGACACTCGAAGATATCTTAGAAGAAATTGTAGGTGACTTTACCACGACCATGGCACCTTCAGCGAGTGAAGAAATTGAGGCGCAACCTGACGGCAGTTATATTATTGATGGTACGGCAAACGTGCGTGATATTAATAAAGAGATGAACTGGCACTTTCCAACCAATGGTCCGAAAACATTGAATGGTTTGATTTTGGAGTATTTGGAAGAAATCCCAGAATCGAATATCAGCTTAAAAATTGCAGGTCACCCATTGGAAGTACTAGAGATCGAAAACAATGTGATTCAACGTGTGCGCGTTCAACCTGCTGATAAAAAGAAGCCTAAAATCACCTTTTAGTCTGCTTATATTTTATAATGACATAAATCACAGATAATAAAAAAGCACCTAAGTTAGGTGCTTTTTTCATTACGTTTTAAATTAATAAAAGATAATGCTTATTTGTTTGCGTTTTTAACCGCATCTTTCAGTGCTTTACCAGCAACGAATGCAGGAATTGTAGCTGCAGAAATTTGAATTTCTTCACCCGTTTGTGGGTTACGGCCAATACGTGCTGAACGTTCGCTTACTTTAAAAGTACCGAAACCAATTAGCTGTACAGCTTCTTTTTCTTTAAGGCTATCAGTGATCGCATTTAGGATCTCTTCTAGTGCTGCTTTAGCTTGTACTTTAGTTAAATCTGCTTTCGCTGCAACTGCATCGATTAATTGAGTTTTATTCATAAGAATGTCCTTTCCACTATTCAATAACATTAAACTGTTAAACACTGTATTCAAAAAAACCGTTGACCGCAAAGGATTTATCGCCTTAATTAAGTCAATTGCTGAGAGAATAATCAACAAATGGGGTAGCGCTCACACTAATCTCATTCTATGTACAAAAAAACACCATAAAAAAGATGGGAAAATACCTTTTAAGCCAGCCCTAGACTGCCGTCTCACCAGTGATGACGCCTATTAAATGAAATTTCAAACAATTAATCTAAGGTAATACCAATATTAGAAATACCATCATTTTTAGCAAACTGACGTAACGTCTTCATGCTCTCTGGTGATTTCTGTACCGTAAGTAAATCCAACACCGCTTGCTGAAATTCAAGCTCTTCTTGCATTAACTCGTCAGCGAAAATCACCTCGTCCTCAAGCTCTTCACCAGCCAACGCTTCTAAATAACTTGCAACAGTTCCAATTGATACTCGCGACGCATTAATCGCTTCATTCACATCCGGATCAGGGCCTACTAAACTATTAAAAGCACTGTTTAAAGTCACGCATGCATCCAGTGCAGGGTAAACACCATAAACATCAAATTTGTCTACATTTGGAATAATCGGTTCGAAGCGATCAAATTGAATAGTAAAATTAATTTTGCTGTTCTTAACCGTTAATGACTCCCAAAACAGATCTAATGATAAACGGAACTGCTTTGCATCACCGGTTTCACAAGCTTCAGAAAATAATTTGTAATTCGGAAAGCAGCGCTCAGCAAGTGACGCAATAAAACTCACTTTCTGCCAAGGTAATAATTTTGTTAATTGCTGTTCATAGTTTTCTTCAAGCACAAAAATAGCCTCTTATTTATTGTTTTTATTCTTTCTATAATAGCTAAATATAACCAAACTTGATGGTGATATTTAGCTAAAGACCTACATCTTTCTACCGTTTCCAGTCATGAAAACAATGGTGCTATCGATTAGCCGAGCAAAGCATGAGAAAACAACCTAATGCTTTGCTACTTCATTTACCGCTTTAGCAAACCGCGCGATAAGTTTTTTATATTGCTTTACTGATTATCTCAGTATAAGTGCAGCTATTTATACGCGCTATATTAGTGAGATACAAGGCTGAGAAAACCAATCTAACTAAATCGTCGTTAATTACATTGAAAAGATCAGGATCACAAATTCATTCTTGTAATCTAGTACTTAACATCAAACTTAAGTTCATCTCATCCAGTGCTAATATTGATCTATCGAACAACCGATATCATTAACCATACATCAAGCGATATAGCTCGTTGATTAAAGGATTAATCAACATATTTTCGCATTAATTATTTACCTAATAAACGCTTATCTAACAAACATGGCACCGTATAAAAATCAGGGATTGATATGAAACGTATATTTATTATTTCAGCACTAACGTGCGCTATCGCACCAACCACTTTTGCTTCTCAGCTGTATTTTGATGCCCGTAATGATGCAATGGGGGGAGCTGGTGTCGCGTCTTCGGACTTTGTTACTGCAGCTTTTGTAAACCCTGCATTATTAGGTCAAGGCAAAGATAATTATATTGGTCTCATTCTGCCAGCAATTCCATACAGTGATAATGGTAATACCCGCTATGCCCCCACCTCTTTTGGTGTTCAAACCGAAACATCGGATGCGTTTTTAGGTGCCTTAGAGAATGTTAAAACTGCGCAAGACGCTTATGACAATAACAAAAATACAATAACGGCTGCAGCTTATGCCTATGCGCTTGGCAATTTTGATGGTCAACGCATGGGCGCTAATGTCGGTACCAGTTTCGCGATTGTATTACCCAGCAGTGCATTATCAGTGGCCTTTTTTGGCAACGCTTATATGACCAGTGTCGCGACAGCAAAAGTGAGTAAAAATGATATTGATTCAGCAAATAACCAAACCTTAGATGACCTTGATAGCAAAGTTAATCTGGCAGGAGTATCGGTTTCTGATCTTGGTTTGGCACTATCAATGAACTGGGATGCCAAAATCGCTAAAGTATCGATTGGTATATCACCAAAATATCAACGTATCGACACGTATAGTTATGATATTTCAATTAATGACGACGGCCTACGTGAGTTTGAAGATGGCTTTCTTGATGGGTTAGATAAACAAAGCCATTTCAATCTCGATGCCGGTATTGCCTTTGATTTTTACGATACCTTCCGCGTTGCAGTCAGTGGCCGTAACATGCTTAAGAAAAATCTTAAAGTAGAAACAACGGCATACAAAGGTATCAACCAAACAAATGAGAAAATGGTTTTCACGTTAGCACCACTCGTGACGGCAGGTTTTGCATTACACCATGATTACGCAACACTGACAGCAGAAATGGATTTAAATGATGCTATAGGGTTTGAAAGCAACAGTGAATCACGTTATGCCCGCGCAGGTATTGAAGCTAATCTATTTGATTTCTTACAATTACGCGCAGGTATTCGCCATGATCTAAATGATGTCCGTGAGGACCTATTCACCTTAGGTTTTGGTATATCTCCGATGGATCTAGTACATATTGACCTAGCCGCTACCGTTAGCAAAAATGGCGCTTATGGTATTTATCAAAACGGTGAATTTAACGATAGCGGACTTAATTCAGCCCGTTCAACAGGTGATGAAGCCGTCTATGGTATCGACGGTTTTATCTTACAAGTATCGGCTAAATTCTAAGTTTTTTATATTTATCATATAAATAATAATGTCATATTAAGCGCCAATATTTAGACACGTTACATTAATGTATATCAAAAGCACCTTCCATAAGGTGCTTTTGATATTATTAAACCGTAAAATAGCATATTCACGTTCTTAGATAGACAACAATGAATACTTATCAGCTACATCGCTACCTTGGCTATTTATTAATTCTGCCGGTAACACTATGGGCCTTCACTGGTGCGTTTTTTTTAATTAAGCCTGGTTATAAAGATGCCTACGAACAATTGCAAATAACTCGCAATCCGCTGTCCTCTATTTTACAGCTTTCTCCTGAACCAGAGTGGCAAGCAGTAGCAATAAACCAAACAATCTTAGGTAGTCATTACCGTGTTCAAATAGAGAATAAGTGGCAGCATATTAACCCGCTCAATAACCAAATACTGCCAGAACCAAGTGCACAAAGTATAATTAGTTTATTACAAGATGCTGTAAAGCATAATCCACAACGCTATGGTTTAGTTTTAAACTACAAAGATGGTATCGCATTTACTGATTCCGGCGTAAAGCTCATATTTGATTGGTCGCACTTAAGCCTACGCCAACAAGGTCTGGACAGTCGTATTTTTAACACTATGTATGATATTCACTATCTACGCTGGACAGGGAATAAAACGTTTGATCAGTGGTTTGGGTACGTCGGCTTAGGATTATTGGTACTGATGGCGCTAACTGGTATTGTCATGATCAAAAAATCATCGACAACTATAAAATAACAAAGGCAGGTATGTTAGCCATACCTGCCTTTGTTTCAATTCATATTTGTGTCATTAACCTCAGAATTAAAATTCTGTTTCCGTTTCTTCAGTAGCAACTTCAGCCACATCCAGCTCTTTATTACCCAACAGGTTAGCACGGATCATACCGTCAATTTCAGCGGCAATATTCTGATTGTCAGCAAGATACTGCGATGCTTTCGCTTTACCTTGACCAATTTTGTCACCTTTATATGAGTACCAAGCACCGGCTTTTTCAATAAGTTTTTCTTTAACACCTAGATCGACTAACTCACCATTACGGTTAAAGCCTTTACCGTATAAAATTTGAAATTCAGCTTGTCTAAACGGTGCTGCAATTTTATTTTTCACAACTTTAACACGCGTTTCATTACCTGTGATCTCGTCGCCATCTTTAACCGAACCAATACGACGGATATCTAAACGTACTGACGCGTAGAATTTAAGAGCGTTACCACCAGTTGTAGTTTCTGGTGAACCAAACATCACACCAATCTTCATACGAATTTGGTTAATGAAGATACACATGGTGTTAGTCGTTTTTAAATTACCCGTTAATTTACGCATTGCTTGCGATAACATACGTGCTTGCAGACCCATGTGGCTATCGCCCATGTTACCTTCAATTTCCGCTTTCGGAGTTAGTGCAGCAACAGAATCGACTACGATAATGTCAACAGCGCCAGAGCGTGCTAGCATGTCACATATTTCTAATGCTTGCTCACCCGTATCAGGTTGAGAGACTAATAGTTCATTAATATCAACGCCAAGTTTACCCGCATAAATAGGGTCAAGTGCATGCTCTGCATCAATAAAGGCACAAATTTTACCTTCACGTTGTGCTGATGCGATAACTTCTAATGTTAGCGTCGTTTTACCACTTGATTCAGGACCGTAGATCTCTACGATACGCCCCATCGGTAAGCCACCAGCTCCCAACGCAATATCAAGAGAAAGTGAACCTGTAGAAACAGTTTCTACGTCCATGGTACGGTTATCACCTAGCTTCATGATAGAACCTTTACCAAATTGTTTTTCAATTTGTCCAAGTGCTGCAGCTAAGGCTTTTTCTTTATTCGCGTCCATTTTATTCCCCTGAGGCATAATCGAGTATTTAATTTATAGGCACAAGTATACTGTTCGTTCATACAGTATCAAGTAATAAACGAATATTTTTTTTAATTATTATTAGTGGCTCATACTTACGTACAAAAAATACAGTCGCCACCGTGCTTTAGCATTGTTATTATAGGTGCAACTATTATTTTTAAACCGAGCCGCTATGCAACCTAACTTTCTTGCACCTCAAGACTTAACCAATCACACCCCTATGATGCAGCAATTCTTTAAGTTAAAAGCTGAGCAACCAGAGATCTTACTCTTTTATCGTATGGGCGATTTTTATGAGTTATTTTATGATGATGCCAAAAAAGCGTCGCAATTATTAGGTATATCTCTGACCAAGCGTGGTAAGTCAAATGGTAACCCTATCCCAATGGCTGGTATCCCTTACCATTCATTGGAAGGTTATTTAGCAAAGCTAGTACGTAGTGGTGAATCGGTAGCGATCTGTGAACAAATTGGCGATCCAGCGACATCCAAAGGTCCTGTTGAGCGTAAAGTAGTACGCATTGTGACACCTGGTACTGTCAGTGACGAAGCCTTACTCACCGAAAAAAATGACAATTTATTAGCAGCATTATTCCATGATGGCATTACTTTTGGTTATGCGACGTTAGATATGGGCAGTGGCCGTTTCCTGATCAATCAATTTACGTCAGAAGAAACGCTACAGGCAGAACTGCAACGTACCGCCCCTGCAGAGCTGTTGTATTGCGAATCATTTGAATCAATGCAACATATCAACCAACTTAAAGGCTTACGTCGCCGTCCTGAATGGGAGTTTGATTTACAAACCGGTCGCAACGTTTTATGCCAACAGTTTGGCACCAAAGATCTGATCGGTTTTGGGGTTGAAAACTCACCCGTGGCATTATGTGCAGCGGGCTGTTTAATGCAATATGTGAAAGAAACCCAACGTACCGCACTACCACATATTCGCGCGATCAAACTTGAACAAACCGAACAAATGGTCGTCATGGATGCAGCAACTCGCCGTAACCTAGAACTGACACAAAACCTATCTGGTGGTTTTGATAATACACTTGCAGCAGTACTTGATCATACTTCAACGCCAATGGGTAGCCGTTTATTAAAACGTTGGTTACATCAACCGATTCGTGACAGTTTAGTATTACAACAACGCCAATCAAGCATCCAATCCTTACTTGATGTGGGTGCATTAAACGATATCCAGCCGGTACTACGTACAATTGGTGATATTGAACGTATTATTGCGCGTTTATCATTACGCTCTGCACGCCCGCGTGATCTTGTGCGTTTACGTAATGCCTTCCAGCAGTTACCCGAGTTACAAAAACTGTTAGCAGAGCACAATGCCGAACACTTAAACTCATTACAGCAGTTAGCTGGTGAGTTCAGTGAACTAGAACAGCTGCTAACTTTCGCCGTTATCGACAACCCACCAGTATTAATCCGTGACGGTGGTGTAATAGCACCCGGTTATAACCAAGAGTTAGATGAATGGCGCACGCTAAGCAAAGGCGCCACAGATTATCTAGAAGCTTTAGAAGAGCGAGAAAAACAGCAAACTGGTATCCCGACCTTAAAAGTCGGTTATAACCGAGTTCACGGTTACTTCATCGAAGTAAGTCGCCTGCAGTCAGATCAAGTGCCAGCAACATATATCAGACGTCAAACGCTGAAAAATACCGAACGTTACATCATCCCAGAGCTGAAAGAACACGAAGATAAAGTACTCAGTAGCCAAGGCAAGTCGCTGGCACTAGAGAAACAACTTTATGAGCAATTATTGGATAAATTGTTACCGTATATTCCCGCACTACAAGACAGCGCTGCGGCATTATCAGAACTTGATGTATTGTGTAACTTTGCTGAACGCGCAGAAACTTTACATTATTGTCGACCAACAATTAGTGTCAAACCAGGTATCGACATTACGAATGGGCGTCACCCAGTGGTAGAGCAAGTAATGACGGAACCTTTCATCGCTAACCCTGTGCAGCTCAACCCTGAACGCCGTATGCTGATCATCACCGGACCTAATATGGGTGGTAAATCGACCTACATGCGTCAAACAGCCTTGATTACCCTGATGGCTCACATTGGTAGTTTCGTGCCCGCAGAGCAAGTAACAACGTCATTAATAGACCGTATCTTTACGCGTATTGGTGCATCAGACGATCTCGCATCGGGTCGCTCGACGTTTATGGTTGAAATGACCGAGACAGCTAATATCTTGCACAATGCAACGGCGAATAGTTTGGTATTGATGGATGAAATTGGTCGTGGTACCAGTACCTACGATGGCTTATCATTAGCTTGGGCATGTGCCGAATACCTAACGAATAAGATCCAGGCTTATACCCTCTTTGCAACGCACTACTTTGAGCTAACTACGTTAACAGAACAACACCCGAGTTTAGTCAATGTGCATCTCGATGCCGTTGAACATGGTGACTCAATCGTATTTATGCACGCAGTGCAGGACGGTGCAGCAGATCGCAGCTATGGCTTGCAAGTTGCGGCATTAGCAGGCGTCCCAAAAACGGTTATTCATGCGGCTAAAATTAAGCTAAATGAATTAGAACTAAACTCACACCAACCTGTTGTAGCAGGTGAACGCCCAAAAGTTGTAGCGACGCCCGTTTCTCACCCAGTAATCGACGATCTCAGTGCGTTAAATATCGATAATATGACACCACGGGAAGCACTGGATGTGTTATACCGTTTAAAAGAACAACTTTAATTGCTATATTCAAATATTAAATAGTTCACGATAAATCAAAAAGCCCAGATTATCTAAATCATGCAAAATAGCGGTATGATTATTTGG
Source organism: Moritella viscosa (assembly GCA_000953735.1). Lineage (NCBI taxonomy): Bacteria > Pseudomonadati > Pseudomonadota > Gammaproteobacteria > Alteromonadales > Moritellaceae > Moritella > Moritella viscosa. The sequence goes on along the minus strand of LN554852.1, from coordinate 527,143 downwards.
GCTTTCAGCTACGTAAGTCACCACCCGCTCTAACGCCTGTCGCTGGGTAGAATACATCCCCGCAATCACCCGATATTTAATCAAATTCCTTGCTTGTGACACACCCATACTATCGATATGTGCGACAGCAATATATTCTGGCACAGCAGATAGTTGATAGGCTTGCAGTAACCATTGGCTTAAATGATATAGTTCATTATCGAGTGTTCTGAATTTACTTCCCGTCTCACCATTATTAAGCGCTGAGTGATACGCATCTGTATAACTAAAACCCTCACTCTTGGTTACAAGACGATGCATAGCATGACTCATTTTCCAGGATATATCTGCATACCCCTTCTCTTTTAAGCGTGCAGTAAGCTGGGGGGTATCTATTGCTTGCTCACCAAATGCAGTTTTAAACGACTCATAAAAAATCATTTCTTTATCTGATCTTAAGCCCGATAAACCGTGTATGTCTGTTGGCAATACAATCAATTTAGCATCACTCGCGATGGCAGGAAAATCACTATTAACAAATAATCGCTGTATTGAGCAAGATGTGACAAATAAAACAAAACTAACTGTCAAAAATAATTTAATGAAATAATGAATAGATAGCATAACCGTCCTTAAACAATCCTTGTTTATAGAGGGTTAACAAGATACTAGAAAGGAATAAATAGTATGACTGATTTTAATAAAATCAGACTAAAGGTTGATTAAAGTGTTAATAACTAAGACTAGGGAATAGCTTAATGATTAACAACTCAATAAGGTTATTTAGCAGTACTTTATAACCTAAACAAGGCTTCAACAGAGAGTCCTTGCTGTGCTAATAATTCCCGTAAACGTCGTAATGCTTCCACCTGAATTTGACGAACGCGTTCACGGGTTAAGCCAATTTCACGACCAACATCCTCGAGTGTCGAGGCATCATAGCCTAACAAGCCAAAACGCCTTGCGAGTACTTCACGTTGCTTCGGGTTTAGCTCTTCAAGCCAACGCACAATACTAAATTTAATATCGTCGTTCTGTGTGCAGCGCTCAGGACCATCGCCTTTATCATCCGAAATAATATCCAATAACGCTTTTTCTGAATCGCCGCCTATGGGCGTATCGACAGAGCTGATACGCTCATTTAAACGCAGCATTTTACTGACGTCTGCAACTGGTTTATCTAATTTGTCTGCTATGTCCTCAGCTGTCGGCTCATGATCTAACTCATGCGCGAGTTCACGTGCAGCACGAAGATAAACATTAAGTTCTTTAACGACATGGATCGGTAAGCGAATGGTGCGGGTTTGGTTCATGATGGCGCGTTCAATTGTTTGTCTAATCCACCATGTTGCATAAGTGGAAAAACGAAACCCCCGCTCTGGATCGAATTTTTCGACCGCGCGGATCAACCCGAGATTACCTTCCTCAATTAAATCAAGCAAGGCTAAACCACGGTTATTATAACGTCTAGCGATCTTAACAACTAAACGCAGATTACTCTCAATCATACGCTTTCGTGAGCTGGCATCACCGCGTAGCGCTCGACGAGCATAAAAAACTTCTTCTTCTGCGGTCAATAACGGTGAAAACCCGATTTCCCCAAGATAAAGCTGTGTTGCATCTAAGCTTTTCGCATCGTTAGGGATAAGGTGTTCATCGTTAAATATATCCATCCCTGGCTTTGCTTTTTTATCGTTTTCAGATACATCATGATCTTTAACGTCTAACTTATCTGCATCAGTTATCTTGCTCATTAGGTATAGGCCCCTGACTGAAGTAAATAGCCTATTAAGATTAGCCTAATAAACAACTTTCGGTCGGGCTTAACGTTTGGGCAAGTAACGCATCGGATTAACGGGTTTACCACGATAACGAATTTCGAAGTACAGCTCAGCACCCGAATTAGGTCCCGTGTTCCCCATACTTGCAATCTTCTGCCCAGCCTTAACCCATTGCTGTTCTTTAACTAATAACTTTTTATTATAGGCATAAGCACTTAGATAATCATCGTTGTGTTTAATGATAATAAGGTTGCCATAACCACGCAGACCATTACCAGAATAAACCACTCGACCGGATTCAGAAGCCAGTACGTTACGCCCTAATGAACCACCGATGTTAATCCCTTGTTGTCCCGACTTACTGCTGGAATAAGTGCTAATTAATTTACCCGACGTAGGCCATGCCCATGACAATTTATTATTACGAACAACCTGTTTTGGTTTTGGTTTTGGTTTTGGTTTTGGTTTTGATTTCGAGACTTTGGCAACAACTGGTTTTGCTTTCACTGGTGCTTTAACTTTTACCGGAGGAGTTACTTTAGCCGTAACAGTTTTTATCGGCACCGGTTTAGCTAATGGCCTAGTGGGTGCTTTAATACTGGTTTTAGTCCTGCTTGTTTTAACCACTGTCACTAGTTTTGGCTTTCTATAAGATGAAGGCGGGATTTTTCCTTTCAGCTTAAGTAGTTGTCCAGGGTAAATTTGAAACGATTTAGGGATCTTATTTAATGCTGCGAGATACTTGAAATCTTGATTACTACGCCACGCAATTGCATATAATGTATCCCCTTTTTTAACCCGGTACGTGGATGTACTGATAGTTGATTTTAACTCTGTTTTATAGCCCTGAACACTCGTGACAGGCGCGGGACTACGATTAGCAGTAGAACAACCAGCTAACTGAACTAAAAAAAAGACAAGAGCAATACAAGGCCATAAATGGTATCGGCGTATATTACGTAAATGCCAGTTACTGATGGTCACCGCTTAATTCTCCCTAATCTCATTTAAATACTCAGTAACACAGCAAGAACCGCAACGCCACGGCCAATAACAAACAGTTAAAAGTACCGTACTCCACAAGCTTGGAAAAAATCACGCTAAATCGCCGATAATTAATGGCACAAATCTTACATTTTCAATATTTTGACTGGTATAAGTTTTACCATTACGCGTGATCACTTGTAATACCTGAGATTCGACACCTAATGGTAAAATTAGTTGCCCGCCATCAACTAATTGCGTCAGTAATGCTTGCGGAACGGAAGCGGGGGCAGCTGTCACAATAATTGCATCGAAAGGTCCTTTGCTCTGCCAACCTTGCCAACCATCACCATATTTCATCATCACATTATGCAGATCGAGATTCTTTAACCGACGCTTCGCTTGCCATTGCAACGCTTGGATCCGTTCCACCGAATAAATATGTGGAAATACCTGTGCTAAAATAGCCGTTTGATAACCAGAACCCGTACCTATTTCCAATACTTTGTTTGGCTTAGTTTGCAATAACAGTTCTGTCATTCGGGCGACGATATAAGGCTGAGAGATAGTTTGTCCAGCCCCAATTGGTAAGGCCTGGTTCCCCCATGCCTGTAACGCCAGCGCTTCTTCAACAAAATAGTTTCGAGGTGTATTTTGCATTGCAGCTAACACACTCGGTTCTCGAATTCCTTGTTCTTCAAGCAGCGCTTTTATACGCTGCCCTGCTACTCCTGTATTACCCAATTCAATCATACAGTTCCTGATGTTGGCGCTTGGTCAAAATGACGAATAACGACTTTTTCTTCAATCAATTCACGCACAACACTTGTCGCAAAACAGCCCGATGGCAGATAGAAACTCACTGTTAAGCTATCTTCAGTTAACTGGTAACTAAAGTTTTGAGGACGTAATATTAACGCTTTACGTTCCTGGCGAAGACCCGCTGCAATTAAGCCTTCAAGCAATTCTGGATATTGCGCGATGATGCTGCTTTCAAATGCTAGCGCTTCGTTCGTCGCACTGCAGTTACCTTTACCAACTAACGGAGCCGATAATTGTAGTGCGCCTTGGGCAACTCGTTCAATAATGTCGTCAGTTAAGGTTTCTTCCACAAAAAAAGAATTAGACCCCTGTAAAATGAAGCAATCGCCTGGCATCGCAGTTTGCCATTTACCTTGTTTAATACGTTCACTAACAACGTGATTAAATATCAAACTCCGTGCAGCTGAAATATAAAAACTACGCTTATTACGATCTTTTACTTTTTCACCCGCAAACATCGCTTGTGCACGCACAATGTTATTACCGTTTTGACCAAATCGCTGTTCACCGAAATAGTTTGGCACGCCTATGGTTTTAATTTTGTCTAAACGCTCGACTAATCCATCAATACTGCTTAGGTCCGTTAATTTTAATGTGAATTGATTACCTTTTAATGCACCAGTACGTAATTTTTTGTTATGACGAACAATTTTTAATATTTTAATTTGCGCTGTTTCAATAACAGAAAAATCGGGGGTTTCTTTACCCGCCATGTGAATACCAAACCATTGCTCAGTAATAGCATGGCGATCTTTAAGCCCTGCATAACTCACATCCTTGCCTGAAACACCTGCAGCTTTGGCTAATGCACGGGCAACATATTGCGTATTTTCACCTATTTTACGGATGGAAATAAAGATGTGTTCACCTTCACCGGTTAATTCAAAACCAAGGTCTTCAATAACCACAAAATCGGCAGCTTCCTGCTTAATAAAACCAGTTACGTTAGGTTTGCCACATAAGTATTCAAATTCAGGAAGCATTGATGTCTCCGCATTAGGATTAGTTTGCATTAATTTATGTTCACTTATTATGTATTTTTCATTAACAGTACGACAGCTTCGCATGCCACGCCTTCTTTACGACCAGTGAAGCCTAGTTTTTCAGTCGTCGTAGCTTTCACATTCACCGCTGACAATTCAGTTTCAAGATCCGTGCTTAATACTGCACGCATTGCTTGAATATGCGGGGCAATCTTAGGTGCTTGTGCAATAATAGTGACGTCTAAATTACCAATGCGATAACCTAGCTCTTTTACTTTGCTAAACACATCGCGTAATAAAATACGGCTATCAATATTTTCGAATTCCGCCGACGTATCTGGAAAATGATGGCCGATATCACCAAGCGCTAAAGCACCAAGTAGCGCATCGCAAATCGCATGTAACGCCACATCACCATCTGAGTGAGCCAGAAAACCTTGCTTATAAGGGATTGCTACACCATTAATCATAACAGGGCCAGCATTACCAAATTTGTGCACATCAAAACCATGACCAATTCTAAACATTAAATATTTTCCCTATTTATTTTTCACAGACTGTTGTAGATACAGTGTTGCTAACGGCATGTCTTCTGGACGTGTAATTTTAATATTATCCGCGCGACCTACGACAATTTTAGGCATTAAACCTAATCGTTCAATGGCTGAAGCCTCATCGGTAATATTCGCATTATCCGCTAATCCCGCTGTTAACGCATCGGTTAACAATTTAACGGGAAACATTTGTGGTGTTAACGCATGCCATAATAAATCACGCTCGACCGTCGCAATAATATTACCATTAGCATCAGTACGTTTCATTGTATCGCGAACCTGACACCCTAAAATAGCACCATATTCAGATGCAAGTGCGCCTGTAATCAGACAGTCTACATCAGTATGAGTAAGACAAGGCCGTGCTGCATCATGTACCAGAACCCAATTATACGATTGACAAGCCTGTAATCCTGCGAGTACCGAATCAGCACGCTCTTTACCGCCATTAACACGGATAATAGCCGGATCTTTGGCGATAGCAATATCACTAAACCAGCCATCTTCCGGACCGAGAGCCACAACAACTTTCGCAATACGAGGGTGACTTAATAACACAGTTAACGTGTGTTCAATCACTGTTTTACCTTGCAGCATTAAATATTGTTTGGGTATACTCGCGCCCATTCTGGCGCCGACACCAGCGGCTGGGACAACCGCAATGAATTGTTCTGTCATCTCGGTAACCTAATTGTCATCATTAATAATACGGTAAAAGGTTTCACCCTCTTTAATCATACCAAGTTCATTCCGGGTTCGCTCTTCTATCGCATCATACCCATTACGTAAATCTAATATTTCATTTTTTAACGCAGTATTACGATCGATTAAAACTTGATTATTCATTTGCTGGACAATTACTTCACGTTCGATACGTGTGTAATCCATCACCCCGTTATTACCGGCAATAAAATGATAGATCAGCAAGCTGAGTATGGAGATTAATACAAAATAAAGAAGGCGCATGACAATCATCCTGTAAATTAATCAGTTATTGTCACATATAATGCGGAGTTTGGTTAGCGTATACATAAAAAAAACCCGCTAAAAAGCGGGTTTTTTAATCTATTCAGAATTAACAGTTAAGCAAATTAAGCTTGACCTTTAACCTCTTTAAGACCGTGGAAAGGTGCAGCATCACCTAGCGCTTCTTCGATACGAATTAATTGGTTGTACTTAGCAACACGATCCGAACGGCTCATAGAACCAGTTTTGATTTGGCCAGCACATGTACCAACAGCAAGGTCAGCAATTGTTGCATCTTCAGTTTCACCAGAACGGTGAGAGATTACAGCTGTAAAGCCTGCGTCTTTCGCCATTTTGATTGCAGCTAACGTTTCAGTTAGTGAACCAATTTGGTTGAATTTGATTAAGATTGAGTTAGTGATACCTTCTTCAATACCACGTGTCAAAATCTTAGTGTTAGTCACAAATAAATCATCACCAACTAATTGGATCTTGTCACCTAGTAGTTCAGTCTGATGTTTGAAACCAGCCCAATCAGATTCATCTAGACCATCTTCAATCGATACGATTGGGTATTGGTCAACAAGACCAGCAAGATAGTGGTTGAACTCTTCAGCAGTAAATTTCTTACCTTCGCCTTTAAGATCGTAGATACCTTCTTCTTTGTTATAGAACTCAGAAGCAGCACAATCCATAGCTAGTGTAACGTCTTTACCCATTTCATAACCAGCAGCTTTAACAGCTTCTTCAATTGCAGCTAGTGCAGCAGCATTTGATTCTAAGTCAGGAGCAAAACCACCTTCATCACCAACGGCAGTGCTTAGGCCTTTAGACTTAAGAACTTTAGCTAGGTTGTGGAATACTTCAGCACCGATACGTAGTGCTTCTTTAAGAGTTTTAGCGCCAACAGGTTGGATCATGAACTCTTGAATGTCTACGTTGTTATCAGCGTGCTCGCCACCGTTGATGATGTTCATCATAGGTAGAGGCATAGAGTATTGACCAGGAGTACCGTTTAACTCAGCAATGTGAGCGTAAAGTGGTAAACCTTTTGCAGATGCAGCCGCTTTAGCGTTAGCTAGAGAAACAGCAAGGATAGCATTAGCACCGAAGTTAGCTTTGTTTTCAGTACCGTCTAGATCGATCATCACTTGGTCGATTGCAGCTTGATCAGTTGCATCTTTACCAATTAGAGCTTCAGCAATTGGACCATTGATTGCTGCAACAGCTTTAAGAACACCTTTACCTAAAAAGCGAGTTTTGTCGCCGTCACGTAATTCAAGTGCTTCACGAGAACCTGTTGATGCACCAGATGGAGCTGGTGCCATACCAATGAAACCACCTTCTAGGTGAACTTCAGCTTCAACAGTAGGATTACCACGTGAATCAATGATTTCGCGACCAATAATTTTAACGATCTTAGACATTTTTACTTCCTTAACTATTAAAAATTTAAGTATGCCGCGTTACCGCGGCACTAATATTAAAATCTCTGATTAGCTAGTTGATGATTTTTTATTTTCACCAGCAGCATTAATGAATCCTTCAAATAATGCGTGACCATCTCGTGGTGTTGACGTGAATTCCGGGTGGAATTGCGCAGCAACAAACCAAGGATGATTCGGATTCTCAACAATCTCTACTAATTTCTTATCAGCAGATAAGCCTGTTACTTTAAGGCCTGCTTTTTCGATTTTAGGCAGAAGGTTGTTGTTAACTTCATAACGGTGACGATGACGTTCTTTAATCGTCGCACTACCGTACATTTCTCTTACTTTACTACCCGCTTTCAGGTGACACAGTTGTGCACCTAAACGCATAGTACCACCCAGGTCTGATGCACCAGTACGTTCTTCAACGTTACCTGATTCATCAATCCATTCTGTAATTAAACCAACTACAGGGAACTTAGTCTGAGGGTTAAACTCTGTTGAATGTGCGCCTTCTAGACCTGCAACATTACGTGCGAATTCGATTAACGCTACTTGCATACCTAAACAGATACCGAAATAAGGAACCTTGTTCTCACGCGCAAATTGGGCTGCAAGAATTTTACCTTCAACACCACGTTCACCGAAACCACCTGGTACCAAGATACCGTCAACAGTTTTAAGAATATCAGTGCCTTTCGCTTCAAGATCTTGTGAATCAATATATTTAATTTTCACGCTTAGACGATTTTTCAAACCACCGTGCTTAAGTGCTTCATTTACTGATTTGTATGCGTCTGGCAGTTCGATATATTTACCAACCATACCAATAACGATTTCTTCAGTTGGGTTAGCTTCTTCAAAAATTACCTGTTCCCACTCAGCTAGATCGGCTTCTGGTGCTGTTAAACCGAAACGATTAACAATTAGCTCGTCTAAACCTTGTGATTTTAATAGCGCAGGAATTTTGTAAATACTGTCCACATCTTTCAGTGAAATAACGGCTTTTTCTTCTACGTTACAGAATAACGAAATTTTAGCGCGTTCGTTCGCTGGTACATTACGATCAGAACGACAAATTAGAATGTCAGGCTGAATACCAATTGAACGTAACTCTTTTACTGAATGTTGTGTTGGTTTTGTTTTAACTTCACCAGCAGCACCTAAATAAGGTACTAATGTTAAATGCATAAACATGGTGTTATCACGGCCCAGTTGCACGCCCATTTGGCGTAATGCTTCTAGGAAAGGTTGTGATTCGATATCACCTACCGTACCGCCCACTTCTACCACTGCAACATCAAAGCCTTCACTACCAGCAATAACACGCTCTTTGATCTCATTAGTAATATGTGGAATAACCTGAATGGTTGCACCTAAGTAATCACCACGACGCTCTTTAGCAAGCACAGATGAATATACTTTACCCGTTGTAAAGTTATTACGTTTAGTCATGTGAGTACGAATAAAGCGCTCATAGTGACCTAGATCTAGATCGGTCTCAGCACCATCGTCCGTTACGAATACTTCACCATGTTGAATCGGGCTCATTGTGCCCGGATCAATGTTAATGTAAGGGTCTAGTTTCATCATTGTGACTTTTAAGCCACGCGCTTCTAAAATAGCTGCTAATGATGCTGCCGCAATACCTTTACCTAATGAGGATACTACCCCACCAGTAACAAAAACGTACTTAGTTGTCATACATAACCTGAAGTTGTTAGGGATTAAATGTGTATTATTGAATATATACCAGAAGGGACGACATTATAAACAAATCCCCCTCATCCCACAATGTTGACAAGTATAGCATTACCGTTTTTTGATAACTGTGCGGTAGATCATGTGTTGTAATTTTATTTCACTTTCAACCAAAGCGACTCCATTTCACCTATAGAACAATCACTTAGTGACTTACCGTTCTGTAATGCAAGTACTTCAACCTGCCTAAATCTTTTTTCAAACTTTTCATTTGCCTTGCGAAGTGCTTGCTCTGGGTCGTGTTTTAGATGGCGTGTTACATTCACAACAGAGAACAATAGATCCCCTAACTCCTCTTCAAGTTTAGCCTGATCAACCACCCTAGCATCCGCCTCCTCAACAACCTCACCAATTTCCTCATAAACCTTTGATAATGCTTGCTTATAGGATTCAAAATCAAATTTAACATCAGCGGCACGCTGTTGTATTTTAGTCGCTCTAACTAGTGCTGGTAATGCATTAGGAATGTTGTCTAATGCACTGTGTTGATCCGATTCTTCATGATTTTCAACACGCTCTTTCGACTTTTGTTTTTGCCATGCAGCAATAACTTCAGATTCGTGTTGTAGTTTTATTTCACCAAAAACATATGGGTGACGTTGAGTTAATTTCTCTGCAAGCTGTTGAATAACGCTATCAAAGCTGAATAACGCCTGTTCATGCCCTAATTGGGTATAGTAGAGTACGTGGTAAAGCAAATCACCAACTTCACCCTCGAGACCTTTTACATCATTATTTTCAATAGCATCAACCACTTCATAGGCTTCTTCTAACGTAAATTTAGCTATCGACGCAAAGTCTTGCTGCAGGTTCCAAGGACAGCCTGTATCTGGATTACGTAACTGTTCAACCATATGCTGTAAATCATTGATCGTGTACTTTTCTTTCAAGATAAATCCTATTAATTCAATTTTTCTGCGAAATCTCGAGATCTTGACTCATTACGTTAAATAGAACCATAAACTGAGATTAAATGATTTGTTAGTGAGTATATAATGATATTCATTACGTTTGGAGAGGCATGACAAATGAACGAGGAAGGGTTTAAAAGTACTGTGGATCATCTCATGATTATCCACAGTACATTATGATAGCCATTAAGCAGTCAATTTTTTACTTAAATCAACCTCACCTAACTGTTCTGGTTGCAGATATTTACTTAAATCAATCTCATCAATTTGTTCAGACTTCAAATATTTTTGCGCATATTTAATATGCGTACCGCTTTGTAAAAATAATCTAAACAACTCAATATCTAAATGCTGATCCAAGGCCATCTTATACATGATATCAACTGCAACACTGACTGGTTTAGCTTTCTTATAAGGACGGTCAGACGCTGTCAGGGCTTCAAAGATATCAGCGATCACTAAGATACGTTCTGGAATAGAAAGATCATCGGCAGTCAGTTTACGCGGATAACCCGTGCCTTTTAATGTTTCATGGTGGGTTGAAGCATAACGCGGGACACGACTTAGTTCAGGCGGAAAGGGGAGGTTGTCTAACATCTTAATCGTACTGATCATATGTTCGTTGATCTTATACCTGTCTTCCGCAGTTAACGTGCCGCGACTAATCGTTAAATTATAGACTTCACCTAAGTTATACTGATGCTCTGGAACATCCATTTTAATACCAAATTTAGGGTCAAATTCTACTTTACGATCTCGCTCAACAATATGTTCAGCTTTATCTGAAAGCAATTTTTCAATAACGGGGAAATGGGGGTTTAACGCTTCTTTTTTCACCAATTCTTCAACCGAAGAGAGCCCTAAAGTATCATCAAAATGGCGTAGCCATGTCTGTTCAGATAGAGCCTTCACACGGGCAACTTTATCATCACTCATAAACTCACCGCCAACATTAGATGCCGCAATAAACGCAAAATCATCAATCAGTTTTTTATGCTTTTCTTTAAGCGCTGCATCAATCGAACTCTTATGCTCTGGTAATGCTATTTTTTGTTTGAGCGCGGTAATTTCAGCATCACGCCACAGCACTTCAAACCGCGTTCTAACTTCATGAATACGGTTGTAATTTGCCTCTAATTTAGTGCCCTTATCGACAATATATTCAGGTGTAGTGATCTTGCCACAATCATGCAGCCAAGCCGCAATTCTAAATTCACGTTTCTCATCCGCGTTGGCAAATTTAAAATCTTTAAATAACGCAGAATCACATTGCTCAGTAACCTCTGCTAACATTATGCCAAGCTCTGGTACACGGTTACAATGACCAGCCGTGTATTTCGATTTATCATCAATGGCTTGTGCAATAAGCTTAATAAACGCTTCTAAGAATTCTTTTTGTGCCGCTTCATATTGCTGTAAGTCTTTTGACATATCCATCATTGCTTCAGATAATTCCCAGACTTCTTTTATCGCCGTATCCACTAATTGCACTTCATCATAGCGCCGCTCTTGTACTTTTCTCGTTTCAATTCGTAATTGTCGAATTGGTCTGACAATCGGAGCACCAAACAACCAAGCTAAAGGCAACATCAATAACATGAAAATAACGGTCACAAAAATAGCTATTTTTACCTGCTCATTCACCTTCTGATAAATCACTTTTTTCGGGATGACTACAGCGAAGAACTCTTCCGAACTGACGCCAACTTTAACAGGACTGATATAAACTAATTTTTCCTCACCTTCGATGACACGATCAATAATTTGATCATGATGACCTTGCAATCCAGCTAACGATACTAAGTCTTGATAAGGCACCATAATATTGTCGTATATGACTTTATTCCCAAGCCACTTACTCGCAAGTACCGCTCGCTGGTTAGCACTAATATTAGCTATAGCAGCATTAATAATGGGAATCAGGTCCTCATGCTCGGATTTAAGCAAGATGTAAAACGCTGAAGAAAATTGTTCTGCTAAATCAATAATATCATCATGCAACTTAAGATTTTTATAGAAATATTGCGATAATCCAGAAATGAGTACCGGTTTAACATCTAATAATGCGTCAGTGTCCCCCTCCGAAACAGATTTAAATGCAGCATTTCGATCCACAAATTCAATCAACTCAATGTGAGGGAAATCTCGGCGTAATTTAGCTGTCATAGGCCAACCCGATAAAATCGCAACTTTCAGTCCTGCCAATTCGGCATAATTATGAACATCCGCACTACTCGTACGCGTCACCAAAGCAAAATTAAACTCATAAATAGGATCACTATATACACCTGAATATCTATTGTTTTGATTCTGCAGTAATGAATGTAATCCATCTAAAGAATCGTTGTTATACTTGTCGATTAATTCAGACCAAGAAAAACCATTAATAAACTCAAAGTCAATCCCCGTCATTTCTTCAATCAACAGCAATAAATCGATAGCATATCCTTGAGGTTTTCCGGCTAAAGAAAAATCAAGCGGCACCCAGTCATTTTGGTTTGATATCTTTATTGTCGCAGCTGTGCTAATAACGCTACGCTGCTGCGATGTTAACGCCAACATATCAGATTCGGGGATAGTAATATGCTTAGCAGCTTGACGGCTTGAAGAAATAATTTCGCCAGATTTTATGTATAGATAAGACTCAATTTCGCTAATATCACTTAAATCAAATGAATTATTCGACAACTTTTCTGCGATAGAAGACAACACAATATCAATACCTAGGATGCTACTTTTATCTTGGTTATTTTTGTCTTTAAATTTAAGTGAATAAGTTTGACCCGTAATTTTTAAATGTTGAAATAAGTAGGGCTTGGTTTTAAATACCGAATCTGTATTCGCAGCTACATACCAAGGTCTTTCGGTTGGAAAATAATTACTCTCACTAATACTTACGTCTCGTAATACAAAATGACTATCGTAATAATAAGTACCACGTACTCGATTCTGTCTATCACCCGTTATCTTGATAACAACCCAGCGATCATCCCGGTTTGCAGCAAGCTTTTCTCGTACAATCGGTGAAGAGTCGAGATTAATCAATTGATAAAAATCATCATTCTCTGAGCCAACATAGATACTGTAAAATAATGAATTTTCAATCATTATTTCGGCAAGAATGTTACTAAGCTCTATCTCATTAGATTGGATATCAAACATCTGGTTCATCGCAACCAATAAGCGTGCTGTATTAGAGGCATCACGTTCTAAATTTTGTATATATGCGGATAAATCGAAAGATGCCTTAGATAAACTTTGCAGCGTGTGTTCCATCGCCATTTTTTTGCTGAAATGATATTGCAAAGATACCGCAACAAATCCAGTGATAAGTGTAGCAAGCACAAACATGGTGCCGACAGTAAAGCGCAGTGAAAACTTCCTTAGTTTCATCAAAATTCATCCCTAAATTCAATTACTTTATACAACTTTAAAGCATGTTTTTCATACGCTACCGCAAATAAACAGAACACTCTGTCTAATTAGAAAAAGTATTCGAGAAAAATAAAGGGAATGAGATATACATCAAGGAATGAAGTGATCAGAATTTCTAATATGTGGATTAAAGTATGTTTTTGGTGCTATTTTTATTTAGTAAAAGGAAATAACTTTGTGAGTAGAGCGATACTTGAAGCAGCGATCGGTTGGAATAATCACTATTTATTATTTCTAAGGTAAAAGCCGGTATTGAAATAACAATGCCGGCTTTATAAATAACTAAATTACAGATACATATTTTACGTAATCAGTTATCTTAAACGCTTAGCGTAAATTACACCTTTAACCTGACTCATACGGTTGGTCAAATGGCTCAGAGTATCAATATTATAAAGCTCGATATTAATTTCTAACGTCGCTGTTTGTAACTTAGTATCCGTCCGAGTATTCATACCAACCACATGGATACGATCATTAGCAAAGATAGTCGTTAAGTCACGTAATAAACCTCTACGATCCGTCGCGTGTACCACCAGTGTGACACGATAACCGCCACTAAAATCGTCGCCCCAAACCGCATCAATAATACGTTCTGGTTGGCGATTACTTAAATCCGCATACTGTAAACAACCATTACGGTGGATCGAGATACCACGTCCTTGCGTAATATAACCGACAATGTCATCACCAGGTATCGGCTGACAACAATTCGCAATATGGGTCATCAAATTCCCCATACCTTCCACTACAATATGATCTTTATTACGTTTTTTCTTCGGCTGGTTTTGTGATTTTTGTACTTGCTGGTCAACTAACTCTAGCGCAAGCTTATCTTCTTCTTCCGCACTTGGCTGTAATAGCAGTACTTTAATATGGTTAATCACTTGATTAAGACGTGCATCACCACTACCAACCTGGGCCAATAAATCTTCTAGCGTATTAGAGTTAAAACGCTCGAAAGCACAGCTTGCATCAGACAGCTGAAGCTTAAGTTTATGCAATTCACCTTCTAGCATGTCTTTACCAGCAGCGACATTCTTATCGCGATCAAGACGCTTAAAGTATGTATTAATCTTAGCTCTTGCGCGCGCAGATTTCACATAACCGAGATTCGGTAATAACCAATCACGACTTGGATTTGGATTTTTCTGAGTTATAATTTCAATCTGGTCGCCAGTCTGTAGTTCATACGTGAACGGGACAATACGACCACTGATCTTGGCACCGATACAGCGATGACCCACCATACTATGCACGTAATAAGCAAAATCTAACGGCGTTGACCCTTGTGGCATATCAACCACATCACCTTTTGGCGTAAACACGTACACGCGATCATCAAATACCTGACTACGTAACTCATCTACTAAGCTACCGCTTTCAGTCATGTCATCTTGCCACGCTAATAACTTACGTAACCAAGCAATTTTTTCTTCGTAGCTGCCTTTTTTGGTGGTATCAGCACCTTCTTTGTAACGCCAATGCGCAGCAACACCTAACTCAGCGTCATCGTGCATTTGTTTAGTACGGATCTGCACCTCAACCGCTTTATTCTCGTCACCAACCGCGACAACAGTATGAATCGATTGATAACCATTGGCTTTTGGATTTGCCACATAGTCATCAAATTCACTGGGAATAGGACGGAATAAATTATGAATAACACCCAGAGCAGCATAACAATCTTGTAATTCAGCGGCTATCACACGTACTGCGCGCACGTCATAGAGACCGGTGAAATCCAAGTTTTTCTTCTGCATTTTTTTCCAAATGCTGTAGATATGCTTGGGACGACCGTAAACTTCAACTTTCCCCCCAGCAGCTTCAACGCCCGTTTTAACTTGCGCTACAAAGCTGTCGATAAACTCTTCACGATCAATACGACGCTCAAGTAATAATTTAGCTATTTGCTTGTAAGTATCAGGGTGAGAATAACGAAATGAGAGATCTTCCAATTCCCACTTTAGTTGGCCAATACCTAATCGGTTGGCTAAAGGCGCGTAAATATCTGAAATTTCTTTCGCAGCCAATACGCGTTCTTCTTCAGATTCATTTTTGACCTGACGAAGATGACAAATACGCTCAGCTAATTTGATCACGATTGCGCGTACATCATCCACAATCGCCATTAACATACGGCGTAGATTATCCACCTGGCTTTCTGATGGTTTCTGTGATTTTGCTTGTAGTGTACGGATCGCATCCATCTCTACAACGGCAATTAATAAGGGTAAGAGTTTACAGCCAAACAAGGTTTCAATTTGTTCGTTATCATATAACTTTGCATGAAAAAACGGATACAGTAAAGCGACCTTTAAGGTATCCATGTCCATATCCATGGTCATCAATATTTCGACCATTTCCACCCCGTAAGCAAGTAACGGGAAATCAGGAACGGCTTCATCCATTAGGGGGTCAGCAGTTTCTTTTAATGCTAATTGAGAATACAACTCAAATAATTCATCTTGCTCTGTCGAGGTGAGTGCTAACGAAGACGTCCAGGTTTTCGCATCAAAGTCTTCCGGGTTGGTCAAATGAGAATCACGTACCGCAACCATGTCTTAATTCCTAACAAGATTAAACCAAAAAATACACGCGCTAAACGCGTTCAAATAACGCCATTGACTCAACATGCCCCGTTTGTGGGAACATATCAATCATACCAAGGCGTGTTAATTTATAATGCTTTTCCATCAACAACTTCGAGTCTCGCGCTAATGTTGCGGGATTGCAAGATACATAGACAATTTTATTCACTTTTAGTTTATGTAAATATTGCACTGTTTCTGCAGCTCCCGCTCGAGCAGGATCTAATAATACTTTATCGAACCTACTTTTTGCCCAAGATAGCTTAGAGAAGTCAGTCGATAAGTCCGCTTGGTAGAATTGCGTATTATCGACATTATTCGCGATTGCATTGACTTGTGCCTGACGCACCATTTCATCAACACCTTCCACACCCACGACTGAATGGCATAAACGCGCAACTGGTAAACTAAAGTTGCCACCACCACAAAACAGATCTAATACTCTGTCTTCAGGACTTAAATCGAGCCAATCGAGTGCTTGCGCCACCATTTGGTTATTAACCACAGGGTTAACTTGAATAAAGTTACCCGGTGTAAAACTTAATTCAAATTCACCATCGGCGAGTTGATACCAAGCAGCTGGCGTATCAGGTGTTAATTTAAGTATCGATTCAGGCTCAGGTTGTAAGTAAATACTTAACTGATGTTCACCAGCAAAGGCTTGCAGTAAAGCTTGGTCTTTATCCTTCAAAGGTTTCAAGATACGGAACAAACAAATAATGCCAGAATCTACCGCAAATAACTCAATATGGCCCAAATCACGGCGTACACTAAGCGTAGCAAGTAATTCGCGTAAAGGTTGAATCAAGGCTGACAAGGCTGGTACTAATACTGGACACTGATTAATTGCTACTAGGGATTTACTGTTACGTTCACGAAAGCCAAATACCAATTGCTTGGCTTTACGATCGAACATCACACTTAAACGTGCGGTACGACGATATTGCCAAGGCTTGGATAATATAGGCTCAGCAAATTCAATATCATCATTTTTACTGAAGTTCTGTAATAAACTAAACAATGCAGTTTGCTTATAATTAGCCTGAACATGGCTATCTAGTGTTTGTAAACTACAGCCGCCACACATTGCATAATGCAGACAGGCAGGCTCGATTCTTTGCTCTGATGGCGTTATTACTTTTCTTAAGATCGCTTTTGCGTATTGTTTTTTTTGTTCAATAATATTCACTGATACGCGTTCACCAGGTAATCCACCAGCAACAAATACCGCTTTGCCATCAAGACGCCCCAAGCCTAAGCCTTGATGATCTAACTTTTCAATAGTGATCTCGACCGCTTTACTCGGAGTTTTTTGTACTTTTTTTGCTTTAAAAATTTGCGCCATATTGATATACAACTATTGCCTATGTCATCATTAGGGTATTATTCTAACCTGCTTTCCCGCTTTATACTTTAAATAACTTCTGTAGATGGCATTAAACCAGATACCAATAAGATGACTTTATGACTAAATACGGACTTCGTGCCAAAGTAATGGCACTGACGATTTTACCAACAGTTTTGATCGGTACATTATTAGCCAGCTATTTCACCTTTAACCGCTATCAGCAGCTAGAGACCGTGCTTATTGAACAGGGTATCAATATCATTGAGCCACTGGCCATCGCGAGTGAGTACGGCATGTTACAAAACAGCCGTGAATCGCTTAAAAAACTGCTCGGTTTAACTCACCGCAAGTTTGCGCCGACGATTAAAAGCATCGCCATTTTTGATAACAATAATAAGCTGTTTGTAACCAGCAATTATCACCGTAATTTTTCCGTTCTTAAGAACCCTGACAAAAGTAAACTGCCGGAAACCACCCAAGTTGAAGTACTTGATGATTACATCATTTTACGTTCTCCCATTATTGCTGAAATTGACAATACCAATTTCCCGTTAAGTTTAGAAAACCCGGAACAGATCCTCGGTTATTTATCTATACAGCTCATTCGTGATAAAGCGATATTACTGCAATACCGCGATACAACCGTGTCGGTATTTATTGTATTACTGGGCTTTTTTACCGCGCTTATCTTCTCTTGGCGACTAGTGAAAAACGTAACCCAGCCCATTACCGACATGGTCACTGTTGTCGATCGGATCAGAGAAGGTCGGCTCGATGCCAGAGTAATAGGCGAACATACGGGTGAGTTAGCCCTGCTAAAAAATGGTATTAACTCGATGGCCAAATCGTTATCAGCCTACCATGAAGAAATGCAGCAAAATATTGACCAAGCGACTTCAGATCTACGTGAAACCTTAGAGCAAATTGAAATCCAAAATATTGAACTGGATATGGCAAAAAAACGTGCGCAAGCAGCTGCACGCGTGAAGTCTGAATTCTTGGCTAATATGAGTCATGAATTAAGAACGCCGCTAAATGGGGTGATTGGCTTCTCTCGCCAGCTATTAAAAACATCACTAAGCCCGAATCAAACAGATTACTTGCAGACCATTGAAAAGTCAGCCAAGAACTTACTTAGCATCATCAATGACATTCTCGACTTTTCTAAGCTTGAGGCGGGTAAGTTAACCCTAGAGCAGATCCCATTCAACCTACGGGACACAATTGAAGAAGCCGCCATATTACTCGCACCGACAGTGCATGATAAAGGCCTTGAGCTATCTCTACATGTTGATAAGAATGTCCCTGATGGCATTATTGGTGACCCATTCCGATTCCAACAAGTGATCACTAACTTACTGGGCAATGCCATCAAGTTCACCGAAAACGGTAACATTGATATCCATATTGAATTACTTGAATCCACACATAATAGCGTCACCATTCAAACGAATATCCGTGATACCGGCATTGGTATTTCAGAACAACAACAAGCGCAACTCTTTGAAGCCTTTAACCAAGCAGACACTAGTATCTCGCGTCGCTATGGCGGTACCGGATTAGGTCTGGTTATTACCCAGCGCTTAGTTGAATTTATGGGTGGTGAAATATCGCTAGATTCGGATTTAGGTCAAGGCTCTAACTTTAAATTCTCACTTAAGTTCAATGTTACCTCGGCATCGTTATCAGAGCCCTTACCTGTAAACGATTTTAAAGGTAAACAAGTCTTACTCTATGAAGTAGATAATTACTCCGCACGCTCGTTAATATCCTTACTGAATAGTTGGGATCTGGATGTCTTGCATTGTGCTAACGAAACCGAGTGGCAGAATTATATCAAGCAACCATATCACTGCGTAATTATCGCCCAGAACGATGAAAGCAATCTAACGCCTATGTATAACAAGATGAGTCAAAGTCATGATCTTGATGCAGCAGTAGTGGTATTAATTAACTCTTCAGATCCTTGCTTACAAGAAGAGATAATTAGCGCAGGCGCAAGACATTGTCTCACAAAGCCGTGTAATCACCGTAAGCTTGTAAATGCATTAGCCTATTTAGATAAACCAGCTGAGCAGCCAATACCACAACTGAAAATTGAAAAACCAAAACCTAAAATTGACCTGTCAATTTTAGCGGTCGATGATAATCCAGCGAATCTAAAACTCATTAGTGCAATGTTGGCAGATTCAGTCACTCACATTGAAATGTGCAGCAATGGTGCCGAAGCCGTTGCCAAAGCCAATAAAATGGATTTTGATATTGTCTTTATGGATATTCAAATGCCAATTATGGATGGTATCAGCGCCTGTAGAGCAATTCGTTCCGGTAGTCGTAATCAATCAACACCAATTATTGCAGTAACCGCACATGCAATGAGTGGTGAACGTGACCGTCTACTGAGTAAAGGCATGGATGATTATTTAACAAAACCAATTGATGAGTCCATTCTAAAGCGTACCTTGCAACAATGGAGCAATTCGTCACATGATCACAATATTGTCCAAAACCATATTTTAGATTGGCCACTGACTTTACAACGTTCAATGGGTAAAGAAGACCTTGCAGTAGATATGCTGGAAATGTTTATCAATAGCTTACCTGAAATCAGTGAGCACCTTGAACAAGTCTTAGCACGGAGTTTGTCACGCTCAGAATTTCAAAAAATCATTCATAAATTCCACGGTGGCGCAGCATGTTGCGGTGTATTACCGATTCAGAATTTAGCCGATCAGATTGAGCGCGGTTTACGTAAGGGCGCAGACATCGAAGATGTTGAACCCGAGATATTTGAGTTACAAGAAGCTATTGAAACAGTGATTAAGGAAGCACAGCCCTATTTACCCAATTAACCGCTAATCTAAATCAATTAACAACCACATAATAAAAAGGAGCCCACGGCTCCTTTTTTACATACGTATACGAGGTAATAACTTAGCTGTTATTACGCGCTTCTTGCATGATGATTTGCATGTCTTTAACCGCTTTACCTAAACCATCAAATGCCGCACGTGCAATGATTGCATGGCCGATATTCAATTCATAAATTTCAGGAATAGCCGCGATAGGTTGTACGTTATGGTAATGTAAACCATGGCCTGCGTTTACTTTCAAGCCAGCATTATGCGCATAACTCACACCAGCGGCGATCTTCTTCAACTCAGCTTGTTGCGATGATTCTGACTCTGCGTCCGCATAAGCACCAGTGTGTACTTCAATGTACGGCGCGCCAGTGGCAACCGCTGCATCAATTTGCTCTTTGTCAGCATCGATAAATAACGATACAAGAATACCTGCTTCACTTAAACGTTTAACCGCTTGGGTTATCTTATCTTGTTGGCCGAGTACATCCAAACCACCTTCTGTTGTCAGCTCTTCGCGTTTTTCAGGAACTAAACAAACAAACTCAGGTTTGATCTCACACGCAATATCCAGCATTTCAGCAGTCACTGCCATTTCTAGATTCATGCGGGTCTGAATGGTTTCTTTTAATACGCGAACATCGCGATCAACAATGTGACGACGGTCTTCACGTAAATGCACCGTAATACCGTCTGCGCCATTTAATTCAGCGACAGATGCTGCATGCACAGGATCTGGGTAAGTAGTGCCTCGAGCTTGGCGTAGGGTTGCGATATGGTCAATGTTGACACCTAAAAAGATCTTATTCACGTTTAATTCCCTTATTAATAAATAGTTCTCTGCTTTTCAGCGGCTTATTGCCCAAATAGGGTAACAACATTTGTCGGCAAAAGCGTTTTGCAGCCGCTAAATTATCTTGGTTAAATAGTCTTTGCTCAAAGGCGAGTAAATCTTTACCTAAAAATGAGCTATCCACTGCAACTTTATAAATAGATGGCACAATCCCAACATGTGGTACGTATTTATACATACGGTCGGGGTACACAGCATCCATGGTATCAGCACAATAGCTTAACGCACCAATGTTACCTAAACATTGCATTAAATTAAGTTCAAATTCACGCAATAAGGGTTCAAGAGGTTGTTGTTTGGCTAACGCTAATAATGCATTTTGGTAATGGGAGAATAGTTCGGGGTTCGCTTGTTCACTGGCGAGTAAACGATAGAGTAATTCATTGAGATAAAAGCTAGCATAGAGATGCCGACCTGAGAGCGGTAATGAATTAGATACCGCCTCTACCTGACGCATGGATTTTAACCCACCTTTGCCGGCATAGGCGATATTAAGTAAGGTAAACGGCTGTAAAATTGCACTTTGACTGTTCTTACGCCCTCGGCCTGCTCGTCCCACTAACGAAATTTTACCATCATTAATGGTAAAGAAGTCGATGAGTAAACTCGACTCCTTAAAAGGTCGACGGTGCAGTACAAAAGCGTTTTGTAAGTCCATGCAATAAAGCTATTTACACTTCATCTCCGTAACCTAAGCTACGAAGTGCACGTTCATCATCAGCCCAACCAGATTTCACTTTCACCCAACATTCTAGGAATACTTTATTATCAAACAAAGTTTCCATATCACGTCTAGCTTCGGTACCAATGGTTTTTAGTTTCGAGCCTTTATTACCAATAACCATACGTTTTTGAGTATCACGCTCAACTAAAATTAACGCATTGATATGGAATGTGCCGTTTTCACTGACTTTAAACTGCTCGATCTCAACCGTGGTTGAGTAAGGTAATTCTTGGCCGGTGAAACGCATCAATTTTTCACGAATGATTTCAGATGCCATGAAACGTGAAGAACGATCCGTTACATAATCTTCAGGGAAGTAAAAATCACCTTCTTGTAACTGCTGCGAACAAATACCACGTAGCATTTCTACGTTGGTCCCTTTCGTTGCAGAGATAGGGATAATTTCCGTAAAGTTAAATTTCGCTGCCAATACCTGCAAATGTGGCATCAGCTCTTCAGCTTTATCTTTAATCGCATCGGTTTTATTAATCGCCAAATAAATTGGACATTTAATATCACGTAGCTTGTTTAATACCATGTCATCGTCTTCAGTCCAACGGGTACCATCAACAACAAAAATCACAGCATCAACATCAATATCTTTTAATGAGCTGCTAGCTGCGCGGTTCATTAAACGGTTAATTGCACGTTTTTCATCAATGTGAAGACCTGGAGTATCAACATACACAGTTTGACGATTTTCTTCAGTATCAATACCTAGAATACGGTGACGAGTCGTTTGTGGTTTACGCGAGGTAATACTTACCTTTTGTCCCAAAATGCGGTTTAGTAACGTTGATTTACCTACGTTAGGACGACCAACGATAGCAACAAAGCCGCTATAAGTCATATCACTCATTGTAATTGCTCCAATGCTTTTTGAGCTGCTTCTTGTTCTGCTTTACGACGACTAGTACCTTTACCTTCAACAGGTTGCTCTAGGCCTTCAATAACGCAATGAATAGTAAACTCTTGATTATGAGCTTCACCTTTAACTTCCACTACTTGATACAATGGAAGAGCTTGCTTACGTCCTTGCAGCCATTCTTGTAGTTGTGTTTTAGCATCTTTCTGACCAATACCAGGTTTGATCGTTGCTAGACGTGATGCATACCAAGCCAGTACACGTTCACGTGTTTTCTCGATATCGCTATCCAGATACATAGCACCGATTAAGGCTTCAACTGTATCTGCAAGGATAGATTCTCGACGGAACCCACCACTTTTTAATTCACCTGGACCTAAGATTAAACATTCACTTAGTTCAAATTCACGAGCAATCTCAGCGAGCGTTAGCCCTTTCACTAAGGTTGCACGCATTCGGCTTAAATCACCTTCTGGTACTTCAGGGAATTTGCAAAATAATGCATCCGAGATAATAAAACCAAGTACTGAATCACCTAAAAATTCAAGGCGTTCGTTATGCTTGAAATAAGCACTACGGTGCGTCAGTGCTTGTTGCAGTAGGCTAGCGTCTTGATACTGGTAACCTAATACAGTTTGTAATCTTTCTAATATAATGGTCATAATTATTTTAACTTGCCAATACGACTAAAGCGTATACCCGTTGGGATCCAACCAGGTAATAAAGAATCAGGGTCGCGTTCAAATTCGAAACTCGTCCAAATGAACACAGCCTTTCCGACTAAATTTGCTTCCGGAACAAAACCCCAAAAACGGCTATCAGCACTATTATCTCGGTTATCACCCATCATGAAATAATGACCGTCCGGTACAACCCATTCGTATTGACGGGTTGGCGGATTATCTTGCTGATAAAAATCACGCGCTAGATCAGGACGGCTAGGATTAATTAAAATATTGTGTTTAACATCCCCAAGCTGTTCTGTATATTGCTGTAATTCAACCATTTGATCTTTAAATTTGCCAATTTCGACTAAACTCAGATCGAGTTTTTTAAACCCTGCGCAGTTTGTTCCGCTGCATGCTTGTTGAATGAAAACCTGCTTTCCACGATAGGCTATACGATCACCCGGCAAACCGACCACACGTTTAATGTAATCAATTGTTGGCTGTGGCGGGTATTTAAATACCGCGACATCGCCACGTTCTGGTTTACCTGTTTCGATAAGTGTAGAACGTAATACCGGATCTTTAACGCCATAACTAAATTTTTCAACCAGAATAAAATCACCAACTAATAAAGTTGGCATCATAGATCCGGATGGAATTTGAAATGGTTCGTATAAAAATGAACGTAATACCATCACTGCTGCAATCACAGGGAAGATCGATTTTGCATTTTCAACAATAAAAGATTCTTGCCCTAATTTTGCAATAGCTTCTGCTGGTAATTCCGCTTGAGTTTGGGCAAATGCGACTTTTTCAGCGCGAGCCTTCTCCCAAATCAGTTTATCTAACGCCCAAATAATACCGCTAACGAAAGTAACCAATACCAATATCAGTGAAAAATAGGTTGCCATTTATCTAATCCTTTCCGATATGTAACACAGCCAAGAAGGCTTCTTGAGGTACTTCAACATTACCTACTTGCTTCATGCGTTTCTTACCGTCTTTTTGCTTCTGTAGCAGTTTTTTCTTACGGCTAATATCACCACCATAACATTTTGCAATTACGTTTTTACGCATTTGTTTAACGGTACTACGAGCAATCACTTGTGAACCAATAACGGCCTGGATTGCAATGTTAAACATTTGACGAGGAATAAGTTCCTTCATCTTTTCAACCAGTAAACGACCACGATTCATCGCATTGTCACGGTGAGTGATCATCGCTAATGCATCAACACGGTCAGTATTGATTAATACATCAACACGTACCATGTCAGCAACACTAAAGTGAATGAAAGAATAATCTAGAGACGCATAACCACGGCTTGTTGATTTCAAACGGTCAAAGAAGTCCATCACTACTTCACCCATCGGGATCTCGTAAGTTAATGCAACTTGCTTACCGTGATAATCCATCTTCGTTTGTACACCACGCTTAGCAATACAAAGCGTAATTACATTACCTAGGTACTCTTGTGGTACGAGGATGTTACATTCTGCAATTGGTTCGCGGATTTCTTCAATATCATTGATTGCTGGTAATTTAGCCGGGCTATCAACGTAAATAACTTCACCTTTTTTGGTTTCTACTTCGTAAACAACCGTTGGTGCAGTCGTAATCAATTCAAGATCGTATTCACGTTCTAAACGTTCTTGAATGATTTCCATGTGTAATAGACCTAAGAAACCACAACGGAAACCAAAACCAAGTGCTGAAGAACTTTCTGGTTCATAGAATAAAGACGCATCGTTAAGACTGAGTTTACCCAGTGCATCACGGAACGCTTCATAGTCGTCAGAGCTAATTGGGAACATGCCCGCATAAACCTGAGGCTTAACTTTACTGAAACCAGGTACGGGTGCATCAGCAGGGTTACGTGTATTTGTGAGCGTATCACCTACTGGTGCGCCTAAAATATCTTTAATACCGCAGATAACAAAACCAACTTCACCACAGTGTAATATATCTGTATCTGTTTGTTTTGGTGTGAAGATACCGGCTTTATCAACAAGATGAGATTCACCCGTAGACATAACAGTAATCTTGTCACCTTTACGTAATACACCGTTAGTAATACGTACCAAAGATACAACACCTTGGTAGTTATCAAACCATGAATCGATGATCAACGCTTGTAGCGGTGCGTCTTCAGAACCTTCTGATGGACATGGAATTTCTCTGACAATTGTTTCAAGTACGTCTTCGATACCTAAACCAGTTTTTGCAGAGCAACGCGTCGCTTCCATTGCATCGATACCGATGATATCTTCGATTTCTTCTGCTACGCGATCAGGATCGGCGGCAGGTAAATCGATTTTATTAAGGATTGGCACAACTTCCAGATCCATCTCCATCGCGGTATAACAGTTTGCGAGAGTTTGTGCTTCTACGCCTTGACCAGCGTCGACAACAAGTAAAGCACCCTCACAGGCTGCTAATGAGCGAGAAACCTCATAGCTGAAGTCCACGTGCCCTGGAGTATCAATAAAGTTAAGTTGGTAAGTTTCACCATCCTTCGCTTTATAATCCAGCGTTACGCTTTGTGCTTTAATTGTAATGCCACGCTCACGCTCAATATCCATTGAGTCAAGAACCTGTGCAGCCATTTCACGGTCAGATAAACCACCACAAAATGAGATCAAACGATCTGATAAAGTAGATTTACCGTGATCGATATGGGCAATAATTGAAAAATTACGAATGTGTTTCATGAGTTAGATAATATCCAATACTTAGTAGATATGACACTTAATGAGGCGGATTTTAACGGATTTAAGGGATGACTGCTATCTTTCATTGCTTTTAATCAGCGCGCCATTGCCCTATCACTTCCGATTGAACCACAACACCTAGCATTTTAGGTTTAAAATCAAAGCGTTGATCAAATATAGCGCTTAATTTTCGCGTGCAACTAAAACCAATGTAGCCACCAACAAAAGCCGCGAGAATAACCAAGCCTTCACCTTCAAATTGGGAAACTTGTGATAAATACTGGCCAAGACCAAGTGAGAGTAAAATTACCGCTAATGGTAACAAGTAAACCAACATTGCACTGGTGACTAAATTTTTTTCACGTAAACCAATTTCGATTTTGTCACCCGCAACAACATCTGCTGTTTTAGTGACCATAAAACGGTGAATCCGATGTGGGAATGCTTTGGCTACTGTCCCTGTTCCGCAGTTATCACTCGCATGACAATGGTTACAAGCAGATTGACTTTCGCACTGTACCGAAACCTGATCACCAGTAACACTTTGAACGATAGCTGTTTCAATAATCATACGGTAAATGCCTTATATAAAACAATCGTAACCGACTTAACAAGTCATCTTTTATTGTTAAGTACGGCTACGCGCGCTAGAAAAATTAGTTATCAATATTACGGACGACTGATTCAGCAATTTTCTTAGCGGTAAAGCTAGGCACTTCACCCACCACGACAATCTCAATATCGTCTGTAATTTTAGATTGTAAACTAATTTGCCCCGATACACCTAACCCTTGACTTAAACTACCCGCTTTCACATTGGTATTAACATAGATAGATATATCGACCAACCCATCAGAAAACTGCATATAATCAATTGTTTGACCTATACCTGCGATCTGGTGTTTGTTACTCATAATTTGTTTGAAACCATCAGGTATCCAAGTGGCTTTCCACTCCGATTTCGTTGCTTTAGGCATTAATGCTTGAGTTTGCATTGCTGATAATACCGGTGGCAATTTTACCGCATTAAGCTGCTCTAACCAAGGCGTCACATCTGGGAATTGATACAGTGAAATAGCCATCACTTGGAACACCACTTCACCACTGTCTTTAATCATGTCAATACGCAGCGGTAAATTGGTGGTTAAGTCTATCCAGATTAAATAACCAAAACGATATTTATCATTCGGCACAACACGTACAATTTGACTTAAACGCCCTGTCACGCGTGATTTCCCACCCACATAAATCGCTTGGTATAAGCTATCATCAAGCGTCAATTCAGTTGCCATTAAATCAAATAATAACCCTGGAATAGCGGTTGATGATAACGAATAACCAGGCTGCTCAGCTTCAAAGAAACTGGTGATATTACCGCGACGTAAATATTCACGTGGATTACCATTTAATGACAGTAAATGTCCAACAGACACACCATCAATTACCCCATGACTATAACGCATTGGGGTAATTCTACCACGTTCAATTTCGACATAAGACAGATCATAATTTAACTGCTTAAACGCCGTTTTCATGTTATCTAGCAATGCATCAGCGGATAATTTTGGTTGTCCTGAAACACTCTTATTAGCAACACTATTATCGAGTTGTTTACTGCTTGACGTTGCTTCACTCCATGCCTGTGGCGTAAAAAATGAAAACAACACTATCCACAAACCAACACTTTTCTTGAACATTACTGGCTCACTATTATTGCTGGATGCGTTTTTGTAATTGATGATCAAGTACAAATGCATTAATACGACGCACTTGTTCTACCTTTTCTTCATCCGTAAATTCTGGCTGTACTTGACGTGAATCAGGTGATTCAACACTAAAACTTACTGGTGATGCAACACCGGCAAACGGCATCACATTCAGTGCTGGCTCAAGTCCTGTTACAGGTGCTTCGGTATTACTGTATTGCACGCCCGTAATTACCATTAACGCAACCGATGCGGCAATAGCAAATTGACCACCCGTTTTTAGCCAAGGCTGAATTACTTTCTGATAGAAAGAGCTGTCGTTTGCACTTTCTTTTGGCATTCTCAGTTCAGGTTCTTCGGCGATAGCCGCTGTAATTGCACGGGTAAGATCTAAATTAACCGTTGTAGGTGTTTCACCGCGCATCACATCACCGATCATGTGGTAATGCTGCCAACTTGAAGACAATGCTTCATCCTTGCCTAGCTCATCAAGTAGTGCAGCATCAATATATTCATTGTCTACTAAGGAGGATAAACGTTCTTTTTCTATCATAATTAATTACCTAAATTTACTCGTCCGTAATCTGTGTTTAACTTACTGTTGAAGTAAGGGTTTTAATTTTACTTCAATCGCTTCACGCGCTCGAAAAATACGTGAGCGAACAGTACCCACTGGGCAACTCATAACAATACTAATATCGTCATAACTCATGCCTTCCATTTCACGTAATGTTATCGCGGTACGTAATTCATCAGGTAACGCGTCAATAGCAGAAAAAATAACCGCTTTCATCTCTTCCGCCAAAATAACCCGTTCTGGTGTTGATGACTCGCGCATGCCATCATTACCTTCGTAAAATTCCGCATCTGCCGCATCAATATCATTCGCAGGCGGTCGTCGACTTTGCGCAATTAAATAATTCTTAGCGGTATTACTGGCAATCCGATATAGCCAAGTATAAAACGCGCTATCACCTCTAAAATTAGGCAACGCACGATACGCTTTAATAAACACTTCCTGAGTCACATCTGCAACATCACCACTGGCTGAAACGTAACGTGAAATCAGGTTCGCAACTTTCTGTTGGTATTTAGTCACCAATAGATTAAATGCGGCCTTGTCACCGCCTTGAACTCGCTCAACTAATTGCAAGTCCGTCTCTTTTGCACTCATTAGTAACTCATAACCTCTTATTATTCTGATGACACTAGTATTACTAATGTGTATTTTTCAGACTGCGTTATATAAATAAAGTTCGTTTTAACACCAAATAAAGTTCGCCATTGTGCTAATTAAATCAAAATAAGAACAAATAAATCAAAATACCTTTTTATTGCCCGAGATTTAAAGCTTATAATGCCCTACTTAGAGTTAGTCATAACAGCATACTACAAATCGAGCGGAAACTATGAGAACAAATGCGGAATACCAAAGCGATGTACTGATTATCGGCAGTGGTGCCGCAGGACTCTCACTTGCTTTAAAACTTGCTGATCACGCTAAAGTGACAGTATTAAGTAAGAGTAGCTTAACCGAAGGCTCAACTCTCTACGCACAAGGTGGTATCGCCGCCGTTTTTGATGAAGCGGATAGTGTAGAAGGTCATGTGTCTGATACCCTTGTGGCTGGTGCTGGTTTATGTGATGAAGATACCGTTAGCTTTACAGCAAGCAGCGCCGCCGCCAGCTTAAACTGGTTAATAGATAAAGGCGCACCATTTGATCAAGTAGCCGATGATAATGGCGAACAACATTATCATCTCACCAAAGAAGGTGGTCATAGCCATCGCCGTATCTTGCATGCCGCAGATGCCACTGGTAAAGCGGTACAAACTACGTTAATCGAAAATGTCAGTCAACATCCTAACATTACCTTAATGGAACGTTTTAACGCGGTTGATCTTATTTCGACTAAACAGCTTAACCAAGCGACCAACCGTATTGTCGGTGCTTATGTGTGGAACCGAGAAGCCGAGAAAGTAGAAGTGATTAAAGCACGCTTTGTTATCTTAGCAACGGGCGGTGCAAGTAAGGTTTACCAATATACCAGTAATCCTGATGTCTCTAGTGGTGACGGTATTGCCATGGCATGGCGCGCAGGTTGCCGTGTCGCCAATATGGAATTCAATCAATTCCACCCTACCTGTTTATTTCACCCAGATGCAAAAAATTTCTTATTAACTGAAGCATTACGTGGTGAAGGTGCATATTTACGTCATGCCGATGGCACCCGATTTATGCCAAGTTTCGATGAACGAGCAGAGTTAGCACCGCGTGATATTGTTGCCCGTGCAATAGACTTTGAAATGAAACGCCTAGGCAGTGATTGTGTGTATTTAGATATCAGCCATAAACCCGCTGAGTTTGTTATTGGTCATTTCCCGACTATTTATGAGCGTTGCTTGAAGCTAGGTATTGATATCACCACGGATCCAATCCCTGCAGTACCCGCGGCGCATTATACCTGTGGTGGTGTAATGACTGACTTAACAGGTCAAACCGATATGCGTGGCTTATACGCCATTGGTGAGGTCGCTTATACGGGGTTACACGGCGCTAACCGTTTAGCCAGTAACTCATTATTAGAATGTATTGTGTTTGCCCACGCAGCGGCAGACGATATTTTATCAAAACTGCATAAAACCCGTAAAGATTACCGTATTCCAGCCTGGGATGAGAGTAAAGTGACGAACTCAGATGAAGAAGTCATTATTCAACATAACTGGCACGAACTACGTCTATTTATGTGGGATTACGTGGGGATTGTAAGAACGACAAAACGTCTAGAGCGCGCCCTGCGCCGTGTGAACCTATTGCAACAAGAAATTGACGAGTACTACAGTAACTTCCGTGTCAGTAACAACTTGTTGGAACTAAGAAATCTAGTGACGGTTGCAGACTTGATCATTCGTTGTGCGTTAGATCGCAAAGAAAGTCGTGGCTTACACTACACCCTCGACTATCCAGAGCAATTCGACGAACCTAAACCAACAATTTTACAGCCTAAGTTATAATTTATACCCATAACATTAAATAAGTAATCAATTACTTCGTCAGAAAATTGGATTACAACAAGATATAAAAAGCAGCGTCCTCGCTGCTTTTTATATCTCAAGCAGCTGCACTCTTCGCTCCCACATTCCCCTCTCGCTTTTTGATAAAAGCATAAATAACTAAAAATAACTAACTTTCAACCATGTTGATGAACACTTATAACAAGTATACAGCATATAAACACGTTAAAAAAGCAAATGGAAACAATTATCAATTGCATTATCATTTACAAATATTTATAATCTAACTCTATTTTCAATAAATATTAGATTTGATAAATTAAGGAGTAAATCATTACTATTAAACGTGCACTTTATAATTTGAGTGGTTGCTTAGCATTAATACTTGGTCTAATTGGTATTTTACTGCCTATTTTACCAACGACCCCATTTGTACTACTTGCAAGTGCTTGCTTTATGCGCGGCAGTCCAAGCTTTCACCATTGGTTACATAGTCACCCCTCTTTTGGTCCAATCTTAACAAATTGGCATCATTATGGCGCTGTATCTAGCACCGTAAAGAAAAGAGCATATTGGCTTATTTCGCTGAGTTTTACCTTATCTATAACACTTGTACCTATTCTATTTGTAAAGTTATTTTTATTTGTGGTTTTTATCGTTTTGATTAGTTGGTTTCGTCGTATCCCTGTCCACGATCCAATTGTGAATTAAAACTGAACTTAAAAATTAATCATCACTATTAACCAGCTAATCAGTCAGTATCTAGCTCATCACAATAATAAAAATATATTTTAAAGAATATTGAACTATTTAATTACACCCACTCAGAGGTATTTAGCACAATAATTACCCATATGATAATTATTCGCATTAATACTTACATTAACATCAAGATGGATGAAACGGTTTATTAATATGAACAAACTGATATTACTACCACTCACAATATTAACTTTTAATGCATACTCGTCTGACATAACTACTTTTGAAGAAGTTTTAGTTAAAGCTAAAAAAGAGCCAATATTAAATAAAGCCAATATAGAAATTAGTAACAAAGAAATAGACAATGAAATGGCTGGAGATATAAATGACTTAGTTAAAGGCGAATTAGGAGTCTCTGTTGTACAAAAGGGAAGGGCCGGAACGAGTGGTTTCAATATTCGAGGAGTGAGTGAAGATAGGGTCGCCATTCTAGTTGATGGTATTCATCAGGGTGAATCTTTTGATAATGAAATTTATAAGGGGTATGGTTATTTTAATGGTTCTATTAATGACATTGAATTAGATTCTGTGAAATCTGTAGCAATAAAAAAAGGTTCTGATTCACTATTCACCGGTTCTGGCAGTTTAGGTGGTTCAGTTTCATTTAAAACAAAAGATGCGGAAGATATAATATTACCAAGTAACCAGTACGGATTTTATAATAAAACCGTATATGGAAGTAAAAATAATGAAACAAAAAACACCACGGGAATTGCATTTAAAAAAGAATATGGTGATTTGTTGGTTTTATATACTGATGTCAATGGACATGAATTAGAAACAAGAGATCGAGGTGTAGATATTTATGGTCCAGCCAGATCTCGCCCAGATCCTGTAGACAATAAATCATTTAATTTACTCGTAAAGTCACAATTAAAACCAAATAAAAATAATAATATAATTATGACTTATGAACAATTCAAATCAAATAAAGATATTAATGAAAAATCTTGGGCAATATATGGCAATGATCATCGTTTAATTAATAGCTCAGTTGATAGACGTCGTTATTCTATCGAATGGGAACATTTAAGTAATAATGTTTATTTCGATAAGTTATCTACAAAAATATATAATCAAAAAATAGACCAGACTGATGATAGTTACGTTTATGATTTTAAAGGTGAGAAATTAACTAAAAATTATAAGCGAAGTATAAAGCAAGATTCATTCGGTATTGAACAAAAAGTAACAAGTAAAAGTTATAATTTATTTTCACTTCCGATGAAAAATAATTTCATGCTTGGTTACCAACGCAAGAAGCTTCAAAATGACAATATTGACATTCTTATTAGTAGTTGGAGCGGTAAATCCGTCAGTAAAAATAACATTATTGAACCCGTTACCACTGATTCATTTTATATGGCTGCGACTCATGAGATGCTTATTTCTGATTCTGAATTAATATCATTTGGAGCTAGATATGATCAATTTAACAATGATGTAAGCCTGAGCGGGAAGAACACATTTAATCATCTTTATGGAAAAGAGTTAACGGTTCCGAAGGATACACGTTTCTCTGGTCTTAGTTTATCTGCTATTTATGATAATCAATTAACCGATGAAATAAATATAAAATATAAAATAAACAGTGGTTTTAGAGCACCTACTGCAACCGAGTTATATTTTTCATACGGAGGTAAGGAGTCGGCGAATAGAATCGAACCTAATCAAAGCTTGAAACAAGAAACAGGTTTGACGAACGAATTTAATTTTGAATATACTGCGGACGATTGGAAATTATCTTTAAATCCTTATTATACTTACTATCGCGGATTTATTGACTTAAAGCCCAAAGACAAAAAAATGCTAAACAAATATTATATTCCAGGTAGTACACATAAAGGGACTCAAAAGTATTGGATTCAAAATTACATGCAGTATACAAATGTAAATAAAGCTTACATTTATGGTTTAGATATTAATTTTGAGTTTAACTTATCAACGTTGTTAAATGTTTATAATGATATTAAATATGAATCTAAGTTAAGTTATAGTAAAGGAAAGGGAAGTGATGGTGATTATTTAATGGGCGTTAATCCATTAGAGTTTATTAATAATATTATTTACAACACAGATACATATAGACTTGGTTTATACACTAATTACATAACTCAAAAAAATCCTAAAGACACCGTTCGAGATGGAAAAGAATGGAAATATACAAGTGATAGTGTTTTCTTAGTTGATTTAGTGATGAACTACGCTATAACAGATAATATAAAAATCAGTGGCGGCCTATTTAACATATTAGATAAAAAGTATAAAACTTGGGATTCAGTAAGAAGCATTCCAAAATTTGGTACAACGAATATGGTTGACCTTGCAGAAAAAGGGCTGAATAGATTTACGGCTCCAGGTATTAATTATAAATTAGGCTTAGAAATAAACTTCTAAATATGATGAATAGATGATAATAACACCCTTTTCAATTAAAGGGGGGCTGTTATATTTTAGATTATAAAAAGAGATGAATTTTAATAGTTAATTTTACTCTATGATATCAATGATTTTTGTAACATACTTCTAGGGAATCGACATGAATATGCCGAGATACATTATTGCAGGCGGAGTGGCTTTGGCTTCCCATGCTGCGCTGCTATTTGTCGTACCAGAAAATAAAGCGATAATAATACCGTCTGGAGCAAATACGACATCTGTATCTATTAATTTTTTTACGCCTTCAGTTGCACAATCAAAATCACTACCAGAGGAAACAGTTACAACTGAGGCTGTAATAGAGCCTCCTAAACCCGTAGAAAAAACGAAACCAAAAGTTACACCGCCAAAAACAAATAAAAAAGTAGTAGATAACGCACCTAAAAAAATTAAAAAGCAACCTAAAAAAGATACATCAAAAATGGAGAATGAAAAAAAGGAAAAAGCAACAAATGAACTACTTAAGGATACTCTAGTAGAAGAAAAACCAAAAAAATCTGTGGCTAAACCTGCAGGACAAGAACCAGAAATTAAACCACAAGCCCCTAAGAAAGGAATCAGTAACAAACCTATTTTGATTAATAAGCCTTCATTTCTTTCCCG
Organism: Moritella viscosa; assembly: GCA_000953735.1. NCBI lineage: Bacteria > Pseudomonadati > Pseudomonadota > Gammaproteobacteria > Alteromonadales > Moritellaceae > Moritella > Moritella viscosa. The sequence continues at coordinate 492,391 of LN554852.1, read as the reverse complement.
CCCTACTCAACCTCGATATCCGAGAATGGCGAGTCGGCGTGGTATTGAAGGGGTAACAATATATGAAGTTTGGCTTGATGATAATGGTAGTCAAATCAAACAAATTCTAATCTCATCATCAGGTGAATTATCATTAGATAAAGCAGCACTCCGTGCTATTAAAAAATGGCGATTTTCTCCTTATATTATTAATGGTAGAGCAATCGCCCATCGCATAAAAATCCCCGTTCGTTTTAAATTGGATCAATGATGGAACAACTAAATAATCTTCAAGAACAGCTAGGCCTAATGACGTGGCCATTAGTAATTTGCTCATTACTTACAACTATCATTATCATAGAAAGACTTATTCAAGTAATGATTAGCTTAGGCGTTGGTAAAAGAGATATTAGACAACGACTTTCTCTAATTTCACCTACAAATGCTTCTGCAATTGAATCTTTAGCTGAAAATTTAGTCTCTCGCCGCCCCCTATTATATAAAGCCGTGGCAATGTTATTGTCTCATCACTCATTTTCAAAAATGTTGCGTGAAGATGCTGCAAATATGTGGTTACAGGAAAAACGTCACCAGTTGCATTCAGGGCTTAGGTTATTGACTTTAATTGGTGCGATTAGTCCGCTTATTGGATTATTAGGAACTGTTTTAGGCTTAATAGATATGTTCAGAGGCGTCGCAGCTTCGACTGCTAGCATTACACCTAACGACTTAGCTGATGGATTAGGACTTGCAATGCGAACGACTGCAGCCGGACTTATAGTTGCTTTACCTGCCATTGCAGGTGCACAACTTCTAGGGCTCTGGGCAGACCGCCTTGTGGCAAAGTTGGAGCATACACTTAATTTTGTAAACTTATGGTTAGAAGGTATTTCAATGATTCATGTTCCACAAAAAAAATTAATTATAGAGCATGAACAACAAATAAAAATGGATACTCTATGATCAAAGTATCTCAAAACACATCGAGTACAGAGTTAATCCCAGATCTAACACCACTACTTGATATCATTTTTATTGTAATGGTATTTTTATTATTAACGGCTTCAGTTCGCTTGGAGTCATTAGATGTTGAACTTCCTAGTTCTGACTCTCAAGTCGTTTCTGAGGTAGATAAAGAATCTTTAACCATTAATATCCTCAATGAATCACCTTTTTGGGCCATTAACGGTAAAAAATATATTAATTGGAAAAATTTTACATTGGATTTACTTGAAGAAACGACATCGGATCATAAAAAGCCGATTGTAATTGGAGCCGAAAAAACAGCGGATATTCAACATCTCGTTAAGCTATTGGCCTTCCTTCAAGAACATGGTATCAAAGCAACACAATTACTAACAGAGGATAAATAATTGATTATTTTGGCTAATAAATAGATTTAATTACTATTTTAATATTTTAATAGTCCGAACTAGACGGCGATAATCAGTATCGTCGATAGCATCACGCATTATACATAATGACTGAACGTGCCCCTTATTTAAGCTGATATAACTTAACTGAATAAAGAGATCGGCACTTCGAGAATCTTTGCTGAACACAAATAACTCACCACCAGCGTCAAACTGGATATAACCACTGGTGAAATAGGTAAAACTGGGACGGCGTAGCCAGTGTTGCCTGCATTGATAACCACACAAAACAATAATGACTACGGTATAAAGCAATTGTAATGATATAAGGATCTGCCAATTTAATAGCAAACCAAGTACCAAGCTATGTATAACAATACACAGCAACAACCAGTATTTAGATGGGCGTAACGTGACGCTACACTTTAACTCTTGAGACAATTTTATTCATCATATAAGCTAACTCTGGATCTTCACACTTTTCATGACCCATTGCCCAAGCAAATAACTGCGGATCTTCGCCTTCTAACAAGCGTTGGAAAATCAATTTATCTTCATCTGATAAATCATCATAAGCTTCATCCACAAACGGACGAAATAATACATCTAATTCCAGCATGCCACGGCGACAAGCCCAGCGTAAACGCGCCTTTGAATCTAACTTAGTCATTTTTTTCCCTTATCGTATTGTCCATGGTCTAATTCTATCATAAAAATAAACAAGATCTTCTAAAGACAAATGCTTGCGTTCACTCTACCATAGAGAAAACCAGCCAGAGAAGAGTAAACAATGACGCAATTTAATAAACTGATCCTAGCATCAACAGACGTATTACCAAATGTGATCGTAAGCGAGCTATCGCACTGGGGATTAATGACGGCAACAGGTGAGCAGCGTTTAAGTTATTTACAAGGACAATTGACTTGTGATCTGGTGGGCTTAGAAGACCAACAAACAACTTGGGGTGGTCATTGCGATCCAAAAGGAAAACTGTGGTCAACATTCCAAGTAGCTAAAAAAGGCAATTCGTTTTATTTCATCATGCGCAAAGACGCATTAGCGATCACCCTGCCTGAATTAAAGAAATACGCGGTATTCTCAAAAGTAGAACTGACCGATGCCTCTGCATTCTGTAATCTTTACGGTATCGCTGGCGAACAAGCAGAGCAGTGGTTGAACAAGACCTTCACGATTACGTTAGGCAAAGAGGCAGTAACCCATTTACCGAATGGCTTTATCATGCGACTTATTGGTGATACACCACGCTTCTTAGTATTATTACAAAAAAGTGATGCTTCATTACAACAGATCAACCAACACTTGGCAGAAGCCGCTACTGATGATGGTTCATTCTGGGATGCACTGGATATTCTAGCAGCAGCCCCCATTGTAGGAGCAGCAATGAGCAGCGTACAAATCCCACAAGCATTCAATCTACAAGCCTATGATGGCATTAGTTTCACTAAAGGGTGTTACACAGGACAGGAAACGGTCGCACGCGCTAAATACCGTGGCACGAACAAGCGTGCAATGGCGATCTTAACAGGCCCAACGGAAGCGAACGTAAACAGTGGTGATAACATTGAATTACAACTGGGTGAAAATTGGCGTAGTACAGGCAAGGTCAACTTAAGCTACCGTTATAGCGATGGCGTACAGCTTATCTCGAGTGTTATGCCAAATAATCTTGAAACAGATAGTGTATTTAAAATTACCGATAACGAATCAAACTTAGCGTTCTTACCATTACCGTATTCGCTGGTTGAAACAGACTAACTCATACTTGATGCTGTAAACCACAGTACAAGACATAAAAAAGCCAGTCACATAACGTGACTGGCTTTTTAAAATAACTAATTAGCTATTTGCTTGTGGACGCATTGCAGGGAATAAGATCACGTCACGAATAGTATGTGTATTAGTAAACAACATAGCTAGACGGTCAATACCAATACCTTGACCTGCTGTTGGTGGTAAACCGTGCTCTAGTGCAGTAATGTAATCTGCATCGTAGTACATCGCTTCATCATCACCCGCATCTTTTGCGTTAACTTGTGCTTTGAAACGTTCGTCTTGGTCTTGCGCATCGTTAAGCTCAGAGAAACCATTTGCAACTTCACGGCCACCGATGAAGAACTCAAAACGGTCAGTGAAGAATGGGTTGTCATCGCTACGACGTGCTAGTGGCGATATATCAGCTGGGTAGCCAGTGATAAATGTAGGCTGGATCAGTTGTGGTTCAGCTGTTTCACCAAAGATTTCTTCCAGTAATTGACCACAAGTCCAGAATTTTTCAACGGTCATGTGTAGTGATTTCGCAATAGAAACCATTAACTCACGATCTTGAACACCTTCATTAGTCAATGCTTGGATAACTTCGTGCTCAGGGTTGTACTGTTTGATCGCATCTAGCATGCTAATACGTGCGTATTTGCCACCAAACTCAACAGTCTCATCACCGTAAGGCATAGATGTCGCGCCTAAAACTTCAACCGCAACAGTGCTTAGCATTTCTTCAGTGAAATCCATAAGGTCATTGTAATCAGCGTAAGCTTGGTAGAATTCCATCATAGTGAACTCTGGATTATGACGCGGAGATAGACCTTCGTTACGGAAGTTACGGTTGATTTCGAATACACGATCAAAACCACCAACCACTAAACGCTTAAGGTATAGCTCTGGTGCTACACGTAAATACATTTCTTGATCAAGTGCATTATGGTGCGTGATAAATGGACGCGCTGTTGCGCCACCTGGGATCACATGCATCATTGGCGTTTCAACTTCCATGTAATCTTTTGATACCATGAAGTTACGGATAGCTGATACAAGCTTAGAACGTACGATGAATGCATTACGTGATTCAGCGTTTACGATCAGATCAACATAACGCTGGCGGTAACGCATTTCTTGATCAGTTAGACCGTGGAATTTTTCAGGTAATGGACGTAGCGCTTTAGTTAATAGCACGTACTCTGTCATTTCAACGTAAAGGTCGCCTTTACCAGACTTGTTTAGTGCGCCAGTAATACCTACGATATCACCAATATCTAAACCACCAAGATCAGCTTTTTGTGCTTTTTGTACGTCTTTCGATGCATATGCTTGAATACGACCAGATGTATCTTGGATAGCAAGGAAAGGACCACGTTTCGCCATGATACGACCAGCAATGCTTACCACATGCTGCATTTCAACTAATTCTTCTTTCGACTTTTCGCCAAATTCTGCCTGTAAATCTGCTGACTTATCTTTTACGCGAAAGTCGTTAGGGTGGCCATTTGCTTTACAGTTCGTGCGGATATGATCTAATTTCGCGCGACGTTCTGCAATCAGTTTGTTTTCATCTTGTAACTGTTCAGTCATTGTTTAACCCTATTTTTTACAGGCCTGATTTCAGGCTGGCTTCAATAAATTTGTCTAAATCACCGTCTAAAACGGCTTGTGTATTGCGTGTTTCAACACCAGTACGTAAATCTTTTACGCGTGAGTCATCCAGTACGTATGAACGGATCTGACTGCCCCAACCGATATCTGACTTAGCATCTTCTGCGATTTGCTTTTCCGCGTTTTGTTTTTGCATTTCGTACTCAAACAATTTTGCACGCATTTGTTTCATCGCAGCATCTTTGTTCTTATGTTGAGAACGATCGTTTTGGCATTGTACAACAAGATTAGTGGGTAAGTGAGTAATACGTACCGCAGATTCTGTTGTATTTACATGCTGACCACCTGCGCCAGAAGCGCGGTAAACGTCAATACGTAAATCAGATGGATTCAAATCAATCTCGATGCTGTCATCTATTTCTGGATATACAAATATCGATGCAAACGAAGTATGACGACGGCCGCTTGAATCAAATGGTGATTTACGCACTAAACGGTGTACACCTGTTTCAGTACGTAACCAACCATAAGCATATTCACCACCTAAACGGATAGTGGCACCTTTGATTCCAGCTACATCGCCAGCTGAGACTTCGATCAGCTCAACTTTAAATTTGTGTGCCTCACCCCATCGTAAGAACATACGTAATAGCATGTTTGCCCAATCTTGGGCTTCAGTACCACCCGAGCCAGATTGGATATCAAGATAACAATCATTTGCATCATGTTTGCCAGAAAACATACGACGAAACTCAAGTTTAGCCAGTTGTGCTTCTAAACCTACAATTTCATGTTGTGCTTCAGCAAATGTTTCTTCGTCTTCAGCTTCAACTGCCAGTTCAACTAAGCCTTCAACGTCATCACAACCCGTGCCTAGATCATCAATCGTCTTTACAATCAATTCTAATGACGCGCGTTCTTTACCTAATTCTTGCGCTCGTTTAGGGTCACTCCATACTTCCGATGACTCTAATTCAGCAGATACCTCTTCTAGACGCTCTTTGCTTGCATCGTAGTCAAAGGTACCCCCGAAGCAGCTCGGCGCGTTCGCCTAGCTCCTTTAATTTATTCAGTACTGGATTTACTTCAAACATGATTCAGCTCTACTTTAGTTGTACTTAGCATGATGAATGCAAATATCGATATGTTTATCAGCATTCCGCTAAGTATATAGCTCTAACTATGGGATTTTATACAACAGCAAATTTTACCGAATTCACTCACGGATATACAGAGGAAGATTAAGAAAACAGCAAATTAATCGATAATATAAGAAAATAAATAGGAATAAATAAAAACGAGGGAAAATATGACGGCAGTAAAAGAATAAAATAGCAAAAAGCCAGGCTACTGGAGCATGGCTTAGAAATAATGACAACCAACGAAATTAGCTGACTTGGCTACACTGATTATTATTTTCTGCCAACACTTGCAGAATATCTCCACGACGAATGATACCAACCAATTGGCGATTTTCAACAACAGGGTAGACACTCAAGTTATCTTTTGTCATACGAATTGCGATATCAATGATACTGTCTTGTGGCGATACGCTAACGACAATTTTGGTCATCACATCGTTCACAATAGCAGGTTTATCGCAGTGATAACTTCCACTAATAAGTGCTTGTAGGCAATCTGATTCAGAGACAAAACCAATCACTTCATTTTTCGAATTCACCACAGGCACGGCATTAATCTGATGTTTAGTAAACAAATCAACCACGGCGACCAGTGACGTGCCGCATGGAATACTCGGAGCTTTAATTTTCATTTCATTTATTACGCGTTGCATAGTCATAGCCTATATCCTTATCTTAAAGCAGGATTGCTGTAGAAGAAGAAATAACTATAACTGCAAATGACAAATAGCTAAAGGCGATTAAACCTGACATTTCAATCGCCAAAAACTATCGAACTAGCTTTATAAATAAATACGATTAGCGTAATGGCTGTAAATGCTCAACCATAAACTGCAAACTGCGCTTACCACGGAACTCATTAACATCCAATTTATAGGCTAACTCGATCTTCTGTACCGAAGCATCAGGCCATACTTCTAAATCAACATTAAAAGCAATCGCATCCACCAGAGGTCCACCACTTTCAGGTTCCAACATCATTTTTAAATGTTTTTTACCCACAAGGCGTTGCTCACGTAATTTAAACGTACCATCAAAGATCGGCTCAGGGAACATCTGCCCCCAGGGTGCTGCTTCTTTGATTAGTTCAGCTGTTGGCAATGACAGTTGCTCGCTCGGTAGTTCACCATCACTTAATACCACACCAGTTAACTGCTCTTCAGTTAATAGTTCCTGCACTAAAGCGTTAAACTGTCTCGAAAACTCATCATAACAATCAAGACGTAAAGACAAACCAGCCGCCATCGCATGCCCGCCGAATTTCAAGATCATGCCCGGATTACGGATATCAAGTAACTCTAAAACATCACGTAAGTGCAAGCCAGGTATTGAACGTGCTGACCCTTTTATTTCCCCTTCACCTGCATCAGCAAAAGCGATAACAGGGCGGTGGAAACGCTCTTTAATCCGAGATGCAACTAAGCCAACCACACCTTGATGCCAATCATCTTGAAATAAACAAATACCATAAGGTACTTGCCCTGCATCAAAATCGACACTTTTTAGGATAGCTAACGCTTCTTGCTGCATCGAGTTCTCAATTTCTTTACGTTCTTCATTCAGACTATCAAGTTCACCAGCAAAACGACGCGCGTTATTGAGGTCTTCACATAGCAGCGTTGCTACGCCAACGGACATGTCATCTAAGCGTCCAGCAGCATTTAACCTTGGTCCTAATGCAAAACCAAGATCGCTTGCGCAAAGCTGAGCTTGATTACGATTGGCAATTTCGATCAAAGCTTTAATGCCGGGTCGACATTTATCGACGCGAATACGCTGTAAACCTTGATGCACTAAAATACGATTATTAGCATCTAATGGGACAACGTCGGCAACCGTACCCAACGCAACAATGTCCAGCAGACAGGCTAAATTAGGTTCTGTTAAACCTTGCTTAGTAAACCAATCTTGTTCACGCAGTGCACTTCGTAATGCCAACATGACATAAAAGGCAACACCTACGCCTGCAAGATTTTTGCTTGGGAATGTACAGCCGTGTTGATTGGGATTAACAATTGCATCGGCATCCGGTATTTCGTTACCCGGCAAATGGTGGTCGGTCACTAGCACTTTAATGTCTAACGCTTTCGCTGCAGCAACACCCGCAATGCTAGAAATACCGTTATCCACAGTCATGATCAATTGCGCACCATTGGCTGCAGCAAGATCAACAATTTCAGGACTTAAGCCATAACCAAATTCAAAGCGATTGGGTACTAAAAAATCAACATTACGATAGCCTAGCATTTTAAAACCAAGCATCGACAATGCCGTACTTGTTGCGCCATCGGCATCAAAATCACCAACAATGATAATACGTTGATTTTGTACTAATGCGCTAACTAATAAATCACACGCGGCAGTCATACCTTTAAGCTGATTCGGACGTAATAAGTTTTTAGCGCCTTTCTCTAATTCTTGATCTGACTTCACACCACGACTGGCATAAATTTGGCGTAATAATGCAGGCACCGCTGCTGATATACCGTCACAATCTACATTATCGCGACGTTTAATTTGTTTTTTCAAGATTTATCCATGTTTTTGAGCATACTAAGAAGCTGTTCAGCAGGCACGTAACCCGGTTGCATTTGTCCGTTTTCCAAAACAATTGCAGGCGTACCCGTCACGCCTAAACGTCGACCAAGCTCATATTGCTGTGCAACTGTATTTGTACACATTTCAGGAATGACTTTGCCACCACGTTTTGCGTTGTTCATCGCTTGCGCACTGTCTTCGGCACACCAAATTGACGCCATATCTTGATAAGTCTTAGAGTTGAGACCACCTCGTGGAAATGCTAAATATTTAACACTAATACCAAGCTGGTTCAGTTGCGCGACTTCGTTATGTAGCTTACGACAGTAACCACAGTTAATATCGGTAAATACCGTTATGCTGTACTTTTCGTTTTCGGCAGGGTAATTAATCGTATCACCTGCGAATTCTTGTATTGCTTGCTGGCGTACTTTACTCATTGCTTGTTCTGTGAGATCCGTAACCCCGTTTTCATTAACTTGGTAAAGTGAACCTTGGATAAGATTAGACGCATCAGCATTCACATAAAAGATACCTTGATCGGTAGCGACTTCAAACAAGCCAGGGATAACACTGTCACTTACACTTGATACTTTAAAGTTAAGTTTCTCAGCTAATAAGCGTGAAATATCTTGGTGATCTGCTGATAATGCGACATTGGTAGGTTGTTCAGTATGAACCGCCGGAGTGGTCATTAACGTCTGCTCAGGACTACCATTGATCCCAAGTAAAAAGCTCCCCACTAAACCTACAGCAATGGCTGTAATCATTACTTTCTTTAACATATGTTCTCCGCTCTTATCCTTAATGGCTATCTATACAAGATAAATTAACAGAATTTATTATTTATCACTAGCCTTAATCCTTGCTAATGTCACGTCATCAACACTATTAAGCACGAGGATGGTGCTCACTATGCAGTTGCTCTAATCGTGCTGTTGCCACATGCGTATAAATTTGCGTTGTAGATAAATCGCTATGGCCAAGTAACATTTGCACGACACGCAGATCAGCACCATAGTTCAATAAATGGGTCGCAAACGCATGGCGTAAAGTGTGCGGTGATAAATGCGTAGTAATACCTGCGACTTGTGAGTAATGCTTAAGACGATGCCAGAAAGTTTGCCGAGTCATAAAGTTGCCACGTTTTGAGGGAAACACCACATCGGACGTTAACCCTTTTAATAACGTTGCGCGACCTTCGGCAATAAAGCGCTCAGTCCAATACACAGCTTCTTCACCCATAGGTACCAAGCGTTCCTTACCGCCCTTACCTGTTACACGCACTAACCCTTGGCGTAAACTCACTGATTCCATGCTCAAGCCAACTAATTCCGATACGCGTAACCCTGTGGCATATAACAATTCCATCATGGCTTTATCACGTAATTGGATCGGATCGTCTAACTCTGGTGCAGCCAATAATGCATCCACTTCCGCTTCAGATAAATCATCCGGTAAACGCTGCGGTAGTTTTGGGCTGGTGAGTAATGCCGTCGGATCATCATCTCGCATCTGTTCGCGATAAAGATATTGATAAAAACGACGAATTGCACTCAACTGTCGCGCGGTACTACTGGCTTTGTAACCTAAATCAAAACGACTTGCCATAAATGCTTGTATTTCAAGACGATCAACGGTTAATAATTGCTGCTTATGTTGCGCTAACCAGTGATGATATTGGCTTAAATCATTACGGTAAGAGGCCAGGGTATTATCTGACAATCCACGCTCATGCCACATAATATCTAAAAACTGTTCTATTATTTCAATCTTTTCCAAGCGAATGCCCTATGCTGCTATTACGATTAAAAGTACAAGTACGATTACAATTGCCATCACTATTTTATCAGTATAACAACACTGTATAAATAAACATGAATTATAGTACAATTATCTCATGTTACTATGCGTAACGATGAGCAAGTGATCGCTCAGTGCAGGATTAACACATAGTATTTATAACAATAGTATGATTAGCAACACTGTCTTTGGATGTAAATAATGAAAATCGGTTTATATTACGGCTCCACTACTTTTTATACCACCATAGCTGCGGAAAAGATCCAAACTGAAATTGGTGCAGAACTTGTCGACTTACATGACATAAAAGACTCGGGTTTTACTGATATAGAAACCTATGACATCGTTCTATTTGGTATTTCGACTTGGGATTATGGTGAGCTTCAGGAAGACTGGGGTGATCTGTGGTCTGATATTGCAGGTATTAACCTAGCAGGGAAAACGGTAGCGTTATTTGGTCTTGGTGATCAAGTTAACTACAGTGAATGGTATCTGGACGCGATGGGCATGCTGTTTGACGAGTTGCAAGGTAAAGACATCCACTTTATCGGCCAGTGGCCAAATCAAGGTTATGAGTTTGTGGCTTCAAAAGCACTAACCGAAGATGAAAGCCAGTTTTTCGGTCTTGCCCTCGATGAAGACAGCCAGTACGATCAAACTGATGAGCGCATTGCCAATTGGACCTTACAGATACTCGAAGAAATTGAAGCATATTTTTCTTAATTAATAATGAGTTAACACCATAAAAAAGGCCGCTGCTATCCAAGATAGCAACGGCCTTTTTGTTATTCATTGACAAGCAATGATTATTTTACAGCAGAACCCTTCATGTAATTGAAGAAGTCACTCTCTGGAGAAATAACTAATACATCAGACTTATTGCTAAAGCTCTTAGAATAAGCTTGTAAGCTACGCAAGAAACCATAAAATTCGGCATCTTTATTGTACGTATCAGCATAAATCTTCGCTGCATCTGCATCACCTTTACCACGTAGTTCACGTGCTTGACGGTTTGCGTCAGCAAGCATTACGGTTACTTTCGCATCCACTGCTGCTTTTAAGATCTCAGCTTGTTCATAACCTTGCGAACGATGTTCTTTCGCTACAGCATGACGCTCTGCACTCATACGTTGGAAGATACTGTTACTGACTTCCTCTGGTAGATTGATCTGCTTAATTCGTACATCTTCAACCAGAATACCTAGCTCAGATGAACGTGCCATACGTTTCAATGCCGTTTCCATTACTTCGCCACGTTGGCCAGAAACGATATCTTTAATAGTACGGTTACCAATTTCATTACGTAGACCATTGGTAATTTTACGTTGTAATAAAGACTCTGCTTGTAAGAAGTTACCGCCATTAGTTGCTAGGTAAAATTTCTCAAAGTCTTCAATACGCCATTTCACGTAAGAATCGATAATTAAATCTTTCTTCTCAGAAGTAACAAAACGGTCAGCGTTACCATCAAGCGTTTGTAAACGAGAGCTTAACACGCGAATTGAATCGATAAAGGGTACTTTAAAGTTCAGGCCCGGAAGGTAAACCTTCGCTTCATCACCTGTTTTAAGTACTTTACCAAAACGAACTACTAGCGCACGTTCACCTTCGTTTACTACAAAGAAAGACGAAAAACCAAGTAATAGCACAAGTACTAAAATAACTGCTTTTAATTGATTCATAGCTTAGTTTCTCCCTGTGTTAAAACGATCAGGACGAACATTACTACTATTCGTATCTGGATACTGATAACGGTTATTTGATTTCGCTGGTTGTTGCGGTGCTGCTACTGTGTTTGCCGCACGAGTCGGTTTACTGTCCGCATTAGCGCTCATGATCTTATCTAATGGTAGATATAACATGTTGCCAGTACCTTTAGTATCAACCACAACTTTCGTTGTATTTGAATAAACCGCTTCCATTGTTTCTAGATATAAACGTTGACGCGTTACTTCCGGTGCAAGCTGATACTGTGGCAATAGACTTTCGAAACGTGCTACTTCACCTTGTGCTTTTAACACAATTTGCTGTTGGTAGGCTTGTGCTTCTTGTTCAATACGCTTCACTTGACCACGTGCTGTTGGTTCAATTGCACGTGCATAAGCTTCGGCTTCACGGATATAACGCTGTTCATCTTCTTGTGCAGAAATCGCATCATCGAATGCATCTTTAACTGCTTCCGGTGGGCGTGCAGACAAGAAGTTGACATCAACAAGTTCAATACCCATGTGATACTCACCAATGATAGATTCAATGTTTTCACGGGTACTTTGACGTACAACTTCACGACCCGTTGTGATCACATCATCCATTGTCGTATGACCGATAACGAAACGTAATGCACTGTCAATTGCTTGATGTAAGCTATCATCCGGATTTGTCACGCTAAATAGATATTCACGCGAGTTAATAACACGATATTGAATATCCATTTTTACGTCAACAACGTTTTCATCTTTAGTTAACATTGAACCAGCAGCAGGCATAGAGCGAATGCTCTTAACGTCAACAGGAATCACACGATCAACAAACGTCGGTAACCAAGATAAACCCGGTTCAACCGTTTGTGAATACTGACCTAAACGTAATACCACGCCACGTTCAGCTTCTTTGATCGTATAGAAACCACTGACCACCCAGATCACGGCAAGTACACCAAGTACCAGAGAGACACCAACTTTATTAAAGTTAGCACCGCCTGAAAACTTACCGCCTTTACCGCCACCGAACTTACTGGTTAGCTTTTTAAATACTTCGTCAAGATCAGGGGGTCCCTGCTCTTTCCCTTTTTGTCCCCAAGGGTCGCGATCTTTATTACCGCCATTTCCGGGCTCATTCCAAGCCATTTGCATCTCCATTACCAGATAGTTTCGGGAAAATATTAATGATATCAGCCTAGCGCTGAAGGATAAAATCTTCAATGTTATTACATTTGTGTTTTTTCAAACGTTGCCAATCAATCATAGTCATTCTAATGTCGAGTAGCCAGTCACCATTTTCAGAAAACGCTTCATGTTCAATACAATCGAGATTATATAGATGGCTGACGACATTACCTTGCATTGCGGGTAACTGTAACCTCACCACTTTCATGGTACTTGCCAGTAACTCCGTCAATGCTTGATATAAAAACGCTGTACCTTCGCCTGACATTGCAGATAGCCATACACTAACTGGCTTACCTTCGTCATCATAATCAATACGACAACGACCATCATCAAGCTTATCGACTTTGTTATATACCATTAAAACAGGTACTTCACCCGCATCAATCTCTGTTAATACCGAATTCACTTCTGTAATATTACCGCGCATGTTTTCATCTGCACAATCAATTACATGTAAAAGTAGATCCGCTTCTCGCGTTTCCGTTAATGTGGCTTTAAAAGCAGCAACTAAATCATGTGGCAAGTGACGAATAAAGCCAACCGTATCCGCTAAAACCACTTCACCAACATCGGCAACCGCAATACGGCGTAATGTTGGATCTAACGTCGCAAACAATTGATCCGCAGCATACACTTTAGAATCAGTGAGACGATTAAACAGGGTCGATTTACCTGCATTCGTATAACCTACTAACGAAATTGTCGGTATTTCACGACGCTTACGTGAGCGACGACCTTGATCACGTTTGGTTACCACTTTATCTAAACGACGTAAAATACTGTCCATACGCACGCGTAATAAACGACGATCCGTTTCAAGCTGAGTTTCACCTGGACCACGCATACCGATACCGCCTTTTTGGCGTTCTAAATGCGTCCAACCTCGAATTAATCGGGTCGACATGTGGCGCAGCTGCGCTAATTCGACTTGTAATTTACCTTCATGAGTACGAGCTCGTTGAGAAAAAATATCTAAAATCAAACCTGTACGGTCAACAACACGACATTCCAGTAACGCTTCTAAGTTACGTTCTTGGCGTGGTGCTAAAGCATGATTAAAGATAACAATATCTGCTTGATGAAGCTTTACAGCTTCAGCAATTTCTTCTGCTTTACCTGAACCAACAAAATATTTAGGGTGTGGTCTTGAACGCGAACCTGTTACTACAGATAACGCATTCACACCAGCAGAGGAAACCAGCATTTCTAATTCATGCAGATCTTCTCGGTTGCCCTCATCATTAAAGTTAACGTGCACTAATATGGCACGTTCACCTGCTTCATGGCGATCAAACAACTTCACGACTCCCTATGAGTATATGACCCACAAGATTTTTTAATTTAAATTTCAAAGAATTATTTATCACTTTCACTTTCAGGTTGGATGCCATGTTGTAACGGACGTGCCGGTACAACAGTTGAAATAGCATGTTTATATACCATTTGGCTCACGGTATTTTTTAATAAGATAACAAATTGGTCAAATGACTCGATTTGTCCTTGTAACTTAATACCGTTAACTAAATAAATTGCGACAGGAATCCGTTCGCGACGTAATGCATTCAAAAACGGGTCCTGCAATGATTGTCCCTTAGCCATTAATAGTTTCCTTTTAAAATTAGATTTTTATTATAATGAAAATATAACCGATAATTATCAGTATACTACTTAAAAATAGGCACTAGCCAACTGATAATAAAACTTTTTCTAAATTGTTATCTGCTTTGGAGTCTAACCACGTTAGATCGTTCCAACTTTTTAACCACGTCATTTGACGCTTTGCTAATTGTCTTGTTGCTACCACACCACGAAATACCATCTCATCATGATCCATTTTACCATCAAGGTATTCCCACATCTGGCGATAACCGACACAGCGCATCGAGGGTAAATCAAGGTGCAGGTCATCACGTTGATACAAGGCTTGCACTTCTGCTTCAAAACCTGCTTCTATCATCAACTTAAAACGACGTTCGATACGCTCATGTAATACGGTTTTATCGGTTGGCGCAATAGCAAATTGTGCTACGTCATAGGGTAATGCTTCACCTTTTTGTTGGGTTAATTCAGTTAATGATTTACCCGTTAGCCGATAAACTTCAACCGCCCGGCAAACACGCTGTGCATCATTTTTATGTAAACGCGCTGCAGACTCGGGATCATATAAAGACAGTTCTTGATGTAATGCTTCCCAGCCACGCAGTTTTGCGTCCGCTTCAATGGCCAGCCTAATTTCAGGCACCGATGTCGGTACCGGCGATAAACCTTCAAGTAATACTTTAAAATAAAGCATAGTGCCGCCAACAAGTAGCGGTATTTTTCCTGCTTCTGTGATCGCTTGCATATGTTTTAAGGCATCAGCACGAAAATCAGCGGCTGAATAACTCATAGCAGGATCAATAATATCAATTAAACGGTGTGGCGCTTGTGCTAATTCTGCCGCCGTTGGTTTTGCACTACCGATATTCATGTCTTTATAAATCAATGCTGAATCAACACTGATAATTTCACACGGTAGTTGTTTTGTTAACTCAATAGCAAGATCAGTTTTACCTGACGCCGTTGGCCCCATTAAAAAGATAGCTTTTGGTAATGGTTTAGTTTGCTGTTGAGTCACAGTTAAATCTCTCTATTACAGACATATAGTCAAGTTTCTCAAATAGTTTAGAACTATATTGCTGTTGTACACAGCTATCTTGTTCGATAAATTGGCTATATATTTGAGTCGCTTGTTCCCAAGTAAATTTGGTCAATCCATGACTACCTTGTATTGCAAGCCAATGACACAAGGGGGCAACATCTGAGGCGCTAGCCTTTTCCGATAAATGGACTATCTGTTGCAATAACTCTGGTAACACAGCTGATAAATTTGCTTGGCGTAATTGTGCTGGCACCTTTCTAACGATAATGGTGGCGGCATTACTATAATTCAACTCTAAACCCAAACGATTAAGCAAATTTTGCTGATTTTTTGCTGTTTCGACAAAGTTTTTATCTAACTTAATCGATATTGGCAATAACAAAGGTTGTGATATAACCCCTTGTTCCCATGCTTCCAGCAATTGCATTTTACAATTAACCTGCCACATTGCCAGTACATCTGCGAGAAAAATAACATCATCATCTTGCAATAATAAATAATTATCTACAACTAAGCTGAGTAACTTCACTCGCGTAATATGTTGCTCGTTCGGCTGAGTATTCGACCCAACTTGACGCCCTTGGTTAACACTTGTAGTCGCGGTATTTCGTGCAGCTAGCTGCAGCTCCGTTATTTCAGCCTTGCTGGGCTGTAATAAGTGATTGTACTGCTTAATAGCGCCTGCTGAAGGCTTATCAGGCATATATTGACGCTGCTGAGCATAATTCGACGACGTTGCACTTGTACTCGCCTGACGCGTATCGGTAACGCCATAACCATGCTGTTTTTGCATCGGCATAACATCATCATGTGCAAGGGTAACCGCGCTATCAACAATTCCCCCATGCGCTACACCATGACCAGTATTCTGTTCGTTAACACTGGTATTGCTACTGCTGTTGATAGATGCTTGTCCAGGATAACTAATCGCTTCCTGAACAGGTAACTCAGTCGTTGATATCGATGGGCTGACACCTTCAGTAATAGCTTTAAAAACACCTTGAAAGATAAAATCATGCACTAAACGCGCTTGATGAAAACGTACTTCATGTTTAGCCGGATGTACATTCACATCGACTTCACGTACAGACACTTCAATAAACAATACGTACGCTGGCGGCGCAGCAATACCAGTCGCTTCTTCATAAGCTTGACGTAATGCATGGTTGATCAGCTTATCTCGCATCATACGGCCATTAACATAACTGTATTGCACATCCATTGGCGCATTATCATGTGGTAAACCCACCCAGCCCCACAGTTTTATATCACTGTGTTCGCAGTTCAATGCCATGCAATTCGCCATAAAATTGGTACTAGTAATACTGGCAACACGACGTTCTTGTTGTTCGATGCTACTCGCGGGACGATAACTGCGGATCACTTTACCGTTATGCTTCAGTGTGATCTGTAAATCAAAGCGACTTAACGCAATACGTTTCACCAACTCATCAATATGATTAAATTCTGTTTTATCCGTACGTAAAAATTTACGACGAGCAGGCGTATTAAAAAATAAATCGATCACTTCAACCGTGGTACCGATCGGATGTGCCGCAGGTTTAATCTGAACCTGCATATCCCGGCCTTCTGCGTAGGCTTGCCATGCTTCCGTTTGCGCCTTGGTTCGAGAGGTAAATGTAAGTCGAGAAACCGAACTGATACTTGCTAATGCTTCACCACGAAAGCCAAGACTATCAATCGATTCTAGATCATCTAACGTAGCAAGCTTACTCGTAGCATGGCGGCTTAATGCCAGACCAAGTTGGTCTTTCTCCACCCCGCTCCCATTATCACGAAGTCGGATCAGTTTGGCACCACCCTTCTCAATATCAATATCAATACGCGTCGCGCCTGCATCTATACTGTTCTCAATAAGCTCTTTTACGACCGATGAAGGGCGTTCAACCACCTCACCCGCAGCAATTTGGTTAGCTAATCGAGGTGGTAATATTTGAATTGTCATGACACACCTAACTCGTTGGGATTTTTAATTTTTGACCAATAAATATAGTACTTTTAGTTAAGTTATTTAATTGCTTAATACGCCATTCTGTAGTGCCATAACTGCTGGCAATAACAGAAAGTGAGTCACCTTTTTTAACCACGTGAATACCATTTCGCATATACGCCAAATAAGTATCTTTAGGTGGTGCATTACGGAAATACAAGTAACTACCTTGTGCAATAGCGTTCGCAATTTTATACTGGTGGCTACTTGTCGTTAATTTTTTACCTTCTCGATAGTTGGTAACAAAGCCAGTTTCCACTAATAACGACGGAATATCCAATGACTTCAATACAGCCAAGCTTTGCTCATACGGCTTAGATTTATGCATATTAGTTACTTTCGCTAACTCGTGATGAATTAATGATGCAATGTTATAACCTGCACCTTGTGAATATTGCCGACCAAGATCGAGGAACGTATATTGTAAATCATCAGCACCGTTACTGTTTTTAATCGCATCACCTACGCCACCTAACAGTCCGTTGACATTATCGTCACGTAGCTTTTTCTTGAATTCATAATTCGCACGACCTTGCGATAAAATTAACGTTGATGCCCCCGATGGATTTGATGAAGTAAAACCGTCAGCATGCACAGACACTAATAACTCAGCTTTATATTTACGTGCAATCGCAGAACGTTCGTTTAACGAAATATAACGATCGTCTTTGCGAATCAAAACGGCTTTAATGCCTTTCTTCTGGTTTAAAATTGCCACTGTTTTTTTCGCAATGGCTAAGGTAATGTCTTTTTCAACAAACTTTTTGAAACCGATAGATCCAGGGTCTTTACCACCATGTCCAGCATCAATCGCGATCACGACATCTCTTTTCGGGTGCCTAACAACTGGTTTTTTCGTTATTTTTTTGACTGCAACCGGATTTTTTTTCTTGATAACAGCCTTTGCAGACTTCGTCGGTTTTACAGGTAAATCAATAACCAGTCGATTTCTGGCGGTTTTATTACCCGCTAATTCAAAAAATCGATACTGAATTGGTTGAGCAAGATGAAAAATAATACGTAAATCACTAGATTTAGCCGACTTGGTTTGCTCGACACGGATAATATTACTGCTTAACTTTGCTAGTTTACTCACATTAACCTTATTTTGTGTACCAGCAAAATCTACCACGATCTGTGTCTTTTTGTGACGGTCATAAAGGTTGAATAACGGTTTTTTCGCTAGGTCAAAAACAATTCTTGTTTTATCTGCATGCTCAACAATCCGGATAGCATACACCGCATTAGCAGCATAACTTAATGGCATAAAGCACAAATAAATTATGCTTAATAGTAAAATCCGTTTAAACATTCTTATCCTATATTTATGTTAGCTAATTTATTAACGAGTGTTGCGCCTAACTCACTCAGGGCTTCAACCACAACTTCACGTTGCTCTCCGACATAAGTAAGCGTAATTTGTAAATCTTCAGCAGGTAAGAAACCTTCACCGCGCTGCGGCCACTCAATTAAACACAGGCAATTATCATCAAAATAATCACGGATACCCATGAATTCTAATTCTTCAGGATCAGCTAAACGATAGAGATCAAAATGATACACATTCCAATCAGCTAATTCATACGGTTCAACTAATGTATAAGTAGGACTTTTAACATTCCCTTGATGACCCAATGCCTGCACAAAACCACGGGTTAATGTCGTTTTACCAGCACCTAAATCACCATGTAAAAAAATGGTCGTTGCGCTATCGCATAAACGCGCAAGACTAGCACCAAAAGCAACGGTTTCTGATTCATCAGCTAATAAAACTTTTACTGTATTTGTCATCTAATTTGAGTACCTTAAACATTAAAATAGAATGCTATATTGAGCAGTGCTACTACACTATCCCATATCTGTACAACAAGATCTGTCTTTCGTAAGACAGCTTCTTATAAAATTCTACAGGTATGTAGATTCTACAAACTGTCGAGCCCAAAGAAAACCACAATATGATAAACTTTACCTCAATTTACTCATAGACAGATAATAAACCATGCCTCCGATAGACTATCAACAACTTACACAGCAAATTAAAGTCTGGGGCGCAGAACTTGGTTTCCAACAAGTCGGTATTGCCGATACTGATTTATCAACCTACGAGCCACATTTCCAAACCTGGTTAGATAATGGCTATCATGCCGACATGGATTATATGTCGCGTTACGGTACCATGCGAACTCACCCTGAAGAACTCTACCCAGGCACCATTCGCGTGATCTCCGTGCGCATGGATTATCTACCACCCGACGCACTAATGGCTACAACCTTAAAACAAAAAGATAAAGGTTATATTAGTCGCTACGCGTTGGGTCGTGATTACCATAAAATCATCCGAAAACGCCTTAAACATTTAGGCCAAAAAATCAGCGAACATTGTGAAACACTCGATGCTCGTCCCTTCGTTGATACCGGCCCTTTACTCGAACGACCTTTGGCCGAAAAAGCCGGATTAGGCTGGACAGGTAAACATTCGCTGATTTTAAACAAGGAAGCAGGCTCGTGGTTTTTTCTTGGCGAAATACTAATAAACCTACCATTACCCATTGATAAGCCCATTGAAAACCAATGTGGTAAATGTACTGCGTGTTTACAAATTTGTCCAACACAAGCGATTGTCGAGCCTTACACTGTTGATGCGAATCGTTGCATTTCTTATCTCACTATTGAACTGTTTGGGGCGATACCAGAGCAGTATAGAACCTTGATTGGTAATCGCATTTACGGTTGTGACGATTGCCAATTGATCTGTCCGTGGAATCGATTTGCCGCAATTACCGGTGAACAAGACTTTCACCCAAGATCAAACCTGCACTCGCCAGAGCTATTGACGCTGTATGCCTGGAATGAAGCCTATTTCCTTAAACAAACGGAAGGCTCACCGATTCGTCGTATTGGTCATGAACGTTGGTTACGTAATATTTCAGTCGCACTGGGTAATGCAGCTTATTCCCCAGAAATTGTCGAGGCTTTAGAAACTAAGTTTGTAGAAACAACGGAGATGGTGCAAGAACATATCACTTGGGCACTGCAACAACAGCAAGCCAAAGCAAACAACATTATTCCGATATTACAGATCGATAAAACCAAGGATAAGTTAATCCGCATGGTTGAAAAAGCACTGCCACGCGATGCATGATGAATAGCTAGTTAATAAATAGAAAAAACGTGTGGAGGACAATCCTCTACACGTTTTTATTCACCATCTCGATTTACAGCTTACATAATCGTTAACGATTATTTATCCTCTTTCTTAGCAAGCTGCTCTGCTTCCCACGTTTTGGCTTTATGGATCAAACCAGTGATACTAGAGCCTTGCACCAAAATTGAGAACACTACAACCGAGTAGGTCATGACCAGAATAATTTCTCTCACATCGATACTTTTCTCTGGAATAACAAACACACCAGCAGGAATCGCCAACGCCATCGCTAATGCCAAACCACCACGTAAACCACCCCACGTTAAGATCTTAACGGATAACGGGTTGTAACTACGGAATCGATTGAAAAATAAATAAGAAAATTTAACACTTAAATAACGCGCTAACAATACTAATGGAATAGCAAAAACCATCAAGATCCAATCTTCTTTGTGGAAGCTAAACAATAACATGGCCATACCAATCAACAAGAATAGAATGCCGTTTAAGAATTCATCAACCAACTCCCAAAAATGATCCAAATGGTATTCACTTTCTGGCGAAAAGCCTTTTTGACGCGTCCAGTTACCAATCATAATACCAGCAACAACCATAGCTAATGGACCTGAAACATCGATCACATCTGCAAATACATAACCCGCCGTAGGGATAGCAATGGTCAGTAATAATTCCATTGAGTGGTCATTCGTTGAACTAATTAAATAATGGAATACTAGACCAAGCGCAAGCCCATAAATGATGCCACCAATCGCTTCATGCAAGAACAGTTGAGTCACACTGCTTACGGTTGGCGCTTCAGAGCCAAATGCCACCGTAAATAGCGTCATAAAGATCACTAAACCAAAACCATCATTAAATAATGACTCACCTTCGATTTGCGTTGAAATACGCTGCGGTGCGTCCAGGTTCTTAACAATCGCCAGTACAGCAATCGGATCCGTAGGAGAAATTAGCGCCCCAAAGAGTAGACAGTAAATGAAGTCCAATGGAATCCCAACTAACTGACAAAATCCCCATAACACCCCTCCAATAAAACCAGTTGAGAATAAGGTAGCGACGAGAGCTAAAACCGTAATTTCCCATTTCTGATCTTTCATGTTTGCCAATTTAATGCCTAAACCGCCAGCAAATAATAAGAAACCTAGGATACCTTTTAATAAGAAACTTTCGAAGTTGATACTATTTAATTGCTCTGTTGCGATTGCCTCTAAATGAAACCAGCCGCTTTGGCCTGCAATCACAATACCTAAAGACAGTATTATTGATCCCGCAGTTATCGCAATTGTTGTTTGCATTTTACCAATTTTGCTATTAATAAATGCAATAAAAATGGCAATTGCTGCGAGAAAACATAAGGTACTGTACACCGACATGCTACACCTCTAATGGAAGTAAATTTGATTAGATTAACTGAAGATTATTTTTCCGAGCTACACAATGTTCTTGTTAGGGATAAAAATCAAGTTCTTTCAGTAATATGATTAGCGACAGCAGAGAATAGAGCTTCCAATCAATAATTATACCTAAAATTATATAGTTAAATTAAACCATAAATCATTTTATATACAAAATAATAGGAAAATAGAGATAGAAAACGGTAATTAAAGAAGAATGATGACAGGTACATACCAAAACCACTTCTGATGAGGTAATTAAGATCGAATTTGATCAAAGTTTATCTCGAAGTAGCTTGGGCATAAAATAACTAAAAGTTAACGTCTTTTTGGAACCCAAGCCCAAATAAATTCAGCATTGATCGGCTCATTACCTTCACTATCCGTAATAACAACAGGTACCGAGATATCACCTTTTTCTGTTTCACGAATATAATTTATTTGCTCATCGCTTAATGTGGCCACAGCAGTAAGATCGCCCGCAGCACGACGAACGTAATCAATGTTCATATTTTTTAATAATGGAATACGGTTGTCAGGTACATGCATACCAATTAAAAAACCCGTCGCAGACTCACCAAGTAAAGCCATTGCTGCAGCATGAACACCACCAATATGATTCTGCACGCGCTTACGGTTCTTCAAACTAAGTTTAGAACCAGAAAAGTCTAACTTTTCGACACGTATTTTTGATGTACCAGCAAATTTAATCACTTTTCCAAAGACCAACGACAGCGCGGACGCGTGGCAACCTTTTGGAAGTAGAGTTACTTTTTTAACAATTTTACTGAGTTTATTATCGGCTTTCATGTCAATCCTCGACGTTATCATTGGTTCCAGAACGAATACTTAGTTAAATTCCTGCACTAAGTGACCGGTAACTATAACATTTAATCCATAAGTACAATTGGTCTAAATGACATAGAATAAAAATTAGCAGCGATAAATTGATCGATTTGTAGATTTGTAGATTTGTAGATTTGTAGATTTGTAGATTTGTAGATTTGTAGATTTGTAGATTTGTAGATTTAAAAATAAATTAACTAAGAAGTAAAATAAAGGAAGATAGTATAAGAGGATATGAAGAAAATAAATTGGAGCGGTACAAGAGGCTCGAACTCTTGACCTCAACCTTGGCAAGGTTGCGCTCTACCAACTGAGCTAGTACCGCTTCATTTTGATTTATAGTTTCTCAACTTATTTTCTTATCACTGATGATAGAAAATTGGAGCGGTACAAGAGGCTCGAACTCTTGACCTCAACCTTGGCAAGGTTGCGCTCTACCAACTGAGCTAGTACCGCTTCATTTTGATTTATAGTTTCTCAACTTGTTTTCTTATCACTGGGATAGAAAATTGGAGCGGTACAAGAGGCTCGAACTCTTGACCTCAACCTTGGCAAGGTTGCGCTCTACCAACTGAGCTAGTACCGCTTCATTTTGATTTATAGTTTCTCAACTTATTTTCTTATCACTGGGATAGAAAATTGGAGCGGTACAAGAGGCTCGAACTCTTGACCTCAACCTTGGCAAGGTTGCGCTCTACCAACTGAGCTAGTACCGCTTCGGAATTCTATTTGGTATTCTAAGATAAGATTGGAGCGGTACAAGAGGCTCGAACTCTTGACCTCAACCTTGGCAAGGTTGCGCTCTACCAACTGAGCTAGTACCGCATCTCATCTTAGGTGCCGAATTATATAGAACCGACTGGTTTTTGCAAGCATAGACCAAAGCTTTATTATAAAAAAACCTGATATTGCCGAATGTTTCGACTATAAGGTCGTAAATTTATCCAACCAGTCGTTCCGCTGCTTAAATTTTAAACATGTGTTGACGATAATGCTGTAATTCACCGATTGATTCACGAATATCATCCAGTGCTAAATGCAAACCTTCCTTATGGAAACTCGACACAACCTCAGGACACCAACGGCGACCTAACTCTTTAATCGTACTCACATCCACATTACGGTAATGGAAATAATCATTTAATTCCGTCATATATTTCACTAAGAAACGACGGTCTTGGCCAATGCTGTTACCACATAATGGTGATTTACCCGCAGGTACCCACTGGTGTAAGAATGTTAATGTTTGTTCAACAGCCTCTTTTTCAGTGACTTTACTTGCTAATACACGTTCAACAAGACCCGAATTAGTATGGTGAGTTGTACACCACTCATCCATCTTATCAAGTTCGATTTTATCTTGGTGAATAGCTAATACAGGTCCTTCTGCAAGAATGTTTAATTCACTATCAGTGACGATAGTTGCAATTTCAATGATTAGACATTTTTCTGGATCAAGACCAGTCATTTCTAAGTCAATCCAAACTAAATTATTTTCATTAAATTGCGCAGCGTTGTCGGCGAGTTGCATAGATGGGATCCTAATAGTTGTCGTTTAATCGTATATTTAAGGTTATTATACTCAATCGACCTCGAAATGCGATGTTCAGCAGCAGCTGTACTACAATACGCTTGTTACAACTCAGGAATTAAATTACCCGTGGCTAAAAAGAAACATTTAACCCAAGGTCAAATACGTCGCGTACGTAGCAACCAGACTAAACGTTTAGAAAAGCAAGATACACGAGAATGGGATGATGCTCTTCTCGGCCAAAAGCAAGAAGGTGTAATAATTAGCCGCTTTGGTCAACATGCTGATGTAGAAGATGAGAATGGGGTCATTCACCGCTGTAATCTACGTCGTTCTATTGCGAGCTTAGTAACAGGTGACCGTGTCGTTTGGCGCTTAGGTAATGAACAGCTGCAAGGCATTTCTGGCATTATCGAAGCAGTACACGAACGCAGAACCGTATTAACCCGTCCCGATTTTTATGACGGTATTAAACCGATTGCGGCTAATATCGATCAGATTGTGATCGTATCCTCTGTCGTACCTGAATTCTCAACCAATATTATCGACCGTTATATTGTTGCTGCCGAAGATGTGAAAATCCGTCCAGTGATCTTATTAAATAAGATTGACTTATTAAGCACCAATGAATTATTCACCATTAACCAGCAGCTACAAACTTACCGTGATATTGGCTACGAAGTATGGCAAGTATCATCTATCGAAGGTAAGGGGTTAAGTGAACTACAAGGTCTACTGAAAGATAATACCACTATCTTTGTGGGTCAATCAGGCGTAGGTAAATCATCACTAGTTAATGCCTTGATGCCCGAATTAAATGTCGATGTGGGTGATGTATCGGAAAAATCAGGTCTTGGTACCCATACAACAACAACAGCGCGTTTATATCATTTCCCATCAGGTGGTGATCTTATTGACTCACCAGGTGTACGTGAATTCTCGCTATGGCACATGAAACCCGAAGAGATCGCTAATGGCTTTATCGAGTTTAGAGATTTCTTAGGTGAATGTCGCTTCCGCGATTGTAAACATAAAAATGATCCTGGCTGTGCACTGCAAGAAGCTGTAGCAAAAGGCAAAATCAAAAAAGTACGCTTTGATAACTATCTCCGCATTTTAGAAACAATGTTAGACAATCGTCCAACTCGTCATGTTCCAGTGCGTAAGTAACTCGTACACAATTAATAATACAACTAAAAATGACGCTGGGTTATCTTGCTTACCTAAATCGCAAAATAACCATTGTCTAATTAAACGCATGACGCAAATTATGACAACAATATCCAAAGTTGTTACAATAGCGTTAATTCTAACTTATTCAATTATTTAAGAGGCTCTCAGGTGCTAGACAAGCTTAAAGTTATTGCCCAATACTGCTTTCCTCAACATGGTTTATCTCGTCTTATTGGTTTATTTGCCAATGGTGCTCACGGTAAAGTAACCACCAATGTAATCGGCTGGTTTATCAAGCGTTACAATGTGAACATGGATGAAGCAAAACATTCAGATCCAGCACACTTCCAAACATTCAACGAGTTTTTTACCCGTGAACTTAAAGAAGGCGTACGTCCAATCAATGCTGACGATAACATGTTATGCCAACCCGTTGATGGAGCAGTAAGCCAAGCAGGTCCAATTACACAAGGTCGTATAGTGCAAGCTAAAGGCCATGATTACAGTGTGTGCGAACTACTTGGTGGTGATCGTCAACTTGCAAATAAATTCGAAGATGGTGATTTCGCGACAGTATATTTATCGCCACGTGATTACCACCGTATCCACATGCCAATTACTGGTACGTTAAAAGAAATGATTTTTGCACCGGGCGATCTGTTTTCAGTTAATCCACTCACAGCGCAAAATGTACCAAATTTATTTGCACGTAACGAACGTGCTATCGCTATCTTTGATACCGAGGTTGGTCCATTTGCAATGGTATTAGTTGGCGCAACAATCGTAGCCTCAATTGAAACAATTTGGCACGGCACTATCGCACCATCAAAGAATAAAGAGATCGTACGTTGGACATATGAAAACCAAGCGCCAATCGTTATCGAAAAAGGCGAAGAAATGGGTCGCTTTAAACTAGGCTCAACGATCGTTGCTGTATTTACCAAAGATGCCGTTGAATTTGTTGATGAATTACAGCCAACAATAGCAACAGTAATGGGTGAAGCATTTGCCCGAATCAAGAATAAATAAGATAATCTAAGCGTAATAGCTAGGATAATGTTACTCATTATAAACGTAAAAGTTTTAATGGGTAACATTCCCCCTCAATAACCAACCTAACCCTGTATATTCAATATTTAAATAACCACAGCAATGCCATTATTATTTCTATACAAAGGTTATAATCACTAAATAAATATGAATGCTACCAATTGATCTGGCTAACTATTGCAAGGATGTAAGTAATAAATGGAACAACATAAACAAGGGCTTTGGGCTTTGGGCTCTACACTCAGCAACGCTATTACTTGGCGGCACCACATTATTTTCTAAACTCATTCCATTAAGTGCACTTGATATCACCATTATTCGCTGCGTTATCGCCAGTACTGTGCTGTGTTTATTATTAAAAATCACCAAGCAGCCATTGCGATTAAATAAGTTAAGCGATTATGGCTGGGCCGTATTATTAGCCGCGTTAGTGGGCGCTCACTGGGTAACCTTCTTCTTAGGTATGCAGCTGTCGACCATTGCGATAGGGCTTATTGCCTTCTACACTTATCCTGTGATGACGGTATTTTTAGAACCTTTGTTTAATCGCGAAAAAATACAAGGTCAAGATATAATCTCGGCATTAGTGGTACTAATCGGCATTAGCTTATTAGTACCGGAACTGTCTCTAGAGAATGATGTGACTCTCGGTATTATCAGCGGTATTAGCTCCGCATTTTTGTTTACTTTAAGAAATATACTCTACAAACGTAAGCTATCCCACTACAGTGGCCCACACACCATGTTTTATCAAACATTATTAACCGCGTGTATGCTTTCACCATTTTTGGGTGTAGACTTAGCAGGTATAAATAATGACAGTTGGACGTTATTAGTTGTGTTAGGAATTTGCTTTACAGCGATGCCACACACACTGCTAGTGACAGCATTACGCTACCTAAAAGCCAAAACAGTTGGTCTTATCTCCTGTTTACAGCCGCTTTACGGTAGTTTGCTAGCGATCCCTTTTTTAGGTGAAATCCCCAATACTGCCACCATCACGGGAGGAGTATTAGTGGTCTCAGCCGCCCTCTTTGAAACATGGAATGCAGGAAAGAAATAGGCCGATTAATACAGTTTGAAAACGGATAAACCGGGATTAAATGACATTATTAATTGTGCTTATGAAATATTATGATGACTAAAAATTATGTAATTTTACTTATTCTATTTTCATTATTTTTTACGCCAGTTTATGCACAGCTTAGTTATGGTGAGGCTCAGCTTAACAACACCATATCTCAGCTTGAAGAACTAGAGCCTACACCTTCGGTTAAATTACAGCTCAAGTATTATCAACAAGCTTTAAAAGATCTCATCGAAGACACAGATGCCCGTCAAACAGCCGTTAGTTATCAAAAAATCATTGACGACTACCCTGTCACATCACAAACATTAAAAGCCAAGATTGCAGACTATATATCAGCAAAATTTGCCGATCCAAGTGACTGGTCATTAAATAAAGTCGATCAAGCAATTGCGAAACAAAATTCCAACCTTACCGATTTAAAACAACAGCAGCAGGCGCGTAGTAGCGAACTCACCACCATAGGTATTAGAATCAG
Source organism: Moritella viscosa (assembly GCA_000953735.1). Classification (NCBI taxonomy): domain Bacteria; kingdom Pseudomonadati; phylum Pseudomonadota; class Gammaproteobacteria; order Alteromonadales; family Moritellaceae; genus Moritella; species Moritella viscosa. The sequence goes on along the minus strand of LN554852.1, from coordinate 463,903 downwards.
TTCATTTCAAACTGATATTGAACGCTTACGTAGTAAACTAACCAATACGCAAAAAGAATCTGACAAGCTGATAAGCACAGGAAACGGTAGTTTAAATAGTGAACAAGAAGCCCTACGAATTTCACTGCAAATCAAAGAATCATCATTATCAACGAAAATCCAGATGCTAGAGCTTGAACAACTCAGTGCCAGTAATCGCAGTGAATTAGCGCAGCTCAATCGCCGTTTAATACGGCGAGAACAAAAAGATGTCAGTAAGTACTTAACAATACTGACTGACTTACGTAATAGCATATTGCGCAAGGAAACCGAAGACGCGATTGCGCGCAGTAAACAAATCAATGATTCATCACTGATTAGTTCTCCATTTTTACAGCTACAACTCGAAATCAATCAAGAACTATCTAAAGAACTTGCAACCGTTTCAGCTAAAAATGAAATAATTCAACGTAAACAACAAGCAGTTACACAGCAAGTAGATGCGCTCACTACAACGCTCACTAATTTTAATGAGCAAGTAGAATGGTTAAAAATCAGCTCTGCGTTTGGTGAAAACTTACGGGCTCAAGTAAGTAGCTTACCGAGTGAGCCACCACTAGAAAAACTTGAAAATGAAATTGTTGAAAGTCGCCTAGCACGCTTTCGCTATAAAAAAATGCAGACACAATTAGACAGTCTGCCATTAGCAACAAAAACACTCACACCTGCAGAACATGAGAGTCTGTTACGATTTATTGAATTACGTCGACTGTTACTCAGCCAACTTATTTCAAGTTTAGATAATCATATCTACGAGCAAACAAAATTAAAAGTCAGCTACAGCAAAATGAATAGCACATTAGTACAAATTAAACAGCAGGCTGATGAGCATTTATTCTGGGTGCCGAGTTCTCCATTCATAAATACTCAAACAATTTCAGAACTTTTGGCGAGTATGCTTTGGATCGCCTCGATCGATAACAGTATCACGATCCCACAAGCCATACTCTCTGTGCCTTTAGCAACGTTAAGTTTGGCGCTGTTATTCATTCTAGGTCTCACTTATTTACATGCTCCCCTGAATAAATATTTTACCAAGCATATAGCCGAAACATATCCAAAGGTTGGTAAAGTAACAAAGGATAAGTTTTCTTATACCTTACGGAATCTCGCGTATTCATTTGCCGATGCACTGATTTTGCCGCTTTCACTGCTTATTATTACAGAGCTACTTATTAGCGCATGGGAATTTCCCTTTGCAGTAAATATTGGCCACGCGTTACAAGATTCGCTATTTTTGTTAGTGATATACCTGTTTATGCGTAACCTCACCCGCCATAAGGGCTTACTACAAATTCACCTTAAAATAGATAAAGAACTAATCGCAAAAATTTGGGGTTATTATCAGGTGCTATTTTTTATCTCTTGGCCCTCTTACATCATCCAAGTGCTTTGTTATCAGTATCCAGAACAAGCTTATGATGGATCGCTAGGTCGTCTTGCCTTTATCATTACTTGTTGTGCATTAACGCAGTTCTACTACCGCTTATATCGCGAAAAATTACCGCTAACGTATAAGAAAAAAAATAACGGCAAACCGCACATTGTCCACCACACGATTTGGACTGTCTTTATCATGGCACCAATCGCATCAGCCATCATCGCACTCATGGGCTACCTCTATACAGCGCAAGTATTGCTAAAACAGATGGAATCATCCTTATTCATGGGCGTGTTCTTCTTACTCACTTATTATTTGATACGCCGTGGTATGCACTTACAAAAACGTCGTCTGGCCTTTGAACGAGCGAAAGCCAAACGTATCGATATTATTGCTCAACGTGCGAAAGAAGTTGAAAAGGGCGAGCAAAATACCAGTCAAGAAAGCCATTTTGATATCGAAGAGCCCGAGATCGATCTGGATCAAATCAGCGCACAATCGCTCGGCTTATTACGTACTTTATTAACCTTATTATTCCTCGCATTAAATGCACTATTTTGGTCTGAAATTCAAAGTGCCTTTACCTTCCTCGATACCATCACGCTTTGGGATGCAGCCAATACCCTAAACGGGGTTGAATATATCGATCCGATTACCTTAAAGAGCTGCCTATTAGCCATCACTATTTTTGCACTAACGTTAGTATTAGTACGTAATTTATCGGGTGCACTAGAGCTGCTTATTTTGCAACATCTCGATCTTAGCCCAGGTACAGGTTTTGCGATCACGACGTTAGCCAAATACATGACGATTTCAATTGGTTTTGTCGTCGGATTTAACTTTTTAGGTGTCGATTGGGCAAAAACACAATGGTTAGTGGCTGCATTAACAGTCGGCTTAGGTTTTGGTTTACAAGAAATTTTTGCCAACTTCGTATCCGGCCTGATTATCTTATTTGAAAAACCGATTCGTATTGGTGATACCGTCACAATCCGTCAATTAACCGGTAGTATCAGTAAAATTCAGACCCGCGCCACAACTATTGTTGATTGGGATAGAAAGGAAATTATCGTACCAAATAAAGCTTTTATCACTGAACAATTTATTAACTGGTCTCTATCCGATTCAATTACCCGCGTGATCATTAATATCGGTGTCGAATTTAATTCTGATATTGAACTGGTTACCAAACTGCTATTAGGCTGTGCCGAAGAAAATAGTTTAAGCCTTGATAATCCAGGACCTGAAGTATTCTTTATTGAATTTGGCCAACATTCATTATGCTTTGAAGTGCGTTGTTATGTCGCAGAAATGGGCCATCGTTTGACCATGACACACGCACTTAACACCCGTATCAATCAAGTATTTAAAGAGCACAATATTCGTATTGCCCTGCACCAATTGGATCTGAATGTAAAACATGGCATAAAAGTCAGTGATAGCGGCCATGTAATGAGTATGAAAAAAGGTAGCTTAAGATAACCGTCATCTAAAAGCAGAAGGGCTGAGTGAATGTTGCTAAGATTCAATAAGAACGACTCACCCCTTTTGCTTTAAACACAAATTATGCACGCGGTGTTGGAAAGGCGATTACGTCATTTAGGCTGTTCGCATCCGTAGCTAACATCACTAACCTATCAATACCTAACGCGACACCTGCGCAGTCAGGAAAACCTGCGGTTAATGCATCAATTAAATAATGATCAATAGGTTGCTCTCGCAAGCCCATTGTTTTACGCTTGTTATTATCTGCGGTAAAACGTGATAACTGTTCTTTTGCATCCGCTAATTCATGGAATCCATTTGCAAGCTCAATACCTTTAAAATACACCTCAAAACGCTCTGCGACTCGTGTGTCCTGCTGACTAATACGAGCCAATGCCGCTTGTGATGCAGGGAAATCATAAATAAAACACGGCACATCTTGACCTATTTGGCTTTCGACACCCACGTAAAATAATAGCTGTAAAATCGTATCTCGGTCGGGTTCATTAACGACGACATCATAAACGTTATACGCTTTTGCCGCGTTGCGTAACTCATCCATTGATGCAACCAAAGGGTCTAACTGTAAAAACTGCTTAAATGCGTTTTGGTAAGTAAAACGTTGCTCTTTACCTGAACCGAGTACCAAGGTCAGTAACTTAGACATTTCATCCATTAGTTGAAAATGGTCAAAGCCAATACGGTACCATTCCAGCATAGTGAATTCAGGGTTATGATGACGTCCGGCTTCTTCATTTCGGAATGATTTACTCATCTGGTAAATACAACCACTACCTGCTGCTAGCAATCTTTTCATGTGAAATTCAGGTGATGTTTGCAAATATAAGGGCAGACCTTCGCTGTAACCAGGGCCAACAAATACGGTGCTAAATGCATCTAAATGTACGTCGGTAACAGCGGCTTGGCTCATCGCCGGCGTATCAACTTCTAACACATCTCGTTGCGCAAAAAACTCACGGATCACATTTAATAGTTTAGCGCGAGCACGCAGTGCATTAAAACTTGCACTCGGTTGCCAATTTAATTCACTCATATCTACCCCGGTTATCACTGCTTAAATGTGAATAATATTAATGATCTACATAGCACTCATTAAAGCCATCAGGCTTACTTTAATTAATACTATTATTTCTACGTATTTAATCGTTTTCTAAAAACTAAAATACCAGTCAAAGACTGGCATTTTATCGTTCATTAACGCTAATTTAATTAGCGCAAAATCAACTTATTTTACACGGCCAACATATTCGCCAGAACGTGTATCAACTTTCACCACTTCACCGATTTGGATGAATAGAGGTACGCGTACAACGGCACCTGTAGTTAATGTTGCAGGTTTACCACCAGTCCCCTGAGTATCGCCTTTTAGGCCAGGATCTGTTTCTGTTACTTCCAATTCAACAAAGTTTGGTGCTGTAACAGCAATAGGGTTACCGTTCCACATAGTAATAACGCAGATATCTTGTTCAACAAGCCATTTAGCTGTATCACCAACGGATTTAATATCAGCTGCTACTTGCTCAAATGTCTCATTGTTCATAAAATGGAAGAATTCGCCATCGTTATATAGATACGCTAATTCTGATTCCATTACGTCTGCTGCTTCAACTGATTCACCAGACTTAAATGTTTTTTCGATTACTTTACCAGAAATTAAACGACGAACTTTAACGCGATGAAACGCTTGGCCTTTACCTGGTTTTACATGCTCATGCTCCATGATAGAGCAAGGCTCATTATCAAGCATGAATTTTAAACCGCCTTTAAAGTCACTGGTTTTATATGATGCCATGTTATCCTCATGAAAAAAATAGAGTTCAATAATGCCGCAAATGATAACCCGAAATGATCAAAATATGCAGGAAAATTGGAAAAAAGACTTAGCTAACGCCATTTCAGATCCCCGAAAGCTACTTTTTATACTAGAACTTCCCGAAGTATCTTTCCAATCAGATTATGCGGCAAGACAATTATTCCCAATGCGCGTGCCACAATCCTTTGTCAATCGCATGGAAAAAGGCAACCCAAAAGACCCGTTATTTTTGCAAGTGATGCCCAATCAGCAAGAGTTCATCCAAAAGACCGGATTTATTAAAGATCCTCTTGATGAGCATAAATCTGTGGTACCAGGGTTACTGCATAAATATACCAACCGTGTACTCTTTATTGTCCGTGGCGGTTGTGCGATCAACTGTCGCTATTGTTTCCGCCGTCATTTTCCTTATCAAGACAATAGTAATAACAAACATGAATGGCAACAAGCGATTGACTATATCCGTTCTAAACCCGAGATCATCGAGGTCATTTTTAGTGGCGGTGACCCTCTCATGGCGAACGATAAGCAACTTGGCTGGCTGGTTGAACAATTAGAGCAGATCCCACACCTTAAACGTCTACGCATACATACACGTTTACCTGTGGTGATGCCAAGCCGTGTTACCAATGAGTTCGTTACGCTGCTTAAAAAATCGAGCTTGCGTTGCAGTGTCGTATTACACATTAATCACCCTAATGAATTAGCCGCTGAATTGCCCGCTGCGTTAGCTAAACTCACCACTGCTGGCATCAGTTTATATAACCAAGCCGTGTTATTAGCCGACATAAATGACAATGCTGATGATTTGGTGGAATTACACGAACGCCTTTTTGATAATCGAATTCAGCCCTACTATTTACATCTACTCGATAAAGTCGAAGGGGCAAGTCATTTTGACGTACCTGAAGAGAAAGCGGTCGAGATAATGAACCAACTCTTATTACGCTTACCGGGTTTTTTAGTGCCGAAGTTAGTCCGTGAGATCGGTGGAGAAAAAAGCAAAACACCAATTTCTATTTAACTTAACACAAACAGTTTAGCCAATCCGGTTAACGAATACGGTCAAAAACAGCTTGTCGAATAAATATGAGGTAACAAAAAAGGAATGACCACTAGGCCATTCCTTTTAACTATCTAAACCTTAATCTAGTCGCGATTAATGCAGTTTCAACGTTGGACGTAATACCCGGTTCAAACTACCAACCAACATCATCAGTCCGGTTTTTACATAACCGTGTAATGCTACTTGGTGCATACGATACAACGAAATATACACCATTCTCGCAATACGACCTTCAACCATCATGCTACCTTTAGTCAAGTTACCCATCAGGCTACCCACAGTACTAAAGCCACTTAACGACACCAATGAGCCATGATCATGATAAACGAAAGGTTTTAGCCTTGACCCACCCTGTATTAACGTCACGATATTTTTAAACGCAATAGTTGCCATTTGATGTGCGGCTTGCGCACGCGGCGGTACAAATGAACCATCAGTTTGTGCACAAGAGGCTAAATCACCAATAACAAAAATACTATCATCACGGCTTGCTTGTAAACTACCTTTAACCACGATCTGGTTAATACGATTCGTTTCCAACCCAGCAATGTCTTTCATAAAGTCAGGCGCTTTAATACCTGCAGCCCATACCATCAATGATGCAGGAATAGTGTCACCATTTTTCGTTACCAAGCCTTCACTATTCGCTTCCGTTACCATCGTTTCGGTTCGTACATCGACACCAATTTTAGTTAGCTCATGATGTGCTGCAGCAGAAATACGTGACGGTAATGCTGGTAAAATACTCTTACCCGCTTCAACTAAAGTTACATTTAACGATTCTTGGTTTACATTAGTAAAACCATAAGCCGATAATTGTGATGCGGTATTGTGTAACTCAGCAGAAAGTTCAACACCAGTTGCACCAGCGCCCACAATGGCAATATTTACTTTTGCATCTTTAGCTTTGTTTGCGCCATGCAATAAAAATTGATTTAATAATGCTTTGTGAAAACGATGTGCTTGATCAGGACTGTCTAAGAAAATACAGTTCTCTTTAACACCTTTAGTATTAAAGTCATTACACATACTACCAATAGCTAATACTAAGTAGTCGTATTGCAAGGTACGCTCAGCAATCAGTAATTCGTCACAATCATTATATAAAGGTGCAATGGTTACTGTTTTCGTGTCACGGTCTAAACCTGAAAAATTGCCTAATTGAAAATCAAAACCTTGGTTCTTCGCATGTGCAGCATAACTAAGCGCATCAATACCGGTATCAAGTGAACCTGTCGCCACTTCATGTAATAACGGTTTCCATAAATGGGTTTTGTTACGGTCCACCAGCGTAATGCTCGCTTTGCCTTTTTTCCCCAATTTACGACCCAGTTGCGTAGCAAGCTCAAGGCCACCAGCACCGCCTCCGATCACAAGAATTTTTTTCATCTTATTACGTCCTCATAAATGTATCAGTTAACAGCTGTCAGCACAGCTGTTAACTGATACAACTAAGCAGATATGAATCTTGCTAAACCATTCCGTTGACCGAGCATTAAAGCATGATTTTCAGGTCTAAATCTAGCAAAATTGAGCTAGATCACATTTAGAATATAAATGAACGAGCATAATCTAATTTCATCAACAGAAAAATACAATACCCAATCTAGTTCAGGTGCCGATACCCAAGCGAGTCTCTGATATAGCATCTTGAACTAACTTAGGTATATAATACCGACCCTTTTATCGATAAGAATACCGGCGCTATGACAAATCAAGAACTTCATGAACAGCTAACTGCACAGCTAAAAAACTTTTACCACCCAGCTATCGAGGCGGATGAGTTCTTAACGTTATTAAGCAAACGTAAAATGGGTAAATTTAGCGCGATTTTTGCTGCTGATAGTGGCTTCAAAGCAAATTCAAATCGATTCTTACCTTATATGGAAGAGTTAGTTGAAGACCAGCAAGCATTACCAAAAACAAATGAAGAAGGGTTTGACGTAGCAATTGCTGCATTTCTAGGTAAATTACAACAAATGCATAATGTACTAGGTCAATTCTCTGAACAATTAAAAGAGAAGAAAAGCGCACCAAGTAATATTGGAGAATAGCTACCTCACTTCCTCTAAAAACCAAAGCGGCATCAGCCGCTTTTTAGCTCTGTAAAGCTTTCTAATCAATGATTTAACAACCCTAAATCCAGAGTACAAACTCTATTGATTTGATGCTTAAGATAAACTTTACTGTCTTTTACCCTCCTTTACAAACACTGCATACTTAAGCTACCCACTACCAACAAAAACAAAAACAATATAAATAACAACAAGATAAAAACTTACACATCAATAACTTGAGAACCCTAACCACTATAAAACCCACATAGAACTAAATGTAATAATGAATATTATAGCCGCACATTTACGGGGTAACACTAAAGGGTTAGATTTCAATTCGGATTTCAACACCTGACATACGGCAGTTGTAATCCATTCGAAATTATATTTAGAGTTTTCATTAAAATAGGTAGGTTCCATGAGAATAAATAAAGTCTCTTTTGCAGTTGCATCGCTACTTGCAGTGAGCCAAGTGAATGCAGCAGCTTTTCAAATTAATGAACATTCAGCATCAGGGTTAGGACGTGCATTTGCTGGTGAAGCGGCAATTGGTGACGATGCCGCATCATTAGCACGTAACCCTGCATTAATGGCGACTTTTGATCGTGCCCAACTATCAGTTGTTGGCACATATATATCGCCCGATGTGAACATCACAGGCTATAGGGAAACTATAGGAGGTGGCTCTGCGACAGCAAATAGTGCAACAGATATCGTATCATCTGCAATTGTACCTGCGATATATTATGTCCAACCAATTAATGATCAGTGGGCGTTTGGTTTAGCTATGTTCTCTAATTTTGGTACAGGCACTGAATACTCTGATAATTATATTAATAACACCGCCGCAGGTAGCACAAATATTGTGACTGCAACATTTAATCCAAACATCTCTTATCGTATCAATGACCAATTTAGTATTGGTGCTGGTATTAATGCGATCTACTCAACTGCAGAGTTGAAAAGAAGTATACACGTACCATTAAAACCAAATCAGCCCCAAATAAATGTTGCCGACATGGAGGGGGATGGTATTAATTTCAGCTGGAATGTAGGCGCATTATATGAAATAAACGAAAACCATCGTTTTGGTATTGGCTATAGACATAGCTCGAAAATGGAACTAGAAGGTACTTTCTCAGGTATGAACGCAACAAACGGAGGTATTGTTAATGATATTGATGGCACTATGGACAATACACTCCCTTCAATTTTAGAGCTATCAGGCTATCATAAACTAACAAGCAAGTTTGCCGTGTCTTATAGCTGGCAATGCACAACTTGGTCTGATTTTGGCAATATCGTTGCTTACGATTTAGAGGGCGTAGAAGTATTAAGGAAAGATACAAACTTCAATAACTCAAGTCGTTATACAATCGGCACTGAATATTATCCAGCTAAAAACCTAACGTTGCGCGCAGGCTACGCATATGACGAGCAGGCAGCTGACTCAACATTAGGAATTCCAGATTCAGATCGTCAATGGTATACAACGGGGATGGCATATAAAGCGACTAAATCCCTATCGTTTGACCTAGCAGCGGCCTTCATTACAGGTAAAACTGTTACATTCGAAGAAGAGATCCCCGGCATAACAACTAAGCCCAAAACATTTACTTCGAGTGGTGATGCTTGGTTATACTCAGCACAGTTAAACTACAGCTTCTAACCATTCTAAGTTAAAACTATATTCCAATGCCGTTCATCTTATTGGATGGCATATTCATTTATCGACCCAGCCAAATAAATCTCAAACTCCACTCTAGAACGAATTACACCTTCAAATAAAGATACAATCCATAAAATATAAAGTACAAAAAAACCATAAAAAACAATATAGATACCTCTAAATGTATACCTTTTGTTATAACGACCAAAAAAAGCGCTATTTTATAGAGCCTTAGCTCTACGTAATTCAAAGTCTCATAGTAATATTTCACATATTTGCAAACAGATCAGAGGAGTTTTATTTGATTATTATTTAATATTTATAAAAACAACATTTAACCTTTAATAACAAGCGGTTAACAAATTGATGTAAATGAAAAGCAAGGTTTGTTAAGTCATTGTTAATCATCAAAAGTATTATGAAAGTAGACAGATCGTCATAAATTCTTATAAAAATGTCTTTACGATCTAATACGAAAGAATTAGATTTCAGTACAAGTTTTAAGGATATTTAAAAAGTTCATTTTATTTGAACTGGCATATCCATTCATAATTTCTAATTTTATATTTTATATTTTATATGGTGGTTTACATGAGAATTAATAAAGTTGCTCTAGCAGTTACAGCATTACTTGCAGCAAGCCAAGTAAATGCCGCAGGTTTCCAAGTAAGTGAACACTCAGCGTCAGGTCTAGGCCGCGCATTCGCTGGTGAAGCAGCAATCGGCGATGATGCAGCATCACTTGCACGTAACCCAGCGTTAATGGCAACTTTTGATAAAGCACAACTATCTGTTGCGGCTTCTTATGTATCGCCAGATGTTGATATTGAAGGACAGAGTAATTTAGGCCCACTTCCTAAAGAATATTTTGACGCTGAAGACATTGCACCCTCACAAATTGTACCAGCAATGTATTACATTCAGCCTATTAACGATAAGTTCGCTGCAGGTTTAGCTATCTATTCAAATTACGGTACTGGTACTGAATATTCAAATGACTATATGGCTGGTCCTTCAGCTGGTAAAACAAGCATTATGAGTGTTAACTTTAACCCTAATATTTCTTATCGTGTAAATGAACAACTAAGCCTAGGCGCAGGTGTAAGCGTTGTATATGCAACAGCTGAATTAGAAAGAAATATCGGTGCTTTAGGTGTAATTAATGGACTTAAACCTAGTGTAAATGCAGCGAAGATGGAAGGTGATGGTTATGGTTTCGGCTGGAATCTTGGTGCGCTATATGAAGTCAATGAAAATAACCGTTTCGGTATTAGCTACAAATCAAAAGTTAAAACAGAATTAAAAGGTGAGTACACAGGTACAGCATCATCGGGTAATGCTCATTTAATGGGCGTAACTAGACCTGTTGATGGCACGTTAGATATTAATCTACCTTCCATTTTAGAAGTTTCTGGTTACCATAAACTAACTGATAAATTCGCAGTTTCATATAGCTGGCAGTACAGCACATGGTCTGACTTTGGTGATATTATTGCTGAAAGTGCAGGTTGTGATTCAACAGCTTCGGGTGGCAGTAAGGGCGTTTGTCTAGAGAAAAAAGAAGACTATAAAGACTCAAGTCGTTACGCGATTGGTGGTGAGTACTACCTTTCTGAAGCTGTGACATTACGTGCGGGTTATGCATTTGATGAACAAGCTGGTGAAGCAACGCTTAGTATCCCAGATACAGATCGCCAATGGTATACAGCTGGTCTAACTTATAAAGCGACAAAAGCCCTTTCGTTTGACTTAGCAGCAGCATTGGTTGCTGGTAAAAAAATCACCTTTGATGAACGCCTAGCAGAAGCAGATCCAGCTTCAACAATAACATTAACTTCAAGTGGTGATGCGTGGATCTACTCAGCACAAATGAACTACAGCTTCTAATTCAAGCTTAATTCATCTTTGTACTAAGTAGTTCAGCTTTTCATTAAGCAGTTCAACTTTGCATTAAAAAGACAGCTTCGGCTGTCTTTTTTGCTTTCTGATCAAAATCAATAAAGATCCTGTTTAAGGATCTTTCTGATGTCTGCTCATTGCAATTAACTAGACGGCTGGTCTATAATATTGTTATGGAAAATATGACAAGTAATCAGCTTAAACCTCGTCGAGGTCGGCCACCAAAAGTACCCCGTGAAAATAGTAATACACGTGCCCTTTTAATTCGCAGTGGCGTCGAAGTATTAACGGAAAGTGGCTTTGCTGCTGCCGGTATCGATGGCATCTTAAAAAAAGTCGGTGTACCGAAAGGATCTTTTTACTATTACTTTAAAAGTAAGGAAGATTTTGGTCAGGCAGTAATTGATAACTACGCCAACTACTTCGCAGCAAAACTTGATAAATGCTTACTTGATGAATCTATAGCACCGTTACAACGTATTGTTAAATTCGCCGATGAAGCCAAACAAGGCATTGTTAAATTCGAGTTTAAACGCGGCTGTTTAGTTGGTAATTTAGGCCAAGAAGTGGCTACTTTACCGCAAAGCTATCGCTTAGTGCTGCAAGACATTTTTACTGTGTGGCAAACCAAGATGCAAGCGTGTTTAGAGACTGCGCAACAACAAGGCGACATTAGCCTTGATATCAACTGCGAACAACAAGCTGAGTACTTTTGGATTGGTTGGGAAGGCGCAGTAATGCGTGCGCGACTCGTACAGTCAGTGCAACCGCTGAATTTATATATCGCAACGTTTATTGCCAGCATCGCCACCAGCTAAAATAATCATACGTGCCTTATTCTAAAATAACGGTCAAGGCATTAGTTTCCAATTCAATTTCAATGTTATAAAAATTTTTCCATTTAAATAGACGACCAGTCTATATTCGGAGTAAATCATGTTTAAAGGCATCTTAATCGAAAAAAATGACGATCAATACACAGCCTCAGTACAATCAATTGATGAATCACAACTGCCTGAAGGTGATGTGAGTATTGATGTAGCTTACAGCACACTTAACTTTAAAGACGGCTTAGCGATCACAGGTAAAGGCCCTGTCGTGCGTAGCTTTCCTATGGTACCGGGTATCGATTTAGTCGGTACTGTGACCCAAAGCGATAGCGACAAATTCCAAGCTGGTGATCAAGTATTACTGAATGGTTTTGGTGTGGGCGAGAAACATTGGGGTGGCCTTGCCGAAAAAGCCCGTCTCAATAGCGATTGGTTAATCAAACTGCCTGCAGGATTATCAGCAAAGCAAGCAATGGCGATCGGAACAGCAGGTTATACTGCCATGTTATCTGTTATTGCATTAGAGCGTCACGGTATTACGCCCAAAAAAGGCGATGTTTTAGTAACAGGCGCAAATGGTGGTGTTGGTAGCTTTGCTATCACCTTATTAGCAAAACTGGGTTATCATGTTATTGCATCAACCGGTCGTCCAGAAGAAGCTGATTACCTCAAAGCATTAGGCGCAGTTGAGATAATCGATCGTAATTCACTGTCAGAACCAGGCCGTCCAATGGTTAAAGAACGTTGGGCAGCTGCGATTGACTCTGTTGGTAGCCATACTCTTACCAATGTATGTGCAGGTCTTAAATACGGTGGTGTGGTGACAGCCTGTGGCTTAGCACAAGGCATGGATTTTCCAGCAAGTGTAGCGCCATTTATTTTACGCGGTATTACGTTAGCTGGCATCGACAGTGTTATGCGTCCGCTTGCAGACAGAGAAGAAGCATGGGCACGTTTAGCCAATTTATTAACAGACGGTGACTTTACGTCTATTGGCACTGAGATCAGCTTAGATGAAGCTGTAGCAACAGCGCATGAGCTAATGGCAGGTAAAGTACGCGGTCGTGTGATGGTTAATTTACAGCAATAATTTGTTATTAGGTCAACATTACATAGCAGTAGGATCCGAACCTACTGCTTTTTAGTCATACAGCTGAATCTCTCAAACAAAAAGTCCAAAAATAGTCTAATTCGTTTTGCTTGGTACTTCTTACTGATATACACAACATTTAAGTCTGCGCTTGATGCTGAGGTCGATGCATTAAAATTCATCATATAACCATTAAGCACGGTAACAAGGCGTAAATTATGAATATCGTCTTGCACATCTAGAACAGATTTAAGCGCGATACCAACCCCCTCTAAGGCCCAGCATCGAATAACTTCACCATCATCTGAAAATCGTTTAGGCATAACAGTGATCGCATTCTTATAGTCTTGATCTTGAAAGTGCCATGTTTTAAGTTCCTCATTACTGCGGATCATTGCAAGACAATCATGATTAACCAAGTCATGTGGCGTTAGTGGCGTGCCGTGCTTTGCTAAGTATTCTGGCGATGCACATAACACTCGTTGGCTTGATGATAATCGTCGTGATATCAAACTGCTGTCAGCAAGCTCTCCATATCGAACGACAATATCTATACCCGATTCAGCAATATTAGAAATATCATCGTTCAAATATAGGTACGGCACCACATCTGGATACAGCTTACAGAACTCAGACAATATAGGCAGAATGTATTGTTTGCCTATATCCTTTGGCGCAGAGATTTTTAGTGAGCCTTTCACTTCTTTTACACCATTCAGGATAAGGTTCTCAGTTTCACTCACGTTATCCAATATCTCAATGCAGGCTTTGTGATAAAGCTCGCCAGAGTCCGTCAGTGACACATGCCTTGTGCTCCGATTAAGCAGCTTTACACCATACCTTTCTTCAAGGGCCTGAAGTCTTGCAGTCATTGTCGCGGGAGAAAGACCAAGGTCACGACCAGCTGCAGCAAGTCCATGGTGCTTAACAATACTCACAAACATGGTCATATCAGAAAATTTATCCATCTATCCCCCTATCATTTAGTTTATCCGAATAATGATTTTACATTTTACCCAATTATCATAATAAAGCGAAAGAATATAATAACAACCATCAACAGAAGCTACACGGGTCCAAGCATGATCCATTACGCTGCAGTCATTATCGACTTATTAAGGATAAATAATGGAAACACCGATGAGTAAATTATTTCAGAAAACAAACCTAAAAAATTTGGATTTACAAAACCGAGTAGTCATGGCTCCAATGACCCGCGCTCGCACAAGTCAACCAGGCAACATACCAAATGAAATGATGTCAACATACTATAAGCAACGTGCAACTGCGGGTTTAATCATTTCTGAAGCGACTCAAATTTCAGATGACTCTCAGGGCTATTCTTTCACTCCAGGTGTTTACACCGACGAACAAGTTAAAGGCTGGCAACCAATAACTAAAGCTGCACACGACCAAGGTGCCGCTATGTTTTGCCAGCTATGGCATGTGGGTCGCGTTTCTCACCCTACATTCCAGAAAGGTGAACTACCTATCGCACCTTCAGCACTAGCGCCTGTCGAAACTAAAGTTTGGATTTCGGATGACGAAGGTAATGGCAACATGGTTGATTGCATTCAACCTCGTGAAATGAATCAAGCAGATATTGATCGTGTGATTAACGATTTTTCTTACGCAGCAGAACGCGCTATTGAAGCTGGTTTTGATGGCGTTGAGATCCATGGTGGTAATGGCTACCTTATCGACCAATTCCTTCGCACAAATTCAAATATGCGTACAGATAACTACGGTGGATCTCGTGAGAATCGTCTTCGCTTCCTGCTTGAAGTTGTTGATGCTGTCATTGAAAAAATCGGTGCTGATAAAGTGGGTGTTCGCCTTGCCCCATTCATCACATTTAAAGATATGGATTGCCCAGATATCGTCCCAACAATCCTTGATGCATCGAAAGCACTACAAGCTCGTGATATCGCTTACATGCACTTATCAGAAGCGGATTGGGATGATGCACCCGTGATCCCTGAAAGCTTCCGTATTGAGTTGCGACAAATTTTCACTAACACCATCATTGTCGCGGGTAGCTACACACAAAAACGCGCAGATGAAGTACTAAGCAAAGGTTACGCTGACCTTGTAGCCTTCGGTCGTCCATTCGTGTCAAACCCAGACTTGGTTTCACGTTTGAAAAACAACAATGAACTCGCTGACTTGGATGGTGCAACACTCTTTGGTGGTAACACACTCGGTTACACTGATTATCCAGCGCTCGATACTCTTTAATTACTCAATTAAAGATAAAAAAAATCCTCAGTCTCGTCAATAAGGCTGAGGATTCGATTTATCGCGACAATTCAAGTTTTCTTAAACAGTCGCGATGAGCACATTACTGAACACGATTAAATTACCCAATGCCATTGCATCGATACCACACATACTTAAGATATCTGCATTCATCGCGCCTTCATTTAACTTGAAGTATGCACTACCCTGCCACGCATCACCGTCGTGTAAGAATCAAAACCTTACTCACGATTTCGCATTCCGAGATTAAGGCTTCAATTTCTAGATATGTAGCTTATAGGACTTAGCTACCCTTCATAATCAAACAGCTCTGCACTGATTGTTGCATCACTGGAAAACTGTCGAATCAATACTTCCCAGCGTGCAGTCATCTTAGCGAGCCACTCCTCTGGATCCGGAATAAGGCTTGGCTCCATCGAATAAACCGTCAAAGTTTGCTCTTGCCCTAAAGTATCTACATATACTTCGCCCGCGATTAGTTTAGTCACTTGTTTGTTACTTTCTGCTGTGGGCTTTTTTAATAAGTTACTTTGAGCTATTAAGTTCCATAAGTTCATATCACTCATATAAAATTTATTAAAATCAAAAAAATCAAAAAAATCAAAAAAATCAGCCATGTTTTTTCTAAGATACCGAGTTCTTCAGCATAATCTTCAATCATCCAATCCATCGGTTTGGCAGGTAAATAATGGATATGATGTTCAAATATAGTCATTAAGGTTACTCTCAATATATTTGGTGATTAATACAATGCGTAGACCATCCCCACAGGTAAGGTGAATGATAATTATTACGATTAATTGATGGTAACTATAACGTGTATTGCTTTCAACTCGTTATTCATATTTAAATAGGAAATTAACGCAGTTATTATATTTTGTTATTTATAGAGAAGTTATTTATTTTTAATCAAATAATACTATTTTTGAATATTTACTTTAACACCATAGTGTTATGTTATAACACAACATTTAAATGTTGAAAACGTAGATAAAATAATGGTTAAAAAAAAGTTACCTGTCACTGTACTCTCTGGCTTTCTTGGCGCAGGAAAAACAACAGTACTCAATCATATTCTTCATAATCGCGATGGGAAAAAGGTTGCAGTAATTGTTAATGACATGAGTGAGATAAACATTGATGCTGCCTTTGTGAAAAATGAAGTTTCACTCAATCGTAGTGACGAAAAGCTTGTAGAAATGAGCAACGGCTGTATATGCTTCACACTACGTGAAGACCTTCTATTAGAAGTTGATAAATTAGCAAAAGACGGTCGATTTGATTACCTCGTTATAGAATCTACAGGTATTTCGGAGCCACTCCCCGTCGCTGAAACATTTACTTTTGCCGATGAAAATGGCATTTCGTTATCAGACGTAGCAACGTTAGATACCATGGTGACTGTAGTAGATGCTGTTAATTTTTTGAAAGATTATGATGAAGCAAAATATCTACGTGATACAGGTGAATTTCTTAACGATGAAGATGAGCGAAGCGTAACAGATTTATTAGTTGATCAAGTCGAATTTGCAGATGTTCTTCTTATTAGCAAAACAGATTTAGCTAAACCAGCTGATATAGAACGACTTCGCGCCATCCTTAAAGTACTTAATACACGCGCTAAGGTTATTCCCATATCTTTGGGAAAAGTTGATATCGATGACGTGCTAAATACTGGTTTTTTTGATTTTGAACAAGCAGAAAAAACACCGGGTTGGCTCAAAGAAATACGTGGTGAAAAAATACCTGAAACCGAAGAATACGGTATCAGCAGTTTTAACTATATTGCACGAAAGCCATTTAATCCTGAAAAGTTTTATCAGTTTCTGCACAACACAGAACAGTTTGGCAAACTTATTCGTTCCAAAGGTTACTTTTGGTTAGCTTCTCGTCCGCAATTTTGCGGCCAATGGAGCCAAGCTGGCGGAATAGCACACTATGGTTTTGCAGGTATGTTTTGGAAATCAATCCCTGAAAAAGACTGGCCTACAGATCAAGAATCACTCGATGCGATAAAAAAACAGTGGGTTGAACCCTTTGGTGATATGCGTCAAGAGATCGTATTTATCGGCCAAAATTTAGATCAAAAAAGAATGACGGTCGCGCTAGATGAATGTCTATTAACTGAGGATGAATTACTAAAGGGTAAGCGTTTCTGGACAACATTAAATGACCCTTTTCCTCAATGGGGGGAGAACTCATGAGACCTTAGCTATTCATAATGACATCAACGCTAATACGCAGAGCCACACTAACAGCGACGGTCCCCACTTGCTTTCACGGGGCTTAGTTGAAGGAAGTACTCCTACCGTATTAGCTGATATATACCAAGATAATACAAACATTGTGGTTTGGCAGCGTAACCTTGACAATAAATTAACTATTGCGGTTAACCATTTGTTAGAACATAACCCAACATTAACGTTATTATTGATTGTAACGCCAGAAGATTGCTTTGAAGTACTGAGTGAAAAATTTGGAAAATCAGACGATATAACAACATTAATTAATGATATCACCTTATTAGTTGATATGTTTTGTTGCCTGTTTGGCCTAAAACAAGCTGGATTAAGATTAACAATACTCGACCGAGCTATGTGCCCCCGTTTTCATGTTGACCGTATACCTTGCCGTTTAGTAACAACATACAAAGGCATGGCCACCCAATGGCTTAATAATAATATCATTGATCGCACAAAACTAGGCGCAGAATACCAAGGAGAAACCGATGAGCAATCAGGTCTAATACAAGATATCGATGATATTAATCAACTAACACAAGGTGATATTGCATTACTTAAAGGCGAGTATTGGGATAAAAATGAAGGTGCAGGTCTGGTTCATCGTTCACCTGACATTTCTCAAGGCGAACGTAGATTGTTTCTAACACTCGATTTTATTAATGATTAAAAATAGATATTAAAAGTACGTTTTTCAGGACATTACGAGGAAGTGCTATTACGACAAAAAACATTAACCTTTGTTGATGCTCGAAACCTAAAAGACAAACGTTACACCATTCACGACATTTTTAATCAGCAAATACAATTGCAGATATTGTCATTGGAAATAAAGCCGACTTATATAAAAATGAAGATAAAATAGAAGGCACCACATAGCTATATCATGCAGTGAAATAAAAAAGGGTCTATTTACGCCTCCACAGAGGATAAATAAACCCTTATAATCAATGACTAGGCGCCGTCAGGTTTACATCATGCCGCCCATGCCACCCATTCCGCCCATGTCAGGCATAGATGATGCTGATGCATCAACAGGTACATCAGTGATCATTGCTTCAGTAGTGATCATCAGACCCGCAACAGATGCAGCAAACTGTAATGCTGAACGTGTTACTTTAGTTGGATCTAGGATACCCATCTCAATCATGTCGCCATATTCGCCAGTACCAGCGTTGTAACCGTAGCTACCTTCGCCTGCACGTACATTGTTCGCCACAACAGATGCTTCGTCACCTGAGTTTTGAACAATTTGACGTAGTGGTGCTTCCATTGCTCTTAGCGCAACTTTAATACCAACAGTTTGATCTTGATTTGCACCTTCCAGGCCTTGGATTGCAGCAGCAGCACGAACAAGTGCAACACCACCACCAGCAACAACACCTTCTTCAACAGCTGCACGTGTTGCGTGCAGTGCATCTTCAACGCGGGCTTTTTTCTCTTTCATTTCGATTTCAGTTGCTGCGCCAACTTTAATTACCGCAACACCACCAGAGAGTTTAGCAACACGTTCTTGTAGTTTCTCTTTATCGTAATCTGAAGATGAATCTTCGATTTGCTTACGGATTTGAGCTACACGACCTTTGATAGTCTCTTCATCACCGATTCCGTCGATGATCGTTGTTTCATCTTTAGTGATGATGATACGTTTTGCTTGGCCAAGTTCAGCAACCGTTGCTTTTTCTAGCTCCATACCAATCTCTTCAGAGATAACAGTACCCGCAGTTAGCATCGCGATGTCTTGTAACATTGCTTTACGACGGTCGCCGAAACCAGGTGCTTTAACAGCTGCAACTTTAACGATACCACGCATGTTGTTCACTACTAATGTAGCCAGTGCTTCACCTTCAAGGTCTTCAGCAATGATTAATAGTGGTTTAGATGCTTTTGCTACGCCTTCAAGTACAGGTAGTAGTTCACGGATGTTAGATACTTTCTTATCTACTAATAAGATAAATGGTGATTCTAATTCAACGCTGCCTGTTTCTTGATTTGTAACGAAGTAAGGAGATAGGTAACCACGATCGAACTGCATACCTTCAACAACGTCTAGCTCATCTTCTAGTGCTTGGCCGTCTTCAACCGTAATAACACCTTCTTTACCAACACGATCCATTGCTTCAGCAATAATTTTGCCCACGCTTGCATCAGAGTTCGCAGAGATAGTGCCAACTTGTTCAACCGCTTTAGTATCTAAACAAGGTACAGATAATTCTTTTAGTTCTGCAACGGCAGCTTTAACAGCTTGGTCAATACCGCGTTTCAGATCCATTGGGTTCATGCCAGCAGCAACTGCTTTGAGGCCTTCGTTCACAATCGCTTGTGCAAGTACGGTCGCAGTAGTTGTACCGTCACCAGCTGCATCATTTGCTTGTGAAGCAACTTCTTTGAGCATTTGTGCGCCCATGTTTTCGAATTTGTCTTCTAGTTCGATTTCTTTCGCAACAGTAACACCATCTTTAGTGATTAATGGTGCGCCGAAGCTTTTATCGATTACTACGTTACGACCTTTAGGGCCCAATGTTACTCTAACTGCATTCGCAAGAATGTTTACGCCGTTAAGCATTTTATCACGTGCGTCTAAGCCGAATTTTACGTCTTTAGCCATCTTAATTATCCTTTTAAAATCTGTTAATTTTTTGGTATTAGGTCTATCAAAAATAAATGTTTAAATTTATTCAACGATAGCTAAAATATCAGCTTCACTCATGATTAAAACTTCTTTGCCTTCTAGCTTTTCAGTCTTAACGCCATAACCTTCACTAAAAATAACAGTATCGCCTACATTAACAGCCAGTGGACGTACTTCACCGCTATCTAATAAACGACCGTTACCAACAGCAATAACTTCACCGCGTGTCGATAATGTCGCAGATGCACCAGTAAGTACAATACCGCCTGCTGATTTAGTTTCTTGTTCTTGGCGACGAACGATCACGCGATCGTGTAGTGGACGAATTGTCATTTGAATGATCTCCTTAAAGAATACATGTTGCGAATATCAATGGTCGATTATTTACCGACACCATGACTATGGAGTAATATATCGGGGCAACTGCTTTCCAACTCAAGGGAAAAAAGAAAAATAGTTAATAAATTCACACCTTACATAGCGTTTTTAGATTGTTTCTACAAATAGAAGTGTAAATGTCAGGTAAAAGTACAAAACAAAGCTTTTTGTTGACGAAGAAAAGCGTAATATATCCCGAACTAAATTTAGTCCATAAACCTTCTCAGTGACTTTTTAGGCATCACGTTAGCGAACATTTTAGGTAATAAGTATTGAAAGATAAACACGGTCTTCTCTCGGCACCCGTCTCTCAGGTAATGACAAAAATGGCAGTGCCTATGGCCTATGGTTTATTAGCTGTACTTGGCTTTAGCTTAGTAGACACTTATTTTGTGAGCTTACTGGGTACGCAAGCATTAGCCGCGATCAGCTTTACTTTCCCTGTCACCTTTTTTGTTTCCGCATTAGCTATGGGCTTAGGCACAGGTTTATCCGCTTGTTTAGCGCGTTTATTAGGTCAAGGGCAGCACCAAAATGCGGCGAGGTTAACATCTGATGGTTTATTGTTAGCACTTACCACCATCTTAACAGTTGCTATTATTGGTATTAACAGCATAGAACCATTATTTAAGGTGTTAGGGGCAACAGAATCCTTAATGGTCTATATCCAAGATTACATGTTCTATTGGTATATCGCGATCCCCTTCCTCGTCATACCTATGGTTGGTAATGCCGCTATTCGCGCCACTGGCGACACCAAAACCCCAAGCAGAGTGATGATCATTGCAGGATTTATGAATGGCATACTCGATCCGTTACTGATTTTTGGCATTGGCCCCTTTCCTGAACTCGGTGTAAAAGGCGCTGCAATTGCATCTGGTTTATCGTGGTTAATAACCTTTGCAGTGGCGATTTACTTATTGCGTTATCGTGAACAGTTATTGTTATTAACCAAACCAAACCTAGGTAACATGTTAAAAAATTGGCGTAAGATTACAGCGATAGGGTTGCCAGCCTCTTTGACAAATATGCTTAGCCCAGTAAACAATGCCTTTGTGATGTGGCAATTAGCGACATTTAGCACCACAGCCGTTGCCGCTTATGGCGCTGGTACACGGCTGGAGGCGATTTTATTAATCGGCATGATTGCCGTGAGCTCAATGCTCTCGCCTTTCATCGCTCAAAACTCGTCAGCAAACAATCCACAGCGCTGCTTAACCGCGATCAAACTGGCGATCCGTTACTCGTTAATTTCACAATTAAGCATTTATCTGCTCATTGCTTTGGCCGCCCCTTATATAGCGACATTATTCAGTGATGATGTAGCAGTGATCAGCCACTTATCGTTATACCTTTATATTATCCCTGCGACTTTTGCTATGCAGGGTATTATGATGGCGGTAGCTTCCAGTCTAAATGGGTTCAATCGACCAATATCAGCATTAAGCCTAAGCTTAAGCCGCTCACTGTTAATCATTACGCTATCAAGTCTTGGCGCCCATTATTGTGGTGAAAAGGGTATCTTCTTTGGTATCGCCAGTGCCAATGTATTAGTTGGCCTACTCGCTTTATATTACGCACAGCAATTACAGCTCGAACTACACAATGAATTACGCCGTGAAACCCCTGCTTAACCGTTTATATACCCAAACTACTTCAAAGTGCTATATCAGAAACGAGTTTGGGTATTTATTCATCTAGCTGGTCAGTGTTAATAGATCACCCAATGAATCGCGTGTTTACAGGTGAAATACACACTAATAATCCATCAGACTTGCTGTTTCTTAAGCCAAATAAAAATATCTTTAGCATCCTTAAAATTTTATTTAAAAAAGTGATCTAAGCCCGTTTAATAAAAAAAATACAACGTATTATCCGCACATAAATTTTGTTCTCCTTCCTACGTTTTGATCACATAGCAGAGTGTACCAATGACAGTATTAGCAACCGACTTTACTCAAGAAACCCGTCTAGAAACTGACTTATTAGGTGTAAAAAAAATACCCGCGCAAGCTTATTACGGTATTCATACATTAAGAGCGATGGAAAACTTCCACATCAGTAGTGAAAAGATCGGAGACTGTCCTGAATTTGTACGCGGCATGGTAAAAACAAAGAAAGCAGCAGCACTCGCCAATGGTATTTTAGGCACTATCTCACCACACATTAGCGACGCGATCGTGAATGCCTGTGACATTTTGTTAGCGACTGATAAATTTTACGCACAATTCCCGATTGATGCATTCCAAGGTGGCGCAGGTACATCGGTAAACATGAATACCAACGAAGTATTGGCCAATATTGCGCTAGAGCAAATGGGACATGCTAAAGGTGCTTACAGCCACATTAATCCAAATGATCACGTCAATAAAAGTCAAAGCACCAACGATGCCTACCCTACCGGCTTTCGCGTGGCTTTGTTTGAACGTAGTAACGCTGTATTAGCTGCGCTGACCTCATTAAGCGAAACATTCTTAACGAAAGCTGAAGAGTTTAATGATGTATTAAAAATGGGCCGTACCCAATTACAAGACGCGGTACCGATGACATTAGGTCAAGAATTCCGCGCATTTGGGGTTACCCTCAGAGAAGAAATAAAAAGCATTAAACGTTGCCAAGAATTACTACTCGAAATTAACCTTGGCGCAACAGCGATTGGTACTGGCTTAAATACTCCAACGGGTTATTCGGAGCTGGCGATTGCGAAATTAGCTGAAATTACCGGTCATCCCTTTGTGCCTGCAGAAGATTTAGTGGAAGCAACATCTGACTGTGGCGCTTATGTGATGTTATCAAGTGCATTAAAGCGCTTCGCAGTGAAACTATCGAAGATTTGTAATGATCTACGTTTACTTTCTTCTGGTCCACGTACTGGTTTAAATGAGATTAATCTACCAGAAATGCAAGCCGGTTCTTCAATCATGCCAGCAAAAGTAAACCCAGTAATTCCAGAAGTGGTTAATCAAGTGGCGTTTAAAGTATGTGGTAATGACTTAACCATCACTATGGCGGCTGAAGCCGGTCAATTACAGTTAAACGTAATGGAGCCCGTGATTGGTCAATGTCTCTTTGAATCATTAACCTTATTAGAAAATGCCTGCTTCTCGCTACAAGATAAATGCGTTAAAAGCATTACAGCTAACCGTAAAGTATGCCAAGACTTCGTATTAAACTCGATCGGTATTATCACTTACTTAAATCCATTTATTGGTCATCACGAAGGCGATACTATCGGTCGAATTTGTGCTGAAACAGGTAAAAGTGTACGTGAAGTAGTGCTAGAACGAGGCTTATTATCTGAAGCAGAATTAGATGAAATATTCTCTATCGAAAACTTAATGAACCCAAAATACACTGCGCAACGTTTTGCGAAAGCAATTTAAATAAGTTAGCAGCTTGAATAAAAATCCCCGTTACTGCCATAAACAGTAACGGGGATTTTTTATATCTTAAATAACCTGTACAGCGATTATTTACTACCGCTTTACAACTAAGCGGCGACAGCCGTTACTTCAAAAGATCTTTTACGGCTCATTAGTACAAAGATCGCAGGTACAAAATAAAACGATAATAAGGTCGTTAATACCGTACCACCCGCGATGGCAATGGCAAACGGCGGCCAAAAACCACCACCCGCTAAGATTAATGGTAAGAAACCGCCCACCGTTGTAATCGTCGTTGAGGTAATATGGCGAGTGCAACTAGTAATGGCTTTAATAATGGCATCGGTATCGCCAGCGACCGCTTTCGGATCTGATTTTAATTCAGCCAAAATAACAATCGCAGCATTAATCGCTAATCCCATCAAGCCAAGCAAACCAATAATAACGGTAAAGCCAAACGGATAATTAAACACATAAATACTCAGTAAACCCAAGCCAACAGATTGGATAGCCGATAACACGATCACGCCACCTAAACGGAATGAGTTAAATGACAGCACCACGATAATAATCAGTAACATAATAATCACACCAACACTGGCTAACAGATTACCCACCGCATCATTTCGTTTGGCTGACTCACCACCAAACTCCATGCGATAACCCGGCGGTAACACAAAGTTTTCACTGATTAAACGGGCCGAAAATTCATTGAGCACTGTTGAGGGCAATACCCCAGCAACTAAATATCCTTCAACCGTATTAACACGTACACCATTCCAATGCGGGATAGCCCCACGGCTTGGACGTAACGCTAATTCTGTTAATGCCACCAGCGGAATACTCGCTTGAGAAAGCGGAGAGCTTAGGCTAATGTTAGCTAAATCAGACAAACTACTACGTTGCTCATTAGCAATTCGCACTCGAACAGGTATCGATTCAGTGGCTTCAATAATCGAGCCATTTACCGTACCGTGTAAGGTTGATTGTAACTGTGCCGCCACATCCGTCAGGGTTAAGCCTGCTAACTGACTTACGTCCTCATTAATTTTCAACCATATTTTAGGTAATCCAGGTTGAATAGTCGCACGCGTATGAATCACGTTGTCAGTGCTAATTAAAATCCGTCTTGCTTCATCACCCAAGGTTTTTAAGGTATCTAAATTAGGACCAAAAAGTCGTAACTCAATTGGTGCTCTAAACGGAGGGCCTTGTTCTAACTTACGCACTAATATCTGTGCTTCAGGGATCGCATCATCAAGTAATATCTGTAACGACGGTACCAATTCATTAACACGTTTAAAACTATCGCCCGTGACCATTGCTTGGGCGTAATACTGCGCACCATCTTTACTTGGCATCAAATTATAGTAAAAAGACGGAGCGTTATTACCAATAAACCAACGAACCTTACTGATCCCTTGCTGTTGTGCTAACAAATCACTGATCGTTCTCGTCATGGCCTCGGTAGCAACAATACTGGTTTGCACAGGCATGAATAATTCAATATGGAACATGTCACGATCCGACGCTGGAAAGAACTGTTCATCCAAATGTTTAGCTAAAATAAAGCCACTTAAAGGTAAGATAAACACCAAACCAATACAGAGCTTAGGTCTGGCCAAGACCAATACCAATGACTGGCGGAAAGTCCGTGCTAAACCCGGTAATTCAATGCCATTATTATACCAAGTCGTTGTGCGTACTGATTTACTTGGTGAATTTCCCGCAAGGAAACGACCAGAGAGTCCAGCAACAATAGTATGCGAAACTAAATACGAACCGATTAAGGCGAAGATAACACTGAGTGCGATACCACTGACAAATTCCCCCGATGGTCCAGGCATCAGCACAATTGGCATAAAGGCTAATATTGTCGTCAACGTAGAACCTAATAGCGGTAACCATAAGTGCTTAATGGCACCTTGTACCGCAACACTCATATCTAAGCCCTGCTGTCGTCGTTTTTGGATTGTATCTGCCATTACAATCGCGTTATCAACCATGATACCTAAAGCCACAACTAAACCAGTGACTGACATTTGATGGATGGGTAAGCCGTAATAATTCATCACAGTCAAGGTAAACAATACTGTTAAAGGGAGAGATAAGGTGACGATTAATGCCGCGCGCCAGCCTAAAGTCACTAACAGCACAGCTGCAATGATCGAGAAACCAATCAGAATGTTATCTACCAGACCTTCTAGCCTATCTTCTGTGTATTGCGATTGGTCAAACAAGACTTCAGTGGTTAATGAATGAGGTAGTTGCTGATTGAACGCCGCAACCTTGTCATCCACCTCAGCACTCCATTTATCAATACGTAAATTTGGTAGCATACGTGTTGATACCACGACGGCATATTCACCATCAACCAAGGCAATTTCTTGCGCAGGCCACTGCAGATTTTTACTTATCTTCGCAATGTCACCTAAACGAACAACCGCGCCCTTATTATCATTTAGCAATGGGATCTGTCGGATCCGATCAACAGAGTCAAACGATCCCGCCACTTCGATCTGCATTTGGTTATAATCATTGATGATGTTACCCGCAGATACTTTAGCATCAGCAGCTAAAATAATACTGGAAATAGCTTGTGTCGATAGTGATAAATTCGCCGCTAAGTGTTTATCAATTTCGACCAGTATTTGCTCTTCGCCACGGCCAAATAAACTGACAATATCAGTACCGGAGATCACCTTTAACTGGTTTTGTAATTCTTTGCCGTAACGACCTAATGTAGTTAAATCAACGGCACTATTACCTTGCCATTTAACGGCTATTAATTGCGTATAAGCATAACCACGATCATCTTCTAATCGTGGTGCAACAGCTGCTGATGGTAACTCACTCGTTACGTCATTAAGCAGATCACGTACTCGTGACCACACCGGAACGGTATCAGTAATGGTATCGTGTAGTTTTAATTGCACGATGGATATTCCCGGCCGAGATGTAGAAGTAATACGGTTAATATCAGCCAATTTACGTAATTTTTGTTCTATTTTTTCAGTCACTAGCGCTTCTACGCGCTCAGCGCTCGCACCAGGCAGCAAGGTCAACACACTCGCAATCCGATTAGTGATCCTTGGATCTTCCGTACGCGGTAATGTTGATAATGAGCCAAGACCAGCTACAATGAGTAAAATAATCAGCAGTGCCATCAGGCGATTATTTTCAGTAAACGCCTTGATCATATTTTATGCTCCGATATCACATCCTTGGTCGGCATATTCACAAATGCTTGCTGATGACTGAGCGTCACCATCTGCCCCGGCACAAAACGATGGATTCCAGTATTTACATATGCTTGATTATCTTTTAAGTCCCCCTGAACATAAGCCGTTGTTTCAGTGGCATGTAAAACGGTGACAGTGGTGCTTTTAAGTTGAAATAGTGCAGACGATCTTACCTTATTTGTCTCTAGATCTCGCAACCCAAGGTTTTCTTCTAAAGTATATATATTCCACATACCTCGCACCCCGTCAGTGATCGCACTTAGCGGTACCCAATAACCCGGTTGTTGGTATTCCTGCGACAACGCCAGATAAGCTAACTGACCATTATAAACAGGGCTGTTATTCGCTAATGCAAAACGCAGGCTAATAGTTCGGGTCACAGTATCAACTTCATTACCCATACTGAGTAATGTCGCGGGATAACTAACACCTGCAATTTCGAGTTGATGCTCTTTACCCTGTAATTGCTTTATAAAACTAGCAGGTACACCTACTGTCACTTCCGAATCGCCAGTTTGCAACAATCTAAATGCCGTGGTTCCCGCAGCGATCACTTCACCTTGGGCTATTTGGCGGCTACTAACAATGCCATCAAAAGGCGCTAATAGTTTAGATTTATCAATTCGGTACTGACTTGCCTCGAGAGCCGACAAAGTACTGTTAATATTTGCAGTAATAATACGCTTTTGCGACGACAGCTCATCCATATTCTGTTCTGACGTAAAACCACGCTTACTTAGTGAACTTAAACGCGATAAATTCGCTTCAATCAAATCAAATTCCGCTTCTGCCTGCTGCAACTGTGCTTCTAGTTGTTCCCGTTCGATTAATAACAGTTGGGTATTTAACTCTGCGAGCAATTGGCCTTTAACAACCTGCTGCCCTTCAATCACATGTAGGGTTTTAATAATGCCTGCAAACTCGAAACCTAAATTCGCATCTTGCTTAGCAATTACCTTACCGACAAATTTATTTTCAACTTGATAGCTGTCTTGCTGTGTAAGTTGCTCACTGCTTGCTTGTAAATACTGTGACGCTACCTGTGTTTCATCGGCAACAACCTCACTACATGCTTGCAGTGTGATCATTGTTAGCACTATACTTAGCCATTGCGCTGTTTTTATATGCAGCAAAGATACGTTATTCTTTCTAATCATAATAAAAGTCCTTTTTTACGTGCGATACAGCGCAAACCTTTTGTTTCAGCCATTTATAAACTAGACTTGAAAGTCCAGTCGAGAATATAGCAAAATCAAACTAGACCGTACAGTCTATTTTGTGCATATTAACGTATATGTAACATTTTATAATGACATGTATATTCAAATAACTAGCGGTATGAATAAATGAATAAACCCAGAACAAAGAGTGAATTAAAGCGAAATCAAATACTTGATGCAGCCACCTTACAATTTACTCAGCACGGCTACTCAGCCACGAGCATGGATCTAATCGCTAAATTAGCAGGAGTATCTAAGCAAACCGTGTATAGCCACTTTGGCAATAAAGATGAATTATTCATTACTGCAATCAGCTACAAATGCGAGTTATTGGGCGTAGGGGAATTATTACCAGAAAATCTTGGTCCGGTTGAACCGACATTAACCTTGTTCGCACAAGGCTTTTTTGCCATGATTACATCTCCAGACTCAATGGCAGTACATCGAACGTGTGCGGCAGAATGTCTTGCCCATCCACATTTATCACGATTATTTTTTGAGGCTGGTCCTCTCTTTGTTATCGATAAACTGACAAATTGCTTAGCGGAGTACCACCGTCGTGGAGAGTTAGATATAAACGACTGTCGTCAAGCAGCAATACAATTACTGGCGGTTCTTAAAGGTGAGCAATGGACACGGTTAGAGTTTAATATTGAAGAGTCGTTATCTGAGCAGGAAATTAAGCACTATTTACAAAGTTCTGTACGTTTATTTATCCGAGGATACCAGACGTTAAGTTAAAACAAACAGGGTTATATGAACTTCATACAACCCTGTTTATTACAGTTTAAATAATGTTATTCCGCCGTTGTGAGTGTGGCGCTAAACCAATCAAGCTTAGCCGCTAACTGGGTAACCTGACCAATGATAATCAGTGAAGGACTTTCAGCTTGTGCGGCAAGATCACTCAGATCTTTTAACGATCCTTGCAATGTACGCTGCCGCTGACTGGTGCCTCTTTCCACAATAGCCACCGGCATATCAGCACTCATTCCGTGTTCAATCAGCTTATTCGCAATACCACCACTCTGTATTAACCCCATGTAAAACACCAATGTATGCGTCGCCTTACCCAATAGAGGCCAATCCAACTGATGCGCATCATCTTTTAAATGCCCAGTAATAAATTGTACACCTTGAGTATAATCACGATGCGTCAACGGGATCCCTGCATATGCAGCACAACCAGAAGCAGCAGTGATCCCCGGCACAACTTCAAAAGGTATATTAAAAGGTAATAAGGCTTCAAGCTCTTCACCACCACGGCCAAAAATAAACGGATCGCCACCTTTAAGACGAATCACCAACTTACCTTGCTGCGCAAGATCCACTAATAATTGGTTAATGCCACTTTGTGGTACACAATGGTTTCCCGCTTTTTTTCCCACAAAAAAACGTTCCGCTTGTGGGTTAATCAAAGCGATAATCTCATCAGAAACTAAACGGTCATGTACTACAACTTCAGCTTGTTGCAATAAACGTAATGCTTTAACGGTTAATAAATCAGGGTCGCCTGGGCCCGAACCGACTAAAATTACTTTCCCTGTATGACTTATGGCCTGTAGCTCATTCACTGCTGTTGATACTGCTTGTCCAGTCATTCTATATCCTTAGCTACTACGCCAGCCGTTCATGGCTAGCAACTATTCACAGTAACTTAATTACCATGTTTATTTATGGCCTAATAAATACCACACCTATAGTGTGCTTACCAATAGCCGTGTAGTATAAGTTATATCAAGCGAAGCAGGATCAAAAAAGGCGCGAACTTTCGAACACGCCTTTTGGTATTTATTTGTCTATCGCTTACTAATTAAGCTTGTTGTCATCTTTGTCTACTTCAACAAAATCACCTTCAATAACACCGTCATTTTTGGCCTTATTATCTGCACCAGGCTGTTGTTGAAATGGCGACGAGTGTGTTGACGATTGTGACGAATAATGGAAACCTTGCGCATTACCCGTAAACGTCGATTGTGGAATAATACGATCTTTGTACTGGGCAATAATCGCTTTTGCTAAACGACCACGAATTTGCGGTGTTAATACCAACAAACCTAAAGCATCAGTAACAAAGCCCGGTGTTACAAGTAGTACACCACAAACTAGTAGCATAATGCCTTCTACAATTTCTTGCCCAGGTGCTTCACCAGCAGCTAAACGAGATTGTAATTTTTGTACCGTTTGCACGCCTTGACTACGCACTAAATACGAGCCTACAAAAGCCGTTAACACAATGATACCAATCGTCAGCTCTGCACCTAATAACGAACCTACCGACATCAGTACATACACTTCAATTAATGTCATCGCAGTAAACAAGAAAAATAAACGACCTAACACATTAACCTCTCAAAAATATAGTTATAGTAGATAGCTCAACTGAATATGGTAGTAATAACTAAGTTATCTAAAAATCAGCATAAAACGATCAGAATATAAAGTAACATAAGGGGTATTAACCCATTTTTCAAGTTATAGCCTAGTAGATAGTCCGTAATACTAAGTAACTAACACAATAACTACGACAGCTAAAAATCAATAAAGTTGGAAAAAATGAAAGTAAAATTAATCCTATTATTAGCAAGTAATCTCATATTTCAAAGCACAATACCAGCACACGCCAATAATAATTTTAGTCTATTTGCAAATAAACAACAAAGCGCACCTGCATTCTTGCCTGTCGAGGATGCGTTTGTTTTTTCTCAACTGCAACAAGCCGACAACTTAAATATATTTTGGCAAATTACCGAAGGTTATTATTTATATAAGAATAAGCTGCGCGTAACAATAAACGGTAATGATCACACGATAATAGGGCTACCTGAAGGTAAAGATTATCATGATGAATATTTTGGCGATGTCGAAATTTTTGAATATGAATTGATGTTGTCAGTGTCCGTTTCAGCGCTAGCTCCAGCAAGTAAAATAACGATTCATTACCAAGGTTGTGCAGTAGCGGGATTATGTTACCCACCCATGACAAAAACGTTTATTACACAATAAACAGTTTCCTCCCGTATCTGAATCATCACTCAATGAATACTGAGATACTAAGATACTAAGATACTAAGATACTAAGATAGAAGGTTAGTCATATTTTCCAAAATTGACTAAACATTATGAAGGATGTATGAAATGGATTCGATACAAAACCAATTAACGCCAGACTGGAAACATGTGAAATGGGTGTTAACAGATGTGGATGATACCCTCACTTGGCAAGGAAAGTTACCACCAGAAACCTTGATTGCACTGGCTGATCTTCAGCAAGCAGGTATAAAAGTGGTGGCAGTCACCGGAGCCTGCGCAGGTTGGTGTGACCATATCGCTCAGCTATGGCCTGTTGATGCCGTACTTGGTGAAAATGGCGCGTTCATTATGGAAAAGGAAAATGACTATTTAACCCTACGGGCCAATCGTTCTATGGATGATATTGCCCAACAACAAGCAATATTAAAACAGCAAGTAAAAGCGATTTTAGCGGATTATCCCGATCTAAATTTAACACTCGATCAGTCATATCGACTGTGTGAAGTAGCCATTGATATTGGCCAGAATCGAGATCGTGTTGATGAGGTAATTATTACTGAGGTTGTCACTAAAATTCATGCCCTAGGTGCACATGCAACAGCCAGCTCCATTCATATTA
This sequence comes from Moritella viscosa, assembly GCA_000953735.1. Lineage (NCBI taxonomy): Bacteria > Pseudomonadati > Pseudomonadota > Gammaproteobacteria > Alteromonadales > Moritellaceae > Moritella > Moritella viscosa. The sequence goes on along the minus strand of LN554852.1, from coordinate 431,547 downwards.
ATGCGTGGTATGGAGAACATTCTAAAAAAGCAACATCCCTGCAATTTTTAGCAGAACAGGGATTGTCCACACACGAAATACTGAATTACGCTTGTTACGTAGGGGATTCAATGAATGATCAGCTGATGTTTGAAGCGCTGCCTAAAACAGTCGGCGTTGCCAATATACAAGATTACTGGGACAAACTCAGTCATCATCCTGCAATCGTCATGAGTCTGCCTGGTGGATTCGGTTTTGCGGAGTTTACTAAGCAGTTACTTAATTTGAAAGGCCGTTAAATACAAGAGTACAAGCAAATATAAACGGATAACTAATACGTTATCCGTTTAAAAGCATGTAAAGGGCTGTAATTAGATGTGTTTACTGCGAACCAATAGCAACACTGGTAACACGGCAATCGCCATCAAGATGAAAATATTTTCTTTTAAATCAGGATAGAATAATCCAGATAAAAATGTCAGCAATGCAATCGCCAGACTGAATGGAATTGCCGCATAAATAGCTTGTACCGTCATGGTATCTTCATCTGCCACATTTTCGGATATATAACGCATCGCCGCCAAATGCGCGATACCAAATGTCACACCGTGTAATAATTGCGATAACATGATCACAGTCACGTCAACCGCATAACTCAGTGTTAACCAACGGACAATACTGCCTAAAGTCGCAATTACAAACATCGTCGCCATACTGGTATTGGCAAACAATCGACGTCCGATTGCAAGAAAGAAGATCTCACCGACAACACCCATACTCCAAAAGTAACCAATGTAGGTTTCACTAATACCAATGTCCTGCCAATACACAGCACCAAAACCATAATATGCCGCATGTGCGCCTTGTAGTAATGCGGTGATTAACAAAAATGGCCAAAAACTTGGGCGACTTAAAATGGCAATAAAGCTAAGACTACGTTTACTACTTGCCGCAGTATCTTGCGGCAAATTACGTACAGGGGTTACAGTTAATAATAATAAGGCAGCTAAGCCAACAATAATCGTGAATAAAATAATTTGATGATCAAACGATTCAACCAGTACTCCAGTCAGTGCACTCGCCAACATAAAGCCTATTGAGCCCCATAAGCGGGTCTTACCGTAATCCATATTATTATAACGAACGAGCTTTGCCGCCATCGCTTCACCTAACGCCATTAACGGTGAAAAGACAAAGTTAGTGATCACCACCAGCAGAAAAATCACATACACATTATTGCTCAAGTAAAAACCAGCAAAAGTAATAATACTGGTCAGCGTTAAGCGACGCATCGCTTGTAACAACGACACTGTGGTCGCTAAATTACGGGTTAACAATAAAGCCCCCGCTGAACGCGCGAGCAAGGCAAAAGCAAGCATGGTCCCGATCATTTCGGTAGACGTCCCCTCGCCCTTTAACCACAATGCCCAAAATGGCAGTAGAACACCATAGACACCAAAGAAGCCAAGATAATATAACCCCATCCATAAGGTAGATGGCAGTGAATATGACATGTTAACCCTCTAATTATTAGTAAATTACACTGTAATAAGTGCAGCTATTTTGCGCTTTTATCGTTAATAAATCATTAAGAAAAATAAATTAAAACGTTGCGTGAAGTAGCATTTTTAAAATCATATATTAGCTATGTAAGTCAAACTATCACAAAAACTGAGTGCTAATACTAAAGTCGTATTGCTAGAAATTTACCACCGTGTCATTTTTATTTACAAGAGATGTGCATCACCGCAGGCTAAATAGTGATATCACATCCAAAATAAATAAGGAATTAGATACCATTAAGGAAGAATAATGAGCGACACTAAACTATATCCGGTACCAGCAGAATTTGCGCAAAACAGTTTATTAAATGACAGTGCTTATCAAGCTATGTATAAGCATTCAATTACCGATCCGGAAGCATTTTGGCGTGAACAAGGGCACATCGTTGATTGGATCAAGCCTTACAGCCAAGTCAAAAGCACCAGTTTTCAACCTGGTAGTGTCGACATTAAATGGTTTCAAGACGGCAAGCTCAATGTCTCAGCCAACTGTCTTGATCGTCACTTAAAAGATAACGCTAACAAAACGGCAATCATTTGGGAAGGCGATGATCCCAAAGATTCAGCAAAGCTCACTTATCAAGAAGTCTATGAAAAAGTCTGTCAGTTTTCTAATGCGCTAAAAGCTCAAGGCATTAAAAAAGGTGACGTAGTTTGTTTGTATATGCCAATGGTGCCAGAAGCCGCTATCGCAATGCTTGCTTGTACGCGTATTGGTGCTGTACACACAATTGTATTTGCTGGTTTCTCTGCAGAAGCACTAGCAGATCGTATTGATAACTGTGGTGCGAAATTAGTGATCACTGCTGATGAAAGTCTACGTGCAGGACGTATCACCCGACTAAAAGATTGCGTTGATAATGCTTTAGCCAAACCACAAGTAACCAGCGTTGAAAATGTCATTGTATTCGCACGAACCAACGCAGATATTACCTGGTATGAAGGCCGCGATCTATGGTGGCATGATATTGTAAAAGACCAGTCAAGTGAATGTGCTCCTGAAGCCATGAATGCCGAAGATCCATTATTCATCCTTTATACTTCCGGCTCGACCGGTAAACCTAAAGGTGTACTGCATACCACAGGTGGTTACCTCGTATATGCAACCATGACCTTTAAGTACGTTTTTGATCACCAAGACAATGACATATTTTGGTGTACCGCCGATGTTGGTTGGATCACGGGTCACAGTTACTTGGTTTATGGACCACTTGCGAATGCCGCTACCACGGTATTATTTGAAGGTGTTCCAAACTATCCTGATACAGCCCGCATGAGTCAGGTTGTTGATAAACACCAAGTCACCACACTTTATACTGCACCGACCGCAATTCGGGCACTGATGGCCAAAGGCGATGACGCCATTACTGGCACTAAACGTACCTCGCTTCGACTAATGGGTTCGGTGGGTGAACCGATCAATCCAGAAGCATGGCAATGGTATTACGACAAGATTGGCAACTCATCAACACCAATTGTTGATACTTGGTGGCAAACAGAAACTGGCGGGATCTTAATTACTCCTCTGCCTGGCGCTACGGCACTAAAACCGGGCTCTGCAACACGCCCATTCTTTGGTGTTAACCCTGCGTTGGTCGACAATAAAGGTAACTTATTAGAAGGCGAAAATGAAGGTAACTTAGTTATCTTAGATTCTTGGCCAGGACAAATGCGCGGTATTTATGGTGACGAAAGTCGTTTTGAAGAAGCTTATTTCTCAACATTCCCGAACATGTACTGCACTGGTGATGGTGCCAAACGAGATGCAGACGGTTACTACTGGATCACAGGTCGTGTAGATGATGTCCTGAATGTCTCTGGTCACCGTATGGGTACCGCAGAAATTGAAAGTGCATTAGTTGCACACAGTAAAATTGCAGAAGCCGCTGTCGTCGGAGTGCCACACGATATTAAAGGACAAGGTATTTATGCATACGTCACACTGAATGCCGGAGAAAAAGCGGATGACGCACTATTGGCCGAAGTAAAGCAATGGGTACGCAGTGAAATTGGGGCGATTGCCACACCAGATACCTTGCATTGGACAGACGCATTACCAAAAACACGTTCAGGAAAGATCATGCGTCGTATTCTGCGGAAGGTAGCAACCAATGATACAGATTCGTTAGGTGATACATCCACGTTAGCAGATCCAAGCGTTGTTGATACTCTCATTGCCGAAAAGCGAAACGTATAACACACATAAACGCTAGCCCTAATTCGCTAGCGTTATCATAATCAATTTATCGGTGTAACCCTCGCCTTAGTTACATCGATTTTTTATTTCCGATACCAATTAACAACTTCTGTATCCATATCCAATCATCTCTACATAATGCCCTATTAACACCGTAAAATAAGCATGCTCAAATTATTCTAGCTGATCAAACTGTTAATCAATCAAACTTATTGACAATCGCATCAATAACCGTCCTCACCTCTCTTAAATAAGCGATGTGAGCGAGATTAAACTTAGAGTGTAAACTTTAATAAAATATCAGATAAGACCAGTTAAATGCTGTTATATTCTACGAAAATCATATAATGTGTAGGGAATTAGCAACAATTGTACTTTATATTAATTTATGATTGAAGTTTTCAGAAAAGCTAGCAAAGACAACGCTTTTAGCGACGTTAGCGTCATTTTACCAGACAATGGAAGCAATATGTCGAACAAACTAAGAATATTGTTACTCAACGGACCGAATCTAAATCTTTTAGGTAAAAGAGAACCTGAGACTTACGGCTATCAAACACTTAGTGACATTGTAGAACATTTAAACGATGTTGCAACTCAGCACGATATTGATCTGCGCCACGAACAGTCTAACGCAGAACACGAGCTCATTAATCATATTCATGCAGCAATGGGAAATACTGATTTTATCATTATCAACCCAGCAGCATATACGCATACAAGTGTCGCAATTAGAGATGCATTATTAGGGGTTTCAATCCCCTTTATCGAAGTACATCTCTCTAATGTACATGCACGAGAACAATTTCGTCATCATTCTTATCTGTCAGATGTCGCCAAAGGCGTTATTTGTGGGTTAGGTGCTGATGGTTATGAATTTGCGTTGCTTTCTGCTGTCAAACAGCTAAAGCAAACTAACAACAAATAATAAAGAGATTATTATGGATATCCGTAAAATTAAAAAACTGATTGAACTTGTTGAAGAATCTGGTATTGCAGAATTAGAAATTTCTGAAGGCGAAGAGTCAGTTCGAATCAATCGTTTTAGTAGCGTGGCACCACAAGTTCAATACACGGCGGCTCCCGCTCCTGTAGCACCTGTGGCAGCGCCGGCTCCAACGGCAGCAGCTGTTGAAGCAGCTCCTGCAGAAGTAGCTGGACATCAAGTTCGCTCTCCGATGGTTGGTACTTTCTATAATGCAGCATCTCCGGGTGCAGCACCTTTTGTGACTATTGGCCAAACAGTTAGTGTTGGCGATACGCTATGTATCTTAGAAGCAATGAAAATGATGAATCAAATCGAGTCAGATAAAGCCGGCGTAGTAAAAGCTATCCTAGCGACAGACGGTCAAGCTATTGAGTTTGATGAACCACTTTTCATCATTGAATAACTACGGGGTTTCCAATGCTGGATAAAGTTGTTATCGCCAATCGCGGCGAAATCGCACTACGTATTCTTCGTGCTTGTAAAGAGTTAGGCATCAAGACTGTTGCTGTTCACTCAACGGCCGATCGTGAACTTAAGCATGTATTACTTGCTGACGAAACGGTTTGTATCGGCAAACCTGCGGCTGTAGACAGTTACTTAAATGTACCTGCAATCTTAAGCGCAGCAGAGATCACGGGCGCTGTTGCCGTTCATCCTGGTTACGGTTTCTTAGCTGAAAATGCTGATTTTGCTGAACAGGTTGAACATTCTGGTTTTATTTTCATCGGCCCTAAAGCTGAAACTATTCGTCTAATGGGCGATAAAGTATCTGCGATTGCAGCGATGAAAAAAGCCGGTGTACCTTGTGTTCCCGGTTCTGATGGTCCGCTTGATACAGATGCTCAACGTAATAAGAACATTGCTAAACGCATCGGCTATCCGATCATTATTAAAGCTGCCGGTGGCGGTGGTGGTCGTGGTATGCGTGTTGTTCGTGAAGAATCTGAATTACTTGATTCTATCGCGCTAACTCGTAACGAAGCAGGTTCATTCTTCGGTAATGACATGGTATACATGGAGAAATTCCTAGAAAACCCACGTCACATCGAGATACAAATACTGGCTGATGGTCAAGGTAATGCTATCTATCTTGGCGAGCGAGATTGCTCACTACAACGCCGTCACCAAAAAGTAGTTGAAGAAGCACCAGCACCAGGAATTACTGCTGACATTCGTCGACATATCGGTGAACGTTGTAGTCGAGCTTGTGTTGATATTAACTATCGTGGCGCTGGTACTTTCGAATTCTTGTATGAAAACGGCGAATTCTATTTCATCGAAATGAATACTCGAATTCAGGTTGAACACACCATTACAGAAATGGTAACTGGTATTGATTTAATCAAAGCACAGCTACGTATTGCTGCGGGCATGCCATTATCTGTATCCCAAGATGAAGTACGTTTAACGGGTCATTCTATTGAATGCCGTATTAATGCTGAAGATCCGGAAAGCTTTATTCCAAGTCCAGGTCTGATCAAACGTTTCCATGCCGCAGGCGGTTATGGCGTACGTTGGGAATCACATGTATATGCGGGTTATAAAGTACCACCACACTACGACTCAATGATCGGTAAGCTAATCACTTATGGTGAAAATCGTGACGTTGCAATCTCAAGAATGCGTAACGCATTAAGTGAGATGGTGATTGATGGTATTAAAACTAATATCCCACTGCATTTAGATATTTTAAATGATGAAAACTTCCAAAATGGTGGCACTAATATCCATTATCTAGAGAAGAAATTAGCTCTAAAAGAGAAAAACGCGTAATAAGAGCTAACCTCATTAAATATCAAAAAACCCAAGCGATTTATTCGTCTTGGGTTTTTTATTATTCGCCTAAAAATAAGCTGGTATTACCTCTATGATAACCATCCTATTTATCTGCATTCCCCGCCTCACATTAGTGCTTAATAGCTAAAACACGTTATAACAATAAACGAAAAACACTAAATAATAATATTAGCCTAACACCATCATCAATAAATAACCTTTAAAACAGTCACTTAAAATGACAGTGTGAATAACACCGTTCATATAGGTCATTTATCCTAATTCTGCATATAATTTTTATGCTCTATTTGCTATAGGCATTCTTTTTTCGGCCATAAAAAAAAGTACTGTGTACAAGCCCCCCGTAATCACTATACATTTTATTGTAGTTTAATATCGGTTTTAACAATGAGATAGGATATTTCATTACGTCAATAGCGTTAATTTGGGGAATATTATGAAGCTAAAATCTATACTTTCAGCGGCAATCTTTACAGGCTTATTTTCAACAGCAAGTATTGCAGGGACGATCACCTCACAGGACGACAATGTAGTCGTTGGTTACTGGCATAACTGGTGTGATGGTGGTGGTTATAAGGGGGGGAACGCCCCTTGTGTTGACCTCAGTGAAGTTAACCCACAGTACAACGTAGTCAACATTTCATTTATGAAAGTTTATGATACCGCAGAAGGTCGAATCCCAACCTTTAAGCTAGACCCGACAATCGGTATGAGTGAAGCTGAATTTATTGAACAGATCAATGCCATGAATAGTCAGGGACGCAGTGTACTACTCGCCCTTGGTGGTGCCGATGCACATATCGAGTTAACTCGTGGTGATGAAGATGCGCTCGCAGCAGAGATAATTCGTCTTACAGATCGTTATGGTTTTGATGGTCTCGATATCGACTTAGAGCAAGCTGCTATTGTGGCGAAAGATAATCAGTTTGTTATTCCGACCGCATTAAAAATGGTGAAAGAGCATTACCGTAAACCGGTGATAATTTCATGATCACCATGGCGCCAGAATTTCCATACTTAACAGCAAATGGCGCTTATACTCCCTATCTAACCGCACTCGATGGCTATTATGATTTTATTAATCCACAATTCTATAACCAAGGTGGTGACGGCCTCTGGATTGAAGGCGTCGGTTGGATAGCACAAAATAATGATGATTTAAAAGAAGAGTTTATTTACTATATTGCTGACTCTCTTATTAACGGTACGCGCAATTTTCACAAGATCCCACATGATAAATTGGTGTTTGGACTGCCTTCAAGTAATGATGCAGCTGCCACAGGGTATGTCAAAAACCCTCAAGATTTGTATCGGGCGTTTGATCGTTTAAAAGCACAAGGGCAACCACTACGTGGCGTCATGACCTGGTCAGTAAACTGGGATATGGGAACAAATGCGGCCAACAACAGCTACAATCAGCAGTTTATTAAAGATTATGGTGATTTTATTCATAATCAATTACCGCCAGTCGTTGATATGACACCAACCTTGCTAGGTATTGTCGATACACGTATCGAGCTTAATGGTGATTTCGATCCTTTAACAGGCATTTCCGCCAAAGATTATCAAGGTAATGACATCACTAATAGTGTAGCGGTAACCGGTCATGTAGAGACGAATCAAGTCGGTGAATATCTATTAACGTACAGTGTCAGCAGTAATGACAAAACCACCAACCAAATACGTAAAGTGACAATATACGAAGTATTACCTCGCTTTGACGGTATCACAGATACCTCGATTGTTATTGGTAGTCAGTTTGATCCAATGCAAGGTGTCAGTGCCAGTCATCCAACGCAAGGAGATCTCACTGGCAACATCTTCGTCACAGGCGAAATAAATAACAATCTTGTTGGTGAATACGAGCTAACCTACACATTAACCTACACATTAACCTACACATTAACCTACGGCCAAGATAATCAGAAAACCATGACTAATAAACGTATTGTTACTGTGCTAAGCGATACGATTAATGACAGTGATTGGCAAGCCGATACCATCTATGTGGGCGGAGATAAAGTCACTCACAACGGTTCAGCATGGACAGCACAATGGTGGACAAAAGGGGAAGAACCGGGCACTACTGGGAAATGGGGAGTGTGGCGAAAATAGAAGGTAACTAAACGCTGTCTAAATACATAACTAAAAAATAAAACCCAGTATTAGCGCAAGTTGATACTGGTTTTCTCATGATAATTATTAGCTAGTTAGCATGTTACTTATCCGCTTTACCCGCCGCATTAGCAAATTTAGCCAACTGCTTATCCAACCAAAAAGGCGTTATTTCGTTATCTTCACAACGTTCTTTACGACGAATGGCATTACGTACTATCATAGTGCCTAACCAACGCACAGGTTCAGGTGGAAACCCGCCTTTTGGCCCTGTCGTTAAGCCGTTATTACTCCATTTATTATCATGACCTAGCAGCATAGATGATAAGATCTTACCGCCTATCCAAGTCTGGCCTACGCCACTACCGGAATAACCAAAACCATAATAAATATTACCTTTTTCTTCAATTTGACCGAAAAACGGCAGCCCCGTCGCCGATCGATCCGATGGGCCAGTCCAAGTAACTTCAAACTCCTCATCCACCAGCGTCGGAAATAATTTATCAAACGACTCACGCAATAACTTACTATAACGGGTAGGTTTATCGAATAAAGGTCTGACTACATTGCCATAAGAGAAATGATTACCTCCCTTACCTAACATTAATCGGCCATCTGGCGTAGTGCGGTAGTAATGCACAAAGGTACGTGAATCCAGCACCGTTTTACCGTCTACTAAACCCATTTTTTTCAACTTTTCTGGTATTGGTTTAGTGATTGCCATGTCTGAAGATACCACGACGATCTTATTTTTAAATTGTGGAAATTGCTCTAACATCCACGCATTCAATGCCATCACAGCTTTCGTTGCATAAACCGCGCCTTTCGGGGTATTAATCACGACTTTATGCTTGATATTTTTATTGCGATAGACTGACGTAATCGAATTATCATTAATATCTAACATCGGGGTGTTTTCATAAATACGTACCCCGAGTTGTTCTGCCACACGCTTCAAACCACGAACTAATTTACCCGGTTGTACACTTGCGGCAACGGGAGAGAAATGCCCTGCTTGATGTAATTCAGATCCAGCATGCTGTTGTACTTTCTGCGCTTCCCACGCCTGCCAACTGTTTAATTGATGTTTATCTAACGCCGCTAAAGTCGCCTCTAAACCACCGGTTTGCGCAGTATTAGTCGCAGTAAATAAGGTACCATCACGACGTAATTCTGCATCGATTTTATATTTCAAACAAAAAGCTTCAATTTCATCCACAGCTTGCTCTGACGCTTTGACTAATTCAACAGCCTGCGCTTCGCCATACAAACGTTGCATCGACAAATATTTGGTCGACCACGTTAACATGCAACCACCATTACGACCCGATGCCCCACTGCCACAGAGACTTTTTTCTATAATCATTACATCCAGTGTTGGTTGTTGCTGTTTTAACTGAATCGCCGTCCATAAACCTGTATAACCACCACCGACAATACACACATCGGCGACAGTATCAGCGTTAAGCGTTTGTGGTTGTACATTATTTCGGTAGTCCGCTTCTAGAGCCATTGCTTGTTGGAACCAAAAAGGTTGGAACTCAGGCTGTTTAGTCATGCTCACACTCTGTGTACTTTATTTTCATGTAACGAAAAATAGCTAACTAGAATTAGTCATAGAACTAACAACAGAACTAGCTATTAACTTTAACCATTACCAAGACGCTTCAATTACTAGCGACGAATTAGAGGCTAAAGACTACGATTATGGACGTTCGCCAGCAGCTAAACGTGCATCAATGTCTGCCACTACTTGTGGTAGCTCTGCGATGGTATCAATCAAGTAATGCGCGTTAAATGGCGTGAAACGGTCACGGGCTTTTTCACGTGATAGGTGTAACGTCGCTTCGTCAGCCGCAAGGTATTCTTCGAGTGTAAGACCCGCTTCGTTACCCGATAACAATAAACCTACCGTCCACATACCGGCATTATGACCTTCTTCAATACCCGGTACTGAGTCATCAACCTTGATACAAGCACCAACATCAGTAACAGCCATATCAATCACATTTTTAAGTACCATGTGCGGTGCAGGACGGCCACCAGCTGGTAAATCATCAGTAGCCACAACACAATCTGGTACATAACCTTTTGCAGCAGCAACAGGGATCAATTTGTCCATCACCACACGCGGATAACCAGAGCATGAACCAATTTTAACACCTTGCTGTTTTAAGTCATTCACCACATCTAGAGCATGTGGAATTGGGTCAGCATGTTCGCCGACTTTAGCGATTTGCAATGGCATAAATGTTTCATAAATAGCATCGATATCCGCGGTGCTGATCATTGACCCAAACTGGGCTTGCCAACGTGCTGCAACGTCAGGTAATTCAGATACAGCTTTAATGTGATTCCATTTACCTAGACCCATAGGTACACGCGCTTCCGCTAAGCTAATATCAAAATCATATTGCGATTTAAATGCCGCAATGAAAATAGTTGTCGGTGCAAATGAACCGAAATCAACAATAGTGCCCGCCCAATCAAAAATAACGGATTGAACATGATTAAGTTTTACTGATTGATCTTTTACGATGTTAGACATAATAATATTTTCCAAAGTAAGTTTTGTTAATAATAGTGTTAATGACTTTACTAAAATTTGTTTGACTACAATTTATCTACTAACAATGCTGTTAAGTATGACAATATTTATCTCATGCACTTAATTCCCAATATTTGGCTATTTCCATCGCCACTAATAAGCGCTGGATATCACTTGGATGTACATCTCCAATATTACCGATACGGAAACAGTCAGCGTTCGATACCTTACCTGGGTAGATAACAAAACCTTGCTCTTTAAGACGGTTATAAAATTCTTTAAATTGGTAATCACTGTGCGTTGGAGAGTAGAATGAGGTAATAATTGGTGAGTGTAATGACGCATCTAACAAGGTATCAAAACCCAGCTTCGCCATACCTGCGACTAAGGTCATTTGGTTTTCTTGATAGCGTTGATGACGAGCAGCAATACCACCTTCTTCTTCGAGCTCTAATAACGCTTGGTAGAACGCGCGCACGGTATGGGTTGGTGACGTAAAGCGCCTCTTACCGCCATTGGTTTCCATGCAATGCCATTGGTCATACAGATCCAGTGACAATGAACGTGCTAATCCTTTACATTTTTCCAGTTCCGCTTGACGCGCAATAACAAAGCCAAACCCTGGTACACCTTGAATGCATTTGTTAGCAGAACTGATCAGGAAATCAATCCCCAGTTCAGCTACATCCAACGGGATGCCGCCAAAACTCGACATTGCATCTAAGATCACGATCTTACCGTATTGCTTAGCTAATTTTGTTACATCATCAATTGGATTTAGCATGCCCGTAGTGGTTTCACAATGCACAATCGCGACATGAGTAATGCTGGCATCTGCAAGTAGTTTAGCCTCAACGTCAGCGATATTTGGTTGGGCAGTTTCACCCGGCGAAATTACATCACAAGCGATATTTAAGTAATCTGAAATCTGAGTAATACGCGCACCGTAAGCACCGTTATCAACCACCAGCAGCTTGCCATGTGCTGGAATCACACTACCGATTGTCGCTTCTATCGATGCTGTACCACTGCCTTGCATCAATACACTTGTATAACCCGCTTGTTGGGTTGCTAGTTGAACAAGCTTAGTGCGGATAACTTCAACAATGTCTTTATTATATTCATCATCCCAAGTACACCAATCTTTTAGCATGGCTTCTCGTACGCTTGCAGTAGTAGAAAGTGGACCCGGTGTTAGTAATAAATATTCGTTTTTCATCTCAGTTTCCATTTGGACTATACCAGTTTGATATAAACTTTAGCAGTGGATCGCTAGCTTGGTAAATAGCCCAACAGCAGAATTCATAAAAGCTTCATATTCAGCTGGATTCTAAATAAAACGCCAAGGCCATTAATTAAAATATAAAATAGATCAATTGCTTAATTAATTAAATTGACATCAATCGGTCATATTTTTGTCACAAAATCGCTCTATCATCGTATTCAACAAATCTGGTACAGACCAGAATCAACCGTTAATAATTTTTGGAGTTACACGAATGAAACAACGTTGGATTATAGGTTCTATCGCGGCCTTAGGTGCCTTATTCACTGCACCAGTATTTGCCGCAGAAGAAGTGGTGGTTTACACTGCATTTGAAACGGATGTATTAGCGAAATACAAGGTCGCCTTTGAACAAGCGAACCCAGACATCGAGATCAAATGGGTCCGAGATTCAACCGGTATCATGACGGCAAAATTACTTGCCGAAAAAAATAACCCGCGTGCAGAAGTGATTTGGGGACTCGCAGGATCATCAATGGCACTGCTTAAAAAAGCTGGCATCCTGAAACCTTATTCACCACAAGGCGTCGAAAACCTACGTTCTAGCATGATTGATCCAGAAGCAAACAAAGCTTGGTACGGTAATGATGCTTGGTTTAATGCTATCTGCTTTAACGAATATGTGGCCAAACAATATAATCTACCAAAACCGACATCATGGGATGACCTACTCAAACCTGTTTACAAAGGTCATATCGCGATGCCAAATCCAGCGTCATCGGGCACAGGTTATATGCAAGTATCAGCATGGTTACAAACCATGGGTGAAGATAAGGGTTGGAGCTATATGACCAAGCTGAATGACAATATTGCGCATTACACCCACTCAGGATCTAAACCTTGTGTACAAGCTGGCATGGGCGAAGTCGCGATTGGGGTATCGATGGCATTACGTGGCGCGAAACTAAAAACCCAAGGCGCACCACTTGACGTGATCTTACCTGCCGGTGGTATTGGTTGGGAATCAGAAGCGGTTGGCCTCGTTAAACTATCAGCAGCAGCCAAGCGTGTTGTGGATTGGTCAATTTCAAAACAAGCTAATGAATTATATAATGAATCTTATGCATTAGTCGGCCATAAAGATGTCAGTAAAACCGTGAAAAACTACCCAAATGTACAAAAAGCGATGGTTGCGATGGACTTTAGTAAAATGGCCAATGATCGTAAAGATGTACTGCATACATGGTCAGAAAAATTCGATTCAAAATCTGAAGCAAGATAATCGTTAGTTGTGCTAATTAAGCATTAAAATTAACAAGCTAGGCGTTATTTATAACGCTTAGCTTTATCTTTTATAGCCAATTATTATCCGCATAAACAAGACTAACATTTCGTTATGAAATATTATAAATAATTGTAAATACTACTAAAAACACTCCAACTGTCATCAAACTGTCACTAATGCTGCCTACCATACTGGTATAGTCCAAATAACTTATGAGTAGCCAGATGAACACGTATCTCAACATCAATAATCTTGTTAAAAAATTCGGTGGTTTCACTGCATTAAACGATATTTCCTTGCAGATAAACCAAGGCGAGTTCATCTGTTTTTTAGGCCCATCAGGCTGTGGGAAAACCACGCTATTACGCGCTATTGCCGGGCTTGATTTAGCCACTTCAGGTTGCATTTTACAAGACGGTAAAGACACCACTTTCTTGCCGCCAGAGAAGCGCGATTTCGGCATTGTATTTCAATCATATGCACTATTCCCCAACCTAACAGTTGCCGAAAATATCAGTGTTGGTTTACACAACCAAGGTAAATCAGTGGCCGAAGCAGTGGACATTGTTAACCATTGGTTGGGGATTATTGGCTTAGCTGATTCCGCGCCCAAATACCCGAACCAACTATCAGGCGGCCAACAACAACGCGTTGCACTGGCACGTGCATTAGCGTTATCACCGGGATTATTACTGTTAGATGAGCCACTTTCGGCGTTGGATGCCCAAGTGCGTGCTCATTTACGTGATGAGATCCGTACCCTGCAACGTAAACTCGGTATTACCACGATAATGGTAACCCATGACCAAGAAGAAGCTTTAGCGATGGCAGACCGAATTGTGGTCATGAATCACGGCGTGATTGAACAAGTGGGTACCCCACAAGAAATTTACGATAAACCAGCCTCACGCTTTGTCGCTGAATTTGTCGGGAACATGAACTTCATTGCCAGCTCTGTGATCAGTGATCAGAAAATCCGTATTGCTGACACCCTACTACCAAAACCAAAAGAAACGTTAAACCGTGGTGACATGTTTGACTTAGCTGTACGTCCTGAAGACATTCAATTTAGTGACGATCCGCAAGATTTACCCATACAAGTAAAAGCAATGGAATTCTAAGGGACTTATGTGCGAGCAGAGTGCCAACTAACGGGTAATATGAATGCCCCTATGATTAAAGTTGACGTACCGATTCGAGAAGTAAGATCACTCGGTTTAATCACTGGTGAATTCCGCCGTATTCGTTATAGCGACAATTACACCCATATATTTCCACGTAAACAAAGTAACTCATCAATCAGGGTAAACACACAAGCGGTAGAGGCTTAATATGGATACGAGCATCAATAAAAAGCTGACTACGCCAAATTATATACAAAAACTCACATTAGCGTTTAGCCGAGATAGCGCCATTCTTGCCAGCATTTTAATTATCTTAACCGTGCTGATGGGCTTTTTCATTTTAGCGCCTATGTTCAGCATGTTTGCCAAAAGCGTCCAAGATATTGATGGTGATTTTATTGGTTTAGCAAATTTCACTGCATATTTTGCATCCAGTGCTATGCTCAACTCGATTGCAAATACAGTCACGGTGGGATTAGTAACAACAGCGATCGTTGGGCTATTAGCATTTAGTTATGCTTATGCATTAACCCGTAGCTGCATGCCATTTAAAACCTTATTTCAAATTATTGGCTCGGCGCCGATCTTAGCACCATCATTATTACCAGCACTGAGTTTAATTTACTTATTCGGTAATCAAGGCATTGCCAAAGAGTTACTCGGTGGAGCATCCATTTACGGTGTTGTCGGTATCACCATCGGCCTAACATTCTGGACCTTCCCTCATGCGCTAATGATTTTAACCACTGCATTACGCACTTCCGATGCCCGTTTATATGAAGCCGCAACCGTATTAAAAAATCATCCGGTCAAAACATTTTTCATGGTGACACTGCCCGCAGCAAAATACGGCGTGATTAGCACACTCATTTTAGTATTTACCTTAGTCGTGTGTGATTTTGGTGTACCCAAAGTAATTGGTGGCAGCTATAACGTACTAGCAACAGATATCTTCAAGCAAGTAGTTGGTCAGCAAAATTTTGCCATGGGTGCAGTAACCAGTGTGTTACTACTATTACCAGCAGTACTGGCTTTTGCCATTGATCGTCGCGTACAGCGTAAACAACAAAACCTATTTGATTCACGCTCTGTCGCTTACACACCCAAACCAGATAAATTGCGAGATGGTGTCTGCTTCTTATTCTGTAGTACGATAGGCTTGGCGATTATCACCATTATCGGCATGGCAATATACGCATCATTTGTCACATTCTGGCCATGGAACTTAACATTAAGCTTTAACAATTATAACTTTAGTGAAGTGAGCACCTATGGTTGGTCCCCTTACTTTAACTCATTAACGTTAGCAAGCTGGGTTGCTGTTATCGGTACGGTAATTATTTTTATTGGGGCCTACGTGATTGAAAAAGGCCGTGGTTTTGAACCAATACGTCAGCTATTACAAATGATCACCATTATTCCAATGGCGGTACCAGGTATCGTATTAGGCTTGGGTTATATTTTCTTTTTTAATGATATAAATAATCCACTTAATGGCTTGTATGCAACCATGATCTTACTGGTGGTTAATACCGTGGTACATTACTACACCGTTGGTCACATGACAGCATTAACGGCGTTAAAACAATTACCAGCAGAGATAGAAGCGATTTCAGCATCGATAAAAATGCCACAGTACAAATCATTCTTTATCATTACACTGCCAATTTGTACACCTGCGATTATGGATATTGCCGCCTATTTGTTTATCAATGCGTTGACCACCACATCAGCCGTTGTATTCTTGTATGCGACCGATACCATTCCAGCATCCGTGTCAGTATTAAATATGGATGATGCCGGACAAACAGGTTCTGCGGCAGCGATGGCAGTGATGATCTTAATCACCGCGGCGATAGCTAAAGTGATTCATTTAATTGTGGCATCGTTTATCAATAAGCGAACTCAAGCTTGGCGTCAACAGCATTAATAACAGAGGCTTTTGTGCAATATCTAAAAATTAAAGAAGAAATCCTACAACAAATCGAATCGGGATTATTAACCTCAGGACAAAAGTTAATGTCAGAACGCAAACTTGCAGAAGCGTTCCATACTACCCGCGTGACACTACGCGAAGCATTGTCTTTATTGGAATCTGAAGGTCGGGTATATCGTGAAGACCGTCGCGGCTGGTTTATTTCCCCTGAACCATTACGTTACGATCCAACCAATACCACCAATTTTCACAACCTTGCCCTTAGCCAAAAGCGTATTCCGAAAACAGAATTGCTCAGTGCCACCATGGTACCTGCCGATAAACAGATTGCGCAATTATTACAAATAGCACCACAGACTGAAGTGATCCGTATTCATCGAGTGCGTTATTTAGATGAACGCCCGGTTGTTCTCGTGACAAATTATGTATTACCTGAACGATTACCGAATTTACTCAGTCACGACCTATCAGCATCATTAACCGATATTTATCAGCAACACTACAATACGCTTTATCAATGCACTCATTATCGTATCCGTTCATCGTCATTAATTGCCGATACCGCCGCGCCTTTACGTGCGACATCAGGTTGTGCAGCCATGTATATAGAACGAGTGAACTATGATCAACATGGTCAGTTACTCGATTGTGATCTGGAGTATTGGCGCCACGATGCGGTAACGATTGAAGCACAAGCCATTCGCCAAAAATAAATATTAATAATAAACCATGTCAATGATTAGAAATAATGTAACATATCAATAAAGGTCGACTAATATAGTCGTAGAATAGCCTATGCTGTATATGTATATTTAACACTCTAAATGATAGGAACCTCATCCATGGAATATCTTGAAAAACTACTCGAGCAAGCGCCTGAGCTTGCCACTATTTACGGTACAAAAATATTGTTAGCGTTAGTCATTTTTATCGTCGGTAAATACCTTGCTGGCGTAATGAAAAAAATAACCTCAAAATTACTATTAAAACGTGATATAGATGATACGGTAGTCTCTTTTATAAGTAACATGGCATGGTCGCTAGTATTTATATTTACTATCATTGCCACCCTTAGTCAGTTTGGGGTGCAAACAGCCTCTCTGGTCGCGATTGTCGGTGCCGCGGGTTTAGCGGTAGGTCTTGCTTTGCAAGGTTCACTTTCCAACTTTGCTGCGGGTGTACTTATCGTTATCTTCCGTCCTTGTCGCATCGGTGATTACATTGAGGCTGCGGGTGTAGCAGGTACAGTTGATGAAATTACTATCTTCTCTACACGTTTAATCACACCGGATAACAAAGTTGTGATCGCACCGAATGCCGCAATCATGGATGGTACAATTACTAACTATTCTGCATTAGGTAAACGTCGTTTAGACCTTGTAGTTGGCGTGTCGTATGACGCAGACATTAAGCAAACGAAAGCGATCTTAATTGATGTTATTAAAAACAACGAATTTACCCTACAAGATCCAGATTACACAGTCGGTATCCTAGAATTAGCGGATTCATCAGTAAACTTCGCTGTACGCCCTTGGGTTAAAACTAGCGATTACTGGGGTGCTTATTTCAGCATGCAAGAAGAGCTTAAACTTGCACTTGACGCTGCTGGTATTGCGATCCCGTATCCACAATTAGACTTGCATGTACAAGGTAATCCAACACCACCAGCAAGCTAATGTTTGGTCATAGATAGTTTTTGATAGATTCTTTAGTGTAAACAAAAATGGGAGCCAAATATGGCTCCCATTTTTATTCCTATTCATCTTTGTAGCAATCGATATCACTCAGAGGTCACGACGTTCAAATAACGGCCCTTCTTTAAAGCTATACCCGCTAATATGGCTATGCGGTAAACTGCCCACCGCTTTGCCAAACTGGCGTTTATCTAAATTAATTAGATTCATGTGATCACCCGATTCAATAAACAATTGTTCCTGTTCAAACAACGTATCATCCACTAGCATATCCATACCATAAATCTGCCCGAGTGAGGGGATAGCCCCAGGTTCACAATCTTGAAATAACGTCGCTAATTCATGCTCTGCCAATAAATAATACTGCTTTCCTGTTTGCCGGTTAATCTCACCAATTAATACATGCTTGTTTGCAGGTACTACAGCCATGAGATAATCGCCGCCAATGTCACGTAAAATGACCGCTTTAGTGACTTGTGAACTGGGAACGTGTGCAGATAGTGCAGAATTAAATGAACTTGCCGTGTGACGATGCTTAACTAAACTAAAATCGATATTGTGACTAGCCAAGAACTGGCCAACTTTGGTTGCCATACTCATTTCAGCCTCCATAAAATACTCTTTCAACAAGCAAAGTATGGAAGCTAAATCGCCACAACGCGAGTTAATCACCGCATTATTTAACGAATGATATTAAACTGCACTTATTCTATATTTACGCTGTTTGTAACGCAGTAAAATAATGGCTAATAGTGCATAGACAAACCCTTGGATTAACAATTGAGTTTGAAAGTGCCTTACCATCTCAAAATTGGCGCCCATTTGATTTAATTGCAACAAACCTTGGATAGCGGCGGTACTTGGGAATAATTGCGATACTGCAACGAGCCAAGTTGGAATTTCACTCACAGGCCAAACAAAACCACTACTGAACAATACTGGCATTGAGCTAAATAAGATAACCTGCGTCGCCGTTTCAGCTTGGTTATACAATTGCCCTAAGGCTACCCCAAGACACACAACGGCCAACAAGAAAGGGACCAGTAGCTTAAGGATATCCCATGCTGCCGCCAGGCGGTTAACACCATAAATATCCAATGCCAAACCAAAGTAATACAAACTAAATACCAGATACAAGCTGAGGAACACACAGCTACGTGCTAGTAACAATAATGTCGGTGACGCGGTTAACCAATAGCCTTGTTCTTTCGCCCTTGAACGTTCGTTTTGGCTGCCAGATAAGATACCACTGCCAATTAATAACGTTTGCTGCAAGATCAGAATAAACACCGCTGGCACCACATAATCCAAATAACCATTTACCTGATTAAACACAGGTTGTAGATTTAACGAAGCGGGCTGCCACTGTTGCTTGGCTAACAAGATATTTTCTTTATCAACCGTTAATCTCACCACTTTAATCTGCGCTGATAATGTTCCGCCCGCTTTCAGGATCCCCGATGCGATGGTCGAATACGTCATAAAGTAAGTAGCATCACCACCTAGCGATAAGGTGACCGCTTTTTTCATCAATAAATCACGGCGGAAATGTTCAGGAATAATTAAGAACCCTTTAATTCCCCCTTGCTCAATTAACGCTTCAGCATCCCTGACAGAATCAACTTGACCAGTAATACGGGTATCAGGACTGGCATTAACCATGCGTATTAATTCGCGACTCATCGAACTGCGATCATAATCAATAACCACTATTTCAGCATTTCTTGATACTTGCTGAGAATACGGTAACGGATACAAGATCGAGTACATAATAATGCCACCAAATATAGTCAACAAAATACTACGGTCGGCAAAAATACTTTTTATTTCGAGTACAACAAGTGCCAAGAATTTATTCATCTTCATGCCCCATTGCTGGTTTGTTTTCATTATTCAAAACGGCGAGATCACGATGACGCTTAATACGAAATATTGCCACGACGAGTGTCAATACAAAGAAGCCTAATGACGTGAGTTGCGGTAACAAGGTCATAAAGTCTTGCCCGTAATTAACCTGCCCTATTTGCAACTGCATATAATGTGTAATCGGTAATAACGAACGCCATATTTGTGCTAACTGCGGCATACTTTCGGCTGGAAATGTCACCCCCATAAATGCAAATGCAGGCGCAGAATAGGCCGCGCCCATACTAATTGCTTGAGTCAAGTTCATAGTTAATGTAAAGATAAATAATGCTATCGCTTGCCCCGCTAATACCCCTGCGACCAGAATTAACAATAAATACCCCCAATTACCGTGCATGGGTAAACTTAAATAACCGTAAAAGAAACTTAAAAATAATAAACCATGGACAACAGAAAGTAAGGTATAGGGTAATAACTTGCCAATCACAGCACTAACGACGGCACCATCCGCACGCTGAAACCAGTTATTTTGGGTATTGTTTTTATATTCCAAGCCAAATGCCAACAGCACCGACACCAAAATAAAGATTTGCCATAATGCAGGAACCGCGGCTGTGACTAAGAAAGGTACATAGTTAGTTGACGTATTATAAAGTGGGTTAACTTGCGTTGAGATCGGCGCAACGGCCCCTTTAATCACAGCGAGGTTCCCCCCACTTGCCAACGTTTTAACTGCATCAATTTGTGCCGTAAACGTAGCAAAGGTCTTCGCCATATTCGACGATACCAGCTTACCAATTAATACATACTGCGCATTGTAGAAAGTACTGACTTCCGGAGTCATCGCGAGATAAATTTGCTTTTCAAACTCACGCGGAATGTGCACAACTGCATACACCTCACCACGCTGCATTAATGCTTTACCTTCGGCAATATTTGTCAATTGAGCTGTCACAGCAAGCGAAGGACTGCCATCAATATAACGCACCAAACTGCGTGACAATCGGCTGTGGTCTTGATCAACAACCGCGACCGCAAGATCACGTGGAATACCCTGTGAAAAAATAGCATACACCAACAACATGCAAGCAATTGGTAACCAAGTCACCAGTGATAGTTGCCATTTCGATGCCAATATAAGCTGGTTTTCCCGCTGCCAAACCGCTTTGACCTGAGTAATAAATAAACTCATCATCAAACCGACTTACTGCGCAGTCGCTGACGGAGCCAGCTCAACTAATACACTCATACCGACACGTAGATCAGCAATAGGCTTAACAGGTCTTGCTTCAATTTCAAAAGTACGTAAATCGAACCCTTTCGCACTGTCTGTCGAGCGCCACGTCGCATAATCCCCCATCACTGCAATATGAGATATTTGGTATTGGTATGTCCCCTCACCTAATGCAGGAATTCGCGCCGTTAATAACGTGCCTTTTTTCAACCGTGGTAATAAATCCTCACGAATATTAAATACCGCCCAGCTATCGTTAATATCAACAATACTCACCACAGGAAAACCAGTCGGTGCAAGCTCACCCTCTTTTAATAATATCTGTACCACTTCACCATCACGCTGTGCGTATTGTTTAGTATCTTTAGTGTAAGACTCGACTTCAGCAACCACACCTTCCGCCATACGCTCTTGTTCGATAGCCGCTTGTTTGGTTTCTTTACGCGCCCCTTCTTTAGCCATTTGATAACCTTGATAGGCGGCATTTTGAGTATATTTAGCTGCTTGCCACTTGGTGTAGACTTCATCGCGTTTTTGCTCAGGCAATACCCCGTCTTTATAAAGATTATCAACTCGCTGATAGGTTTTTTCCATCAACTCCGCTGCCGCTTGAGCTTTTTTCCACTGATCGTTAGCCGCAATAATTTGCTGTTCACGAGCACCTGATTCAGCTTGCTTACGCATCGCACTTGCCGCTGAACGACCCGCTTTAGCTTGCGCTAACTTCGCTTCTAATTCAGGACTCGCCAATGAAAAAATTAATTGCCCTTGGCTAACCAGTTCGCCTTTTTTTACATCGACCGAGGCAATACGCCCAGGGATCTTAGACGATATATTGTATTGCTCGGCTTCTATTTGACCTTGTAGCAATATATTTTTCGGCTCGTAAGCACTATTAAATTCAAATGCCAGCCAACCGATGACAGCTAGTGCGACTACAGCAATGATGCCTGTTTTAACGTTACTCATTTATTTAACCTCGATACCATTGATTTGTAGATAGTCCATAAAGCGATCGATATCGCCGCTAACAGATAGTAATTGTGCAAGTGATTTAACATAGTTATAGCTTGCAGACAGACGCTGAACACGAATACTCGTTGCATATAACTGTGCATCGGCCATTTCCAGTGATGTTGATAGACCTTGGCTAAATGCCTTTTGGCGCAGCACCACAGTTTCTTCTGATAACGCTAGGCTCGATGCCAAAGAATTATACTCTTCTAACGCTTGGCTCATTTCGGCATAGGTTTTTTCCACTAGAATGGATAAATCTTGCTGCATTTGCATTTGTAATAAGTTCACCCGACGTACTGAACTTTTTGCTGCAACGACTTCTTGCGAAGTACCTGAACGCTCTATAATAGGAATACGAACACCAACGCCGACCATCCATTCAGGTACCGATTGGCCCATAACAGAATCATCGGAATATAAATTATAATTACCGTACAGCATCACTTCTGGTAAATGCTTAGCGGAAGCCATTTCAACCATGCCTTTCGCTTGTTCTCGTTTGGCATTTAAGATCGCAATACCAGGATGGTCTGTTAATGTTTTGCTTAAGTACGGCGTAACAGAAGTAATACTATTATTCACAAATAACGGCGTGGTTGGTAATACCGAATCTTGCTGTTTTAACATCTTGGTTAACGCAAGTTTGGCAATTTCATAATCACGTAGCGATTTTTGCGCTTCAATTTGCGCTTTGTCTAACGAGACTTGCGCCATGAGTCGTTCAACTTTGGCTATTTGGCCTTGCTGTTCTAATTTGATCGCGTGATTAAGGTGATCGGCTAAAGCATCCACCGCATCGAGACGAACTTGATACACTTGCTCAGATAACACCACCCCAAAATAATACTGCACCAATTGCGTAAATGTCGCACGCGTCGCTAAATCATAATTACTTTCCGCTTCACTCACTTGTGCTTCACGAATATCTTGTGCCGCGGTAATTCGACCGCCAGTATAAATCGGCAATACTGCATTCAATGAAGAATGAGCAACATTTTGATTCGTTAGGGGGATACTATTAGGGATCATACTCGCGTAAGCGGCTAAAGGAGTTGCATTTAATTTAGCCTTAACCTCAGATGTATCGACTTCTATCGGTTTATTTAAATGAGTATATGAGCCCGTAATATCAACATTCGGCAAATAGAGCGACTTAGCCGCACTCTGTAATGCTTCAGAGTGCTTCACTTCTTCTTTTTTTGCTTGCAATGCATCATTTTTCTGTACCACTTGATACCAAGCTTCAGAAAAATCGATAGCAGCTGCTTGTACATTACAACTCAATGCAATGGCAGAAATAACGCCATAAAAGACTGTTTTCATACTTTATTCCTAAAATCACGCCGTTGTGGCATAGCCCGCCAATATCACTTAATTAACTAATCCATTAATATCAAACAATTAGATGACGATGGGTAATATTTTTAATAACTGTACACACGGTCACGTTTATACAACAACAACTAAGAGTAGAGTTTATACTCTAAAAGTAGAAGGCGAAAGATAACGATGAATAACCAAAAACGAATGATAACGCATAAATTTGTTGATAACTATGTCAGTGTTAGACTAATTTTAATAACTCTTAGCCCATAAGCGCACAGGTGCAGATGTTAATGCGTCATAGTTGGGTCTATAAAAAAACGTAAAATTGCATTTAATTATCATATTCCGATGGTGTCTTATGACTTAGGTGCGTACAATTATGCCCACGAAATAACTGAGAGAAAATCGATGCCTTGGATCCAATTAAAAATTAATGCTAACGAAGAAACAGCTGAGAAGATAAGCAACATGCTATCTGGCGCAGGAGCAAGTGCTGTCACATTCATGGACTCACAAAATACACCAATCTTTGAACCACTGCCGGGTGAAACACTGCTTTGGGGTGATACAGATGTAACAGGTTTGTTTGATGCAGATAAAGACATGCAGCCAATCCTCGCTTTCTTAGCAAAAACCAAGGTATTAGGTCCAAATTTCCGCTATAAATTAGAATTATTAGAAGATAAAGATTGGGAACGCGAATGGATGGAAAACTTTCATCCAATGCAGTTTGGTGAGCGTCTATGGATCTGCCCAAGCTGGCGCCCAGTGCCAGATGAAAATGCCGTTAACGTCATGCTTGATCCAGGTTTAGCATTTGGTACTGGTACCCACCCGACTACCGCCTTATGCCTAACATGGTTAGATGGCCAAGATTTAGCTGGTAAAACCGTTGTCGATTTCGGTTGTGGCTCTGGTATCTTAGCAATCGCAGCACTTAAGCTCGGCGCAAAGCGTGTAATAGGGGTAGATATCGACCCACAAGCTATCTTAGCAAGTCGTGATAACGCTGAACGTAATGGCGTTGCAGACCAAATTGAATTATATTTACCTGCTGATCAACCTGAAGGTATCAAAGCTGATATCGTGGTTGCAAATATCCTTGCAGCACCACTACGCGAATTATCAGGGCTTATCGTCAGCTTCTTAAAACCTGGTGGTAAACTGGCATTATCGGGTATATTGGATCACCAAGCAGCAGAATTGAACGAAATTTATCGTCAGCACTGCATCATGGATGAACCAACATTATCTGATGAGTGGGCACGCTTAAACGGCCAAATAAAATAGTATTAGCCATGCCGTTTATTCTACATAAGCAAATTTAAAAACGAGGCTTGTGTAGATAAAATAAACAGTAAGTACGTAAAAAACGTGCGAACAGTAATTAATCAGGCTAAAATGCAAGCTATCTTAATTTTCCGTTCAACCTATGTGAAAATTGAATAATAAGTAATTTAGCTCGATTATCTGTTGTTATAATTTGATTTTGAGGTGTTTTTTTTACTGTTTAATGATTTTAACTAAAAAAATATTCAATAGTCTAATTATTAACCTTTTAACTCGGGTGAAAAATGCGTAACATACGCCGCCTTAGAGCAAATGAGCCGCAACAGATGAAAATAGGTCCTTATCTTCTGGATAACCAACTATTCTTGGCTCCAATGGCTGGTGTTACTGATCGTCCCTTCCGTCAACTTTGTCGTGAATTGGGCGTTGGTATGGCCGTGTCAGAGATGTTATCGAGTAACCCTCGAGTTTGGTCTTCAGAAAAATCGCAACAGCGTATGGATCATGCTGGCGAAACCGGGATCCGTTCTGTGCAAATCGCAGGTGCAGATCCAGCGTTGATGGCAGCAGCCGCGCAGCATAATGTAAAAAATGGTGCGCAGATCATTGATATCAACATGGGTTGTCCTGCGAAGAAAGTGAATAAAAAAATGGCTGGGTCTGCATTAATGCAACACCCAGAGCAAGTGAAACTGATCTTAGACGCAGTAACGAATGCGGTTGATGTACCAGTAACACTAAAAATACGTACAGGTTGGGATCCTGAAAATCGCAACGGTACACAGATAGCTAAAATCGCCGAGCAAGCTGGAATTCAAGCCCTCGCGGTTCATGGTCGTACTCGCGCTTGTCTGTACAAGGGCAATGCAGAATACGACACTATAAAAGCGATTAAAGCTAGCATTAGCATTCCTGTGATCGCAAATGGTGATATCGATAGCCCAGAAAAAGCTAAACAGGTACTTGAGTACACGGGTGTTGACGGTCTGATGATCGGACGTCCAGCTCAAGGTAATCCTTGGATTTTTCGGGAAATAAATCACTATCTTAAAACAGGTGAAAAATTACCCGTGCCAACTGCTGACGAAGTTCGCCGAGTCATTTTGCAACATGTCGAAAACCTACACCAGTTTTACGGTGAGTTTAAGGGGGTTCGATTTGCGCGCAAACACGTCGGTTGGTACATACAACACCAGACTAATGGTGTTGAGTTTCGTAAAAGCTTTAATGCATTGGAGAGTTCTACCGAACAACACCTTGCATTAATGAAATATTTTGATGATTTAAGCTAACGAGAAGAGCAATATATGTTTGAACAAAATCTGGCTCCTAGTGCCCTAACAACTACTGCAACCGTGCAACAAGCTGAGCAAATTGTACAGAAACCATTACGTGATTCTGTCCAACAAGCACTACGAAATTACCTTGCACAATTAAATGGCCAAGACGTAGAAAACCTTTATGACTTGGTATTAGCAGAAGTTGAAGCGCCAATGCTAGATATCATTATGCAGTATACTCGCGGTAACCAAACCCGCGCAGCTGTGATGATGGGCATCAACCGTGGTACTCTTCGGAAGAAACTAAAACGTTACGGTATGAACTAAGCGTCATTGTCATAACGTAGTGTAATAAAAAGCCAGCCCTGATTTATCAGGGCTGGCTTTTTTTATACACAAAATAAGATGTGGCATATAATGAATAAATTATATTTCCGGCGTTAATACTTGATATACATAATCTGGTAATGCCGTACTCAACTTAGTCGCTAATCGTTGTTCTAATAATTGCTTACTTTGTGCTGAGATCTTAAATGGCCAACGTTTATTACTAATACTGCGGTTGCCATCCATCACATTCAATACAATGTTTCCACGTAGCCAGTACCACGCCTGACGTTGCTCTACAGCGCCTTTATCAAGTGTTAATACTAATTTGTATTGGCTATCATCTTTTAGCTGTACGCCAACCTCTGATGCCCCTCCTTGCAAAGATAATAATGCTTGATCATCTGTGGCCGACGTTGAAAATGATAAAGCAGCTAAACGGCTTTTAATCATCTGCGTTAAGGTTTCTACCGAATATTCAACATTGATATCATTCCCCGTCACAACACGTAAATTATTATTATCATTTAAGCGTGTGATTTGACGCTGACGCGCAGTTTCTAATGAACTAAGGGCAATCAAAGGGTTCGGTGCTTGCTGCTCTGCATATTTCACTGCCGCGCTTGTTTGCTCATCTGCTGCACGTATTGACTGCATAAATAATGCCGCAGCTGGTGCTTTCTTCATGACAGCGAGACTAGACTGTTGACCACTAATCGGATCCTGCCAGCGCTCGACAATACGGGTGCCTTGCAGTACTTGCTGCGCTTGCGTATTTACAAAACGAGATAAGGTTTGCTTATTATCGACCTGACGAATAGTACTGCCACTAGCATTACTTTGGCTGATACTTGCTTCGCTAAAATCAATACTTTCATCAGCAATCGATACTTCAAAAATTTTAGCTAAATTAGCTAATGCACGATTATCTGCCACACTGGCCGATTTCGCTTGACCAGACGCGGTTAAATAAACGTTAGCAGGATAGTTAATATCTGCGCCATCTAACCAAGTTGGACGTTCAGGGGTACTACTACTACACGCACTCATCAAGATTGCAGCAGCAGAAATTAAACTAGTAGAAAAGAATTTATTTATCATATGTTCGAGTCCTGTAACAAGCCGTTACTGAACGCTAGCCCATATTAAATACAGGACCAGCAATTCATGAATAACTAAGGTGATAAGGTGTAGTATGCCTTTTTAGCGGCACTTGAATAAAATAGTAAAACAGTTTTACCCGGCTTCAATACCAAAGGCTTCGCACCAACAACAACCGGAACATCGGTAATATTCGTCATTGCTACCGTCTCTGAACTCGGGTCATCCATACTAACAAGGTTATCTTTATCATCAGCAAGTGTTGTATTTGACTGCGGTAAACTAAACCCGTTGTCAGATTCTGCGGCACTATTGGCAACCTTATCGGTAATACTTGCGGTTGCATTAACTAATACAGGTATAACGGGCGCAATATCAGTAACAGATAAACCTTGAGTCAGGCTCGGTTGTTGTAAATAATAAGTGCCTGGTTCCAATGCTAAACGTTGTACTTGAATACTCGCCGGTAACATATTCCAGCTACGTACATCAGCCATTTCACTGACCATGCTAGTAATATTCAATAACAAGGTCGCTAATCCATCGTCGTCATTTTTCTTCACTTCATGTAATGCAGTTTGTTTAATAATAACCCGTGCTAATGCTGCCGCATATATATCAGCAGATTCAGCATCAAGATCGGCACGTGCTAATAAGTTTACATCATCAAATATTTCAGTTTCGGCCGTTTTACCAAGTACGCTAAAATGCCAAGGTACAGGCTTAACATAATGATTGTCATAATAAGGTAATGCCAAAGAAATGTTATAGCCCAGATTTGGTGCATAAACACTTAAATAACGTTGTTGCTTCGCTGATACAACACCGCCCCAATACACTAAAACCAACTGGCTTTTATTACGAACAGGCGACTTCACATCATGGCCAAATTTTTTCACATATTTAGCATGTTCAGATTTGAGCTCTAATTGCTTTGACGCAAGCAGTAAGCTGTCTTGCAATACAAGTGGTATCGTAATCTTACTGGTTTGCATTACTTGGTAGGCTTGGCGATAACTGATCATGGCATTATCGGTTTCACCGCCAAGTTCATACACCAAACCACCCAAATAATAGCTACTTGATACGAGTCCTGATAATCCATTTTCAGGTAAGCTTTTGGCTAATTCTTGCATCTGCAATACTTCAACCCGCGCACCATCAAGATCATCTTCCATCAAGTAAGATAAGATCAATAACTGCTGTAATAACATGCGTTCGCTGGCTGTGCTGGTATAACTACGTAATGTTTCATTGACCGTTACAGCACCAATATTTTCGCTAATACTTAACGCTTGCAACTGATTTATCTCAGTTTTAGCGGCTTGCAATTCACGAATACCCCCCGCAAAATCACCATTTACAGCACGTAATAAGCCTAATGTCAGTTTATATTGGGCCAAGTCACGCTCGGGGTACTCCCGTTGCGCTACCTCGGTCAACACCTGGCTGGCATTACCATTATCTAGCGTTTGTGCCAAATCATTAAGTTGATGCTGCTGCAACGAGCAGCCTTGCAACAAGCTAAATGCGATAATCGCGAGATAACGCCGCGAACGTAAGAATGTTAATACAGCTTTCATTACGACCTATTAATAACGTAGTTTACCGTTAGACACGAGTTTCTTCAGTTTCTTCTGACCAACCCATACTTTACGGTTATCCGCTAGGCTGATTAGGCTTAAATCAACTTGGTAATAACGTACTTGGTCGCTAGATGCAGTATCAATGATGGTGTTGATCTGACCTTTTAGAATAAAGTCTGCACCTTTCTCTTGGCCTGCTGCATTACGTGTTGATTCAGACGCATTTAAATCTTGGTCAATACGTTCTTCACGGATCTCGCTACGTTCATCACTTGATGCAACAAACTCAACACGACCACTGTTAATTAACTCACGTTCCATTTCATTAACAAATGTTTTGGTATTAATATGTTCATGGCTTAAATTACGCACTGTACCCACGATCACAGCAGGTGCTTTACCTGTTTTTGCCGCGAAGTTGCTATACCAAGGACGCGCAAGCGCATCACTGATCATTTCCTGCGCTACCATCTGTGAATCAGTATCATTCCAAGCACCACTTAGATCCACAGTTTGACCCGCATCAATACGCTCTACAGAGGTACTACAGCCGGCTAATAATGTCGAGACTAAGATCGAGCCTAATACTAATTTGAATAACTTATTCATTGCTATTTTCCTTTCCAATTTGACGAACTACTATTAATAACTTAATAAATACGCTTACTGTTTTGGTGCTAATGCAGCAGCACGCTTAATTGCCGCTTCAAGATCAGACAAGTCTAATTCTGCAAAGGCATATATATCGCCATTATCAGGGTTCTTCCAACGACCAATAATTTTCACGCCATTCAGTGCTAATTTCGTTTTAGCTTTAATTTCGCGCTCAACATTTGCGCTTACTTCACCATTGGCCGCAGCAGTATAATCAGCCTGCATCGCATCAACAGATGTCGCTAGGATACGCGCTATTTCGGCACGTGCACGATTATCTGCAACAGATTTTTGTAAAGATTCGTCAGCAATGCCATTTGACATTCCTACACCGTGTAATAAACGGCCAGAATCATTTTCAACTGCTTGTGTTCCGATATTAACCCAATCAGGTGCGCCACTAACACCTAAGTCGCTGTCAATGCTAGTTTGACTAGAACATGCTGATAATAAAGCCATTATTCCGGCCGCGACAGTAACTTTCAATGCTGCTATTTTCATGATTAACTTATCCTTAAAAAGTGTTTAGATAATATATCGTATTATAATTTAAAATAATATTTAACCAAATACGCTCGCGCACCCAATACGCAGATATAAAAAAACCAGACTACCTACCGATAGTCTGGTTTATGTTGTTCAGATTTACCGATATCGGTAAGTATGACAACTAAAAAATCAAATAGTTATGACTTATATCGCATCCATTTGATCTAATGGCCAACGAGGACGAGCAGTGATCTCTAAACTGTCATCACCACCGTGACGTAGACGCTGTAAACCGGCATACGCGATCATCGCGCCATTATCAGTACAAAACTCAATACGTGGATAAAATACTTCACCGTTTTGCTTATCCATCATTTCAGCTAATTTTATGCGTAAATATTTATTGGCACTTACACCACCAGCAACAACCAGACGTCTAATCCCGGTTTCTTTAATTGCCCGTCTTAACTTAATCGAAATGGTATCTACAACCGCTTCTTGGAATGCAAACGCAATATCTGCACGGGTTTGTTCATCGACACCGTCAGCACCCGCTTCTTCTGCTAACTTCTTTTCTTTAGCAATCGTATTCGCCGCAAATGTTTTTAACCCCGAGAAACTAAAGTCTAAACCAGGGCGATCAGTCATTGGACGTGGAAACTTGTAACGTCCAGCAACACCATTATCTGCTAACGCTGATAATCTTGGGCCACCAGGATAATCTAAACCCAGCAACTTAGCTGTTTTATCAAATGCTTCACCGGCAGCGTCATCAACTGATTCACCCAGTAATTCATATTGACCAATGCCATCAACACGTACGATCTGAGTATGACCACCCGACACTAGCATCGCTAAGAAAGGAAAATCAGGGGTTTGCTCTTCGAGCATTGGCGCTAACATATGACCTTCCATATGATTAATACCTAATGCCGGAATATCCCACGCATAAGCGATACTACGACCAACTGTCGCCCCCACCATTAATGCACCAACCAGTCCTGGCCCAGTTGTATAGGCAATGCCGTCAATATCATCTTTAGTACAGCCCGCTTCTGCTAATGCGGCTTTAATCAGTGGAATAATTTTACGCACATGATCACGTGACGCTAATTCCGGAACCACACCGCCATAATCAGCATGCAGTTTTACTTGGCTATAAAGTTGATGAGCCATTAGCCCTTGTTCATCACAATAAATTGCAATGCCGGTCTCATCACATGATGTTTCTATTCCTATTACGCGCATTTTATTCATTCACCTTATGTATGACTGCACAATAGTACCTGCGCTATACTTATTTCTCCAGCGCCAAATTATTGCGCTTTACATTTAATCATGTTCTAGAGTACAATTCGGCACCATTTTTATAGAATTGCTATAAAAATTTTTTTAGGTTCCAGATAACTTGGAACCATTAAATCCTTAAGGTTGGAAGAAAACATGCCAGTAATTAAAGTACGTGAAAACGAACCGTTTGACGTTGCACTACGTCGTTTCAAACGCTCTTGCGAAAAAGCAGGTATCTTGTCTGAAGTACGTCGTCGTGAGCATTACGAAAAACCTACTACAGTTCGTAAACGTGCTAAAGCAGCAGCTTCTAAGCGTCTAGCTAAGAAATTGTCTCGTGAAAATGCACGTCGCGTACGTCTATACTAATCTCTATTAGTATAACTACTGTATGCATTTTAGGCTTATCTTATTGAGCAAGTTTCTAACTTAATCAGCTGAAGATAACGCCTATAAACAAGCCGTGAACTCCTAGAGTCACGGCTTGTTTGCTTTCAACGCTCATAAAATTTATTATCCTAGTCTTATAACGATCACAGTACATAACTGATTTATTCACAATAATAAGTCACATATTTACTGTAATTGTAATTGTTACTGTAATTGCTATTATCAATCACCTTCATACTCATTAATTAGGTACATATGGCCGGTAGAATACCTCGCGACTTTATCGATGGCTTGATAGGTCGAGCAGATATCGTAGATATCGTCGAAAAACGCGTAAAGCTTAAAAAAGCAGGTAAAAACTACCATGCTTGCTGCCCGTTCCATAATGAGAAAAGCCCTTCTTTTACTGTCAGCCAAGATAAACAGTTCTACCATTGCTTTGGCTGTGGTGCGCACGGTAACGCCATTGGTTTTTTAATGGAATACGACAACCTTGAGTTTGTCGACGCCATTGAAGATTTAGCGGGCTTTTACGGTGTAACAGTGCCGAGAGAAGAAGGTGGTAATAATAACGGTCCGACAGCACCCGAGCGTAAAGATTATTACCAGCTATTAGAAAGTGTCACTCGTTTCTATCAGTACCAGTTAAAAGAACACCCAAATAAACGCGTCGTTAATGACTATTTGAAGCAGCGCGGATTGTCTGCCGAGGTCATTAAAAAATACGCTATTGGTTATGCAGCCCCTGGTTGGGATAATGTATTAAAACGCTTTGGCCGTGATAAACACACCGAAGAACAGTTACTCACCACCGGCGTATTAATCGAAAACGAAGGCCAGTCACGTCGCTACGATCGTTTTCGTGAACGCGTCATGTTCCCGATCCGTGACAAACGTGGTCGTGTAATTGGCTATGGTGGCCGTGTATTGGGTGATGAAAAACCAAAATACCTCAACTCACCAGAAACGCCGATCTTCCATAAAGGTAAAGAGCTTTATGGGCTATATGAAGTACGCCAGGCTTATAAAGAGATCCCACAAATTGTCGTGGTTGAAGGTTATATGGACGTGGTGGCATTGGCTCAGTTTGGAATTGATTATGCAGTCGCGTCACTGGGCACATCGACATCTGGTGATCACATGCAGACCTTGTTCCGCAATACCAATGAAGTGATCTGTTGTTACGATGGCGATAAAGCCGGTCGTGCTGCTGCATGGCGTGCGCTCGAAAATGCCTTACCGCAATTACGTGATGGTAAAGATCTCAAATTTGTATTTTTACCCGATGGTGAAGACCCAGATTCATTGGTTCGTAACCAAGGTAAAGATGCACTTGAGCAACTTTTTAAAGACGCACAGACCTTGCCAGACTTTTTATTCAGTCGCTTAAGCCAAGATATCGATACTCATACCGATGTAGGACGCAGTAAATTAGCCAGCCAAGCCAAACCGCTGATTGAAAAAATGCCTGATGGTTTCTACCGTGGTATTGTATTAAAAAAATTGGCCCGTTTCTTAGCTTGGGATGAAGCTAAGTTAAATAAACTATTTACGACGGTCGCTGTCACAAAACCAAGTAAAAAAGCGCTCCAAATAACACCGATACGCCGTGCGATTGGTTTATTATTACAAAATCCCCAGATCGGTTTTAACTTACCGATATTCGATGATTTAAAACAATTAAAATTACCCGGTATTAATATTTTATTAAAATTATTAGCACAAACAAACAGTAGCGATCAGATCAGCACCGCACAATTATTAGAATATTGGCGCGATACACCGGAGCAGAAAGCACTAATAAAACTAGCTGTTTGGGATCATGGCGCAGATGAAGCGGTCGAAGCAGAGTTTTTCGATACTTTATTTGTTCTTTCAACACAAGTCATCGAACAACGTTTCAGTGAACTACAATTGAAATTAGCGCAAGGTGGATTGACTAAAGCTGAGCGTTTGGAATATAAAAGTATTCTCGATGAATTAAAATCATCATGATGCTTGAAATATGATCCATTAAACCCCATTTAATGAACTAACAAAAAAGAGTCGAATTAAATCGATTTATAACACTGAGTTAAAAGCTTTCGCCTAATATAACGTGATAAAAGTTAAAATTACGCGCATTTTGACCACATAATTATACCAACAAGTAGAAAAAAGCACCGTTTAGCACTATACTGCTTTGTTTGCGCAGTGCTTTTGCGTCTGTATCTTTGAACCACGTCACCGGAGTGGAAGTATTCTATGGAATCCCCTCAATCACAATTAAAACTTCTTGTAGCTAAAGGTAAAGAACAAGGTTACCTAACATATGCAGAAGTAAATGATCACTTACCACAAGATATTGTGGACTCAGATCAGGTTGAAGATATTATTCAAATGATCAATGACATGGGTATTCAAGTGCTAGAAACAGCACCTGATGCAGATGATTTGTTGATGGCAGAAAATACAACGGCACCAGATGACGATGCCGCAGAAGCTGCAGCCGCAGCGCTTGCTTCTGTAGAATCTGAAATTGGCCGAACTACCGATCCTGTACGTATGTACATGCGTGAGATGGGTACCGTTGAATTATTGACTCGTGAAGGCGAGATCAAAATTGCCAAACGAATTGAAGAAGGTATCTATGCGGTACAAACTGCCGTTGCAGAATACCCTGAAGCAATTAACTCGTTATTAGCTGAATATGACAAGTTCCTTGCTGAAGAAACACGTTTAAGTGACATCATCACTGGTTTCATCGATCCAAATGCAGACGATGTAGCACCAACAGCAACACATATCGGTTCAGAAGTTCCAACCAAAGAAACTGACTCTGATAATGCTGACGATGATGACGAAGAAGAGGAAGAAGGCAACAAAGGCCCAGATCCTGAAGAAGCAGCTGAGAAATTTGCCGAATTACGCAAATACCATACTGCATTACTGAAAGGCATTAAAGAAGACGGTTTAGAACACCCGAAAACACGTCTTCACGTTGAAATGCTAAGTGAAGTATTCCGTACTTTCCGTCTGATCCCAAAACAGTTTGATCGCATTGTAAATAGCATGCGTGACATGATGGATCACGTACGCGTTCAAGAACGTCTTGTGATCAAGATGTGTGTTGAACAATGCAAAATGCCAAAAGCAGCATTCGTTGAAGCATTTGCTGGCCACGAAACTGACATAGCTTGGTTTGAAAAAGCACAACAATCAGCGGCACCTTATGCGCAAGCATTACAACGCATCGACTTTGACGTACGCCGTTGCATTAACAAATTAAAATTAGTAGAAAGTACTACAGGTCTGTCTATTTCACAGATCAAAAACATCAACCGTCGTATGAGTATTGGTGAAGCAAAAGCCCGCCGTGCGAAAAAAGAAATGGTTGAAGCGAACTTACGTCTAGTAATTTCAATTGCAAAAAAATACACCAACCGTGGTCTACAGTTCCTCGATTTAATCCAGGAAGGTAACATCGGTCTGATGAAAGCCGTAGATAAGTTTGAATACCGTCGTGGTTACAAATTCTCGACTTACGCTACATGGTGGATCCGTCAGGCAATCACACGTTCTATTGCTGACCAAGCGCGTACAATCCGTATTCCAGTGCATATGATTGAAACAATCAATAAACTGAATCGTATTTCGCGTCAAATGCTGCAAGAGATGGGCCGTGAAGCAACGCCAGAAGAATTGGCTGAGCGCATGATGATGCCAGAAGATCGTATTCGTAAAGTATTGAAGATTGCTAAAGAGCCAATCTCAATGGAAACGCCAATCGGTGATGATGAAGATTCTCACTTAGGTGATTTCATTGAAGATACAACGCTCTCTTTACCAGTTGACGCTGCAACAAAAGATAGCCTTAAAGGCGCGACAGACGACGTACTAGCAGGCCTAACAGCCCGTGAAGCTAAAGTACTGCGTATGCGTTTTGGTATCGATATGAATACAGACCACACACTTGAAGAAGTGGGTAAACAGTTCGATGTAACGCGTGAGCGTATTCGTCAAATTGAAGCAAAGGCATTACGTAAATTACGTCATCCTAGTCGTAGCGAACAGCTTCGTAGCTTCTTAGATGAATAATTGAGCAGTTAGCGGGTTTCTTGTCTAAGTTATTGAATATAGCCTAGACACGCAGAAAGTATACTTATATACTTTCTGCATCTTAAGACGTCATAAAGAACGTTCGAGAGATCAGGGCCCTTAGCTCAGTTGGTTAGAGCATCCGACTCATAATCGGCAGGTCCGCAGTTCAAGTCTGCGAGGGCCCACCAATTCTTGATAAGGCTTATGGAGAAATCTGTAAGCCTTTTCTTTTATCCGCCTTTCCATATCCTGTCTCAGCTTAATTCAACTATTGTCCTGTCCACCGACTCAATCAAAAAAACTAATCAAATTACCACAGCACTATATTTCCCTCAGTAATCTCATATTACATATCAACAGTCATATTCATTAGCGTAACCTCATCACAATCAATCTGCATACAAAGTAACACCAGCCAATTACAGCACCAGTTTTTTACAGACTTAGCTAACAAATATATAACCAACATTCCGTTCCTTGGGATCCAGTTATTAATATATATTTAATTTATTAACCTGATGGAATAACGCTAATAAAACTCAGATATGAGTAAGCCTAAATACAATTAGAATCGAATGTTGAATAAGTATGACCAATTGCCACGGATGGTAATTGGTCTGTTATATCTCAATGCTATTCACTTAATCTGTTAAGTAATGAATTCTACCAGCTAGAACCAGCCATTAATTCACAGATTGGTATTCATGCTCATATCGTTAGTTCTGCTGTTACGGGGGATTTAGGGGGCGATCTAGTCGTGATCAACAGGTGAAATCAAATGAATAGAATCACCAGTCACATCCATCAAAAATACAATTCAAAAAAAATAATCAATCTAGTGACATCGTCGTCGAGAATCACATCTAATGATCAATCCTAAATTACCGTCGTCACCGTCGAGGAAAATGCAAAAATCAGTTAAATCTAGGCTAGATTCGAAGTCTAAGACAGGCATGTTACAGGAGCGTCGACGCCGTCAACCAATTGGGTGTAATCATTAGTTCTAGAGATCAGTTAGCGTAAGGCATGGGAAGGTAATCTAGGGCCTGACTAATGTGACAGACCCAGCGATCTAAGATTTAGGTGTTGGGTAATGTGGTTATGTATCAGGTAATTAGGTAATATGTATTTAGTTAGGGATATAGATTTAGCAAAGAAATAATCTATGGAACAAAGATTTAAAGTTTTAGACTTAGATTGGTTAAAAATATAAAGGGTACATATGAGCATTGAAGACGATATGATTGAGCGAAGAAACGTAGCACAAGCATCTGGAGAGCAAGTTGTTCCAGACAGTTATCAAGGTGTATCGAAGCAACGAGTACGTGAAGTACTAGCCGAGATTGACCAGTCAAACGACAACAAAATCGATGTTGTGTACTCGCTTTTGTGTGATGAACACAGTTGTATCCAAAAGCAGCAAGACAAGAACTTCGTTTCTGTGATGGTGCTTCTGTTGCTCATATCGGTACTCACGTAGGTATTCTCCAACGTGGTAGAAACATCAAACTTGACCGTGAAGGCCGTGACTACTGGCTGAAGCCATTTTGGGAAGTCGGCGCAATCGAAAAAGTTTACTTAGATTCAAATGCCGAGTTCAGCCCTGGTCATCCCGTAGCTAAATCGGCAAATTCAGCTTATCGTCTATCTCTCGATTTCTTTTCTATTCTCCAAGCTCCAGAAGATGAATGGAGAGCTTTGGCGGCTACATGGATGGATGAAGATGTTAAACGTGAGCGACTAGCACTCCAAGCATCTCAAGCTCAAGAAACGGCAGATTCAGTAGAAACTCCACATAGTCGCTTGATTCGTCTAAGTCATGAAGTATACGCACCACGCTTCCTTGAAGGTTATGAAGTTGTTTACGTTGATGATGGTGACGGTGACCGTATTACAGACACCGAACGCTCTACGTTAGCCGCGGCAGGTCTAGAATTGACTATTATCGATGCAATGCCTGATGTTCTTTTGTTGAATCCAGAAACAAACCATTTGTGGGTTATCGAAGCAGTTACTAGCGATGGTGAAGTTGATATCCATAAGAAACAAAGCCTAGAAGCATTTTCAGAGCGAAACGGTAAATCAGGTGTTGGTTTTACTACAACTTACCTGACATGGAAGAAAGCCGCAGCTCGTCAATCAGCTTTGAAGAACTTGGCTGATGATACGTACTTGTGGATCCGCGAGGATCCATCACGTAATATGCATATAAAGCAATAATTTAACATTAGGATTGTTGAGGGTGACAATGGATAAACAAACTTGGAGAAACAAGGCTCATGCAGTAGTGGTTAGAGTCGCAGAGTCAAACAATGAATTTACTCCCGATGATATTTGGGATACAGGGCTGGAGAAACCTGAAGAAGCTCGTTGGTTAGGTCCAGTTATGAATGCCGCAAGACGTCAGGGCATTATTGAAAAGACAGGGCGAGTGCAACCAACAAGACAAAAAGAAAGTCACGGGTGTGATGTGACTATCTGGAAATCAAACATTTACAAAGATTGAAAAAGCCGAGTATTACGTTCGGCTTCTCATTTCTGGTGTCTTACAAGTTTTCTACAAGACCATAAAATAACTCTTGGTCGAATGCTTCTACTTGTTCACCCATAGCGATTAGCTGTTCGCGAGTTGGGTAGCGAAGCGTACGCAGGTCGGTAGCGTTTACTTGAGTATGACCGTTGAATTGACGGAAGTATTGGTCAACAATATTGCTGTTCAAGTAAACCCATAGACCTTTAGCAAAGTCTATTTCTAGAGGTTGACCATCTGCGTGGAAGTAGTTCGTTTTGTTTTCAAATCCAACTACTTCAACATCGGCTAAATCAGCAGTGTACAGGCCAGCAACGATTCTGCGAGTTTCTTCTTTAGAAGTTAAACGCTTGGTTAGAACGTAAGTACCGTTCGGGACCATCTGTTTTATTGTTTCATCGTTTAAAGCTATCGCGTTTGGTTTCTTCTTGCTCTCAACCGGATATTCAATCATGCCGTTGTTGAAGTGCATCGGGTAGATTAGCGGTACAGTACCTTCTTCTGGGTCATGACGGAGATTCGATTTAGTACGAAAATCAACAACTTTACCGGTACTAGCCTGAATACCAAGGTCTTCTAGCGAACATGGCATGCCACCTATACGAGTGGCAATACCTGCCTGTTCATCGTTAGTAACGATGTGAATAAAACGGTCTGGGTTGTTCGGGTTAACTACTTCATTGAACTCAGCGATACGGACAATCGGCGCTGGGTCATCGGCACATGTACTTGATGTAATCTCAACTTGACCTTGAGCTTCACCTTTCACGATATGAAAAATAATGTTTTCTTGAAGAACCTTGTCGCCTTTGAAAGCTCTAGTACGGCTTTCAAAGATGTGAAGCTTGCTTAGGTTGTTACCATCAAGCAGAATGCGACGGAAGTCTTTGAAGTATGGGCCATTGCAGAAACTACGTGGAGTAATTGCCACCAACTCACCACCGTCTTCCAGCAGCATAAGAGCTAACGTAACAAAGCAAGAGTACAAGTTGCCAGTCTCGACACCAACGCTACGTAGTTTTTTACGTTCTTCACTAGCTGCGGCAATCTTCAAATAAGGTGGGTTTAAGATAGCTTTGTTGAACGTGGCAGTTTCTTCACCCTTTTCACGTGCTTTTAATAGCTCAACTGCATTTTGAATGAAATCAACTTGGTTAATCTGTGAGTTCCAAGCTACATGAGATTCAGCACTAGCTTCTTGGCAAAAGGCAAAAGAACGAGTCAAGTTTTCAACTAGAACGTCTTCCAACTCCCAAGCATTTGCGCTGATAGATACAGGTTGAAAATCAGTTAAAGCGCGCTCTATAAGTGATGTAGTCAAAGAACCAACACCAGCACCTGCGTCTAGTACGTTTAATTCACCGTCGAGATTGCGAAACATTCCAGCAAGAATACTAGCAGCAGAGGCTGGGGTCATGAATTGACCTTTCTTGCCTCGTGTACCTTCATCTAACAATCCGTTTGCTTGAATTCTGATTTCGTTTACTGTATTGACTAAGGTTTCTAGAGCATTGTATGGTAATGCCGTGGCTGTATTATTTGTCATTTTTACCTCTACTGTGTACTCAGAAAGAGTACCATTTTTTTTACTTCTTGAGCTACACGCCGAAGATAAATTTGGTTAATTGTAGCATGTGAAATAGTTCTAAGTTGAAGTAAATTTCCATACTACTCTCCTGTTAGCTCCTGTGGTTATTTAGTATTTAAACACTACCACTTCAAATATTTTGCCGTTTTTCCTTAGCAGCAAACAAGAACCCAGTGATGAGTCCATATCCTAAGTAAATTAATGGTACTGGCATATTAATCTTCCTTGTTCATTTCTTTGTAGATGGCATAGCCAATGATGAACCCAATCCCAAATAATGGATTAGCGAAAAGTGCAGGCATGGTATTTCTCCCTAGTATTGATTAATGATGGTTACATAATGATGTTTACGAGGTGGGTTGTTGAATCTGTACTTGTTAGCTGTGAACGTATGAAGATGCGAATTAACCATCCGCTAGCTGAAGTAACTTAGCTTTCTTCTCTTCGTAATCAGTTGCTAATACATGAAGAAATACACTCTTACCGGATTGGGTAATTAAGCCAATATCATTTGATCTAAGTATCCCTGCGAGAAAGCCTGAGTTGTTCGCACTTAATGATCTGAAGACTGATTTCAATACCGTACTCTTAAATGGTTTCTGCGCCTGTTCATCTAAGATCGTAATGATGGATTGTAGTAAAACCCATTCTTTAGAATGTAACCCGCCGCCCTCATTACCACTAAGTCTTAGATAGAGTTCGCCATCTTCATCATGCTTGGCTAAATTAAAGAACACATGGTTGCCTGTCTTAGGACTAAGTTTCTTCCCCTTACCAGATAGCACTATATTACTGAAATGGTCATGTTTAGGCTTAGTGGGGCTTTCATTAGTAGATTCAACAATATTTAAATTACCAGTATCACTACCGTCGACACCGTCGTTATTTACTTTTTTATTTATTTTTTTACTCATGGATCGTTCCTAAACTAAAGATGTAAAAAAGGGCAATACCATTACTGATACTACCCGTAGATTAAATTAAAATTTGTTAGCTAATCTTGTTAGTGTGAATGACCACAGACTTGGCAGCTACCATCATCGTAAGCACGTTGACCACAAGCTGGACAGGTTGTTACTAGAGTTAGAATCTTCTTAATATTCATTGGTTTTTTCATGTTGTTTCCTTGGTTTAGGTGAGTGTTACTGAGATTTCTTAGTACATTTGTCGACGTCGACGACGGAACCATTTAACGTGCCGCAAACATCAGCTTTCCATTGAACAATCACGCCATACGATGATGTATGTTGGATGCCTGATTTACCATTCCAGTTTGCTTCTAAAACTGATTTCACCTTAGAAATGTCTCCCGGATTACCACCCATAGTACCGCCAGCTAATACCGCTGTTGATGCAAATAGGCAAGATAGACTCAGCAGCATGATTGATTTGTTCATTGATTGTTTTCCTTTGTTTTAATATTTAAATTAATTGATGGGTATTATGAAATGCTCGACTGACAGGTGGTGTC
Source organism: Moritella viscosa (assembly GCA_000953735.1). Classification (NCBI taxonomy): domain Bacteria; kingdom Pseudomonadati; phylum Pseudomonadota; class Gammaproteobacteria; order Alteromonadales; family Moritellaceae; genus Moritella; species Moritella viscosa. Next base: position 389,578 of record LN554852.1, on the reverse strand, counting down.
AGTGATACTTGAAATTGTTGATATTTGCCTCATGCCTTACGATTACTGCTTCATGAAACTAATAACAATACTGCTAACCTAATGGGTTTAGATTAGAAATAATAACGACTGACACCACCTGCCAGTACAGCGGTTTAATCTAGTTAAATGAAAAGTAAGAATGAGAAATTAGCCAAGCGCCTAGGTACTATCCTTGCCCGATTAAATACTGGTGAACGACTGTATCTAAAAGACTTGGAAGCTGAATTTAATGTCCATGAAAGAACGATATGGCGTGACTTTGAAAGGTTGTCCTATTTACCTTTGATTAGTGAAGATGGGTGTTACTTTCTTGATATGAGCAGTGTTAGGCAGCAATCATCTAACAGCATGAATAAGTTCATCAACAATATGGGGCTTGAGTCATTCATCCCGATTAAGCTCAACATGAACAATTGGCAGACTCAAGATGTACCAATATTTCTATTCAAGAATGTGCGGATTGAAGATGTATCAAGTTTTACTGATTTGTTTGATTTAATGAGTTGTGCGATCGGTAACCTCAACCTGATTTCATTTACATACAAGGCTAAGAGGCTCGAACAAGTTCAACCTTACCGATTAGTGAATGACCGTGGTATCTGGTACCTCGCAGCTGTCTACCAGAACAACTTACACTCATTCAGAATTGCCTATATTTCACAGTTTCTACAGAGTGAGGACAAATACAAACACCAATCGCATATACAAGATGAAATCATTAGGCAAGGCATGCAGTGGATAGATATCGACAAGTCAGATGTACTAATACAAGTTGATTCCCATGTTGCTTCACGCTTTATTGATAGTGATTTACTCCCTAATATTCAGGTGTTAAAAGAAATGGATGATGGGTCATTGTTGATTAGCAGTCAGGTAACACGATTACACGATGTAATTCCTATTTTAAAAGCTTGGATGCCCCATGTTGAAGTGCTATCACCAGTTAGTCTTAAGCATGAATTAATTCGTGATTTGTATGCGTCATTAGAGCGTAACAAGATGATGTGATTTAGGTCTTGCTACTTAGTTGCCTCCTTAACTAGATCTGACACATTAGCGCTTACCTCTCTTAGTCGTGAACTCGCCAAATGAGCGTAACGAGTTGAAGTTTGGGGGGATTGATGCCCAAGCAAGTGCTGAACATCGTAGAGCGTTGCCTTACCTGAATTGATCAAGATTGAAGCAAATGAATGCCTTAAATCGTGAATTCTCAGCCCATCTAAGCCACCTGCTACTTTCTTGATTCGAGCAAATGATTTCTTGGGATGACTAATGGGTTTACCTTCAGCATCACCAGGAAATACATAGGCGTTACCCTTGATACGTTGATGCTTCTGTTCTTCCAATACAGTCATGGCTAATGAGTTCAGTAGAACCGTCCGAGACAAACCTGATTTAGTATGCGGTAAGAAAAGGCTCCCTTCGCCGACGTCGTCGACGGTTAAGTAGCACCATTTAGAATTACAGATTTCGCCCATACGCATTCCAGTCAACAGGGCAAACTTCAACGCATTACCTTGGGTTCTACTGGGTTCTTCATTACACGCAGTAATGAACGTGGTTACTTCATCTTTACTGAGGAATCGTTGCTTTAAATTGTTCTCCTTGAGTTTCTTGATGTAAGTTCCCGGATGCTTTTCAACAAATCCCCATTCCATTGCTAATCGGAACATACGAAGTACCAAGCTTCTTAGTCGATTGATGGTTGCAGGTTTACGGTTAACTAGCAGTTCATCGAGTCGTTTCTGAATATCATGCTGACTAACTTTAGTTAATGCTTTGCCTTTCCAATGCGGATAGAAGTGCATCTTGAGGTTACTTTCATCACTGTAAGCGGTTAGCTTGTTAACTCTGGCGTAAGGTAAGTAATGTTGTTCAGCAAATTCATAGAAGGTAAAGACTATCTGTTTCTCATCCCTGAGCTGTTTGGGATCATTACCGAGGGCTAATTGTTTCTTATGTTCATTAGCAATTTGGCGAGCAGTAGGAATGTCTAATGCTGGATATTCACCTAATTGTAATGATTTCTTAGTGCTGCTAATGGTGTAACGAAATAGGTAACGCTTACGTCCTTGCCTATTCACTATTAGCTTTAACCCTGAACATCCTTCATCTGTATATTCTGTTTCACGACTTCGACTATCAGCAGGTGTTGGCGGTAGGTTGTCCATCTGGCGTTTGTTGAATTTAAATTTACGTGATTGCATGAAACCACCTTAGTCATGATGCGTAATAGTAAGCTCGAATACATCAAAGTTAACTGCATACTCTAGAAAGTTAGCTTCCCAAATCAGGTAGAACTCAGCGGCTTCACTTAGTCGATTAACACCTAATACAGATTGAAACTCATCATGGGTAAAATCAAAATCGGTATTCTTAGCTAATTCAGTAAAGTAACCGCTACCAACATAGGAAAAGTCAGTGATATAGCAGAGTTTCCATGTATCACCCTGACGTTCAATACTAATTTCAACAGGGTAATAGCCGCCATGTTCAGCAGTGTAATCAGGTGAGCGAAAGTTAAATGTAATGCTATTGACGGTGACGTCGGATTGATTAGGTTCGTCGACGCCGTCAATGATTACATCGTTTTTCATTAATGATTTACCTAGCGACGTTGCCAGTAATTCTACGAATGATTTACTAACAGGCACACTTAAGCCTTCAGTATTAATCTGAATAGTCATGTTGATTCCTAGATGTGGATGGTTAGTTAGATTTATCTTCGATATCAGCAGTCATTAAATGCATTAATATATCGTCAGATTTAATGGCTAACTGATGCTTGAATTGCTTTTTATCTGCTGTTTTTAAGATACCTTCATGCTTTAGTACAGCGCCAAGAAATCCAGCATTGTTGTTGCTATTTTTACTGAACAAGGGATGAAAGATACGAGATGTAAATGTCGCTAAATCACCTCGACCAGAAAGACATTGTTGAATGGATTCGATAGGTACAAGTTCATCAGAGAACAAACCATTATTTGTGTTAGATACTAGCTGAATGACATCTACGTCGTTACTTTTACCGATGGCATAGTGAATCAGCTGAGTTTGATCTCTTAGCTTAGGTGCTGAACCTTTACGTATACAGGTAAATTCTGGCTTAGTATTAGTTGATTCAGGTGTTAGTTCTAGTGTTGATTTAGATTCAAGTTTAGTTGTTTCCTTACTCATGATTAACTCCTAATGTATCCATTAAGTCACTCTTCAATGATTGAGGCATGAGTAAGTACAAGCCCTGACCGCTATCACTCAAAATGGTCAATGTCAGCAATGAGCCGTAATCCAGTTCATCTTCAAATTCGATATTCTCTAATGCAAAACTAAGTAAGTTCTTTTCACGTTTAGTAATGCGTTCACCGTCGACGCCGACACGAGAAACATCCGAAAGTGACGTAATCATCCAGAGTTCGCATTCCAGTTCAGACCATGTTGCTTGAGCTTCTTCTTCATCGTGAAATGGGGATAGTAGATGTTGCTTAAGTTGATTTAGTAAGGTGGGGGTGATTGGCAGAATGTTGAGTTCTTTCCAGTTTGTGATTTTAAGCATGATTAACTCCAAGATTAATATTATCAATGAGTTAATATGTGTTTGATATGAATTTTATTGCGGTTTATCTTTGGTTAAGATTAATTTATGTTTATCAATTAAGGAGGGGTCGATGTTTTTTGAAAATGAAAGTTCGCTTGAATCAAAAGTCGAGCTAGTAGATAAAATATTCTTGTATTCATCAAGTAAAAAAAATGATTCTATAAAAAAAGAGAAGTATATCAACTATCTGAATATTATATTGAAACTAATGATTCGTATTTTTATAAGTTACACATTTCTCGGGTATATGAGCAATATCAGATAGGAGATAATATTACACATCATTCAGCAGAAGCTGAAGAACCTAGGCTGGTTAGTAATTCTTTTTCATGCTGCGTTAGTAAAAAAGACCAAGCAGTAATATTTGGTCCGAAAGGTAATTTAGGCATGCTAAATGATAAGTATAAAAATCGAGGGTTAGGTCGTTTTTGTATGGCATATTTAGTTCGTAAATTACTATCTAAAGGAATGGGAAATTACAAGGTTATGTCGCCATCATTATCACAACAAGATGCAAAAAGTGAAGATGAAAAGCTCTTACGAAACAATTTTTACAAAAAATCAGGATTCCAATTTAGCAATATCAATATTGCAGGCGGACGTTGTTCTGCTCCTAGTATTGCATCTTTAGTTCCTAAGCATAACCGTTCAAAAGTTAAAGTGATAGATAAAGAACGGTTAGGTAAATTATTATTAGCTAATCTTGACAAAACTTCTAAGCTAACAAAAAACATCGTAGGTTTGGAAAATGCTCTAACGTATTCTAAATATAGCGTTAAGGCTGTAGAACAAAAATATTCAGTTAGTATTTTTTTGTCAATGTGGTTAAGCATTTATGCGATATGGACCCTACCTTTTATTGATGATATAGGTAAACTAGTGTTTAGCTTTTTATTCGCGGCTGCTTCTTATGTGTTCTGTTTTCAAGATGTCAAAGTTTGGGTTCTAGACAAGCTTAAACGATTAACCCAATAAATAAGCAACAACAATCCAACACCTAAATCTTAGATCGCTGGGTCTGTCACATTAGTCAGGCCCTAAATTACCTTCCCATGCCTTACACTCACTGAACACCAGAACTAATCATTTCACCCAATTCGTTGACGGTGACGACGGTGTAATTCGACGACGATGTCACTAGATTGATTATTTTTTTTGAATTGTATTTTTGATGGATGTGACTGGTGATTCTATTCATTTGATTTCACCTGTTGATCACGACTAGATCGCCCCCTAAATCCCCCGTAACAGCAGAACTAACGATATGAGCATGAATACCAATCTGTGAATTAATGGCTGGTTCTAGCTGGTAGAATTCATTACTTAACAGATTAAGTGAATAGCATTGAGATATAACAGACCAATTACCATCCGTGGCAATTGGTCATACTTATTCAACATTCGATTCTAATTGTATTTAGGCTTACTCATATCTGAGTTTTATTAGCGTTATTCCATCAGGTTAATAAATTAAATATATATTAATAACTGGATCCCAAGGAACGGAATGTTGGTTATATATTTGTTAGCTAAGTCTGTAAAAAACTGGTGCTGTAATTGGCTGGTGTTACTTTGTATGCAGATTGATTGTGATGAGGTTACGCTAATGAATATGACTGTTGATATGTAATATGAGATTACTGAGGGAAATATAGTGCTGTGGTAATTTGATTAGTTTTTTTGATTGAGTCGGTGGACAGGACAATAGTTGAATTAAGCTGAGACAGGATATGGAAAGGCGGATAAAAGAAAAGGCTTACAGATTTCTCTATAAGCCTTATCAAGAATTGGTGGGCCCTGAGTGACTTGAACACTCGACCTGCCGATTATGAGTTTCTTAAAACCCACTTATTTCTAGCTATCTTCAATCCACATTTCCCCGCTAATATCCTGCAAAAAATCATAAACTGATACCTGCGTTGACGTTGTCGACGAATACAGTGTTTTTACAGGACTGCCGCCACGGATTCGGGTGAAATAGTGGTGAGGTGACTCATTTTTTCATCTTCAAAGTCAGTAAATATTTTCACTAAACTTTCAGCTGAACATAATTTAGCGTGTTCTTCTAGACACATATAAGCCATAAATAGAGCCCAAGAAACGGTAAGAATAATAAATCCTAAATGCCCTAAATTTGAGATGGCATCAGAAAAATTCATCATGCTTGAAATCAAAAGTACACATAGAAAATAACCTATAAAATATACAACCTTCCATTTTTTTAATGAGTTTATTTTTTTATATTTCTCCTTAAGATAAGGTTTATCATGACCATTATCAAAATTGAAATATAAACGAGCACGCAAAAAATACCTTATGGCCTGACTCGGGTTGGGCAAAAGTAAAAAGACATCTATTTGTTTTTTTGAAAAAGGATAATTAAACTTGTACTCGAAGGCTTGCTCCATGAGAAAGTTATTTTTTATAATTTTTTTATTAGAAAGGAAATCAACAATAAAATCTATTTGTTCCTTTTTAGTGTTATATTTATCCATTTGATTATTTTTAAACTTTCTATACAAAATAGCAAATATAAAAAATGATCCAGTCATAGCTGAAGGAATCCCAACCTCTAATAACAACGCATTAAGTGGTCCATACATAATAAATGTTCCTTGTTACTTTTAAGTAATTGTCTTAATTTAATAAAATTTAAAAGCACAACAATGACGATAGATGGTTACAACTGTAGCTACAACTATGTATTATATTTAAACAAGTTCCGTACATTTGTAGCTATTGAGTTTATCTCCCATTTTATATTTCCAACATTTTCAGTAGTTAAGCAATTCAGAGCATGAGCATCTATGGTCATAACCTTTTTTTGGATCAACTTTTTTTGTTTATTGGATAATTTATTCCACCATGACGGGGAAATGAATGTATTCTCTAGAAACTCAAAGGTGGCATTAGTAATAAAATCAGGGATTTCATTGCTTTTTTTAGACAACAAACTAGATAAAAATTCTTCAATTTCCGGATTCCCCCCTAACCATTGAAATAAAATAACGCCATCTTGATCTGATGCAAATATATTTAATGAAACATGGCCTTCTAATTCTTCTAAAGTACTTAAGTCATGAAGTTTATTACCATCAAACGATAATTCAGGAATAAACGCACCGCAACACATATATTCTGTAATATCATTTGTTCTAATTGATAAAAATTTAATGTCTTGTGTGCTTTTATTTACAATATTACTTTCTAGTCTTTCTTTAAGCTTTGTGATTTCTTTAATAGATAAGTTTATCCCTGAAAGATGTTCTTTGCGTTGCATACTTAAATGGAAATTTAATTCACTACCAGCTGCTAATATTTTGTCTAATTCGATATGCAAAAGCTTTTGATCTTCTTTAGCATACAATTCCCTACAAACAGCTCTATACCCCATCAGTTGGGCATGCTCTTCACAATCCTTAAAATAGTAATTTTCAATAGGAGAAAATAGCTCAGTATCGTGCTTTTTGCAGAAACCAAAAAATGTTGAAGCTTTACCTATTCCATCAATTTCACACTCAAGTTTTCCTTTGTTTTTAAATAGGTTAGAGATTGAAGGTTTAAAATAACGCACGTGTCCATTTGCTGCTATTTTTTTTAAGCCGCCACTTTTTTGAACTGTGTGGGCGTTAATTATTTTCCCATCACAATCACTACTGCTACTTACAGAGTAATAACATTTTTTATGAGGCTGCCAACTAAAAGCCAACCTTTTAATTTTTTCAGAAGTAGAAATGGTTAAACTCCTCTCTTAGATATAGGCTTTATATAATAAACAGCTTATTACCCAATATATCACCTTTACTCAACAACGAATAATCAGTTGAATAATAAAGTAAAAAATAACATTCGTTAGAATAGGCTTAAATTTAATTGATGTTACTAATTACGACCAAGCAGCTAATGGCTTACCTTACACCACGGTATTCAACTTTGCTTTCTTGAATACCTAGATCAGCCCTCATTGCATTTAGCATAGATTCTGCTTTTGATCGCATTTCAGTCCAAGTCCCTTCTTTACCCTCGTAGATAATTGGTATAAAAAAGTCAATCATTTCGTTATAACGATCCATAACTTCTTGGCTAGAGACCAACACTATATAGCCATATGCTTTATTTCTATTTAGGGCAAAAGCATGTTCAATATCTGGATTAATTACATCTTGCTTTGACGTCGTAACAGCTTCAAGCTCTCTAAGAATTTCACTTACGATATGTACGACATCTTTATATATGGAGAGCTTGTCAAAGTGACGCGTTAATTCTTTCTGCTTTAGAAGATCCAATTCTTTCTTAATACTTTCTAATGCTTCAGAATGTTTTGCTCTTTCATTTTGAAGCATTCTTTTAGCCCAAATACCGCCAAGCCAATTTGCAGATGCTGTAACCAAAAGAGCACCGCCTCCGAGAGAAGCTATTATTGCACCTGCAATTTTTATAATTTCATCAATATTCATAATAACCTTCGTATTAGAGTTGGCTAAAAATTAAAAAACAATTACATCAAATAAGACCAAATCCTTGTATATAAAGGCGGCCTTAGTCCCATCAGGGAAAATTATTTTTATTGTTTTAAATGACACCATCTTACCGTTAATCTCTACATGCTTCCCTGTATATCCGTTGCCAGAACCACACCGTTTATCCACTTCATCAAGTGAGTCACCAATTTTAACTCTACCACCTGAGCACATAATCAAATCATCCGCCGTAGCATAGCTACTGCTTAGCAAAATCATAAGCATCATTACGCTGCGTATTAACTTATATACCATTAATTTTATTCCCTTAAAATTCAATAACTAAATAAGTATACTTAAATAATAAAAGCAATAACACCTACTAATTCATTAATCACACACACCGAGATCATCTTTGCGAAAACTGTGACAGTGGCGACGGTAACAAATTCAACTGTCACCACCGCCACGTCCAAAGCAAAAAAGCCCACTCGATTAAGAATGGGCTTCGATTGTTATCATTTAAATTTAGTAACTAATACCAATGACTAAGAAGGTAGATTATTTTTTAAATCATAAGACAAGGCTTCTGACGCATCAAAGTAGTAATCGGTAATACCTGCTTCTTCAAAATAAAAAGGGATGCCTCGACAACAAATAGCACAAGTAGCTGCACCAAAAAGCTCAAGTAGCGCCCCTTTTGATAACTTGGAATTAGACTTTAGATAGGCGTAAGCATCGTATATTGACTGAGGAATACTTTTTGATTTAGACAAATCGAAAACACAGCTAAAGTCTTCATCCTCAACATCTAAGCGCCTGACCAATGTGGATATCTCAAATGTAGTGCCACTTAATTGCTTTGCATATACATCAATATGATCCATCACATCATGGATCCCATCAATAGCATCTCCATATTTAGATTCATATTCAAGAAAAAAATCTTTACCCGTATTGATGAATAAGCCTGTACCGCCATCAGAGAAATATAGTGATTTACAGTCCACATCATCCTCCTTTCCAATAGAAGCGATGTCATTAATAATGTCAGCTGAGATAACTGAATCTGCAAGTTGGTTAGTTTGGTTGATCATATTATTACCTTATTTTTTAAAAGAAATTAGCGCTATTAATGCGTTGATTTGATATTTCAGATAGTAGCTTCGAGCTAGAAACTGAGAAAAAGAGCGCACTGAACCTCTAACGTGAAGCCAGTGCGGTTAATTATTAATAATTGGGGTTATTACATGTGGGCAGTTAAGTGGTATACGTCATTCATGCTGTATGGCTTGGGTGATTAAAGAAATATCATTTCTATTTATTCAACTAAGTAAGACTTAATTAAAAATCAATCATGTTACTTAGAACATTGAAGTATAAGCAATCTGATAACCAGTCCTCACTAAGAGTATGCTCAATCAATGCAATCACACCTTTATCTACCGAACCATTAACTTCTAAATCCGATTGAAAAACAAACCTTTCTAGCGCAATAGCAAGAGCGGTTAATTTACTCTTTTTTGGTAAATTCAAAAGTGGTTCCATATAATAATAGGCCTCCAGTATCGCATTTGGAATGCCTGAATATTCATGGGCTTCATGCCAAGATACAAATTCTTTTTCATCCACACCAACTTGAAGAGGTATAGGTACTCCGACAAAAACTTTAAGTAATGACTCATCATCCCTATCAACATCACAGTCTAATAAGCTGATCATGCTACAACATTCTCTTAGCTCATAACGTCCATCAACTTTAACAAAGTATTTTCTTTCATCTAGGTATAAACAGCTATCAAAATAACTATCCCAGTCAATGACTGCATCACCACAAGGTAGCATTGGTTCGACTTCAATAATGTCAGCATTCCACTCTAGCGCTTGTTTCACTAACTTTAGATTTTCTCTTATATAATCTGGCAGTTTTTTAGCGCCAGACATCGGTGGTTGTTTGTTGATGGTATTTAAGTTTGCGTTAACGAACATAAGAATTCCTTAATTTATTTAATTTTAGGCGCACTAACCCCCTAACGTGAAGCCAGTGCGTTAAAGTTATTATTGATTAGGTTATTTAATAAGGTTGGTTAGCCAAGAAATGCTAATAGCTCAGCATGGTTTTCTTCTTCGGTTTTTTTACGTGATGCTAATGAGGTATCATCTTCAAGAACCATGTCTTCTAGAGCAGACTCGGTCCAGTCAAGAGCATCATCAGGCACCAACTCCAGTTCAGACACATCAGGTAAAGTAGGTTGCTTTAATTCTTGGTCATCGAGTAAAGGTAGTGTTTCCTTCTTTTCTGGTAACAAGATTGGTCTCAATGTTGCATTACGCCCTTTTGTGCCACGCTTTGCATCAACAAACCATTCCACGCCTTGTTTAGCTAATAACTCTACTGAATTGTTAAGCTTGATAGACATAGCGTTGGCATTAGCGGGCCAACCGATCGGTAATCTCATTTCTAACGATTGAATATAACTACCTAAAGCTTTGTGTACCTCAGTTGGTGTACCAGTAAATTCACCGAACTCTTCAACAGCTCCAGCAATACTTGTGATGAATGGGTTATGCTCAGCAGTCTGTTGATTCAGTCCTTCTTCCGTTTCTTTCATAAAACACTTTTGAATCGATTGATCTTCAATTCCCATTGTTTTTTCGAAGCCTGCGACCCACTGGATATAACTGGCTGCACGATGATCGATAATACTTTCAACATCCACCACGTTCTTCATGGTTTTAGCAGCTGTATCTAACAACCAGCTTTGAACTTCTGGCAACATAGCATCTAGGAGTTGAAAGATTTCATTCTCATTCTTATAGCTTTTTGTTGGCTTACTCGTATGAATAAAAGCAGCCCTTGTTGTAAGATCGTATTGCCTAGGTAATGTAATCGCGGTCATGATCATTGGTTGATGATATTCGATATCGGTAGTGTCTGTATTGGTATGTAATGTTCTTGCTGTAACCGTAGCACCAGTGACAACATTACAGAAAGCGTTAGATAATTCGTTACTAATATTCGCTACGTTGTCAAAGCAAAGAATATAATGATTAGCTGCGATGGCGACTAGATCGCGCTCACTTTTTGGCAAGGTTTTTACTGTATCCTGCCCCAGACCTAACAACTTAGTAATCAATTTAACCACAGTTGTCTTGCCCGTACCCGCTGAACCGTAGACATACAACATGGGGTATGTCAGACCTTGACTACGAGGGTGCGCTAGGATGAACGTGATATAAGCAAGAATCAAATAGAACTGGTTTCGATTCAAGTTACTAAATAGATCGTGTAGCTTTTCAAGTTTTAGGTTATCGCCACCTGATGGTATATAAGTCAATTTACCTTTTGCTGGTTTATGAATAAAAGTCAATCCAGTTGCGGTTTCAGGTGATGTTACGACCCCATCTCGAAGAAGTAAACTCCCCCCATTCTGATCATTACTATCAAGAATTACTCCCTCGTTAGGAAACGCAGCATTTAAGTAAGAATTAAACTCAGCGGCCTCAACCACTACACCATCAAGGATAATTTCATTTTTCAAATTTTCTAGTGCAGGTTTCATCAGTCTAGGTGATGGGGCTTTACCCAGCGCTAACTTAATCAATTTACCAATAAATCCATTAAACTCTGGAGAGTCAATGGGAACCATCTTATTAATAGCTTCGCCCTCGAAAACAAAGTAAGGCTTACCACGGTACAGAGCAAACATGCAAAAACCAGCCTTACCTACTCCTTCACAGATTGCAGAGCTTAAATCATCACCATATTTCAATAAGATACTTCTAATGATTGGATGTAACCGGGTTATTAACTTATTCAAATGAGTTTCGTTAGCACCAGTTTGATTCGTTGTGCGTACTTTCATCGCCATGATTTTTCTCCAATTCTAAGTTAATTAATATTCTTTTTGTGATACTCACAGTCGCTACGTAATCTGTATCCCTGCCCTAATATTGACTCAGAAACATCAGCCATTACTTGGGCTACAAGTGGCTTAGTTTCTTCATCATTAGCAGGAACTTCGATTGCAAAGCAGTCATGAACAGAAAAAAGAAGGGGGATATTGAGTTGTTCTAGTTTCAAGCATATTTTTCTTAGCATGTAAGCGCATACGGCTTGCACGAAAAAATTACGAATTGATGATGTTCTTGTGTCGGCTGCGACAGTACGACGAAACCCGAACACATCGGCATAACCTTTCTCAAAAGCTTGTTTAACTTTGCTATCAAGATAGGCATTAACTTTGTGCATTATTTTACGAAGGGTGCGGTCCCATAGCACAGCAATATCTTTCGTCACACCAAATGTCTTAGCAATACCATTAGGCGTAATACCGTAGAGATGACTAATACACAGGACTTTGAATGTCTTTCGAGTAAGATCTGTGAACAAACTATCTCTGGCTTTTAATGCCTCGTATAAGTCTCCACGCTGGTAAGCTTCCCAGAGTTCACTATCACCACACAAAGCGGCTAAGCAAGCTGGTTCCTGAGAACAGAAGTCAAGTATAAATATTTGAGTACCTTTCTTGGGATAAAGAAGGTAATGACGTAAATCACAGGGTAAATAGACAAAGGAACAACCTTTCGTCGTTTCTCTACCACTACTTGCACCAAACGGATTACAATACTCATAATGTCTACCTTTATGGCTTACATTAAACTTGAGTAGGTTCTTGCTCCATGCAAAGGTTAGCGCTTGGTATAATTCACGGGCTAATTGAATAGGTATATGCTTAAGTTCATCTACATCAGTAACTAACTCTCCATTTTGATATTTAGGCCAGCGGACCCAATCCGACGGTGCTAAAAATTGATGAAGATTGCTAACCGCAATATCGCAGCCGTCAACAGAAATTACTTTTTGGTCAACTAATTTTTCATACACGTTTCCATAATATTTTAGCTTTTCCTGACATTTCATTAACCTCCCGAGATGTATTGGGATGCCTCTAAAGGAACGTTTAACGCAGCCTTCTATATAACTAATGTCATCACTAGTATCTAGAACATCTTCCTTGTTCGTATATGGAGCTAACTTCTTAGCTAATTCGATTGACGGTAATCCATCCCCATCATATTCGTTGATCAATTGGCTTAAGCACTTATCTTTAATAACACCCATTGATGGGGCACACTTTTGTGTATGCTTAGCCTTAGCAAAGATATGCGCCGCTTGAAGTTTAGATTCAAACTCAATAGAATTGTTTTTCTTAATTAACATTATTACTCCTTTTTTGCATTAAACCGGACGTTGATTGGCGTCGGTTTCCGGTTTAATTCATTATTAAAATGAATTTTTTTGTCTTCAGTCCAAATTTTTAAAGAGCATAGAGAGTTGCCTCTCGTTGGTTTGTATTACATCAAAAAGTGGTTTTCATTAATTTCCACTCTGGTCGTAATTGCTAAACTTCTTGCTATTCTCCTTTGCAAGTGAATACGGGATGGATTACAACATCTGCTGGTATCGAAAGATTTCCGTTGTGCTCGTAAAAGGTCTAATTCAGGATTTAAGGCAAAAAAAAGAGAAGCACTTTGGCTTCTCTCATTACAATTAACGTCTATTTATGATTTTTTGGCTAATTCTTCTTTTTCATTACGCTTTTGTTCACGCTTTATCTGGTTGCGATACCCTCTACTGCTCTTCTTAAATAAGCCATCTGAAATATATGCAAAATTACCGCTATACTTTTTCCACTTACTAAATTCAGTATTTAATCGTTTCTGTCTACGTGCATGCCGCTCTTCTAGTGTTGCAACTTCACCGTAATCATTAAGTTTTTCACTGTCATCTTTCAAATAGAAAAATAAATCGTCTTTCGCTATGTGCAATGCCGCTTTATTCGCAGATACATCATTAACCTTTAACCACGAACATAACCACGCATTAATAAACAACCAGCGGTAACTCACTCGAATATCATCAGCCTTAAGGCCACCATGCAATCTCGTATATATAAATGCATTTGGGCTCTTTAATTCAACATCTCGCTTATACTTGATACCAGTATGCTTCATTTCAAGTTCAGCTGAGTGTAGTGATAATTGATGATATAAAACTAAATCAACATAACGCTTAGTGTTCATTCGCAACAACGTTTCGTAGCCCATAGTTCTAACCAGATCAGCTTGAATCTCACCAAAGAACTCTTGAACATGTATGACCATTTTCTCTTGATAAAGCTGCACAAGAGACTTAGCTAATAGAGCATATTTTTGATTAATACGAAGTTCTGACAGTTCACCTTGCTGCATAGCATCCGACTTTGCCAATAAAACCAATTGTTCAGCTACGTAAGTGCAAGTGTCCTTAACTTTCTCTAAATGTATTTGGCTAAAACAAGCTTCTTCTTTTGCTAATTGTGCTTTTATAACAGTCGTCAACCAGTTATCCCAAGCAAAACAGCAATGCTCGACCAAATCATTCAACTCTTTTGACATAGTGCTAAGGTCTGACGAATCATAATGTTGCCACTGATTCATTACTTTGTGCATTACGATTCTTATATTCAGTTCACCCTCATCCGTTTTTACCAACTGAGAAATAGGCCGCTCTAAAAGAGTCTGACACTCCCAGTAGTAATCCTCCACATCATCAAGACCGAACAAGTTCATAGCAAAAATGCAATATGGCTTATCATTTCCTGGTAAATCAGAAGATTTGATGCTCAATTCGTGAAAATTGGGGTTCATGTAACTTGGTTGATTACCAACCTTCAAGCTCTTAAACTCAGGATGGCGTTCCGCTATATGCATTTCAAAGGTCAACAGATCATAGTTTGAATCATCTATCTTGAATGGTAGCCTTGTCATTAACTCGCTCACTTATTATTTAGTATCTTTCTCCCATGATAACGCTAAATATCAAGGGATTACTATTGCCGACGTCGACGTATAAATCTTAACCGTCGACACTGCTAGCGTCTGAATAAAAAAGTGAAATAAACTAATTTTAGCCACCTAGTTGGAGATGTTATTATCCAGCTCATCAAACTTTAGGTGGTGACTACAGATTGATACTTTATGGACAGGAAATACAGCACACAAATTTTCAGGTCTGTTCCGGTTTTTTTCCGGTACTTCCACCTAACCCTCACAACCATTTCACCCTAATCCGTGGCGGCGGCGACAGTCCTGTAAAACACTAAATTCGTCGACAACGTCAACGCAGGTATCAGTTTATGATTTTTTGCAGGATATTAGCGGGGAAATGTGGATTGAAGATAGCTAGAAATAAGTGGGTTTTAAGAAACTCATAATCGGCAGGTCCGCAGTTCAAGTCTGCGAGGGCCCACCAATTCTTGATAAGGCTTATGGAGAAATCTGTAAGCCTTTTCTTTTATCCGCCTTTCCATATCCTGTCTCAGCTTAATTCAACTATTGTCCTGTCCACCGACTCAATCAAAAAAACTAATCAAATTACCACAGCACTATATTTCCCTCAGTAATCTCATATTACATATCAACAGTCATATTCATTAGCGTAATCTCATCACAATCAATCTGCATACCAAATAACATCAACCAATTACAGCAGCAGTTTTTTACAGACTTAGCTAACAAATATATAACCAACATTCCGTTCCTTAGGATCCAGTTATTAATATATATTTAATTTATTAACCTAATGGAATAACGCTAGTAAAACTCAGATATGAGTAAGCCAAAATACGGATAGAATCGAGTGTTGAATAAGTATGACCAATTGCCACGGATGGTAATTGGTCTGTTATATCTCAATGCTATTCACTTAATCTGTTAAGTAATGAATTCTACCAGCTAGAACCAGCCATTAATTCACAGATTGGTATTCATGCTCATATCGTTAGTTCTGCTGTTACGGGGGATTTAGGGGGCGATCTAGTCGTGATCAACAGGTGAAATCAAATGAATAGAATCACCAGTCACATCCATCAAAAATACAATTCAAAAAAAATAATCAATCTAGTGACATCGTCGTCGAATTACACCGTCGTCACCGTCGAGGAATATGCAAAAATCAGTTAAATTCAGGCTAGATTCAGTGGCTAAGACAGGCATGTTACAGGAGCGTCGACACCGTCAACGAATTGGGTGTAATGATTAGTTCTGGTGATCAATGAGTGTAAGGTATGGTGAGGTAATTTAGGGCCTGACTAATGTGACAGACCCAGCGATCTAAGATTTAGGTGTTGGGTGAATGTTGGTTATGTATCAGTGGATTAGGTAACATGTATCTAATTATGAATATGAATTAATTAAAGGGATGAAATGACTGACATAGCAGTGGAAAAGATAGAAACTAGGATTTCTAGATTAGAAGATATAGTGGTAAAACATTACGAACGTCTGGATACTGAGTCGATTTGGTTATTTGTTGCTACAACTGGAACTTGGGGGATAGATGTGACTTGGGTGAGGCTTTTTGCTCTAACACTAGTAGCATATTATCTTTTTAGGAAAATATTTGATAAGCACTATTTAAAACATAAGTATTCCGATGAATTAAAAGAAATAATAAATGAGATAGAAAAACCAGCTATCCCAAAAGACACTCAAGATAGGCTACTTGGTCAACTATCAAGAGTTGAAAGAAAGTATTTACGGTCAACTAAAGCATATAAGTTAAATGTTAAATTTATATTATCTTGGGTTTTCTTTGTAATATCTTCCTATTACGCAATTCTCGATCGTTTAGCGTAACAAAGACCATCTCAAAAACATATTAACTTCATGATATCAATTTCATGGAGTTAATCATGCTTAATTATACCAAGCAGTCTGGTATCTTCTTTCTGCCTTTCAGACCTAGGTTGTTGCAACCATGCGTAATATCCACTGTGATGAACGTTCAGTACTTTACATAGTCGACGAATGCTATACACACTTGCTTGAGCCTTGATAAAGCCGTATCTCAGACTGACTCCCTGGCAAAGTACGCGGCGGCCTTTTTTAGGATATCTCGTTCTTCAGTTACCCGCTTTAGCTTCGAGCGTAGGAGTCTTAATTCAGACTGCTCGCTAGATTCAGCTTGCCGTTGTTTCGCAGGTTTAGAGAACTGCTTACGCCATGCGTAAAGACTGTGGGTGGAAACACCAAGTCTACTGGATACATCAGCGACAGAATGGCCTCGCTCAGTGATCTGGCGTACAGCTTCAATTTTAAATTCTTCAGTGAAATGTTGTTTGCTCATAGAGACTCCTTTCTTACCTCATTATAAGGCTTGAAAGTGTCGAGTAAACTGGGGGCGATTCAAGCTTGCGTAGACTTTTACAAATATCAATTAACTCCACCCAATTACGCCCTAGTTTTTTAATCTTCATCGCTACAAAAAAGATCAACTCGCCACCTACTTGCCCCCCAGAAAGGGTACAAAAAGCCTTTCTATGAATGATAAAAATCTGAATGCCGACTCTAGGTAATTCTGCTTCCACCTATTGAATAACCTTATAATTTCTTTTAATTTCAATTCATTAATGTATTTCATTATCATAGTTTAATGATTATAATTTGAAATTCATCATATTTACTAGGATGTTTATAAATGACAACGAATACAGCCCCCTACCCGGTTGAATTATTAAAAATGCCGCGGAAAGGAAGATGGGAATTCCCATTGCATTTTTTAACTAGTCAGTTTTATACGTGTTTTTGGCTCTGTGTAAGGGTTGCTGAATTAAATCGATTTACTTCCCATAAGTTCATTGCTTGGTTGTGGTTTTTTGTGCCATTCGTACCTTTTTTTCAACCTTTCGCTTTTTTTGTTCTCAATCAAGAACTATCCAAACTTGAGGATCAAAATAATGTGACTTATAAAAAGCCATATTATTATTTAGCGGTCACTATTATTTTTCTTTGCACAGTATACATGTCGAGTAATGGGGAAAGTGAATGGGACATTTGGTTCACAGGGGCTTCATTATTCATATCTTCCATTGCTTATCTGGTCATTAATAGTCGTATAAATCAGTTAAAGCTGGCATTAAAGAATGTTGAATTTAAGGGTAAAGATAAGGGCTATAGTATCTTTGAGTGGGTGTTGGTGACTGGAATAGTCAGTTTAATTATTGGCTTTATTGCATACATTAAATTTTACGCATCTTATTTAACAGATATTAAAATACCGACTTTTAATCATATTCAGACATATAACAATAACGATATCTTTCATCATCCTAACGACGAATACAAACTCACATTTAGTGGCGATAACTGGCAACAAGTGCCGTTGGGCAGCATTTCCGATGGCTCAGCTGAATATGAATTTGTAAGCTCTTTGGATAGTGGCTATTTTATAATTTTTAAATTTAAAAATAATCAAACTATTGAGCAATTAATAAATAGCCGTTTGCAATGGATAGAAGAAGTGACTGACTTACCTGCATGTAGCGAAAGCCGCTCTTTTATAGCTGATAGCACATTTATTAAAGCAAATTTAGTCTGTAAGAACACAGTAACAGACAGCTATCAATGGTCATCAGTTACCTTGTTAGAGGGGCCGAAGTACACCTATGAGCTGATAGGGAAATTTGAAGCACCTAAGTTGGCATATGATCGATGGGAAAAGCATTTTGCTTTAATGGCTACGGAGTTTAGCAATGAAAATTAGTATACGATTTTTACTCATCATATCCTTGATTAGCTGTTTTTCACTATCTGCCAGTGAATTGATAAGCTGGGAACTGACGGATAACAGTGACAATATTACTTATGCAGAGCAATTTTTAACGCAATCTGATAAACCTGGTGAAGCAGAAAAAATTAAGCGTTCTGTTGATGTTATTTTCAGTCAAGATGAGGTTTTAGAAAAACATCTCGAAATAACTTATTTCCCCCGCTCTATCGATATTGAAAACAATGGCACAGCTATTATTTACCTCAACTCGAAAACTCAGCAGTTACGTATTAAATCAGTCGTATCTATTTCTAGTAAAGGCAAAATTAAACAGATAACGCCGTCTGCATTAAGGATTCTTGACACCAACACAGTAAATGCATTTAATGATATTAAAGAAGTTGTATTGACTATTCCTGCTTTAGAAGAGGGCAGCTTGTCGGTGGTAGATTATGAGATTTCTACTGATCGCAGGGTTGAAGAGTTTAACTGGTCAAAATCAATTTATACCGAGAGTCGTTTACCTATTCAATTATCCCTAGTGACAGCGAACTGGCAAGGTAGTGAAGAAATGCGTTGGGCAAACCAATCTGACTCTATGAACTGTACTGAAAACAATAGAACATTGATATGTCAGGGTCAGGATATTGCAGCGTTTGAAGGGGATAATAATATTTATTGGCGTGATGAAATAGGTATTATCTCTCTCGGTGGATTGGCTAGCTGGAATGAAGTGGTCACACTTATCAGTGCCAAAATGGACAGTGCTGAAAATAATATGCTGGGTATTGAACATGTCCTAAAGACTAAGATTGTGAATAATGGTATTGAGAGTGCTATTTATAGTGCATTAGAGTTTGCTGCGAGAGATATTCGTTATGTATCAGTATCCGAATTGGGTAATGCCATTACACCTCATGAGATTGCAAAGACATTAGAGAATCGTTACGGTGATTGTAAAGACAAGTCAGTATTATTGAAGGCATTGTTAGATAATTTAGGCATAAAATCATATTTGGCATTGGTTGCAACAAACTATACGGATGCTTCACGATTTAAATTACCTTCATTAGACAGATTTGATCATGTCGTTGTGTGCTTTGAATTAAACGGAAAACAGTATTGTGTTGACCCGACAGATTTTAATACTAACTGGCAATACACCCCTTCTTGGATCCAGAATAAAGTTATCTTACCTTTGAAAAAAGGCAGTCAGCCTCAGAATATGATTAACAGCCAGTACCGTTGGAAGTTTGAAACAGATACCCATACCATTTTTACTGATGATGGTGGACAGGTTGAAGATCAAAAACGTTATTATATAGGGGAGTATGCCTCTTACTACAGAAATACCCTACATGAAAAAACAGCTAACGCGAGAGAAGAGTGGTTAACTGAGCAATATAAAAATGTAGTGTCTGAATTAGGTGAAAAAGAGTTTGAAGTTCAAGATATAGAGTCGATGGGAGACAGCGTTAATATTAATTCCCGAGTAGTTTATTCTGCTTTTCTTGATGTTACTGAAGACTTAACTTATACAGAAAACGATGCGTGGTTGAGGAAAGAACTGCAATATTTGAAGTTAACAAATAAAAAACATGATGAGTTTGTGCAAGGCATTTTGGTTGAAACGAGTATGCTCTTTGATACAAATAATATTTGGAAATTAAAATATGTAAGTACGAATCTGGAATTGAACCATAAGTTTGGGTCTTTAAACCGATTGGTGACCAAAATATCAGATAATCGAATGAAGGTTGATACTAAATTAGAGATCGCATCACAAGTGATAGCATTAGAAGATATTGAAGCATTTAATGGGTTTATTAAAAAATTATTAAGCCAGTCAAGTATCAATTTTCAAGCGACGAAGTGAATAGATTTACCGTAATAAATCACTAATTAATTACAGGGCCTAAATAATAGCTCAGATTTAATCTGACAGTTACCCATTTTTGATACGGTGCCTGTTAATTTAAATTTGAGCTAAATCCTTTTCAGCCCAAATCTGTTTCCCGTCAAGTGATGTTTGAACCAATACACCATAGTTTACCGTTATTTCATCTTACATTGATAATACTGGTGATTTACAGATCATGGACAGGAAATTCCGTACCTAGATTGCCCGTTGATTCCGGTAGTTTTCCGGTCACTTAACCTCAACCCAACTAATCACCACCAATTTCCCCCCTAATCCCTGTCAGCGTCGTCGGATTCAATCACGCCGTCAACGCAGGTATCAATTTATGATTTTTCGTAGGGTATTAGCGGGGAAATATGGATTGAAGATAGCGAGGGAGAGCCTCCAAATTTTAGAACACTTGATGGAAACATCAGGTGTTTTTTGTACCTGTAAGAAAGTGACTCCGGTCTGTCTCTGGTTCTGACAACTAGGCTAAGTCTGACTAATATGACAGACCTAGCGCTCTTAGTTAGGTGTTTGTTAACTCTTTCTTTTAAAAGTACCTGAATCTGTGTGTGTAAACTTCCCTCCATATACTTCCAAACTCGTAATTTGAGAGTATTTCAATATGTCTTTTTCTGACATATCCAAAGACATTTTAAATTTAGTTGTTGTATCTTTTTCTGTCATAAATTTACTTTCAGCAACACCCCTCGTTGAGCTCTCAAAATTAATGACCTGTCCACTGCTTTACCTTCGGCCACTACGCATACAGCTCTTGGAATACAGAAAGAGTTATATACCATCTGATTTTTTTTATCGTAAATCAGATAACCTCTTTGATCATGGAATTTACCATTATCTCTTTTTCTAAAAACTTCTTGTTTGTAATATAAAGCTGTTAGATATTGCTCACTTGTATTTGTTGCATCTGCAGCAGGCTCAAATGTAATAGTTTCATAATATGGTTCAACAGCAGGACCACCTTTACCAACCTTACTACCGGCCTGCCCTGGCGCAACATCTACACCTCCGAATTTTGTACTTTCCCATGTACCGATTAAGTTGGTTAATGGTCCTAAGTCTAAATCAACTGCTCTAGCATTTTGTATAAAACTTACCGAAGATAAAGAGATTAAAACTAATAATGTTATTTTTTTATTCATAATTATAACCTTGTTTTTATTGTGGAATATTTCCAATAAGATTATCTTCATTAATACTTTTGGGGTAATCGGTTAAAACTATATGTTTAATCGTTTTTTTCAATGAGTGAGCAGGTAACAGATATCACATTATGATTATATCTTCATTAATCTGTCTGGTGATTGGTAGTTGTTACGGCTTAGGCATGTTACAGGAGTGTCGACGCCGTCAATGAATTGGGTGAAATGATGAGTTCTAGAGGTTAGTGGTGTAAGGCATGGGTGAGTAATTTAGGGTCTGACTAATGTGACAAACCCAGCGGTCTAAGATTTATGTGTTGGTAATTAGGTAGTTAAAAATTTTGGGAGTCTAGCTCAATAGAAAAGTTGGTTAACTGCTCTGTTAATTCAGCACTAATACAATCATGATCAAATACCTCATGGATATATTGCCTAAATTAAGAGCTTGATAATCAGGGTGATCTTCAAGTGTTCTTAAGTATCTATTAAGTAGAGCTACTATTTCAGCAAATACCCGATAGTTCCAACCTAAAGCATCTAAAGCCTGTTGAATCTGTTTTTGTTTTTTTATTGTCCCTAATTGTCCCCACCGGATCGGTTAATCTTACCCTGTCTTAAGCAAAGACACTTTATTTCATATAATTAAAAAGGATAAAAAATTATGTCTAATCAAAAAACACCAATGACACCAAAAGCCGCAGCTAGAATTCAAGGTCAAGCTGCTAAGTAAAATGGTGGCAAAGTATCGAGTGATTCATTTGCGGCTAGAGCGCAAAGTGCAGCAGCTAATAATCAAAAGAAAGGTAAATAAGAGTACGGTTTAAGCTCTTAATTTTTAATCTAGGTGTAATAGTCAGGATTTTAATGTGCCTATCATGCTACGCCTAAATTGTAATGCTCAAGTAGCTTTTAGCTACACTTATTCGTATTCTTCTTCAATTCGAAAATAAATGTTTCATGATCTGATTTATAAGTTGAATACGAGATATCATCAATAGTTGAATTAAGCTGAGACAGGATATGAAAAGACGAATAAAAGAAAAAGCTTACAGATTTCTCCATAAGCCTTATCAAGAATTGGTGGGCCTAGAGTGACTTAAACACTCGATCTGCCGATTATGAATTTTAGCCAATCAGATTATTTCTAGCTATCTTTAAGCCACATTCCTCCACTAATTCTCCGCAAAAAATCATGGATTGATACAAATACCTACGTTGACGACATGATTAAATTCGACGACGCTGACAAGACTCTTAGTGTGAATTAGGTGGTGGAACGAGTTAAAAGTCTTCAGCCGCCCAAGTATGGCCTACATTCCCGTAAGCTGAAACTCCAACTTGACCTTTCGCTTCTAAGTCTTCTATCTGATATCGCTTAACAAAAAATTCAATATTTCCTCTGCTCAGTATGAACACTACATCTTTAGTACCTTTAGGAAGGTTAAAATCTGTATACCCTAGAAACCAACCATTCTGAGATTGAGTTACTCTCTTTCCATTATATGTGTAATTAACTGTTCCTGTAACAGTTGTCCATGCCCCATTATAAAAGACTATTTTTGTATTTTGAGATGTAGTGCTTTTCTCCTCATTATAAAATTTAGGGATTACATAGTCATCGCTACTTTCAAGTATCGATGTTGGGTTATCGCTATTGGAATTGATGAAGTTCATATAGTCGTCAGTTTTAGTGTAAACAGAAAATGAAGCGTCACATTTATTACTACCGTAAGAAACTAAACCTACAATATATGTTTTATTTTTATAGTTCCATAAAATAGGGCTACCAGAGTCTCCTCCACATGTATCTGTAGGTAGACCTACTCTAAAAGTATCAGAGCAGAAATAACCCTTAGAACTAGGAACATTATTTGGATGACTTAACTTACATACTTCGGCTGAGATGGATAATAAGTAAGTTTGCCTTAAATGTTCAGAGACTTGACCATTTTCAGTTTTACCCCAGCCTATCGCTATCATATTTGGGTTAGCTATATTGAATGAACTTTTATCTAAGGTTAGGCTATTTTTCAGGTCGATTTCAAAGGCATCTCTTAATTCTTGATTATCAAGTAACTTTGCTTTTTTTATGCTTTTGACTGGAGCATTTAATTTTATTATTGCAATATCGTTAGGGTAATTACTACCAAATCGATTGTCATATTCATTATGTATTGTGATCAAGTCTACACCTCTAACCAACCCCAAAGTATTTTTCATTTTGTCTATACTATTGCTACCAAAGTAGACTTTTAATCTGTTTACATCTATAGGTGTATTCTTCGTATTATCTTCTGTAACGCAGTGAGCAGCGGTTACAATATGGCTTTCATCAAGAAAGGTGCCGCCACAGCGATAATTATTATCTTTTTCTATATAAGCTAGAAACTCAAAAGAAGAATTGGTTTCATACCCATTTATTATTCGATTATCAATTTTAGCGTTTGAATAAAAAGAAATTGAGCTAGCTATTAAAATTCCAATTATTATCATTTTTTTTTGAAAAAAATCCATTTACTTTCCTTATTTAAAATAAATTCATGAATGATAGTAGTTTTATATTATATTCTGCAAAAATGGATTATACATCCCAACCAAAACTTTTATAGATAGGTAAAAAATCAATATGTGAATATTCACTTTTTGACATTTCGTCAATTAAAATATGAATAAAGTCGTTTGCATTTGTATTTGAAGATAATTTTATTGACGCAGCCTTGAAAGCATTAAACAAATTAAATAATATAGTGTTTTTACTCTGATAATTTATATTATTATTTATTTTTAATGACATCTGGTGAAATAAACTTCTAAACACTGCTGAGTTCTGATATGCCGAGTTATTTTTTGATATTTTTGATATATTGTCAACATTAGAGCTTGGTATGTCATAGATAGGATTACTTACATCTCTAATTGCTCCTGATTTAGAATCAGGAGTTCCACCTAAAGCAATAAGCCAAGAAATATTTTCATCAGTATTGCCTTGATATTTTTCGAGGTAATTATTATGAATAACAATTGCATACAAATCAGCGATACCTTCCTTAACTGACTCATAAAAAATAGAACCGTCGTTAAGTAGTAAACTTTTTGTGAATTTGTGACCAGCTTCATGAGCCATTACTGTTATATCGATATATGCACTGCCGTAAGCGCCATTTTCATTAGTTCTAATATAAAACGCATCACTTTGATAGACATACGAACTATTTACTGACAAGTTATCTTCATGATAAATTTTTGCTTTCCCTTGAAATAAATCTTCTCCCCAAAGTTCGAAATGAAGGTCTAGTACTTTATTCATTGCCACAAAAGCTGATATTTTATATTTATTATCATTTGCTTCTAATATAACGTTGTCTTTACAAAGAACCCTAGATAGGGCATATCCTATGCCATATCTAGTTTGTAGTTCAAGTTTATCATTGCTAGTATAGCAATAATCATTTTTTGCTTTAAATGGTGCTTCAATGATATATGAACCTGTCTTCGACATTTTCGAGTAATACGCATAATTAAGTTCTTTTGCGTTAGAAAGATCATAAGTTGGAGGAAGCGAGTTAGTACTAGTTCCAGCTAAGCTATAGAAAGTAAAACTAAATAAAGAAATGATGATATTAAATTTAAAAATATTATTCATTATTATACCTACCTATTTGAAATTGTTATTTCTGACTCTATCAGAGTTAATTAAATTAATTTAAAATAAAACATCAAATTTAGATTACCATCACAATAAATAATCTTGCCGCACATAAAAACAATTAAAGTGTAAAAACAAGGTTCTAACAAAGAATTTAGATTGATACTATTTGGTGGGACGTGTTAAACATTAATGATGTTCAATACTATTTAACACCATTAATATCATGTGCACGTGACTATATATTACAAATAAACCATAATTAAATTTATTTTTTTAAAATCTTTATCGAACTAATTATATCATTAAATTCATCTGTATTTCCTTTACCCGTTTTTCTTGTGTAATAACGACCTTGGTAGTTTTCATGTTCATAAAATCGAACTTCCCAATTGTATGGAATAACCCATGAAGACATTTGATCGTTCATATTACCTAAAAATGGAATATCAGAATTAATAACAAGACTATCCCCATTTTGATTAACATCTTCATAAACAACAAGAGAATGTTTATTTGAAGAATTATATTGTATAATAGTATCTACTATTCCCCCTCCAGGGAAATCCATAGCGACGATTCCTAGATTACTTAAAAATTTATTCTCTTTAATCCATTTTTCTGTTAATTGATTTATCCCTGCAAAATTAACACTACATAGCTGCTCAATACATGCAGTGCGAGGGAAATCTCGATATTGATTTGCATCGACTGTCGATACTCCAGTCCACAACTGAGGTGCATGTGAGCTAGGACTTGACTTTCCGCTTGCAACAAAATAGGGAAAAGAACCTACAGAACCTGACAAATAGTTTAATGATACTTGCTTACTGTTTATTGAGTAAAAATGTGATTTAACTCTTTCCCATTTCGAATATAAGTCCCAATTTGTTACTAATTTATAGTTATCTTGTATATGCAAAGAAGCACGTTCGATACCAATTCGGCCACCAAAAATATTAAAGTCACGAATAAATACAAACTTCCCCCTTATATCTCCTAAAGTAGGATTGTTTGAGTATGGTATTGCATTATTGTGTTTATATTTAGCCAAGATTTCTTTAAACTTTTGATAAAAATCATGTTGATATTCTTTAGCTCCACCTTCGTTCTGAACTCTAATAATTATTGTTTCTGTTGGGTTAGCATTTAAAAATTGAGATACTATTGAAATAAAGTCATCAAACGTTTGATATTGAGATATTATTCCATGATAAGCAATCAGATCACTGTCTCGATATTTGAATCTCGCATCTATATATCGGATCCCCATATCAAGTTGCTCAGCAATACTCAATGTTTGTGTTGCAGGAACATCTCCACCATATAACGACAATGAATTATGTGTGCCCGGCATAGAGATTTCACTCAATCTTTTTTCATTTCCAATTGCAGCCATCCAATCCGTATTACTATATCCTGCATAGCTATCCCATAAATAAGGGAGATCATAACCACCATCCATCTCTCCTTGTAAAACAGAAGAAAGTGAAGGTGTTGCAATAAAACTTGTAACAAAAACAGATAAACACGCAAACTTAAATTTCATAACTAAAAATCCATAAAAAAAGAACCTTATACCAAGTTTTAGGTATTAAGTTAATTAATAAAAATGCCAAACCCCATATTTAGTTCCCAAATAGGCATAACTCAATGTCAGGTGTTACTTTGGTCTAAAAGCGACTAGCTATATTTAACATATATTATCTTACGAGCATCACACCTGTAGACCCCCCATAAGTGCAATATAGTAATGTCACATTCTAACAATTTAGAGATGGCAAACTCTAATATGCTTGGTGATAATTGTTAATATGGCATCATCACATAACGGTTTTATCACTACCTATTTTGCTTACGATTAGTGATGATAGACAAAGCCACCATAAATATATTTGGTGGCTTCAGCACCGAGCACTAACACTTTATGACCCGGCTTTAAAATATTAGAACGTCTTAATTTATCTAAACTTACCCAAATAGCAGCGGAGCCTAAATTACCTAATTTATCTGCGTCTACAATAATTTTATTTGGATCGAAACCGAGCTCATCAGCAAACATTTTAGCTAAATGACCATTAACTTGATGTGGTAAAATAAAATCAAAGTCAGTAATTTTATAACCTCGGTCTAACATTGCTGTTAAGCCATTTTTAAATAATTCAGCACCTTGTGCTTTCACATCTTTAGCATGATGAAAGAAATGAGGAAAATCATTTTCACAGCGAATATGACTCGCGCCACCACCACTAATACCAAAGCCGGGCTGCTTGCCATTTCCAATATGTCCTAAGTATATATCGCTGATAATCTGGCTATGACTGCTATCATCTTTTCCTAATATGACAGAACCCGCGCCATCCCCCATTTGCATACAATTAATTAATTGTTCTTGATCTAAAAATGATTGAGTAAAATCAACATACAAGGAACCGACTTCACTGCCAAGAATGCCAACGGAGTTAAGTTCAGTTTGACTCGATAGCAAAGCTGCTGCGGTCTGCAACGCATTTGCAAATCCACAGCATGCTTGACGAAATTCCATATAAGGACCTTCATGCCCTAATGCATCAGCTATCCAAGCAATGTTAGGCGGTAATAATGTATGCGGGCTCGTAGTATGACCGATAAGATAATCGAGGGTTTCGATTTCATTATTTTTGTGTGACCGATTTGCAGATAGTAAGGCTTTGTTGATGCTTTCAATGCCTATTTCTAACCCTATATTAGAGTTGTTAACTGTTGCATGTTGCGATCCACGCGCCCAATGGCGACTTGTAATACCAAAATACTGACTTATTTTTTGTGCTTTTCTCGCAGTACGTTCACCCATTGTATTTTTTAATAATACATCCAAAGCCTGATTATCAATTGCAGGTCCGGGTAAAGTAGACCCAGAGCCTAATAGTTTCACTCGATGCTCATTAAAAAAAACCGTCATAAGTAATTTGTTCCTTTAATATATCTCAAGTATTTTGAGGATCTATTTGTGAAAATAATTTACGGCTATCAACTCCTAACACTTCAAATGATGCTTGCTCTGTTTTTAATAAATTAACTAGGTTTTTCCTTAAAACATTTATATTATCTTTATTAATGCTTGGGTCACCGCCCAATAAAATAATATGTTTTCGCGCTAAACTAACGTGACGAGATTCATCGTGTTTTATGAAAGAAAAAAGCTGACTTATAATATGTGATGCACCTAGGTTGGAACGAGACATCGCGGTCATGATCAATGCAACATAACCATCGAGGCTGCGGATAGTGGCAAAGTGCTCCACTACAGACGCCGCCAGCCCTATCTTGGTATAAAATAATTGCGCTTTTCGCTTTATTTTTAATGCATCTTTTGGTGTAGGTAAAAACGACACTAACATTTGTAATGCTTCTTCATGTGCATTCTCATCTTTTTGTATTGTAATTAAATCTGCACTACAAAGCTTAAAGTCATCTTGCTCAATCCGAACAATTTCTTCCCCAAAAACAAATTGTGCAGATTGTTCCCCGCATAATAATAACGGTACTAATCGTGACAAAGCATTTTTTTGCGCATCATCTAGAATGCATTTTTCCATTTCAAATTGAGTTGACCAAGGTATAAACCAAGCAGGGTAATCACCCTCAGGTACAGCATTAATAGCAGGTGGAAAACAGCGATATTGCTTTATATTCCCAAAATTATTACTTGTCATGTCTATCCTTTGCGGTCAATCTCAGATTCAATATACTTAGCTCAATATACTTTTATCAAAAAAATAAAAGGAATTAATTTAACATTCAAAAATGCCATCGCTAAGCCAGATGAACAATGTAATTTATTATTTTGTTTTAAGTCAATAAGATAAGGGAATCGTAATAAAAACGTTATACTTATGTGTCAAATTAAACATAAGTCGGCAGGAAATCAGTATTGTAACTATCAGTACTTAGCTTTAATTTACTAGGTTAAATCAGTCATTTAAAATTAGCGAATCACTAGCTTAAGTTTAACTTCGGGGGGTGACGGAGATATATTCGACGACGCTGTTATTAAATTAATTTCATTTTTGAATTGTATTTCTGACATATATCTTTGGTGATTCTATCCATTTAACTTCAGCTGTTAATCACGACTAGATTACGTGAATAGCATTGAAATATAACAGACCAATTCCCCATATGATCACATTTATGATTATATCGTCATTAATCTTTGTAGTGATTGGTAGTTGTTACGGTTTAGGCATGTTACAAATATATAGAGTCAAATCATAATAATAGACAACATACATTATTCAACATAAATACAAATCACGAGGGAATGTGGCATGGGGAAACAATTTTCGGCATTAACAGAACAACATATTGAGTTTATTGGCAAGCAGCGCCTTTATTTTGTCGGCACTGCAGCTGATACTGGCAATGTAAACCTTTCACCTAAAGGTGGAGATTCCCTTCGTGTAATCGATACAAACACCATTGCTTGGCTTAACCTGACGGGCAGCGGTAATGAGTCAGCTTCTCACGTGCTCATTAACCCACGAATGACAGTCATGTTTTGTGCTTTTGAAGGGGCACCTTTGATCCTTCGTGCTTATGGTAATGCAAAAGTAATCCATCAAAAAGATCCTGAATGGGATAAATACAGCGCACTATTTCCACACAGTGTTGCGGCCCGACAAATATTTATTTTAGATATCGAAATGGTTCAATCATCTTGTGGCAAGTCTGTACCTTACTTCAATTATAATGAAGATCGCGATGACTTAGCTAACTGGTCTACTCGTCAAGGTAAAGAGGGTATTGAAAAATACTGGGTGAAGAAAAATCAGCAAAGTATTGATGGTTTTGAAACTGAAATCGTTGAACGAACAGGGATTGATATAAACGCGAACGCTTAAAGAAAAAATCTGAATGCGAATCAGGGTGATATCTAAGTGAGCATTAAAACAGCTTATAAAGCCGTTTTAATGCCTTAACCCATCAAAAATAATTAATAGTGATTAAATAAGCTTATTTCGAATATGGATGACTACAGCTTCGGCGACGATCACCACAGTAAAAATACTTACCAGTACCATAGCTACTTTTTGCCATTCAAATAAATTCTGCGCATCATTTAAAATAACCCCAATGCCACCAGCACCCACCAGACCTAATACCGCAGATTCACGGACATTAATATCCCAACGGAATAGAACAATAGAGTAGAACGCAGGCATGACTTGTGGCCAGTAACCTTTAAGTAAAATACTCATCCATGATGCACCCGTTGCTCTTAGAGCCTCAACAGGTCCGACATTCACTTCTGCAAGAGCTTCAGCTAAAAGTTTACCCACAAAACCAATACTACGAATGGCGATTGCCATGATACCAGCCAAAAGGCCAGGACCAAATAGTGCAATAAACAGCAATGCCCAAACCAGTGAATTGACCGAACGAGACGATACCAAGAATACTTGAGCAATCCAGTTTAACGTTTTGTTCGGTGTTATATTCGGCGCATTAAGCAGTGCTAATGGTATCGCAAAAATGAGTGTAAATAAGGTTCCCAATGTTGCAATGTTCAATGTTTCGATCATGGCTTCATGAATAGACTCAGGATAAAAAGCATAATCCAATGGCATCATACGTTCAAACATATCGGCAAACTGAGCGGGAGCATCATAAAGAAATTCCGGAATAACCTCAACGGTTTGCCATGACCACACGATTGCCGAAACTAAACATAAATAAATGGCAAAACGGGTAATACGTTCGCTTGGCGTAAAGCGTTGCCACTCTTTATCAATTTGAGACATATTATCAACTTGGGATACATTTTCTACATGAGACTTATTATTGATATGTGCAGCTGTCATTAGAAAACCCTCCTAACAATATTGGAAAGAAATTCACCAACTAAAATAAGCGCAATAATGGTGATCAAAATAGCGGAGACAAAATCATAATCAAAGCGTTGGAAAGCAGAGAATAATGTACCACCTAGGCCACCAGCACCTACAATGCCCACCATAGTGGAGTTACGTAGATTTGAATCGAGTTGATAGCTCGCAAAACCAATAAAACGAGTAAAAACTTGAGGCATGACTGCATATAAGACCACACAGGAAAAGCTGGCACCAGTGGCTCGAATAGCTTCAACGGATTTAAACGAAATTTCTTCAATCGCTTCTGCAAACAGTTTGGCAATAAAACCAATTGAAGCGAATACCAAGGTTAAAATCCCTGCTAGAGCCCCAAAACCAACCGCTTTTACAAATAGAATCGCAATGATCACAGGATGAAAAGAGCGGCATAATGCGATAAAGCCACGAACAGGTGTTGAAACGATTGCGGGCATCATGTTACGCGCAGCCATCAGTCCAAGGAAAAGCGAAATCAAAATACCAAATAAACTTGAGATAATTGCAATTTGTAAACTTTCCAGTAAACCACTGAATAATAAACCAGAGCGTGAAAAATTAGGTGGAAACATACGAGAAAGTAAACGTTCGCTTTCACTCAAACCTAAAATTAACCGTTCGAAAGTCAATCCTAATGTTGATAGGCTATAAAACAGATAACCAATAATGGCCGCGATAATTAACCTATTTGTCCACGATGC
This sequence comes from Moritella viscosa, assembly GCA_000953735.1. NCBI lineage: Bacteria > Pseudomonadati > Pseudomonadota > Gammaproteobacteria > Alteromonadales > Moritellaceae > Moritella > Moritella viscosa. The sequence continues at coordinate 357,604 of LN554852.1, read as the reverse complement.
TTTAAATGGATTTTCTCTATTTGGTGACGTATTTGGTGTTAATCCAACCATGATTCGCCTCCATAAATAACGTTAAGATCTTCTTCTGTAATACCTTCGGGACTACCATCATAATGGACTTTACCATGACACATACCGATAATGCGTTTCGCATACCGTTTGGCTAAATTCACGTCATGCATGTTAACCAATACCGGAATATCTTTTTGTTGTGCAAAGGCCTCCATTAACTCCATAATTTCAACGGCCGTTTTCGGATCGAGTGATGATGTTGGTTCATCAGCAAGTAAAATGTATGGGTCTTGCATAATTGCTCGAGCGATACCTACACGTTGTCTCTGTCCACCTGACAAGCTATCTGCACGTTGATTTGAAAAGTCAGATAGTCCAACAAAATCTAATAATTCAAAGGCTTTGTTAAGATCTTTTTGAGAATAATGTCTCCGCCAAGCATTCCAAGCAGTCATATAACCAAGACGGCCACTAAGTACATTCTCAATCACGGTTAACCTTTCAACAAGGTTATATTCTTGGAAAACCATACCGATATGGCGGCGCTGTTTACGTAACGCCTGACCTTTTAGTTGAGTAAGGTCTACACCTTCAAAAATAATTTCACCTTTACTGGGATCATTAAGACGATTAATACAGCGAAGTAGCGTACTTTTACCCGTACCTGAAGGGCCAATAATAGCGATGATGCCTGGTTTATCGATGTCGATATTAATACCTTTAAGAATTGGCTTTCCAGCCACATATTCATGATAAAGGTTATTGATCTTTATTCCGTCATAGCTTGCTACGGCCATAGTGCTTCTTCCTTGTCGAATTTTTGAATGATCTATGCCCTACCCGAGAGGGCATAGATTTTTCACTAGATTGATTTATGAGATATGAACTAACTGATTAAGTTATTAACCGATTAAGTGCTTACTGAGTTTTGGCAAGTTTCGCTAACGCAGCGGCTTTTTTCTTAGCGCGCTTGGCTGCGTCTTTTTCTGCCAATTTTTTCAGACCTGTTTTTGTATATGCAGTGCCTGTTGCATGAGCGATATCACGGATCACACCCCATTCTTCTTTGTAAGTGATTGGCGCGAAACGGTCAGCACCTTTGAATGATGCGCTCATTTCGTCAGTGAAGCGGTAGCTATAAAAAGCTTCTTGGATTTTCTTAGCCAGTTCTGGTTTCAAGTTATGTGCGTAACCAAAAGCTGATGTAGGGAAACGTGGGCTACGGTAGATAATTTTTAGTACCGAACCATCTACACGGCCAGCGTCAACCATACGATCGTATACATCGGAAGCAACAGGTGCAGCATCATAATCGCCATTGAATACACCAAGAATTGATTGGTCATGCTTACCTGAATAAAAGACTTTGTAATCTACGTCCGGCACCAGACCTTGTGCAGGGAAAAGCGCTCGAGGAGCTAGGTTACCTGAGTTTGAAGATGCCGAAGTATGCGCTACTTTTTTACCTTTAAGATCAGCCATTGAGTTAATGCCACTATCTTTACGTACAATCGTGATCAGGTTATAACCGTGAAAACCTTTTTCATCCCCTTTTACTGCAATAGGTACATAACCGGCTAGGTTGACTGCGTAACCTGTTGGGCCTGTAGAGAAGCCAGCTACGTGCAGACGGCCTGAACGCATTGCTTCAACTTGTGCAGAGTTTGAGTGTACTGTGTAGTAGATAACACGTTTGCCTGTGACTTTACTTAGATGTGTTTGAAAATCTGCAAATGCATCTTTATAAAGAGCAGGGTCTTCTACGGGTGTGTAGGTAAAGACAAGCGTACTTGGATCACTCCAGTCACTTGGATCTTTAGGGGTGTCGGCAACTAAGTCCATATCTTCATCACAGTATCTATCATCTAGTACACCTCGACTAGCGCACTCACTTGCCATCGTGATTGAAGGGAATAATAGTGAACTAACGATTAACAATCCTTTAACGCTGATTTTCATATTCAAACCTTATTTTTACTATTGTTGGAATTGATTAACTATTTGCATAGTTTATGCCATATTTATTATTCTTTTAAATCAAACAGTTAATACAACGTAAAGTTAAAAGGTTATCATTTGGGTCATTACTGTCTACACATTAAATAGGTATATGAGTCATTTATGTCTTATTTTAAAAGCAGAAAAAATAAAAGAGCTCGAAAGCTCTTTTTTATAATCTACTTTGTATTAATAGTGCTAAGAACAACGTTATTGTTAACACTATTAATCTTCTTCGCTATTTTAAATTCATGCAATTTGCATAATAGGTCACTGTTGCTGGCCAATCACTGAAAACACCAATAACACCAACATCTTGTGCTAATACATCAAGCATATTCATCATGTCGCCATCATTATTAATGCCTTCGCTGACACTTTTATAATACCAACCACCACCTTGAGCAAGTGGTCCTGAACGTTCTAGTGTCCATGCAATAATGTCAAGATCAGCTTGTTTAGCTAGCTTGGCATAGCTAGACGGCACAAGGTTTTTCTTCTTATCTAAATCTACAAGTGCATACAAAGGTGGAGCGATAATATTCACGCCTGCATCTTTGAGTGCTTTCATGTTGGCTTTCGATGCTACAAAATCTTTTTGCTCATAAACACGCTCATCAAGATATACGGCTTGCTTACCAAAGCTTGGATTATTTTTAATCCAGTACTTTAAATCATTCAAATCAAATGACTGTAAATAAGTATCAGATGCAGAAATGCCTGCTGCTTTTAGTTCATCAACTAATTTCTGTGCATACATGTCTTTAGTAAAGCCATTAAATGGCATAGCAACTGCGGTCGACTTAAGTTCTGGCGTTACTTTCACACCATGAGCTTTAAATAATGCAGCACTTTCTGCATGAGTCATTAATGTACCATTTTGCGTATAAAGGTTAGTACGCCAGCCTGGAGTTCCATTCATGTACTCTTCAACAGTCGTTGCTTTAGGATTTGAACCATCCATTTTACCTTTAAGTGTCTTAAATTCAGCCAGAGTAAAATCAGACGTTCGACACTCTGCTTTAGCATCTTCGCCTGTTACTGGATTAGCAGGCATAAACGGTACAGTACACTTCTTAGCGAGTTCTGGTTTTGATAGTACATTGGTTGTTGTGTGTAGATCGTTTTGTGAATGTCGACAAACAAGCTGCTTGTCTTTAGTGAACGTCACATCACACTCAATTACACCGGCACCCATTTCAATGGCCGCAAGGTAAGACTCTTTGGTGTGTTCAGGGAATTGCATGGCAGCGCCACGGTGGCCAATAGAAAAGCTGCTTCGCTTAAATGGCCCGTCACTGCATTGCTGTAATTGAGTTTTGAGGGCGCTATCATCCATATTATTGACTAAATAGGCTGGACGAGGACCTAAATTAGCAGACTCATTAGCCCAAACTGTGATTGAAGTTAACCCGAGTATGAGTGCGATTGAGCCCTTTAGTATTTGCTTCATTTTGTATTTCCTTTTAACAAGCAATTATCCAAAAATTATCTATTTGGCTGATCAATTATTATTTTTTTCTGGTTTATCCACTGTTATAAGTAATGTAAATAAACCCCAAATAATTATCAGTACTGGTGATACTAAATCACCTAGCATGTAATTGCACTCATCATGCCAACTATTAATTTTGTTATATAACAGTTTGTTAGACTTTTATATTAGGGTTTGGCCTTATTCATGGGTCATTTGTGTCTCAGCTCCTTATTATATTTTAAAGTCTTCTTTATCAAGGTGGTGTTTCTTCATTTTTCGATATAGGGTTTTTCGAGGCAAATTGAGTTTCGCGGACACTTCGTTGATGTTACCAAACGTTTCGACAAGCGCTTCGGTCAATACATCTCTTTCGTATTGTTCCATTAATTTTTCAAAAGCAAACTCATCAGGACAAGATTCACAAATTGGCGTTTGTAAATCAAAACCATCACCGACAATACCAAGTACAAAACGATCGGCCACATTACGTAATTCCCGTAAATTTCCGGGCCAATCATGGCGACACAATTGCTGTATCTGTTCTGAGTAAATTGTACATGGACGAGTTTTATATTTTTGACTTGCTTGGATAACGAAATGACGAAATAACAATTGGATGTCTTCTTTACGTTGCTGCAAAGAAGGAAGATGCAAACTAGCCACATTAAGGCGATAAAATAGATCGGCGCGAAATTCACCAGATTCGCTTAAACGGGCTAAATCAGCCTTACTTGCCGCAATAACAGTAATATCTATAGGAATAAGCGTGTTACCACCGACACGTTCAATAACCCTTTCTTGGAGCACTCGTAATAATTTAATTTGTACTGCAATGGGCATACTTTCGATTTCATCAAGAAATAAAGTACCACCGTGGGCTTGTTCTAGCCGCCCGATACGTTTTTTGTTAGCGCTGGTAAACGACCCTGCTTCATGACCAAACAATTCACTTTCAATGATGCTTTCAGTCATACCACCGCAGTTAATGGCAACAAAAGGTTGGTCTTTACGGCGACTGAAGTTATGCAAGGAACGAGCAATAATTTCTTTCCCTGTACCAGTTTCGCCATTGATGATTGTATCGACACCAGTATGAGCAAGCACTAGGACTTGTTGGCGAATTTTATCAATGGCTTTTGATTCGCCAATAATAACTGATTCAATGGGGATTTCAGGCGAGTCTTTGTCTGTTGATTGGGTCGTGTTGATATGTTGGCACTGCGCTAATCCGAGATTGAGTTTATTGATTAGCTCATCAGTATTAAGTGGTTTTTCCAAAAAGTCGAACGCACCTAATTTCATTGCTTCAATAGCCATAGGAATATCACCGTGACCACTCATGAGTAGGACGGGCACATTTGGTGCACGATGCTGAATGGAACTTAACAGGGTTAAACCATCGATCGAGGGCATTCTCACGTCGCACAAAACGACAGACTTGCTATTTGAATTTAGTGATTTCAAGCCCAGATTAGGATCAATGAAACTACTGACATTAAAGCCTTCTAATTCCAGCATTTCACTGACAGCCTCTACAACGTCAATTTCATCATCGATGAGTACAATGTGTTTTTCTAATGCCATGATTGTTCACCTTGCTGTAGAGATACAATAAATTCTGAGCCTTGATATTGAATCGACTCTGCTCGAATGGAACCACCAAAATCTTTAATAATATTATAGGCAAGAGATAATCCGAGCCCGAGGCCTTTGCCTGATATTTTGCGCGTATAAAAAGGGTCGAATATATGAGGTAGATCTTCAGCCAAAATACCGTAACCATTGTCTTTTACGGTAATTTCAATATGACCTAATCGTGAACCTGTTAACTTTGCACTGACTGTAATCGTTATTTGTGGTTCGGAATGGTGTTCAACAGCATCAATCGCGTTGCTAATGAGATTAACTAACACTTGTTCAAGACGAATACTATTTGCACGCACCCAGAGCGACGTCAGATTTGAGTAATTAATCGTGACATTATGACGTTTGTTTTCAAACAATTCGATAGCATCTTGGATAATACAATTGAGTTCAACGCTTTCTATTTTGCCATCACTTTTACGTGAAAATGCTTTGAGGTGACTGGTGATCGCGGAAGTTTTATCTAAAAGTAATTCTATTTTCTGCAAATTGATCAGCGCTTTATCAGTACGTGCTTGTTCTAACCAACGCTGAGCACTGCGCACGTGGCTATTGACGGCAGTGAGGGGTTGGTTAATTTCATGAGTGATCCCAACACTGAGTTGACCAAGTGCGGCCAGTTTTCCTGCCTGTACCAGTTCATCTTGTGTGATCCGTAATTTATTTTCGGCTAAGGTGCGCTCTTCTACTTCCGCCTCTAATTTTCGGTTAGTCTGTTTAACTTCCCTCGCAGTGGTTTGGAAAACTTTAAGATACCTTGCCATTTGCGTGACTTCATCATGACCGCGAATGGATACCTCTGTATCTAAGTGGCCCGTTGAAATCGCAAACATATTATCTTTTAGTTGGAGTAAACGTTGGAGTATATTTTTGCGTACATAAAACCATGAGATGCCAGCAGCAGCCAATACACTGAATAATGATAACAATAGTGATAAACGTTGATCACCTAGCAAGGATTCCTGCGTTTCTTTAATTGAGGTCTCAATAATTTGGTTTACTTTAGCTGTATTACTTTCTATTTGAACGGCAAGTTGGCTTAGGTGCTCTCGACTATTTTGTAGGAAATATTGTTCTTGATAGCGGTTATCTAGCGCTTTATTTTTAAGCGCATAAAGTTTGCCTGTACGCGATGTTAAATCATGAATTACGATAAGTTTTTGATCTAAATCGGGGTATTGTTGACGAATATAACCATTATCCCAGAGCTTCCACCAGGTCTCTCCAACTTGTTCTAATCGGTAACTTGTGTAGTCGAGTTCATTAAAACTGAAGTCATTGTAAAGTTTCTCAATAAGTCCTAACTGATAATACAATAAGGATTTAAGCTGTGTATATTGGATCTTACCTTTACTGTTTTCAGGTAGTTGGTCGAGAGATGCACTGGCCTCTTTTAACAATGGATAGAAGCCTTCTAAAAGATTACGCAGTGCTTTATTAAGGTGCTGTGATTCAATTTTACTTTGGAACAGTAAACTCAGACTGTTACTCACTTGTGCCATGAAGTCTTTAAAATAATCATGATATTCAGGAGACTGCATCATGATATTTTCCATGCTCAGGATGGCATGTTCGATTTGTTCAATGGCTTGATTTCGTTCAACATTGGATTCAGCATCATTAAGATGAGAAGAGGTGGTGATAATAATCCGCACCATATCATTTAAACGTGCGGCCTGTTCTAAAGCAGGCATGTTTATTTCTTTTAATGCCACAAGCCTTCGGTTCAAATCATTGAACGTGAAGGAAAATGCAATAGATAAAAATAGCGTTGTCATAGATAGCATCGCGAGTGCTAAAACTAATCTAAGCTCAATACCTTTCCATCTGAACATAGTTTGCCCTATTACAACCTATTTATTATAGGGCAAATAAAGCGGCTCAGTATTGCTGCCAAACCCCATTAAAAATAAAACAAGAATAAATATAAGCTACCACAACTTAGTCATATAACATTAAATTAACATCTAAAACTGTTAATACAACGGTATTTATAATGCTTATTTAAGTGTTTATGTGTGTAGTTAGGTGGTTGTTAGCGAGAATGAAATCAGGAATTCAGGTACACTCCTCCCACTTAACCCTATTCCTGTTTTAACCGAGTTTATTAAAACTATGTCTCATGTCCGTGCTACCCATGCTTCGCATATTGTATTACCAGAAAGCGTGACCGATAAGCCCACCGTATTCAGCTTTCTTATCAATCATTTCAAACAAATTGATGCGACGATATGGCAACAACGGATCATCGATGGCAAAGTGCATTGGCGTGATGGTCGCTTAATTACCCTAGATTGTGCATTTGTACCACGAGAGCGAGTTTATTATTACCGTGAGGTCGCGGTAGAAAAAAAGATCCCTTTTACAGAAAAAATTATTTACGAAGATAACAATATTATTGTTGCCTACAAACCACATTTTTTAGCGGTGAGTCCTAGTGGTCAATTTGTTAATGAGTGCTTAGTGAATAGGCTAAGAATAAAAACGGGTATCGAAACACTGGTGACAGCACATCGCCTTGATCGTGCAACGGCAGGCTTAATGCTGCTATCTAAGCACCCTGAACAGCGCCATCTGTACCATGACTTATTTAAACATGGCAGTATCACCAAATATTACCAAGCCATTGCTCAGTTAACACCGGACTTACGACGACAGCACAATGAAGGTAGTCTCACGCTTCCACGCCATTGGACAGTAAAAAATAGAATTGTAAAAGGTGAGCCAAGCTTCACGATGCAGATCAGCGATGGCGAAGCTAACAGTCACTCTCATATAGAACTGATTGACGTTAAAGGTGAGTTTGGTTTATTTAGACTGTCCCCGATTACCGGTAAGACACACCAATTACGCTTACACATGCATAGTTTAGGCATGCCATTGGTAAACGACCGCTTGTATCCAACATTATTAGACCGATGTGATGATAATTTTAATCAGCCATTACAGCTATTAGCCCAACAGCTTAAATTTACCGATCCAGTAACAGGAATTAAACATGATATAACAACAGACTTACTTGATATTGAGGCTATAGTTGATAAAAGAGTCGATGTGATCACGCCAATTTAAAACCGTATTTAGTGTTTATATCTTGCAGTCGCTTTAAGCAGACCTTCGTGAAGTAAAGGTCTGCCCTAATAAAGCGTATTCAGCTATGCTTTTTGGTTTTTATAAACTTGCTGAAAACGGTGAACAATCAACATCCCAAACATGGATATTAATAATGCTGGGACAATAGGATGAATACCAAACATCGCAGGTTTAAACCACAGTAATAACAAATAACTCACAAGACCTGTCAGCATTGCTGATAAAGCGGCATGCCCCGAAACTTTTGGCCAATAAAGTCCTGCCAACACAGGCCATAAAAACACAGCCTGCAATGCCCCAAAAGCAGCAAGATTAAGCCAAACAATCATTTTCGGCGGTTCAATCGCACAATAAGTTGCAATCAAGGTAATCAGCAACATGGCAAGACGAGTTAGCCATACTTGCTTACTTGCTGTCATCGTTGGATAGCAACGCACAGCGCCATCACGCACCAAACTAACCGCTGACTGTAATAACATCGAATCCACCGATGACATCACTGCGGCAATGGGCGCAGCCAACAATACACCAGCCCAGAACGGGGTAAACAAGCCGGTAATTAATCTAGGCATGATCTCGTCAGGTATCGTTAGAACAGGGTATAAAGCACGGCCTAACACACCACTTAAATGCGGAATCAAGGTCATTAGAAAGCTAATAATTGTTCCCCAAATCATCCCGCGTTTTAATGCATTGGTATCTTTGACTGCTAATAATCGCACGACAGTATGCGGTAAACCTAACGTACCAAAACAAATCAGCATCCAAAATGACAACATCATTGGCCACCCAAGCTGACCATCATTGCCCTGTGGACTTAGTAACGTCGGAGATTGCGCGCTAACATCCGCCATCAGTACTGTTAACCCACCCTGTGACAACAACGTCAAGAAGATGACTAATACACCAATGATCATCAAAATACCTTGAAATGCGTCGGTAATCACCACAGCACGAAATCCACCGGTAAGTGTATAAGCCAGTACAGTAATAACAAATAGCCCGAGTCCTAGTTCATAGCTAATACCACTAACCCCCGAGAATAAACGCGCACCACCAATGAACTGCACCGATATCATGGCAATGAACCCCACCACCAGACTCACTAATGCTAATTTAGTTAGCCAACTATTCTGATACCGCGCATCCAACCACTCGATCAGTGTCGCGTGTTCGGCTTTACGTTGCGCCAATAACTTTGGCCCTAATACACCCAATGTCAGCATGGCGACTGGTACTTGAATCAGCGCAAGCCAGACCCAGCCCAATCCTATTTTATAGGCGGCACCAGGTCCACCAATAAACGAACTCGCGCTCGTATAGGTCGCAACTAATGTCAGCGCGAGTAACGGTCCATTAAGAAAACGTCCACCAATAAAAAAGCGTTTAGCTTTATCTTGATACAAGTCCCCCGATTGTTTTGATTGGCGGGCACTCCACCAACGGGTAATGAGTAAACTCGCAACAAGATAGATAAGAATAGGGATAAGATTAGTCATGATAAGTCGATTTAATCATTAAAATAAGGAAGAAAATAAGTAACAAGGGTGCAAACAGACAAGAAAACCAGAACCAGACAGGTAATCCCCACCAGTCACCTTGTGTTTGTAATAATAACGGTCCTGCGCACCACAGAGCAAAATAGCCCAATGTCAGCAGCAGCGTTTTTTTTGAAATAGAGTGCATAGCTTAGCCTAAAATAAATACCCGCGGAGAGTATAGATAATCATTATCGATAAACAATTATAAACATGTTAATTGCTCGATAGATTTAGTATTTTACGCTTGATTATATCGAGATGTCGACTTACATCCAAATATTGTTTTATGTACGTATTGATAATTACGCATTTGTTATATGACTAGTTCATCGAACGAAATAAGCGTATGACTGATAATCGAATCAATATCATCAATATAAACACCAGCGCCATAGGTCCAGCCCCAAGTCTGAAAATGCTTACTGTAAGATATCTTACGCACGGCTTTACCGCCAATAAATAAGGGAAAACAATAACTAACGAAAGTACCAACCGTTAATTTTTTTGCTTTTTCATAGATGACTTGATAAGTGTAATCACCATTAGCATCTTGAATCATTTTAACATTATGGGTTGAGTTATCCACACCACCTAAAGAAGCAAGCAAGGTGTAGTTATCATCGAAGACAAAGATATAATTCCCATCAAGTAAAGATAGGCGCTTTAAGGCTTGCTTTTGTGCCTGTTCAAGTGACAAAACACCAGACTGGTAATAAAGATCGTAACGTTGAAAGATAACTTCCGTTTTATTAATAATATTAACAAGACGTGACTTCCTTTCTGTCAGCATTTCTTCGCGTAATATTGATAAATAACCCAATGCAATAAAAATCAACGCGATAAAACTAAATACAACACATAAGGTAATTTTACAGATAACAGAATTACGACGGCACATTACAGTCACTACAACCTAACACAACAAAACAATCTACCATCATGCTAACACATAAAAACATAAACGACTGTAAACAATAAGGAAAATGAAAATTAAGGTTCAATTTGAAACACATTATATTATCAGTAACCCTATTGTGTATATTTTCATCATTGTTGTATGACGAGAATGCAATAACTTGGGGGGAGATAAATTAACGATAAGCATGCAGTATACCTACCATTAATAATTGGCAATCAAGGCAATTTATTTAGCTACAATTTCATAGCTTGAGGTCACTTCCGCTGCTTTTTCTAGCATTTTAGCGACTGAGCAATATTTCTCCATCGATAATTCAACAGCACGTTTTACTTTTTTCTCATTTAGATCATGACCCGAAACCACAAAATGGGCATTTATTTTTGTAAATACACGTGGCGGTTCTGCTGCACGTTCACTCGTTAAATTCACTTCACAACCAAGGATATTTTGACGGCCTGTCTTCAAAATATCGACAACATCAATAGAGCTACACGCCCCCATACCCATGAGGACAACTTCCATCGGGCTTGCTGCGATACCATTACGATCACCATCCATAAGGATACCGTGACCCGTTTCTGACGTCCCCATCAGTTGCATTTTGTCGATCCACTTCACATTTGCTTTCATAAAACACCTAGTTAATGTCTAATTCGAAGGCATTAGACAATATTTAACACTACATTAGTAATTAAATACCGTCCCATATCCCAAATATAGTTAAAAGTCACAAATAAACAGTAAGTCAATATTCAAAAAATGATATATTCACGTTGATATTGAACAGAAATCAACTCAGTTCTTGCTTATTAGTGTTATTGTCTCTTATGCTATCAAGTCAGTAATAATAATAAAATTAAAATATCGCAACACGGACATAATTTGCGATTATAATAACTTACAGAGGAATACCCATGGTTGTTATCGGCAAGCCACAATCTGACCCTACTTTAGAATGGTTTTTATCTCACTGCCATATTCACAAGTACCCTTCAAAAAGTACCCTGATCCATGCTGGAGAAAAAGCGGAAACTTTGTATTTTATAGTTAAAGGTTCTGTGGCAGTTCTAATTAAAGATGAAGAAGGCAAAGAAATGATCCTTTCTTATCTAAATCAAGGTGACTTCATGGGTGAACTAGGCCTATTTGAAGATACAGAAGAACCTATACGTAGTGCATGGATCCGTGCTAAATCACCATGTGAAGTAGCAGAGATTTCGTATAAAAAATTCCGTCAATTAATCCAAGTCAACCCTGAAATCCTAATGCGTTTATCAGGTCAAATGGCTGAGCGTCTACAGATAACAAGTCAAAAAGTTGGTGATCTAGCATTCCTAGACGTAACTGGCCGTATTGCACAAACGCTATTAAGCTTAGCAAAACAGCCTGACGCAATGACGCACCCAGACGGTATGCAAATTAAAATTACTCGTCAAGAAATTGGTCAAATCGTTGGTTGTTCACGTGAAACCGTTGGCCGTATTTTGAAAATGCTTGAAGAGCAAGAGTTGATCTCCGCTCATGGTAAAACGATTGTTGTATTTGGCACGCGCTAATCCAACTCGTTTACTAAAATAATAAAAGCAACGCCTGATTCATTATATAATAAATCAGGCGTCATTTTTAATTACGTATGCTTTATTTTGAATTACCTTGTCGTTTATTCAATCGCTTAATTAACACTGACTTATCACTACGCTACTCATCTTCATCTTCATCTTCATCTTGTAATTCAACATAAACTATCACTCACTTCGCAAGTCATACTGAAGAGATTGCATCATCAATCAAGATCGCATTTTATTTTATTGCTAACAACATGTCAGTATCGGTATAGACAACGCAACGAACATCATTATCATAACCAATACATCTTAGTGCTAAATCAATATTAAACGCTGTAAGGGATGATATAGGTACAACCTGAACCGCATATTGGTATGCGTTAAGCAGATAGCCATTTTTCGATAGCAAGACGAAGCTTTTTCATACCTGCATAAATATCTTCTTCTGGGATATTCAGAGCAGGTGTAAAACGTAAAACATTCGCGCCAGCGACCAATAGTAATAACCCTTCTTGAGCCGCTTGCCTCATAATCGCAATTGCCTGACCTTGGTATTGCTCAGTTAATTCGGCACCTAATAACAAGCCTTCACCACGAATGTCAGAAAAAATAGCATATTGATTGTTTATCTCAGTTAATGCATCTTGGAAAATCGTAGACTTTGCTTTAACTTGCGCTAAAAACGCCTCATCATTAACCGTATCAACAACAACCTCCGCAACACTACAAGCAAGCGGGTTTCCCCCATAAGTACTGCCATGCGTACCCACAGTAAAACTATCAGCAATAGCCGCTGTTGTTAGCATTGCCGCAATAGGAAAACCAGCACCAAGACCTTTTGCTGAGGTTAAAATATCAGGTTTGATATCAGTATGTTGATAAGCATAAAAATGCCCAGTACGACCAACACCCGTTTGTACTTCATCAAATATCAGCAGTGCATTATATTTATCACAAAGCGCACGCACACCAATCAAAAACTGTTGATTAGATGCATGTATGCCCCCTTCCCCTTGTAAAGGTTCCACTATTACTGCACAGGTTTTATCGCTGATTAATGCTTCGAATGCACTAAGATCATTAAAATCAACATGCTCTATAGCTCCAGGCTTAGGGCCAAATCCGTCCGAGTAAGTTGATTGCCCCCCCACAGAGACAGTAAAAAAAGTTCTGCCGTGGAATCCCTGATTAAAGGCGATGATCTGATCTTTGCCTTCACCAAACTTATCATGTGCATAACGACGCGCTAACTTTAACGCCGCTTCATTAGCTTCCGCACCGGAGTTAGCAAAAAATACTTTATCCGCAAACGTCGCATTTGTCAGTTTGTTAGCTAGCCTTAATGCCGGCTCATTAGTAAGTAAATTACTCACATGCCATAATTTCTGGCTTTGTGCTTGCAGCGTGTTCACTAAAGGAGGATAGCAATGGCCTAAACAACTAACAGCAATTCCAGCAGCAAAATCAATGTATTCATTACCATTTTGATCCCAAAGGCGTGACCCTTGACCTCGAACGGGGATCATCTCAGCTGGAGCATAGTTAGGAACCATTACATTATCAAAATCTTCCCGAATAACATCCATCATATTATTGCTCATATTCCTTTCCTCTCAGTGAATGTCTAAATCCTTTAACCACACCAACGCGTGAATATATATTCAATAATTATACATAAACAATCATAGGTCAAGCTTGATATGTAATAAAACTGCAGAAATTTTACTAATTTTTAGGTTAAGGTTAATCTCTTGATATTAGCTAGTTTCTGAGTAGAAAGTTATTTAATAACTCTTTACCTTGCTCGGTTAAAATGCTTTCAGGATGAAACTGCACGCCTTCTAATGCGAGGCTTTTATGCTTAAACGCCATGATCTCATCAAATTCACCTTTATCATCTTCGGTCCACGCAGTGATCTCAAATTCGTCAGATAACGTCAAGGTTTCAACAATCAAAGAATGATAACGCGTAACTGTTAAGGGATTATTTAACCCCGTAAAAACGCCTTTACCTTTGTGCTGTATTTTCGATGTTTTACCATGCATCATTTTTTTAGCTTTGATAACATTTCCACCAAATACTTGAGCAATAGATTGATGCCCAAGGCAAACACCTAAAATTGGTATTTTCCCTGCAAACTGTTTAATAACAGATAATGAAATACCTGCATCACTCGGTGTACACGGTCCAGGAGAAATAACTAAATAATCAGGAGACAGGGTAGATATTTGCTCCAGTGAAATTTCGTCATTACGCTTAACTACAACGTCTTGCCCAAGTTCAGAGAAGTATTGAAATAAATTAAACGTAAAACTATCGTAGTTATCGATAATAAGTAACATGGAGGATTAAAATTCTAATGAGGAAACTAAATGAATAATATCATAGGTAGAAATGGGATTCTAATAATCTACCTTCGAATAAATCGACGCGATTAAGTAACTTTTATATTTAAAAAAAGCAAATAAAAAGCTCAGCAATTGCTGAGCTTTTGTTAGCTATAACTTGCTATTAACTGTATTTATTTAACTGATACAAACTCAGGGTAAGCATCGATACCACAGTCAGCCATATCCATACCTGTAATTTCTTCTTCTTCAGTAACACGAATACCCATTGTAGCTTTAAGTACTGCCCACACTAAGATACTTGCTGCGAATACCCAAGCGAAGATAATAGCTGCACCGTATATTTGAGCACCGAATGTTGCATCAGCATTGCTAAATGGAACAACCATTAAACCGAATAGGCCACACACACCATGTACAGAGATAGCACCGACTGGATCATCAATCTTCGCTTTATCTAATGCTACGATGCTAAATACAACTAACGCACCACCTAAAGCACCTAATAATGTTGCAAATGCTGGAGCAGGACTCAGAGGATCGGCTGTGATAGTTACCAAACCAGCTAATGCACCATTAAGAATCATTGTTAAGTCAGCTTTGCCCCACATTATTTTAGTGATAAGCAATGCTGCTACAGCACCAGCCGCCGCCGCCGCGTTCGTATTCATAAAGATTTGACCAACAGCCGTTGCATTTGCAGCATCTGAAAGTAGTAGTTGTGAGCCACCATTGAAACCAAACCAACCCATCCATAAGATAAATGCACCTAATGTTGCTAATGGCATATTTGAACCAGGGATTGGGTACACTTCACCGTTCTTACCATATTTACCCTTACGAGCCCCCAGTAGAAGTACCGCAGCAAATGCAGCAGCCGCACCAGCCATATGAACAATACCAGAACCAGCGAAATCAGAGAAACCAGCTTCAGATAAGAAACCACCACCCCAAGTCCAATAACCTTCAATCGGGTAGATAACACCGGTTAAAACGACGGTGAAAGCGAGGAATGCCCATAATTTCATACGCTCAGCAACCGCACCAGATACGATAGACATAGCTGTTGCAACGAATACAACTTGGAAGAAGAAATCTGATTCTAATGAGTGATCCGCACCATCAGATTGTGAACCAATTAAAGAACCAAATGATGGGATAATACCGCCTTTAGCATTATCAACATACATGATGTTATAACCGACTAGTAAAAACATAATACAGGCGATTGAATAAAGCACGATGTTCTTTGTCAGAATTTCAGTTGTATTCTTAGATCTAACGAGGCCAGCTTCAAGCATGGCAAAACCTGCCGCCATCCACATCACAAGTACACCAGATATTAAAAAGTAAAAAGTATCGAGTGCAAAACGCAGCTCAGTAACTGTAGTTGTTAGCTCTTGCATAATTTATTTCCTTTAAATTGCTTCTGAGTCCATTTCGCCCGTACGGATACGCACAACTTGTGTTAAATCGTAAACAAAAATCTTACCATCACCAATTTTCCCCGTATAAGCAGCACTATTAATAGCTTCAATTAGGCGATCAACATTTTCACTCTGTGTTGCGATTTCCAACTTAACTTTAGGTAAGAAATCAACTTGATATTCTGCACCACGATACAATTCAGTGTGACCTTTTTGACGACCAAAGCCTTTCACTTCAGTCACTGTTAATCCTTCAACACCGATATCTGCTACTGCTTCACGAACATCATCGAGTTTAAATGGTTTAATGATTGCGCTTATTAGCTTCATAAAGAGCTCCTTGCCTGAGTATATTGAGTATCTATATGCTTAAACTTAATTCAACCTCCGTGCCAATAATTAAAACAACGTAAATTCAATACCTTAACGTTAAACTCTGATATTCCCATATCTCCACAGCACTAATTTGGTGCAACAACTAGGTTATTAACACCAATCCAGTGCAATTGTTATTTAAATGTTAACCTCCATGGAATGTGAGACCGTAATCTCATTTTTAATAACTTTTTATATCTTAAAATTGCGTAAGAAACTAATTAACTTTAATTGTTAATCATTACTACTAATTAGACTCCTTTAAGTCTAAATAATTAAATTTAATATAATCCATTTAAAATAAATTAAATCGTTCCAATAAGAGCGCTAGACAAAAGGTGACACAACGTTTTGTACCAAATTAAATTGGTACTTCTTATGATCAGTTATAGTGATAATGTGTTTCCAATCCGAGTAGCCAAGATGGATCTGTTACTCTAAATCCCAACTCATGGAAGAAATACGATGAAGAAATTACTACTGGTAGCACTATTATCAACGCTTACAGCTTGCGGTTCTGAAGACGTATTTGATAATGACGATAAGGATGATGAATTAAAGACGATTTCATCCGTGAGTTTTTCAGCTACTCCTAATGATATAAACTCACCCATTTATAATTTCAGTTCCGCTTATACTGTAAATAATGTTGAGCAATCCACTGACGACTTGACTTTTAACTGGTCAGTAAGCTTAGGAGGTGAAGGGCAAGTAACCTCATTATACCCAGAACAAACACCCCAATATGAGTTTAAAGAAGCCGCCACCTACAAGGTAAAGTTAACTGTAGAGGATCATACTGGAGAAGCTTTGGCTCAGTTTTCAAAAAATTTAACCATCAGTGCAGAAGACATAGCTACACAGCCCCTATCTCCACACGCAATGATAGGAATCACGGATAGGGCAACAACGGTATATACATTTAATAGTGATTCCTCTAGCTATAGTGAAGGTTCCTTATCTCAAATTAATTGGGTAATTGAAGGGCAAGAGATATCAGGGGCTCAAGTCACTCATAATTTCAATAAAACAGGGCCACATACTGTCCACTTAAAAGTAACCGCAGAAGATAATGCCCAAGCAACAACAGCAATGACTATTTACGTTGTTAATGAAATAACAACACCAACTGCAGCACTCAACTATACAAAGGACAAATTAGATGTAAGTTTTGATGCAAGTCAAAGCTCAAACCAAAGCAGCAAGATCATATCTTATCAGTGGGATTTAGGAAATGGTGAATCGGCTACGGGAATTACCGCGTCCGCAACCTACACATCTGAAGGCCCTTACAGCGTGATTTTAACAGTGGTGAGTAAAGAAGGTGTAACAAATACAAAAACAGAAACAATTGATGTTTACGAAGAAGGCTCTTACGTGACTTGTGATCTATTAACGTCCTCTAGCTGGTTGTATAAAAAAACAGATGAACGCCAGTGCTTTAGTTCTTCACCAATTACAAGCCGCGCAGCGGCAGAAGCTTGGTGTGGTGCGAGGATTCAACAATACATCGATGATTTATCATTTCCCCGTATAAAACCAACATTAACTTGGCAGGTAAGACAACAAGGTAATAATGAGTGCTAAGTTAGGAAATGATCCTGACGTAAAATAAAATGTTTAGTGTTTATCCGAAAGCCTGAATCAATGATTCAGGCTTTCGTTGTTTGTTGGCAAAGAGAAAGCGAACGGATTTTTATAAGCCACAACCCACGCCCACCGGCCTGAAAGCCGCATTTTTAGGTAAACAGTCTGACCAACTGAATACTATTTATGAGCACTACCTCTCCGCACAATCTGCTCGGTACTTTATTCACTGAATTTCAGGCACAAAAAAAACCTGAATCTTTCGATTCAGGCTTTTTTTGTTTGTTGGCGGAGCGGACGGGACTCGAACCCGCGACCCCCGGCGTGACAGGCCGGTATTCTAACCAACTGAACTACCGCTCCGCACAATCTGTGCTGATAAAATCAGTCTTAATTTATAGTCTTTCGACGTTGTTTTGCGCTTGGCGATGCCCTACTCTCACATGGGGAAACCCCACACTACCATCGGCGTTATTACGTTTCACTACTGAGTTCGGAATGGGTTCAGGTGGTACCGCAACACTATGGTCACCAAGCAAATTTGGTTTGCTTTCTATATAGAAACTTACGTTTCATTTTAAATCTGAAAAGCTATAAATAAAGAAGTCTTTAAAACATAAAGTATTCAATCTATTCTTAAGTCGATATTTCAATTAATCATACTTTAATTTGTATGGTTAAGCCTCACGGGTAATTAGTACAAGTTAGCTCAATGCCTCACAGCACTTACACACCTTGCCTATCAACGTTGTAGTCTCCAACGGCCCTTCAGGGGACTTAAAGTCCCAGTGAGAACTCATCTCGAGGCCTGCTTCCCGCTTAGATGCTTTCAGCGGTTATCAGTTCCGAACTTAGCTACCGGGCAATGCTATTGGCATAACAACCCGAACACCAGTGGTTCGTCCACTCCGGTCCTCTCGTACTAGGAGCAGCTCCTCTCAATTCTCAAACGCCCACGGCAGATAGGGACCGAACTGTCTCACGACGTTCTAAACCCAGCTCGCGTACCACTTTAAATGGCGAACAGCCATACCCTTGGGACCAACTTCAGCCCCAGGATGTGATGAGCCGACATCGAGGTGCCAAACACCGCCGTCGATATGAACTCTTGGGCGGTATCAGCCTGTTATCCCCGGAGTACCTTTTATCCGTTGAGCGATGGCCCTTCCATTCAGAACCACCGGATCACTAAGACCTACTTTCGTACCTGCTCGACGTGTCTGTCTCGCAGTTAAGCTGGCTTATGCCTTTGCACTAACCACATGATGTCCAACCATGTTTAGCCAACCTTCGTGCTCCTCCGTTACTCTTTGGGAGGAGACCGCCCCAGTCAAACTACCCACCAGACACTGTCCGCAACCCCGATAAGGGGCCTACGTTAGAACATCAAACGTACAAGGGTGGTATTTCAAGGTTGACTCCACATCATCTAGCGACAATGCTTCATAGTCTCCCACCTATCCTACACATGTAGGTTCAATGTTCAGTGCCAAGCTATAGTAAAGGTTCACGGGGTCTTTCCGTCTAGCCGCGGGTACACTGCATCTTAACAGCGATTTCAATTTCACTGAGTCTCGGGTGGAGACAGCGTGGCCATCATTACGCCATTCGTGCAGGTCGGAACTTACCCGACAAGGAATTTCGCTACCTTAGGACCGTTATAGTTACGGCCGCCGTTTACCGGGGCTTCGATCATGAGCTTCGACCTAAGTCTAACCCAATCAATTAACCTTCCGGCACCGGGCAGGCGTCACACCGTATACGTCATCTTTCGATTTTGCACAGTGCTGTGTTTTTAATAAACAGTTGCAGCCACCATTTCTCTGCGACCAACAATAGCTTACGGAGCAAGTCCTTCACCATCATTGGCGTACCTTCTCCCGAAGTTACGGTACCATTTTGCCTAGTTCCTTCACCCGAGTTCTCTCAAGCGCCTTAGTATTCTCTACCTAACCACCTGTGTCGGTTTGGGGTACGATTCTCTTATATCTGAAGCTTAGAGGTTTTTCCTGGAAGCCGGGTATCAACTACTTCATCTCCGTAGAGACTCGTCATCAGTTCTCAGCCTTAATGTGCGCCCGGATTTACCTAAGCACACAGCCTACAACCTTAAACATGGACAACCATCGCCATGCTAGCCTAACCTTCTCCGTCACCCCATCGCAATATAAGTGAGTACAGGAATATTAACCTGTTTCCCATCGACTACGCCTTTCGGCCTCGCCTTAGGGGTCGACTCACCCTGCCCCGATTAACGTTGGACAGGAACCCTTGGTCTTTCGGCGTGGAGGTTTTTCACCCCCATTATCGTTACTCATGTCAACATTCGCACTTCTGATACCTCCAGCAAGCTTCTCAACTCACCTTCGACGGCTTACAGAACGCTCCTCTACCATGCATACAAGTATGCATCCGTAGCTTCGGTGGTATGTTTAGCCCCGTTAAATCTTCCGCGCAGACCGACTCGACCAGTGAGCTATTACGCTTTCTTTAAAAGATGGCTGCTTCTAAGCCAACTTCCTGGCTGTCTGAGCCTTTCCACATCGTTTCCCACTTAACATACACTTTGGGACCTTAGCTGACGGTCTGGGTTGTTTCCCTTTCCACGACGGACGTTAGCACCCGCCGTGTGTCTCCCGCGATTGAACTTATTGGTATTCGGAGTTTGCAAAGGGTTGGTAAGTCGGGATGACCCCCTAGCCTTAACAGTGCTCTACCCCCAATAGTTAGACGCGAGGCGCTACCTAAATAGCTTTCGAGGAGAACCAGCTATCTCCCGGTTTGATTGGCCTTTCACCCCCAGCCACAAGTCATCCGCTAATTTTTCAACATTAGTCGGTTCGGTCCTCCAGTTGATGTTACTCAACCTTCAACCTGCCCATGGCTAGATCACCGGGTTTCGGGTCTAATCCCAGCAACTATTCGCGCAGTTAACACTCGGTTTCCCTACGGCTCCGCTATTCGCTTAACCTTGCTACTGAAATTAAGTCGTTGACCCATTATACAAAAGGTACGCAGTCACCCAACAAAGTAGGCTCCCACTGCTTGTACGTATACGGTTTCAGGTTCTATTTCACTCCCCTCACAGGGGTTCTTTTCGCCTTTCCCTCACGGTACTGGTTCACTATCGGTCAGTCAGTAGTATTTAGCCTTGGAAGATGGTCCTCCCATATTCAAACAGCATATCACGTGTGCCGTCCTACTCGATTTCACAGTAAGGTCGTTTTCATGTACGGGACTATCACCCTGTATCGTGAAACTTTCCAGAATCTTCCACTAACTTCCAAACTGCTTAAGGGCTAGACCCCGTTCGCTCGCCGCTACTAAGGGTATCTCTATTGATTTCTTTTCCTCGGGGTACTTAGATGTTTCAGTTCTCCCGGTTCGCTTCGTAACGCTATGTATTCACGTTACGATACTCTACAAAGTAGAGTGGGTTCCCCCATTCGGAAATCTGTGGATTAACGCTTTTTATCAACTCCCCACAGCTTAACGCAGATTAACACGTCCTTCATCGCCTCTGACTGCCTAGGCATCCACCGTATACGCTTAGTCACTTAACCATACAATCTAAAGTCGACTGTACAATTGAAATAACTAGGTATTATCTAGTTTTTTTCGCCTCAAGAATACTCAAGAACACTCTATTGTTATTACCGAAGCAATAACGTGTTTTAAGAACTTCTTTATTTATTCAGCTTTCCAAATTTTTAAAGAGCAATTTGCTAAAAAGCAAAGATAAGCATTAAGCTTGCTTAGCTTTGTATTTTAACAACTATGATGTGGTGGAGCTATGCGGGATCGAACCGCAGACCTCCTGCGTGCAAGGCAGGCGCTCTCCCAGCTGAGCTATAGCCCCACATCATAGAGTTCGTAAGAAGATTGGTAGGACTGAGTAGATTTGAACTACCGACCTCACCCTTATCAGGGGCGCGCTCTAACCAACTGAGCTACAGTCCTATCGCATTTCTTACATGCTTTTCAACTTTCTATTCAAGCAATTTGTGTGGGCACTTACAAAAATTAACAACTTTACGTAAGGAGGTGATCCAGCCCCAGGTTCCCCTAGGGCTACCTTGTTACGACTTCACCCCAGTCATGAACCACACCGTGGTCATCGCCCTCCCGAAGGTTAAGCTAATGACTTCTGGTGCAGCCCACTCCCATGGTGTGACGGGCGGTGTGTACAAGGCCCGGGAACGTATTCACCGTGACATTCTGATTCACGATTACTAGCGATTCCGACTTCATGGGGTCGAGTTGCAGACCCCAATCCGGACTACGACGCACTTTATGGGATTCGCTTACCATTGCTGGTTTGCAGCCCTTTGTATGCGCCATTGTAGCACGTGTGTAGCCCTACTCGTAAGGGCCATGATGACTTGACGTCGTCCCCACCTTCCTCCGGTTTATCACCGGCAGTCTCCTTAGAGTTCCCACCATTACGTGCTGGCAAATAAGGATAAGGGTTGCGCTCGTTGCGGGACTTAACCCAACATTTCACAACACGAGCTGACGACAGCCATGCAGCACCTGTCTCATAGTTCCCGAAGGCACCAATCCATCTCTAGAAAGTTCTATGGATGTCAAGAGTAGGTAAGGTTCTTCGCGTTGCATCGAATTAAACCACATGCTCCACCGCTTGTGCGGGCCCCCGTCAATTCATTTGAGTTTTAACCTTGCGGCCGTACTCCCCAGGCGGTCTACTTAATGCGTTAGCTTAAGAGCCCAGTTCTCAAGGAACCAAACTCCGAGTAGACATCGTTTACGGCGTGGACTACCGGGGTATCTAATCCCGTTTGCTACCCACGCTTTCGCATCTGAGCGTCAGTTACTTGCCAGGTGGCCGCCTTCGCCACTGGTATTCCTTCAGATCTCTACGCATTTCACCGCTACACCTGAAATTCTACCACCCTCTCAAGAACTCTAGTTTGCCAGTTCGAAATGCAGTTCCCAGGTTGAGCCCGGGGCTTTCACATCTCGCTTAACAAACCGCCTGCATGCGCTTTACGCCCAGTAATTCCGATTAACGCTTGCACCCTCCGTATTACCGCGGCTGCTGGCACGGAGTTAGCCGGTGCTTCTTCTGCGAGTAACGTCACAGTAGCAGAGTATTAATCTACTACCTTTCCTCCTCGCTGAAAGTACTTTACAACCCTAAGGCCTTCTTCATACACGCGGTATGGCTGCATCAGGGTTTCCCCCATTGTGCAATATTCCCCACTGCTGCCTCCCGTAGGAGTCTGGACCGTGTCTCAGTTCCAGTGTGGCTGATCATCCTCTCAGACCAGCTAGGGATCGTCGCCTTGGTGAGCTCTTACCTCACCAACAAGCTAATCCCACTTGGGCTCATCTAGTCGCGAGAGCTTTCAAGAAGAGGCCCCCTTTCACCCGTAGGTCGTATGCGGTATTAGCAGTCGTTTCCAACTGTTGTCCCCCTCGACTAGGCAGATTCCCAAGCATTACTCACCCGTCCGCCGCTCGACGCCAGAATAGCAAGCTATTCTTCGTTTCCGCTCGACTTGCATGTGTTAAGCCTACCGCCAGCGTTCAATCTGAGCCATGATCAAACTCTTCAATTAAAAGTTTTTGACTAATCGCCTAAGCGATTAAGTCGGCTCAATGAATTCTGTACTTCAACAACAAACCGAAGTTTGTTATTTATAAAACCAAACCTTTCGATTTAATTTAATGTTCACAATTACATTGATATAATTTTTGGTCATTATATCTCTGCAAGTGCTCACACAGATTGCTTGAATAAATTGTTAAAGAGCATTGACAGCAACGCTTCGCATCGTTGTCAGGCTGCGTATTCTACGCAAACTAATTTCGAAGTCAAGCACATATTTGCACTTTATTTCAGGACGTTTAAAAAGTAACTTTCGATACTTATTAACACCTTTACTTAGCGGCTGTTGCCGTGTCAGTGAGGTCGCATTATAGAGAGATAGCGGATGATGACAAGCCTTTTCACATAAAAAACGCAAGATAATATTAATAACAACTTACTACCAAGTTATACACAGAGTAACCATTTATATTTGAATGAATGCAATATTTTTGTTTGTATTTCATACATTTTTTGACAAAATAAGACACAGCTATGATTTTTTGTAGCTTTTTATTGATACATTGAGACTGATTGTCGCTCTTCTAGATATTAGTTACTATTAGGGACAAGAGTAACAATTAATAAATTATTCTTTAATATTAATCACTTATGTGTTTTCAGGGGTTCTTTAAAACGATGGGCTTTTCAACTTTATCCAATGCAACTCGAGCATCCGTTATTTCGGTGGCGATTGCTGCAATTGGTTTTGCAGCGCTTTCCTTTATAGGAAATACAATACCAGCGCCTATTGCATTTGCTATTGGTGCAATTATTACCGGTATTACAATTAAATTCTCAACACCTTCATCTTCAAGCAGCGCAGCTGTAGAAACAACGACATTATATGTAGGGAACTTACCTTACCGAGCAAATGAAACATCAGTACGTACATTGTTTGCAGAACATGGTCAGGTATTATCAGTTCGCTTAATGAAAGATAAACATACAGGTAAACGTCGTGGTTTTGGCTTTGTTGAAATGCCGGAGGCTGACGCGAAAGAAGCAATTCAATCGCTTAACGATGCTGAATATCAACAACGGACATTAAAAGTACGTGAAGCAAATGAACGCACGGTTCATTCTGCAGAGTAATTTGTTTCATTAAATTATACGTCTATATATAAAGGCTGGCTTAACCCTATTTCATTAAATAGGCAAGTCAGCTTTTTTTGTGCCTGTATTTTGGTACAAAATGCTTTTCCACAATCATTGTCACCACCAAAAAGCACACTACCGCCGAGGATATGTTTAACGCGTGACGCGATAGCCATCCCTGAATCGATAAATTGAATATGTTCACCAACAATCAACCCTAACTCCTCAGCTAACAGCGGGAAGTGGGTACAGCCCAATACAACAATATCAGGGCTATTAATAGCCACTGTCCATTTTGATACAACCTTTTTTATTTCATCTAAATCGACAGGTTCACCATATAACTTGTTTTCAGCTTGTAATACAAGACTTGTTGTTCCAATCATGTCGATCTCACAATCTTGAGCATGTTCATTCACAAGTAATTGCGTATAGGCTCGAGAAACTGTGCCAGGCGTAGCCAACAAACCTATTTTTTTCTTTCTACTTTGTAATGCAGCAGGCTTTATTGCAGGTACAACACCAACAAAAGGAATAGGAAAGCGTTTGCGTAAAGCAGGTAGTACCAATGTGCTCGCAGAGTTACATGCGATAACCACAAGATCTGGGTTATATTCTTCATACATGTGACCGATTAACTGACAAACTCGTTCAATAAGAAACTCAGGTTCAAGTTCACCATAAGGGAAATATTTATTATCAAACAAATAAAGGTAATCAGCGTTTGGTAATTGCTCTTTGATTGCTTGATATATAGATATACCACCTACACCAGAATCAAAAATCAATATTTTACTCATGTACAAACCATTGGATTATTGTAAAAGACATATAATAGTCAAGGGCAGGATAAATTGGAATAGATGAACATAAAAGAAGCCAGCATATCGCTGGCTTCTCAATCATTACTTTAATGTGTAATTACAAATTAAAACTCATAAGTAGCATTAATATAGTAACCGCGCTCTGGTGCAGGGTAGCCAGCCGCCGTTTCGTATTCTTTATCGAATAGATTTTCAACTTTAGCTGCTAACTTTAATTCAGGTATTACGTAATAGACAGCTGATAAATTCCACAGGCTGTATCCAGATAAGATAATATCATCGTATCCTGAATTATCTCGCTTCCCTTGGTATAGATATTGTAGAGCCCAATCAACATTTCCCGTTGTTATCGTCCCCTGCCACTTAGCTTTATATTTAGCACGACGTGATAATTCATTACCATTTGCATCTTTAGTGTCTAAATATTCTAAAGACGCCTGATTTCGTATCGTAAATAAATCAAAAGACGCTTCCAACTCAGCTCCCTTCATGATGCTATGTCCATCAAGATTAGCAAACTTCCAAGTAGCTGGATCACTATCAATAAGGTCTTTAACATCTCTGTAGTAAGCATTCACAGACCAAGTAACTAATTCCAAATTAGATTCTAAGCCTACATCATATGAAATAGACTCTTCAGGTTTTAATTCAGAGTTCCCATAATTAACATCGAATGATTGATATAAAGACGGCGCTTTAAAAGATGTACCACTACTTGCAATTATTTTCCATTTTGGATTTAATTGCCATCCAGCTGCCAGTCCCCACGTAGTGTGAGAACCAAACTGTGAATTATCGTCAATACGCGCCGAACCTTCGAGTGTAATAACCGAGATATTTTTCGACATTGTAGTAAACAACGCTTTATTCGATTTTTCTTGTTTTCCTAAGCCTGGTTTTTGATAACTTTCATCTTTCCAATCAAGACCTAATGCTGCAGTATACGTATCAGAAAATTTATATTGATTTAACCAATTTGCAGTTTTTTGCTCTCGAACTGCAGGTGATGTCGAATATCGCTTATTAGCTGCTGAAACTAAATAATCATACTTATCTTCAAATGTCGTTGTTAACTTTAGCGCAGAATAAACAGTTTCATCGCTATAAGTGACACCACCATCAAAAGCTATATTTTCAATCCAAGCTTCTTTATTTGTACCAAAAGAGTAATAACCAACGATGTTTTGATAATACCTTGGCTGAATGAAAAAACTTAAAGAATCGGAGAACTGATGCTTTAGCATTGCTGCATAGTTTTGACTTTCAAAACCATGCTTGTCACCTTTGTTCGCTGGTGATGGATGCACGTTATAACCATCTGTAGTTTCATAAGCAGCTGTCACTTTCAGCTTTGTTTTATCAGTCAAATTCAACTGACTATATAAACTCGATTTATAACTCGCATCAGAACCAAATCCAACACTTAACGTTGTAATCGGTTCTGCAGATGATTGTGTGATAATATTAATCACACCTGCAATTGCTTCAGAGCCATAAACAGCTGCACGAGGTCCCCGTATAAACTCAATACGTTCAATTGAACTCATTGGTATTTGATTAAAATCGGGACTACCTGTATTAGCAGTCAACATTGCAACACCGTCGATTAAGATCAGCGCTTGATTTGAATTCGCACCACGAATGAAAATACTTGCAACTTGACCACTACCACCATTAACAGCAACATCAACACCTGGTAGCATACGGAAAACATCAGTAAGTGATCGTGCTTGGGTTAATTCAATATCATCACGTGTAATAATGCTGACTGGTGCAAGCACATCAGAAACGGCTTGTTCAACACGGTTGGCAGTAACGACCGTTACTTCTTTATTATTTGTAGCAGATGGATCTTGGGCAAGAACAGCAAACGGCAGTAATGCAGTTGCTAAAAGTTTTTTAGACATTGTAAATTTTTCCTATTTACGCGTAGAAAAATGGGCCGAATCATTCAGCAAAATTGAGTTTTTATTATTTTATTAATTACTCAGGTTCCATATTGGAGACCGGCCTTAAGTGCTAAGCACTCTTACCGTTGCGCGACAGGTTCAGATTCTCACTGAATTCCTCCAATAAATAATGTCACCAGCAAATAGATAAAGCTCTATGCTTGATAAGCAGCGCGATTATAGAGTCATGCTAAATAAATGTATATTCATAATTCTATAATTAACATTTTAAGATTAGTATTCACTGGAATGTAAAATGTACTGGACAAACAATATTTGGGTCTTACAATCCCTACTCTTTTGTTTAGTATAAACCACGGTGAGTCCATATGATCGAAATGCATCCCGATAACTACCAATCACAGCTTGATGATAAAGTAACTCGTCAACGTGAAACATTTAAAAAATTCTCACCACCTGAATTAGAAGTGTTTGACTCTCCGGCAGAGAACTATCGTTTACGTGCTGAATTTCGTGTTTGGCATGATGGCGACGATCTTGACTACATTATGTTTGATAAAGAAACTAAGCAAAAAATAAAAATCGATTATTTCCTACCTGGTAGTAAATTGATTAACGAGATCATGCCTGCACTGCTCGCTGAACTAAAAAAATCAAACTTATTACGTTTCAAACTTTTCCAAGTTGATTTTTTATCTACGCTAAGCGGTGAATTGCTAGTAAGCTTACTTTACCATCGCCAATTAACTGATGAATGGGTCACTGAAGCAAAAGCATTAAAAGAAAAACTAAGCGAACGCTTCAATATCAACATTATTGGTCGTGCTAAAAAACAAAAAGTCGTATTAGATCGTGGGTTCGTGGTTGAAGAACTTAACGTGGCAGGTAAAAAATTAAAATACAAGCAAGTTGAAAATAGCTTCACGCAGCCAAACGGTATCGTCAATCAGAAAATGCTAGAATGGGCATTAGACGTAACTAAAGATTGTAGTGGTGATTTACTTGAGCTTTATTGTGGTAATGGTAACTTCTCTATCGCATTAGCACCAAACTTTGAAAAAGTATTAGCGACAGAAATATCTAAATCATCAGTACAGTCTGCACAATACAATATCGCCGAAAACGGATTAGACAATTTAACTATCTTACGTTTATCTGCGGAAGAATTTACAATTGCGATTAATGGTGAACGAGAGTTTAACCGCCTTAAAGATGCAAAAGTTGATTTAACAACATTTAATTGCAACACGATTTTTGTCGATCCACCACGTGCAGGTTTGGATGCTGACACCGTTAAAATGGTGCAAGAATACGATAATATCGTTTATATCTCTTGTAGCCCAGAAACATTGAGTGACAACCTCGAAGCATTTAGCCAAACACACAACATAGACCGCTTTGCATTGTTCGATCAATTTCCGTATACACACCATATTGAATCCGGTGTGTACTTAACGAAAAAGAGTTAACTCTAAATTAATTTAAATAAAAGCTCGTTAACAACATTGTTGCTAACGAGTTTTTTTATAAGTTCGATATTATGCCTGTTTTTTAGATCTAAACACACCGATGGTTTTTGCTACCCAAGCAGATAAACCCAATACCAATATCAAGGGTAAGAAATTACTACCCAACTCCGGATATTCCATACGTACAAATGTCGTGTACGTCAAAACACCAATAACAAACAAACCTAATGACGATTTGCTGATATGACTTTCAATAGCACTAGTCATGTAAACTTGGTACCAATTATAGGCCACCAGCACTAATGCAATGAGCGGAAAAATACTGAATGGAACCTCGCTTGTCGTTAACGTTGCTAATGTTGCGTTACCACATAAGCCAGCTAAGAAAGCAAAATATAATGGTTTATAACCCGCTTGATTCTTTGTAGTCATTTAGATACCTCAATGTTCAAAGTTTACAGCGTAATACCTCTTGTCATTTTTAATACCGCTGCGCCTTTTGCAATCATTCTCAATTGCATTATAGTACGGTCAGACAATATTCGACGTTCTTCGTTCGATAAATCTAACGCTTCAGCACCTGCATTAAAAACAATTGTGACCATTGCCTCAGATTGAATCGTCGCTTCATCACGGCTGAGTTTACTTGCAAGTTCAATATAATCGGTTAGCTCAGCACTAAAGTGACGTAACTCCCTAGATACCGCAGCTCGAAAGGCCGCCGATGTGCCTGAACGCTCACGCAATAATACTCGAAAAATATTTGGATTCTGTTCAACAAATTCCATAAATGTTTCTACAGAGGTTTTGATCACGCTACCACCGGTTTCAATACGTTGTCGTGCTTGACGCATCAATTGTCTTAATGTCAGCCCTCCTTCATCAACCATGGTTAAACCCAATTCTTCCATATCACAAAAATGGCGGTAGAAAGACGTAGGTGCGATCCCAGCTTCACGTGCAACTTCACGTAAACTTAAATTTGAATAGCTTCGCTCTGCTGTCACGAGTCTAAATGACGCGTTGATCAGTGAACGGCGGGTTTTTTCTTTTTGCTGGGCTCTAATTCCGGTCATAATTTAAATATCATTAATTAAGGGAAGGGGTTGTTAACACTGATATTATAATACTACTTTCAACATTATCAGCAACTAACTTATTTTTATCATCTTTAAGACAGGTAAAAATCCATTATAAACAAACCTAAAAACAAATAACGTAAATAATTATTTACACGTCAACACCAGAAATAAAAACTGCCTAAAATACCACCATAAACCACTTTAAACCACACAGATGATAATAATCAAAATTAAAAGTTGACTAAAGCAGGCTTAAATAGGATATTCCCCGTAAATATTTAGTTACAATTAAAACTTATAGTAAATAAAAGTTTACACGGAGAGTTATGTCGACCATCAGTACAACAATAGAATCAGCTAAACGCGGCCAGTTTAGCTCTAAATTTGGTTTCATTATGGCAGCAGCAGGGTCTGCTGTTGGTGTTGGTAATATTTGGGGATTCCCAACTCAAGCAGCAAGTAACGGCGGCGGTGCTTTTTTACTGGTTTATCTTGTACTCATCTTTATGCTTGGCTATCCAATGCTAATTGCTGAATTGATGATCGGCCGCCATGGACAAACAAACCCCGCTAATGCATTAAGTAAACTAGCTAAAAATAAAAGCGTTAAATTAATTGGTATTACTATTGGCCTTGCGGCAATCATAACGTCAGCACTGATTTTTTCTTTCTACGGTATTTTATCAGGTTGGTTCATCAGTAATACCTTAGCACCAATTGCAGAAATGATGGGTTCTACAACAACGGCTAACTGGTTAGTTGATATGTCATTATCACGCAACGTGATATTTACAGTGATATTCGCGATATTCACAGTCCTAGTTATCCAACAAGGTGTAGAAGACGGTATCGAAAAATGGTCGAAACGTTTAATGCCACTGTTATTTTTAATGCTTATCGCTGCAATGCTTTATATCTTGACTCAACCAGGCGCAGAGCTAGGTTTACGAGCATTACTTGTTCCAGACTTTAGCCGTATCCTAGACCGTGACGTACTGATTGGAGCACTCGGTCAAACATTCTTCTCACTATCATTAGGCAGTGGTTGCATGATGGTATACGGTTCTTACTTAAACAAAAAAGAAAATATTGCTAAATTAGCCGCGCAAGTGACACTGATGGATACCGCTGTCGCATTTGTTGCAGGTATGGTGATCTTACCTGCTATGTATGTGGCTTCACATAACGGCGTTGAGATCTTCGCTGCAGACGGTAGTCTACTGAGTTCTGATACATTAGTGTTTACAGTATTACCGGCATTATTTGAAACGATGGGCGCTGCACAATACCCAGTTTCAATTTTATTCTTTGCATTATTGTTTGTTGCCGCATTAACATCGGCGATTGGTATGATGGAATCACCAACAAGTTATCTTGCAGAACGTGCATCGATGACACGTAAGAAAGCAGCCTATATCGTTGGTACGATCGTCACCGCGCTTAGTTTAGTGATTGTATTTAACTTCTCAACACTGTTTGGTTTTGTTATTACACTCACGACACAATATGCACAACCTCTCATAAGTTTAGGCGTAGCAATCTTTGCAGGTTGGGTTTGGAGCCGTAAAGGCTTAATGGCAGAGATCAGAGAGCAAGAAGGTGTAACAGAGCATTCTATCTTCTGGAAGATCTGGCCTGTATACGTAAAGTTTGTTTGCCCAGTATTAGTACTTATTCTGGTGTTCGCGTCATTCCAATAAACATACGGTTCAATGAATAATAAAAAGGTCAGCAATACGCTGACCTTTTCTCTATTTGATATAAAATTAATTTAACCCGTTAAGATCTCAGACCATGTCAAATTACGGTCTCCAAGTACAATAAAATCAGGATTTTTTAATGTATCGCGTTGGTTATAAGAGAGTGGGTTTAAATTCAAATCAAGAATCGCCCCCCCCGCTTCAGTCACGATACATTGCGTACCCGCAGTATCCCACTCACCAGTAATGCCTAAACGTATATAGCAATCCGCTTTACCTTCTGCAACTAAGCAACCTTTTAAGCTCGCAGAGCCAAGAGATTGTAATTCTAAGTCAATATCATCTTCAACTAACTTACGAATGTTGTCCGGATTCTGAACCCGGCTCACAACCACATTTAAACTGGTTAAAGGTTGCAAACATGTATGACTGAAAATTCTATCTTCACCATCCGATGTTTCTTTGTATGCACCTTCGCCGTCAACAGCCCAATAGAGAACGTCATCTTTAGGACCGTAAATCATTCCCAAAATAGGTTTGTTCTTGTGTACCAATGCAATAATCGTCGCAAAATCACCACTACGAGAAATAAACTCCTGTGTGCCATCTAACGGATCTAATAACCAATAAGTTTCCCAAGATTGACGCTCTTCAACGGCAATATCACAATCTTCTTCAGACAAAATTGGAATGTCAGGCGTCAGTAACGCAAGTTGCTTAGATAAATAGTTATGAGCGGCGATATCAGCACTGGTAACCGGTGTATGATCGAATTTAATTTCTTGCTCAAACTCGCCCGATTGATAAATATCATAAATCACTGCACCAGTGGCGCGTGCAATTTTTTTTAACTCTGGAATTAAGGTCATTATTTGCATATCGCACTTCCTACTTTATTCTCGCCATCTCTTAATGATTTAGTATTACTTATCTAGTTGTTTTAGGGCAAGTAATAATGCGCAAATAGCACGTGATTCTGTGATTTCATCATTATCAAGTAACTCATTTGCTCTGGCTAACGGCCACTTTATAATTTCGAGTGGCTCAGGTTCATCACCCTCACAAGATTCTGGGTACAGATCTTGTGCAAGATAAATCTGCATTCGAGCAGAAAAATAACTCGGAGCTAAGTTAACTTCTTTCAGTAAGCTTAGTGTTTTAGCCCCATATCCAATCTCTTCCATTAACTCTCGATTGGCAGCAATCAATGCGGTTTCACCTTTATCGATCGCCCCCTTAGGAAAACCAAGTTCGTAACTATCAGTACCGACAGCGTATTCACGGATCAAGATAAGATTATTATCCGCATCGACAGGCACCATCATAACGGCGCCGTGACCACCACCTTTCATTCTTTCGTAAGTACGTTCGATACCATTAGAAAAGCGCAGTGCAACAGACTCAATTTTAAATAGTCGACTTTCTGCGACAATATTCGTGCTTAATATTTTAGGTTTCTGATGTGTCATTTTAATTCTGCATCCTTGTCATAACGAGTACGCGTTATATAACAACATTATATGCGGCCAGCGTAATTAATCTTATATTCACCCTTGGCATTTTCTTGGCCAACATAACGTAAATTACTGCGTATTGATTGCGGTAATTCATTACTTGGTACAAGTACTCCTGAAAGCGTGTATTTACCTTTATCTTCTAACGTCGCAATACCAGATAATTTTAACTGATTAGAGCTCTGCTTGATGTTGGCAACAATCGCCCCCTTGTCACAACTTAAATTAGCGACGGCAGAATCAATCTCTATATTTCCCAACAGTGATTCAATGCCCGCATTAGACCAACTCAACTGTCCATCAAGCTGTTCACACCAAGGGATTCCTTGCTGCATCTCTGCTATTATCAATTTAACGCTGCCTTTAGTCGTCACTGGTAATGGAATATTACTCGCCGTGACTAACCATTCCGAACTTGCCGTTACCGTGAAATCTTGCGCATAAACACCTGCACTTGAATAGCCTAGTTCACCACTGCCGCGTAAGCTATTCTTACCACGACCAAACTCAACGTAAACTTGTGCGGATCCCGTTAATAGCGCAATTACCGATGTATTCCAGCGAACATCTTGCACTTCAATCTGATTAAAAGAGACCCGTTTTGCTTCCCCTTGCCATACCGTACCTTCAACTTGGCTAATCGCTAAGTTAGCAGGTAATGGAACATATGATAATACTAATGTAGCTGGTAGTGTGCCGATAAGAAAGGATACATATGCAATCATGATAAAACATAGTCCTAAAAGTTTATTTCTCATGCTCTTTTTCCTAGCTGTAATCGGCGAACCTTAACCATCCCTTTTTTATCTGACACACTCAGATCTATATTCTGGATTTCAATACCGTATTGTTTATTCAATTGTTCTAACCAAGTAGTAAGCTGGTTAAAATTAACATCATCAATCCATACTTGCAGATTATCTGCTTTTGCTTGAATACGTGTGATCATTATCTTATTACGTTTAGCACTAAGACTAACAAGCTGGTTAAGATCACCAGCTTCAGGATGGTTTACTTGGCCTCCCTGTAAATTCATGATCTTTTGCCCTATCACCTTCACATCGGCGAGAGTTTGCGTTTGGACGTTAACTTTTCGTTGGGTATTGCTAATATCATTTTGCAACGGTTGCCAAACCAGCCAATAACCACATGCAAGCAATAACGTGGCGATTAATAGACTAACGAGCTGTTTTTCTTTTTGATCTAATTGCTGCCAGTGTGCCTTCATTTTTTACCCTTAATATCCAGCGTGCCCTGAACGCGACCGTTTCGTTGACTTAACGTCCCTTGTTCAACATCAAACAGTGTTGATAACGATGATTTTAATTTATCAAAGTTCTGAAAGTCTGCCGCACTTGCTTGTAATCGTAATGTTGACTGTTTCGTATCAAATCGAACGGAAATAGGTTCAATACCCGGTAATTCTTTAAATGTAGGGGTTAGCTTACTTAACATCACTAAGAACCCTGAGTCATCGCCCCCACCACGTAAATCATTTAAACGATTCTGCATCTGTTTTTTAACTAAACGAGTATTTAGGCGCATTTTCTTCGGTTTAAATACCGTTTTATATACCTGCTTAATCTCGTTTTCTAATGCCATTTGTTGCTGCTCTAACTTATTTAACGTCACAAATTGATTCACAAAGATCATCACAATAGCTAAACCTGCTGCGATAGCAGTACCACGCCATAATTTTAATGCGACATTTTCTTCACGTACTATTTTGTACTCACCTTGCAATAAGTTATAACGGCTAGTAACAGCTCCCTCAGCACAAAGTTTCATTGGCAACTCAATTGTATTCTGTTGCCAATTATCTAACTCAAGATGATCGATATTAGAATAGCTAGTCACCGTTTGCACAGCGCTCTCATCATCAATGTCTACATGAGCAGCCGTAGCCAAGACAAAACCTAATAGTGCGGTCTCAATACACATACCTTGTGTACGAGTTTGCCTAATAAGCCATTGACCATCTAATTCAATCGCACTCCAACTCTCTTCACTGTACGGCAATGTTAAGGCATCAGGAATGACTTGTGCGCAGACTAGTTCGGCATCCGATAACCATGATTGCCACTCCTGCATTTTGTCATGCGCGATCACCGCAACGGATACTGTATTCCCAGTCTTACCTAGAACAGAAAAGTGTAACTTATCAATATCACTACTCAATTCTTGTTCTAGCATGTAGGGTAATGCGTTGAGTAGTTGTTTATTACTACGTCCAGGTAATTCCACTTCTTTAAACGTGATATCACAACTTGGAACTAATGCAATGATAGGTCGTCCACCAGCACGGGATTTGAGCTCAATCAGTTCAGCTGTATTTGCCAACACTCCCGATGCAATGATCTCATTTTCAACAGTTGACCACACCAACCAATGTATTGCTTGTCGACTTTCACTACCAAGCCTTACTACTAATTGCTCACTCATTGAGCTCCTCCGAATTGTCGACGAATAACATAAACACTATCTTTGCTTTCAGCTTTAAATAACGATTCTACTTTCATGGTTGCACTAGCAAATTCAGCTTGTAATAGCGCAACAAAATAACTACTTTTTATATCAAACACAGCTTTCTCTGCTGCATCAGTCTTAATACCAGCTAATAACGGTAACGCTAAGAAATCCGCAGTTGATTTCCAACCGCCATTAGGCCGTTCTTCCAATATTGTTTTCGCTACATCTAGTGATAATTGCCCTGCAAATAATCCAGCTAATATCTCAGGCTTATCAATCACAATGGTATTCACGTTTATCTTTAAGTCTGCTGTAGGTAAGGCGCAAAGATAAGGACGAACCTTACGATAAACAGCTTGGTTAAATCCTTTTATT
This sequence comes from Moritella viscosa, assembly GCA_000953735.1. Taxonomy (NCBI): domain Bacteria; kingdom Pseudomonadati; phylum Pseudomonadota; class Gammaproteobacteria; order Alteromonadales; family Moritellaceae; genus Moritella; species Moritella viscosa. Next base: position 321,565 of record LN554852.1, on the reverse strand, counting down.
GCCCGTAGTTCACTGACATTAATTAAACGTTGATTACCCGCTTGATAAGGGTAATTGAGGGACTCATAGTAAGCATCTTCGACACCGTAACTCGATACCACATTTGTATCACTATCAATCCAGTCACGTAAGGCATCACTTAATTGCTCCGATTCATATGCGTCTAGATCAAGCTGTTCTAATAAATTACGGAACAAGCGGACCTTCAGTGGGGCTTGACCGTCTTTATCTTCACCAGTAACAGCATTAACATTAAAACAGGCTTGCATATCAAAAACCTGACCACCAATGAGTCCATTTTCAACTGGGTACATCATGCCTTCTGTGGCCCAATATTGATCTAAGTTAATCGTATCATCGTCTTTCAAGGCTTGCTTTAATCCCTTTTCAACCAATGCCTCTGCACCATAAGCATACCAAAGGGCTTGTTGATGCGTCATGATATTACTGGTGCGGCGTAATTCCAGCTGTAAACGTGATGACATATTACTAGCAATAATTACCATTACAGCCAGAATAAGTAGGACGGTCAATAGTGCAATACCACGCTGTTTAGAGGCATATATCATTAGCGGCTCTCTTCTTTATCTTTATCTTTATCTTTATCTTTATTTTTACCACTGTCGATTGTCGCTTTAGGTAATAGGAATAAGCGCTGAATTTCACCAAAACCTTTTAATGTTAGCGTCATTTTAACGCCTTCAGGTAGCGCGGTCTTGTTCGTCCAAGTCTCACTCCATTTATTTTCATGATAAAACTCAAATGTGAGCGACTCTACATTTTCGAGGATCAACTGTCTCTTTGGTTCTTCGCCTATCGTCGGGTCTAAATAAACATAACTTAAACGTTCTAAGTGCGCATCTTTAACACGATACATTACCCGCTGTAACGATGAACGTGGTAACTGGGATAACGGATTACGCCAACCACTGCGAACGAAAGCAATACCATCGTCATCACTATCAAACATGAATTTTCCCGCTTGCAATGGCATTGCAGTCAGTTCGTCATCACTGCGATTATTACGCGCATTCATTTGTTGAAAATCACGCTCGACAATGACCATTGCCCGTTGCAATTGTTTTAATGCATTCCCGTGATTTTTCGAAATTTCATCGCTGCGTAATACGCCTTGTAATACTTGGTAAGCCCCCAGACTAAGCAAGGCAAAGATAGCGATAGCAATCATCATCTCGATCAATGTAAAGCCACTTTTTTTCATAGTATGTTGTTGCCTCATCTTAGCGCACCACATAGGTGAGTAAATGACTAATCGTTGAGTCATACTGCTTATCTGTAGCCACTTCGACCGTCACCCCGACAAAATCACTGCTGTCTGTCGATTCTGCTTTATAGCGCCAGTACCAAGTTCGACCCGCTAATTCAGACTCACCTTTTCGCCATGATTTTCCAGGTATTTTTTTTGTTAGCTTTAATTCAGTCAAAGTATTAGCAGCTACCCAATTGGCGAATGTTTTTTCTTCCAAATAGGCTAGACTGCTAAGATTTTCAGTCGCTACTTTCATCACGGCCAGACCCGCCGTACCAAATACCGCCATCGCCACCATGACTTCTAATAATGTCATGCCAGCTTGCTTAAATAATGTTTTTTTTCCTAAGCATGGTTTCATTAAAATCCATCCACGGTGGTATTAATCATTAATTTTCCATATTCATCAAATTGGACCTTGATACTACTGTCCCCAACGTCCGCATCCATGTAGGTAAACGTCAACGTAAAATCGGTAATCTCACCGCTTGAATAAATAAACACATCCGGTTCAATACGTTCGTCTTTTCCATCACCTTCAAATAGTCCGCCATCATCCTCAAACAAACCATCATCATCAGCAAATAGTTTACGATCACCTAACAAGCGGCCTTCCGCTTTCAACCCCGCCAACTCAAGTGACATAAGCATGTCTTCTTGTAGCTCTTTTTTAGCAAAAAATTTAGAATCATTAAATGCGGACCATTTATCATTGTCATCTAAATAAACAAATTGATAGTGCTGCTCTTCAATCACGATCCCCATTTCAATACTACTGAGTAAGGCTTCTTCTTCGGCCAGTTCTAGCACTCCGATAAAACGAGCAGCTTCTTTTTTGAGTTGCTTATCAGGGCCAGAAGAACTCATTGTCATGACAACACCGGTGACCATCATGCCCATTAAGAATATAACTAACATTATCTCTAATAGTGTAAAGCCAGATTCTTGATGAGTACGATTCTTCATTGTGTACCTTTGGTCATTGTTGATATGCATTCTGATAGAGTAAGAATTAACATCGAATGTATTCAGTTGGATAAAAAAAGGCACAGAACATAACCTGTGCCTCAATAAAACAATTAGTTACTTATCATGCATGTTCCAGTTGCCGATATCGTCTTCGGAACCTTCTTCACCATCTAAACCAATAGAATAAATATCAACTTGACCATTTTCACCAGGGCTAACTAATAGATATTCATTACCCCAAGGGTCTTGCGGTAAACGCTTGATGTAACCACCTGTTCGATAATCTCTTGGTTCTGGATCTACATCCGGCATTTCAACTAATGCGTCTAAGCCTTGTTCTGTCGTTGGGTAGCGACTATTGTCCAACTTGTACATATCCATTGCATTTTCTAATGCGACAATATCGGATACAACTTTTTGACGATCCGCTTTTTCTTTATTACCTAATAAATTAGGGATAACCATTGATGCAAGTACACCAAGAATCACGATAACAACCATGATCTCTAACAGGGTAAAACCTGACACATTCCGTTTTTTATTATTCATAACATCCTCTACTTAAAATAAAATCTAACCTGCAACCATCTGGTTTAAAGACAAAATCGGTTGAAGAATTGCCATCACGATAAATAATACAACAAACGACATACTTACCACTAGTAAGGGTTGAAAAATGCCTAATGCCATAGTTACTTGCGCTTCAAATTGTGAATCTTGGTTATCTGCAGCACGTTCTAGCATTGGGCCTAATTCACCACTTTGCTCACCGCTGGCGATCATATGTAGCATCATAGGTGGAAATAGCTTTGTTTCCGTTAATGCAGCTCTTAAACTTGTACCTTCACGAACGCGCATTGTCGCCGCTTCCACTAATTTCCGTGCATGCATATTGGTTAATACCTGCCCTGCAATCGACATACTTTCGAGTAACGGTACCGCACTGGCATTTAAAATACTTAATGTTCGAGCGAAACGCGCAGTATTAATTCCACGACTGACCTTACCAATGACAGGCACTTTTAATAATCGTTCATCGAATATCAAGCGATTCGCCGATTTTAATAACAAGCGTTTAATAACAATGATCGTAAGGACAATTCCGGCAACAAGATAAAGACCATAGTTACTGACAAAATCAGAAAGTCCGATCAATATTTGGGTGATTTGCGGTAATTCTTGTCCCATGTGTTCAAACTGGCCAACAACTTTAGGCACGACACTTGTCAATAAGAGCGACACAACACCAATAGCCACCAGCGTTAACATTACCGGATAAATCATGGCTTGCGTTAATTGACTGGTCATTTTTTGGCGTTGTTCGGTATAGTCAGCCAAGCGATTTAGTACTTTATCTAAATGACCTGACTTTTCGCCAGAGGCCACCATCGAACAATACAAATCGTCAAATGCGTGGGGGAACTCAGCAAAACTTTCCGCTAATGTATGCCCTTCAACAACCCTACTACGTACTGCCAAGATCATGTTCTGAATACGCGGTAGTTCACTTTGTTCTGCAACCGCTTTTAATGATTCTTCTAGTGGAAGGGAAGCGGCAATCAAAGTGGATAACTGACGGGTTAATAACGCCATATCCGCAGTGCTAATACCACGTTTAAAGGTAAAGCCAGCTGACGCCTTTTTATTTTCAGCAGCAGCAGACATTTCAACTTCAAGCGGGGTTAAGCCTTTTTCACGCAATAAAGTACGCGCTTGCTTTGGCCCATCAGCTTCCACGACCCCTTTTTTCTTTTTACCTTTTTGATCAATCGCTAAATAAGAAAATGCAGGCATGCTTATCCCTCTCTTGTCACACGAAGTACTTCTTCTAAGGTAGTAACACCTTCAAGTACTTTAGCGAGACCATCTTGACGGATACTCGGTGTGAACGGTCGAATATGACGTTCTACAATCTGTTCGCCGGCACCACTGTGGATCATGTCTCGCACATCTTCATCGACAATTAATAATTCATGAATACCAGTACGACCCCGATAGCCTGTATTGTTACAGTTTTCACAGCCTTTCGGATGATAAATAACTGTCGCGTCTGCAACTCGATTAGAAGCCAATTGCTCAAGTTCGCGCTCTGTTGGCGGTGCCCCCTCTCGACAATCGGGACAAAGCGTTCGTACTAATCGTTGTGCTAATACGCCTAATATACTTGACGATAATAAGAAGGGCTCTAATCCCATATCACGTAAACGAGTGACGGCACCTACTGCGGTATTGGTATGCAAGGTAGATAATACGAGGTGACCCGTTAAACTGGCTTGCACGGCAATTTGCGCAGTTTCTAAATCACGAACCTCACCAATCATTACTACATCGGGATCTTGGCGTAAAATGGCACGTAAACCACGTGAGAAGGTCATATCAACTTTTGGATTAACTTGCGTTTGTCCAATGCCATCAAGTTGATATTCAATTGGATCTTCAACCGTTAAGATATTTCGATCTTTGCTGTTAATATCCGATAGCGCAGCATATAAGGTCGTACTCTTACCCGACCCTGTAGGACCAGTAACTAAAATAATACCGTGCGGTTTATGAATAAGTTCAGACATCTTATTACGATTATCTAACGTCATCCCTAAATGCTTTAATTCTAATTTAGCGTTATTCTTATCAAGTAAACGCATTACCACACGTTCACCAAAGCTCGATGGCAGAGTTGATACACGCACGTCAACACCACGTCCACCAATTCGCAACGAAATTCGCCCATCTTGGGGAACACGTTTCTCCGCGATGTCCATTTTTGACATGACTTTAATTCGTGAAATTAACAGTGATGCCAATTTTCGGTTCGGTTTCAAAATCTCTCTTAATACGCCATCAATCCGGAAGCGGATGACAAGTGCACGCTCAAATGTTTCCACATGAATATCTGAAGCCCCTTCTTTGATCGCTTCACTGAGCATCGCATTAATCAGTTTAATGATCGGCGCATCGTCATCAGACTCCAACAAATCTTCTTCTGTTGGTAACTCCTCAGCTAACGTAAAGAAATCAACTTCATTACCAATATCCTGCATTAATTGTCTGGCTTCTGATGAGTCACGTTGAAACACATCTGTCAGTTTTAATTCAAATGCCTCATCACCTAATAACACCAATTGAAACGCTTGGCCAAGGTTACGGCGTACTTCAAGTACCGTACTCGGCGCAACATCGGCTTTGTGATATAACACCCAGCCCTGTTCAGCTTCACTTAGCACCACACCAAACTTTTTGGCGAACGAAAAAGGCAAGCGTTCGCTTTCACTTACCTCTCCATAATCTTGAGTACTCATCTACTCAGCCTCATTTGTCGTTTTAGGCTTCGTTCTCATATCAAATTCAACCGTTTGATTATCTTGCTCTTCTAGATATTTACGAACTGCAGGCGAAATAATACGCTCTTCATCAAATTTAGGTAACACTGGAACATCAGTAAACGGCATCAATGCGACACCTTTTTCTTGTTGTAGCAACTGATTTGCACGCATTAAACTGTACTTACGATTGCTGATACCACGAATCGATGCATTATCACGAATAATGGTCGGTTTAATAAAGATCATCAGATTACGTTTTGAAGTGCTTGATGATGTAGACTTAAATAAATTACCGATCCAAGGAATATCACCGAGCCACGGTACCTTGGAAATACTTTCAGTCACTTTCTCATCAAGTAAACCACCAATCACGATCGTTTGCCCACTGTCCGCTAAAATAGTTGTATTTACTTGACGCTTCGCAAAGGTCACATCCACCGCAGTAGAACCCAATACATGTGATACCTCTTGTTCAATTGTTAACTGTACTGCATCACCTTCATTGATTTGTGGCGTAACTTTTAATTTAATCCCCACTTCTTGACGCTCAACCGTCTGGAACGGATTTTTATTATCCGAACCGGTTGAAGAGCCTGTAATAACGGGCACTTCTTCACCGACAATAAATGTAGCTTCTTGATTATCGAGCGTCATAATACTTGGCGTAGCAAGAATGTTAGAATTAGAATCATTAGCAGCAGCTTGAATAATAGCACCGAAACTTTTCGACCCATTCATAACCCCAAGTATCATGCCATTCACACCACCAAGTGCTGAAGCAAGTGCTGAAGTATCACCAGAAGTTTTAGACTCCGTAGTTGTTTTTTTACCTGTAGCAGGGTCCGTATGAATAGTTGTCGTAATTTTATCCTGTGCATCATAAATACCACCACCAAGAGCCCCCAAAGAGACCTGCTTGCCATTGTTATATTGTGTGCCTCCGGCTGCAGTTGCCCACTGAATGCCAAAGTCAATGCCATCACCTTCTGATATTTCGACAATAATCGCTTCGACTAATACTTGTGCACGGCGAATATCAAGCTGACTAATAACTTGTTCTAAGGTACGCATCACATCAGGCTGTGCGGTTATCACCAATGCATTGGTATCTTCATGCGCTTCAATACCTAAGTTTGATTTTGAACTCGATTTTGATTTAGATTTACTCGATGAACCAGATGTCCCCCCTTCAATAGAGTTACTCACCCCTTTTAAAACATCGGCAACTTCTTTGGCATTCGCATATTTTAAATAAATAACCCGGGTATTACCTGTGCTTTCTAATTCGCTATCAAGCTGTTGGATTAATTTAGCAACACGTTGACGCGCTTTAGGATCACCACTAATCACAACCGCGTTAGTTCTGTCATCGGCAACAATTTTAGGTTGTAAGATGCTAGGTATCTTAGACTTACCATCGCCTTTGGTCACACTATCAATAATACGAACCATCTCACTAGCAGATGCGTATTTAAGGTGAATAATATCAACAGCCTGATCTCCCGCTTTATCGACACGGTGGACAATTTCAACTAAACGATTAACCACGGCCGCGCGGCCAGTCAGCATTAACACATTAGACGGCTCATAATGCACTACGTTACCGCCACCGGCATTATCATTTAATTGGCGTAATAACGGAGATAGCTCACGTACCGATACATTGTGTACAGGTACTACACGCGTAACCATTTCATCACCTTGACCAGGGTTTTTATCGTCAACCACAGGAATGCTTGATGTTTTTGCTACTTTGCTTTTAATGACTTTAAGTACACCATTATCCATCTTAACAACGGAATAACCATATACATCTAAGACGTTAAGAAAGAACTGATAATACTGTTCTTCATTTAATAGATCGTAACTACGAACATTAACCTTCCCGCGTACGCTTGGATCAATGATCACCGTTTTATTTAAGTTTTTACCCACGACGTTAATAAACTCATTAATATCTGTGCCTTTAAAACTCGCAGAGTAATCGGTTGCCATGGCCATACTGCTCATACCTAGCAATATACCCGAGGCTAATACGGTTAATTTTTTTCCAACGTTATTAAGGTTCATCTTTATCCTTAGCTACCTAAGTTACCGGCTTAAAAAGTGTGTCGCTCAAATGGCTACTCTGGCATACTTAAATAAATACTGTGTAATTGTCCATCACGCTCAACGGTCAGGGACATTTCGGTCAAGTCTTTCAGTTGCTTGGCAACTTCCATTGCTTGGCGAGTATCCGTTAAATCATATCCATTTAACGATACGGCGAGATCATTTGGTTTTAAACCAACTTCTTTAAATAATTCACGATTTTTACCTGGATTAACACGATAACCCGCTAATTTCCCATTCGTGCGAACAGGCGAAATACGTACATAATCGGTAATGCTGGCAGGATTTGCTAATAAATCTTTACGTAGATTAGAAAGGTCTCGAGGTGCTTTGCTTGAACTCTCGTTATGAGGCTGTCGCCCGCTCGTCTCACGAGTAAACTCCTCACCATCTAACATTAACGTTTCTAAGTTACCTTTATATTTAATGATGACACGATCAACCAGTACCTGCTTTAACACCGCATCCGTCGAACCAATCTCATCCTCAATCCCATACGTATCTTGCTTACCTTTAAGCTCGATAATGGCTAATGCAAGACTTGGTTCGCTACTCGCGACAAGACCCGCTAAAATTAATCTCAAGCGTGTTTTGGGAGCGTCAATATTTTGAACTACGACAGGCGCCTGGGTCTCAGTTTGTTGCAGACCAAACAGGTGTAAATTTCGGAGTGTATTTAACTCATAGCTTTTTATTTGCTTACCATCTTGGCCAAATACAGGTTGCCATGATGTCACAGATTCTGATTTTTCTGGCCATAACTGCCAAGTTAACACCGCCGATTGATAACAAAATGCAGCGAGTAACAAGTAACAACAAAAGGTCGCAATTTGTTTTTGTGGTAGTTTGATTATAAGCTGCTTAAGCGCCTCTAAATTATCCATTTTTGTATTACCCTAGTACAGCATTACTTTCAAAATAAGGTACGTTTACCAACGCCTTGATAAATTCGAATAAAAGTCATAATTCTAACTGACTAATAGTAGCTCTCTGGTTGTATCCGTACAAGGCTTAACAGCACAAAATGAATAAAATCAGTCGAATAATGGCTGGCAATTAATACTTTTGGATAAAGCTAGCATATGTCAGCGTTAACCTTTAAAGAATATATGAATTCTAATTATTCGCCACACAATTATTGCAACACTTACAAATGAAACAATGGTGAAAGAAATGTGAAATCAACGACATCATTTAGTTAATTAAATGTGTATTTAAGGTCAATAAAAGACTCTCTTACTGCTTTATTTATCTGTTATAATCAGGTCAATAAGATCGTTTATTTGGAATACGGTTACATTCAATATGTCAAAAAATACCAAACCAGATAGTGATGTGCGTTTTGACAAGTGGTTATGGGCTGCACGGTTTTATAAAACCCGCGCGATTGCCCGAGAAATGATCCAAAGTGGTAAGATTCGCTACAATGATCAACGCACAAAACCCAGTAAAACCGTTGAGTTGGGTGCAACAATAAAAATAAAACAAGGCTTTGATGAAAAGGAAGTGATCGTAAAGCAGCTTTCCGCACAAAGGAGAGGGGCACCAGAAGCGGCTACTTTGTATGAAGAAACACCAACCAGTGTTGAAAAGCGTGCACAAAATGATGTCGCGCGTAAACTGAATACATTGTATAACCCTAGCCCTGATAAACGTCCCGACAAGAAACAACGTCGAGAACTATTGCGGATAAAAAATCATTAACTTTAACGTCGAGAATATTATGAGCCAGAAAGATTTATTACACCGTTACCTATTTGAAGAACATCAAGTGCGTGGTGAGATTGTACAACTTGAACAAAGCTTTATTGATATTTTAGAAAACCTAAATTATCCAAGGCCTATTCAACGCCTACTCGGTGAGCTGCAAGTTGCAACAAGTCTATTAACCGCGACATTAAAATTTAAAGGCTCTATCACAGTCCAGTTACAAGGTGACGGTCCGGTGACACTTGCAGTTATTAATGGTAATGAAGATCTTGAATTACGTGGTGTGGCTCGCTGGAATGGTTCAGTACCAGACACAAACAATGTAAAAGAATTGATTGGTAAAGGTGTGATGGTTATTACTGTCTCACCAGACAAAGGCGAACGTTATCAAGGCATCGTTGATCTTGGTGGCGAGACTTTACAAGAATGCTTAGAACAATACTTCGAACAGTCAGAACAGCTAACAACACGTTTGTGGTTCCGTACTGGTAAAGTGGGCTATAGAAAACAAGCTGCAGGCATGATGCTACAAAAATTACCAGCATCAGATGACAAGAAAAGTTCACATGAAGATTTTGAACACCTAGTCGCATTAACAGCAACGATAAAAGATGATGAATTATTTAATCTTGATGCTGAAGATGTGTTAGTACGACTTTATCACCAAGAAAAAGTACGCTTATTCGATCCACAAACCGTGTCATTTAAATGTGGTTGTTCACACGAACGTAGTGCAACAGCATTACTTAGCGTAGCAAAAGAAGAGTTACTTGATATTATTGCTGAAAAAGGACAAATAGAGATGCACTGTGATTATTGCGGTTCGCTTTATGCCTTTAATGCGGGAGATGTAGAAGATATTCATTCACCGCAAATTGGCAACCCAGTACATTAAACAAGATGTGAATAAGAGTGTAGCAAATACACCGTAGCACATCGTTTAACACTGCTAAATTTAATAATAAGGGTGCCGTTAGTGCACCCATTAAATTTAATTTGCAAACCAACTTAATTTAATCTGAAACAATAAATTAAACTCTGTACCCCCAGGAGATACCAATGACAGAAGTAAAAAATAAAAATACAGTTATTGGCGCCACTATCGATCTATCGGTATATGGCATCAAGGATGTTGAAGAAATCGTATATAACCCTTCTTACGAGCTACTTTTTGCAGAAGAAACAAAAGCAGGCCTAGAGGGTTATGAAAAAGGGACTGTCACTGAATCAGGTGCAGTTGCCGTTGATACTGGTATCTTTACTGGTCGTTCACCCAAAGATAAATATATTGTTCGTGATGATACAACTCGCGATACAGTATGGTGGTCAGATCAAGGTAAAAATGATAACAAAGCGATCTCTCAGGACGTATGGAATGATCTGAAAACACTTGTAACACAACAACTTTCAACAAAACGTTTATTCGTTGTTGATACTTATTGTGGCGCAAATGCTAACACACGTCTAAAAGTTCGTTTCATCACCGAAGTTGCATGGCAAGCGCATTTCGTTAAGAACATGTTCATCCGTCCTAGCGAAGCAGAATTAGCAACTTACGAACCCGATTTCGTGGTAATGAATGGTGCTAAATGCACAAACCCAGATTGGGAAAAGCACGGCCTAAATTCTGAAAACTTTGTTGCTTTCAATTTAACAGAAAAAATTCAACTTATCGGTGGTACTTGGTACGGCGGCGAAATGAAAAAAGGTATGTTCTCTTATATGAACTACCTATTGCCACTACAAGGTATTGCATCAATGCATTGTTCAGCAAACGTAAGCTCTGACGGTGAAACAGCAATCTTCTTTGGTTTATCTGGTACAGGTAAAACAACATTATCAACCGACCCAAAACGCCAATTAATTGGTGATGATGAGCACGGTTGGGATGATGATGGCGTATTCAACTTCGAAGGTGGTTGCTACGCAAAAACAATTAAATTAAGTGCAGAAGCGGAACCTGAAATATTCGGCGCAATTCGTCGTGATGCACTACTTGAAAACGTAACCGTACTTGACGGTGGCGTAGTCGATTATAACGACGGTTCGAAAACAGAAAACACACGTGTTTCTTACCCTATCGAACACATTGAAAATATCGTTAAGCCAATCTCGAAAGGCGGTCACGCAAATAAAGTTATTTTCTTAAGTGCTGATGCATTCGGTGTTTTACCACCAGTATCTAAACTCACACCAGAACAAACTAAATATCACTTCCTATCAGGTTTCACGGCTAAATTAGCCGGTACTGAACGTGGTATTACAGAACCAACACCAACATTCTCTGCCTGTTTCGGCGCTGCGTTCCTATCGCTTCATCCAACCAAATACGGCCAAGAGCTTGTTAAACGTATGGAAGCATCGGGCGCACAAGCTTACCTAGTTAATACGGGTTGGAATGGCACTGGTAAACGTATTTCAATTAAAGATACGCGTGCCATCATCGATGCAATTCTTGATGGTTCAATTGAAAAAGTGGAAAGTAAAACGATCCCTTACTTCAATTTAGAAGTACCAACAACACTACCAGGTTGTGATACTAAGATTCTTGATCCACGAGATACATACGAAGATGAAAATGTATGGGAAGAGAAAGCGGTAGCACTTGCAAAACGTTTCGTGAGCAACTTCGAGAAGTTCACTGACAACGAAGAAGGCAAAGCATTACTTGCTGCAGGTCCACAACTTTAAACTTTATTTAAGTTGATATTTATACCAATTTAAATAATGAGCAATAATGAACAAAAATGCCAGTATCGAGTCATCGACCTGGCATTTTTTATACCTGTCATAACGAAAATGAGCTATTCAGCTGTGCTATTGCTATAATTTCTCTTCAATATAATTTAAGAAGGTCATAGCATTGGCTATATCAAACTTAATCACCCGAGTGGGCTGGGAAACTTTAGACAAACGCCTTAAATTTCTCTGGAAAGAAGAACGACCAAGAGTCACAAAAGTTGTGTCTTGGGCTGCGTCTCTAGGTGATCGCAGTGAAAATGCTGACTACAAAGAAAATAAACATTTACTGCGTACCATCGATCGCGAAATTCGCTTTTTAGTTAAACGTCTCGAAGTATTAGAGATCGTCGATTATCGTCCACAACAAGATGGCACTGTCTATTTTGGCGCCTATGCCGAATTAGAAGATGATGATGGTACCGTAATCCAGTGTCGTATTGTCGGCCGTGACGAATTAGACCCAAAACGAAATTTTGTTACCGTTGACTCACCAATGGCAAAAGCCCTTATCGGGAAACAAGTTGATGATGAAGCGATAGTGCTCACGCCTGCGGGTAGTAAAACTTGGTATATAAACAAGATCCAATACACCCCATTTACAGAGTAATAATCCGTATTTATGTCATCACAAATCTATTCATTTTAAGGATCCAAAGTGTCTAAATTAGCTATTCTGATCGCGCAAGAGATTAATGCGCATGTACGCCAAATTAACGCTGCAATTACCCTACTTGATGACGGGGCGACCGTCCCTTTTATCGCCCGCTATCGAAAAGAAGCCACTGAAGGCTTAGATGATGGTCAATTAAGAACATTAGAACAGCGCTTAACCTACTTACGTGACTTAGAAACGCGCCGTGAAACAATTTTAAAAAATATCGCTGAACAAGATAAGTTAACCCCACAGTTAACAGCCGCTATCAATACAGCAGAAACAAAAACACGTTTAGAAGACCTCTATTTGCCCTTTAAAACCAAACGCCGTACGAAAGGCCAAATAGCAATTGAAGCAGGGTTAATACCATTAGCAGAATCTCTGATTGCAAATCCACAACAGCAGCCGCTCAAACTCGCCAAACAATTTATCACATCAGACACTAATTTTGCTGAACCAGAGCAAGTATTAGAAGGAGCTAAATTTATCCTGATGGAAAAAGCCAGTGTCGATGCAGAGCTTATTGCCAAAGTACGTAAACAATTACTTGCCTATGCAACACTAGAATCAAAAGAAAATAAAAAATCAGCCACTGAAGACAGTAAATTTAAAGACTACTTCAGCCACAGTGAAGGGATCAAAAAAGTACCATCACACCGTATGCTTGCCATGTTACGTGGTAAAAATGCCGGTGAGTTACAGATTGGCTTAAACGCAGATCCCGAATTTACTGAAAAAAATGCCACCAGTTATTGTGAAGTTATTATCGCTAAACACCTCGGTATTAGCTATCAAAACAAACCTGCAGATGAATGGTTAAAATCGGTTGTTCACAGTAGTTGGAAACAAAAATTACTCAGCCAATTAGAAACTGAGTTAATCGGTAAAATGAAAGAGTCCGCAGAAGTCGAAGCCATCAAAGTATTTGCTGCTAATCTGACAGCCTTACTAATGGCATCCCCAGCAGGACCAAAAGTTACCCTTGGACTTGATCCGGGATTACGCACAGGTTCTAAAATTGCGGTTGTTGATGCAACGGGTAAATTACTTGATCACACGACTATCTATCCACATGTTCCACAGCAACAATGGCAGCAATCATTATCAACGCTAGCGGCACTATGTCAGCGTTATGGCGTAGAGTTAATCAGTATTGGCAACGGTACTGCATCACGAGAAACAGACAAACTGGTAGCCGAATTAATCAAAGAAAAACCAGCACTGAAATTACAAAAAATAATGGTCAGTGAAGCAGGGGCTTCTGTGTACTCAGCATCAGAGTTGGCTGCGAATGAATTCCCAGAACTTGATGTATCGATTCGTGGTGCGGTATCGATTGCTCGACGTTTACAAGATCCACTCGCAGAACTGGTAAAAATTGATCCCAAAGCTATTGGTGTTGGTCAATATCAACATGACGTAAACCAAAGCTTATTATCAAAACAATTAGATATCGTCATTGAAGATTGCGTAAATAAAGTCGGTGTTGATGTTAATCTGGCATCTGCCGCCTTACTCTCTCGTGTTGCAGGACTGAATAAAACTATCGCCGAAAATATTGTGAATTACCGTAATGATAATGGTCCGTTTAGCAAACGAAACGAGCTAAAGAAAGTTGCGCGCCTAGGCCCTAAAGCATTTGAACAATGTGCTGGTTTCTTACGTATCTTAAATGCGAAAGATCCATTAGACAGCACAGCAGTTCATCCAGAATCATACCCTGTAGTAAAAGACATAACGCAACAAACAGGTAAAAAAATCATAGAGATCATGGGTAATAGCGAACTGCTTAAATCGCTCAATCCACAAGATTATACCAATGCTAAATTTGGTCTACCGACAGTTCAAGATATTATTCAAGAATTAGAAAAACCGGGACGCGATCCAAGACCTGAGTTCAAAACGGCGACATTCAAAGAGGGAATTGAAAAAATAACCGATTTAAAGCCAGGTATGCAACTTGAAGGGATCATTAGTAATGTGACTAACTTTGGTGCCTTTGTTGATATCGGTGTCCATCAAGACGGTCTAGTACACATTTCAGCGTTAACCAATCGCTTTGTTAAAGACCCACACGAAATCGTTAAAGCAGGACAGATTGTAAAAGTTAAAGTAACAGAGATAGATATAGCCAGAAAACGTATTGCACTAACGATGCGACTAGATGATGAAGTACCAGTAGTAAGTAATCATACAATGACAAATAATAAGACTGAGCTTGAAAACCGTCATAAACCTGCGAAGCAACCACAGAGACAACATAAAATAGACGAGAGGTATTCAGGATTCAATAATAGTGCGTTTGCTGACGCCTTTGCTAATGCTAAGAAACGTTAATAGAAAAATAATGCTGTTAATTGAATAATAATGTGGCGGACTAAGTTCGTCACCTTTTCACTAACTTCTAATCTCATAAATTGTAGATGAAAAAAAGGCCGCCTAAGCGACCTTTCTATATATTGTTCAAACTAATCGAAATTAAGCGATTACTTTAGAAACAACACCAGCACCAACAGTACGGCCACCTTCACGGATAGCGAAGCGTAGACCTTCTTCCATCGCGATTGGGTTGATTAGCTCAACAACAAACTTAAGGTTGTCACCAGGCATAACCATTTCAACACCTTCTGGAAGCTCTACAGCACCAGTGATGTCAGTTGTACGGAAGTAGAACTGTGGACGGTAACCTTTAAAGAAAGGAGTGTGACGACCACCCTCTTCTTTAGAAAGTACGTATACTTCAGATTCAAACTTAGTATGTGGAGTGATTGAACCAGGCTTAGCTAGTACTTGACCACGTTCAACGTCTTCACGTTTAGTACCACGTAGAAGTGCACCAATGTTCTCACCAGCACGACCTTCGTCAAGCAGTTTACGGAACATTTCAACACCAGTACAAGTAGTTGTTTGAGTATCACGGATACCAACGATTTCTACTGCATCACCAACGTTAACGATACCTTGCTCAACACGACCAGTTACAACAGTACCACGGCCAGAGATTGAGAATACGTCTTCGATAGGCATAATGAAAGGCATATCGATAGCACGTTCTGGATCAGGGATATATGAATCTAGCGCGTCTGCTAGTTCAATGATCTTGTCTTCGTACTCTTTTTCGCCTTCAAGTGCTTTAAGAGCAGAACCCTGGATAACTGGTAGGTCATCACCTGGGAAGTCATATTCAGAAAGAAGTTCACGAACTTCCATTTCTACTAGTTCAAGTAGTTCTTCATCATCAACCATATCACATTTGTTCATGAATACGATGATGTAAGGAACGCCAACCTGACGTGAAAGTAGGATGTGCTCACGTGTTTGTGGCATAGGACCATCAGTTGCAGCAACAACTAAGATAGCGCCGTCCATTTGAGCAGCACCAGTGATCATGTTTTTAACATAATCCGCGTGTCCTGGGCAATCTACGTGTGCGTAGTGACGGTTAGGCGTATCATATTCAACGTGAGAAGTGTTGATCGTGATACCACGTTCTCTTTCTTCAGGAGCGTTATCGATTGATGCGAAATCTTTAGCTTCACCACCGTATACTTTTGCAAGTACGTTTGTGATTGCTGCTGTTAGAGTTGTTTTACCATGGTCAACGTGACCAATTGTACCTACGTTTACGTGGGTATTACTACGTACAAATTTTTCTTTAGACACGACGTGTACCTTCTAATTATCAGTTAAGCCTTTATCTTATGATAAAGACTACCAAAGTTAAACTTTATTTCGCTTCAATAATTTTGTCAGCGATGTTTTTAGGTGCTTCATTGTATTCAAGGAATTCCATTGAATACGAAGCGCGGCCCTGTGTAGCTGAACGTAGTGCGGTTGCATAACCGAACATTTCAGACAACGGAACCTTAGCAT
Source organism: Moritella viscosa (assembly GCA_000953735.1). Taxonomy (NCBI): domain Bacteria; kingdom Pseudomonadati; phylum Pseudomonadota; class Gammaproteobacteria; order Alteromonadales; family Moritellaceae; genus Moritella; species Moritella viscosa. The sequence goes on along the minus strand of LN554852.1, from coordinate 304,914 downwards.
GAATAATTTTAAGGCCTGAGTGGCCATCATCCATACCGTCGATCATGCCGCGACGACGGCTTACGTCACCAACAACATCACCCATCCACTCCTCAGGAGTGGTAATTTCAACTTTCATCATAGGCTCAAGCAAAGCTGGACTTGCATCCAATGCGCCCTGTCTGCAACCAAATGATGCCGCGACCTTGAATGCCATTTCATTGGAGTCAACGTCGTGGAATGAACCACCGTGAAGTGTAACACGAACATCCATGATAGGATATCCTGCTAACACACCTTGGTCCATCTGATCTTTACAACCTTTTTCAACCGCTGGAATGAATTCACGAGGAACTTCACCATCAACGATTGCATCCACAAATTCAAAACCAGCGCCCGCTTCGAGCGGCTCTAATTTCAGCAGAACATGGCCATATTGACCTTTCCCGCCTAATTCGCGAATGAATTTACCTTCTGCTTCAACTGAATTACGAATTGATTCACGATATGCAACCTGAGGCTTACCAACGTTGCATTCAACGTTAAACTCACGACGCATACGGTCAACAATAATGTCCAGATGAAGTTCACCCATACCAGATATCAGTGTTTGTGCTGACTCTTCGTCAGTTTCAACACGGAACGATGGGTCTTCAGCCGCTAATTTACTTAGGGCGATAGCCATCTTATCTTGATCGGCTACTGTTTTAGGTTCCACAGCAATTTGGATAACCGGCTCCGGAAAATCCATACGCTCAAGAATTACTTTATGATTAGCATCACAAAGCGTATCACCAGTAGTAACATCCTTAAGACCAATTGCTGCAGCAATATCACCAGCACGTATTTCTTTCAATTCTTGACGATCATTGGCATGCATTTGCACTATACGACCTAAACGTTCACGCTTCTGTTTAACAGAATTATAAACGCCATCGCCCGTATTGACCACCCCAGAATACACACGTAAGAACGTAAGCGTACCTACGAATGGGTCTGTCGCGATTTTAAAGGCTAATGCAGCAAAGGGAGCGTCATCACTTGATCGACAAGTAATTTCGTTCTCATTATCATCAATACCATTGATATCTTTCACTTCCGTTGGGCTAGGAAGAAATTCAATCACTGCGTCAAGTACCGCTTGTACACCTTTATTTTTAAAGGCAGAACCACAAGTCGCAAGTACGATCTCGTTATTCAGCGTACGTTGACGTAAACCAGCTTTAATTTCTTCTTCAGATAATTCACCTTCTTCAAGGTATTTATCCATAAGCTCATCGTTAGCTTCGGCGGCAGCATCAACCAATTCTTCATGTAATTCTTCTGCTCGCTCAAGTAGATCTGCAGGAATATCGCCATAACTAAATGACATACCTTGATCTGCTTCATTCCAGCTAATTGATTTCATTTTAATTAAATCAATTACGCCTTCAAAATCATCTTCCGCACCAATGTTTAACTGGATAGGAACACAAGTCGCGCCCAGACGATTACGAATTTGGTCAATTACAGCGTCAAAATCTGCACCAGTACGATCCATCTTATTGACGAACACGATACGTGGTACTTGATACTTGTCAGCTTGACGCCAAACCGTTTCAGATTGTGGTTCAACACCTGATGCACCACAAAATACGACAACTGCGCCATCAAGTACTCGCAAAGAACGTTCTACTTCAATCGTGAAGTCAACATGTCCCGGAGTATCAATGATGTTGATACGGTGCTGCTTAAATTGCGCATCCATACCTTTCCACATTGTTGTTGTCGCAGCAGAAGTAATGGTAATACCACGCTCCTGCTCCTGTTCCATCCAATCCATAGTGGCAGCGCCATCATGAACTTCACCAATCTTATGTGAAAGACCAGTATAGAACAGAATTCGTTCTGTAGTTGTAGTTTTACCCGCATCAACGTGAGCACAAATACCAATATTTCGGTAGAGCTCGATCGGAGTTGTACGTGCCACAATAAATCCCTTACTAGGAAACCTAGACAGAAAATAATTGACGCAGATTTAAAATCTGCGTCCAAAAATTACCAGCGATAGTGAGCAAATGCTTTATTCGCGTCAGCCATACGGTGAACGTCTTCACGTTTCTTAACCGCAGAACCTTTGTTTTCAGCAGCGTCGAATAGCTCTCCAGCTAGACGAGCAGCCATTGATTTTTCACCACGTTTACGTGCTGCTTCAACTAACCAACGCATAGCTAGTGCATTACGACGAGAAGGACGAACTTCTACAGGCACTTGGTAAGTTGAACCACCAACACGGCGAGATTTAACCTCAACCGATGGACGAACATTGTCTAAAGCGATTTCAAAAAGCTCTAGGTGTGTTTTATCTTCACTTTTAGTAGAGATAGTTTCTAGCGCACCGTATACAATCGCTTCTGAAGTAGATTTTTTACCGTCTACCATTACGATGTTGATGAATTTTGCTAGGATTTCTGATCCGAATTTTGGATCTGCTAAAATTTCTCTTTTAGCTACGACGCGACGTCTTGGCATCTTTTATTCCTCGTTGTGCTTCAGGTATTACCCAAAACTAATAAATAGTTAACAGTTTGCTTGGCCTTACTAAACGAAGAATTATTAATTCTTAGGGCGTTTAGCACCGTATTTAGAACGACCTTTACGACGATCACTAACACCAGCTGTATCTAACGCACCACGAACTGTATGGTAACGAACACCCGGTAAATCTTTAACACGACCACCGCGGATTAAGATCACGCTATGCTCTTGAAGGTTATGGCCTTCACCACCGATGTATGAAGTTACTTCATAACCGTTAGTTAGACGAACACGAGCTACTTTACGTAGAGCCGAGTTAGGTTTTTTAGGAGTAGTAGTGTATACGCGAGTACAAACACCACGACGTTGTGGACAAGCTTCAAGAGCAGGAACGTTAGTTTTTGTAACGTTTCTTACGCGAGGCTTGCGTACTAATTGGTTAGTAGTTGCCATTTAAAATAGCTCCGTTGAGTTTTTTACGTGTGAAAAATCATCCCTAATATAGGGACGCAGAATTTTAGTCATTGCGCCTTTAGCTGTCAAGCATAAGAACAGTATTATTGAAAATAAATCAGTTTATTAACCAATAAATCGTAAATAAACCGCTTTTACAACACTAGTAGATAAAAACTTACCCATAGTTTATAGGGCGACAATGAAAATTCGTACAGTTCAGCTTATTTAATTCCAAGTCTGTACTTGTAAATGTGACACAGTAAGGTTAACAAATTCTAGGTAGCTAACTTGCTGACCTAGAATACATTTTAACCCTCTTGCATCCAGATCTTCAGTCAAAGTGTAAACACTTATCTTTGGTAGGAGATCTTGAAGTATTTTAGCATATTTATGCAGTGATGCCGTCATAACGACAGCATCTTGAATAAAGAGCAGCGCATCACCCTCATTGAGATAGCCTAGGCTATCAATGAATGTGTTTTTTGAGAATGGCGACGATTTAATAATATGAAGCATAATGTTATCACCAATCAAAAATTCAAAATAATAGCATGCTGGCGAATTCGTTGATTAATCTCTGCTTGTGGTAAACGTTCAGCATCGATAATCAACTCAATATCGCTTATACCTCGCTCTATAAGCGAGTCTGCGCACACATAAATGTTTTCGATATCATATAAGTCAAACAGTCCAAATGTAGGCGAAAAATCCCGACAAGCGATATTTTGAGGCTTTTGGTTACTGAGTAACTGATAAACGCCATCACCAATAAAAAACACACTTAACTCTTCCGTTAATGCAGATGTAGCAAGAATGGCGTCTTGTGTTTCTCTGGCTAGGCTACTGCCATGAGGAACTTGACGAGTAACGAACGCAACTCTCAACATATTTTCAACCAAATGTAGTTAATTAAAACTGGATAACCCGATCAGCAGTCATAATCGACTCGGCTAATTGACCTAGTCCGGTTAATTGAAATGGTAACTCAAGATTAAACTGATTCTTCCCAGTCCTATCCGCTTCACTTTGATCAATAACACCACGTCTCAACGCTGCACCTGAACATATATCTAAAGGAAATAGATGTTCACGAGCCATCACGAGCCAAGCATTATATAAATCAAATTCATCCGCTGCTGGAGATGTCAATATTGAGCCATTAAGCACACCATCATTATAAAAAAATACGCGTTGAATAGTATGACCTAACTCAACCGCTGACTTTACATAATGATAGGCGCTTAAAGCGTCTTGACTACCATACGCTGGACCTGTAACAAGTACAGCAATAGTGATCGATTTAGACATAAATGAGGCCTAATTAAAGTGTGTAAGCGATAGCTTCAACTTCAACTAATACATCTTTCGGTAAACGAGCAACTTCCACACATGAACGTGCAGGTGCATTTTCAGGAAAATAACGTGCGTACACTTCATTGAAGGTAGCAAAATCATTCATATCACTTAAGAAGCATGTTGTTTTGATTACTGTATCAGCACTTGCATTTGCAGCTTTTAGAACTGCCATTAGGTTTTCCATTACTAATTCAGCTTGCTCTTTCACGCCGCCTTTAATAATTTCCATTGTCTCTGGCACTAGTGGGATCTGTCCTGAAGTAAAAACCATATTACCAAGTTGATTAGCTTGTGAGTACGGGCCTATTGCAGCAGGTGCATTCGTTGTTGAAATGATTTTTTTACTCATTGTAAGTTCCATAAATTTATCAATGCTCCCATGTTCAGAGCGAATATATTGCGCTATCTACACGCATTATATTTAATAACACGCGTAATAAGCAAATATAGAACAACGAATAGTTTAAACTTTATAGATTTTTTTACATGAAATTAATTTGATTAGTGCTTTCTGTCGTTTTTATTTTAAGCTAAAATTACCAATTGTGTTTAGCGGATTAGAGGGTTAACGAATGTTCATATCATTAGACCATATAACCTTCCCCCTATGCATGCAAACTTGTAAAGCCTCATAACTATTCATATGAGGCTTTTTTTTGGATAATTCTGATCATCAGGGCACAAAAATGGTAAATCCGTTATTTAGAAAACATATAGTATCTATCAATGATATCTCACGTAATGAGCTAGAACTTATTGTTAAAACTGCGGCAAAACTAAAAAATAAGCCACAGCCCGAACTTTTAAAAAATAAAGTAATTGCGAGCTGTTTCTTTGAAGCATCAACTCGCACACGATTATCATTTGAAACCGCTATCCAACGATTAGGTGGGACAGTTATTGGCTTCGATAATGCCGGTAACACCTCACTTGCGAAGAAAGGTGAAACGCTTGCCGATTCAATCAGTGTGATTTCAAGCTATGCAGATGCCTTTGTGATGCGCCACCCTCAAGAAGGTGCCGCAAGATTAGCATCAGAATTCTCCAACGTACCTGTTATTAACGGCGGTGATGGCTCTAATCAACATCCCACACAAACATTGCTTGATCTGTTTTCAATTTACGAAACACAAGGTCGCTTAGATAATTTAAATATCGCATTGGTGGGAGATCTTAAATACGGTCGAACAGTTCATTCTTTAGCACAAGCCCTTGCTAAGTTCAGTGGCTGCAAGTTCTATTTCATTGCACCAGATGCATTAGCGATGCCTGGATATATCTGTGATGAGCTTGATGAGCACGATATCAGCTATGCCTGTTATAACTCAATTGAAGACGTAGTACCTGAAATTGACGTGTTATACATGACTCGTGTACAAAAAGAACGTTTTGATGAAACAGAGTATCAACACATGAAAGCCGGCTTTATTTTATCTGCCAGTTCATTAAAAAATGCAAAAGATAATTTGAAAGTACTGCACCCATTGCCACGCGTTGATGAAATCACTGTCGATGTTGACAAAACACCATACGCGTATTACTTTCAGCAAGCTGAAAATGGTGTATATGCACGTGAAGCACTACTTGCTCTTGTATTAAACGAAACAATCGGAGGATAAGATAATGAAAAGCAATCATATGCAAGTAGAGGCTATCTGTAATGGCTATGTTATTGATCATATCCCATCAGGACAAGGTGTTAAAATTCTCAGACTATTTAGTCTTACGAATACCAAGCAGCGTGTTACGGTTGGTTTTAACCTTCCAACCCATAATGGTGCAACCAAAGATTTAATTAAAGTTGAAAACACTGAGATAACCAAGCCACAAGCGAATCAATTAGCACTGCTTGCACCAAATGCAACCATTAATATAATTGAAAATTTCGAGGTGACAGATAAGCATGCGTTAGCATTGCCAAAAGAAGTTGAAAACGTATTCCCGTGTCCAAACTCAAATTGTATTACACACGGCGAACCGGTTATTTCATCTTTTACCATTAAAATGATCAAGGGTAATATCGGTCTAAAATGTAAGTATTGTGAAAAAACATTTTCAAAAGAAATTGTAACTGCACAAGTTTAATTCAAATTAATCCAGAGCTGCTTCTCAATGATACAGCTCTGTTATGTTCGTTTTATAGAATTATTTAGTTTTCACATTAAAACACGCTTCTAATTCCGCTTTAATTTCCTTAAACCCCTTTTTTCGTAATAATTCAACATTACGTTCAGGGATTTCCTCAGGGTTCGGAAATAGTCTCAATACCCGCGCCATCTCATCTTCACGAATAATATGCAGTATTGGATAAGGAGAGCGATTAGTAAAGTTAGCAGCATCTTGCATTGTCGTGTCATCAAAACGATATTTAGGGTGCATATGCGCTAATTGATAAACACCTTCGTAGTCCTGCATTTCCAATAAATCATTCGCATAATCAATTAAATCGAGGAAATCATCAAAGTTACTACTCAATTTAGGAATAACAACTAATGTTGTAGCTATATCTTCATTGGTATCTAAACGAATAAACTCAGCATTAACACATTCTAATAACTCAGTTAAATCAGTCCCATCAAGTACTGCACAATGAATTGTTTTTCGCTCTAATTCTTTCTTCGCAAAAGGACAAATATTGTATTTAACAATAATATCTTTCACCCATTTTAGCGTCTGTAACTTAATTATTTCATGGTTATCAGTCATACAAGGATCCTAAACATCTTAATTTAAGTAGTTAACCACAAAATTAGTGATTTAATCTAAAGTGGTGAAAGTATATTTGATTATATTTTAACTTTAACAGCTAATAATTTACAGGTATAAAAAAAGCCGATATCAATGATATCGGCTTTTTTCGTTCAAGACGGTGTCTTAAATCTAATTTAGCGTTTGGCGATGCCCTACTCTCACATGGGGAAACCCCACACTACCATCGGCGTTATTACGTTTCACTACTGAGTTCGGAATGGGATCAGGTGGTACCGCAACACTATGGTCACCAAACAAATTTTTCGAGTCTTACGAATCATCTGCTCTTGTCTAAGACTACGTCTTAAACAATATCTATTTAGACTAGGCCTAAATAAATAGTAATTGGCGCTTGGCGATGCCCTACTCTCACATGGGGAAACCCCACACTACCATCGGCGTTATTACGTTTCACTACTGAGTTCGGAATGGGATCAGGTGGTACCGCAACACTATGGTCACCAAGCAAATTTGGTTTGCTTTCTATATATAAACTTACGTTTCATTTTTAAATCTGAAAAGCTATAAATAAAGAAGTCTTTAAAACATAAAGTATTCAATCTATTCTTAAGTCGATATTTCAATTAATCATACTTTAATTTGTATGGTTAAGCCTCACGGGTAATTAGTACAAGTTAGCTCAATGCCTCACAGCACTTACACACCTTGCCTATCAACGTTGTAGTCTCCAACGGCCCTTCAGGGGACTTAAAGTCCCAGTGAGAACTCATCTCGAGGCCTGCTTCCCGCTTAGATGCTTTCAGCGGTTATCAGTTCCGAACTTAGCTACCGGGCAATGCTATTGGCATAACAACCCGAACACCAGTGGTTCGTCCACTCCGGTCCTCTCGTACTAGGAGCAGCTCCTCTCAATTCTCAAACGCCCACGGCAGATAGGGACCGAACTGTCTCACGACGTTCTAAACCCAGCTCGCGTACCACTTTAAATGGCGAACAGCCATACCCTTGGGACCAACTTCAGCCCCAGGATGTGATGAGCCGACATCGAGGTGCCAAACACCGCCGTCGATATGAACTCTTGGGCGGTATCAGCCTGTTATCCCCGGAGTACCTTTTATCCGTTGAGCGATGGCCCTTCCATTCAGAACCACCGGATCACTAAGACCTACTTTCGTACCTGCTCGACGTGTCTGTCTCGCAGTTAAGCTGGCTTATGCCTTTGCACTAACCACATGATGTCCAACCATGTTTAGCCAACCTTCGTGCTCCTCCGTTACTCTTTGGGAGGAGACCGCCCCAGTCAAACTACCCACCAGACACTGTCCGCAACCCCGATAAGGGGCCTACGTTAGAACATCAAACGTACAAGGGTGGTATTTCAAGGTTGACTCCACATCATCTAGCGACAATGCTTCATAGTCTCCCACCTATCCTACACATGTAGGTTCAATGTTCAGTGCCAAGCTATAGTAAAGGTTCACGGGGTCTTTCCGTCTAGCCGCGGGTACACTGCATCTTAACAGCGATTTCAATTTCACTGAGTCTCGGGTGGAGACAGCGTGGCCATCATTACGCCATTCGTGCAGGTCGGAACTTACCCGACAAGGAATTTCGCTACCTTAGGACCGTTATAGTTACGGCCGCCGTTTACCGGGGCTTCGATCATGAGCTTCGACCTAAGTCTAACCCAATCAATTAACCTTCCGGCACCGGGCAGGCGTCACACCGTATACGTCATCTTTCGATTTTGCACAGTGCTGTGTTTTTAATAAACAGTTGCAGCCACCATTTCTCTGCGACCAACAATAGCTTACGGAGCAAGTCCTTCACCATCATTGGCGTACCTTCTCCCGAAGTTACGGTACCATTTTGCCTAGTTCCTTCACCCGAGTTCTCTCAAGCGCCTTAGTATTCTCTACCTAACCACCTGTGTCGGTTTGGGGTACGATTCTCTTATATCTGAAGCTTAGAGGTTTTTCCTGGAAGCCGGGTATCAACTACTTCATCTCCGTAGAGACTCGTCATCAGTTCTCAGCCTTAATGTGCGCCCGGATTTACCTAAGCACACAGCCTACAACCTTAAACATGGACAACCATCGCCATGCTAGCCTAACCTTCTCCGTCACCCCATCGCAATATAAGTGAGTACAGGAATATTAACCTGTTTCCCATCGACTACGCCTTTCGGCCTCGCCTTAGGGGTCGACTCACCCTGCCCCGATTAACGTTGGACAGGAACCCTTGGTCTTTCGGCGTGGAGGTTTTTCACCCCCATTATCGTTACTCATGTCAACATTCGCACTTCTGATACCTCCAGCAAGCTTCTCAACTCACCTTCGACGGCTTACAGAACGCTCCTCTACCATGCATACAAGTATGCATCCGTAGCTTCGGTGGTATGTTTAGCCCCGTTAAATCTTCCGCGCAGACCGACTCGACCAGTGAGCTATTACGCTTTCTTTAAAAGATGGCTGCTTCTAAGCCAACTTCCTGGCTGTCTGAGCCTTTCCACATCGTTTCCCACTTAACATACACTTTGGGACCTTAGCTGACGGTCTGGGTTGTTTCCCTTTCCACGACGGACGTTAGCACCCGCCGTGTGTCTCCCGCGATTGAACTTATTGGTATTCGGAGTTTGCAAAGGGTTGGTAAGTCGGGATGACCCCCTAGCCTTAACAGTGCTCTACCCCCAATAGTTAGACGCGAGGCGCTACCTAAATAGCTTTCGAGGAGAACCAGCTATCTCCCGGTTTGATTGGCCTTTCACCCCCAGCCACAAGTCATCCGCTAATTTTTCAACATTAGTCGGTTCGGTCCTCCAGTTGATGTTACTCAACCTTCAACCTGCCCATGGCTAGATCACCGGGTTTCGGGTCTAATCCCAGCAACTATTCGCGCAGTTAACACTCGGTTTCCCTACGGCTCCGCTATTCGCTTAACCTTGCTACTGAAATTAAGTCGTTGACCCATTATACAAAAGGTACGCAGTCACCCAACAAAGTAGGCTCCCACTGCTTGTACGTATACGGTTTCAGGTTCTATTTCACTCCCCTCACAGGGGTTCTTTTCGCCTTTCCCTCACGGTACTGGTTCACTATCGGTCAGTCAGTAGTATTTAGCCTTGGAAGATGGTCCTCCCATATTCAAACAGCATATCACGTGTGCCGTCCTACTCGATTTCACAGTAAGGTCGTTTTCATGTACGGGACTATCACCCTGTATCGTGAAACTTTCCAGAATCTTCCACTAACTTCCAAACTGCTTAAGGGCTAGACCCCGTTCGCTCGCCGCTACTAAGGGTATCTCTATTGATTTCTTTTCCTCGGGGTACTTAGATGTTTCAGTTCTCCCGGTTCGCTTCGTAACGCTATGTATTCACGTTACGATACTCTACAAAGTAGAGTGGGTTCCCCCATTCGGAAATCTGTGGATTAACGCTTTTTATCAACTCCCCACAGCTTAACGCAGATTAACACGTCCTTCATCGCCTCTGACTGCCTAGGCATCCACCGTATACGCTTAGTCACTTAACCATACAATCTAAAGTCGACTGTACAATTGAAATAACTAGGTATTATCTAGTTTTTTTCGCCTCAAGAATACTCAAGAACACTCTATTGTTATTACCGAAGCAATAACGTGTTTTAAGAACTTCTTTATTTATTCAGCTTTCCAAATTTTTAAAGAGCAATTTGCTAAAAAGCAAAGATAAGCATTAAGCTTGCTTAGCTTTGTATTTTAACAACTATGATGTGGTGGAGCTATGCGGGATCGAACCGCAGACCTCCTGCGTGCAAGGCAGGCGCTCTCCCAGCTGAGCTATAGCCCCACATCATAGAGTTCGTAAGAAGATTGGTAGGACTGAGTAGATTTGAACTACCGACCTCACCCTTATCAGGGGCGCGCTCTAACCAACTGAGCTACAGTCCTATCGCATTTCTTACATGCTTTTCAACTTTCTATTCAAGCAATTTGTGTGGGCACTTACAAAAATTAACAACTTTACGTAAGGAGGTGATCCAGCCCCAGGTTCCCCTAGGGCTACCTTGTTACGACTTCACCCCAGTCATGAACCACACCGTGGTCATCGCCCTCCCGAAGGTTAAGCTAATGACTTCTGGTGCAGCCCACTCCCATGGTGTGACGGGCGGTGTGTACAAGGCCCGGGAACGTATTCACCGTGACATTCTGATTCACGATTACTAGCGATTCCGACTTCATGGGGTCGAGTTGCAGACCCCAATCCGGACTACGACGCACTTTATGGGATTCGCTTACCATTGCTGGTTTGCAGCCCTTTGTATGCGCCATTGTAGCACGTGTGTAGCCCTACTCGTAAGGGCCATGATGACTTGACGTCGTCCCCACCTTCCTCCGGTTTATCACCGGCAGTCTCCTTAGAGTTCCCACCATTACGTGCTGGCAAATAAGGATAAGGGTTGCGCTCGTTGCGGGACTTAACCCAACATTTCACAACACGAGCTGACGACAGCCATGCAGCACCTGTCTCATAGTTCCCGAAGGCACCAATCCATCTCTAGAAAGTTCTATGGATGTCAAGAGTAGGTAAGGTTCTTCGCGTTGCATCGAATTAAACCACATGCTCCACCGCTTGTGCGGGCCCCCGTCAATTCATTTGAGTTTTAACCTTGCGGCCGTACTCCCCAGGCGGTCTACTTAATGCGTTAGCTTAAGAGCCCAGTTCTCAAGGAACCAAACTCCGAGTAGACATCGTTTACGGCGTGGACTACCGGGGTATCTAATCCCGTTTGCTACCCACGCTTTCGCATCTGAGCGTCAGTTACTTGCCAGGTGGCCGCCTTCGCCACTGGTATTCCTTCAGATCTCTACGCATTTCACCGCTACACCTGAAATTCTACCACCCTCTCAAGAACTCTAGTTTGCCAGTTCGAAATGCAGTTCCCAGGTTGAGCCCGGGGCTTTCACATCTCGCTTAACAAACCGCCTGCATGCGCTTTACGCCCAGTAATTCCGATTAACGCTTGCACCCTCCGTATTACCGCGGCTGCTGGCACGGAGTTAGCCGGTGCTTCTTCTGCGAGTAACGTCACAGTAGCAGAGTATTAATCTACTACCTTTCCTCCTCGCTGAAAGTACTTTACAACCCTAAGGCCTTCTTCATACACGCGGTATGGCTGCATCAGGGTTTCCCCCATTGTGCAATATTCCCCACTGCTGCCTCCCGTAGGAGTCTGGACCGTGTCTCAGTTCCAGTGTGGCTGATCATCCTCTCAGACCAGCTAGGGATCGTCGCCTTGGTGAGCTCTTACCTCACCAACAAGCTAATCCCACTTGGGCTCATCTAGTCGCGAGAGCTTTCAAGAAGAGGCCCCCTTTCACCCGTAGGTCGTATGCGGTATTAGCAGTCGTTTCCAACTGTTGTCCCCCTCGACTAGGCAGATTCCCAAGCATTACTCACCCGTCCGCCGCTCGACGCCAGAATAGCAAGCTATTCTTCGTTTCCGCTCGACTTGCATGTGTTAAGCCTACCGCCAGCGTTCAATCTGAGCCATGATCAAACTCTTCAATTAAAAGTTTTTGACTAATCGCCTAAGCGATTAAGTCGGCTCAATGAATTCTGTACTTCAACAACAAACCGAAGTTTGTTGTTTATAAAACCAAATCTTTCGATTTAATTTAATGTTCACAATTACATTGATATAATTTTTGGTCATTATATCTCTGCAAGTGCTCACACAGATTGCTTGAATAAATTGTTAAAGAGCATTGACAGCAACGCTGTCGCGTCGTTGTCAGGCTGCGTATATTACGGCAACCAGTTTTGAAGTCAAGCGCATATCGCACTTTAATTTCAGGAAGTTTAATAAGTAACTTTCGATACTGATAAACACCTTTACCTAGCGGCTGTTGCCGTGTCAGTGAGGTCGCATTATAGAGATCTAGATTAACTTGGCAAGTTTTATATGTCGTAATTAGCCAGATAGATTGGACTGTATGATAATCGTTCATATGAAGTGCATTAAGTGTGTGCAGGCTGAGTAAGTTCGGAAAGAAAGGTGATTATTCATACAATAATCACCTTCTTATTTACTTACACATCAATATTCTAGATATAAGCAGCTTATTTACAGCTCTGCTTCATCGGACTTGATTTGACGTATATATAAGTACACAGTATGTTTTGAAATATTAAGTTTATCCGCAACCATATTGATCGCATCTTTAATATCAAAAATACCTTGTTGGTGAAGTGAAATTACAATGTGCTTATTTTTAGCATTATTGGCAATATCAGTTCGGTTGTTAATATCAGCAATTGTTTCCTCTACAGAGCGATCAACCAATTCTTCAACTGTCGTTGCGAAATTTTCAGAAGACAACTCAGTTTCTCTTGTCTCAGGTGTAGGTAATAACTCCTGAACAAAATCAATAAACGATGCACCAATATTAATGTTGATACAAATTAAACCAATTGTTCTTTCTGAACGATTTTTGATTGCGATCGTCATCGAACGCATCATTTGACCATCTTTTGTCTGTGTAAAATAAGCTTTAGAACATTGCTTATTTTGTGCAGATATATCTTGCAGCATCTTTAATGCTAAATCGGTGATCGGCGAACCTTCAACACGACCTGTATTAAAACCATTTTCAATTTTAATCACAGAACGGTCTACACTTTCCAATGAGTGTAAGATCACTTCACATTGCTTACCAAATAAAGTAGCAATACCTTCAATAACACCATCATAAGATCTTAAAAGACGATAGTCTTCATCCGTAAACGTATATGAACTTGTCAATTCATTCTCAATATTATCTAGTTCAAGTAGCACAACTATCCCTCGTCTATAGTTAAGCCTATTTGGTAGGCTAGGTTAGCATAGTTAAACATTAAAAACCTTGAGCCGGATTCCAGATATTATATTAAAATAAAATATCTGGCCGATATTAATAACTATACACATACATCAAGGTAATCACTTCATCGCTTGTTTAACATAAACATCAAAGCGATTTTTCTTGGTTTCAATTGCCATGCTTGGTTCAGCATTTGCTATATATTCAGCATAATCAGGACGTTTAACAACAACACGCTTCGTCGCTACACGCATTGCCGGTTCAAACAGACCATCCGCATCTAAGTCAGCTCCAACTAAAGATTGAAAAACGCGCATCTCTTTTTTCACGAGTGCCGATTTCTTCTTATGTGGATACATAGGATCAAGATAAACCACATCAGGAGTAATACCCAAATCTTCTAGTTTAGATAAGCTTGATGCAAATACCAATTTTAGCCTTGTTCCAATCCAATCACCAATCTCAGTATCTTCAACCGCTCTCTTTAAACCATCTTCCAGTAATGCCGCAACAATTGGCGAGCGTTCTAACATAGTGACATGACAACCTAATGATGCCAGCACAAATGCATCTCGCCCTAAACCTGCCGTACCATCAACGACAGATGGTGTTACACCAGACTTTAAGCCTACCGCTTTTGCAATAGCCTGCCCTTTACCACCACCAAATTTACGACGGTGATTAACCGCACCACCAGCAAAATCAACATATACAGAACCTAACTTCGGCTCATCAAGTTTAAATAGCTCAAGTCCCTTATCCGAATATACTAATTGAAATTGAGCATCGGCCACAGGCTCAAGAGAAAAACCCCACTGTTTGGCAAGTGCTGCGATATGGTCAGAAAAGAGTGAATCAGTTGTGATTATTTGTATGCTGTTCATGTAGGCCTGATAAGGTTAGATGTAATTATTCGAGTTAGATTGCCTATATTAGCAAAAAATACGAATACAACCTAAATTCAGTTCATGATTAAATGAAGATAAAGAGTGTTAATTAAAAACACTTTCATTTTTAGTCATAAACTCTAATAGCTCATGCAATGGTATCGGACGACATAATAAGAAACCTTGTGAGTAATCACATTTGTTCTCTTGTAGATAATTCAATTGTGCTTTTGTTTCGACGCCCTCAGTAACAACTTTCATCCCCAGATTATGGATGATAGTAATGATACCATCGAGCAGTAAATTATCTTGTTGGTTCTCAGGAATATTAATAATAAAACTACGATCGATTTTAACTATATCAGCAGGTAAACTACGTAAATAATTTAGTGATGAATAGCCCGTACCGAAATCATCAATCGCAATTTTAACTCCGGCATTTTTTAAAGCGTTAATACGTTGCATATACTGACCATCCATATCCATCAGTAAACTTTCAGTTATCTCCATTGTCACCGAACTATAAGGTAAGTTATGTGACGCAATAACTTTGAGCCATTCAGAAACTTGCATGTCAACAGTCTTAAATTCAAGACTAGAACGGTTTACACTCATTTCAATATAAGGATAGCCAGCTTCATGCAAAATTTTCAAGTCACAGCACGCCTGATCTAATACATATTCCCCTAAGCCTTGAATAAGACCACCTTCTTCAGCCAGTGGGATAAACTCTGCAGGTGAGATAAAACCTCGATCTTTATGCTTCCAACGAACTAAAGCTTCTACCTTATCAATTTTACCCGTGACATTATCAACTATAGGTTGATAGTACACATCAAGACTGCCGCGTTTTATCGCATCAGCTAATTCAACAACTGTTTGATGTTTAAGTATCGCTGCATCACTTAATTCTTGCGTAAACATAACGCATTGATTTCGGCCTTTACGCTTTGCTTCAAATATTGCTTGCTCGGCACTTTGCATTAATGCTTCGACCGATACCCCATCTTCAGGGTACATAGTAATACCGACTGATGCTGTCACGTAACGCTGCTGATTTGAGAGTTGATAAGCTTGCGCAAAAACACCTTGTAACTGTTTAGCATATACTTCGGCTTGACGTTTATTCACCACTTCGGGAATGATAAATGCAAATTCATCGCCATCAATTCGGGCAAGGAAATCATTATCTCGACTTCGGTATTTTAATCGCTCCGCAGTCTCTTGCAACAAGCGATCTCCGGCCATAAAGTCTTCTGAATTATTGATCGATTTGAAATCATCAATATCAATATAGAGGATCGCAAATTTCTGACTATTCTTTGCGGATTTATCGATAACCTGACGAATTTCAGCACTAAAATACTGACGATTAGGCAAACCAGTGAGCGTATCAAAATTAGACTGGCTCATAATCTGTTGTTCTGTTTTCTTATCTTCTGTCACATCAGTAAAAACAGCAAAGAAATATTTAAGCTTATCACCTTCTTTAATACTCGAAAGCGTCACTTGTTGCGCAAATATCTCACCCGCTCGATTACGACTCCAAATAACACCTTTCCATTCGTTGTTATTTAATAACGCTTCTGAAATACCATTATAGAAGGCTTCATCATGAACACCTGAACGTAATAGATCGTGCGTGCGCCCTATCGCATCTTCGGCGCTATAGCCTGTGATGTCTTCAAAAGCAGGGTTAACATCTATAATTCTTTCATTCGCATCACACAACATAATACCTTCAGTACTATGTTTATACACACTTTCAATAATGGATAGTCGCTGCCTGTTATCTTGCTCTTCAGTGAGATCTTGAATAGTGTTAATGAAATATTGAATATTATTAACGTCATCTTTAACTGCCGTAACCGTTAACTTTGTCCATAAGATACTGCCGTCACGATGGCGATAACGAGTATTAAGTGTGAAGTTATTACGCTTGTTGGCATATATTTCTTGATAATATTCTTCAAACTGCTCTATATCTTCATCAAAATATAAATTCAGGCTACTGGTATTCAGTACACCCTTTTCACGTAAACGATGAAAATCTTCCAATTCATAACCAAACATTTTACATGCCTGTTTATTCACCCATTTAATTTCACGCTTCGCATTTAGCTTGACTAATCCTACAGGCGTCGTCGCTAAAACAGTTTCAAGAATACGCTCTTGCGCAGATACCCTTTTTTTAGTTAATTCCTCGGCGGTGATATCTTTACTAATACAATCTAGACGATACACCAGCCCCGATTCATCAACAATCGGATAAATATCACTTTGAATTCGCTTTGCATTTCCTTCTAGTGTCGTAATATTGAAAATACTACGTATCGACGTCGTTGAATTAGACTCGATAGCATTATAAAAATCACGAAATACAGAAGCTTTGTCTGATTTATGAACTAATGCTAACAAAGCCTCCAGTTTATCAATTTTTTCTACATTCTCGGTTTCAATAATACTGGCGGCAGAATCAGAGCATACTAATTTATCCTGCTCCAAAAAGTAGCTCCAACTACTTAAGAGACCTTTGGCTATATTATCTTCTAGCCAAAAGGTATAAGCATTTAGTTCTTCAGAATAAGTGGATGTCGTCGGAGTATCAGATAGCGTGCTGCTAGGGGTAAGCTGAATTTCTTTTTCTAAAAACCCGGAAACTAAACGGATTAAATTTAATTCGAGCTTATGTCTAGAAAGTTGGCGAGGGAAGAACGCCGATAATACACCAATAGGTTGACCAGATACATCATTTAAACGGATACCTAAATATGCTTGTGCTTGCCATTCTTGCAGTAATTTTTGGTCAGGGAATCGTGATGCTAAATCTTGCTCATATTCAGCATAGCCACGTTGATAAGCAGCGAAGCACGGCATAGATTTAAAATCAATCACAGCATTAGGTACGAATACTCCCTGCTGTAAACAAGACAGAATGGATAAATCCAAAGACTCAGGGCACACTGTCGCAACATAAAGAGTGTCAACACGCAGTAATGTGGCTAAATTAGTGAGAAACAAATCCAGATGGTTTGGCTCAAATAATAGTGTCGTATCAATGTTCATGTCACTAAGTGTGAGTGTATCAATCATACATCCTTGTCCAGAAATTCAGTTAGTTTAGCTACAGTAGATTGATATCCTTTCAATTATTACCACTGCTTATCTAAAACTATGGTAATACTTTAGCACTAAAAATATAGTAGTAAATATCACGTCAAGATAATACACAATTTACCACTATTTTAAAATCAAAACTAAACGATAACTGCTACAACTCAGCAGTTATCCATTGTATTAATTAATTCCTGAATGATTTAATAACGCATATGTACTTGGTTTACGCCCACGGAACTTTACAAATAAGGCCATAGGTGTATCACTGCCACCACGTTCAAGCACACAGTTCATAAAGTCACGACCCGCTTCGGCATTAAAAATGCCTTCTTCTTCAAAGCGTGAGAAGGCATCTGCGGATAATACCTCAGCCCATTTATAACTGTAATAACCCGCCGCGTAACCACCAGCAAAAATATGCGAAAAACCATTTTGGAAACGATTAAATTCAGGCGCCGGTAATACGGATACTTTTTCTCTTACCGAATTTAATACCGATTGAATATTTGAACCTTGCGCAGGGTTATATTCCATGTGCATCCGGAAGTCGAATAAACTAAACTCAATTTGACGTAACATGCCCATCGCAGAATTAAAATTCTTAGCGGCTAATAGTTTATCTAGCATAGCTTGTGGTAGAGGTTCATCCGTTTCGTGATGACCCGAGATAAACGCAAGCGCCTCTTCTTGCCAGCACCAGTTTTCCATAAACTGACTTGGTAGCTCTACCGCGTCCCAAGGCACACCATTAATACCTGATACTGCGGCAGGTATTACTTTTGTTAACATATGATGCAAACCATGACCGAACTCATGGAATAACGTCGTCACTTCATTATGGGTAAATAGCGCAGCCTTATCACCAATCGGTTTATTAAAATTACAGGTTAGGTAAGCAACCGGCTTTTGCAACTCACCATCAGCTTTAATACGGTGAGTTAAGCAATCGTTCATCCAAGCTCCACCGCGCTTATGCTCTCGTGCATAAAGGTCAAGATAGAAACTACCGCGTAATTCACCCTCTTCATCAAATATTTCGAAAAAACGCACATCGTCATGCCAAGATTCTGCACCAAGTTCTTCGATTATATTCAGGCCGAATAGGCGCTTAACCACTTCAAACATGCCTTTAATAACACGATCTTCAGGGAAATATGGACGTAACTCTTCATCAGAAATGGTGTATTTAGCTTGTTTTAACTTTTCAGCATAAAATGTAAGGTCCCACGCTTCTAACGTTTGAGCCATGAAATTATCTTTTGCGAAGGCTTGAATTTCAGCTAATTCAACTTCAGCTTGCGAAACTGATTTATCAGCAAGGTCAGTTAAAAATTCAATCACTTGCGCTGGCGTTTCAGCCATTTTAGTGGCTAATGATTTTTCGGAAAAATGAGCAAAACCAAGTAATTCAGCAAGCTCATGACGCAGCGCAATAATCTCGTCCATTATCGCCGAGTTATCCCACTTACCAGCGTTGGGACCGACATCCGAGGCTCGAGTACAGAATGCCTCGTACACTTCACGACGTAATTCTCTATTTTCAGAATACATCATCACAGGTAAGTAGCTTGGGAAGTCTAATGTAAATAGATAACCTGTTAATGATTTACTTTCTGCTGCTGCTTTGGCTGCCGCTTTCGCTGATTCAGGCAAGCCAATAAGTAATGCTTCGTCAGTGATCTCTTTTTGCCAACCTAAAGTGGCATCCATAACATTATTACTAAATGTTGACGTCAGTTGTGATAAACGTTTAGTGATCTCACCATAACGCTGTTTATCGTCATCCTGTAAATCAATACCTGATAATCTGAAATCACGTAATGCATTGGTGATCACTTTTTGCTGTGCTGTTGATAATGTTGCAAACTCACTACTGTTATGTAAACGCTGATACGCTAAAAACAAAGCTTGGTTCTGCCCAACTTTAGTTTGGTACTCTGACAATAAAGGTAAGCAAGCATCATGAGCTTCACGTAACTCATCACTGCTCACCACTGCATTCAAGTGGCCAATAGGCGACCAAACACGTCCTAACCGATCATCACTTTCTTCTAGAGGTGCAACCAAGTTAGCCCAAGTGACAGCATCTTCATTTGCTAATACGTTAGCAATAACCGCTTCACAATCAGTAATAGCCTGCGTGACTGCCGGCACTATGTGTTCGGGTTTAATACTCGCGAACGGGGGTAAACCAGTCATAGTCAAAAGTGGGTTAGTCATAGAGTAATCCTATTTATAATGATATTAATTAGTTAATGCGGCTATAAAATGATAATTTCAAGTATAGTGAGTAAATATCGAAAAACGTTCAACGCGTCAAACTAGCATTGATAGGTAAAAGTAATGACTGTGAATGGCTTTACCTACTAATAATATCTCTCAATTCAGTTTAAACTGTGTAATTAACTTTATTACAAAACAAGGTGATGAACTTAGTCATATAATAAGTTCATCTTCTCAATTAAGGACTATAAGAATATGTCACAACATTTTGATTATATTGCCATTGGTGGTGGTAGCGGCGGTATTGCATCAGCGAACAGAGCTGCAATGCACGGTAAAAAAGTAGCTATCATTGAAGCAAATGCGCTAGGTGGTACTTGTGTTAATGTTGGTTGCGTACCGAAAAAAGTGATGTGGCACGGCGCACAAATCGCCGAAGCTATGCACCTTTATGCAAAAGACTATGGCTTTGATGTTGAAAATAAGGGCCTTGATTGGGGTAAATTAGTTGCGGCACGTGAAGCGTATATCGGCCGTATCCACACTTCTTATGACAATGTATTAGGTAATAATAAGGTTACTGTGATCAAAGGTTTTGCGACCTTCGTAGACAAGAACACCGTCAGCGTAAATGGTGAAACCTACACAGCCAATCATATTCTGATTGCAACTGGTGGTGCACCAACAATTCCTAATGTGCCAGGTGCTGAGCATGGTATTGATTCGAATGGTTTCTTTGAATTAACAGAGCAGCCAAAACGCGTTGCTGTTATCGGGGCTGGTTATATTGCTGTTGAACTAGCAGGTGTATTAAATGGTTTAGGCAGCGAAACACATTTATTTGTCCGTAAAGAATCTCCACTACGTAGCTTTGATCCAATCTTAATTGATACCTTGGTTGATGTAATGAATACCGAAGGTCCAAAATTACATACCAACTCAGTACCAAAAGAAGTAGTGAAAGAAGTAGATGGTTCTATCACTTTACACCTTGAAAATGGCGAATCACAAAATGTTGATACCCTAATCTGGGCTATCGGGCGTCATCCTTCTACAGACAAAATTAACCTTGCAGTAACGGGCGTTGAAACCAATGACCGTGGTTACATCAAAGTAGACGAATACCAAAACACCAATGTTGATGGTATCTACTGTGTAGGTGACATCATGGAAGGTGGTGTTGAACTAACACCAGTTGCAGTGAAAGCAGGCCGTCAATTATCTGAACGTCTATTCAACGGTAAAACAACAGCTAAAATGGATTACAACCTTATCCCTACAGTTGTATTTAGCCACCCACCAATTGGTACTATCGGTTTAACGGAACCTGAAGCAATTGCACAGTACGGTGAAGAAAACGTAAAAGTATACCAGTCTGGCTTTACTGCTATGTATACTGCAATAACTTCAAACCGTCAGCCTTGTAAAATGAAATTGGTTTGTGCCGGTAAAGAAGAAACCGTTGTAGGTTTACACGGTATTGGCTTTGCTGCTGATGAAATGATCCAAGGTTTTGGTGTCGCAATGAAGATGGGCGCAACCAAAGCGGATTTCGATAGCGTTGTTGCCATCCACCCGACGGGCTCAGAAGAGTTCGTTACTATGCGCTAGATCTAGCTCATATTCTGGTGTGCATATAATTGATATGCGCACCAACTTTCCCACTTTCATTTCAATAATATTCTCTATCTCGCTATAGAGATCACGAAACGACCCCCTCCTTGTTAAATGCGCACATAAAATGCTTAACATTCACTTAACAAGTCGATATATTATTCATACGTTAGCATTAACGACTTAACCATACTTTGCAGGCTCACCACTTTCTCACCATATTGATAAGGATATTTTTATGGGCACATTATTGCAGCCAATCACCTACCTGATTAGCCGATTATCATTTCAGAAAAAGTTTGGTTTAGTGATCTTACTACTTGCCACACCGATTGTA
The DNA here is from genome assembly GCA_000953735.1 of Moritella viscosa. Lineage (NCBI taxonomy): Bacteria > Pseudomonadati > Pseudomonadota > Gammaproteobacteria > Alteromonadales > Moritellaceae > Moritella > Moritella viscosa. Next base: position 282,873 of record LN554852.1, on the reverse strand, counting down.
TTTTTCTCATTTAAAATCATCTCGCAAACACAAAAAGATATCGCTTTTGCGGAATCAGAGCTACAAGGCTATCACTTATTAAAAGCCCTACCTGAGGTTGCCAATAAGTTAATTGATTTTCGTCACCTGTTAAGCTTAGAAGTTGCAGAACTCGAACCTGGAGATGACAAGATACAACAAGCACAAGAGCTAGCAGAAAACACCTTCAATCAATATTACCGCACCTATACGGCGGCAACAGGATTACAATTATCGGCATTTGATAAGATCACGACCGATTGGCAACAACTCAAAGCAGACAGTGGCTTCCTATTACCAGAAGAGATTTTCTACGCTATCGATTTAATGTTAGAAAACTTGCGTATCGGTACCCGTGAGATCAACAGCGAAAGTAAATTATTATTTGATCCACAGCTAAGCAGCTATTACCTGATTAATTTAACTCAAAGTCAATTACCAAGACTCACCGACTTCTCTTATCAAGTGAGTGATAAAGCGGCTGAAACTGCAGCATTTGCCACTTTTACAGCCACCAGTTTTGATGACTTAAGTCGCCGCATTGACCAGCTAAGTATTATTTTTTCGGCAACAGACAATGATGTTCAAGCATTAGTGGCTATTAATCCAGATTATCACAACACGTTATCCCTACCACTTGAACAAATTAAAACGACCATGACAAAACTCGAAGACTTACTCGACCATCAGTTAATCAATACTAAATCTGCCGAGATCAAAGTTGACCCAAATACCCTGTACCGCCTAGGCGAAAAGTTACGTATCAATATAGATGATTTATATCAAGTTGCTTTTAGTTCCTTAGGTGATGAAATAACGCTTAGACTGAGTGAAAAAACAAGGAGTTAAGTATTTTTTACGCAATACTGATTACCTTATTCGTAGTTTGCATGGTGATCTTATTAAGCATTTATATCTCTCTAACCGAAACGATACACAGTATCAGTCAAGTTGCACAGAATGTATCAAATGGCGACCTTTCGCAAAACGTGAAGATTGTCAGTAGTGACGAATTAGCCATTATTGCCCAACATTTCAATAGCACTATTGATGGCATGCGCACGTTAGTCAAGCAGCTCAATAGCAGTGCCGTTGATGTGCATAGCTCAGTACAAGATATTAAAGATAAAACCAATTCCGCAGAAACTACCATCACCGCGCAGCAAACGGAAACTCACCAAATAGCGGCAGCAATAAAACTAATGGCAGCCACATCAACGGAGATGGCTATTAATGCCAATGATGCAACCAACGCAACGCATGATGCTGAGCGTGCAGTGTTAGAAGGTAAACAAGTTGTAGATCAAACAATTATCGCCATTAATGCCATTGCTTCAGAGGTACAAACATCGAGTGATACGATTCAGAAATTGGAAAATCGTTGCGCCGATATTGGTGGTGTAGTGGAAGTGATCAAGAGTATTGCCGAACAAACCAATTTACTGGCATTAAATGCCGCGATTGAAGCCGCTAGAGCCGGTGAACAAGGCAGAGGTTTTGCCGTGGTAGCTGATGAAGTGAGAACACTCGCAAGCCGCACCCAACAATCAACCAATGAGATCCAAGCAATGATTGAGCGTGTTCAATCTGGCGCAAAAGAATCCGTAAAAGTAATGGCTGTAGGCAGAGAGCAAGCTAACATGGGCGTAATGCAAGCCAAGGAAGCCTCAAATACCTTTGAAGCGATTACATTATCAGTCGATAAGATCGTGTCACTCAATAACCAAATAGCCAGTGCGATTGAAGAACAAAGTCTCGCGGCAGAAGAAATTGAACGTAATGTCAGTAATGTATCAGCGGGTGCCGACTCAGCACGCTCTGTTGCCACAGGCGCAACCCAATCAGCGCATAACTTATTAACGGTTGCTGACAAGCTCACTGAAGTCGCCGAAGAGTACGCTTTTTAAAATCTCTATTTTAACATTTTGAATTAGTGGCTGAGCGTGCTTTATTGCTTTAAGCCACAATTTAACTATTTGAATATAAGTTATCCCGCATGAAACACTAGATCTGAATAAACTTGCCGATTACACTACTAATACGCCCTAACCCACCCTCCGAAATTGGTACAAATGAAAAATCAAAAAAAAGCCATGTTGCTCGGTTTAATAACAGTATTACTCTGGTCAACGGTAGCCTCCGCATTTAAAATCACCCTTAGCCATTTTGCACCAATTAAAATGGTGTTAATTGCCTCATTAACCAGTATTTTGCTACTTCTGGGTATTGCTTACCAACAAAAAAAATTGCATTTACTCAAACAATATTTTGTTAAGCAACCGCTATTCTATTTTACACTAGGGGTGATTAATCCGCTTCTCTATTATTTAGTGTTATTTAAAGCCTATGACTTACTGCCCGCATCACAAGCCCAGGCCCTAAATTATACTTGGGCAATCACACTGACATTATTATCAGTGCCTTTTTTAGGTCAAAAGATCCGAAAAAAAGACTGGGTAGCAATCTTATTCAGTTATACCGGCGCCTTAATCATTGCCACTAAGGGTGATCTATTAGGGCTTAATTTTGAAAGTCCACTTGGGGTTGTATTTGCATTGTTAAGTACATTGATTTGGGCAAGTTACTGGATTATTAATGCGAAAAATAACAATGATCCTATTATTAGTCTGTTACTTGGATTTTTATTAAGTTTACCCTTTACCCTTGTCGCAACCGCGCTACTCGCAGACTTTAATTTTAGTTCTATAGAAGGTATTTTAGGGGCAATTTATATCGGTTTATTTGAAATGGGGATTTCGTTTGTACTGTGGTTAATGGCTATTAAATTAGCCACCAATACAGCGCAAGTAAGTAATCTTATCTTTATTTCACCGTTTATCTCGCTGTTTTTATTAAGTGCCATTGTTGGGGAAAAAATTCACCCTTCGACCTTTATCGGCTTAGTAACAATTATCATCGGACTCGCCATCCAACAAATTAACTGGCGTAAAAAACATCGAACCGTAACAGCAAAATAATGATGACACTTGGTGGATGATAAATAAAATCAGCCACCAGCTGAGTTAAATTAAACCCTAATAATGACTTAATAGCGGTTTAATTACTGAAAGTATCACAATCCCCATTACCTCCTCTTGCATATCTGAAGCCTAACAGGTTAATGTTTCAATATTACCTCTTTCTATAACCAGAACATGAACCTATAAAACGCAGAGTAGTGCGTCAGGTAACATGACGAACCGGACAGCAAGATGCCTCAAGCAATAAAACAGAAATTAGCAGCAATACGCGCACATATGAATGCAGCAAACTTAGACGCATTTATCATTCCCCGCGCAGATGAATACCTTGGCGAATACGTACCAGCACATAATGAACGTCTATTATGGTGCAGTGACTTTACCGGCTCTGCAGGCACGGTAATAATCTTAAAAGATCGCGCCGCCATTTTTACCGATGGTCGTTATACGATCCAGGTTAAGCAGCAAGTGGATGGCGATTGCTTTGAGTTTTACCACCTTATCGAAACACCGCATGCTGCTTGGTTAAGTGAACAATTACCCGCTAATGCAAATGTCGGTTATGACGCCAAAGTACATAATTTAAATTGGCATAAAGCCAGTAAAAAAACCTTAGCAGATAAACAAATAAACTTAGTTGCAGTCGATGAGAATCCTATTGATTTAAGCTGGTCAGATAGACCGACACCAACAGAATATTTAGGCCTGTTACTCGATGAGAAATACACTGGCCAATCAAGTTTAGAAAAACGCCAACAGATTGGTGGCGATATTGCGAAGCAAGGTGCTGATGCCGTTATTATCAGCGCGTTAGATTCTATTGCTTGGTTATTGAATATCCGTGGTAAAGACATTCATTGCTTCTGCGTTATCTTAGGCAGTGCGGTATTACGTAAAGATGGTTCAATGACATTCTTCACCAATCCAGCGAAGATCCCTACAGGTTTTCACGAACACGTTGGCACAGGTGTTGAGATTGTTGATGAATTACAGGCGACTGCAACTTACCAAGCGCTTGGAGAACAGCAATTACATGTATTAGCAGATCCTGAAGCATCAAATGCATTCAGCCAACTAACCGCACAACAAGCTGGTGCGACTCTCATTGCTGGTAATGACCCTGTCGCACTACCTAAAGCGTGTAAAAATGCCATTGAACTTGCAGGAATGCGTGCTTCACATATTCGTGACGGCGCTTCAGAAGTGCGCTTCCTTCATTGGCTAGAAACAGAAGTTGCTGCGGACCGTTTGCATGATGAAGCATATCTGTCTGACAAACTCACTGCTTTCCGCGCAACCAATGAGCATTATGTCGAACTCAGTTTTGACACTATTTCGGCTGCAGGTGCTAATGCCGCAATGTGCCACTACAATCATAACAATGGTGTTCCAGCGCAATTACCAATGGACAGCATTTACTTAGTTGACTCAGGTGCACAATATCTTGATGGCACAACCGATATTACTCGTACCGTTGCGATTGGTACACCAAGTGCTGAACACAAAAAAATGTTCACGCTCGTATTAAAAGGTCATATCGCACTGGCTAAAATGAAGTTCCCAGCAGGCACTAACGGTGGTCAATTAGATTCACTTGCGCGTCAGTTTTTATGGCAACAAGGTTATGATTATGACCACGGTACAGGGCATGGTGTAGGTTGTTTCTTAAATGTACACGAAGGTCCACATCGTATTGGTAAAAACGCTAACGGCGTAGCATTAGAACCAGGTATGGTGGTATCCAATGAGCCGGGTTACTACAAACAAGATGAATACGGTATCCGTTGTGAGAATCTAATTTATGTCGTTGCTAAAGATAACGGCCATGATGGCAAGACATTCTACGAATTCGAAACATTAACACTGGTTCCTTTTGATTTGCACCTGATAGATCAACAACTGCTCTCACAAGACGAAGTAAACTGGATCAATGCTTATCATGCCCAAGTACATGACGCATTATCACCATTGTTAACCGGTTCCGATTTACAGTGGCTATCTCAGGCTACACACGCTATTTAATTAATTATTATGTAACCAATCTAAACGATTAGATTGGTTATGCATTAAAAGGAGTTGGCATGACCCAACCACAGAACGCTATTTTTAACGAACAAAGCCAAAGCTATCATCATTTAGAATACAAATTGAAAGACAATGTTTACTTAGCCAATATCCAAAGTGCACTGCAAACAGCATTATGTAAACAAACAAATGACATTAACATCGTGATTGCCTTTGGTCGTAGTGCCACGAATACACTATTACCTGATTTACAACTAACTGCATTTGACGATTTTACCGAGATAGCGAGTCCGCACGGCAAGAAAGCCATCGCGAACCAAGGTGATATAATGTTTTGGATCCACAGCGACAACGCTAGCCATACCTTAGAGCAAGCATTTCATATCCAATCGGCGCTAAGTAAAATTGCCGATACCCAACTGGATATTTCCGGTTTCCAATACCATAAAAATCGTGATCTCATTGGTTTTGTTGACGGCACTGCTAATCCAAAAGAAGACGCGCGCCAACTAGCTTCGTTGATCCCAACAGGACAACCAGGAGCAGGCGGTAGCTTTGTGTTATCACAAAAATGGGTTCACGATTTAAGTAGTTTCAATGCGATGCCAGTACCGGAGCAAGAAGCGGTTGTAGGTCGTACTAAAAAAGACGATATCGAGTTATCTGGCGATGCTATGCCAGCCAATTCGCACGTTAGCCGCACTGATGTATCAGGTATGAAAATATATCGTCGTAGTTCACCTTATGGTAACGCATCCGAACACGGACTATACTTTTTAGCATTCGCATGTGAACAATTACGCTTTACGACTCAGCTACAACGTATGTATGGAATACCTGACGGAGTCACAGACAGATTAATTGATTATTCAGATGCTGTAACAGGATCATATTGGTTTGCCCCTTCTCAAACAGAGCTAGATAGATTAATGAATTAATTTGCATTCAACCGGGAGCGATGATTATGTCGAACGTTATTTTATATATAGCAACTAGCCTTGATGGTTACATAGCCAAAATGGACCATGACATCTCATGGCTCTCACATGTAGAAGTAAAAGGTGAAGATTACGGCTATCAACAATTTTTCGATGGTGTCAGTGCCGTGATCATGGGGAACAGTTCTTTTCAGGTGATTAAAGATTTTGCCGATTGGCCTTATGCTGATAAGCAATGCTTTGTCGCCTCTCACTCACCCGATATTACCCCGAATGATAGTGTCACCTTTATTACCGATCCGGCAGCAACGATCAAACAATTAAAAGTCAGTGCTGAAGGTAATATTTGGTTACTTGGTGGTGCTAACTTGGCCGATTCTTTATTACGGCTAGATTTAGTTGATGAATTAATTTTATCTACCATACCTATTTTACTCGGTAATGGTATACGTTTATTTAATGCGCCTCTGCCAGAACTGGGAGTGACGCTATTATCCTCTCAATCCTATCCGTCAGGACTGATACAAACACATTATAGAATAATAAAAAAACAAAAATAAATGATACGAATCCGCATTAATACGGGCGCTGTAGCTAATATATATTAGCTACAGCGCCTTAGCACGGACCAGCCATCGTCTACCTTTTAAATATATTCAAAACAAGTACTAACTTGCGTTTTACTCTATTCGCGGTTTATCTATATTAAAAATTAAAGTAATATTATGCTATTCATCGTTTTATGATAAAGCGAATACCCTTTTTCGAATCTAATACTAAGTATAAGAGTCTTTCTCCATGTCTAAATGGTTAACAGCTGGTATGAGTATTATCTCTATCGCCGCAGTCGGTTATTTCAACGTTTTCTATCAGCCGCAACAGGATCTCAATCGCATTCAATTACCACTACAACAAGACTGTCGTGTTAATCAGCAAGAATGTCAGGTGCAGTTAACACCAGAACAAACTATTTCGCTGTCTATTACGCCATTCAATGCAAAACCAATGACACCATTATCCGTTAATTTAAACGGGTCTAACATTGATAATGCCAGTATTACCATTAATGGTGTGAACATGATTATGCCGGGATTCCCTACATCGCTAAAAGCCATAAAGAAAGATAAATACCAAGCAGAAACAGCACTTGCGATCTGTATATTAGGTGAAATGTTATGGCAAGCAGACTTAACCATCACGGTAGCTGGTCAGCCTTATTTAATCCCTTTTCAATTTACCACCACAACTCATTAATTCAGGATGAACAAATGCAAAAATCAATAATAACCACACTTATCGCGACTGCTATTTTTTCAGCTGCGCCGACGTTTGCGGCAGAAAAAACTAACATGATGATCATGGATGCATGGGTGCGTGCAGCGCCACCATCAGCAAAAGTACAAGCCGCTTTTTTCACGGTTATGAATCACAGTAATAAACCGATCGTGATCACAGATGTTGAAGCGCAAGGTTTTGGCCGTAGCGAACTGCATTTATCAGGTAAAAAAGATGGCATGATGACAATGCAAAAACAGCAGCAAGTAACTATTCCTGCAAATACTGTTTTTCAATTCAAACCGGGTAGCTATCATGTGATGTTATTAGAACCAAGTAAGATCGCGGAACCGGGTGAATTGGTCAATGTATCGTTTACTTTATTAAACGGTGAAAAAATTAACGCAAAAATGCCTGTAAAACGTGATAACAGTAAGAAAAAAATGGATCACAGTAAAGTGGACCATAACAAAATGGACCACTCGAACATGAAACATAATTAGTTTCGACAAGGGATCAACGAATGAAAAAATCTAAGGCTATAATCGCTGCGGGTATTATCGGCCTTAGTGCGCTCGGCGCTATTGTTGCCAATAATATGGAGCAATCAAGTTTACCGACATTCACGACAGCATACGCACAACCTAAGAAAATCACCTTGCCAGATTTCGTACTCGGTGATAATCAAGAATACACCAAGGCCCTATTTAAAGGTAAATGGTCATTGGTTTTCTTTGGTTATGCCAGCTGCCCAGACGTTTGCCCGACAGAGCTGTACAACCTCAACCATGTAGCTAGTATCATGACTGATGCTGGTAAAACCATGCCACAAGTAGTCTTTATCTCAGTTGATCCACAGCGAGATAGTAATGAAATGCTGACAACTTATGCGCATTTTTATAACGATAACTTTATGGGGATAACAGGCGCGACAAGTGAAATTGATAAACTAGTTGCTGGTTTTGGCGTTATTTATCAAAAAACGTTTTTAGCGAATAATGGTCAATATGTCTCAGTGCCTTACAGCAGCCCAATACCAGAAGATCAGCGTGAGAGTTATTTAATTAACCACTCTTCTCGACTGTATTTAGTTAATCCAGAAGGACAATATGTAGCGGCATTTGCACCGCCCCATAGCGCAAAGAAAATAGCTGAAGACCTGCTTAAATTATAATACTGTAATGCTCGTTATTAAGAACCTATGCCTTATAGAAATTAAGAGATAGGTAATTGCGTCGTATTTTTTAGCCCTTCCATCGCAAAGGAAGAGGTAACATCAGTTAATCCATCGACGCAATTAACTAATCGTTTATAAAACACATCAAATGCAGCCATATCTTTCACTAATACTTTCATCATGTAATCGTATTCGCCTGCCATACGGTAAAACTCAATAACCTCAGCAAATCCATCGATACTAACAACAAACTTCTTAAACCAACTATCACTGTGATTTTGGGTTTTGATATTAACAAACGCGGTGAGTGCGAGGCCGAGCTTCTGCTCATTTAATAATGCCACACGACGTAAAATATAACCGCTATCCTCTAACCGTTTTAGCCGCTTCCAACAAGGCGAAACCGTTAAGCTTACCTTATCCGCGAGTTCAGCCACTGACAAAGATGCATCGCGCTGCAGGATGTCTAAAATCAATTTGTCCTTCGAATCTAACATAATGGAGTAAATCCTTTCTTTAATAATCCAATTACAAACATTCTAGTCTCAACTATAGCCCTTGGTAAATAGCTTGGTAAATAGCTTGGTAAATAAATATGATACCGATGAATAAATAATATGACACGGCGATAAGTACCTAGCTCGCACTCTAGCCGCCATTGATTTGATATTTAACCATGTTACGTTATTGTATGCCGAGGGGTGATAATAATGTTAACGACACGGAAATTTTTAATTGGCTTTTATCTCATCAGCTTGATAATTTTATCAGGCTGGGTTTGGCGATCTGGTTACGCTAAATTGGCCAGCCAAAGTAATCAACAATTAGATATTTTTGCTGCTCACTTACAAAGCCAATTACAGCGTTTTGATGCTATCCCCAAATTACTGAGGGATCAAAAATTAGTGGTGGCTAGCTTACAAGATACCAATAATGTGCAGCTGAAAGAAAAAACCAGTCGTTATTTAAAATATGTTAACAATACTATTGGTGCGTCAGATACTTATCTTATCGATCTAAATGGTACCACTATCGCTGCAAATAACTGGCGTGATAAACAAACCTTCATTGGTAAAAACTTTGCTTTTCGTCCTTACTTTCAGCAAGCTGCTAACGGACAACAAGGCCGTTACTTTGCCTTAGGTACAACATCTGGTCAAAGAGGATATTATTTTTCATCTCCGGTTATCAACAAAAATAAAATTATTGGTGTTATCGTAGTTAAAATGGACCTATCAAAAATAGAAAAAGAGTGGACCAGAAAACAAGCTCACTTCATGGTAACGGATGATGACAATATTATTTTTATCTCTAATACCCAATCATGGTTGCTGCATAGCTTAACGCCCCTGAGTACCGAAAAATTACAACAAATAAAGCATAGTCGCCGTTATGGTGAAAAAACAATAGCGGCACTAAATTTTTCCGGTCAACTAGCGGATAACCAAGCATTGTTGCAGTTAACAACGAATAAACCGTTTACCACTAATTACCTTTCTCTTAGTAAATATATGCCAGCAGCAGGCTGGACGGTCCGTGTACTCGCGCCACTAACCGCTATTTTCATCGATATCTCCATTGGTATCGTACTACTATCATTGGTTTTTTGGTTGCTCAATCTGCGTTTAAAGTTATCTATGCATAAACGTCAACGCGCCAAAGACAAAGAACTACTGCGCATCAAAACCAAACTCAAACTTAAGCAAGAAGTTAAACGGCGAACCGCAGATCTAAATAACGAAATAGTTGAACGCCAAAAAATGGAGCAAACTCTGCGAGACACTCAAAAAGAACTTATCCAAACGGCCAAGTTAGCGGTACTAGGTCAGCTATCTGCCAGTATTAGCCATGAGTTAAATAACCCACTTGCAGCTATCCGTAGTTATGCCGATAATGCGTTGGTTTTTTTACAGCGCGAACAACATCAAGCAACCCAAAGTAATATCCAACGTATTATTCATTTAACTGAGCGTATGGCTAAAATCAGTTCACAACTCAAATTTTTTGCCCGTAAATCCACTGGTGAATTACACCGAGTCCCGCTGCTTAGCGTTATTAACATGGCGGTAGAGTTAGTCAAACCACAATTAAAAAGTAATCAGGTGAGTATTACTGTGAATACTGCCAACATTGATGTACAGGTGAATGTAGACCAAGTGCAATTAGAACAAGTACTGGTTAATTTATTATCGAATGCCATGCAAGCTGTCGAAGAATCCAGTGAAAAACATATTCATATCACTTTGTGCCGTAATAAAGAAGACGTAATTGTACAAGTTGATGATTCTGGCATGGGGATAAATACAGCCAATTTACCGCAACTATTTGATCCTTTTTTCACAACTAAGGAAACAGGCTTGGGACTGGGATTATCCATTTCCCATAAAATAATGCGTAATATGCAGGGTAACATTGAAGCAGAAAATCGCCCTAATGCAGGTGCCCGATTTAGCCTTAATTTACCCGTAGCAACAACGATAGAACAAGCATAGGATAAATAATGAGTCAGGTTTTTTTTATTGATGATGAAGAAGATTTACGAATCGCCAATCAGCAGACCTTAGAGCTTGCTGGTATTAATGTGACATGTTTTTCCGATGCTGAATCCGCACTAGCTCAATTAGCCGTCAAAACACCTTTAGTCGTGATCACGGATATTCGCTTACCCGGTTTATCTGGGCATCAATTACTGCTACAGCTCAGGCAGCAAGATCCTAGCTTACCTGTTATTTTGATCACTGGTCACGGTGACATCTCGCTTGCGGTACAAGCCATGCACGATGGGGCTTATGATTTTATTGAAAAACCCTTTGCGTCAGTACGACTTACTGAATCAGTAAAACGTGCCATGGAAAAACGGATATTAACCGAAGAAAACAGAACCTTAAAAAAAGCCTTACAAGCAAAAGAAACGCTTGGCCCTCGAATCATAGGCACCACTACAGCGATTGTTGAATTACGTGAAATGATTAGCCACATTGCCGATACCCCAGCCGATATTTTACTATTTGGTGAAACAGGTACAGGTAAAGAGTTAGTTGCACGTTCGCTGCATGAGCAAAGTAGTCGTCGTACACATAATTTCGTCGCTATAAACTGCGGCGCAGTACCCGAAAACCTCATCGAAAGTGAATTATTTGGGCATGAAAAAGGCGCGTTTTCTGGCGCATCAGAGCGACGTATAGGTAAGTTTGAATATGCCCAAGGTGGCACCTTATTCCTCGATGAAATCGAGTCAATGCCCATGCCGGCACAAATAAAATTATTACGAATTTTACAAGAGCGTACTCTCGAACGTATTGGTTCAAATAAAGAGATCCCGCTGGATATTCGTATTATTGCTGCGACCAAAGTAGACCTTACACAAGCCGCCAACGCCGGTACATTTCGCCAAGACCTGTATTATCGCCTTAATATAGTAACCTTAAACTTACCGCCCCTGCGCCAACGCTTCGATGATATTCAAAGCCTTTTCCATCATTTTTTATTGGTCTCTGCCGCCCGATATAGTAAAGCGGCACCAGCATTACCGCTTCAGGATGTTCAAACTCTGCTTGCTCATGACTGGCCTGGTAATGTGCGAGAGTTAAGGAACGCTGCAGAGCGTTATATATTGCTGGGAAAACTAACAGGACTAAGTTCAGTCAACGAAGCACAACCCACACTGACTCAAAATTTATCTGAGCAAGTAGAAACTTTCGAAAAGATCCTTATTGAACAAGCGCTGACAAGCTGTAATGGCAGTATTAAAGACACCATGCATCTACTCAATTTAGCGCGTAAAACCTTATATGACAAAATGCAGAAGCATCAAATTGATAAACATGACTTCAAAGATCTACCTATTAAATAACAATCAGTTAAGTAAATATCATAATTAAAATAGCCAGCATTTGCTGGCCATTTTATAATTACCTTAGAACGGATATTATGTCAGTGTATATACCATCTCAGCGCTTACTTATCTAAGCGGTAGCATGAACTTAACCCTTTAGTGAATAATCAGTTCAGGTCCCATCATCAAGGTTGGTAACCACGTTGATACCCAAGGCACATACGTGACGATAATTAAGAATACCAACATCAATGCTACCCACGGCATAACCGCTTTCACCACTTGCAACATCGACATATTTGCAACGCCAGAGGTGACAAACAAGTTCAATCCTACGGGGGGAGTGATCATACCAATTTCCATATTAACCACCATAATAATACCAAGATGAATAGGGTCAATCCCGAGTTCCAAAGCAATCGGAAATACCAAAGGTGCAACAATAATTAACAAACCCGATGGCTCCATAAACTGACCACCAATCAAAAGTAATACGTTTACCACAATCAAAAATGCAATGGGTCCAAGGCCTGCACTTAACATCACTTCCGTAATCATTTGTGGAATACGCTCTTCTGTTAACACATGTTTTAAAATTAATGCGTTAGCCACAATGAACAATAACATGATCGTCATTTTACCAGCATCAAATAAACTTTTTTTAGTATCCGCATGGCACAAAACTTGGAATGATTTAATAATCGCCGATTTATGGTTTTTCTTGTCTGCAAAAGGTCCCATATCTTTATACACAAAATTGGCAATGAAGAACGCATACACAGCAGCAACCGCAGCCGCTTCTGTCGGCGTAAAAATACCACCATAAATACCGCCGAGAATAATGACAATTAACATCAATCCCCATGATGCATCCTTCGCGGAACGAAAGATCTCACTCCAACCAACAAACGGTTGAGCAGGTAGTTTTTTAACTTTGGCTGTAATAAAAATAGCGATAATAAGCATTAGTCCCGCTAACATTCCCGGTACAACCCCAGCGAGAAACATGCGACCAACGGACACATCCGTTGCTGCAGCATACACAACCATTACGATAGAAGGCGGGATCAATATCCCAAGCGTACCAGCATTACAAATAACCCCAGCAGCGAATTCTTTGCTATAGCCATTTTTCACCATACCTGCGATAACTAAACTACCGATAGCGACAACGGTTGCAGGAGATGAGCCAGATAGCGCGGCAAACATCATACACGCAACCACCGAAGCAATCGCTAAACCGCCTGGGAACCAACCCACGATAGCAATTGCAAAACGAATTATTCGTTGGGCAACACCACCCGTCGACATAAAGGTTGATGCCAAGATAAAAAATGGAATCGCCAATAACGTGTAATGCCCAGCAAATGCATTAAATAACGTTTGTGCAACGGATGCTAAACTCGCATCTGAATTAACAAGTAAGAATAGGATACTCGATAAACCAAGTGACACAGCAATCGGTACGCCGAACATCATGAAACCGATGATCATCAATAACAATATAACTAAAACCATAACTTAATCCTTGTTATCTTCTTCTAATACCGCCAACGCGTCTTCAGCTTCGTGACTTGCGATCACGCGGTCTATTTTATTAGTAAGTACTTGCCAAAGCAGTTGTGAAAACCTAAATGTCAGCAATGCAGTTCCCAACGGTAGGGAAAAATAAGGAATAAAACGAGGTAATTTTTCATACTGTTCACCTTCATTAAGCCAATCAGCAAGAAACTGTAAGAACTCCGGCATCGGAATGTCATCTGTTTCATACCAAGCTTGATCAGTAATAAACGGATACCAATAATTCCACGAGCCGATCAATAACAACACAGAGAAAAGTAAGCACAAACTTACCGCCATAACAGCATAAAGTTTACGTAGTTTAACTGGTGCCATGTTAATTAGAATATCAACACCGATATGAGAATGTTTTTTTACGCCGTACGATGCACCCACTAACACTAGCCAAGCAAATAAAAATACGGTTAATTCTAACGCCCATAAAATATTGCCATTAAACAAATACCGAAACACAACATTGGCAAACGTAAGCAAGGTCATCACACCAAGTGACATGGCTATATTTAATTCTTCGAGGCTATCGGATAAACGCCCTAAGCGTTCCCATAATCCATTATTCATACTGGTTCCCTTATTAGCTTAACGCGGCATAAGTCACTTATGCCGCACGATATTATGATTTATTCGACGCTAATGCTTTCTGAATTAAGTCACTGCCAATATCTTTCTCGAACTTAGACCAAACAGGTTGTAGCTTAGCCACCCAAGCTTCGCGTTGTTCTGGTGTTAATGTACGAACAACACCACCAGCCGCTATAATATTATTTTTATTTTCATTGTTAATACGTGTTGATTCGGCATTACGCGTTGCAGACACTTCAACGATAATTTGACGCAGTTGCACTTTCACATCGTTCGGTAATTTAGCCCACCAACGATTTGATGTGACAAGTAGGTAATCAAGAATACCGTGGTTAGTTTCAGTTACACCGTCTTGAACTTCGAAGAATTTTTTACCATAAGTATTCGACCAAGTATTCTCCTGACCATCAATAACTTTGGTTTGTAGGCCGCCGTAAACTTCTTTAAACGACATTTTTTGTGGGTTAGCGCCCAGTTGCTCAAACTGTGCAACAAGTACATCAGACGCTTGCACGCGGAATTTCAAACCTTGTGCATCTTCAGGGTAAATAAGCGGACGGTTAGCAGACATTTGCTTCATGCCGTTATGCCAAAATGCCAAGCCCTGTAAACCACGGCGACGCATTGAGTTTTTCAACTTTTCACCGGATTCAGAGTTCTGGAAACGATCGACGGCAGTAATGTCATCAAAGAGAAAAGGAAGATCAAAAATACGGAATTTTTTGGTGATTTTTTCAAACTTAGACAGAGATGGTGCGGCTAATTGCACATCACCATTTAACAAGGCTTCAAGTACTTTATTATCATCATAAAGTGTTGAGTTAGGGAAAACTTGCATACAAGCTTTACCGTTCATCTCTTTATTTACTCGCTCTTCCAGTAATGAAGCGGCAATGCCCTTAGGATGCTTGCTAGTATTCGTCACATGACTAAATTTAATCACGATTTCACCAGGGTCACAGGCACCTGAAGAGGCTTGAGCCGTAAACGAGCTCATGCTAGCCAGTACTATCGATATTGCCGTTGCGTATTTAAACATAATAATCTCCATATAATTATAACGTTGTCAATCAAGATGAAATCAACTTAATTAACAGTACGATAACCATATAGCAACCATTGAGCCACAATTGCATGTAATGATAAAAAACAATAATAACAAAAGCTTAGATTATAATGTTTCTTAGTACACTTTTATAATGGGTGGAGAGTCACCCATGATAAAAGTGGGATTGGGGTGAATACCACCAATCGAGTGATAAGATAAAGAATACCTCGGAGCTTAATAACCCCATCCAGAAATTTATTCTAATAAAAACAATATTGCACTATAAATACAGCGACCAATCACAATGAAAAACAAATAAATACTCCAAATAATAACTTTTGGAGTATTTATTGGCTTTAAAATACTATTTATAAAGAAAATAGGAAAACATCTTTCTCAGTAAAAAGCATAAAATTATCGTATTAAATATTCCAGCACTAATATAGAGATAGCCTTATGAATACAAAACTCGTCGCCACATTATTATTTGCATCTGTATGTTTGATCTGGGGTACAACCTGGATGGCTATGGAAATTGCAGTTCATTCAATTCCACCGATCACTGCAACTGGATTACGCTTTGCACTAGCTGCACCGCTATTAATTTTAGCTGCTCGCAAACTCAATATCCCGCTGATGTTCCCAAAAGGTAAAAATCTTGAATTTGCGTTAATCAGCGTGTTTTATTTTGCAGCGCCATTTACCTTAATGATTTTTGGTGAGCAATATATTTCGTCAGGCTTGGCGTCTATTATTTTTGCCACTATGCCGGTTGTTGTATTGGCGTTCGCCGTATTAGTACACCGCCAAAAAGTACACATCCACCAAGTAGCAGGCCTTGCAATTGCTTTGTTCAGTTTAATTACAATTATTAGTAATGAGATGGGCGTGAGTGCAAATGGTAGCCTAATAGGTGTTGGCGCATTAGTGTTAGCCGTATTAATGCACGCGACAATTTATACCAGTGTACAAACGCGTTGTCAGGGTATTCACGTACTGACTTATAATGCACTACCATGTCTTGTTGCTGCAGTATTATTATTGACTGTTGGTGCATTCACAGAGCAACCCGACTTTAGCACATTCACATTAACATCTTGGTTATCTGTTATTTACCTTGGTGTTATTGCTGGTATTGGCGGCATCATGGCTTACTTCCAGTTAAATAAAGTGGCAAGTCCGTTTCAAGCATCAATCTGTTTCCTTGTGTTCCCCGTTATCGCGCTTGGTTTGGACAGTACAATCAACGGCAAAACAATTAGCCACGAATCATTACTCATGATGGTAATGCTAACTGCAGGTGTTTTACTGTGTAAATTACCGATTGAATTAATCAGTAAACGTTTCACAAGAACTGCCTCTAAAGTAGAGAGATCGTCATAATTCATAACAGGTTTTATAATATAGGCTGCGTTCGCGTTATGCGATAGCAGCCTGTCTGCATTATTTTAGTGCCGTTAACGACCTATCCCAATCTTTCCAAACCACTTCTAAGCCCATCGTTTTGACTAACTCTGCCATTTCCGTCGGTGAACGATCATCATCTATTTCAAACTGTTCTAAGGCTTTCTCTGTATCGTCAGAATAACCACCGGGTTGGGTTTTCGAACCCGCACTAATACTGGTGATCCCTAATGGAATAACATTGTCACGAAAATACTCGGACTCTCGCGTCGATAACGATAATTCCACATCCGGATTAAACAATCTATAAGCACAAATCAACTGTACTAATTGGCGATCATTCATAATCGACTTCGGCTGAAATGCACCTTCACAGGGTCTTAAACGTGGGAAAGAAATTGAATACTTGGTTTGCCAATAACATTTTTGCAAATAATCTAAATGCGCAGCAACATGAAAACAGTCGGTACGCCATTCATCTAAGCCAATTAATGCACCTAGCCCCATTTTATGAATACCAGCTTTGCCTAACCTGTCTGGGGTTTCAATTCGATATTTAAAATCAGACTTCTTACCTTTGATATGGTGCTCGGCATACGTCCGGGGATGATAGGTTTCTTGATACACTAATACTGAATCTAACCCCAATTCTTTTAGTTCTTCATAATCGGCTTGTTCTAGCGGCTGCACTTCCAAGGATAAATGCGAGAACTGCGATTTCAATTCATTAAATACCTGACGGAAATACGGCATCCCCACTTTACGCTCCGATTCACCTGCCACTAATAACAAATGATCAAAACCCATTTTTTTAATCGCTCGCGCTTCACTGTTTAACTGCTTCATATCCAGCGTGGTACGACGAATTTTGTTATGCATCGAGAAACCACAATAGGTACAAATATTAGAGCACATATTAGAAAGGTATAACGGCACATAGAATTGGATAGTATTACCAAAACGTTGTCGTGTTAACTGTACACTACGCTGTGCCATCTGCTCTAAATAAGGTTCTGCCGCAGGTGAAATTAAGGCTTGAAAGTCATCCAAATCGAGTCGCTCTTTCGTTAATGCACGCTCAACATCCGCCGCCGTTTTGGCATAAATCGATAAGCGAATATCATCCCAATCTAATTTTTGTAACTGCTCGTAAAAACTCATGTTTATACCTTAAGTTGGCGTTATTACAGATCTAAAAATGCGGTTAATGGACTGGAAGCAACTGCAGTTTGTGCTTGGCTACCTAACCCAGCTAAATAAGCTTGGCGACCTGCTTGCACGGCTAACGCAAATGCTTGACTCATTGCCACAGGATCTTTAGCCACCGCAATAGCGGTATTAACAAGTACTGCATCCGCGCCCATCTCCATGGCTAACGCCGCATGTGATGGCGCACCAATACCAGCATCAACAATTACAGGCACTGTCGATTGATCAATAATAATCTCTAAGAACTCCGCAGTACGAATACCTTTGTTTGAACCAATAGGTGCACCTAACGGCATAACTGCAGTAGTACCCACGGCTTCCAAACGTTTACACAATACCGGATCGGCATGAATGTATGGCAACACATGAAAACCATCACGCGCTAATTGTTCAGTGGCCTTTAAGGTTTCAATTGGATCAGGTAGTAAGTATTTAGGGTCAGGATGAATTTCTAATTTAATCCAATTGGTTTGCAATGCTTCACGTGCTAATTGCGCAGCATATACCGCTTCTTTGGCATCACGCGCACCAGACGTATTGGGTAATAAGTTCATGCCAGCTGCAATCAAAGGCTTAAGAATATCGTCATCTTGATTAGCTAAATCAATGCGTTTTAATGCCATAGTCACTAACTGGGATTGAGATGCAATCAAGGCAGCAGCCATTATTTTTTGATCGCTAAATTTCCCCGTACCGGTAAATAACCGTGATGAAAAGGTTTTATCGGCAATGACAAGCTCATCACTGGGTAATATAAATGTTGGTTGTAGCGTTGTTACTGACATTTAGCCTCCTGCAATGGCTTGAAATAAAGTCACTTGATCATTTTCTGAAAGTTGAAAATCATCCCAATTATGACGCGTAATAACAGCTTGGTTAACCGCCACTGCGATGCCTTTTTCAGGCTGTTCCAATGTGACCAGTAATGACGTTATCGTCGTCACGGCTAGGTTCTTTATTTCATCGTTAATGATTAATTTCATCTTCTCTTCCTTTCCCTCACATCCAAATATTCAGCCATGAGGTTATTTAATTAACTGCTTAGTTTTACTATTTATATTCAGCACTTATATTTCGTATTGGTATTAGCGACCTGCACACACAGAACAGTCAGGATTTCTAGTGACAGAGAGATACTGCCATTGCAAGGTTTTACCATCAAAACGCATTAACCTATTTAGTGACGACACCTGCATGCCAGTTAAATATTTAATCGCTTCCAATGCTTGCAAAGAACCAATAACACCAACCAAGGGGCCAAGTACTCCCGAGGTACTGCAACTATTCGTTTCTGCAGTTTCTTCAAAAGGATATAAGCAGTGATAACACGCCGAATCAGTTTGCTGTGCGTTAAACGAGATCAGCTGCCCTTCCATACGAATACCAGCGCCCACTATTAACGGTAGTTTTTGGGTTACACAGATCTTATTTATTGCTTGCCTAGTCAGCATGTTATCGCTGCAATCAATGACCAAATCAATTTGGGAAAGCATATCTGCCATTTGATTATTCGCACTATCGAGGGTTACTCGTTGTGCGATTGCCGTGACACTTATATGTGGATTAAGCTGTCCTAACGAGGTTTTTGCCGCGCTAACCTTAGTCTGCTTTAACTGCTGTTGAGTGAAAATAACCTGCCGTTGTAGATTACTTAGCTCAACATAATCATCATCCGCTAAATATAAATGACCAACACCCGCAGAAGCTAAATACAGAGCAACAGGTGCACCAAGGCCACCTACACCGACAATCAATACGTTGGCATTACGCAGTGCTAATTGTCCCTGCTCACCGATATCACTAAGCAGTAAGTGCGCGCTATAACGCATATATTCCTGATCACTTAATCCGGTCATATTAAGGACTCACACAGGTTAAGGATGATTGCGGTTCAGCGATCGCCAGTAAGTCGGCAATGGCTTGTTTATAATCGTCAGCACGAGTTATCGCCGTGACGACAGCGACACTACCCACACCTGTCGCAGCCACTTGTGGCGCTCTAGCTATGCTAATACCGCCGATAGCGACCAAGGGATAATCTTGCATTAAATCAGCATAACGCTGTAAACGCTTTAATCCTTGTGGCTTTGAAGGCATGTCTTTAGTGACTGTCGGATAGATATGGCCAAGGGCGATATAACTCGGTTTTATTTGATGTGCACGTAATATTTCATAATAACCATGTGTGCTTAAACCCAGTTTTAAACCCGCTTTTTTTATCGCAACAAAATCTGCAGTAAGCATATCTTCTTGACCTAAATGTACACCATAAGCACCATGCTCAATCGCTAATTGCCAATAATCATTGATAAATAAACGCGCTTTGTATTGCCGGCCTAATGCCACAGCAGCTTTAATATCATCAACAACTTCGGAAGGGGCTTTATCTTTAATACGTAATTGCAGGGTTTTAACCCCTTGTTGTAACACTTTATCTAACCATTCGATCGTATCCACAACCGGATATAGCCCAAGGCGATTGGTATCACAAGGTGCAAAATCATAAGCTAATTGCATTTGCAGAACTAAGCCAAGCTGATCGCCTAATTCCGTATTCGGTAAGACGACCTGTGGGAAGTCACTGCGATCTGTAGGCCAACCATCAGAAGTTTGGTTCAAGTAGGCTCTGGCTACCACTAATGCATCATCTACCGGATAATCTTGGGCTATCACAGTTGCCAACGCTGAAGAAAAAACGCCACTGTTTTCATCTTTACTTGATGGCGTTAATGTCACGTTTGGTGACGATAATAAGATTTCACGTTGTCCATCAATATAAACATCGAGGACGATAGATTGCTGCTTATTATTAACAGCAATCGCTTTCGCACAAACACTTTTTACACCGAGGTTCAGTAGTGAGTTGATCGCTTGTTTCGTCGCAGCAAATAACATGGCAACATCTGTTCCGCCTTGCTCTTGCGGTAAGATCAATACATCCACGATTGGTAATAAGCGTATTTTAATCACATTTATTAGCACGTTTCCTGCTGATTCAATCTTTGCCATATCAGATAATGAAATTGATAACGGCTCATAGATAACAGTGAGTTCTGGATGTTTTTGCTTATAGCCCTGTAAAAAATCAGCTAAGATCTCTACATGTGAGGTTGAAGCTATCACACCTACTTTAATGGCAGACGCTACCGGTGCGGCAGTCAATATCGCTAACTCAGCAGAAAAATCCGCATCAGATAATAGTGTCGTCGTTACATGATAACCACGTCCACCCAACGCATTAATCGCATTAATATCAGTTTTAGTCGCAACATTATCGCGAGCAGCAAAGCTCGCGATAGTCCAAATAATGGCTTGAGTCATTAAATAATTATTCCACTTTCTCAATTGTAGATTCAGTCACACGACCATTTACCGCATCATGTGTTGGTGGTAGATATAATTCGGCACCGTGCTTTTTAAATTCTTCAGACATCTGCGTCATCCCAGCTTCGGCATCAATCACAACTACTTCATCGAGTAATTGAATACTGATTTTTTCTTGCTCGGCAGTGTAATCACGGACATCTTGTGAGATCTTCATTGAACAAAATTTTGGTCCACACATAGAGCAAAAATGCGCAACTTTACCGGATTCTTGAGGGATATTTTCATCGTGATAAGCACGTGCAGTATCAGGGTCTAATGCTAGGTTAAATTGATCATTCCAACGGAATTCAAAACGCGCTTTCGACATCGCATTGTCACGGATTTGAGCACCCGGGAAACCTTTCGCTAAATCAGCCGCATGCGCAGAGATCTTATAAGTGATCATACCTTGCTTAACGTCTTCTTTATTCGGTAGGCCTAAATGTTCTTTGGGTGTCACATAACACAACATTGCACAACCGTACCAACCGATTTGCGCAGCACCAATACCCGACGTAAAGTGATCGTAGCCCGGTGAGATATCGGTTGTCAGTGGACCTAAGGTATAAAAAGGCGCTTCATGACAAATATCGAGCTGCTTTTCAACATTCTCTTTAATCATGTGCATTGGGATATGACCTGGGCCTTCGATAATAACTTGTACGTCTTGTTCCCACGCGACCTTCGTTAACTCACCTAAGGTTTCTAATTCAGCAAATTGGGCTTCATCATTCGCATCAGCCGCACAACCTGGACGCATGCCATCACCTAATGACAGAGATACATCATAAGCTTTACAAATCGCACAGATTTCTTCGAAATGGTCATAAGCAAAGTTTTCTTTATGATGCGTCAAACACCATTTCGCCATAATCGAGCCACCACGCGACACGATCCCGGTAAGACGTTTTGCCGTCATTGGTACATATCGAAGCAATACGCCAGCATGAATAGTAAAGTAGTCAACACCTTGCTCAGCTTGTTCGATCAAGGTATCGCGGAATACTTCCCAAGTAAGATCCTCGGCGATCCCATTTACCTTCTCTAGAGCCTGATAGATCGGCACAGTACCAATCGGCACAGGTGAATTACGGAGGATCCACTCACGCGTTTCATGAATATTACGGCCTGTGGATAAGTCCATTACCGTGTCAGCACCCCAGCGTGTCGCCCATACTAGCTTCTCGACTTCTTCTTCAATCGATGATGTGACTGACGAATTACCAATGTTGGCGTTTACTTTTACAAGAAAGTTACGACCGATGATCATCGGCTCAGATTCTGGATGATTGATGTTGGCAGGGATGATCGCACGACCACGCGCTACTTCATCACGGACAAATTCACCTGTGATTTTTTCCGGAATACTGGCACCAAAATCATTGCCGGCATGTTGTTTTAATAACAGCTCGTTATGGATCAACTCACGTCCCATGTTTTCACGGATCGCGATGTATTCCATTTCTGGAGTAATGATCCCTTTACGTGCGTAATGCATCTGGGTGACATTTTGACCATCAATGGCTTTCAATGGTTTTGGTAAATGCTCAAAGCGGATATGGTCAATGCCGTCATCAGCAAGACGCTGCTGGGCAAAGTGCGAAGTAACGATCTCTAATGCTTCAA
Source organism: Moritella viscosa (assembly GCA_000953735.1). Lineage (NCBI taxonomy): Bacteria > Pseudomonadati > Pseudomonadota > Gammaproteobacteria > Alteromonadales > Moritellaceae > Moritella > Moritella viscosa. The sequence goes on along the minus strand of LN554852.1, from coordinate 259,808 downwards.
TATCGTTACGCTCTGCGATCCATTGTTGTCTTAATTTTGGTAAGCCTTGGTGTACGTTTATTTCAATAGCCGGATCGGTATAGGGACCCGATGTATCGTAAACGGGGATAGATTCATTTTGCTCATAAACCGGATCGTCTTTACTGCCTGCGACTAACGTCTCGTCCAGATTGATTTTCCGCATCGCCACTTGAATATTGTCACGACTACCTGTGAGATGAAATTTTTCTGAATTAGGAAACGGTTCACAACTGAGATTATTAATAAACTCTTGTGCATTTTCGCGATTTTCACGGCGAGTTAGTTTTTTGGTATTACTGCTTTGATTTATATTGGTAGTAGACATAGCACTCATTCCTTTCTAATAAGATGATTGCTTGTCGTTGAGTATGGAGAGTAGTGATATAGATATATTGATCGTAAATGTAACAGTAAGCGGCCTGATTTCCCTATGGCTAGCTTACAATCACACGAATAATATTCATATTAATCACTCTTGTTTCCTCACGCAGGTATTAGCCTGATCAGGTTCCACGGATCCCATTATTAAATGGTCTCAGCCCTAAAGCACTCCGACAAGATGTATCGGAGTATAGACTGGTATTGCGCTAAAAAACAAGCAAAAAAAAGCGCCCTATAAAAGGGCGCCTTTACTATCTAATAACTATGTGTAAGTGAATCAGTGGGTCTGTCATCACTTACACACGACTTTAATTGCATTCAGCAAATCAATTAAAGGTTATTTAGTAGGTTTGCTAAGTTCTGTTCAGCTTCATCAGTAGTGATTTCTTGCATTACTTCTTCTACTTTACCAGCACGTTTTTTCGCACGTTCTTGGTGATAAGAGAAGCCTGTACCTGCAGGGATCAGACGACCAACGATAACGTTCTCTTTCAGACCACGAAGGTCATCAATCTTACCATGAACAGCAGCGTCTGTTAGAACACGTGTTGTTTCTTGGAACGATGCAGCTGAGATAAATGATTCAGTTGCAAGAGACGCTTTAGTAATACCCATAAGCATGTGTTGGAACACGGCTGGTTGCTTGCCTTCAGCTTCTAGCTGACGGTTAGCAATTTTCAGACGTGAAACTTCAGCTTGCTCACCTGGTAAGAAGTTACTATCACCAGCAGAGATTACGTTAGCTTTACGTAGCATTTGACGAACGATAGTTTCAATGTGCTTATCGTTAATCTTTACGCCTTGTAAACGGTATACTTCTTGAACTTCGTTCGCGATATAGTTCGCAACATGGCTAATACCACGTAGACGTAGAATATCGTGTGCTGATTCAGGACCATCGGCGATAACTTCACCTTTAGCAACCTTCTCACCTTCGAACACGTTCAAGTGACGCCATTTAGGGATCATCTCTTCGTAAGCTTCAGCACCATCAGTAGGTGTGATAACTAGACGACGTTTACCTTTAGTTTCTTTACCGAAACTAATAGTACCTGAGATTTCCGCTAAAATAGCAGCATCTTTTGGCTGACGAGCTTCAAACAGATCCGCTACGCGTGGTAGACCACCCGTAATATCACGTGTTTTCGAGCTTTCTTGAGGAATACGCGCTAACGCTTCACCAATAGTCACTAATGCGCCATCTTCTAAGTTAACGATTGCATTTGAAGGTAAGAAGTATTGTGCAATAACTTCTGTACCAGGAATGAATAAATCATTACCTGCTGCATCAACAAGTTTAACCATAGGACGTAAATCTTTACCAGCGGCAACACGTGCTGCAGGATCCAGAATTACCGTGCTAGATAGACCAGTTAGATCATCAGTTTGCTTAGTAACCGTGATACTATCAATTAAGTCAACAAACTTAATTTGACCTGCCACCTCGGTGATGATTGGGTGAGTATGCGGGTCCCAGTTAGCAATAATGCTACCAGACTCAACAGCTGCGCCGTCTTTATATTCAACAACAGAACCGTAAGGTAATTTATGGCTTTCTTTAGTACGACCGTTTTCATCAATAATCGTAATTTCTGATGAACGTGAAGTAATAACCAGTTTGCCATCTGCGTTCTCAACGAATTTTTCGTTATGGAACTTAATAGTACCCGTGTTTTTCACTTGGATATTATTTTCTGCAGAGGCTCTCGATGCCGCACCACCAATGTGGAATGTACGCATCGTTAACTGTGTACCAGGTTCACCAATTGATTGTGCTGCAACAACACCAACTGCTTCACCTTGACCAACCATAACACCACGTGCTAAATCACGACCGTAACAAGCTGCACAAACACCGAAGTCATTGTCACAAGTAATTACAGAGCGTACTTTCATTTGATCAACTGAGTGCTCTTCTAAGAAATCACAAAGTTTTTCATCAAGTAATGTATTACGTGGTAATAGAACTTCGTCAGAACCAGGTTTTAATACATCTTCAGCAACAACACGACCAAGAACACGATCGCGTAATGGTTCAACAACATCACCACCTTCAATATGAGGAGTAATGATTAGACCATTTTCAGTACCACAATCAATCTCGTTAATTACAAGATCTTGTGCAACGTCAACAAGACGACGAGTTAGGTAACCCGAGTTTGCTGTTTTAAGTGCTGTATCGGCTAGACCTTTACGCGCACCATGCGTTGAGATGAAGTACTGAAGTACGTTTAGACCTTCACGGAAGTTAGCGGTAATCGGTGTTTCAATAATTGAACCATCCGGTTTCGCCATCAGACCACGCATACCAGCTAGCTGACGAATCTGTGCCGCACTACCACGAGCACCAGAATCGGCCATCATGTAAATGCTGTTGAAAGATTTCTGTGTCTCAGTATCACCTAAAGAGTTAACTTTAGTTTCTGTAGACAAGTTATCCATCATTGCTTTTGAGATATGCTCATTGGCACGCGCCCAAATATCAATAACTTTATTGTAACGCTCACCCGCAGTAACAAGACCTGATTGGAATTGCTCTTGAATTTGAGTTACTTCAACTTCAGCTTCATCAATTAGCGTTTTCTTCGCGTCAGGAATAACCATGTCATCGATACCAACAGATGCACCAGAAAGTGCAGCGTAATGGAAACCGGTGTACATTAGTTGATCAGCGAAAACAACAGTATCTTTCAGACCTAATAGACGGTAACAGTCATTCAGTAGCTTAGAGATCTGCTTTTTACCTAACGCTTCGTTAGATACTTTCAGGATCCAGTTAGCTGGATTCGCTTCAAGTTTCGCTTCTTCTTCAGCAGATAAAGTTTTAGCCGGATCGATTAATTCATATGGTAGACCTTTAGGTGCTACTAACGAAAGGATCGCACGACCAACTGTTGTGTTTTTCAGTTCAGTGCGAACTGTAACTTCACCAGTGTCTTCATCTTTAAGATGTTCAGTAATACGTACTTTAACACGTGCATGTAGCTCAACAAGGTGGCTGCGATAAAGCTTTTCAGCTTCTTCAGGGCTACCTAATACCATGCCTTCACCCTTAGCAGCAACGCCAGAACGAGTCATGTAGTAAAGACCTAATACAACGTCTTGAGAAGGTACGATAACCGGTTCACCATTCGCAGGTGAAAGAATGTTATTCGTAGACATCATCAGTGTACGCGCTTCCAATTGAGCTTCAATTGTTAACGGTACGTGTACAGCCATCTGATCGCCATCGAAATCGGCGTTGTATGCAGAACATACTAATGGGTGTAACTGAATCGCTTTACCTTCAATTAGAACAGGTTCGAATGCTTGAATACCAAGTCTATGAAGAGTTGGTGCACGGTTAAGCATTACTGGATGTTCGCGGATCACGCCGTCTAGGATATCCCAAACTTCAGCGCCTTCGCGTTCAACCATTTTCTTAGCTGCTTTAATCGTTGTAGCAAAACCAAGTGATTCTAATTTACCGTAGATGAATGGCTTGAATAGCTCAAGTGCCATTTTCTTAGGTAGACCACATTGGTGTAAGCGTAGCGTTGGTCCAACTGTAATTACAGAACGACCAGAGTAATCCACACGTTTACCAAGTAGATTCTGACGGAAACGACCTTGTTTACCCTTGATCATATCAGCAAGAGATTTAAGAGGACGTTTGTTAGAACCTGTAATCGCACGACCACGACGACCATTATCTAATAGTGCATCAACAGATTCTTGTAACATACGTTTTTCATTACGTACGATGATATCTGGTGCAGCTAGATCTAATAGGCGTTTTAGACGGTTATTACGGTTGATCACACGACGGTAAAGGTCATTTAGATCAGAAGTCGCAAAACGGCCACCATCTAGTGGAACTAATGGACGAAGATCTGGCGGTAATACCGGCAGTACGTTCATGATCATCCACTCTGGTTTGTTACCAGATACAGCGAATGCTTCCATTAGTTTAAGACGTTTAGTGATCTTCTTACGTTTAGTTTCAGAGTTTGTAGTCTCTAATTCTTCACGCATTTCTTCAATGTCTTGGCTTAGGTTTAGATCTTGTAACAAAGAAAGTACAGCTTCTGCACCCATCTTCGCATCAAATTCATCACCCCATTCTTCTAGGTTGTCAAGATACTGCTCTTCAGTCAGCATCATGCCACGCTCTAGCGAAGTCATACCAGGTTCGATAACAACATATGATTCGAAGTAAAGAATACGTTCGATATCACGTAGCGTCATGTCTAGTAATAGACCGATGCGAGATGGTAATGATTTCAAGAACCAAATGTGTGCAACAGGAGACGCTAATTCGATGTGGCCCATACGGTCACGACGAACTTTAGTTTGCGTTACTTCTACGCCACATTTTTCACAGATAACACCACGGTGCTTCAGACGCTTATATTTTCCGCAAAGACATTCGTAATCTTTTACTGGGCCGAAAATACGCGCACAGAATAAACCGTCACGCTCAGGTTTGAAGGTACGGTAGTTGATGGTTTCTGGCTTTTTAACTTCACCAAAAGACCAAGAACGGATCTGTTCCGGAGAAGCTAGACCAATCTTGATACCATCGAACTCTTCGGTCTTACCTTGCTGTTTTAGAAACTTTAATAAGTCTTTCACGTTTTTCTCCACTGGGAGTGAAAACTACGCAGCCTCAACTCACAAAATGAGTCGAGGCGCAATGCTAATTCAAAAGTCTGAATAATCTCTTAAAAAGAGCTTATTTCTTACCTTTGTTTTCATCTAGTTCGATGTTGATACCCAATGAGCGGATCTCTTTCAACAATACGTTGAATGATTCAGGCATACCTGGGTCCATACGATGATCGCCGTCTACGATGTTTTTATACATCTTAGTACGACCATTCACGTCATCAGACTTAACAGTTAGCATCTCTTGTAGAGTATATGCTGCACCGTATGCTTCCAGAGCCCATACTTCCATCTCACCGAAACGCTGACCACCGAACTGAGCTTTACCACCCAGCGGCTGCTGAGTAACTAGGCTGTAAGAACCGGTAGAACGTGCATGCATCTTGTCATCAACCAAGTGATTCAGTTTCAGCATGTACATGTAACCAACGGTAACTGGACGTTCGAATAGGTCACCAGTACGGCCATCGAATAACTCTAATTGGCCAGATTCTGGTAAATCAGCCAGTTTAAGCATTTCTTTGATTTCAGCTTCTGCAGCACCATCAAACGCAGGTGTTGCCATTGGCAGACCTTTACGTAAGTTATGCGCAAGAACACGAACTTGCTCATCAGAATAAGTTGATAAATCAACTTTCTGATGCGAATCACCGATATCGTATGCTTTTTGCATAAATTCACGGATCTTAGCAAGATCTTGTTGCTCTTTAATCATGTTATCGATTTTACTACCGATACCACGAGCAGCAAGGCCCAAGTGAACTTCAAGTACCTGACCGATGTTCATACGCGATGGTACACCCAGTGGGTTCAGTACGATATCAACTGGCTCACCAAACTTATCGTGTGGCATGTCTTCAATAGGAACGATTGTTGAGATCACACCTTTGTTACCATGACGACCGGCCATCTTATCACCCGGTTGGATACGACGTTTAACAGCTAGGTATACTTTAACAATCTTAAGTACACCCGGTGCTAAGTCATCACCTTGGGTAATTTTACGGCGTTTGATATCAAACTTAGAATCAAAGTCAGCTCTTAGCTCATCATGTTGCTTAGCTAAGCCTTCTAATTGAGTCTGTTGTTCTTCATCAGCAAGAACAATCTCTAACCATTGTGCGCGAGAAACAGCATTAAGTTGCTCTTCCGTTTTACCTGCAGTAAGTAATAGAGATTTAACGCGACCGAATAAGCTTTCTTCGAAGATAGATAATTCTTCAGTTAAATCTTTTTTCGCTTCACGTAATTGCATCTGTTCGATGTCTTGTGCACGTTTATCTTTATCTACGCCATCACGGGTAAATACTTGCACGTCAATTACAGTACCGTAAACAGAGTTAGGTACACGTAATGAACTGTCTTTCACATCTGATGCTTTTTCACCGAAGATAGCTCGTAGAAGCTTTTCTTCAGGCGTTAATTGTGTTTCACCTTTAGGGGTTACTTTACCTACCAGGATATCACCCGGCTTAACTTCAGCACCAACGTAAACGATACCAGACTCATCTAGCTTAGATAATGCACTTTCACCCACGTTAGGGATGTCCGCAGTAATCTCTTCGCTACCAAGTTTAGTATCACGCGCAATCGATGATAATTCTTGAATGTGGATAGTCGTTAGACGATCTTCTTTTACAACACGTTCAGATACAAGGATTGAATCCTCGAAGTTGTAACCATTCCAAGGCATGAATGCGATACGCATGTTTTGGCCAAGAGCCAATTCACCAAGGTCTGTTGAAGGACCGTCAGCAAGCACATCACCTTTAACCACAGCTTCACCAGTTAATACTGTTGGGCGTTGGTTAATACATGTGTTTTGGTTCGAACGTGTGTACTTAGTTAGCGTGTAGATATCAATACCCGCTTCACCAGGTACTAGTTCATCTTCGTTAACTTTAACGATGATACGACTTGCATCAGCATAGTCGATTGAACCGCCACGTTTTGCAACAACAGTTACACCAGAATCGATTGCTACCGCGCGTTCGATACCAGTACCCACTAATGGCTTATCAGCATTTAGTGTTGGTACTGCTTGACGTTGCATGTTCGCACCCATCAATGCACGGTTAGCATCATCGTGTTCTAGGAACGGAATTAGCGATGCCGCCACAGAAATAATTTGCTGTGGAGATACGTCCATATACTGAATTTGATCCGAAGACATAAAGGTTGTTTCACCTTTGTGACGACATGGAATAAATTCATCTTGTAATACACCGTTAGTATCGATAGTTGCGTTAGCCTGTGCTACTGCATACAGACCTTCTTCGATAGCTGAAAGGTATTGAACGTCATTAGTGACTTTACCGTTGATTACTTTACGGAATGGCGTTTCTAAGAAACCATAATCGTTAGTACGGGCAAATACAGCTAGTGAGTTAATTAGACCAATGTTTGGTCCCTCTGGAGTCTCAATCGGACATAAACGACCGTAGTGAGTTGGATGTACGTCACGTACCTCAAAACCAGCACGTTCACGTGTTAGACCACCAGGACCTAATGCAGAAATACGACGTTTGTGCGTCACTTCTGACAATGGGTTATTTTGATCCATGAACTGAGACAGTTGTGATGAACCAAAGAACTCTTTAATCGCAGCTGAAATCGGCTTAGCATTGATTAAATCTTGTGGCATTACTGCATCAAGATCACCAAGACTTAGACGTTCACGAACAGCACGTTCTACACGAACTAAACCAACACGGAATTGGTTTTCTGCCATTTCGCCAACTGAACGAATACGACGGTTGCCAAGGTGATCGATATCATCAACTTCGCCTTTACCGTTACGGATATTAATCAAAGTTTTCATCACTTCAACAATATCTGCTTTATTCAGAATGCCTGAGCCAGTATCTTCTTCGCGGCCAATACGGCGGTTGAACTTCATACGACCTACAGTAGATAGATCATAACGTTCTTCTGCGAAGAATAGATTTTGGAAAAGACCTTCAGCCGCTTCACGCGTTGGTGGTTCACCAGGACGCATCATGCGGTAGATTTCAACTAACGCTTCAAGTTTGTTAGTAGTTGAGTCAACACGTAATGTGTCAGACATATAACTACCTACATCAAGGTCGTTCGTATAAAGAACATCAATTACCTTGATACCAGCTTGAGACAATTCAGCAACAGATTCTAGTGTTAGTTCAGCATTCGCTGCAACAATCACTTCGCCTGTTTCTTCATTAACGTAATCTTTAGAGGCAACTTTACCAGCGATATACTCTAATGGTACTTCGATCTCTGTTACGCCGTCTTTTTCAAATTTCTTGATATGACGAGCTGTAACACGACGACCATTTTCAACGTATACTTCACCGTTAGCAATAATGTCAAATGCCGCAGTTTCGCCACGTAGACGATCTGGCATTAGTTCCATCAATAACTTGCCATCTTTAACTTCAAAACGTGTAGTATCAAAGAAGATTGCTAAGATTTCTTCCGTCGTGAACTCTAGTGCACGAAGAATAATTGATGATGGTAATTTACGACGACGGTCAATACGAACGAATAAACTATCTTTCGGATCGAATTCAAAGTCTAACCATGAACCACGGTAAGGAATAACGCGTGCGTTATATAATACTTTACCTGATGAATGAGTTTTACCCTTGTCGTGATCGAAGAATACACCAGGACTACGGTGTAACTGAGATACGATAACACGCTCTGTACCATTGATAACAAAAGTACCAGTATCAGTCATTAATGGGATTTCACCCATGTAGACTTCTTGTTCTTTGATATCTTTAATAGTACCAGCTGGTGCATCACGATCGTATAATACAAGACGTAATTTAACACGCAGCGGTGCAGAATAAGTAACACCACGGATTTGACATTCTTTAACGTCAAATACTGGTTCACCTAGACGGTACGATACATATTGAAGTTCTGAAGTTCCAGAGTAACTTTTAATAGGGAACACGCTACGGAATGCTGCTTCCAGGCCGTATTCACCTGTGTGATCCATTTCTAAAAACTTTTTAAAAGAGCTAGTTTGGATAGCCAACATTTGCGGTTTAGCCACAACTGGTGCACTTTTACCAAAGTCTTTACGGATACGTTTTTTTTCGGTATTAGAGTAAACCATTTGGTTCCTCAGCTCGCTGATAAGTGACCCACTCTGCCCTGAATAAGGACAGCTCTAACAACATCATTATATGTTTTTTATCCTGTCTCGAACAAAAGAATTGCTCTAAACAGTGCGCAGAATTTTGGTTGAAATGATGTGAAATTTCCAAACATCCTATAGCGCAAAAAGGCCGGCGATTAAAAAATCACCAGCCAATGCCTTATGAGGGCAATAATCTATTTAAGAATAGACTATTTGATCTCAACAGTACAACCAGCTTCTTCTAGAACTTTCTTAAGTTCTTCAGCTTCAGCTTTTTCTACGCCTTCTTTAAGAGCTACTGGTGCAGATTCAACAACACCTTTAGCTTCTTTAAGACCTAGACCTGTAGCGCCACGAACAGCTTTAATAGCTTTAACTTTGTTTTCGCCGAAAGAAGCAAGAATTACGTCGAATTCAGTTTGCTCTTCTTCAGCAGCAGCAGCGCCGCCGCCAGCAACAACTGCAGCTGCAGCTGATACGCCGAATTTTTCTTCCATTGCTTCGATTAATTCAACAACTTCCATAACAGAAAGTTCAGCAATTGCGTCGATGATTTGGTCTTTAGTGATAGACATGTGTCATTCCTAATATATTAAAATTTATTTTAGACAAAGCGGCTAAATTAAGCAGCTTCTTGCTCTTTTTGATCGCGTAAAGCAGCCAATGTACGTACAAGTTTGCCAGCTGATGCTTCTTTCATAGTCATCATTAACTGAGCAATTGCTTCGTCGTATGTTGGTAGTTTAGCTAGTTTATCAATGTTTTCTGCACCGATAAATTCGCCTTCAAATGCTAACGCTTTAACTTCGAAAGATTCTTCTTGTGCAGCGAAGTCTTTTAAAAGACGAGCTGCAGCACCTGGGTGCTCATTAGAGAATGCGATCAGAGTTGGACCGGTAAATACTTCGTTAAGGCACGCAAAATCCGTACCTTCAACAGCACGCTTCATAAGAGTGTTACGTACTACACGGATGTAGACGCCATTCTCACGAGCAAGCTTACGAAGACCAGTCATTGCACCTACAGTAACGCCACGTGAATCAGCAACTACTGCAGAAAGCGCAGCCTTGGCAGCTTCGTTGACTTCAGCAACAATTGCTTTTTTGTCGTCGAGACCTAATGCCATGGTCTATACTCCTGGATAAAACCGAAAAAAATCGGTATTTAAAATTTCCGACCAATATCTTGCTTTTGGCAGTAATATAAGTCGAACCATTACGGCTTGGATTCCAGAAAAAAATAAATTCTTCAGAGGTCCTGCACCATCTACGTAGGAAAGATCAAGTATTAACTAAAATAGCCGATCATTATTAAGTTATGCTTACAATGTAAGTACAACTCCTACGGTCTTGGACGGAAGTGAACCAAATTAAGTATTAAACTCAATTTACTCACTTCAACCCACATTTTTTGTAAATCCGTTAATGCTAATAAACTAGTATTAACCAACCTACTAATTTTAAGGAAGCAAATTATACTAAATAAATTGCTTCCTGTAAATTATTTAGTCTCTACAGTTGCAACATCAACAGTTAGACCAGCACCCATCGTAGTAGATAGGCTGATCTTCTTGATGAATTGACCTTTAGCAGAAGCAGGCTTTGACTTGCTTAATGCTTTAAGTAGAGCTTCAAGGTTTTCCTTGATTTGCGCTGCTTCAAAATCCACTTTACCGATAGTAGTGTGGATGATACCAGCTTTGTCGTTACGGTAACGAACTTGACCAGACTTAGCATTTTTAACTGCAGTCGCAACGTCAGGAGTTACAGTACCAACTTTAGGGTTTGGCATTAAACCACGTGGACCTAGGATTTGACCTAGTTGACCAACAACACGCATAGCGTCTGGAGATGCGATAACAACATCAAAGTTAAGCTCACCGGCTTTAACTTGTGCAGCTAGATCGTCCATACCTACGATGTCAGCGCCAGCAGCTTTAGCCGCTTCAGCGTTAGCACCTTGTGTAAATACTGCAACACGTACTTCACGACCAGTACCGTGTGGTAGCACAGTAGCGCCACGAACGTTTTGGTCAGATTTACGTGAATCAATACCTAGGTTTACAGAAACGTCGATGCTTTCTTTGAATTTAGCAGATGCTAATTCTTTAAGAAGTTCAACAGCTTCGTTGATTTCGTAAGCTTTTGTAGATTCCACTTTTTCGCGGATCGTACGCATACGTTTAGAAAGTTTAGCCATGATCAGTATTATCCTTCTACGTTCAAGCCCATTGAGCGAGCTGTACCAGCAATAGTGCGAACCATAGCTTCTAGATCAGCGCCCGTAAGGTCTGGTTGTTTAGTGTTAGAGATCTCTTCCAGCTGAGCGCGAGTAACAGTACCCACTTTCTCAGTGTTAGGACGACCAGAACCAGACTTGATGCCTGCCGCTTTCTTAAGTAAGAAAGATGCTGGAGAAGTCTTTGTTACGAACGTGAACGAACGATCAGAATAAACTGTGATAACAACAGGAGTCGGTGAACCCTTCTCTACAGAATCTGTTTTTGCGTTGAACGCTTTACAGAATTCCATGATGTTAACACCGTGTTGACCAAGTGCAGGACCAACCGGTGGACTAGGATTCGCCATACCAGCTGAAACTTGCAGCTTAATATATGCAGTAACTTTTTTAGCCATTTTAATTTACCTTAAATATGGGTGCGAACGCTGTATCCGACATGAATACAAGCTTCCCGAAAAACAAGGGCAGCGAATTATAGATATAATCGCTGCCCTTGCCAAGCATTTTGTTGAAATTTCATTCAATAAAATGCTAATTTTATTTTCTTTGACCTAACCATTAACCTAATAGGTTAATGGCATTAGCCTTTTTCTACTTGACCGAAATCTAATTCAACCGGAGTAGAACGACCGAAGATCAATACAGAAACTTTTAAGCGACTCTTTTCATAGTCTACTTCTTCTACAACACCGTTAAAGTCTGCGAATGGGCCGTCTGATACACGAACCACTTCACCCACTTCAAATAGCGTTTTAGGACGCGGCTTATCAATCGCGTCCTGAAGACGGTTAAGAATGCGGTCAGCTTCTTTTTGGGTGATTGGAGCTGGACGCTCTTTAGTACCACCAATGAAACCAAGTACACGCGGTAAACTGCTTACCAAATGCCATGATTCATCGTTCATTACCATTTGAACTAAAACGTAGCCAGGAAAGAACTTACGTTCACTCTTGCGACGTTGACCGGCACGCATTTCAACAACTTCTTCCGTAGGAACAAGTATTTCACCGAAATATTCTTCCATTTCATGGATCTTAATATGTTCAAGTAATGTTTTTTGAACACGACCTTCAAAACCGGAAAAGGCTTGAACTACGTACCATCTCATTTTCTGTTCAGACATGAACTTATACCTTTACATCTGTGATAAATGCCACTACACGAACTAGAATACCATCTAATCCCCATAGCACTAACGCCATAATAGCAGTAACAACTAATACGATAAGTGTAGTTTGGATCGCCTCTTGGCGTGTAGGCCAAACTACTTTACGTACTTCTGTTCTTGATTCAGATGCAAATTCAAGCGCATTGCGCCCTTTACTTGTCTGCAATGCAATGCCACCAGCAATAACAGCGGCAATAATTACAGCAACTGCGCGGATTAACACTGATTCTTCACTAAAAATATTGTTACCAATAACTGTGCCAATTAGAATTAGTGCAACTAGTACCCATTTTACGGTTTCTAGAGCTTTTCCTTGGTTTTCAGTATTTGAAGTCATACTTAACCTGTACCTTAAGACAAAAAAATCCGCTGTTACACGGTGATGACAGTGGCAGGAGGGAGATAATCGTACTCACAAACATAGGTTTGGAGACCGCCTTTCTACCAATTGGAGCTACCCCTACAAACGGAGCACCTAATTATAGGGGCTTTCGTTTTTCATGCAAGTTATTCGTAAAAAATTATGAATAATATTTGAATTACAAATAGCTTAAATTCGTTTTAACTAAATTTATCTTTTGATTTTTAAATCTTGATTATTTTTAAGGTATCGTTATTTGGTATGGAGAATATAGAGAAGAAGAAATAATTGACCTGAAAAATGGTGCTGATACCCAGAATCGAACTGGGGACCTCATCCTTACCAAGGATGCGCTCTACCGACTGAGCCATATCAGCGAATTTGGAGCGGGCGGCGGGAATCGAACCCGCATTATCAGCTTGGAAGGCTGGAGTAATAGCCATTATACGACGCCCGCATGCGCCCTGAATACAAAGTGGTGGAGGGAGAAGGATTCGAACCTTCGAAGGCTGAGCCGTCAGATTTACAGTCTGATCCCTTTGGCCACTCGGGAACCCCTCCACATATTGTACTTCAGTAACGAGTTAAATGGTGCCGACTGCCGGAGTCGAACTGGCGACCTACTGATTACAAGTCAGTTGCTCTACCTACTGAGCTAAGTCGGCGGCGTCACTTAACGAGGAGAGATATTAGAGTAACCCCCTACCTCTTGCAACCTTAATCGATAAAAAGCAGTTCTTTTTTGTTTACATGGTGAAATATTAGCCATTTCGACTAAGCTTCGACTAACATTTATTAATAAGCTTAATATTAGATTAAATATCTGCACGTCGTAACGATACTTCACCACCAATTTGCGGACTAATGACGCCATTAATTTCTAGTAATAATGCACCACTTTGATCAATTCCTTTCGCAATACCGTATTTTTTCTTATTTCCGACGCTCACGAGCACGGGACAATCTTTAAATGCATCACAATTGTTCCATTCTTCCACAAAATATCCAAAACCAAACTGCTCAAAATCAGTTAATACTTTGATTAGGTGTGTTAAATAGCGCGTGGCTAATTCATTACGATCAAGTAGGTTTGGTAATTGCTGGTTTATATCCGTCCAAGCTTGATCAATTTCCAATCCGGCTTGTAATGGCATATTCACGTTTAAACCCAGGCCAATGACTAAATGACACTCACCACCTGCCGTCGCAATAATCTCAACCAGTACACCAGCAATCTTTTTACCATCCACGTATACATCATTTGGCCATTTCAATTGGGTACTAGCAATACCAAGATCTGTTAATGTACGCGCGACAGCTATACCAATCACTAAACTCAGCCCCGATGCAGCTTGAATACCGGCATCTAAACTCCAGTAGGTACTTGTATAGAGGTGTGAACCATAAGGAGACACCCACTTTTTACCACGGCGTCCTCGCCCAGCAGTCTGATATTCGGCAAAACAACTGTGCCCTTTGGTTAATAACGCCGCTTTATCCAATAAATGTTGATTGGTCGAGCCAAGCACTTGATGACTTTCAATGTTGACACCACTACCGTCTGCAATCAATTGAGCATCGAGTAATTGTAAAGGCGCAGAAAGCTTATAACCCTTACCTGTCACTTTAAATACATCTAGGCCAATACTTTCTAATACCTTGATCTGTTTACTTACCGCCATACGACTAACGCCTAGGCTTTCACCCAACGCTTCACCAGAATGAAATTCACCATCAGCCAGTAAACGGATCAGTTGCTGTCTTGATACCGTTATATTAACCACGGCTCACCTCCGCTAAATTAGTTTCGCCATCACGCCCTATAAAGCGAACCTCATGCTGCAATTCAACAGAAAAGCGCGCCATCACTGTTATTTGGATATGCTTTGCGAGTGTAATAATGTCGCCAGCAGTTGCAGAACCCGTATTAACAATAACAAGCGCTTGCTCTGTATGTACTTGAGCTCCCCCCTGCTGATAACCCTTTAAATGGCATTGATCAATTAACCAGCCTGCGGCTAATTTAATATCATCACCGGCTGGATAATGGGGGATGTTAGGATACTTAGCTACGATAGCGTTAAATTGTGCCTTCTTGATAATCGGGTTTTTAAAAAAACTACCTGCATTGCCGAGCTTATGCGGATCCGGTAATTTTTGTTGGCGTGTAATGCAAACCTGTTTAAAAATCGCTAATGCCGAGGCCCCATTCCCTAAACTCGATAATGGTCCATAATTAATTTTGGCAATCCAAGGTTTGTGTAGTTTAATACCAACAGCAATGATCACAGCACTATCTTTAAGTTTACCTTTGAAAACACTGTCACGATAACCAAACTGACATTCTTCTGGTGCATAGCGATGTACCGTTAGTGTCTCGATATCAAGTACATCAACATAATCACAGACATCCTTTAATTCAACGCCATAAGCACCAATATTTTGTACTGGGGCGGCACCAACGACACCAGGGATCAACGCCAGATTTTCTAATCCATCATGGCCTTGGGTTAGTGTCCATTGCACAAACTCATGCCAATTTTCACCTGCCGCCACATGTAAACAAACCATATCATCTGCCGATTCATTCACCGCTATACCCGTCAAACAAATACGGATAACGAGTCCATCAAAATTATCACAAAATAATAAATTACTACCACCACCAAGAATTAACCGTTGAGGCGCAGGGATCTGCAGTGCTAACTTAAGCTCACTTAAGGTGGTCACCGTAACAAACTGCGTGGCATAAGCATCAACACCAAAGCTGGTATAAGGTTTTAAATTGTGATTTTTTAGTATTTGCATGAAATAATTAACACTCATAAGGCATAATTCACTGCAGATAATAACGTATCTACATGCAAAACCGAATAATAAAAGGCAACAACATGCAGTTTCAATGGTTAAAAAAAATAGAGAACCCGTTAGTAAAGCCCTTTTATAAGCAATATTTGCCCTATTCAAGGCCTAATAAAGCCGAACGTATTGCGGTATTAAAAGAGGGAAATAGCATTGTGGCTTGCGCGCGACTGCGCCCTATTGGTGAATTATTTTTACTAACAGGAATGTTGGTCGCTCCCGCTCACCGTGGTCAGCGACTTGGTCACCTTATTTTACAGCATATGCGGCCTCAATTTCAGAATAATAAGACGTTTACTTTTGCCTTGCCCCATCTTGAACCATTTTATTGTCAGCATGACTTCTATCCAACAACGCAAGCACCGAACGATATTCAGCAACGTTTTTTAGCCTATCAAAAACAGGGTAAACGGCTGCTGTTATTAGGATTTAATGATTCGAATCAAGCTGACATCTGATTATCTTTATAATAAAGTGAAATTACGTTAAGCTGATCACAGCCCATATTTAGATTAATAGACATCATGACAATTAAAACAGACGAACTTAGAACTACCTATATCGACCAGGTGATCACTCCAAGTCAACTGGTTAAAGAGTTTCCATTATCTGATAACGCTGCAAAACAGCTAATAAATAACCGTCGTGAAATCGAAGCGATTATTGAAGGCAAAGACAAACGCCTACTGGTTATCATCGGCCCTTGCTCAATTCATGATACTAGTGCGGCGTTAGATTACGCTCGCCGTCTAAAACCATTGCAAGAGCAGTATAAAAGCAGCTTAGTTATTGCAATGCGTGTGTACTTTGAAAAACCACGTACTATTGTGGGCTGGAAAGGTTTAATCAGTGATCCTGACTTAAACGGTCAATACAAAGCGAACAAAGGCTTACGCTTAGCACGTAAATTACTCGTTGATATTACTGAAATCGGTTTACCAATCGCGACCGAATTTTTAGATATGGTTAACGGTCAATACATTGCAGACCTAATCAGTTGGGGTGCAATTGGCGCGCGTACCACAGAAAGCCAAGTTCATCGCGAAATGGCTTCAGCCTTGTCTTGTCCTGTCGGTTTCAAGAATGGGACTGATGGCAATACCAAAATTGCTATCGATGCCGTACGTGCAGCACAAGTTCCACACATCTTTTACTCTCCAGATAAAGATGGCTTGATGACCGTATATCAAACACACGGCAATCCATTTGGTCATGTGATCTTGCGTGGTGGTAAAACACCTAACTATGCTAAATCACACATTGACGTTGCAACCAAAGCATTAAGTGATGCAGGTTTAGCACCGTCTGTCGTTGTTGATTTTAGCCATGGTAATAGCCAGAAAGTACACACCAATCAGCTAAACGTAGCTGAAGATGTAATGGCTCAAATGCGTACGGGTAGTATGCAAATTTCAGGTATAATGGCAGAAAGTTTCATTGAAGAAGGCAACCAAGCTGTCGTTGCTGGTGAGCCTTTAGTTTATGGTAAGAGCATTACTGATGCTTGCATCCATTGGCAAGACACCGAAAAATTATTAGCGGACCTTGCCCAAGCAGCAAGTGATCGTTTAGCTATCGCATAAGCTCAGCGCTATATTATAAAGACTAAAAAGCCGCGTATGATGACGCGGCTTTTTGTTATGTCATCATCTATGGTGATTAACTATAAGATAATGCTTTGCAGATCGGCACCTTTACGATTAAGCATATGTATTGATTGAATACGACGAATGGTGCCCGACTTACCACGAATAACCAAAGTTTCTGTCGTTGCAATATTACCTTTACGCTGCACACCTTCAACAAGATCGCCTTTAGTGATACCTGTTGCGGCAAAAATAACATTATCGGTTTTCGCTAATTTATCCAATGGTAAGATCTCACCAACAACCAAACCTAATGCCTGACAACGTGAAATTTCGATTTCACCTGCCACGCGGTTTTCAGGAGTATCACCTTTCACATCATGACGCGCTAATAATCGCGCCTGCATGTTACCGTCCATCGCGCGAATAGCAGCTGCAGAAATAACACCTTCAGGCGCACCACCAATACAATACATCATATCGACGTCACTATCTGGCATACAGCACAAGATAGACGCGGCAACATCACCATCGGGTAACGCAAACACACGTACGCCCATTGCTTGCATGGCTTTGATTTTATCATCATGACGGGGTTTTGCTAAGGTCACCACAGTCAGATCACTGATGTCTTTATCTAACGCGTTAGCAACATTACGTATATTGTCTTCAAGGGATAAACGTAAATCAATGGCGTCTTTAGCATCAGGACCAACGACTAATTTCTCCATATACATGTCAGGAGCTTTTAGAAATGCGCCTTTTTCACCGACAGCCAATACTGCAACAGCATTGGATTGACCCATTGCAGTCATACGCGTACCTTCAATCGGATCAACAGCAATATCAACAGCGTCAGCTCCGGCTATTTTCGTACCGACTTTTTCGCCAATATACAGCATAGGTGCTTCATCGATTTCGCCTTCACCAATAACTATTTCACCATCAATATCGATTTTATTTAGCATCACACGCATAGCTTCAACAGCAGCACCATCAGCAATATTCTTATCACCGCGGCCTAACCATTTATAACCGGCAAGAGCAGCGGCTTCAACAACACGCGAAAATTCAATGGCAAGTGTACGATTCATTTCTTAACTCCTATATATAAGTAGGTACATTTTAAAACACCACCTACCTAATTACAATTTGGGAGTATTAATATAAAAACTCCCAATACAACAGCATTATTATGCACTAATCACGACATCCGTTTGTGGAATGCAGCTACATGCCAATATTTTCTTCGCTTTTTTACCATCATCTGTTAATGCATGGTCGGCAAGTACACGCACTTCTCCCGACTCTAACGTTACGCGGCAAACACCACAATAACCTGCACGACAGTTATAAGGGATGTTCACACCATTTTTTTCAGCTTGTTCTAATAATGTGGTTTTGTTGTCACCGACAAAACTGATATCCCAACTATCCAATAAGATATTGACCGGCTTACCAGGTATCTCGGAATGTTTATGGTCGCCAAAACTTTCTTGGAATTGCTGTTCCGCTGGTACACTCAATGCTGTGAGTGCAGTCGTCATTGTCGTCATAAAAGTTTCGGGACCACAAACATAGGATGATCGGTCACTAATGTCGCGCACCACATCAGCCAGCATTTGCTGATCAATACGTCCCCTTAACCCAGCCCAGTCACTCTGTGTACTTTCAGCAGTCAAGGTTAAGACTAAACGCATATTGGTATGCTGACGAGTAAGTAATTGCAATTCATCAAGCGCAATCAAGTCTGCCGCGGTTTTTGCACAATAAAAGAATACGATGTCTTTATCACATTCGGTATCAGCATAATAACGTGCCATTGAGAGCATAGGAGTAATACCGCTACCCGCTGACAGTAATAATAGTTTTTGTGTCGTAGCTGTAAAAGCATGGAACGGTCCACGTGGTGATGACGCACCTAGCCGATCGCCGACCGCTAAATTATCATTTAACCAATTTGACGCTTTACCATCAGGGACCCGTTTTACCGTTATAGCTAACAAGTCCGGGCGGCTTGGTGATGATGACAAGGTATAATTACGCATCACCAGATCTTGACCAATCTTTAAATTAAGGGTAATAAATTGACCGGGTTTATAATTTAGCAAAGCGCCTGGTTCGACACGAAAACGAAATGTTTTGGTATCTGGCGTTTCATCGATAACTGCAACACAACAAAGTTGTCGGGTTTCACTTTTATCCCACAACGTTTTAGCCTGTAGCTCAGTATGATGGTTCACAACAGCCTTTGGTGCTGACACAACTGGTTTTTGTTTAGGGCGGTTATCGGCATAAAACTTAGGCGCGTGATATTCCAATACTTCAACTTTATCACCAAGTTTAATGTCAGCATCGTTATGACTAACTAAATTTTGGCCAAAATCAATCTTACCATCGTTACCTTTGCGGAATAAACTTAACGTTTTAAGCGGTTCTTTGTCTTCAGAAAAACTTATTTCTCCGGGGCTTAATGTCGTGAAGATACAACGCTCGCAGGGTTTCACTAATTCAAATTCAGCATTACCAATTTTGATCCGTTTCCAACTATCTTCTGCAAATGGCTCACAGCCCGTCACGATGAAGTTAGCTCTAAATTGGCTCATATCAATTGGTCGCAGTGTGCTGCGATTTAATTCATCAAGGGAGGCTTGTGAAATTAATAAAATCGGATATCCATCGGCAAAACTTAATTGTTTATCAAAATTAGGAACCAGACGTGAAGAGCCTGCTCCAAAATAAAGTAACTGGCAGTCTATCTGTAAGAACTTACCTAACCATTGGTTAATTTCTTCGCTGCAACGTTGACCTTGAATAGTCGTTCCCCAAACCGTTACATCTGTATAATCCTGTTGTAGCTCTTTAAACGTGAAAGCAATCGGCGGCATCAGTGGCGCTGAAAGCATGATTCCTTGCGCCACAACTTCAATTTTAATCCTCGTGATTTTAGGCTGAGTTCGCCCCGTAATAAACTGTCCTTGCATGTCACTAATAACAAATCTGCGATCATGATCTAAGCCCATTTCACTCACATGGGAATGGGTTAAGTTAATTGCTTTTGCTGATTTTAATGGGTAAATAGCAAGTGCCGATAAATTTATTTTAGCCACGAATTAATTCCCTTACTGTAACAACGTTAACACCTTCATATAACTGGTCATATAACTGAAAGCGCAATAAAATACTGAGCAAGATAGTAGCTTACAATAATAACCGCATAAGCACTACGGAACTGTTTTTTAAATCGATCGAATGCCAGTGTCGCATCTGAAAACAAAAACACTATCGCACCAATAAACGCATAAAAGCTGGCTGTGCTATCCAAATTAAAGTAACGCTCGCCACTGACCCAAGCCATTATTACGATGATACTCATATAAACCAACACAGGCGCTTTCATTTCCGCTAGTGATGGCCATAGTATGCCCAAATACGTCACTGCAATTACCATTAACGATAAAGCAAGCGACCAAGTATAAGTCAGCTCAAAATTGATTGAAAAAGCAATGATATAAACGACATGAGCGACTAAAAAACTCAATAAACCGGGGATAAATCGGTCCTTGGGTAACATAAGGAAAATATCACCCAAGGTTGAGAGCAACAAACCAAGTAAAATCAGCCAAACATAATCATTAATAACAGGAGCAAGAGACCAGCACAGAGCGGTAATCGCCAGCGTAGTCACGGGCTTAAACAGATAAAATAACCACTTTCTGTCTTGGTAGGCACCATACAAGTGCAATATTGCACACACAGTGATAATAATAGTACTGGTGATAATCGTCGTTGAAAATTCCATTTTGACCGTTCCATCGCACCGAATAAATGCTCAATTCTGAGTCATACCCATTGTAATGAGCAAGTATTAAAGCGGTATAAATGTGCGTGAGTTAACATTTATAAACATAACGACCTGAAATTTAAGTCTAACCCTAGACAGAAATCCACAAATTGTACTAGTTTATTAATTCATAAACCTTAGGAGGTATAAGTATGGAACAACAAGCACTACAACATCATCTAATCGCAATTGAAATGTATATTTGCCATTTAGGTAAAACATTTGAAGAAGCTTGCAACGAATTGAACTTAGATATTAGCGAGCAGTTAGCACTAAAAAGCATGATGGTTTCATAAGATCAAATTATTCTGTATTTAAAGATAAGTATTTACCCTACTCTTCTAAGCTGACTTTACACTCTTTATTAATCGGTAGGACCACGTCTGTAACGGGTATTTCAAAACCTAGCACGCGTACCGTTTCGTCAATTAAGGCTTGCTTGGATATCGGTTTATTAATATAACCGTCCATTTTTATATGCTTACAGGTCACCAAGTCAAATTTAAATGCATCCTCTATTAGCGCTATAATGGGCGTTTTACTATTATCGCTCGTACCTGCTCTAACCATCTTGGTCGTTGCAATACCATCTGGACCCGGGATCTGCATATAAATAATATCGAAGGTGTATTTTTGGATTAGATCAAGACCTTCTAAACCGGTATTAGCAGTAAACACTTGCATGTGCAATTGCGTCAATGCCTGCTGAAAAACAATTTGATTCATTTTATTATCTTCGATCAATAATACTTTTAACCCTGCTAATTTATCTAATGCTAAATCACTACTACCAATAATATGCTGTCTGCGTAATTGATAAGCATGAGGCAATCTTAAATTAATCTTAAATTGTGCACCTTCGCCTAATTTACTTTCTACTTGTAGACGGCCTTGCATTAAGTTAATTAACCGTGAACAAATCGCTAAGCTTAAGCCACCACTCGGTAAATCATTGGATTTATGATTATAAGGTAGCTGCTCGTTATCAAACAAATGCGCGAGTTTAGTCACTGGAATACCAATCCCAGTATCGCTAATCGTAAAAACAATATCTGCTACAACCCCTTCTTCATTCGTGTCATCAATCTTGCTGCAATTGACTTTAAGTTCAACAAAGCCTCTGTCGGTAAACTTCAACGCATTCGCAACCAAGTTGACCAGCACTTGTTGTAACCGAACCGGGTCTCCAATATAAAACCGATGCAGATCATCACTATAATTCAGGCTAAAGCGTACGCGTAAATTGTTATGCACAAACGGACGTAGGGAAGTGTAAACTTGATCGAGTATTTCTAACAAATCAAAACGCACTTTACCAAGTTCTAAATTACCCGATTCTATTCTTGAATAATCAGTAACATCGTTCAGTACCATCTGCATGTGATTAGCTGAGTGCTTCATTAACTTCAAATATTCTGCGGATTTAATATTTTGTGGCATTTCACAAAGTAACTCAGCAGTACCAAGAATACTATTCATTGGTGTTCGAATATCATTACTTAAACTCTCGACAAATTGCTGCTTAGATTGTGCTAACAGTATTTTATTCACTCGAGGTTCGGTCATTGTCTCTATCTGATCATTCAATAAATTAACTAACCCATCCAATTCTATATAAGGAGAGCTAAATGGCTCATGATGATTATCTTTATCCGCAATCGCGTCATGGCACTTTTGTTGTAGTTTCTCAAATGGCTTGAAGACTAATTTATCTAACACTAATTTTGAAATAACAAGCGAGATTAATAATAGCGGTAATATGGTTAATAAAAGGTTTATTTTTAAGGTAGTAAATACATCGATAAGTAATGGGCTAGCTTGTTGAATAGTAACCTCAATAGCAATAAAAATTCCCGCGATAACCAACGCCAACATCACTAACAATAATGTTCTTATTCTACTGTATAACGAATATTGTAAAATGACTTTACTTGAATCGACCTTGATATCCCGCATATCATGCATCCTTCTATTACCTATCTAATAAATTTAGCTAAAATTGTCAAAATTGCTGCAATAACTAATATTTTTTCATTAATAGCAAATGCACAATGCGCTTTTAAAAAGGGATAATGATTTATTTCTGAAGGCATCCTCTGTTTATGCTGTATAATAGTCAGCAGTCACTAGAAAATAGGGTTGGAATTTGAGCTGTGCTCCTATATAGTTCTCGCCCCTAAATAATTTCTAGCAATTATTTTAATTCTATTTAAGAGGTAGCTTCTTTGCGCTTTCAAGATTTCGGTATCGACCCACGTTTAATCAGTTCAATCGAGCATTTAGGATTTGAACAAGCAACAGAGGTGCAGGAAGCAGCTATTCCACTTATTTTAGGTGGCTGTGACATCATGGCTACATCGCAGACAGGTAGTGGTAAAACCATTGCTTATGGCCTGCCAATATTACAACGTATGTTAAAGCAACGTCGTTTCGAGCACCGCGCTGTACGAGCAGTGATCTTAGCGCCAACGCGTGAGCTTGCGATTCAAGTACATGCAAACATGAAACACTTGGGAATGAGTCTAGATTATCAAATCCAATTGATTATTGGTCGTGAATCTTTCCAGCACCAAGAAAAGCTATTACGTAAAAATCCAGAAGTATTAATTGCGACACCAGGTCGTTTACTTGATCATATCCGTGAAAAAACAATTACGCTTGAGCACTTAGAATTCTTAGTGCTGGATGAAGCTGACCGAATGTTAGACATGGGTTTCCGTGATGACGTATCAGCTATTTCAAACAGCGCGCCAAATGTAAAACGTCAAACGATGTTATTCTCTGCAACGCTAGAGCACGTTGATGTTGCTAATATTTGTAACCAAGTATTACGTGCACCAGAACGTATCGAGATTAACCGCTCGAACGATCAACACGAGAAAATTGAGCAACGCCTATTTTTCTCTGACAACCTGACGCACAAAGAAGAACAATTAGTACATCTTGCTAAAACTGAAGACTATCGCCAACTACTTATCTTCACAGCAACAAAGTTAGATACAGAACGTCTAGCAAAACTATTAGTTGAGAATGATATCAATGCCACTTCAATTCACGGTGACATGTTACAAAATCAACGTAAGCGTACGTTAGAAGATTTCCGTCGTGGACGTGTTGAGGTATTAGTTGCAACAGACGTTGCCGCGCGTGGTCTTGATATTCGCACATTAAGCCATGTTATCAACTTCGACTTACCAATTAACCCTGAAGACTTTATCCACCGTACTGGTCGTACAGGTCGTGCAGGCGCAACAGGTATTGCAATCTCTTTAGTAAGCCCGAAAGACTGGACTTCATTTGGCAAGATCCAAAGTTACTTAAAAGTTAAACTACCTTGCACTATGTTGGAAGGTTTTGAAGCTAAGTTTAAAGGCTTTAAACCAAAACCGGCGAAAAAACGTTTACCAGAAAGTAATAAAGGGCGTCCAACTAAACTCGCTCGTAAAGGTGATAAAAACGCACCGACACACAAGCAGAATACAGCTCCTAAGCAAGATAAAAAACAAGCGATGCGTGATTCAATGGCAAGTGCCGTGGATGGCGGTTTCGCACCGATGAAGAGAAAGCCAAGAGCTGAAATCATCGATGATGGTCACGAAGAAGATTAATACTAAAAACCTGCTCCCGAGCAGGTTTTTTTATTTATACTGGTTGTATCTTTTTGTTTATACTGTTTTATAAGGCACTTTATGAAACAGTGTAAACCAACTTAGCTCACAGGAGAGCAACCATGGCAGGATTAAGTTTAATCGCCCTACTCGATGATATTGCATCGGTACTGGATGATGTGGCACTGATGACTAAAGTCGCCGCAAAGAAGACGGCTGGCGTATTAGGTGATGATCTCGCACTTAATGCTCAGCAAGTGTCAGGTGTGAGTGCTGACCGTGAACTCCCTGTTGTTTGGAAAGTGGCTAAGGGTTCTTTTAAGAACAAAGCGATCTTAGTGCCAGCAGCCCTACTCATCAGCGCTGTAGCACCTTGGTTAATTACCCCATTATTACTTATCGGTGGCTTGTTTTTATGCTTTGAAGGTGCCGAGAAACTCCATCATGCTAAATCCACATCCGCTCATGAAGATAACAGCGATGATGATGTATTAGCGGGACTATCAGTTGAAGAATTTGAAGATAAAAAAGTCAAAGGCGCAATTAGAACAGACTTCATTTTATCTGCCGAGATTATTGTTATTGCCTTGGGCACAGTACAAATACAATCCTTAACAACCCAATTAACCGTGGTAAGTTTAATCGCCGTATTAATGACAGTCGGGGTTTATGGCCTTGTTGGCACGATCGTCAAAATGGATGATGTCGGTTTATATCTCGTTAATAACAGCCAAGCAAAAAGTATCAAACACTACCTCGGTAATGGGCTACTGACTTTCGCGCCAAAACTAATGCGTTCATTAGCCGTGATCGGGACAATTGCAATGTTTCTTGTTGGCGGCAGTATTGTCATTCACAGTATTCCAGGCTCTCACAATATTATCCATATACTACTGGCGATGTTACCTGATGCATTCGCGCATAATGCTATTGTGACCGGAGTGATACCTGTGTTGATTGATGGCTTAATGGGATTACTGGCAGGATTCATTGTGCTAATGGTGGTGACTGGCATACAAAAACTAAGAAACTAAACTACATAAAAACATGAGTAACGAACGATAATGAGGACACCATCATATATCTGTGTCACAGTCGTTACTCATCAATCAATGTACGTATTAATCGTTAAAGCTTAACACCAAACCTCAGGTTTAATCGCAATACTTGTCTCGCCAGATAGCACTTGAATATCACCATCTTGGATCATCAATTGCAATTCCATATTACGACTATATAGCTGTGCCATCAGCTCTGCCGTTTCATCATTAATGAATTGAATTGATAAGTTATCTGCACTGTATTTTATCTTCTTAAACCACAATGCCGCACTACGGTCACCATAAGTATAGATAGTCGCTTTCTCAGATTGATTACTCGCTTTTTTAAGACGTTTGTCTGATGGCTGACCTAAATCAATCCAATGTTCAATCACATCAATATCAGATTTAAACCAGATATCTGGTTCTTCATCTTCGCCTAAGCCTTTAGTAAAACTTAAACGTGCTTCAGCATCAACATTTAGCATCCAAGCAAGTAGACGTAACATCAGACGGTTATCGTTCTCAGATGGGTGCTGAGCCAGCGTCAGGGGAATATCATTAAGATAAACATGATTATCAAGATCAACGATTGATACTTTTGCTTTTAAAATTGTTGCTGTTAATGCCATGGAAATCACTAATAAAGGGAATATGACAGGCATGATACACCAGTCTTTAGAGCAAGAAAGCTTAAGCCCAAAAAAAAGCCTAATAATCGCAAATTGCTTTCACAACCTGCCGACTATTAGGCTTTATCGAACCTGTTTAACTAATGTTTTATAACATCATTAAACCACTTCGATTGGTCCACCGAACGAATTAACTGCCGGTGCTTTCCCCTTAAACTTCTCAAACTCAACCTGACACGTATTTGCCGATGTAGCTTGAGCAAGTTCTGAAGAACCGATATCCAATGTTAGGTTATTTGGATCGCCATAAGTACAAAGTGAACCTATGCTTTCATCTTCAGGACCATACCAAGCACCCTCTTCAATACGAATAACATTCACAGGGTAGTTATCATCAACTACCGCACCCGCTAACAACTGACCACGGTCATTGAATACACGTACGATGTCGCCATCTTTAATGCCACGTATCTTCGCGTCTGCAGAGTTCATATAAACTGGTTCACGACCTTGAACGGTGTAAGTAGCACGGAATTTTTCTGATTCACACATTTGTGAATGCAGGCGTTTGTTCGGGTGACAAGACTGCATCCATACAGGGAATTTAGCTGATTTTGGACCACCATGTGAACGTTCTGTTTTTTCGAACCACATAGGGTGACCTTTACAGTGCTCATAACCAAAACGCGCAATCTTACGGCTGTAAATTTCAATGAAACCAGATGGTGTACCCAGTGCATTAACTTCAGGATCTTCACGGAAATCGGCATGACGCGTCCAGTTTTCACCGTCACCAAAGTGGAAGTAACCTTCTTTCCAGAATTCATGGAAGTCAGGCATATCCCATTTACCAACATTCGCATCTTTTGATTTGTTATACAGTTTTTCTAACCACTGAACTTCACTCTTACCTTGAGTATACTCTTTGCTCTTACCCCAACGTTTCGTTAGTTCAGTAAAGATCTCAAAGTCAGTTTTAGATTGGAACAGCGGGTCAACTAGCTTCTTCATCCCTAGTAAACCTTTCGCGCGGTATGAACCATAGATATCTAAATCGTTACGTTCATACTGCGTACAAGCTGGTAACACGATATCAGAAAAACGACACGTTGCGGTCCAGTTATAATCAATCGCGATCACAGTTTCCAGTTTCTGGAATGCCGCTTTCATGTTGTTACGATCTTGATGACGATGCCAAGGGTTACAACCCGTGAATACCATCATTTTGATATCAGGGAAGGTGATTTTTGAGCCATTGGCATCAATCACTTTACCTGGATTTTTCAGCGCATCAACAAAGCGTGCTACAGGGATCGTAGAACTCGCGCCTTTGAAATCTTTGCTTTCATGACGTGGTTTTTGACCTGAATCTGGGTTACGTGGGAATGAACCTGCACCAACTGCACCAGAAGTAGGTACACCAATAGAGCTATAGTGATGACCATAGCTGATACCACCGCCAGGTAGGCCTATTTGACCAATCATGGCAGCCAATACCGCGCCCATCCAATATGGTTGTTCACCGTGTTCCTGACGTTGAATTGACCAGCCAAATAAGAATTGAGTACGACCGTTAGTAATTAAACGAGCGAAGTCACGAATGTCATCAGGTGATACGCCACAGATTTCGCTCGCCCATTCAGGTGTTTTTTCAACTTTATCTTCTGTTTCACCCTGCACATATTTCAAGAATTCTTCAAAACCAAGTGCATAAGTATCTAAGAATTTCTTATCATGCAGATCTTCTTTCACCATAGTATGTGCTACAGCAAGCATGAACGGTACATCGGTATGTGGATTGATGTATCTGTGTTCATTACCTAAGAAGTTTTGCGTTTTGTTCTTAACCGGATCAACACTGATCACGCGAATTTTCTTTTCAGCAACTTTATCTTTTAGCGCTTCCAGATATTCAAAGCTATCATGGGTTTCACAGTTCCAACCTACTTGTAGGTTTTTCACTGGATCCGTTGCCCATAAGATAATCGTTTTACTATTATCTAGAATTAACGGCCATGATGTACCCGGTGCATATACTTCTGTCGAACCAAGTACGTAAGGCAGAATTGTTTGACCAGCACCCGTTGAGTAATCGCCAACATCTTTCACTGACGCACCGTGCATTGCGATTGCACGCGCCATGTGGCTACCACAGCTATGTAGTTGACCTGTTGCACGCCAACCGTTAGCACCGGTATGTAGACCTGATGGACCATACGTATTCTGAACACGTTCTAATTCTTCGTAGAACATGTCTAACGCTTGATCCCAAGTAACACGGATGAAGCGATTATCACCACGTTGTGTTGTATCACTCTTCTCACGGTTCAGATACCAATCTAAACGAACCATAGGGTAACGAACACGAGATGGACTATAGATAATCCCTTCGATGCCTTGCAGCATGTCCGTTGGATATTTATCTAATTCAAAGGCTTTAACTTCTGTAACCTTGCCGCCGTGGATCTTAGCGCGGAATGCACCCCAGTGCGAACCAGTTAACTTCCATTCAGCACGCTCTGCGATAGTCGCTGCGCTTGCTGTTTTTGGTACTAATAAACTAGGACCAATCACAGCAACTGCTGATGTCACCATCACACCTTTTAGAAAAGAGCGACGGCTGACAGATACATTTTCATTTTTAGACTTTTTGTCTTTATTAAACATAGTCATACTTCTCTTTGAATTAGTGAGCATCTTTGCTGTAATCTGATGAGTGGTTTTGTAGATACTTCAAGATAACATCGTGTGTATCACCATCTAAGTTCACAAAACCTTGCATGCCAGCAAACATACCAACCCAAGTATTTGCATCGAAATGAGCTTCTGCTGGCTGGGTATGACAAACACTACATGTGGTTTGGTAAGCGTCTTTCGCGTAATCCCAAATGTTTTGTAGGCTTTCTTCATAACCTTTTTTATCAACCCATAATGTGAACGTTACTTGTTCCCAAGGCAGACCCGTTAAATCATCTCCCTTCTTATCACCACGAACGAATAGCGATTCATCTTGTGATGCTTCTTTTGATAATGTTGCTTGCACAATATTTTTAGCAAAATCAAAGTACAGAACGCGACCGTAACCTTTAGTTTTATGCCAAGTCACTAATTCAACTTGCAGGCGGTTGCCAGATTCAGCGATAACTTTAAACTTAGTCGCTGGTGTTAATACACCCAGATACTCAGGTTCTTTATCATCTTTATAAAGTGGGGTTTGCACCAGAGAATAGTACTCTTTACCAATTTCAAATGAGCTACCTTCTAGGTCTTTCGCCATTTTACCCAGTTCACTGATTGCAGAGGTATCCATTTCAGGTAGGTTGTGAGCAATACCTTTATGACAATCTAGACAAGATTGATCACGCTCAGCCGCTTTACGCATTTGTACTTGCGCACGTTCAGACATTTTGGTGAAATCCATGCTCTTATAGTCATGACAGTTTTTACATTCTAAAGAACCGTTGGCTTTAAATCGAGCCCATTCGTTCTGTGCTAAGTGTAAACGCTTAGATTCGAATTTTTCTTTAGTATCCACCGTACCTAATAACCAACCAAATACGTCTTTACTCGCACGCGCTTTGGCGGCGATTTTGTTTTGCCAGCGATGGGGAACGTGGCAATCAGGGCAAGTAGCACGAACACCACTACGGTTTGACCAGTGAACCGTACTTTGAATTTCTTGATAGTTATTTTCTTTCATACTATGACAAGAAATACAAAATGCTTCTTGATTGGTCGCTTCTAGCGCGGTATTGAATCCCCCCCAGAAAATAACACCGGCAATAAAAGCGCCACAAGTCACAACACCTAAAGAGATATGTTTACTTGGTTTATTAAACACACGCCAAGAGCGAGCGATTATAGAGAATAATTTTTTCATTACTGTAATACCTGGATAATGAGTAATTGGTTAATTTGATTAATGCGAAGGTAGGCCAAAAAGGATATGACTCATCCAAATGACAAAACCATAACCAAATACACTAACGGTAGCGAGGATTGGAAATAAGAACACAGTTAAAAAGACAAATAACTTCCATTCGCCCTTCTTCTCGACGTTCTTGACCTCTACATTGCTTGCTTGTTGTTTCATCTCAAATTCCTGCAGCTAGATGATATATAAAATTAGAGTTTAGGACAGTGTAAAGTAAGATCAAGGATAAATAGTTGCAGCAGATCAAAGAAGTTTATTATTCTTAATAAAAACGTAGTAAGCAGTATAAAATGTCAGCAATAAATGCAAGACCAAAACCTTAGTGGTCCCTGGTGACACAAATACACTATTTCACTCTAACCATTAACGAAATCAACAAGAACAAAGCATATATGGTAGGTTCTACCCATCCAGATTTAACCGATAAATAATAATGAAGGGGAGTTAGCAGGGCAACTAAATAAATTAAACTGTGCAATTTTTTCCAACTCAGTCTCATTTTACGTCGCACCCACATTGGAGAGGTTAATGCTAATAATAGTAAAATAATAAAGGCAATCATGCCAAGCCAAATATAGGATCTTTTTATCAGCTCTTGAAGAAATAAACCGAGATCCCACCCCAAATCAAGCCAGACAAAAGCAGCTAAATGCAGCGTTGCGTAGAAAAAACAATATAAACCGACAAGACGACGGGTTGAAATTAATAGCCCTTCTTTGTAACGTTTTGCCAAAGGTGAAATAGCCAAAGTGGCGAGTAATAAGTTTAATGCGCCTTTACCCAAAAAATGGATCACAGCTTGCACTGGATCACCACCCAATGTATCAGCATTAATTGCTAACCCGAGATATACTAATGGCATAATGGCCAATATATGAATATAAGCCTTTAGATACGGCATACGTTTGTAGGTCAGCACTGGCATAACTAAATATACCTCTTCAGATCCATACCTTGATATAAGCTAGCGACCTCTTCAGCATAACCGTTGAAAGGTAATGTTTTTATGCGTTTAGAAGAAAAAACACTGCCATTACCAATACGACGTTCAGACGCTTGGCTCCAACGCGGATGATCCACAACTGGATTAACGTTGGCATAAAATCCATATTCACGAGCAGCAAGACGATTCCACGTAGTTGGTGGTTCTTTTTCTAATAAATGGATTTTAACAATTGATTTAATACCTTTGAAACCATATTTCCACGGTACAACCAAGCGGATTGGCGCACCATTTTGTGGCGCAAGAGTTTTACCAAACGTACCGACAGAAAGCATGGTTAATGGGTGCATCGCTTCATCCATACGTAAACCTTCGACATAGGGCCAATCAAGATTACCACCCAGATAAGAAGATGCTTGCCCCGGCATTTGTTGCGGATCATATAGGGTTTCAAACGCGACATATTTGGCTTTCGAGGTGGGATTGGCTTTTTTAATAATTTCAGCTAATGAAAAACCGGTCCACGGGATCACCATTGACCATGCTTCTACACAACGCATGCGATAAATACGCTCTTCCAAATCAGCCACTTTAAATAAATCGTCATATCCTAAGGTGATTTCTTTTTCCACCTCACCAGTTATCGTCAGAGTCCATGGTTCGACCTTAAAGTTCTGAGCATTTTTTTGGGGTTCTGTTTTCGCCGTGCCAAACTCATAAAAGTTATTATGTGACAGTACTTTTTTTTCAGGCGTCCAGATCTCACCATCAGCGTAATCTTTACTGCCAATGAATTGCAATGGCGATTGCACAAACACCTGACTGTTAGCTTTTTTCTTACCGCTATCAAAAATATCAAAGATACTCGCTTGCGCTGGACTCGCAGCAGCTAAACCAACACCAGCAAGTCCTAATTGTTTGAGGAATTGTCGACGTTGCTGATAAACAGGTTCCGCAACAACATCATTTTCACTTACTTGAGATTTTTTTTTACATTTAATAATCATTCCGTTACCTGCTTGGTTAATTTCCCATATACTAATCATGAGCTATTTAAGCAAATTGTTCATCACAGAATTATCACAATAGCGGCACAATCTTATATAAATACAGTCTCAGTTCTCACGTTGCTTTTATGATTTTTTATAAGACCGTTTTTTTGTCGGCTTTTTCTTAAAACGGCCACCAGTAGGTTTACTACTAGATAGACCGCGTAAGCCATCCGGTAGCGTTGCTTTAGCCTGCTCAATCATGCCTCCAAGCTGCTGTAATAAACCGCCCATAAAATGCTGGTAGCAGGCTTCTTTTTTACTGATACCATCAAGTACAGATTCCCATTGAGCTGTCATATCCGGTAAGGTTGCCGATTCAGGTAACGCATTAATCAAACCTTTACCCGCGTCCGTAGATAAAATCAGTTTGTTATTACGCACCAAGAAATTACGTCTAAATAACAGTTCAATAATCCCCGCACGCGTGGCTTCGGTGCCGAGCCCATCGGTATCTTTTAAAATTTTACGGATCTCACTGTCTTTTACATAACGAGAAATCCCGGTCATTGCAGCAAGTAAAGTTGCATCACTAAAATGCTTCGGTGGTTGGGTTTGTTTTTCGACACATTCAGCGTGCTGGCACAAAACCGACTCACCTTTTTTAATAGTCGGTAATTGCGCGGCCAATTCTTTTTCAGCTTCAGTTTGCTTGGCATTACTCGCTGCTGATTTCGGAAATAATATTTTCCAGCCTTGTTTTAAGGTCATTTTGGCTTTCGCGATGAACAAACCACCAGCGATAGTTATCTCTGCAACCGTGTCCGCGTATTCATAAGGTGGATAAAACTGACATAAATATTGCCTTGCAACTAATTCATAAATGTTTTTTTCGCTACTGTTAAGACGCTCTACACTGCTACTTTTTTCGGTGGGGATAATGGCATGGTGGGCCTCAACTTTACTGTCGTTCCAAGCTTTGCTCCGTAAACTTTGATCAGCATTTAAGGCTGCTTGCTGCAATGACTCACTGGTTTTGGATATTGCGTTAATCACCCCCCCACGATGTCCGTAATGTTCCTTGGGTAAATAACGGCTGTCTGAGCGCGGATAAGTAATGAGTTTATGTCGTTCGTATAATGCTTGGCAGGTATCTAATACTTGCTGTGCACTCATACCAAAACGTTTCGCACCATCAATTTGCAGTGAAGAGAGGTTATATGGCAGTGGCGCGGCTTGTTGTTTATTTTTCTTTTCCAACTTAGTGACTTCGCCCGTTTGGCCCTGGACGCGACTGACCACATTTTCAGCCAATTTTTTTACCAATACCCGACCGTCTTCATCCATATACGGACGACAAGCTTCACTCGGTTTCCACTTGGCCGTGAACATCTCTTGCTGTTGGGTTTGTAAATGCACCAACACTTCATAAAAAGGTTTACTGACAAAGTTAGCAATCTCAATATCACGTCTCACCACTAAACCCAAAATTGGGGTTTGTACACGCCCGACAGACAAAACGCCTTGATAACCAACTTTTTGCCCCTGTAGCGTATAAGCCCGAGTCATATTCATGCCATATAACCAATCGGCACGTGAGCGTGCTAATGCCGACACAGATAAGGGAATATAATCACTGTTTGCTTGTAAATTATTCAAGGCTTTTTTCACCGCAGCAGGGTTAAGATCACTGATCAATAAGCGCTGTGCGGTATTTTTCTTTTTCGCTGGGGTTTTAAGAAATTCAATCACTTCATCCACCAACAATTGCCCTTCTCGATCCGGATCACCAGCATGCACAAGACTCGTGGCCTTTTTAACTAGCCCTCTCAATACGGTCAGTTGTTTACTGGTATTAGGCTTTTTCTTTAGTTGCCACGTTTCAGGCACGATAGGCAAGTGTTCTAAACGCCACTTTTTAAATGCTTCATCATAGGCATCCGGCTCTGCTTGTTCGAGCAAGTGGCCAATACACCAAGACACGACATCACCGTTACCGACTTCAATATAACCTTGTTGTTTCTTATGCGGTTTAGGTAACACATCGGCAATAGCACGACCAAGGCTGGGTTTTTCGGCAATATAAAGTTTCATGATGTTAACAATTATGGACTGTATGAATAAACAGTTAATGTAGCTAATTTCAACGTGTAAGTCTATGACTTAAAAATGAGGTGTTAGATGAGAGTAGATTAACGTATTAAATGAAAGCTGATACGTTAATCTGTTATCGATAGGCAGCGTGATTAAATCACACGATTGCGCGGCCTAAATATTCGACTAAGGCTTCAGAAAGGTTTAACCATTCATCTTCAGGAACATATGCACTTGGATCGTCTTCATCATATTCACCAAACTCTTCCCAATACACTTCACGTACTGCACACGCAAATTCATTGTTTAATTCAGCCATTTCTGCAATGCTGCCAAACCAAACAATATGGCGTAAATCGACCGTTAATTCGTTGATGTGCTCGATCCACTCTGCATCAGATTGCGTTTGTTCTTGTAGCACTTCAAAACGCTCTTTCGCGGCATAAACTAACTCTTCGTCCATTTCACCGGTGTCGGCCAAAATAGCGAGATACTCATCATAAATAAACTCAACGGCCTGTTCGCGGCCATTACACCAGTGTAGCTTAGTGCCTCTGCTGCCTAATACTGATGCATTGTAAGAATCATCAATATGCACGATAGCCCAGCTATCTGTAAATCTACTCATGGTTTTCTCTTTAGTTTATGTAACGACAGATTATCAATAGCTATTATAACCAAAAATCGTTACGCTTGTATCTAACTAGATAATACAGGCAATGGATATGAGCACAAATAAACAACCAAAAATTGCAATAATAGGCGCGGGCTGGTTAGGTAAACCGCTAGCACGACAGCTATTATCGCAAGACTATCCGCTTACCGTCAGTTGTAGCCATACCGAAAAATCATCAAGTTTAGTTTCTCAAGGTATCCCAGCAGTAAGCGCTACCCTTAGCGATGAACCACAAGGTGACTGGAAAAGCTTGTTAAGCAATAAAGATATTGCCATCTGTCTGTTACCGGCCAGTAAGGGAAATCATGCCAGTTCACCATTAGCGGTACAAATTGAACAGTTGTTAGCACTACTCAAAGAATACCAAGTCGGTAAATTGATCTTTATTAGTTCCACCAGCATCTACCAAAAAACAGACCAAGCATTAACCGAAACATCTCTCTTAAATCCAAACAGTACTGTGTATGCGGCAGAACAGTTAATTCAGCAACAACAAGATATTGATTTCACTATTATCCGCTTTGCAGGACTAATTAGCGCAGACCGAAATCCAACGCGGAGCTTGTCAAAAAAGAGTGGCAACGGGCATATATTTGACGCGGGAGAATCACCTGTAAACCTGATTCATCAATATGATGCAGTTGGGGTCATTGAGCAAGTGATCAAGCAACAATGTTGGGGTGAAATATTCAATGCCAGTTGTGATCACCATCCCAGCAGAAAAGTATTCTATCAGCAAGCAGCCAAACAACTGGGTATTACTATTCCAAGCTTTACAGCTAAGAACAGCAAACCACATTGCATCATTGCCAACGAGAAGTTAAAGCAACGATTAAACTACCAATTTACACATCAGTCAGCTACAGATTTAGTAATTTAGGTTTTGGCATTTGACTTGGTTTGAGGCTATCAAAACAATACAATGACATGAGAATAGGATGACGAAACCAAATGCGCAGGCGGCCCCAACGAGAAATAGTCTTTACTTGTTTGGAGACAACAGGGGTATAGCATACAGCTGTGCAGGTTACACAGGTGGGTTTTTCTATACCACTTTCACAAAATGCTAGCTTACGCGCGGTCATTTGCTGTAAACGTTCGCACTCACGACACACTTTGCCTTGGTATACATGATGCTGCTTACAATACATAGCGATCATTGCATTTTGCAGGCGCATTTCGCGGTTTAAACGTGGCTGTGCTAAAGTTTCAGTAACTGTTTTCATCGTATATCTATCTTATCTATTAGCCAATTTAACGGTTTAGTAAATCCGTCAATAACTTGGTTAAACAATAAAATAAGTCTTGTATAAATTCAGAAGAGCGCAATTAGAACAGTAAAATAATCGAACTGCAAGACAAAAAACTATGCGTTTAGTTTGCATTCGTTTTTTTCCCTTACTCTATTTATCACGCCGTAATAACGCAATAACAGTCTGCATTACTGCCCAGCCTGCACTAAGCCTATAGTGACGGCATCTTTCGTTAATAGCTCAGGTAATAGCTTTCCTTGTGGCAATGCCGGACCAAACACCTGATTAAATGGAATTGCATAACGACCATGGCGTTTGAGATAAGCTTCAATTTGACTATCCGGCTTAGTCCAGTCTCCCATCATCGCTACAACGTTATCCGCATTTAAACGGGCGATAATATCACTACGTTGCAGCACTGCACGTTCATTCACGACACAGGTAATACACCAATCGGCAGTAATATCGATAAACACGGTTTTTCCTTCCGCTACATATTCCGCAATCTTTTCAGGCTCAAATGCCTGCCAGTGTATTTCTGATTCAGACTGGGTACCGCTGCGCTGTAATAACTTCACAGACTCAGGCGACCAAATAATGGTATTCGCCAACAGCAGATATATTGCAAATGTCGTGACCAGTGATTTAGGGCCCGGTTTCACGATTAAGAGAATCACCATCGCACAAATAATGACGCTAAAAGTAACCCACAACATCATGCTTAGATGTGCTTGCAGCAGCCAAATTAGCCACACTAACGTCGCGCAAAGTAAGGCAGCTAGAAACTGACGAAAGCGCACCATCCACAGGCCCGGCTTTGGCATCACTTTTACGCTATTTGGCCACATCGCGATAAGTAAATATGGCAGTGATAAACCCAAGGCTAAACCACTAAATATCACCATAATCTGCCAGCCTGAGCCAGCTAAGGCAAAGGCAAAGGCAACCGCGGTACCTAAAAAAGGCGCAGAGCAAGGCGTTGCTAACAACACAGCAAAGATACCTTGATAAAAATGCCCTTTATTAGAGCCAGACAGCCTATCCATTAAACTTTGTGGTAACTGCACATCAAATTTATCTAATAAATTTAATGCAAATAACAACAATACCGGGATCATGATCAATAAGAACGCAGCCGATTGGAATTGCACTCCCCAACCAAAACCAATACCGAAATACTTTAAGCCTATGAAAAGTAATGCCAGCAACCAAAACGCCACAAAAATACCAGCGGCGCTTAATAAAAAGTTAACCCGTCGTTGCGCACTCGATTCACTAACCGATTCAACCACACCTAATAATTTAATCGACAAAACCGGCAATACACACGGCATTAAATTAAGAATCAAACCACCAACAACCGCCAGCAGCAACATGTATATCCAACTTGGTAAGGTTTGTTCTATCACGGTGGGTTTAATCGTATCAGTAAATGTAATACCCCCGCGTTTATTAGTTAGCGTTACTTTTAACACTTGTTGAGGAGCTAATCGAGCAGGCGTGCCAGCCATATCTTCAGCGCGCATAATTAAGCGAGTAACATCGTCTTGTTGGCTTATTTCAGGCTGACTAAATAACGTAAAATCCACCCCTTCAACAAAGCCATCAAGCACTGGTGTTGTTAACCCTACTATTTCAATTAATAATTGTGATGATGCACTGTCCCAACCGAACTGTTGGATAGAAGCCGACGTGGCACTAATATCCACCGGAACATTAGCGACGTAAGGCTGTAGCTGTGCACTTGAGGCTTTATCAATGCTGCTTGCTGTTGCGGGGAGATTTAATACCAGATTCACTTGTGCACGTATGCACACTTCACGACACACTAACATAGTCGTTTTAGCTTGTAACACTAAGGCTTTACTGGGATCAATAACGGTAACTTGCAGAGGATAAATAATTTCGTGTTTGTAACCATAAGTCTCAATGTCATACACCATCATGCGCTGCGGTATCGGCCATAACCATTCAACACCCGCTAAATTTTCAGAACCTTGCCAGTCAATACTCGGTGGTGCACCAGCTAGTCCAGGTGAACTCCAATAAGTTTTCCACTCATCATCTAAGGTTATTTTTAACCCCATGGATAATATCGTTGCACCGTTAACGCCATTAGTCGTTGATAACAACTGCGCAGTAGCCACCTTAGCCGCAGGATCAAATGCACTAGCACTTTGTTCCGCATGAACGAAAGGAGAAAGTAATAGGCAGATCAAAATATAAAATCGCATTTAATAAGTTCCCAATTTTTACACTACACCTATCTTAAGTCAGCGACCTTAAGATAGAAAATTAAAAATGTATGTATACCTCATTCATTATCTAACCCCGTCATAATTAGATATACTTCTCGCCGAAGACGTCACTAACACACGTATTAAGATGGATATGAAATTTATCCCCCTTAATCGATTTAATCACATCACTTTTTACAATGGGCAATTAAAATGGATTACGTATTTGTTAAACACATGCACATGGGCATGG
The DNA here is from genome assembly GCA_000953735.1 of Moritella viscosa. Classification (NCBI taxonomy): domain Bacteria; kingdom Pseudomonadati; phylum Pseudomonadota; class Gammaproteobacteria; order Alteromonadales; family Moritellaceae; genus Moritella; species Moritella viscosa. Next base: position 220,909 of record LN554852.1, on the reverse strand, counting down.
CTTACCTTAGTATCAGTTTCTTTATTTTCCGTTCAATTTTGTCGGTCACAGAATCAGCATTATTACAAAATAAGGTGATCAAAATATTGCCGCACATCATTGATACACTGCTTATTTTGTTAGCTGGTCACTTAATGATGACAATCCAACAATATCCATTTACTGATGCTTGGCTAACAGCAAAACTAATCGCCCTTATTGCTTATGTTATCGTGGGTACAATAGCAATTAAACGAGGTAAAACAGCCATTATACGTATGTGGGCAAGTGTCGCTGCGGTTGCAATTTTTGCTTATATTCTGGGTGTCGCAAAAAGCCATGATGTGATGTCGTGGTTAGCACTCGCTTAAGGGGTTTATATGGCAGTATCGGCACTATTACAACAATACAGCACATTATTCCAGCCGTCAGGTAAACCCGTATTGGATTTGGCCTGTGGCGCAGGTCGCAATGGTCTGTATCTGCATCAACAGCAGATACCCACTATTTTTGCCGATCAAAACCAGACTGCATTAACCAGTATAGCGGCTGTACCGGGGGTGAGTACCGAGCAATGCTGGCAAATTGACTTTGAACATGGCGAACAACAATTACCTGCTAGTCACTATCAAGGCATCGTGGTATTTAGGTATTTAGGTATTTACACCGTCCACTCATTGATGCAATCAAGCAATCAGTATGTTCCGGCGGCATTGTGATCTATGAAACTTTCACTGTCGAGAACAGACAATTTGGTCGACCTAATCGAGATGCATTTCTATTACAGCTGGGAGAATTAAAAGCGATGTTCAGTGACTGGGAGTGTTTGCATTATTTTGAAGGGATTGAACGTAATCCAGACCGCGCAATTGCACAGATAGTCTGTAAAAAACCATAAAAAAAGCGCCATGTTGAATCATCAACATGGCGCCCTTATCACAATCCGTTATTAAGCACGGATAAAGTCAATGTGTTGTAATTTTGGCTTGAACGCGTGGCGTTGCATAGCTTTAACTGTAACAGCAACTTCTTTACCATCAACAACAAGCGTGATAACTGAAGAGAAGAACTCTTCGTTACGCTGTGCGTTGTTAACTGTATCGTGATCTAATTCGATAGAGATAGCTTCTTCGCCTTTACCGTAGATTACAGCAGGGAATTTGTTAGCGTGACGTAGGCGGCGGCTCGCACCTTTCCCAAGGTCTGAACGTACTTGTGCTTCAAAAGTGAAAGACATAATCTTTTCCTAATAAGTAGTAATGTTTAGATCCGAACTAAAATCCGGATAAGTAAGCGTCTTTTAACTGCTGCCTGCGACCGGGCAACAACAGTATAATTAACGGGTGCGGATAATACCATGCCAGCCTTACCACAACAAGTAAATGCACAGAACTAAAAAGATTCCGCCTATTTGAAATAAGGAAAATTCGGATTTATCGGCAATAAATACTGTTCCCTCTCTTCAATATATATTTAAATAAAAAAACAAACCGCCAAATAGAGTCTAAACACGCCGAATATAGCCAACTAATAAAACAAAATAAAGAATAATACCCTTCAATATGGGACTGCTATGCAACAGATTTAGAATATTATAATTAACTGAAATTGCATTTTAAATCACGCCTAAATTAGAATGATCAAACAAAAAAATAACGTATCACAACACAATAGGAATGCTTATCTCTAAAGTAAGTTTGAGATCACTAAACCGAGTATTTCAATAAGTTAATACTACTTTAGATAAAGTCTATGCTGCTATACTGGAAATATTAACTATCCCTAATATCAACGATAATACTTTAGGATCTTGTATGCTGGACTCAACATTAATTAAGTTAAGCGAAGATGATAACCAAGCCGAAGTCCGTCTGATCCCAAATAAACATGCGCCACTCGAAATAACTGATTTACTTGAGTTACTGAATGTAGAGCCTTTCAATCAACTATCCCCTATTCTTTCGAACCTTGAAGAAGCTGCCACCCAAATAAATAAATTTGCTGGTAAACGCGCTGGCGAAGAAGAATTCATCTTTATTCTAGCAGAGCGTAATAATTGTAAAATTGATATCAGCCTCAATGAAGACAGCATGCAAGCAGAAATGAACTTAACGGCTGCCTGGGGTGACAACCAAATTTCAATTGATGATATTTTAGCTGAGCTCACTAGCAGCAACATCCACCTTGGTATTGATAAACAAAAAATAGCTGAACAACTGACACAACTCTCGAGTCTATCACCCGGTGAACAAATTAAGATTATTGTTGCCGAAGGCCAACTCCCAATTAATGGTAAAGATGCCGAATTGAAACGCCAAGTATCATTAGCCCGAGAACGATTATTACAACCACAAATACAAGCTGATGGTAATGTTGATATGCGTAACCTTGGTGAAATAAACATGGTTAAAAATAACGACGTACTCATCGAAAAAATACCGGCAGATGATGGCACCAAAGGGTTCAACTTACTCGGTAAAGAGCTATTACCAAAGTCAGGTAAAGACGCTAAGCTACAAGCCGGTCCAGGTACCCGTATCGACCCAAACAATCCATTAAGACTACTTGCGACTATGACCGGACAAGCCGTTGAGGTCCGAGGCGTATTGCAAATTGATGATATGCTAACAATTAAGAATGTAGATATAGGCACAGGTCATATTACGTTTAAAGGTAGCATTTTAATCACAGGTGATGTTGACGCCGAGATGATAGTGAAAAGTAGTGGCGACATCACCGTTATGGGGTTTGTTGACTCCGCAACCTTGGAAGCAGCAGGCGATGTTATTGTCAATAAAGGCATCTTAGGCCGCCAATTAACAAATAAGAGTAACAATCAACAACTCGCGACCAAGATTAAAGCACAAGGACAAATACGCGCTCAGTTTGTACAATACTCCGAGTTAACTGCCGTTGGTGACATTACGATTACAAAGCAATTATTACATAGTGTGACTCATACCCAAGGAAAGCTGACCGTGAGTGATGGCTTTAACCGCCATGGTGATATCATTGGTGGTACTGTGAACGCGGATAATGGCATTGTTGTTGTCAGTATTGGGGCAACATCAGGTACCAAAACTGAAATTTTTTGTGCCATGCAAGAAGATGAAATCCGAGGGCAAGTACAAAACCGTAGCCTAGAATTCAAAACGTTAGTTGAAAAAGATGATTCGCTGTGGATTAAAATTAATAATTTACCGCCAAAAGATAACTGGAAACATGATCACGGTATCGTTACTGAAATCAAAGAAATGCTGTATGAAAAAAATAGATTTAACCAACGACGTGTCAATGATGAATTAGAATTACAACAGTTACAACTTGAATTAGATCAATATTTTCACGTACACAATATCGAAGTAAGTAAATGCATATTCGATAACGTCACCTTACATATAGGTACAGCATCAACCGTGACTCAGCGAGAATACGGCCCTTGCCGAGTCATATATAAAGATAAACAAATTGGTTTTGATTATGCTAATCATAATTAGATAATAAATACCTTGCTCACTAATTTTATATTTTCAAACAAAAAGACCTAAGTGATCACTTAGGCCTTTCTTTCAATATATGAGCTTAACAAACTTACAGACTTGCTAGTGCTTGAGTAAAATCAGCCAATAAATCGTCAGTATCTTCAATACCAATTGAACAACGGATCATATTCTCACGAATACCCGATTCCTGTCTTGCCGCTAGGCCAATTTCATGGAAAATAGTTGGCGCAACAGGTAATGCTAAGCTGCGGTTATCACCTAAATGTGTAGCGCCTATCACCAGCTTCAACGCATTTAAAAATTGACAACAATCCAAGCCTTCTTTCAAGTCTAAACTTAACATTGCCCCTGATGCACCAAATAATGATTTAGCTCGAGCATATTCAGGGTGTGATTCCAGACCTGGATAATAAACACGTTCAACTTTTGGATGATTCTCTAACATCAATGCTAAAGCCAATGCCGAACTTGACGATTGTTTTACACGCAGTGCCATTGTTTCTGAACCTAGCGCTAATTGGCCAGCCGACTCAGAACTAAGGCATGCACCCATGTCACGTAACCCTTTCTTCTTCATTTGCGCATAGCCCCACATAGCAGGATCACCTTTACGGTATGCTTCAAAGATATTTGGATATTGTGACCAATCAAATAAACCAGTGTCAGTGACAGAACCGCCAATTACATTACCGTGTCCACCAAAATACTTTGATAGTGACGTAACAATAAGATGACATTTCACCGCTTTAGGCTGGAATAAATAGGCTGATGTTAAAGTATTATCAACAACATATAATAAACCTTTGGCATCACATAATTCGCCAATTTCAGCTAAATCACAAACTTGGGTCGCCGGATTAGCAATTGTTTCTACAAACACCATTTTCGTATTTTCTTGGCAAGCAGCGGCAACGTTAGCAACATCGGTTGCATCAACTAACGTCACTTCAATACCGAAACTTCTTAATGTGCCAAATACACTTGAAGTATTACCAAATAAGAAACGGCTGGCAACAATATGATCACCACTTTTTAATAAAGTCAAAAATATCGCGACAATCGCCGCCATACCAGAGCTAAAACAGAGTGATGCTTTACCCTGTTCCATTTCGCAAATCATATTTTGTAACATATCAATCGTTGGCGTAGCTTGACGAGCATAGGCTTGGCCGGCTTGGCGACCTTGGAAGATATCGATAAGATCTTGAATGTCATCATAACCATAAGTGGCAGAGTTATAAATGGGTGCATGAATAGCACCAAACTCTAAATTTTGATTGTGATCATGATGAACTAAATGAGTAGTGAATCCCTGCTCTTTCATTGTTATTCCTTCATACAACAAATTGACGTTAACCTCATTATTGATCAGGACGAGGTTAACTTATAGCATTTCTATCATTTATAATTAGCGGTGAAGATTATGGGTGAACACCACGGCTAATTGGATTTTGCAATGAGATCAATGTTTCTGTCGACTGTACTTCTTCAATCTGCTGAATTTTATCAATCAATACTTTTTGTAATTCATCAATCGAACGCGTCATCAACTTAACAAAAATATTGTAATTACCCGTTGTGTAATATGCTTCAACAACTTCATCTAACGCTTTTAATTGCGCTAACGCAGAAGGGTAATCTTTTGCGCTCTTTAAATTAATACCAATAAAACAACAAACGTCATAACCGAGTTTTTTCGGGCACACTTCAACTTTTGTGCCTAGAATGACACCTGTTGACTTCATTTTTTCGACACGAACATGGATAGTACCCGCACTTACATTAAATTTTTTCGCCAGTTCAGCATAAGGAACACGTGCGTTAACCATGAGTGCATTAAGAATTTTTTTATCTAATTCATCAAGATGAGCATTAAGCGACATTACAACTTTTCCGATCATAAGTAACAATACAAGAAGTCGATTATAACGCTAAAACCCTAATCATCTAGCGTATAATTTGAATAATCTTGAAAAAATACCACCTTTTTGACTGCATAACTGAGATTTCCCCACTATTTCATTAATTAGCCTTTAAGTTACATCTAAATTAAAATAAGTTTCACAACAAAATTAAAAAGACTATTGGTCACATAGCAAGCTTGAGTTACCATTTCGGCCTGCACACAATGCAATTTTTCATTCAGGTAATTTAATGTCTCAACAAGAATACAATCTTATCGTCGTACTCGGCGCGACAGCATCGGGGAAAACACGTTTAGGTGTCGAACTGGCAAAACAATTAAACGGGGAAGTGATCTCGGGTGATTCTCGGCAGGTATATACAGGCTTAGATATTGGTTCAGGCAAAGATTTAGCTGAATATGGCGAAGTGCCTTATCATTTGATTGATATTATAGAACCCGGTAAAGAATATAATGCGTTCCAATTTCAACGCGATTTTTTCCAAGCGTTTAACGACATCAACCAGCGAGATAAGTTACCCTTACTTGTCGGCGGTACAGGCCTGTACATTGATGCTGTTGTTGCCGGTTATGAATTTGTGCAAGTTGATAAAAATATTACCCAGCGTGAGCAGTTTGCCAATATGGCACTCGAAGCGGTACAAGAAATTTTACTTGAGTTAGACAACGAAGCGTATCAAGCAACCGATATTACCGTGCGTCCACGTTTATACCGTGCCATCGAAATTGCCCAGTATACAACATCGCAAACCATGCCTTCGGTGAAAAAACCTCTACCTGATATTAAGCCACTTTATTTTGGGATCAAATGGGAGCGTAGTGTATTACGCCAACGTATTACTCTACGTTTAAAAGAACGCTTAGAAAACGGCATGATAGAAGAAGTGGAGGGCTTGCTAGCGCAAGGCGTGACACATGAGAAGCTTGAATACTTTGGCCTTGAATATCGTTTTGTCAGCCAGTATGTGGAAGGTAAAATAAGCTATGATGACATGTTTGATAAACTCAATGTGGCAATTCATAAATACGCGAAACGTCAAGACACTTGGTTTAGAAGAATGGAACGCCAAGGCGCAATAATTCATTGGTTAGATGGCACTGGTGATATAAACCAACAAGCGCAAGCTGTATTAAGTCAATTCCAACAAAGTTAACCCTCATCTCGAATAATAATTTAAGCCATAATTACCAACTATAAAAAAGCCACACCGGATGGGTGTGGCTTCTTATCTTATTAACTTAAATATTTATTATCTAAGTTTTTATTATTTAGTTACTTGATGCTCTGGATTATATTTATCCATCACAACTGCACATACTGCATCACCCGTAATATTCAATGCGGTACGCACCATATCAAAGATACGATCTAACGCGAATAATAGTGGTAGGCCTTCGATTGGAATACCCGCCGCTAACAATACAGCAACCACAAGGAATGATGGTCCCGGAACACCCGCTTGACCAATCGCACCTAATGTCGATGTGAAGATAATTGCAGCGTAAGCAGCCATACCTAATTCAACATTAAACATTTGTGCAAAGAACACAGCCACTAGGCCGTAATAAATGGCATTACCACTCATGTTGATCGTGGCACCTAACGGCAATACAAACGATGCAGTTGAGTTAGCAATGTTTAATTCTTTTTCACAAACTTCCAGTGTCACTGGCAATGTCGCCATTGATGACGCTGTCGATAATGCTAACGCTTGTGGTTTCTTCATCGCAGACATGAATTTCAATACTGGCGTATCAGAGAAGAATTTCACAACAAGTGGGTAGAAAATAAAGCCATAGATAATAATCGCAGCAATATAAACAACAAATAGTTTCATTACCACAGCTAGTGCACTAAAACCAAACGTACCAACCGATTCCGCCATCAGACCAAACACACCAATTGGTGCAATAATCATCACGCAGTTAATCATCCACACGAATGCATCGATAATGGTATTTAAGCCATCCATAATTGGTTTTGAACGTTTACGTTCAACTTTCGTTAACGCAATACCAAAGAAGATACTAAATACTAAAATTTGTAGAATGTTACCACTGGTTAACGCACTAAATACGTTAGTTGGGATCATGCCAATAATAGTCTCAAATACACCCGGCAGTGCGCCCTGTTCAGCGGTGACAGCAACGAGACCAACTGTATTTTGAGAGAAATCAACACCAACACCTGGTTCAAATACGGTACCCATCACTAACGCAAGTGCAACAGCAATCGCGGACGTCAACATGAAGAATACAAATGTACCCACACCAATTTTACCGGCAGAAGGACTATCATCTAGATTCGCCGCACCTGCAATAATCGATACAGCAACAAGTGGGATCACTAACATTTTGATCAGATTAATGAATAGAGTACCCAATGGCGCAAAAATGGCAGCATCTTCGCCCATAAAGGCACCGACAGCAGCGCCAATTATCATAGCGACTACAACTTGAAATCCAATATTTTTAACTAGACTTTTCTTATCCTTAAGCAAAACACTCTCCAAATAAGGTTTTAAGAAATACATTATACGTTAACGAAAAAAACGCGGCGAAGATAACACAGCAAGTTAGCCATAAATGTGATCAAACACCAAGTTTTTAACTGTATGCTTGCAATATCAATAACAAAGCACTGCCTTTTTAGGATAAATGATAATTAAGGGTCTAAATCTCCGATTCATCAATCTTTATTGAGTAATGTCATTAATCCACTCACCCGTTCCGTTCGTAATTTAATCGCTTTTTTCATCACGGTAACATTGGTAAATATGTCTAATTTCTCTTTTGCACGGGTAATACCGGTATAAACCAGCTCTCTGGTCAGCACCGGATTAAAACGATTTGGTAAAATCATCACCGTATGTCTAAATTCAGAGCCCTGTGATTTATGGATCGTCATGGCAAAGACTGTTTGGTGTGGCGGTAATCGACTGGGTAGAAAAGATTGCACATTACCATCAGCCATTTCAAAATAAACCCGCATACGATCATCTTCATCTTGCATACAAATGCCAATATCACCATTGTATAAACCGAGGCCATGATCGTTATTGATGATCATAATCGGTCTACCCGCATACCATTCGGACTGATTTTTACGGATTTTACGCGCTGACTGTAACGCTTTTTCGATACGTTGATTTAAACCGTGTACACCAAAGTCACCTTCTCTGATTGCCGTTAAAATTTGAAAATCATTAAAACTGCGTAATATCGACTTTGCTTCGTCTTCACTCGGTGATACGACAACTTTGGCTAAATAGTCTTGGTAACCTTGCTGCGCCATCGTGATTAACGCATCGTAAGCTTCGGTTGATAACGGGTGCAAGTGAATATCATCGTGCTGATTTTCCCAAACACGATCAAACTCATTTAGATCCCCCCTATTTACCGCGCCCGCTAAACAGCCAATACCAGATTCAGCATCAAAACGATAACTCTTACGTAATAAACATAAGCTGTCATAAATAGCGGTCGCATCAGAGGCTTGATACTGAGTCAACTCATAGTCAGTGATCTTCGATAACCAATTCGCTTGTCCACCTGAATAACCCAACTCGGCATACGCACAGATATCAGCGAGTACTGAGCCTGCTTCTACTGAGGCTAGCTGATCTTTATCACCGAGTAATATCAATCGCGCATGCGAAGGTAATGCAGCTAACAATTTTGCCATTAACGGTAAATCAACCATGGATGCTTCATCGACAACCAAGACATCGAGATGTAAAGGATTGTCTTTGTTATGACGGAATGCTTGTCTATTCGGGATCACACCTAATAATCGATGTATTGTACCCGCTTGTTCAGGGATTAAGTCCGCCACACTAACTTGCAGATCTAACTTTCCTTTAGCGCCCGCAATTGACTCCGTCAAACGTGCAGCCGCTTTACCAGTAGGCGCAACCAGTTTAATGGTTAACGCTTGTTGCGCTAATAGGCCCTGCTCAATTAATAAGGCTAATAACTTAGTTACTGTGGTTGTTTTACCTGTACCGGGTCCTCCTGAAATAACGGAAAAATGACGAGTAGCAGCAACAGCCACCGATAACTTTTGCCAATTTAAGCAGTATGCTTCAGGTATCAAGCTATCTAATGCATGTAACTCTTGGGCATTTTTAGCTGTGAGTAGTACCTGCTCAACATCCTGCCAACTAATTCGACCTTTCTTCACCACATCGAGATATTTCGCCACAAATGATTGCGCACTAAAGTCAGCTTCTCGTTCTTTGGCGAGTATAGGAAATAGGAAACCATAATCACGTTTGAACAAACGATTGAGGCTAGCACTTAAATCTGGTTGCTGACTTTGTTTTGCTAAATCTTTTAATTGTTGCGCGACTTGCAACTCATAAGCCCAATAGCGCTGTAAATATAATTTATTGGCATCCGTGACAAACTGCAGTGGCGCAGACTCACCCACGACAACCGAATTTGCCAATAATGTCGGCCAAGTATTGCTACGGCTAGAAACTTTTGCCAGTAAGAGTTGTGAGCGAATTAAATTCAAATCAAATAACGCATTAGTGTCTATATTTTTTAAATCAATACAGACATGCCCTTTACCCAGTTGATAACTGGTTAAGCAGGCTAATAAAATAATAGCGGGATCGGATTCATAATTACTGATAAAACGGGCAAACTGGTAATCCAATTGACGAATTTTATTTTCGTTGGCTAATTCTTTGAGACACTGAAGTACACTCATTATGCGAGTTCCCCTAAAAATAAATCATCTAACTGCATAACAAAATCAACTGATGGTTTGGTAAAAAATACGCCGTATTGAGCCGCAGTTTCGACTTGCATGCCACGTAAGAACAAGTAATAAACCCCACCGAAATGTTGCTCATAGTTATAATCTGGAATACGCGAGCGTAAGAAACGATGTAACGCTAAGGTATACAGTTGATACTGCAGTTCATACCTGTGTTCAATCATTACTTGATTAATCGCGTCAAACGTATAATCAGCTTGGCTGTCACCTAAATGATTCGATTTATAATCCAGTACGTAATAACGACCTTCATAGACGAACACCAGATCGATAAACCCTTTTAGCATGCCGCTCACTTGCTGAAAATCAAGCTCACCAGCCTGCTGAGAAAGCCCATCATGCTGCTTTATCAATGTATTTAAATCATCACAGTTAAGCGATGAAATTGGCATAAAGAATTCCATCTCCACTTTTTTCTGGGTGGGCGTTAACTGACGTAAACTAAAACCATCCAGCAATGGACAATCCAGTACTTGATTCACCAATTCAAGTAGTACTGGTAACCAAGCTAAATCATAACCTTCACGCTCGAGCAGGTGTAATATTTGCTCGGTGAGCATGTCCTTGTCAACATTGGAAAAATCAATATGTTCAAACACCGTGTGCAATAAAGTACCGGCTGCGGCACCACGCGGGAAACTAAAAATATCCCAACTCATTTCCTGATCTTCATCTTTCTCAGTATCTACTTCGGCATCAAATCCCGGTAACTCCAGCGATGCGTCATAACTAGAATGGCGATTACCATGACTATGGCGAGACAATGCAGAATAACTCGTTACCCACCAGTTCTTGCTAATCGGGTTTGTCATTGTCTTCGCTTGATAAACTACTGACGGTGCAACGATGGGTTGATAGGCATCGACAGCCACTAATGGTGGCAGTACAACCTCAACACAAGTTTGTTGTTCGGCAAGCTTTTCGACACAGGTTTTAAATTCAGTGTCTTTGCATTCTTCGCCTTGCTGTAATAAATAACCTATCGCATTTAAGTGCATTTTGTTATGGGAGTTACCCATTTTTACCGCACCTAATCCTAACCACGTAGCATAAACACCCCGCGTCAATGCCACATATAACAGGCGTAGATCTTCAGCAAGACGCTCTTGGTCAGCTTTTCCTTTCGCTGTTTCTAACGCTTCTTCATCATCTAAATCAAGATGTACGTAAGTATGACCTTCAGCATGATAAAGCGGCGCTGAAGCTTGCCTTGTCGCACAAATAAACGGTAGGAATACCAAATTATATTCCAGTCCTTTAGATTTATGGATTGTCACGACTTGAACTAAATCTGCTTCACTTTCTAAACGAACCAACTGCTCTTGCGCATCACCATTTGGATTTTCAATTTTTTCACCAAACCAGCGGAACAGACTATATTCACCATCTAATTCTAAGCTTGCTTCTTGCAGTAATTCCCCCAAATGCAGAACATCTGTTAAACGTCGATCACCACCTTGACCAGAAAGCATGATCGCTGCAATATTTTGCTGATTGAGTAATAATCTTAATGCTGGTAAAAAACCTTGCCACTGCAGAGCGTTTTGATATTGCTTAAATTCCGCAACGGTTTGCTCCCAGACTTTTTCATCATTACTGAGCTGGTCTAATTCAATCGCGGGTTTCTCAAAAATAGAGGTCGCTAATGCCGCCCGCAATAAGCCTTCGTCTTCAGGATTTAAAATCGCAGCAAAAATATGATACAACTCGCGCGCTTCACGGGTAGCAAATACACTTTCACGATTCGACATATAAACACTAGGAATAGATAAAGCATCAAGCTGCTCACGCACTAATTTAGCTTCCGCTCCCGTTCGCACAAGGATAGCAATATCACCGGCTTTTACAGCCCGACCCGCTAACATCGCGTTACCTTGCTGTGCATCAGTTAATAATGTCGCAATCTGATTAGCCGTCGCTTTGGCATAAACCTGTTGATACAGACCTTTCGTTATATTTTTCTGACCTTCCTCTTCGTGTAACCAAAGCTGTAATGCAGCAGGCTCAAGACCATTCAATAACAGAGGTTCACTTTTACCTTTTGATTCAACAGATTGAAAACTAATACTATCTTCATAAATGAAAGGTTTATTGGCATGCTCAAACACACAGTTTACCGCACTGACCATAGCTGTTGAAGAACGCCAATTTTTGGCTAAGGTATAGTGATCATCAACATTTTCACGCGCTTGCATGTAAGTAAAAATATCAGCACCACGGAAACTATAAATTGCTTGTTTCGGATCGCCGATCATAAATAAACCAGCACCGTCTTGTTTACCATAGATAGTATTAAAGATATCGTATTGCTGCTGATCGGTATCTTGGAATTCATCAATCATCGCAACAGGATATTGACTACGAATACACTCAGCTAAACTGACAGCCTGCTCACCCGTTAATGCTGCAGATAATCCCGACAGCAAATCATCAAAAGATAATAACTGTGATTGGTTTTTGGTTTTCATCACACGCGCACGGACGTATTCCACGGCTTTAACAATAAAACAATCTTTAAGCGATAACGGCTTTTCTAATAAGGTATCTATATCACTAAACACTTGGTGTTCAGGTGATATTTTGCCTTTTTTAGTTTTAGCCGTTAAGGCTTGCTGGGAAAATTTAACGATACTATCAGGTAAATCATTTTGCTTGGTTTCTGATTGTGACCAACTGAGCATTTCATTTAGCCACTTTGCAACGCTGGCAACCCGATAACTATTACCATTCAAGTTACCCGCTTGAATTAATTCACAAAGATCATTGTAACTTTCTAACCATGCGTCTTTAACCTTTTGAATTGATGAAATTAATTTATCATAATCCTGTTCAATATCATCGCTGCCAATTTTGGCAATAAATTCGATATCAGTATTGGATAAGTACCCAGAAATATCCCGCAGCAGTGCCTGTGGTGATGACCAAAAGCTATGTACCATATCAATCATACCGTCTTTATAACGATAGAAATGACTACGCCAAAAATCAGCAATTGCATTAAACTTTAGCTGCGATTCGTCAGTAATAAATTCACTTTCAAATAAGGCGCCGGACTCGAATGCATTTTGCTTCAGCATGCGCTGACAAAATCCATGAATGGTATAAATAGCCGCTTCATCCATCTGTCTCTCTGCGGCCAATAATGATTTGGCACAACGCGCATAATCCTGACCTTGGGTATCAGCCAGTAATAAACTAATCACCGGATCATCACTATAACCAATACTAAAGGCAATACGAGCTTGATGAATACGTGCCCGAATACGATCGCGTAATTCTGCCGTGGCAGCTTCAGTAAATGTTACGACCAATATTTGGTCGACATTTAATACTTCAACTTTATCTTCTTTTTGATAAGCATTCTCACCACCATGCCCTAATAACAAGCGCAAATATAAACTGGCAATAGTAAAGGTTTTACCAGTACCGGCAGATGCTTCAATCAGGCGTTCACCATAGAGGGGGAACGTCATCGCATTAAGAATATTTACGTCAGCCATTATTCGACATCCTCTAGGTATTCAAATATAGGAAATAACACCGACTCAGAGAATGCTGACATTAATTTATATACCTCATCATTTAAACGTGGAAAACTACGTTGTAAATAGTCATCCGCATTTTCGCCCATGCGGTTATAACCACCTTCAAAATTCAATAATGCTTCCGATCTTAATTTATAATCATCAGGCTCTGCGGTCGTACATTTGGTTTTTGCCCAACCCCAACCTGTTTTAGGGAATAACGCTAAAGGCTGACAGCTACCATCGCTATAAACCTCAAGTAATTGAAACAACAACTCTCTCGCCCGAGATTGCTCTATGACTCTAAGCCGTTGTACAACAGGCTTACCCGAAGTTAAGTGAACAAGCGTTGTCGCTGTGGGATTTTTAGCACTAATACAGAAACATAAATGCTCTAACCAAGCCTGTAGATAATCCTTACCGTTAAAGCCACTTGGTTTATGCCTTACTAAACCACCGTTATATATTTGCTTTAACCAACCAACTAAGCGCCCTGAAATCAAAGGAATATCGACTTCGATGTCATCATTACTGTTGGTCAATAACGGCATTAATACCTGAGCAAGCTGACTAACAGTACTGATTTCTTTATCCAGGGAAATTTTTCCAAAACGTCCAAGAGGAAGGCTACCTGATGCGACCAAGCGTTCAGTCACCAAACTAATATCGCCCCCCATCAATTCCGTTTCCAACAATTGCGCTTTAAGGTGATATTTTTCTAGGTTATCAACATCAAATGGTTCGTCATCAAGTACATCAAGACTAGCCTGATTAAAATAAACTTTTAAACGTCGGTTAAAGAAGTACTTAGTCGGATGGCGATAAAAACGTAATATCTCAGCGAGCTCAACCTCTTGCATATCATCATTGAATATTAGCGCAGGTAAAGGCTCAGTGAGAAATTGTCTTAACTCCACAACAGGGGCTAACGCAGGTAACCATTCTTTAGCAAAAGAACAAGGTGCTTCCGGATTAAAATAACGTGCATCGAACGGCTGTAAAGCATGATGTTGAATTAAATGTGTCAGTAATTTTTCCGCTGACTCATCAGGAGATAGACATTCATCACCTGTAACACAAAAACTTTGCTGGCAATACTGTAATAACTCAGTGATCAGCACAGACGGTAGGCGCTCACTCTTATCACGAATACTACTGCCAATATAGCTAATATATAATTTACTTTGGGCAGAAATAAGCGCTTCTAAAAATAAATAACGGTCATCATCACGACGACTACGATCACCTTGTTTATGATCATTAGCCATTAAATCAAAACCCATTGGTGGAATTGAGCGAGGATAAACACCATCATTCATACCGAGTAAACAAATAACTTTAAATGGGATAGAACGCATTGGCATCAAGGTACAGAAGTTAACTTGACCCGCAAGGAACTTTTGACTAGACCCAACTTGTGAAAGCGCATTATTTAAATAATCACGTAATACTAATGGTGTAATTAACTTGTCATAGCTCGCGCTTTTTAATTGCTCATCTAAATGCGAAAAAGCATCTCGAATAATTTTTATGGATTGTTCATCATCCACATTAATTTTATAAAAACTCTCTATTAGCGTATTACTTAACTTGATCCAGTCAGCTATCAATTTGGGATTTTGTAATGACGCAAGACTATCTAATAATGCTTCAATGAACTGTGCTAACTTACCTAGTAACTCAGCTTCAATTCCTTGCACTTCTTGATAAGGCAATATACCTTGATAAATATCGTCACCACCATAAGCGTAACCCAGCAGCATACGATGCAAGCCAAATAGCCAAGTATTTTGTTTCATTCCCGGTAAATCAAAACGAGTTGCATCATCTTCATCTAAACCCCAACGAATGCCTGACTCATCAATCCATTGACGTAAACGGTTGAATTCATCAGGCGTAATAGCAAAACGAGCCAGTACCGCAGGCACTTCTAATAATGACAATAATTCAGATACGTTACAACGCGATAAAGGTAGAGCCAGTAATTGTAAAAAACTGAGTAAAATAGGATTATCATACTGCGCGCCACTATCTGAGATAGAAAACGGAATATACCGTTCATCATAACGGTCCATCGCACCAAACACCGCTTGAATATAAGGACTGTAACCATTTACATCAGGCATCATAATAACCACATCTCGGGGATTCAGGTCTGGATTTTCCGAAAACATAGTAAGTAAATTATTATGTAATATTTCTATTTCACGCATTGGGCTATGACAGCTGTGCAGTTCAAGTGAAGTGTCAGCAGGATTTATAGATAGTTTATAACGACTATCTCGCGCATTCGCATCCTGTTGCGAAACATTAAACTCTTCCATGCTACGATCAGCCAAATCTAATATATCGCGCTGAATACTTGCCAGTAATCCCTCATCGCTCGGTTCAACAAAAACATCTAACTCCTGACAACCAAAACCCGTTAATAACGCTAAATTATCACGACCTAGTTTACCCATAGACGCGAGTAGTGGATTTCCAACTTTAAATGCATCATCTTCATCAAAGAGAGCCCGAACGGTTTGTTCATCATTAGCACTCACCTTATCACTCATGCCAAGAGTTATATTGTTATGATTAACCATTGTACGTTGCTTTAAAAGCCACTTAGGGTCTATCAGATCACCCCAGTACAAGCGACAAGGGTTCGATAACATAAAGTGTATTTCGGTATGCATACCAAGTGCTTGTAATGCATCTAAATAACGCGGTGGTAATGCAGATACCCCGAATACAAATATACGTTCAGGTAGCTGATTGGCATCAAACGTCGAACTATTCAGACGGGCAATAAATTGATCATATAAGTTGGCGCGATGATAATGAGATTGACCCAATGCTTCGGTTTTAGCAACTAATTCACGCCATAACAATGGCTGCCAAGGGTGGGTATCAGCATGAATATTATCACCACCTTCCCAAGCCGCGATCCACTCAGGTCGGTATACTAAATATTGGTCAAACGTGTCCGATATTTTCTGGCAGAGTTGAAACAAGCGATAATCGTCTTGATCATCCGCTAAATAATGCTTTAATGATTCGAATTCAGGTAGCACTAATAACTCTGGGAGGATTAGCATTAACTTCCAAGACATTGCCTCTTTATTAAATGCACTTTTATCAGGAATGTCAGGTAATACCTTTTGGAACATCTTCCAAATAAAAGAAGCAGGCAATGGAAAGGTAATATTAGCCGATATGCCCATCGACTTCGCCAACTCCATTTTCACCCATTGCGCCATACCTGGACTTTGTACCAAAACTTGCTCTTCGACAAAAGGGTCGGCAAGTGGATCTTTAGCAATAAAGTGAGCCATTAGCTCTTTTAAAATATCTAACTGATTCGAGTGATAAAGATTAAACACGGTAACTCCAGACTGATAACCTATTGGAATTGTGGAGCATACGAACTAACTATGCAATGTAGAAAAAACGACATGTTGGTTTTTGCGACAGAAATAGAAAAACATATCCAAATAGGCGATGAGATCAACTATTCCTATCACCCTAGTCATTGGGATAAATCACCTTAAGCCAAATACAACGAAACCAGCTGTCAGCTGGTTTTTATTTTCTCGAGTCATATCTCATTCTTAACGCTAAATTTTAGACACAAAAAAGCCGATATCATTGCTGATATCGGCTCTCTCTAATTTGGCGCTTGGCGATGCCCTACTCTCACATGGGGAAACCCCACACTACCATCGGCGTTATTACGTTTCACTACTGAGTTCGGAATGGGATCAGGTGGTACCGCAACACTATGGTCACCAAGCAAATTTGGTTTGCTTTCTATATAGAAACTTACGTTTCATTTTAAATCTGAAAAGCTATAAATAAAGAAGTCTTTAAAACATAAAGTGTTCAATTCTATTCTTAAGTCGTATTTCAATTAATCATACTTCAATTTGTATGGTTAAGCCTCACGGGTAATTAGTACAAGTTAGCTCAATGCCTCACAGCACTTACACACCTTGCCTATCAACGTTGTAGTCTCCAACGGCCCTTCAGGGGACTTAAAGTCCCAGTGAGAACTCATCTCGAGGCCTGCTTCCCGCTTAGATGCTTTCAGCGGTTATCAGTTCCGAACTTAGCTACCGGGCAATGCTATTGGCATAACAACCCGAACACCAGTGGTTCGTCCACTCCGGTCCTCTCGTACTAGGAGCAGCTCCTCTCAATTCTCAAACGCCCACGGCAGATAGGGACCGAACTGTCTCACGACGTTCTAAACCCAGCTCGCGTACCACTTTAAATGGCGAACAGCCATACCCTTGGGACCAACTTCAGCCCCAGGATGTGATGAGCCGACATCGAGGTGCCAAACACCGCCGTCGATATGAACTCTTGGGCGGTATCAGCCTGTTATCCCCGGAGTACCTTTTATCCGTTGAGCGATGGCCCTTCCATTCAGAACCACCGGATCACTAAGACCTACTTTCGTACCTGCTCGACGTGTCTGTCTCGCAGTTAAGCTGGCTTATGCCTTTGCACTAACCACATGATGTCCAACCATGTTTAGCCAACCTTCGTGCTCCTCCGTTACTCTTTGGGAGGAGACCGCCCCAGTCAAACTACCCACCAGACACTGTCCGCAACCCCGATAAGGGGCCTACGTTAGAACATCAAACGTACAAGGGTGGTATTTCAAGGTTGACTCCACATCATCTAGCGACAATGCTTCATAGTCTCCCACCTATCCTACACATGTAGGTTCAATGTTCAGTGCCAAGCTATAGTAAAGGTTCACGGGGTCTTTCCGTCTAGCCGCGGGTACACTGCATCTTAACAGCGATTTCAATTTCACTGAGTCTCGGGTGGAGACAGCGTGGCCATCATTACGCCATTCGTGCAGGTCGGAACTTACCCGACAAGGAATTTCGCTACCTTAGGACCGTTATAGTTACGGCCGCCGTTTACCGGGGCTTCGATCATGAGCTTCGACCTAAGTCTAACCCAATCAATTAACCTTCCGGCACCGGGCAGGCGTCACACCGTATACGTCATCTTTCGATTTTGCACAGTGCTGTGTTTTTAATAAACAGTTGCAGCCACCATTTCTCTGCGACCAACAATAGCTTACGGAGCAAGTCCTTCACCATCATTGGCGTACCTTCTCCCGAAGTTACGGTACCATTTTGCCTAGTTCCTTCACCCGAGTTCTCTCAAGCGCCTTAGTATTCTCTACCTAACCACCTGTGTCGGTTTGGGGTACGATTCTCTTATATCTGAAGCTTAGAGGTTTTTCCTGGAAGCCGGGTATCAACTACTTCATCTCCGTAGAGACTCGTCATCAGTTCTCAGCCTTAATGTGCGCCCGGATTTACCTAAGCACACAGCCTACAACCTTAAACATGGACAACCATCGCCATGCTAGCCTAACCTTCTCCGTCACCCCATCGCAATATAAGTGAGTACAGGAATATTAACCTGTTTCCCATCGACTACGCCTTTCGGCCTCGCCTTAGGGGTCGACTCACCCTGCCCCGATTAACGTTGGACAGGAACCCTTGGTCTTTCGGCGTGGAGGTTTTTCACCCCCATTATCGTTACTCATGTCAACATTCGCACTTCTGATACCTCCAGCAAGCTTCTCAACTCACCTTCGACGGCTTACAGAACGCTCCTCTACCATGCATACAAGTATGCATCCGTAGCTTCGGTGGTATGTTTAGCCCCGTTAAATCTTCCGCGCAGACCGACTCGACCAGTGAGCTATTACGCTTTCTTTAAAAGATGGCTGCTTCTAAGCCAACTTCCTGGCTGTCTGAGCCTTTCCACATCGTTTCCCACTTAACATACACTTTGGGACCTTAGCTGACGGTCTGGGTTGTTTCCCTTTCCACGACGGACGTTAGCACCCGCCGTGTGTCTCCCGCGATTGAACTTATTGGTATTCGGAGTTTGCAAAGGGTTGGTAAGTCGGGATGACCCCCTAGCCTTAACAGTGCTCTACCCCCAATAGTTAGACGCGAGGCGCTACCTAAATAGCTTTCGAGGAGAACCAGCTATCTCCCGGTTTGATTGGCCTTTCACCCCCAGCCACAAGTCATCCGCTAATTTTTCAACATTAGTCGGTTCGGTCCTCCAGTTGATGTTACTCAACCTTCAACCTGCCCATGGCTAGATCACCGGGTTTCGGGTCTAATCCCAGCAACTATTCGCGCAGTTAACACTCGGTTTCCCTACGGCTCCGCTATTCGCTTAACCTTGCTACTGAAATTAAGTCGTTGACCCATTATACAAAAGGTACGCAGTCACCCAACAAAGTAGGCTCCCACTGCTTGTACGTATACGGTTTCAGGTTCTATTTCACTCCCCTCACAGGGGTTCTTTTCGCCTTTCCCTCACGGTACTGGTTCACTATCGGTCAGTCAGTAGTATTTAGCCTTGGAAGATGGTCCTCCCATATTCAAACAGCATATCACGTGTGCCGTCCTACTCGATTTCACAGTAAGGTCGTTTTCATGTACGGGACTATCACCCTGTATCGTGAAACTTTCCAGAATCTTCCACTAACTTCCAAACTGCTTAAGGGCTAGACCCCGTTCGCTCGCCGCTACTAAGGGTATCTCTATTGATTTCTTTTCCTCGGGGTACTTAGATGTTTCAGTTCTCCCGGTTCGCTTCGTAACGCTATGTATTCACGTTACGATACTCTACAAAGTAGAGTGGGTTCCCCCATTCGGAAATCTGTGGATTAACGCTTTTTATCAACTCCCCACAGCTTAACGCAGATTAACACGTCCTTCATCGCCTCTGACTGCCTAGGCATCCACCGTATACGCTTAGTCACTTAACCATACAATCTAAAGTCGACTGTACAATTGAAATAACTAGGTATTATCTAGTTTTTTTCGCCTCAAGAATACTCAAGAACACTCTATTGTTATTACCGAAGCAATAACGTGTTTTAAGAACTTCTTTATTTATTCAGCTTTCCAAATTTTTAAAGAGCAATTTGCTAAAAAGCAAAGATAAGCATTAAGCTTGCTTAGCTTTGTATTTTAACAACTATGATGTGGTGGAGCTATGCGGGATCGAACCGCAGACCTCCTGCGTGCAAGGCAGGCGCTCTCCCAGCTGAGCTATAGCCCCACATCATAGAGTTCGTAAGAAGATTGGTAGGACTGAGTAGATTTGAACTACCGACCTCACCCTTATCAGGGGCGCGCTCTAACCAACTGAGCTACAGTCCTATCGCATTTCTTACATGCTTTTCAACTTTCTATTCAAGCAATTTGTGTGGGCACTTACAAAAATTAACAACTTTACGTAAGGAGGTGATCCAGCCCCAGGTTCCCCTAGGGCTACCTTGTTACGACTTCACCCCAGTCATGAACCACACCGTGGTCATCGCCCTCCCGAAGGTTAAGCTAATGACTTCTGGTGCAGCCCACTCCCATGGTGTGACGGGCGGTGTGTACAAGGCCCGGGAACGTATTCACCGTGACATTCTGATTCACGATTACTAGCGATTCCGACTTCATGGGGTCGAGTTGCAGACCCCAATCCGGACTACGACGCACTTTATGGGATTCGCTTACCATTGCTGGTTTGCAGCCCTTTGTATGCGCCATTGTAGCACGTGTGTAGCCCTACTCGTAAGGGCCATGATGACTTGACGTCGTCCCCACCTTCCTCCGGTTTATCACCGGCAGTCTCCTTAGAGTTCCCACCATTACGTGCTGGCAAATAAGGATAAGGGTTGCGCTCGTTGCGGGACTTAACCCAACATTTCACAACACGAGCTGACGACAGCCATGCAGCACCTGTCTCATAGTTCCCGAAGGCACCAATCCATCTCTAGAAAGTTCTATGGATGTCAAGAGTAGGTAAGGTTCTTCGCGTTGCATCGAATTAAACCACATGCTCCACCGCTTGTGCGGGCCCCCGTCAATTCATTTGAGTTTTAACCTTGCGGCCGTACTCCCCAGGCGGTCTACTTAATGCGTTAGCTTAAGAGCCCAGTTCTCAAGGAACCAAACTCCGAGTAGACATCGTTTACGGCGTGGACTACCGGGGTATCTAATCCCGTTTGCTACCCACGCTTTCGCATCTGAGCGTCAGTTACTTGCCAGGTGGCCGCCTTCGCCACTGGTATTCCTTCAGATCTCTACGCATTTCACCGCTACACCTGAAATTCTACCACCCTCTCAAGAACTCTAGTTTGCCAGTTCGAAATGCAGTTCCCAGGTTGAGCCCGGGGCTTTCACATCTCGCTTAACAAACCGCCTGCATGCGCTTTACGCCCAGTAATTCCGATTAACGCTTGCACCCTCCGTATTACCGCGGCTGCTGGCACGGAGTTAGCCGGTGCTTCTTCTGCGAGTAACGTCACAGTAGCAGAGTATTAATCTACTACCTTTCCTCCTCGCTGAAAGTACTTTACAACCCTAAGGCCTTCTTCATACACGCGGTATGGCTGCATCAGGGTTTCCCCCATTGTGCAATATTCCCCACTGCTGCCTCCCGTAGGAGTCTGGACCGTGTCTCAGTTCCAGTGTGGCTGATCATCCTCTCAGACCAGCTAGGGATCGTCGCCTTGGTGAGCTCTTACCTCACCAACAAGCTAATCCCACTTGGGCTCATCTAGTCGCGAGAGCTTTCAAGAAGAGGCCCCCTTTCACCCGTAGGTCGTATGCGGTATTAGCAGTCGTTTCCAACTGTTGTCCCCCTCGACTAGGCAGATTCCCAAGCATTACTCACCCGTCCGCCGCTCGACGCCAGAATAGCAAGCTATTCTTCGTTTCCGCTCGACTTGCATGTGTTAAGCCTACCGCCAGCGTTCAATCTGAGCCATGATCAAACTCTTCAATTAAAAGTTTTTGACTAATCGCCTAAGCGATTAAGTCGGCTCAATGAATTCTGTACTTCAACAACAAACCGAAGTTTGTTATTTATAAAACCAAACCTTTCGATTTAATTTAATGTTCACAATTACATTGATATAATTTTTGGTCATTATATCTCTGCAAGTGCTCACACAGATTGCTTGAATAAATTGTTAAAGAGCATTGACAGCAACGCTTCGCATCGTTGTCAGGCTGCGTATTCTACGCAAACCAATTTCGAAGTCAAGTACATATTTGCACTTTATTTCAAGAGGTTTAAAAAGTAACTTTCGAAACTGATAAACACCTTTACTTAGCGGCTATTGCCGTGTCAGTGAGGTCGGATTATAGAGAACTAATGACTTCAAGCAAGCGATTTCATTAATTAGTCACTAAAAACCCAAAATACGCGTAACCAAGCCGTAAAACACAGCTTAACGTATAAAAAGTAGCCTACTTTGAATTGTATTCATTATAGACATACTGCATACCCGCTTTATTAAAGGCCACAACTTGATATGTATCCGTTGCGCCCGGGACATCCATACCAGGGGCACTTTGTGGCATACCAGGAGTCGCTATCCCTTTTACTCTTTTATTCAGAGCTAGAAGCTTCTTAATATCAGCAACTGGAACATGCCCTTCTACTATATAGTCGTTAATAATTGCAGTATGGCAAGAACGTAAATTATTAGGTACACCATATTGGTTCTTCACATCTCTCATATGTTCACTGTTAATAACAGTT
Source organism: Moritella viscosa (assembly GCA_000953735.1). Taxonomy (NCBI): domain Bacteria; kingdom Pseudomonadati; phylum Pseudomonadota; class Gammaproteobacteria; order Alteromonadales; family Moritellaceae; genus Moritella; species Moritella viscosa. The sequence continues at coordinate 197,608 of LN554852.1, read as the reverse complement.
AATGTAAACCCCGCATCTTCCATTTGCTCCGCCCATTCAGTACAGCAACCACAATACTGCGATTTATATACCGTCATCTCTTCTGCCAATGCAACGCTGCCGATTAAACTACTAGTGAGTAAGACTGGTTTTAAAAGCTTAGTAATAAATGTCATCAGAAGATCCTAAATAAAAGAAAATAATGATAAACATTCTAGTTAATGTAAGGTCAATTGTATTAAGAGGGGCTGGTTAGCAAATTTTGATATGCATTTAAATATTGTCGACTCATATGAAGGTAATTGTATTCATGCATAACACGATCATAGGCAAAGGAGGTTTTAATTTGATTTTGACTATGAATTAAACTTGTAGTTATTGCAGCTTGTAAAGCATCGGGTTCTTTAGGTGGAACGATCCACCCCCCACGACCATACGCCAGCATATGCGGCATACCGCCAACATTAGTTACAACACAAGGGACTCTAGCCTGCATAGCTTCGAGTAAAGCGATTGGCGTACCCTCTGTAATCGAAGGCATAACGAAAACATCAAAATGACTAAAATAGCTCAATAATGATTCTACAAAACCAAATAATAGAACATGCTCATCTAAATCCAACTGCCTTATTTTTGCTCTTAACCGACATTCTTCACTTCCCGCACCAAATATAACGAGTACAGTATTTGGATCATTTTCTATCAACTTAGGTAATGCATCAATCAGCGTAGCGAAACTTTTTTCAACAGCAAGACGACCGACAGCCATTAGTCGCGTTGTTTTATTATGCAGAAAAGTAATTAAACGTTCTTCAATCTCACACATCGGCATGTAACCACCGATACCATTCTCAATAACCGTATACTGGTTTGCTTCTAACCCTTGAATACTTGATAGACTAGTCATGTGCTGACTAACAAGAAAAACTCGATTTACTTGCTTTAATGAGTATTTATCCAGATATTGATAAAGTGCCATTTTACTAAATTTAGGGGCGGGTACATAACCATGAACGGTTGAACAAAAACATTTAAAACGGTTCCGTTTCAGCATTAAACCAAACAGTATATTAAATTTATAGCCGTGGGAGTGGACAACATCAAAACGGTTTTTCTCTGCAAACACTTTTATATAATGACTGATACAAAATGATTCAAGTGTATTTACCCGCATTAAATTGACCGCAATGCCATATTGGCGACAAATAATTTCAAACTTCTTTTCTGCTTGTCCTTTATAACCAAAGCTAAGCAAGGCTGCTTCATGGCCCAGAACCTTTAAACCCAACATTAATTCAATTAAAACTCTTTCAGCGCCATAAAACCCACCACTTTCGATCACGTGTAAAATTTTCATTATCATAATATCCTTCCATTAACTTACGCAGCGTCCTTTCCTTTTTTTCATACTGTTTAGCTGTAGTACTTTATGCAGATATATATCACTGATTGTTTGCCAACCATAATCAGAGAATAGTTGATGTAAAAGAAGGGGGGTCTCACGAAGATGGTAATCGTGTAACCATTTTTTAAATAAGCTATCAGCTCTAATATTCGGTTGTTGATTATCCATGACCCAAGTTGAAATGCACCCTAGCACCGGTGTTTTCGTCTCTTCCATAAAATGGCCGACGAGCTTACGACTTGATTCATATTTTCTAAAGCGGAGACTATTGGTATTAATGATTTCATACTGCTTCGTTAACACTTTATGGGTTGATACATTTAGATGCTGAAAATCTCCAAAGACAGACTCAATTGGATCCTCTTTCACGTCAACTCTACGAATCCGGTTAGCACAGCTATACTCATAGCCAGCCAAGATTAATTCGTCTTCTAACCACTCAGAGGTCGCGCTGCATAATTTTGTATCACTGCGATAACCAATAATGCGGTGCCCAATTACTTGTGATAATAGATCTTTATAACGGTTTAAATCTTCAATAATTTTACGCTGATTGAAATGCTGCGTATCGGGCAGGCTATAATGTCGGTATGCAAGTTCATGTCCCTGCTCTGCTATTTTTTTTAACATCGAAGGAAATCGAATAATAGTCCAACCGTAAACAAAAAATGTAGCGGTCACATTATGATCATCTAATAATAATAAAATCTTATCTACTGCATATTCAATACGAGGTGAGAGTAAATTCCAGTCTTTTTCCTTAATACAGCATTGAAAAGCGGGGGCTTGAAAATAATCTTCCACATTGATAGTTAACGCATTAATAATCGCCATAACGATGCCCTCATCGATAATCTACTCTATGATCATAAGAATAGACCATCACATCGTACTATTTGGGATTAGAGAGATATTTAGTGGACACTGCTTATATTTTTATGTCGCAGGCCAAATTTTGATTTATCTAATGATAATAAAGGCTTAATTTATATGCTAACAGTGCTATGATTTATTGCTAATGACCTAACTTTCTTTATTAAAAGGTGCTGCTCATGGAATACAATACTTCTGAACTATGCGACATTTATACAGATATGATTGATGTTGTTGAACCTATGTTCATGAATTTCGGTGGAAAGTCATCATTCGGTGGTCAAATCACCACAATTAAATGCTTTGAAAGTTTAGGGCTGATTGCTGAAACAGTTCAACAAGCCGGATTAGGTAGAGTTCTACTCATTGATGGTGGTGGTTCATTAAGAAGAGCATTAATTGATTCTGATATTGCCCAACTGGCATTCGAGAATGAATGGGAAGGCATTATTGTTTACGGGAGTATTCGAGAAGTCGATCAACTAGACGATATTAATATTGGAATCCAGAGCCTTGCTTCTATTCCTGTTGGTGCAGATGATAATCGAACAGGTGAGCTAGATGTGGCGGTTAATTTTGGCGGTGTCACATTCTTACCTGACGATCATGTTTATGCAGACAGCACTGGTATTATTCTATCTGCAGATGCGCTAGATATTGAATAACACGCAAAACATATAGAAACAGAGGTATAAGTTAGTCATAACTATACCTCTGAATCAAATTATGCTTCTTCTTCTAACTCTTCTAGCTCTTGAACTTCATCCATTCTACCTAGCAAAGAACGTAAACGGTCTTGCCATACATCTTGCTGGCTTTTAAGTTCAGAGTTATTCGCTAATAGTTCGTTGTTTTCTTCTTTTAGCTCTTCTAATTCCATTTGTAATAGGGAAATGGTATCAACTGCTGTTTGGACTTTACTTTCTAATTTATCTAATACGTCAAAATTCATTTTTTCACCCATAATTTAAGAATTCAATATTGTGCTGAGAGGGCTTATCCCTTGATAGAAGAATACAACGCTAGTCAATCTACAACAAGTCTTATTAGTCAATTTATGATGCGCTTAAGCAGAATTAACTTTTTGTTTGTGAGCACTGACATTAATACATCAAATTGTTTGATTCATCGCTAGTGAAGGCATCTCAGAATCAGGCCGACCAACAACTTTAGCTGGAACCCCTGCAACGGTCGTATGCTCAGGTACATGATCGAGCACTACACTACCTGCACCGACTTTGGCTCCTCTACCGACTTCAATATTACCCAGCACTTTAGCACCAGCACCAATCATTACACCCGCTCTAATTTTCGGATGACGATCACCACTTTCTTTACCTGTACCACCTAGCGTAACGCTTTGTAAAATTGATACATCGTCTTCTACAATTGCCGTTTCGCCAATCACAATTCCAGTTGCATGATCAAGCATAATACCTTTGCCTATTCTAGCAGCCGGATGAATATCAACAGCAAACACCACTGATATTTGGTTTTGTAAATAAATCGCTAATGCTTCACGCTTTTGGTTCCACAACCAATGCGCAATACGATAAGACTGTAGTGCGAGAAAACCTTTCAAATATAATAACGGTGTCGAGAAAAACTCAACCGCCGGGTCTCGCTCTTGTACTGCACATAAATCCGCAGCCACCGCATGTAAAATAGTAGGTTCTGCTTTTAATGCTTCCTCAATCACTTCACGTAATAAAATAGCTGGCATTGTCGCACTATCGAGCTTATTTGCTAATTGGAAACTTAATGAACATTTTAAACTATCGTGATTTAGTATTGTTGAATGGAAGAAGCTAGCGAGCATAGGTTCCTGTTCAACCAATAATTTAGCTTCATCTCTAATTCTAAGCCAAGACATTGAAAGTTTATCTTCCATGTTTATTCCTTTACAACATTTAGAGTTCACGTTTATATTAATCATTTTTCGTCTTTACAATTGAGATTGGATCTTGGTGAATGAGTACTTCCGTATTTGCAAATTCACAGAGTAAATTAGTTTCAACATTATCGGCAATCGCATGGGCCTGAAACAGAGTAAGGTGATCATCCAGTTCTATATGCAATTGAATAAAACGCATATAACCTGATTGTCGCGTGCGTAACTCATGTAGTCCGAGTACATTTTCCGTATTGACCACAATCGCTGTTATTTTATCAATATCTTCACCTGGCAATTCATGATCCAACAATGTCTGAATTGACTCCATACCGATCTCATACGCACTGTATAATATGTAGCAGGATATCAAAATTGTCGCTAATCCATCAACCCAATAAAAACCATACGCAGATAAACTAAGTGCGATAAGTACTGTCGCATTAAGCCATAAGTCTGATTTATAATGGAGTGAATCAGCTTTGATCGCAATACTCCCAGTTGTAGCCACAACATGCGTTTGATAGCGAATCAAAATAAAAGTAACCAATAATGCAAAAATGGATACCGCGATACCAAGTTCTGAGCGTACAATCGGCTGCGGATCTAATAATGCACTAATACCGTGTAACATTAATAAAATAGATGAACCAACAATGAATGCTGATTGTACTAATCCAGCTAAAGATTCAGCTTTACCATGGCCAAAACGATGCGCATCATCCGCTGGTTCTAAAGCATATTTGATGGCAAACAAATTAATAATGGATGCACCAATATCTAAAAATGAATCCGTTAATGACGCCAATATCGATGCAGACCCAGTTGCAAACCACACAAACAATTTACTGCATAATAAAATGACGGCGGTAACAACAGAAGCATAGCTTGCACGTTTAATTAATTGTTCATGATCAGAATCTATCACAGAGTTACCTTTTACATTATTTATGCGTTTATTATAAACCGGGGTAGTAGAAAAACAACGTGAAGTTATTCATCTAAACAACCTATAAATCAAATAAAATAGAAACAATAAAAATATTCTGTTGTTACTTTAGGATTGCAGCAACATATAGTTGTCAATAAGGCTTCCAGCCTAGCTGGTTATTCTGAGATTATAGTAATAAATGCTGCGCAATTAACTTCATTATCGTAAATAAAGCAATTATGTAGCATGTCACAATCTCTCGCTCTTTAATTGAGGATAGCATTGTTTATTACGCCATCTTAGTTAAACTGACTAGGCATCATCATTTTTTTAACTATGCCGAAATAAAAATGTAAAACAAGGTAAATCTTCGAATTATTTACTGCTTAACCCAGTATCCTAATACAATAAAAACAATTAACAGAGTGCCTAATATGACTAAATTATTATTAATTGATGACGATAAAGAACTAGCCGAATTACTCGCTGAATTTCTAAGTCTCGAAGATTTCGATGTTGATATGGAACATGATGGTGAAGCCGGTTTAGCTGCAATCAGAAGTAGTCAATATGATATGGTCCTTTTAGATGTCATGATGCCAAAGTTAAACGGTTTTGAAGTATTAAAAAAACTTCGAGTAGATAACAGCACACCGGTATTAATGTTAACAGCGAAAGGTGATGAAATTGATCGTGTTCTTGGCTTAGAAATGGGTGCCGATGATTATTTACCAAAACCGTTCAGTGATCGTGAATTATTAGCACGAATTAGAGCCGTATTACGTCGAGTAGAGCCCCCAACAACAGCTAAAAAAACAGAATTATTGACACACTTAGACATTGAAATAAACAGCCGGACACAAGAGGCATGGTGTCAAACCATTCTGCTTGACTTAACCAGTACCGAACTGATGTTATTAGAAGCACTTATCTCATCGCCAGGTACGATCCTAACCAAAGCCGATTTAAGCGAGCAAGTACTGGGGAAAAAACTGACGCCATTTGACCGTAGTATTGATATGCATTTAAGTAACTTACGTAAAAAGTTACCAGAAAGAAAAGATGAGAAAATGCGAATTCGCACACTTCGTGGCCGTGGTTATATGTGGCTAGATACATAATCGTCCCTCTTACACTTCTATCATTTTTGAAATAAGGTTGTTAACACGTGCTTAGTCGCAAATTGAATCAACTATTCGTTAAAATTTTTGTCTGGTTTTGGTGTATGCTACTACTTGTTGTAGCCGTAGTTATAGCACTACCAACATTAGATAGCCGAGTAATGAAACAACTCGATCCGCGCTCAGTCAGCATTTTAAATAGCATTGCACATAATATTTCCAGCTCTGCTGATCGCTATCCAAATATCCCATTACAAGTGTTAATAACCCCTAAAGAAGCACAAACAAAACATTTTTATTTAGTCCGTATGAATGGCGATATTATTTCAAGCAGCAAAGCCTCTAAGGCTATTCGTCGTTTTATTTTACAAAGTGAAGAGTCGCAACAACCAAAAGTAAAGCAATATAAAAACTGGCTAATGACCGGACCGATCCCAATAAATATACGCGGTGAAAGATTCCAATTGTATGCAGCACAACAGTTACCAGCAGAGCATAATATATGGTTAATTAATGTATTAGATAGACCATTCCTGTTACTTTTCATTACGATGTTTGTCAGCATGCCATTATGTGCGTCGCTCGCATGGCATATTTCGAAACCATTACAAAAGTTACAAAGAACCGCATCCGAGATCACAGATGGTAATTTAGATGCTGTTGTACCAGCGACTCAACGACAAGATGAAATTGGCGAATTAGCGCGAAGTTTACGTACTATGATGTTTTCTATTCGTGAACATATTTCACTTCAGCATCGTTTATTGAGTGATATTTCTCATGAATTGAGATCACCCTTAACGCGGTTGAAAATGTCCGTTGCATTATCTAAACGCCATTATGGTGAGACCAAAGAGATCGTGCGTATCGATAATGAATCACAACGTTTAGAAGAAATGATCTCAGCGCTATTAAATTTATCAAAAACACAATTAAATGCCACAACCAAAGAATCATTTAACCTTGACTCACTGTTACAACCTATTTGCGATGATGCTATTTTCGAAGCGGAACAATTAGGCAAACGTTTTAGCTATCAACCAATACCAGACTTGGATATCAAAGGCTTTCCAGCACTCTTTGGCAGTGCCATAGAGAACGTAATCCGTAACGCATTACGCTATGCCAACCAACAGGTTCATTTAGCTATCACCAACGACATAGACAAAATAACATTTGTGATCACAGATGATGGTCCAGGGGTTCCAGAGGACGAAGTTGAGCAAATTTTCAAACCTTTTTATCGCGTATCACAAGCCCGAGACCGTGAATCAGGCGGTGCAGGTTTAGGGCTGGCAATTACTGAAAATGCGGTCCGTCAACATCATGGGATAATACGAGCAAGTAACAGAGACACACAAGGCTTACAGGTCACTATTACTATACCAATGGGCTAGTCAAAAAATGAGCCATTAAAGGACTGCAGAAGTTGATTATTATTTATCTTCTGCAGCTTTATTCGTTGTAACCTGCGGGCGTAATGGGTTAGTCGTATCTAATTCAGGGAACATTTTCTCTATTTGTCGACGCTGTTCCACCCGTGCTTTTTTCTTCTCATATATTTCTGTATCCAAATTTGAAAAGAACATATTAATCAGAATATTCAAGCTAAAAGGTATCGCGCTTAATATAATCAGGCCTGCTACGATCAAAGTACTACGCTTTTTCATCACTTTTACCATTAGGTTGTTAAATTTGCTATTCTACGCAAAGTACCTACGTTATATAACCCTGAACTGAGACTTTATTATGTTACAAGTAGCACTATTTGAACCTGAGATCCCACCAAATACAGGTAATATCATTCGCCTTTGTGCCAACTCTGGTTTCAAATTGCATTTAATCGAACCGCTTGGCTTTGAGTGGGATGATAAAAGGGTAAAACGTGCGGGACTAGATTACCATGAATTTGCAGACGTAAAACGTCATGCTAATTATCAAGCATTTTTAGATTGTGTTGGTGACGCTCGTATTTTTGCATGCACAACCAAAGGCACTAAATACCATCATGAAGCGCAATACCAAGCAGGTGATGTTTTATTATTTGGGCCTGAGACACGCGGCCTACCACCAGAAGTACTAGATACATTACCACAAGAGCAGAAGGTAAGAATTCCGATGCTACCAGAGAGTCGTAGTATGAATCTATCGAACGCGGTATCTGTTTTTATCTATGAGAGCTGGCGTCAACTGGATTTTGCAGGTTCAAAATAAAAGAAAGGGTGATAGAAACAAACTCCATCACCCTATCATAAGATTATTTATAATCGTTATTTTGCTAAATTTGCGGCATGAAAACGCATATGTTTTTCAATAAACGTCGCTATAAAATAGTAACTATGATCATAACCATCATGCATTTCTAGCGTGAGAGGATAACCCTTTTTCTCAGCCGCAGCAGTCAGCATATTCGGCTTAAGTTGCTCATCCAAGAACGAATCATCTTTGCCTTGCTCAACCATTGCTGGTACAAATTTATCCGCTTTCGCCATGAGTAAACTCGCATCGTATTGTTGCCACGCTGCTTTATCTTTACCTAAATAATTTTGTAATGCTTTCTGCCCCCAAGGGCAATTGATTGGATTGCTAATCGGACTAAATGCCGTCACTGAACGATAGCGTTCAGGATTACGCAATGCCATCACTAATGCACCATGTCCCCCCATAGAATGACCACTGATCACTCGATCTTTTGTTACTGGGAAATTAGCTTCAATTAATGCCGGTAATTCATTGAGCACATAGTCATACATTTGATAATGCGTATTCCACGGTGCTTGTGTTGCATTCACATAGAATCCAGCACCTAAACCAAAATCATACGCTTGGTCAGCATCATCAGGTACACCTTCACCACGCGGACTAGTATCCGGTGCCACGATCGCAATACCCAGTTCTGCAGCAATACGCTGAGCACCGGCTTTTTGCATAAAGTTTTCATCAGTACACGTCAGGCCAGACAGCCAATACATCACAGGTACTTTACGCATATTTGATGCTTGCGGTGGTAAATACACAGCAAAACGCATCTGACAGTTTAGTACACTCGACGCATGGTTATATTGATGCTGCCAACCGCCAAACATTTTATTACTACTAACAACTTCTATAGACATGACAAACCTTTACTAGTCGTCCCGCTATTCAGATTATAAATAGCGGGACATATTTTAATTACTTATCGAAATGAATAACGGTACGGATACTTTCACCGCGGTGCATTAAATCAAATGATTCATTGATGTCTTCAAGACCCATGGTGTGGGTAATGAAATCACTTAATTTGAATTCACCTTGTAAATAACGTTCAACGTAATCAGGTAGTTCTGTACGGCCTTTAACACCACCGAATGCAGAACCACGCCATACACGACCAGTTACTAGTTGGAATGGACGTGTTGAGATTTCTTGACCTGCCCCAGCCACACCAATGACGATTGATTCACCCCAACCTTTATGACAACATTCTAATGCAGAACGCATTAGGTTAACGTTACCAATACATTCGAATGAGTAATCTACACCACCGTCAGTTAATTCAACGATAACGTCTTGAATTGGCTTGTCATAATCTTTTGGATTAATGAAGTCTGTTGCACCTAATTTCTTCGCTAGTTCGAATTTACTTTCGTTAATATCGATAGCAATAATACGACTAGCCTTAGCCATCGTAGCACCGATAACAGCAGAAAGACCGATACCGCCTAGACCGAAGATAGCAACAGTTGCGCCTTCTTCAACTTTAGCAGTGTTCATTACCGCGCCCATACCAGTCGTAACACCACAACCAAGTAAACATACCTCTTCGAGCGGTGCTTCTTTGTTAACTTTCGCTAACGAGATTTCTGGTAATACAGTGTATTCAGAGAATGTTGAACAACCCATATAATGGAAGATTGGTTGACCGTCTTTATAAAAACGCGTAGTGCCATCTGGCATTAGGCCTTTACCCTGTGTTTCACGGATCTGTTGGCAAAGGTTGGTTTTGCCTGATTTACAGAACTTACATTCGCCACATTCTGGTGTATATAAAGGAATAACGTGATCGCCTACTTGAACACTGGTAACGCCTTCGCCGATTTGCTCAACGATACCGCCACCTTCGTGACCAAGAATTACAGGGAAGATACCTTCTGGATCATCGCCAGATAATGTGAATGCATCGGTATGACATACGCCAGATGCGATCACTTTAACTAACACTTCACCTTTTCTAGGTAACATTACATCCACTTCTTCGATTGATAGTGGTTGGTTTGGACCCCAAGCAATAGCCGCTTTGGATTTAATAAATTTGTCAGTCATGTTCATCTCCATTGGGATAAAATTAATATCATCGTAAATGCTTATCTCTGCATCACGACCAGTCATACTGTATGGCGCTTATTATATTCGTTTGTACCGCAATGATAATACCCTTGAAACACAAATTACTTTTACCCACGTGTAACAATAAACAAGAAAGACAAAAGGTGCCAGACTCTATCTAACTTCAACCATGAAACAAAGTATTACCTATCGAATAATTAAAACAACTCTATTTCACCTTCATTCATAGACCCCGTACTAATCGTCTTGTTTTGTACTTGCAGTGATTGCTGCTTTAACTGTTCCGCGGCAACTTTAAGCTTATTAACAAAGGTATCTTGGTCGACATTTTTCTCTGCCGATAGTAATTCACTACACGCAAATAATACTTGTTTCATATTCTCCGCTTGCAACACACTATGTTCCGATAATTGACTAATTATATCTTCAACCTGCAGACTTCGAACTGAATCATTAACACATGCTTTGGTATCTACCGATAAACTCATGAGGTTATCTAAGTTCATTTCTAAGCTTTCTTCTAATTCGGCAAATTTAATTAATTCTAGGTGTAACCGCGATTGTGTCTGCGATGATTTTTCAGCATTATCTTTCGCTAATGATTCAACCATTGATTTCGCTTCGACAAATGTGGTCATCGCTTGTGTCACTTCTCCTCTGATATCCTCATTAAATTTATTTGAAGTATCAGATAATAGTCGTATTTCTTGTGCTACAACGGCAAAACCACGTCCCATCTCTCCAGCCCGAGCAGCTTCAATCGCTGCATTCAAAGAAAGTAAATTGGTTTGCCTAGCGATTTTCTGTGCATTATCAACAAGTCCATTAATATTATTCATCTGACTTTCCATCACTGCGATCTTATTGACAGCATCATTACTTTGCGCTGTAGTCTCCATCATTAAATCAGAACAAATATTAAGAAACTGGTGTGTTGATTCAATGAATGTTTTTAAATCAATTGCGTCAGGATCATAATATTCTTTCCCTGTAAGGGCTAAGGCTTTATCTTTAGAGATACTGAACAGTACTTTATGTAAAGATGCGGATTGCTCTGCTGACATACGCAATAACTGATAAAAATCGCTATTTAAGGTGATAAACGACTCACTATTGATTTGCTGCGTTTTGTTCAAATCATCTTTTAATTCATCGATACATGGCGGGATCTCTTCTTGTAGCATACTGACCAATATCGCGTTGGTGTTCACCGATGTTATATTCTCAACGTTTTCTTCCCTGGGTTTATCTACCGTCTTGCCCAAGAGAGTAGATTCAAGTATCCACACTAATATTAATGTCACGACAATAGCCCCTCATTCCTGTAAGAGCAACATCAGTAATAATGGCAGCAGAGCAGCACCTTGATAAAAATTAAATCGTGTCATATGCAATCCCTTTATCTGTTTTCTTTTGTGTCAATCTAGCTAACTTAGGGGCAATTAACGGCAAACTTAATATATCCATAACAGCTCCAATCCTAACTGCTGCACCAGGCATTCCCCAAACAACAGACGAAGCTTCATCTTGTGCGATAGTGACAGCACCAGTCTGTCGCATCAATAATAATCCCGCAGCCCCATCTTTCCCCATACCAGTTAGCATGACACCAACCGCTTTATCACCATACGTTGTCGCGACAGAATCAAACAACACGTCCACTGACGGTTTATGCCGATTAACCGCAGGACCATCAAACAATTGGCAAGTATAAACCTGCCCCGATTTATGCACTTTTAAATGACAGTCGCCTGGCGCTATATATACGTGATTAGGTTCTATTATTTGCTCATTAGTTATTTCCATCACAGTTAAGCGGCAATAGTCATTAAGCCGTTTGGCAAATGCACTACTGAAATTTTTAGGGATATGTTGAGTGACAACAATGGGAGGAAAAGGAGGCGTTAACGGTATTAATAATTCTCTTAATGCTTCGGTGCCACCTGTAGATGCACCAATAGCAATTAATCTATCACCCTGTATTTCTTGGGTCTTAATCTGAGAAATCACAGATTCACGCATAATACGTACATTGGCACCGACGGCGGATTTAACTTTAGCGCAAAGCTCATCACCAAAATAACCCAATGACTGCGAGCTTTTATCCGTAGGTTTAGCTATAAAATCAAATGCCCCTAGTTCCAATGCTTTTAATGTTACCGGCGCACCTTGCGAAGTAAGTGTAGATACCATAACAACAGGCATTGGACGCAGCCGCATTAGGTTATCTAAAAAAGATAAACCATTCATTCCAGGCATCTCAACATCAAGAGTGAGAACATCAGGTCGTATTTTCTTTATTTTTCACGGGCATCAAAAGGGTCAACAGCACTACCAACAACGTCAATCAGTGGGTCTAAACGTAATAATGTCTCTAATATTTTTCTCATTAATGCAGAGTCATCGACAACAAGCACTTTTATTTTCTGCATAAAAGAGATCCCTATGGCACAGTTTAAATAATAAAGAGACAGCAGTCTTAACGTTGATAAACCGTTTGACCAACAAGCGTAAAGTGAGTGTTAAAGCCTTGTAAGCTTTCAGAATGACCAATAAAAAGATAGCCACCCGGCTTAAGTAGTGAATAAAACCGTTGAATGAGTTTTCTCTTCGTTTCATCATTAAAGTAAATTAAGACATTACGACAAAATATCACATCAAAAAGACCCGTCATTGGCCATTTAGCGAGTAAATTTAGTTGTTTGAACGTAATAATATCTTTCACTTTGTCATCCATAACATACTGATGATATTTTTTGATATCTGAACAATACCGAGTACGATAGGAAATAGGTATGCCCGCAAGATCATCGTAAATGCCATGTTGAGCATGAGATAACACATCACTATCTAAATCTGTTGCTAATATTTTTGTATCCCAATGCAGCAAGTTGTTTTCAATACTCATGGCGATTGAATATGGCTCTTGGCCTGTCGAACATCCTGCAGACCATATTCTAAGTTTTTTGTTTGCGTTGTGCCGTTTACAGTCAGGTAACGCGACTTGCTGTAAAAAGTCAAAATGATGCTTCTCACGAAAGAAAGCGGTTAAATTTGTCGTGATCGCATTAATAAACTCACTCTGTTCCCCACTGCAGCTATCTTGCAATAACTGACAATAAGCAGAAAAACTATTTAGCCTGAGATACCGAATCCTTTTCATTACCCGACCATAAAGCATATCTCGCTTGGACTCACCAAGTACAATACCGCACTGATGAAGAGCAAGCTGGGCTAAATACTTAAATTCCGCATCCTGCATGCTCATAATACTAAATGGATAGCGATGAGTATCAGCACAAAACTGCGGCATTAGTCATTCGTTGCCATAGGTTGTTGCGTTTTATGCTCATTAATTTGTTCAATATTTTGGAATTGATTCAGGTCTAATAACAAACTGGAGCTTAATAACACCACCATTTTATCGCGAATTGATACAAGTCCTCGAATCACTCTTGGTCCAGTATCCAAACCTAATTGTGGTGGTAAATTTATATCACTATGTGCAATCGTATGTACATCAGAGACAGCATCGACAACCAACCCCATTGTTTTTTATTTATCTTCTACTAATACTTTAACGACAATAACAACTGTCGTAGTGATGTATTTAATATTATTAAAACCAAACTTTTGTCGTAAATCTACGATAGGAACGATAGTGCCACGTAAATTAATCCCCCCTTTCACATACTGCGGCATATTGGGGATCTCGGTACAAGGTTCCCAACCACGGATCTCTTGTACATCTAATATTTCGACGCCATATTCTTCATCTGCCATTATGAATGTCAAAAATTGAGAGGATTGTTCACCTGTGTCAATGTCCGCCAGCATACTGTATTCCATATCCATATCTCCTATTTAAGCAGCAACATGTGCCCGCAGGCCTTGTATTTGGCGTCGTTCATTCGTGACTTTTTTAACCATATCAGCAATATCTAAAATTAAAGCAACCGTTCCGTTACCTAAAATAGTAGCGCCGGATACACAGCTCACTTTCATAAAATTGTCTTCTAAATTTTTAATCACCACTTGCTGTTGCGCTGCCAAATCATCAACTAATAAACCATATTTATTATTGCCATGTTCAACAACAACTAATAGTCCATCGGTAATACACCCTAAGCTAGTTTCATGGTTTAGTACTTGGTAAAGTCGAATAATAGGAATAAATTCATCGCGTAATTTAAAGACCTCAGTTTGGTCCGCCAACTTAGTCACCATGCCATCTTTCAGTTGCAGTGACTCAATAATTGACATAATAGGTAAGATATACGTTTTATTACCTATTTCTATTAATTGACCATCCATAATAGAGAGCGTTAATGGCAAGCAAATCGAAAATAGACAGCCCTCTCCATCATGAGACTCAACTTTAATATCACCACCAAGCGATTCAATATTTTTCTTCACCACGTCCATGCCGACACCACGACCAGAAATGTCGCTGATCGTTTCGATGGTTGAAAATCCTGGCATAAAAATTAACTCATCAATCTGACTATGACTATAATGCTGATCTTGATTAGTAATGCCTTTTTCAATCGCTTTGGCATGGATTTTCGATCTGTTTAACCCTCGACCATCATCGCGGATCTCAATAATAATTTCGCCACCTTGATGAAATGCTGTGATCCCCAGACAAGCAACGTCACTTTTACCGGCACGTTTACGTTCTTCGATGGTTTCAATGCCATGATCTAAAGCGTTACGAACGAGATGTATAATTGGATCAGTAAGTTTTTCAAGCATAATTTTATCTAGCTCCGTCTCTTCACCTTGCATCCTAAGCAGTACGTTTTTACCTAATTTCTCACTTAGATCTCTTACCATTCTAGGTATACGATTAAGGGCAAATTGGATCGGCAGCATTCTAATTTTCATCACACTATCTTGCATCTCACGGGTATGTTGAGATAACTGAACAAGGCCTTTTTTTAATTCTGGTAGTTTCTCAGCAGAAAAATTATGACCAAGCTCACTAAGCATCGCTTGAGTGATCACGAGTTCACCAACCATGTTAATTAACGCATCAACTTTATCAATTGATACCCGAATTGAATTTCTTTCAGTCGAGGGTTTATTTGTTATTGTTTTCGATACAACTTGGGTTATTTCGGGGTCAGCCAAACAATAATCTGTATTAAGACATTCAGCCTTGGAGTGAGGGAGAGTATTGGAATGTATAATGGTAATTTTTGAGTCATCTTCAACCCACTCAAATGCTTCTTTTATTTGCGACTCACTGATGTCGCTAATTAATTCTAGTTCCCAGCTAACATAAATATCTTCTGGTAATAACGCCTGCCATAATGGGAGTTCGGTAATCTTAGGGGTTACTTTTAACTCACCCATATCCTGTAATTCAGCAAAGATTAAACGAGGCTCATTGCCTTGCTTTAAAATATCCTGGCCCGGAATAAAGTTAATTAACCAAAAGCTATAATCTCGTGCACTAACAGCCAACTTAGCAGACTCAGCAACAGGCCTTTCATTATCATTCGATAATGCTTGTTGATTTATATCTAATTGTAACAATTGGTTATATTTACATTTAATCTCTTCTGCACTATTAGGGATTGATTCTGAATCACAGGCTAATAGTTGGATCCACTCTCTTAAACAATCAACAGTTTGTAAAAACAGACTAATATGCCTGTCAATAAGGACTAATTTTCCTGCACGCAAATCATCAAGTAATGTTTCTGCGACATGGGTAAATTCAGTGAGTTCATTAAAACCAAATGTGCCCGCCCCTCCTTTGATGGAATGAGCGACTCGAAAAATAGTATTAATGACTTCGCTATCAACTGAGCCAGGAGATAACTTTAGCAGTTCGGCTTCCATCACCTCTAACCCTTCGACACATTCTTCAATAAATACATTCTGGAATTGTTTAAGATCGATATCCATTCTTACCCCAATACTTTTTGCACGGTAGCAATGAGTTTTTCAGGGTTAAAGGGTTTCACTATCCAACCTGTCGCGCCAGCAGATTTACCATCCATCTTTTTGTCACTGCCCGATTCGGTGGTTAACATTAAGATAGGGGTAAATTTATAAGTTCGCTCATTACGTAGTTGCCTAATTAAGCTAATTCCGTCCATACGAGGCATATTGATATCAGAAATTATAAGATCAAAGTGTCCCGTTTTAGCTTTTTCTAATCCATCCACACCATCAACAGCGGCATCCACATGATAACCAGCCTGTTTTAGGGTGAATTGAACCATTTCACGAATGGATACCGAGTCATCGACAGCTAATATTCGTTTCATTAGAACACCTCATACTGATACGTAATTAAAATAAGATTCAAACCCCAGCGCTTTAACAACGGTAATAAATTTATCGGACGGTGATAGAAAGACAAGGGTCGTGTTATGTTTCATTAAATGCTGAGCATAAGCATAAAAAAGCTGGCAAGAGGAACTGTCTATATGAGTAACATTACGCGCATCAAGTACTTGAGAGTGAATGTTAAGAGGAAGCTTATCGAGTGTAGCTTTGAGGTCCGTGATCGATGCAATATCAATCTTCTCACCTAAATCCACGGCAATAGAGTGCTGTTCCATAATAACGAGTCCTATATTTACGCTAACGTATCATCAAACAAACTTAATTGTTTTTCTAACCAATCATGAGTATAGAAAAGGATTAAATAAATAAGCAGAAGATGATCAGAACTGTGATGTTAAAGCAAGATTTGAAAATTATGTCTAAATTTCAATATGGTGATCGGGTAAAGAAGGATAGATAGATAGATAGATAGATAGTCAATAATAGGGTTATTAACTATCTATCTTCAAGTACGATGGGTAATAAGGTGTGATTACATCCAATCGGTATTACGAATAATGCCGACTGCGACACCTTCAATATCAAAACTTTGGAAATTTAAATCAACACGAATTGTGCTCATTTCGTCATTTTCAGGATGCAGTAAAATTTCATTGTCCTGCTGTTCAAAACGCTTAACAGTAACTTCATCGTCAACACGTGCAACAACAACTTGGCCTTTACTGATATTTTTAGTTTTATGTACAGCTAATAAATCGCCATCCATAATCCCTATATTACGCATACTTTCACCACGTACACGCAGTAAAAAATCTGCCGTTGGCGTAAACATTGAAGGGTCAACATTATAGTGTGCTTCAATATGTTCTTGCGCTAAAATTGGCTCACCGGCGGCAACCTGCCCAATTAAAGGTAAACCACTGTCATTACTGGCTTCGTCAGCATCAACCAACAAACGAATACCGCGAGAAGTACCCGCAAGAATTTCGATATGGCCCTTTCGTGCTAATGCCTTTAAATGCTCTTCTGCAGCATTAGGTGAACGGAAACCAAGTTCCTTAGCAATTTCAGCTCGGGTAGGTGGCATACCAGTATTTTTAATATGTTGTTTAACTAATTCAAATACTTCTGCTTGTCTTTGTGTCAATGCTTTCATCATGAACCCTAACTGGTTTTATATACAGTTTCTTGTAATTATATACAGTATTATCAAGTTTGCAATATAAGCCTTGGGTATATCTGGATAATAATGAATTAATCGTTTGCTGGCGCTGAAACACAGATTTATGGCTACACATCTGATATTATTGAAGTAAGCACTCTCGCACTTTAAATAACAGAATGATAACACCTATGCAACAAACACCGTCAATGTTAAGTCGAAGTTTCGTTAACGGCTTAGTTAAATCTCAGTACGTACCAGATAACCCCGTTGATGCGTTAAATCTAGATTTAGCACGTCCTATTGTTTACGCTTTAAAAACTAAATCGATGACCGATCTCGTTGCATTACAACGAGCTTGTAAAGAGCTAGAGTTGCCCGATCCGCTAACACCAATCAAAGTTAACGGGGTCATTATTCCCAGTTATGTTTGCTTAGATAACCCAGCGCCACTCTTCGGCCGAGTAAAAGATACCGACGTATTTTTTGACGAATTTCAACAGCTATTACGTTTACACAAAGATGATAAAGCCCTTGATATTCAGTTAATGCCAGTGGCATTGTTCTGGGGACGCGCACCCGGTAAAGAAGGTCAAATACCACTACTGTCATTAGCAAACAGTATTTCACCAAGCCGTTTACGTAAAACAATCATTGTGGGTCTTAATCGCAAAGATAACTTAGTCCGTTTTAATAAACCTGTATCACTACGTTTCATGGCCGATCAGCATGGCACTGATGAAAAACTGGCGCAAAAATTAATTCGTGTCGCCAAAATCCACTTCAGTCGTCAGAAATTAGCAGCCTCAGGTCCTAAACTACCGAATCGCTATCAACTATTTGAGCAACTGCTACGTAATCCAGAAGTTAAAAAAGCCATCCAAATTGAAATCGCAGAACATAATATTTCAGCGAAAAAGGCGGAGAAACGTGCCAATGATTATATTGATGAAATTGTCAGTGATTTTTCTTATAAACTAGTCAAAAACACCAGTAATTTTCTGGGCTGGTTATGGAATAAAATCTACAGTGGGATCAAGGTAAATAACGCAGAACAAGTGCGTAAACTTGCTGCTGATGGCCATGAAATTGTCTTTATGCCTTGTCATCGTAGCCACATGGATTACTTACTTATTTCTTATGTGATTTACAATGAAGGTTTGATCCCTCCACACATTGCCGCTGGTATTAATCTTAACTTCTTCCCTGCAGGCCCTATGTTCCGTCGTGGTGGTGCATTCTTTTTACGCCGGACGTTTAAAGGCAATAAACTTTACGCAACTATCTTTAGAGAATATCTAAGTTTGTTATTCTCGAAAGGCTATTCTGTTGAGTTCTTTACCGAAGGTGGCCGCAGCCGTACAGGACGCTTATTACCGCCAAAAACAGGTATGCTTAACATGACCTTACAAGCGATGTTAAGAGAGCAAAGCCGACCAATTACGTTAGTGCCGGTATATCTAGGCTACGATCATGTAATGGAAGTAAGCACCTACGTAAAAGAATTATCCGGGGCTAACAAAAAGAAAGAAAGTCTATTCCAAGTATTTGGGATCGCCAAAAAGCTTAAAAATTACGGCCAAGCATTTGTTAACTTTGGTGAACCGATCAACCTTAACCAATATTTAAATAAGCACGTTGAAAACTGGCGTGATGACATGAATATGCCGGTTGAAGAACAGCCTGAATGGTTAAATCAAACAACACGTGACCTTGCAAATCAGGTGATGGTGAATATCAATAGTGCCGCTGCGGTAAATGCCTTAACTATTTGCGCATTGATTCTACACGCAGCCCCACATAAAGCTTTAAGCCGAGAAATTTTAGTTCAACAAATTGATAGTTACTTAAAACTACTGCGTAATAACCCGTATAGTGAATTCAGTACCTTGCCTGAAAACAGTGCAGAAGAAATCGTAGATCAAGCAATCTCACTGAAAAAGTTCACCGTACGTGAAGATAGCTTAGGACAAATGCTATCGATGTCATACGAGCAAGCCGTACTATTAACCTTCTACCGTAACAATATTTTGCACCTGTTTGCACTGCCGTCATTAATTGCAGCAATTGTGACTGAAAAGCCACAGACAAACGTAGATGAAATTAACGCTAAAGTTCGTCAGCTTTACCCGTTAATTAAAGCGGAATTATACTTGAAATATTCAGACCATGAATTAGATGATTGTATCACTGATACGTTAATTGAGATGCAGACACAGGGGTTAATCGTCAATAGTGACAGTGTCATTATACCGGTTAACGAACACTTAATGTCACTGAGACTACTTGCTGCAAGCATCCAAGAAACACTACAACGTTATGCGATTGTACTGACCGTATTAGAGCATAACCAAGTCATTGAAAAGAGCCAGCTCGAAGATCGTAGTCAGTTAATTGCCGAACGTTTATCATCGCTAAACGGTGTGAGTGCGCCAGAATTTTTTGATAAGAAAGTGCTCGCTATCTTTATTAATAAACTCCAAGAACTGCACTATTTATCAGATGCAGGCACTGCCACAGCCGATAAAATTAGTCAGTTAGCGAATATAGTCAGAAGCTTAACCACGCTTGAAGTGAAGCAAACAATCTCGGATGTAATGCTTAGTCAACAATCTAACGATACCTAACTAAGCTTCATCGGTGAGGATATTTAGTTAGATTAACGATAGATCCTCAGCATTACATATCGCGAATAATAAAAAAGGAGCTTAGGCTCCTTTTTTATTATGTTACGTACATAAACCCTATAAGTAACTTAAAAATAGACTCGCAAAAATAATCATACCGACATAATTATTATGTAAAAACGCTTTAAAACAAGAATCTCTATCACGATCTACGATCAACTTTTGTTGATAAACAAACAAGCCTGCAACGAGTATTAATCCCACAAAGTATACCGCCGGTAATACTAATAACCAGCCAAGTATGCCAAGGCATAATAATGATGACAATTGTAATAACCCTACGATCAATTTATCTTTTTTACCAAATAAAATCGCGGTAGATTTAATGCCAATTTTTAAATCATCATCTCGGTCAACCATGGCATATAAGGTATCGTAAGCAACAGTCCATAAAATATTTGCCACAAATAATAACCATGCATAACTCGGTACAGTATCTAGTTGCGCCGCAAAACCCATCGGAATAGCCCAACCAAATGCCATACCTAATACAACTTGAGGTAGATGGGTATAACGCTTCATAAATGGATAGCACGCGGCAAGGCCTACCCCCACAAACGATAATAGAATCGTCAATGTATTCATGGTTAACACAAGTAAAAAAGCCAGCAAGGTTAAGCAAAAGAAAAATATCAACGCTGCACGGCTTGATATACGCCCAGAAGCAAGCGGCCTATTTTCAGTGCGTTTTACATGACCATCAACATGCCGATCAGCAAAATCATTAATGACACACCCCGCCGCACGCATTAAAATAACCCCCAATGTAAACACGAAGAGCACATCTAACTTAGGGAGCCCTTCAGCTGCAATCCACAGCGCCCACAGCGTTGGCCACAATAACAGCAAGGTACCAATAGGCTTATCCATACGAGTAAGCTGTATGTAATCTTTCATTTTTGATGTCATGAACGACATAGAGTTAACGTCCTTTTATTATTTATACGCTAAGGCATCAGGTAAAAACACTTCAGAAACAAGTAATGACTGCCCACCTAATAGAAAACACGAACGACGCCCGAATAACGATGCTTTAGGAGCAGATGAAAACAGATGAGACAATGAATATACTTTACTGTGTGAATGAAATTCAGCTATTTCAATTTCACTACGTTGCATATCTGGTGCGCTAAACAATACGCTACCTAATGAACGATTCCCTAACTGCTCCAGTTCACCACCTGGTGCAGTTAGCGTATTTAACGGGATAACGCTACGCGCAAAGACCCAAGGTACGCCATCAAGTTTTAATAGTACTTCACGAACAAAACCTAAGTTATCTGTTAGGTTTAATCTAATCTTTTCATCGTCGGATAATTGATAATGGCCTTCAGCTAATATTTCAACCGTAAATGTCTGACAATGTTGCTTCAATCTAGCAGTTAATGACCCCGTATCAACGAGCCAATCATAAAGATTCGCAGATAGTTTTTCTTCTAATATAGTTGGCCACAACCACTTCGAATCACAGCCAATAGGATAGTTTAGTAATGTCTGCTCACTCGTTTGTGTATTTTTTATATTGTCTGACATATTATAAATTACTTTTTCAACAACGAAATCAGGCATAATTATCTGCTATTCAGACCAAGATTGTAAGCAAGGACACAAGTTGTTAACTGATTTATTTAATTAATCATTTGAAAGTGAGTATACTGACCCACAACGACCCTATTTTCACGCCCCATTTAACTAAGGATACGGTAAATGAAAAAATTATTCTGGCTTTTGTGTATGATCACGGCCTCACTATCTTCCACTGCCGTATCTGCTAACGATAAACCTGTGTATATTTATTTCGGCCTAGAGCCCGATATTATTACAAACTATATCAGTGAAACAAACAAAATTGGTTTCATCAGCGTCTCTATAGAATTTATGCTGGCAGATAAAAAAAAATTAACTGTGATTGAAAAACATGAGCCCTTGATCAGAGATAAAATAATTTCATTATTAGGTCAGCAATCACCACAACATTTACGCTCTCTCACAGGCCGAGAAGAGGTCAGAAAAATGATCCAAAATGAAGTGAACAGCTTACTAAAACAAGAAAGTGGTGAAGCCGTTATTGAGAACCTATTATTTACCAAATATATATTAATGTAATCAAAAAAGGAGTAAGCCGCCAAGCCTACTCCTTTATCAATTTACATCACGAATACAATCAGCTAGTCACCCATGTATTTAAATAGCATTAACTTTTAATCGCATTAATGATCGCAGTCGTAGAGCAACCATCTTCGAATTGTAAGATATTAACTTTGCCACCATTCGCCAGCACTTGTTTATGCCCAGCGATCTCTTCCACTTTGTAATCACCACCTTTAACTAATACATCAGGTAGCAATTCAGAGATTAAACGCTCTGGTGTTTCTTCAACAAACTCTACAACCCAATCAACGGCACCTAAGGCAGCAAGAACTGTCATACGGCGGTCACAAGTATTGATCGGACGACCAGATCCTTTTAAGCCACGTACAGAAGCATCAGAATTAACCGCCAAAATTAAACGTTGCCCCAGTTTACGTGCCGAATTTAAATAAGACACGTGACCCGCATGCAGAATATCAAAACAACCATTAGTCATGACAATCTCTTCGCCACGTAACTTAGCTGATTTAACCGCAATTTTTAACTGTTCTTCGCTTAATACGCCAAACCCACTTTCATGAGAGCCGTAAACAGAGTTAGCTAATTCAATCGGACTTACCGTCGAAGTACCAATTTTAGCAACGACAACGCTTGCCCCCGCATTTGCTAATGCGCAAGCTTCTTCGAGTGATGTACCCGCAGATACAGCCGCCGCTAATACTGAAATAACAGTATCGCCAGCACCTGTCACGTCATACACTTCTTGCGCTAATGCAGGAAGGTGAAATTCATCTTGCTCAGCTCGAATTAAGGTCATGCCTTTTTCACTACGCGTAACTAATAACGCTTCGAGATCATATTCAGTAATTAATTTTCGGCCTTTATCAACAAGGTCTTGTTCATTCTTACAGTATCCAACAACCGCTTCAAATTCCGATAAATTTGGCGTTAACAAGGTCGCACCACGGTATTTTTCAAAATCACAGCCTTTTGGATCAACAAAAACTTTAACGCCTTGTTGCTTTGCTGCTTGGATCATTTGTTGCACTTCAACCAAGGCACCTTTGTTATAGTCCGATACGATCATGACTGAATAATCCGAAAAATTATCAATCGTTTTGGCGACTAAAGGTTGGGTATCGACTGCCGCAACTGATTCTTCAAAATCTAATCTAATCACTTGCTGACCACGGCTTAATACACGTAATTTAGTGATCGTTGGATAATCATCTAATTGCAAAAAATCACAAATAACATCAACAGCATTCATTTTCCCGCATAGCGCTTGTGCAGCTTCATCATTACCCGTTAAGCCTAAAAGTTTTGCACTAGCGCCTAAAGCCGCAAGGTTAAGCGCAACGTTAGCGGCACCACCAGGGCGATCTTCAACATTATTCACTTTAACAATAGGGACTGGCGCCTCGGGAGAAATACGACTCGAATCGCCCGTCCAATAACGATCTAACATTACATCGCCAACGACTAATATTTTTGCATTGTTAAAGTCAGGTAAAATGATTTCCATTATTCTCTCGATAATTTCTAATTAGAAGATTTAAATTTATGGTCTAAAAATGCTTGGCCACAACCAACCATTAAACCAAGTACATGTGCAGCGTTAGCAACATTAAAACCAAATATTGGGAAAAAGCCGAGCACAAGCCAAACCAGCATAAAACCAACATAAGGCTTGGGTAAACTAATACCCTGTGTTGGCGCTAACCAACCTGTCCACCAAATATAACCGACCAAGGCATAAACCACACCCGATAAACCACCAAAGTTAGGTCCTGCTAATAAAAACTGACCGATATTGGGTATTAACGCAGCAACTAAAAACAACAGTAATAATTTTTTACTGCCCAGCTTATTTTCAATTTGGCCACCAAGATACCACCACCATAATAAATTAAATACTAGGTGCAAGACTGAAAAATGCATGAGCGCAGGGGTGAATAAACGCCAAACCTCACTCAGTGAGCTAATACTTAAATCAAAAGGAAAATGCAACGCAGCATAGATAAATTCATTTTGTGTCAACATGCTAAAATACATCGCTGCAAAGACAGCCACACTCAAAATAAAAATAGTGAGGGTCACTTTACCGGCATGCACTAAAAAGTTGGACAACATATTACCCGAAGCATAACTAAAATTTGCCGTACGCGTATCAGCGACATCCCAAGACGCGGCTTGGTATTTATCTTGATAAGGGTCAGCCAAAAACATATCGAGTTCTTGTGATGCAACTTCAACATGGGTCATCGCAGGTAGACAAATCGCAAACCCGTCTTCTGTTTGTGCGACTTTCGAATCAATTTTTTGCACTGCTAAATAATCTACAAAAGCCTGCGCCATACGTGGATTATTAATTACACCAATCTCAATCATGCTATTACCTATTTTGTCACAAACGCACATTCTCGACGCCAAGCTTCAAACCCACCGTCCATGCTGTATACGTTTTCAAAACCTTGTTCCACTAAATATTGCGCCGCACCTTGGCTACTACGGCCATGATAACAAACAACCACAACAGGCACATCAAAGTCAGTTTGCTGCATGAAGTTACCTAACACTGAATCAGTAAGATGCAATGAATCTTCAATATGTCCATCAGTAAATGATTGAGGGTCGCGAATATCGACAATTTTAACACCTGTACTATCACTGATTAATTGTTGGACCTCATTAATTGAAATATGTTTAAAACTATCCATGCTACACCTTAAATATAATTTTTTTCGTTCTATGATATCCGTATTAAAGATTAAATTTAATGATTCAAGAACGAACTATTAGTTTATGATGATATTATCACATTGCTCATATTGATACAGAAGGGAATACCAGATGCTTAGCCGCTCACTTTACACCGCGTTACTTTATGCAACTTCACCCTTGATATTTTCTCTACTGTTAAAGACAAAAAAAGGTAAACCACCGGTTGGGGAACGCTGGAAAGAGTTTGTAGGTATCACACCGGAATTAGCGCAATCACAGCAACCGATCTGGTTCCATGCCGTTTCGGTAGGAGAGGTTATTGCAGCCACCCCCATTATCAATGCCTTACAACAACACTACCCTGAACAACCATTACTCATTACGACGACAACGAGTACTGGTGCAGAGCGTGTTGCGGCCTTAACAGGTAACATCGAACACAGATACTTTCCTGCAGATTACCCTTGTGCGATAAAGCAGTTTATTAGCCGCATGAAGCCAACACTTTGTTTAATTATGGAAACCGAGTTATGGCCTAATATGCTGACTATTTGTAACGATGAAAATATTCCAACTATAGTCGTCAATGCACGATTATCAGAAAAATCACAACAAAAATACCAACGGTTTCAATCATTGTTTTCATCGCCATTACAAAAATTGACCCATATTTTATGTCAAGATGAAAATGATCTACGCCGTTTTAAAACGTTGGGGTTAAGCCAAACGCAGCTTTCTGTCACTGGTACCGTTAAATTTGATATCCAGTTCTCAGATACCATCATCAATCATGGCTTATCACTGCGCGAGCAGTTTGGTAAACAACGCCCTGTCGTCATCGCCTCAAGTACGCATAAAGGTGAAGATGAAATCGTGCTTGCCGCATTTGAAAAAGTAAAACAACAACATCATGATGCATTATTAATATTGGTACCACGCCATCCAGAACGCTTCGATGATGTTGCGACACGCTGCTTAGATAAATTTCCACACACACAACGACGCAGCCAAACTAAAGCGACAGATAATCTAAATAACATTGACGTTTATTTAGGAGACAGTATGGGTGAGATGCCAATTCTACTCGCTGCCAGTGATATTTGCTTTATGGGCGGAAGTTTAATTGGGGATAAAGTCGGTGGACATAACTTATTAGAACCTGCCGCATTATCAAAAGCATGTATCACAGGTCCAAGTTATTATAATTTTGCTGACGTAACAGCTCAATTACTTGTATGTGATGGGGTTGCGGTCGTTAATAATGAGCTTGAATTAGCCAATAAAATAAATGAATTGATGACACAGCCAGAGATTGCAGTGGTCATGGGACAACAAGCAAAAAGTGTCGTAGAGAAGAACAAAGGCGCATTAACCAAGATTATGCAAAAACTAACCTTTTACATCGACCAAACACTCAGTCAAGCTAATACAAAATAGTGTCTATCGTCAATATGGTTTATCTTTTCACGAAATAATCAGCGATAAGAAAAACCATATTGCATACTTACACAGTCAATAATAATCAATAAAACTAGCCATTTATCTCAGGTATAACCGTTTCAGCCGTCGCTAAACGTAAGTAATATTCACGCATATGCTGATAATCGACAAGGGCTTTTTCAGTAAAGTAAGGCTTCATCATGAAAATAGATTTCAGAATGCCACGATAAATATCCGTCTTATATACTTTTGCATCTTTACTTATTGTGGTGCGATAACTTACCCAAGACACAAGCACAACCTTAATCGAGTTGGCTAATTCGTCCAGATCTTCCATCGGAATATTCACCACTTTATTTTTCTGTAAAGAGAATAACAAATCCACTTCACGCTGTGCTGACACTTCTTGGAATTTTAAATATTTTTTATGTAAGTTTGGATCTCGAGATAACAGGGTCGGTAAACTGTAATACAAAAATCTAAAACGCCACATCGTTTCAAACATCGAATCTAAATAACTCATCATCACTTCTAATGTCACGTCACCTTCACGGTGAGGTTGGAAATGCTCCGCTAAATAATTCACATATTGATCAAAAATAGAGTCAATAATGTCTTCTTTATTACGAAAGTGATAATAAAGATTGCCAGGACTAATACCTAAATGTGCGGCAATATGATTTGTCGTTACGTTACGCTCACCACATTCATTAAACAGCTCAAGTGCAGTATGGATGATCTTATCTCTGGTTTTCATGAAAATGACCGCTTTGATTTATAATGGAATACTCAATACTCGCACATTTATTGCTAAATGACACAGTGTAATATCCCATTGTTAGAATGTTCGCTCAATTATGATAACCCGCGAATAATAAATCCCAATCTGTCTCTTGCCATTTGAACGCCGTATCTTTCATTTTTTCTTTCACAAAAGAGCGCTTTAACCGCGCTAAATTATCTTTTTTCCACGAATTTGCAGCAGGTTTAAATTTGCAGCGATCAAAATCGATAAGCCACCACTTACCCTTTCCATCGAGAATAATATTATGGGTATTTAAATCTGCATGCCATAAATTAACATCATGGAAACGTCTTATCATGGCTCCAATTTGTCTATAATCATCACTCGTTAACGCACGATCTTTTAATACCGCAACTAAATCGTTTGCCCCTGCAATTTTCTCGGTAATCAAATCAGCATGATAAAACAATCCTTGTTTAATAATCTGACCAGCAATCGGGGTTGGTGCTGGCAAGTTTTTATCCACAAGTTGCTGAGTCACCACAAATTCTTGGTAAGCGCGGGTATTCTTTAACCCAGTATAAAAATAGGCATCTTTAATTAACTTCGCAACCAAACCTCCACGATGATAATGACGTAACACAAATTCATTATCGTTTATTTTAAAAAACCAGGTAATACCACGACCAAACGCTGAACCAATAATCGCATTATTACGTTGCCAATATGCCCCATCAAAATATTCTGGGGTGATCTCGCCTTTTAATTCGTCCTGAAAAAATAAGACTCTAGCGCCTTGTGTCTCTATTAACATGTGATCTCCAAAAAAACTTCGTCGATAAATTTTACATTACCTCAAACGATTTGCATAATAGCCTTTTACATTCAACAACTAGAAATGATGAATATGACCCCTCCACAGAGTATCTGTATTTTACGTTTTTCCGCAATTGGTGATGTTTGCCATGCTGTATCTGTTGTACAAGCAATTCAGCGCCAATACCCAAATGCAAAGATCACTTGGGTGATAGGAAAAATAGAAGCCATGTTAGTTGGGGACATCAGCAATGTTGAATTCATTATTTTTGATAAAAAAGCCGGACTAAAAGGCTATTCAGACCTACGCAAAAAATTAAATAACCGTCAATTTGATGTATTACTGCATATGCAAGTTGCACTCAGAGCTAGTGTCGCAAGTTTATGTATTAAAGCCAAACAGCGCTGGGGATTTGATAAAAAAAGAGCCAAAGAAGGCCAGTGGTTATTCACTAATCATAAAATCAAGCCGCAATCACAACCCCATGTACTCGATGGTTTTATGGCGTTTGCTGAAGCGATTGGCGTACCCGTTGCACCTCCGCAATGGAATATCCCACTTTCAACCCAAGATAACTTATGGGCGCATTCACAATTAAGCCACGAAAAGAAAAATTTTATTATTTGCCCATCAGCAAGTAAAGCAGAACGTAATTGGTCGACAGAAGGTTATGCCGAAATAGCCAATTATATGCATGAGCAAGACTATCAAGTATCAATATGTGGTGGCCCGACAGACAGTGAAAAGCAACTCGCTAAAGATATAATGCAACTCACCACCGCACCAATTAATAACCTTGTTGGTGAAACATCATTGAAACAATTGCTCGCTATTTTAAAACATGCTGATCTTGTATTAGCACCCGATACCGGCCCTGCACATATGAGTACCACTGTCGGGACTCCCGTTGTTGGCTTATACGCGCACAGTAACCCTGGGCGTACAGGGCCTTATAATAACCTTAACGATGTAGCTGAAGTTTACCATCAACATTTACCAAACAGTGAATGGGGGCAACGAGCGAAGGGACCTGATTTAATGAATGATATTTCGGTTGCCCAAGTTAAGTTGTGCCTAAAAAAATGGCTTTAAAGCCCAAAATTAAAATTAAAGTAATATGGAATTACACCTGTTCTTCTATGATTACTTATAAATAAAAATAAGAATATGGGTTGTATGATCATGTCAAAGAAATATCTTTTTTATATTAGCCAAAATTACAGTTTCGCAATATTAAGACCTTTACAGTCTGAGATTAAACGTCGAGGCGGTAATGTAAAGTGGTTCCTAGAACCAAATGTGAACGCAAGTTATTTATCTGTTGATGAAGAACAGTTAACCACAGTAGAAGCGATACAAGCCTTTAACCCTTTTGCTGTATTTGTACCAGGGAACGTTGTACCTAGTTTCATACCAGGTATTAAAGTGGGCATTTTTCATGGCTTTGATGCAGGAAAATTAAATCGTCGTGGTGAAGAAGATCATTATCAAATCCGAGGATGTTTTGACTTATATTGTACATTTGGGCATAAAGTAACTCAGCAATTTTCTAAATTAGCTAAATCAGATCAAACCTTTAAAATTACAGATACGGGCTGGCCGGCTGTCGATCCGCTATTTTCATTAGCACCGATCAATAATCCATATCACGATATCAACGATAATCGTAAGACTGTATTATTATGCTCAACATTTTCTCGTAATTTAACTTGCGCACCTCACGTTTATGATACGATCGCACGCTTATCAAAAACAGGTAAGTGGCGCTGGTTAGTACAATTTCATCCTAAAATGGATAGCGAAATCGTAGCAAAATATAAAGCATTGGGCAGTGATAATTTACAATTTATTGAGACCGATAACGTCATTCCAATATTACAAGCTGCCGACGTGATGCTTTGTGATACGTCATCAGTATTATTAATGTTTTTACTACAAAGAAAGCCAGTCGTTACCTTTAAAGGTAACCAGCAAGGAAAGCACCTCATCAAGGTGAGCACACCAGAGCAAATTGAATCAGCGTTAACAGAAGCGTTAACACAGCCTGATGAACTCATGCGACACATTGATGATTACATAAAATATATTCATGCGTATACAGACGGTAATTCAAGTGCCAGAGTATTAGATGCAGTTGATAACTTCACTTATGACTCATTAAAAGCCAAGCCATTAAATCTATTACGCCAACTGAAATTAAGAAAAAAATTAGGATACTGGAAACTATCATGACAGTAAAAGTTATTTACCCTGGTACATTTGATCCCATCACCAATGGTCATACTGATTTAATCGAACGCGCAGCAAAATTGTTTGATCACGTCATTGTTGGCGTAGCCTTTAACCCAACCAAAAAGCCGTTCTTTAATCTTGATGAACGCGTGCAATTAGCAAAAACCGTAACAGCACATTTAGATAATGTGGAAGTGGTAGGGTTTAGCGGGTTATTAGTTGATTTTTCTAAAGAATATAATGCATCTGTATTAATTCGAGGGTTACGAGCGGTATCTGACTTTGAGTATGAATTCCAACTTGCGAATATGAATCGTCGCTTAAGCCCTGATTTAGAAAGCGTATTCCTAACACCGTCTGAAGAGAATTCATTTATCTCTTCAACACTGGTGAAAGAAGTCGCTATTCACAACGGTGATGTCGCACAGTTTGTCGCACCAATTGTTTGTCAGGCTATTTTAGACAAAATTGCAGAAAAATAGCCCATTAAGTAAACTTAGGTTAGCGTTGACATTGATTACAATAAATCGTGTTGCGCTGGCCGATCTTCACCGCTTGTAATACTTCACCACATTTCGGGCACGGCTTCCCACTCTTACCATATACTTGCAGTTCCTGCACAAAATAACCTGGTTTACCATCAGTCTGAGTAAAATCCTTCAGTGTCGTACCACCTTGCTCGATGGCTTTCGCTAATACTTGTTTCACTTCTTCCACGAGTACTTTATAACGCTGTAAAGACACATTACCCGCGGCACGTTTTGGACTGATGCCAGCAGAGAACAAGGCTTCATTGGCATAAATATTACCGACCCCCACCACGACATGGTTATCCATTAGAAATGACTTAACCGGCACTTTCCGTGCTCGCGAGCGCTCAAATAAACGTTGTGCGGTAAACTCACTGGTCAGCGGTTCAGGTCCTAATCTGGCTAATAATTTATGCTCAAGCACATCACCCACTTGCCACAATACCGATCCAAAACGCCTAGGGTCGTTCAGACGAAGACATTTACCTGAATTCAACACTATGTCTACATGATCATGCTTTTCGACTGCTACAGTCGAATCAAGCACTCTTAGACTACCAGACATCCCCAAGTGAATGATGATTGTGCCTTTTTCAGTCTCGAGTAATAAATATTTAGCTCGGCGACGTACGCTTAGCACTGTACAGTCCACCGCATCCTGTAGTGCAATTGGCACAGGCCAACGTAATTGTGCATTACGCACAACTATCTTAGTGATTTGTGCATTTTCGAGATAAGGGGCAATGCCTTGACGGCTTACTTCAACTTCTGGTAATTCAGGCATGTGTCAATCCAGTAGGTAAGAACTTAATCTGTTGATGATAAAAAGAAATAAATAAAATAACTAGCGAGGTAATAAAACTTGTAATTCAGATTCATCAATTTGCAATAACTGGCCCTGCCAATTTTGTAGCAAATAACCGCTATCAATTTGGTATAAAATTAGCGTAACAGGTTCAGATAAATTGGCCAGTTCGAAAGATATATTAATACCGTAGGCCAAATTAGCAATCACAATATCGTTAATCACAGGTTTAAAAGTGGCTGTTTCCCACGCTTTAATAATTTGTTTAAGTTGCGATTGTGAAAGACCTAACTCCGGCAATGTAGCAAGTTGGCTACCTACACGCTGGATCTGGATATTATCAAACTGCATCGACAATACCACGGCATGAGCAGGCAACGCCGCTTGATATTGACTCGTAGACTCATCACCCTCTATTTTTTTTCCTGAATATTGAAATACCAGCATCATCGCCAGTACCGCAAATATTAATACGTTATTCCAACCTCGTCGTGATAACTGCACGCTAAAATCCTTCTAATCTCTGATATCGCATCTTGAAGTAGTTTCGGTATATATATCAATAAGTATATGCAAATTACGTGAAAACGTCGGATTGGGCAAGGTAGAAACAAGGAATTTTAGGCAAAAAAAAACCCAGCAAAAGCTGAGTTTTCAATATTTGAACATAAAACCAAGGATTACTTGATTTTACCTTCTTTGTACATAACATGCTTACGAATAACTGGATCAAATTTTTTGATTTCCATTTTTTCAGGCATGTTTTTTTTGTTTTTATCAGTGGTATAGAAGTGACCTGTACCAGCAGATGAATTCAGACGAATTTTATCGCGCATAATAGAGTTCCTTAAACCTTCTCACCACGGGCACGCATTTCAGCAAGAACTGAATCGATACCCTTTTTATCAATAATACGCATACCTTTACAAGTAAGGCGTAACTTTACAAAGCGGTTTTCGCTCTCAACCCAAAAACGGTGTGTATGTAGGTTTGGCAAAAAACGGCGACGAGTGCGGTTTTTTGCGTGAGAAACGTTATTACCAACAGCTGGTTTTTTACCAGTGACTTGGCATACTTTAGACATGTCGTCTTCTCCAAATATTTTCTTGCTCGAGCAAATATACAGCGTCTTGTTGGCCGTCGCCCAAGACGCGTGCTAAAGGCGGCATTTTATACAGTAAATTAAAACATAGAGCAAGCTTTTTATATTTCTCAGGTAGTGGTAAATATAAAATTCACACCCACCCTCGCTCTGCAAAGCTCGCTATGTCGCTGTCACCTATAACAAAATGATCGAGGACTTTAACATCAATTAATTGTAAGGCTGAAATAAGTTTATCTGTGATCATACGATCTGCACGGCTGGGTTCAGCAATACCAGAAGGATGATTATGGGCAAATATTACTGCCGCAGCATTTCTTTCTAACGCTTTTTTAACCACAACTCTCGGATAAACACTAGCACTGTCTATTGTGCCATAAAACAACTCTTCAAAGCGAATAACTCGGTGCTTATTGTCTAAAAATAATACCGCAAAGACTTCATGAGGCTGATCGCGCAATTTTGCGCGTATGTAATCTCGACTTTCTTGGGGGTTCGTTAACGCATCACCACGCTCTAATTTTTCAGCTAAAAAGCGCCGAGACATCTCAACAGTGGCTTGTAACTGTACATATTTTGCCACTCCTAATCCCTTCGTCTGACAGAATTCATGCTCACTCGCAGCAAACAAGGATCTTAACGTGCCAAATTCAGCTAAAATATGCCGAGCCAGCATCACCACATTAGTCCCTTTAATCCCCGTCCGTAGAAAAATCGCCAATAATTCGGCATCCGATAGTGATTGTGGGCCAAACTTAACCAATTTCTCTCGGGGCATCTCATCTCTGGGTAATGCTTTTAATTTCATCTGTATCCACCATTTAACATAACATCCTGATAGCTTAGTAATTCGATGAATAAAAGAGCTGGATAATGATAAAACAGTGAAATAGTTCAAATTTATGGATTTGATAATGACGTGTATAAAATTAATCACAAACCTTAGCATCTGATAATTTAATTATGGTATTGTTATTACGTTATTAGAATAACCTTTCAGATTTTAACGTGGAATACACAATGACTGTAATTGCCAATAAACGTATCTTGCTCGGTATTACGGGCGGCATCGCTGCTTACAAATGTGCAGAATTGACGCGCCGCTTAACGGAACAAGGCGCAGAAGTTCGCGTCGTGATGACTCAATCAGCACTAGAATTTATTACCCCGCTCACCATGCAAGCAGTCTCTGGATTCCCCGTTGCCCATAGTTTATTGGATCCTGCAGCCGAAGCAGGTATGGGTCATATTGAATTAGCGAAGTGGGCAGATTTAGTGTTAATCGCGCCTGCAACCGCTAATTTCATTGCCAAGTTCACTGCTGGTATCGCCGATGATTTACTCTCAACATTGTGTTTAGCCACACCCGCACCGATTGCCATTGCGCCGGCTATGAATCAAGTTATGTACCAAGCGCCAGCAACACAAGCGAACTTAGCGACACTAAAACAGCGAGCCGTGCCACTATGGGGACCCGCTTCAGGCGCCCAAGCTTGTGGTGATGTGGGCCCTGGTCGAATGGTAAATCCCGATGAACTCGTCACTGCTGTTATCAATTTCTTTGCCGCTGAAGCACAACCACAAGTGCTCGCGGGTAAAAATATAATGATCACTGCAGGACCAACTCGCGAGGCGATTGATCCAGTACGTTACATCAGTAATCACAGTTCAGGAAAAATGGGTTACGCCCTCGCACAAGCAGCCTCTGCGCTCGGCGCTAATGTAACGATAGTGAGTGGCCCTGTCGCATTAACTCCGCCATCTGATTGCAATATAGTAAAAGTAACGAGCGCCTTAGATATGCATAATGCTGTTATGTCTGACATTAACCAGCAAGATATTTTCATTGCTTGTGCAGCCGTCGCTGATTATCGCCCAGAAGCCATCGCCGAACAGAAAATAAAAAAGACCAGTAGCGACGAAATGATCGTTCGTATGGTCAAGAATCCCGATATAGTTGCCAGCGTTGCAGCGCTCGAAAAATCTCCTTTTACTGTCGGTTTTGCTGCAGAAACACAAGATGTTGAACATTATGCACGCGACAAAATGCAACGTAAAAATCTTGCTATGATTGCAGCAAATGACGTGTCACAATCCGGCCAAGGCTTCAATGCCGAAGACAATGCATTGACCGTATTTTGGCCACAAGGCAATGCACAAATAGCATTAGCAAATAAGCAAGATGTAGCGACACAATTACTGCAGTTAATTGCAACTCAGTTCAATGCCAATACATAACGATAACTAAAGTTACATTCAAAACTCTACCTTGTCTTGCGCTAACGCAATGCATTGTAGATCTATCAATTGATATATTCAGTGAAACAAACAATGAAGCAAATAGAAGTAAAAATATTAAATCCACGCGTGGGTAAAGAATTTCCATTACCAAGTTATGCAACACCAGGTTCGGCAGGTTTGGATCTACGCGCTTGCCTTGAACAACCACTCACGGTTAATCCAGGTGAAACGCATTTGATCCCAACAGGTATTGCCATTCATATTGCAGACCCAACGATGGCAGCAACCATTTTACCGCGTTCAGGCTTAGGGCATAAACACGGTATCGTATTAGGTAACTTAGTTGGTTTAATCGACTCTGATTATCAAGGTGAGTTAATGATCTCATGTTGGAATCGAGGTCAAGACAGCTTCAGTATTCAACCGGGCGATCGTATCGCTCAAATGATGATAGTGCCAGTAATACAAGCACAATTAACCATCGTTGAAGAATTTGATAGCAGTGAACGTGGCGAAGGTGGCTTTGGCCATTCAGGTAAGCAATAACGGTTAACACCATTCTAGGATGAAAAAGATGTCAACAAGCACTAAAAAAAATCGTCGAGAACAAATTTTACAAGCGTTAGCGCATATGCTGGAGACCAATCCAGGTCAGCGTATCACGACCGCAAAACTCGCTAAAGAAGTCGGCGTATCAGAGGCAGCTCTCTATCGCCACTTCCCAAGTAAAGCGCGTATGTTTGAAGGTTTAATTACCTTTATCGAAGATTCAATATTAGCGGGTATTAATCAAATCTTAAACGAAGAAAAAGATACCATTACTCGTTGTCATCACATCCTGCATCTACTGTTGGTCTTTACCGAGCGTAACCCTGGCATCACCCGGATTATGACTGGCGATGCACTACAAGGTGAGCACGAACGTCTCGGTGAACAGATCAGCGCCTTGTATGCCAAGATTGAAACACACTTTAAACAAGTGCTACGTGAAAAGAAAATGCGTGAAGGCACTGGTTTTAGTTTAGACGAAGGTACGTTAGCCAATTTATTACTGGCGTATGCAGAAGGGCGTATTAATCAATACGTACGCACTCGCTTTGCGTTAAAACCAACGACTGATTTTGATCTGCAGTGGAACTTCTTGCACAAGCAGTTATTGCAAAGTTAATCTCGACAAAGGTAATTTGTAATTACCGCAAAGTGTAAAAACAAAAAAGGCTACCGAGGTAGCCTTTTATTTTTATAACAATGGTATATCTATGGCAGCTAATTAGATGCCGTAGTTTTCACGGTATGTTTTTACATTTTCAAGATGTTGTTGCATTTCTGGCTTATCAGCTAAGAAAGTAACGAGATCACCTAACGTCACGATTGATAATACTTTACACGCATAATCACGTTCAATTTCTTGGATTGCAGATAATTCGCCTTTGCCTTTTTCTTGGCGGTCTAGCGCTATTAACACACCCGATAATTCAGCGTTATGTGCTTGGATGATATCCATTGACTCACGGATTGCCGTACCCGCAGTTATCACATCATCAACAAGCATAATACGACCTTTAAGTGCAGAACCCACTAATGTACCACCTTCACCGTGGTCTTTTTTCTCTTTGCGGTTAAAGCAATAAGGTGCATCAATATCATGATGATCGTTCAGCGCAACAACAGCTGTTGTCGCAATTGGGATACCTTTGTAAGCAGGACCAAATACCACATCGTATTCGATACCAGAATCAACTAAAGCAGCTGCATAGAAACGGCCTAGACGTGATAAGTCACGACCCGTGTTAAACAAACCAGCGTTAAAGAAATAAGGGCTAGTACGACCAGACTTTAGAGTGAATTCACCAAACTTAAGTACTTCTTTTTCTAAAGCAAACTCAATAAATTCGCGTTGATAATCTTTCATCGTTTTCCCCTATTATGATTAATTAAATGTTGTTAACTAAAAGCAACTTCACCTAAAAAGCCTAATAATATGGGGTATATTATTAGGCAATTAATATTGTTAGCGCTCGGCGACTAACGATAAGCGCCGCTATTCTAACAAGCTTTACGCTTTAATCAAGCTATCACCGAGTGCTTTCTTTTGTTCTACAATAATCTGCTCGATACCATCTTTTGCTAACGCTAGCATGCTTAGCATTTCTTCGTGACTAAACGGTTCGCCTTCAGCAGTCCCTTGGATCTCAATAAACTTACCTGTTTCAGTCATCACCACGTTCATATCTGTTTCAGCGTCTGAATCTTCTGGGTAATCTAAATCGCAAACAGCTTCGCCTTTATAGATACCAACAGAAACTGCTGCGATCATAAATTTAATTGGGCTAATCTTTAATTTACCTTTACGGATTAGAAACTCAACCGCATCAGCCAGTGCCACACAAGCGCCTGTAATGGCAGCCGTACGCGTACCACCATCAGCCTGAATAACATCACAATCAATTAAAATCGTGTGTTCACCTAATGCCCCAAGATCGACACAAGCACGTAATGAACGCGCAATCAGACGTTGAATTTCCATCGTACGTCCACTTTGTTTACCACGTGCAGCTTCACGATGCATACGTTTGTGCGTCGAGCGCGGTAACATGCCGTATTCAGCCGTAACCCAACCTTGTCCTTTACCTTTTAAAAAACGTGGTACACCATTTTCAACCGTCGCTGTACACAATACTTTGGTATCGCCAAATTCAACTAATACAGAACCTTCTGCATGAGCAGTAAAGTTACGAGTGATAGTGACAGGACGAACTTGGTCTACAGTTCTTTGGCTTGGACGCATTATTTTTACTCTTCAAGGATGATAGTCCAATATTATATGAGCTAAGCTAAACTATCGCTATAGCAAGTTGTAATAACCTGCGGGTATAATTAGCTTAATTTACTTTAATTAACGGATTTAACATGATTCATAGTATGACGGCATATGCCCGTAAAGAATTTAAAGGTGATTGGGGTACTGCTGTATGGGAGATCCGTTCAGTTAACCAACGTTACCTCGAAACGTACATCCGATTACCGGAGCAATTTCGTGGTTTAGAAGCCGTATTACGTGAACGTTTCCGTAAACAATTACAACGCGGTAAAGTTGAATGTAACCTGCGTTTTGAAGCTAGTGCAGCAAATAATGGTGCATTACAGCTAAACGAAGCATTAGCCGAAAAATTAATTGAAAGCGCAAACTGGGTATCAAAAAAAGCCGGTAAGGCAAAACTAAACCCTGTTGATATTCTACGTTGGCCTGGCGTAATGGAAGCAGCAGAAAAAGACATGGGTGAGTTATCAACTGACCTACTTAGTTTTTTCAACGAAACGCTGGGTGAGTTCTTAGAGTCTCGCGCTTCTGAAGGTGAAAAACTGCAAGCGATGCTAGAGCAACGTTTAGCGGGTATCACTGAACAAGCTGATTTCGTCCAAGGTAAGATGCCAGAAATCATCGAATGGCAACGCGAGCGCATTCAAAAGAAATTTACCGATGCGAAAATCGAATTAGATGAAACCCGCGTTGAGCAAGAACTTATCTTAATGGCGCAGAAGTTAGATGTTGCCGAAGAAATCGACCGCTTAAATGCTCACGTGACTGAAACACGCAGCATCTTGAAAAAAGGAGGCGCATGTGGCCGTCGTCTTGATTTTATGATGCAAGAATTCAATCGCGAATCAAATACCCTAGGTT
Organism: Moritella viscosa; assembly: GCA_000953735.1. Taxonomy (NCBI): domain Bacteria; kingdom Pseudomonadati; phylum Pseudomonadota; class Gammaproteobacteria; order Alteromonadales; family Moritellaceae; genus Moritella; species Moritella viscosa. The sequence continues at coordinate 158,518 of LN554852.1, read as the reverse complement.
CAAAATCAATCAGCACAGACATCACTAAGTCTGCGGTAGAGCTTAAAGTATTGATTGAGCAAATGCGCGAGCAGTTACAGAATATTGAGTAATAGATTCGATACTGACTAAGTAGCATATATAAATAAAATTGAGCCTCGTCTATCGAGGCTTTTCATTTTTATAAATACGAAAATCAGGCTGTAAATTCAACCAATGCTCCCTCAATGCATCCTTATGCTCATCCTGCATAGGCAAATTGTCTAGCATTTCAGGCCATGTGGCTCTCGCCAGTTTAATCGTCTCAAGTAAATGCGGTTTGATCGCAGACCAAGGTAATTTTGTATCTTTAGCCCAGCGCTCAAAATGCGCTAGCGTCATCTCATACCATTGCTTGGAACCTGACATATTTAACGCTAACTTATCATCTGTAATATAGGACATAGTGAAAACCACATCGTATAACGGCGATAACCGCGGCGTACGTCCATCAGGATAAATCATAGTCCAGTTTTTTAAGTGTGCATCGCCATTACCCAATAATATGTTAATCAACAACCTGCGAGCCATCTCTTGAATATCACGTAATCGTTCATGACTCGTTTTATATAAAACACTAGCTAGTAACTCGCAATTCACTTTTTGATATTTATCAGATGGATACAAACCAAATATTTGCGCAAAGTCTTCGGAATGAATTAGTCCCTCAGCACTGCGGTCGAAACGCCGAATACCATAAGCAAATTCTTCATCCGGTAATCGAATATTAGGTAACCCATCTAACTCATCTAATTTAATTAACCGTATTGCAGGAACACGAACACCGACAGATTCAGCCAATCTCATACAGGTATATTCATTTACTGGCACACCCTTATGCACAGTAGAAGGTGTTTTGATGATCCACATATCACCCGTTAACTCTTGATCAATATGATAACGACCATCCAGATGAGATGAAGAAAACTTCATTTGTACACCCGCTAAAGAAAACTTAGTATCCGCATGCCTAACTTCTATTTGTAGTGGCTCGATAGACAAACGGTGATCTAATGCCCAATCCGGTAACTCACCTACTTTAATTGGTGTAGCAATAATTGCACCGGGTAGGTTCAATCCTAAATAGGCTAAAATAGAGAATTCATTATTCGGATGACAATTTAACGACTTAGCCGTCAAATCTCGTAGAATACCTTCGGGAAGTAAATTTGATAATACAGGTGGTATTTTTTCAGTTCTAATTTGCAGCTTAAATAAATAGTTAGGATCAATAATTTGGCGTAATGAGAATACAGGTCTTTCACTTTCTGGCGTCGCCACAAATTCAGGGTTAAAACTGAGGATGTTTTTACCTCCTGCATAATGCGCAATAACCGCAATATTAACGCCGTGCAAACTAATATTTAATCCTTCGACCTGCTCTATTTGTTTGCTCATTTGTTATCCTCAGAGCCAAGCCAGAAATCTAGATCATCGGTATCATCTTCTAATGACTGAATACTATCAATACTTTCTAATTTAGTTTGCTGGAGGTTTGTTGATTTATTCTTCGGAGTAATTGAAAGTTCAAGATCAAGTCCTTCCAATACACGCAATAATGTTGAAAGCTTAATATCACTGCCTGCTTCAATACGTTGGTATTGCTGCTGCTTCATGCCAATACGCATATACATATCAGCTTGTTCCATGCCAAGCTCTTTACGTCTGTCGCTAAGTAACTTAGTAATATTTTCAATCTTATCCATTATAACCTCAAACAACTTATACGTTGTAAATCATGCCACTTACAACATAGTAGTTGTTAAACTTCATTTAAACAACTTAAGTGTTGTACTTATTGTTTTATCACTAAATCATCAATACAATTTATGGACCTCCCATGAAAATATTGCATGACTTTAAAGATCATTCATTAAGGATTTAGCAATGTAGAGCGTGACCACTTCATACCAATACGCATATCGGTTCTATCCATACCAAGTTCATTTCATTTGAGACATACCTCACAATTAACTCCAGCAAATCAAGAGCCCCCCTAAATAGGTGCACCAAAATAGCTAAATCAATCAGTAGAAGTTGATTTACCTTTAAATTGAAACTAGATTAAACCACTGATTTTCATTAAATTCCACCGACAAAGTTAACCAGTACAGTTGATATTTTGATACGGATATAATGACCTACAAATAAGGAATCGAATTAATGGCGACTAACAGTTTGAGTTCAATTGTAAATAAAATTTCTGCACAACCAAAAGAAATCAGTTCACTACAGCTATCATCAATGTTTGGTGAAACCATCAAGTTCTTTGGCAGAGCTGGTATTCAAGTTGAATCACTTGATGTTAACAATGCAATACTAAAACTCGAAAATACTGAAACTGTACAAAATCACATTGGTGGCATTCATGCTGCTGCAACTGCATTATTGGGCGAATCAGCGACTGGATTTTTAGTTGGCATGCACGTTCCAGATAATCGTATTCCTTTACTCAAATCGATGAATATTAATTATATCCGTCGCGCAGATGGTGATTTAAAGGCGATTGCAAGCTTAACCGAAACACAAATATCAGATATAAAAAATACAGACAAAGGAGAGACAGCTGTAAAAGTCGTCATTACAGATAGCGCTGGTAATAATCCGGTTGATGCTGAATTCATTTGGGCATGGGTTCCAAAAAAGAAATAACATCACTGATCACGCCCCCATTAACAGACGGATTTATAATTCCGTTCCAAGGTGCAGCAGTGCAATTTATTTGTAGCGCTCTACTTGGGTTTTCATGCCGTTTATTATGGACCAGCCTGTACACAGCGAAGCAATTAATAGTAACTGCCAATACAACACCAGCGATCGCCTAAGCAATTCAATAAATATAACGATGCCTTAATCGAAAACTTTATTTTCTTTTAAGGCCTCACTAAAGCAAAATCATAATAAATCGTCCATACTACCTCTAAGTTCCTTTTAAATTTGTAGGCTTATTTGCAACTCTATCGTCTGCAAAGGAGGTCAAAATGGACCACGCATATGATTATACTAAACAGCAGTTTAGTAATCCTGCGGGGACCGAAGGCTTCGAGTTTGTCGAATTCTCGTCTCCCGATCCAAAGCAGCTTGCCATGCTTTTCCAGCAGTTGGGTTTTCATCCTCATGCCCAACATCAAACACGCCCGTTAACTTGGTTCAAACAAGGTCATATCCATTTTTTAGTCAGTACAGAAGGTCGCGGTTTCGCCTCTGATTTTTCGAAACAACATGGCCCTTCCGCCTGTGCGATGGGCTTTAAAGTAACTGATGCAGATAAAGCCTATCAACACGCATTGAGCCGTGAAGCCAAACCTTGTAAGCGTAAAATTCTCGAGTTCGGTGTACCGGCGATTTATGGTATTGGCGAGAGTCTGCTGTATTTAGTCGATGATGATGTAAGAACACGGCTGTATCAGGAACAATTTGAATTAATAGGCAAAACTGAAGACGCATCTAACTCGGCGGGGCTCACTTATATCGACCACCTGACCCACAATGTGCATTGTGGGCATATGGATCCGTGGGCTGAATTTTATGAGCGTATCTTTAACTTTCGAGAAATACGTTATTTTGATATTAAGGGCACAATGACAGGTTTACGCAGCCGTGCCATGACCAGCCCTTGCGGCAACCTCCGTATTCCCATCAATGAAAGCAGTGATGATAAGTCGCAGATTGAAGAGTTCTTGCAGGAATACCACGGCGAAGGGATCCAGCATATCGCCTTAGGCACAGATGATATTTATCAAACTGTCTCGACGTTAAGAGCGAATGGTATCGAGTTTATGGATATACCCGACACTTATTACGACATGATTACAGAACGCTTACCCGGTCATCATGAAGCGATTGAGCAACTAAGAAAAAATCGTATTCTAATTGATGGTCATATCGAATCAGGAAAATTAGTCCTGCTACTGCAAATCTTCACTAAAACATTAATCGGCCCTATCTTCTTCGAAATTATCCAGCGTAAAGGGGATGAAGGATTTGGCGAAGGTAATTTCCAAGCCTTGTTCGAATCCATTGAAAGAGACCAACTCGTGCGCGGTGTACTTTCGACTAAAAATAAATAAACACAATGGCCAAAAGGAAAAAACATGATCCGTAGAATCAGCTTTCCACTACGTAAAGGCACCTATTCTCGGCAGGCGCATGCAGACCTGCCAGCACAAGGTATGTTTGAGCGAGAAGTCAGTAGGGAAGGTTTCTATGGACCTGCAACGCACCTGCATCATAAACATCCACCGACAGGCTGGAGTGCTTGGTCGGGTGATCACAGGCCAAAAGCATATAACCTATTAAAACTGTCCTATTCGCAAATATCACCTTGGGATGCACCACTACTGTTACATAATGCCTATTGTCAGATCCGCTTCTGGCAATGTAGCGAAAACATGCAAACCTTAGTCAGAAATGCAGATGGTGATGATCTGTTATTTATTCATCAAGGCCACGGTGAGTTGTTTTGTGATTATGGCCATTTGAGTGTCGAACAAGGCGATTATGTACTCATTCCTCGTTCTTGTTTATGGCGTTTAGAGCCTGCCGAACCAATCACATTACTGATGATCGAAGCGACTAATGATTACTATGGCCTACCTGATAAAACCATTGTCGGACAGCATGCGATATTTGATCAAGCCGTATTAGATACCCCAGAAATAGACGCCGCCTACCTGCAACAACAAGATGAAAAACCATGGCAAGTAGTGCTTAAACGTTTTAATAAACTGTCGATTATTGACTACCCTTTTAACCCGCTTGATGTGGTGGGCTGGCACGGTGATGTATCTGTAGTAAGGATTAATTGGCAAGATATTCGTCCTTTAATGAGTCACCGTTTTCACCTGCCACCGTCCGCACATTCAACATTTGTGACCAGTCGATTTGTAGTCTGCACTTTTGTTCCCAGACCAATGGAAACCGATCAGGGGGCATTAAAAGTACCTTTTTACCACAGCAATGATGACTTTGATGAAGTTATCTTTTATCACCAAGGCGAATTTTTTAGCCGCGACAATATTGAACAAGGCATGCTGACCTTCCACCCTTGTGGTTTTACCCATGGCCCTCACCCCAAAGCCTATCGCACAGGTTACAAGTCTCAGCGAAAAGAAACAGATGAAGTAGCGGTGATGATTGATACTCGCGATGGCTTAGATATTGGGTCCCTGATGCCAGATGTGGAATGGCGAGGCTATATCGATAGCTGGAAAGAATGACGTTATGAAAATAGTGCTTATGAAAAATACGCTTATAAAAGATTAAAGGGTTAACGAACACACTTACGAGAGGCTAGGATGAAATTAGCAACATTACGGGATAATACCAGAGATGGCAGCTTACACCTAGTAAGCAAGGACTTACGAACTGCAGTGTGTGTTTCATCAATAGCGGCAAACTTACAATGGGCATTAGAGCATTGGTCTACTGTCGAACCCCAACTACAATCACAATACGAACAGTTAAATAACACGGCATTAAACGATATTATTCAATTCTCACATTGCCAATTAGAATCGCCATTACCCAGAGCATATCAATGGGCTGACGGCAGTGCTTACGTCAACCATGTCGAGTTAGTGCGTAAAGCCAGAGGGGCTGAAATGCCAGTATCATTTTGGTCTGAACCGTTAATGTACCAAGGTGGCAGCGACAGTTTTTTAGGCCCCAATGACAATATCCCCCTGATAGACCCCGCTTGGGGACTGGATTTTGAAGGCGAAGTAGCAGTGATCACCAATGATGTAAAACAAGGGATCAATAGTGCAAACGCCAGTGACACCATTTTATTAATTACTTTAGTCAACGATGTATCACTGCGTAACTTGATCCCCAGCGAATTAGCTAAGGGGTTTGGATTTTTTCACAGCAAGCCCTCTACTGCATTTTCTCCCGTTGCAGTTACCCCTGATGAACTCGGCGATGCCTGGGACGGAACCAAGTTACATTTACCTTTGTACAGTTATCTCAATGATGCATTATTCGGTTCGCCCGATGCCGGTACTGATATGACATTTGATTTCCCTCGTTTAATTGCCCACGCAGCAAAAACCAGAAGCTTAATAGCGGGAACCATTATTGGTTCAGGTACTGTGTCTAACTGTGACCGAACCGTAGGCTCATCCTGCCTAGCAGAAAAAAGAATGCTGGAAAAAATAGCCACTGGCGAGATCACCACCCCCTTTCTACAAAATGGCGACAAAGTAAAAATTGAAATGCACGATCAGGCGGGACAATCTATTTTTGGCGCAATAGAGCAAATAGTGGTAAAGCAAGATGAAGCTTTATAGCTATTTCCGTTCATCAGCAGCTTACCGCGTTAGGATCGTCTTAAATTTAAAGAAAATTAGTTATACCACCGAGCCTATTCATTTAATTCGTCATGGTGGGGAGCAGCACTCAGCCGAATATCTTAATATTAATCCACAAGGTCTGATTCCAAGCCTTGATATCGCTGAGGCAGAACATAAACCACAAATAATCACCCAATCAGGGGCCATTATCGAATATCTGGAAGAATCTTTTCCGCAACCAGCTTTATTACCAACAAACCTCATTGAACGTGCCTATGTACGCACATTGATGCAGATAATTGCTTGTGATATGCACCCGCTGAATAACTTGCGGGTATTACAGTATATCGAGGAGAATTTCGACTGTGACGGTACCGAAAAAATGGTCTGGTATCGTCACTGGTTGGCAAAAGGATTCGCAGCCGTCGAAACATTACTAACAAAAAAAGAGAGTACTCACTATTGCTACAACGACCAAATCACCTTGGCAGATGTCTATTTGATCCCCCAAGTTTACAATGCACAACGTTTTAAACTTGATATGGCCCCCTATCCAGTAATCAACCGTATTTATCAGCACTGTAGTCAATTGCCTGCATTTAACGACGCCGCGCCAGAACGACAGCCTGACGCAGACAAATAGCCCGACGCAGACTAACGTCCAAATTAAACACCTTAATGAATGCGTTTTCTTTCTTCATCAAGCCCTTGCCAAAATGTATACACACCATCAAGCATTTCGTTACCACTAACGATAAAATGGTCTTCATCAACGTCATTATTAAAGTAATAAGCCTCAAGTTCTTCCTGAGTATGATTCGCATGGTTGGCTTCAAGTTTTGCATGCCAGGTAAAAAAGGTCAGCGGTAAACCTTTTAGGTTTCTTGTTTGACGATAATGATTAAACCCAGCGACCAGTTCATCCCAAAACCCTGCTGCTGCCCAGTTCTCTACCGCATAAGAAGCAGCCGTTGACGTGGCGTAACTTGCCGAACCGTAAAGTCGCACCAATTCATCACAAAAGAACAAAGTCTTGGCAGAACCAAACTGGCGTCGTCCAATTTGATTAAATGCGATATCAAAATAATCGGCTAATTGATTTAACAGTTCAAAATGTGCGGCTTTAAAATGGAAAGCACCACCATCAATACTGCCTTCGATATCACCAAAATCACGTTCATCCGGTGTTAATTGCGTAGCACGGTTTCGCGTTGGGTTCTTATACACAACCCCAATTTCATTAGCTAAAATTTCTTTCGATGCTCGCATTTCTTCAAGGGTTTCAGCATTAAGCATTTTCTCCAATTGAGCGACCAAAAACTGATTAGAAAAAACCGAAAATTGCACGATTAGCTGTTTAATCTGTGCATCATTGAGTGACGCATTGCAAAACCACTGCGTATAGGGGTTAGCAGTAATAACCTTGTGATTCAGTAATTCGTTGTTGATACGGGATTGAAAGGCCAGAAAATTCTGCGCCTTGTCTAAGTCAAAATGCCCTGACTGTATCTCTTCAACCGTGTGATAAGTGAGTTTTTCCAGTCCATGGTCTTTACGATACGTTTCGATGGCAGAATTATCTCTCATACTAACCCTCCTCCCATAATACGTTGCATTAACGCGTATCAGGAACGGTAAATTGTGATCGTAATGGGTATATTTCTAATAGTTTAGTTGCTAATTTCTCTTGTGTCAGTCAGCAAACGCTAGCTAGTTGTAACGACAAACATAATTATTTTCGTCACTAATATGAAATAATGACGATTGTATATATCAATAAAAGTATAAGAAAAAAGCCATTAGTTTCATTTGAAATAAGGGCCGATTATATTTGAAGTTACCGTATATTTATTATATTACTAGTTATCTGAATAACCATTACTAGACGATAATCGCTTCGTAATTGGAAACCAGTAAGACCAACAATATAGAGGTACGTTATGAAAGTAGTAGTGGAGTTTATGGAAACGGGTCGATACAAAGATAGAGTTTGGGAACCTTCATTCCACACAGGAAAAGGCAGCTTACGCTCAGTCTCACCTTCTTATGCCGCACAGTTAATAAGTCAGTGTAAAGCAAAACTGCATATCAACGAAGATGGTTCAGCAGCGCTTGAACATTAATAGGCCTGAATAAAGGTCCGGGGCTAAACTGTACACACAGCTTAGCCCCTATCATTACGTTGCTCTTTTCAATCGGCAAGTGCGGCGTAGATGACGCACTCGACGTTTAGCGGTTACATTACGTGGTTCCGAGCTGCAAAGTGGACGGCCATCGGCATTAAGTCCAATATCCTTTAATAGATAAGCATTACCCAATGGGATCTCTCTAGTCGCACGACGAACTTTTTCTAGCCACACGCGCTCTTCTCGACGGATATCGGCTCGAACAAAGAAAACAGCAAGGTGTAAATATAGTGAATGACGCATAATAATTCTCCAGTGTATAACTTGGTATATAAAATATACTGGGAAAAATGGCGTGAAATTATTCGGCTATCTAGAGATATTAATGAGGTTATTACCCTATCAAGCTGCCATTTTTCCGCAGCCTTTAAGGGAACGGATTAGTTAGTTATTGGTGCCAGGATTTCGATCGGAACAGGCCATGAAGGCGTGATGAACGGCCACCATGGAACTGGTATGATCAAAAGATACACAAACATATTGAACAAGATTTAAATTTTTCATGTGTACCTCCGGTTAACTAATTAATCCAAAATAAAAATGTGATATAAATGTTAAATCACATTGGGGAGTCTATGTGAAATTGAACATTCTGCAACCGTAAATTATCAGTTAATAATAAAACAAAGTATTATGCTAACAATCCTTTTACATCAGTCTTTTATCAGTATATTCAACTAGTTAATATCCATTCCATATTACGATACCAATTCTGTAATAGCTTTAGCACTGAATTTGAATCAAGCTCACTTATCATAAATATATTACTACAACCGCTTATCCAATAACGATTAGTGAACTTTGTAGTATCACCTATGTGAACAGAAAAACACTGCAATACAGCTTTGAATCAATATTAAATATTAATCCATCTCTTTCGCAACACTCTGGCAAATAGTATCTCTAACCCACTTATGTCCCGGCTCATCATTATTACGTTCATGCCATAACAATACATAGACCAATGCAGAAAAATCTATCGGCAAAGACAATTGCACCAAACCATATAACTTTTGAGCGTGCGAGACAAAACTCGACGGTAAAGTAAAAATCAGATCACTGTGCGCACACACACTGGCAGCACCGTAAAAATCCGGTAAAGTCGCGCAAATATGACGATGCAGTCCTGACTCAGCTAATTGATAATCCAATAACCACCAATCATTACCTTCGCAGCGAACCTGTACATGCGACATACTTAAATAAGTATCAACATCCCAATACCCTGCATTAATACTTGCTAACATAGGGTGATTTTCACGTATTAAACACACCTGGTTATCGGTAAATAAACGCTGATGCGCAATCCCCTCAGGTAAATTATTGAGACGAACATCGGCCGTGGGGTGCAACTCCCTAGCTGTAATGCCAAAATCAATTTGTCCTTGCTGCAAGTCTAATAATGATTTTTCATTCCAACCATAAATACCTAAATTCAGCTTAGGTGCTTGCGATAATATTGGCCCAATGTAATGAGGTAGTAAAGTTTCATAGGCACTTTCAAGCATAGCAAACGAAAACTGGCGATGACTATTTTCAGGAATAAAACTCGGCGGTAAGCAGAGTTGATACAAGCCCTGTAATATCGTAGGTAATTGCGCTTTTAATTGCAAAGCATGCGCCGTCGGTTTTAAACCATGGGCAGTGCGTAAAAACAACGGATCACCTAAGGTATCACGTAGTCGATTTAAACTTTTACTCAGTGCCGACTGGCTTAAGTGCAAACGATGCGCAGCACGGGTGACACTCTCTTCTTCAAGTAAGATCTGTAAAATAGCCAAGAGATTTAGATCTATCTTGGCAAGGTTATCTAAATTCATAAGATATTCCTAAATGGAAACTCTGTTCTGAAATTATACCACTTCCATTCATATCATGCTTTACGTAAACTGCTTCACATTAATCCATGGCTTTTATTCGAGAATAACAATGCGCCGAAATATATTACCTATTTTGATGGCAATGGTGGTGTTAAGCCCCCTCGCTATCGATATCTACCTGCCTTCAATGCCGACAATGGCAGCAGAATTTCAGGTGTCTTCAAGTGAAGTACAATCAACGCTAATCTTATTCTTATTTGCCATGGGTATCGGCCAGATATTAATTGGTCCACTGGCAGACCGTTTTGGTCGCCGTCCTGTCGCGATTGGTGGGGTTATATTATATTGCTTGAGCAGTTTGCTTGCCGCTGGCGCAGTCGAATTTCACTGGCTACAAATAGCGCGAGTGCTACAAGGTATCGCCGCGTGTGCAACATCAATAGTGGTATTTAGTGCGGTACGTGACAGCTTTGATTCTAAAAAAGGCGCGCATTATTACAGTTACTTAAATGGCGTTATTTGTGTGATCCCCGCACTTGCACCAACCCTCGGTGGTTTATTAGCACTGCAATTTGGCTGGCGTTCAACTTTTATGTTTATGATGCTGTATGGCTTAGTCATATTAGCGCTGATTATCAAAAACCTGCCAGAAACACGTCCCGAGAATACCGATATGTCCGGTTCTCTGTACCACTGGTCTCGCTTTAAACCTGTATTATACGATGCCCACTTCATGTTTTATGCTACCGCTTGTATGGTGGGAATGGCATCAATCCTGACGTATGTATCCTACGCACCAGACTGGTTAATTCGCCATTTAGGCATTGCAGAATTAGAATTTAGTGCATTGTTTGGTCTAAATGCTATCGTCAATATCGGCGCTTGTTTTGCGGCGCCAATGGTGATCAAACGCTTCGGTAATCGTCCAACCGTAATCATTGCCTTTATCGCTTTATTATTATCCGCAGCACTGCAATTGGCCGTGCAATATTGGGGACCAACAGCAGGTATGGCAGCCGCGTTTGCCTTTATGTTACCTATGATGTTGCTCTGTATTGGCTTTGCATTATTGCTAGGTCCAGCAACCAGCATGGCGTTAGCCGCATTTGGTGAACGCGCAGGTACGGCAGCGGCAATGCTAGGTTGCATCCAAATGAGTGGCGCAGCACTGCTCGCAGGATTAATTCAACAAACAGAGCTAACCGCACCCTATGCCGTGATTGTATTAATGGGTGGTTTATCAACAATATTGCTGGCGATAATGCTGACGCCACGCCTTGACCATTGGCATCAAGAACAAGTCCAACATTAGATGCCGCAATGAACGAGTTCTACTACACTGAAAGAACTCGTTCATCACTTAAGGCAGTAATAATGCAAAACGAAAAACATCCGCTAAACCATGAATTTCCTGAACACGCTATTGATATCGCCAAATTAAAAAGCGATGACCCCGAATTTTCAGCCCTCGCCAAAGAATATCACAAACTAGATCACCATATTTATGGGCTGGAAGCCAGTGAAATCCCCACCACAGATAGCCATTTTATCGAATTGAAAAACCGTCGACTTGCCTTAAAAGACCAGATTTATCAAAAGCTAATTAATGGTGATTTTTAATTTACTCACTTCCATTTAGTCATAAAAGCCTTACACTGAAGTTAATAGCACAAGGCATAAAAGGAATGCAGAATGACGGAAGAACATAACCAAGATAAACATCAACAAAAAATGCAGAAGATCCAAGATACAGTCGCCAAACGCGTCAATAAGGCCACTGAAGAACGTGGTATTTTGATTGTGATGACAGGTAATGGTAAAGGTAAAACGTGTGCAGGCTTTGGTAATGTGATTCGTTGTATAGGCCATGGCTTTAATGCGGGTGTTGTGCAATTTATTAAAGGCACATGGGAAGCGGGTGAAGTAAAGTTCATCCAGCAAGTACGTCCTGACATGCCGTATCACGCAATGAAAACTGGCTTCACCTGGGATACCCAAGATAAAGCTGCAGATATCGCCGCAGCAGAAGCAGCATGGGTGCATGCCAAAGCCATGTTAGCTAACCCTGAACTTAAAATGGTGCTTTTAGACGAACTGACTTACATGCTCAGCTACCAATATTTAGATTTAGAAGAAGTACTCAGCGCTATTCGCAACCGCCCTGCTGATCAAACAGTCATTGTCACAGGTCGCAGTGCCCACAAAGATTTAGTCGCAATCGCCGACACAGTGAGTGAAGTAAGAGAAGAAAAACATGCCTTTCGCTCAGGTATTAAAGCTCAAATAGGGATCGACTGGTAATGGATGAACTATCACTACATGAAACCCGCATATTAGGCGCATTAATCGAAAAAGAACACACAACACCAGATAATTACCCGCTATCGTTAAACTCATTAACCTCGGCGTGCAATCAAAAAAGCAGCCGTGAACCGGTACTTTCACTTAGCCAAGATGAAGTACAAAACATTGTTGATGATTTAGTGAAAAAACGCTTAGTGGTGAATGATGAACATGGCGGTAAACGCAGCGCTAAAATCCGTCATCGTTTTGGTAATACCGAATTCAGTAAAATTCGTTTCAACCCACAACAATTAGCGATTCTAACTTTGCTTTTTTTACGTGGTCCACAAACCCCTGGTGAACTAAGAACCCGCTCTGCACGTCAATACCAGTTTAACGATGTACACGAAGTTGAAACCGCATTGGACCAACTGATTAATCATGAATTATATCCATTTGTAGTAAAGTTGGCACGCGTACCGGGACAAAGTGCCTGTCGTTACGCCCACTTATTTAGTGGTCCGGTAACATCTATGGCAGTGGCTACAACCACTAGCCTAGGACTTAACGCAGATGAAAATAGTGAATTATCAGCACGAGTGGATAAGCTAGAGCAAGAAGTGGCAACACTCAAGGCACAATTAACAGCGTTACAAGAAACGATGACCGCGTTAACCGAATAAAAATATAGAAGAATATAAAAGGGCGTCGCGAACTGTCGAGGCCCTTTTATCATGCCTGCAGCGCGATTATGACGACGTGATTGCGAGCCCTTTTGCTAAGTAGTCCACTAGCATACGTACTTTCGGCGATAAATGACGATTCTGTGGGTATAACGCCCATACCGCATCATCCGGCTCGCGGTAGTTCGGTAGTAATTCAATTAGCTGACCTTGATTAATGTATTCCTGCACATAATAATCTGGCAGTTGCACAATACCCACCCCCTTCAACGCAGCATCGACTAATACAGGGCCACTGTTACAACTAAAGTTCCCTTTCACGCGAATATTACGGGCTTTGCCTTTTTCCTGAAAACGCCAATAATCCAATGTCCCAGACAAGCAATTATGACGTTCTAATTCAGATAAGGTATGGGGCGCACCAAATGCACTTAAGTACTCAGGCGCAGCACAAACATATTGTTTACGGATCGCTAATCGTTTACCAATCATTGATGAATCACCTAATTGACCTAAACGGATCGCCAAATCAAAACCTTCATCAATTAAATCAATTTGCTGATTCGATAATACCAGCTGTACTTCTAATTCAGGATATTGCATCACAAAATCATTCACTAATGGTGCGACACTACGCTCACCGTAAGTAATAGGAGCCGTGATTTTTAATTTACCCTTTGGCGTACTTTGTAAGTTAGTGATCGCACGTTCAGCGTCGGCTAATCCATCCATGACCTGACGACAATGCTGATAGTAAATCCCCCCAACCTCTGTCACCGATATTTTGCGTGTCGTACGATAAAATAATTTTGCTGATAACCGCTCTTCAAGGGCAGAAACTTGTCGACTGACCTGCGCAGTGGAGATCCCTAAACGCTTTGCCGCCGCGGTAAAACTTTCAGTTTCAGCAACCGCAACAAACTCACTGACACCAGACCAATCACTCATCAATACGTTCTCTTATTCAACCATTAGGTAACAATTATAAGTTATTCTCTGCAATAAACCTAAATTATTACTAACCAGTAAAAGTGATTTGCTCATCAAGTTCATTGTTATCGCGGGATAACTCCAATATAATCGCGCATCATTTACTTATACCTAGTCAGACTGACGAGAAATATTATGCTATCAACTATCAAGCGTTCATTGCCTTTGCAATTATTGGCTGCCGCTATCATGGCTTGGGTTTTTGCCACCATAATGCCAACAGTAACCAATATTACCGAACAAACTTGGTATCAATTACTCTTGTTAGGAAAGACCACTTACATCGGTCTACTAAAAATGGTTATAGGGTTCGTAGTGATGCTGTCTTTAATGCAAGGCATTACAAACATCGGCTCTACATTGAAATTAAAGACTCTGGGAATTAGAACTCTCGCTTTTTATAGTCTGACCTCGATTATCGCGATCAGCTTAGGCCTTAGCGCAGTAATGCTAATGCCAGAATGGCAACCCTTAGTCGAGCCTGTCACAGTTGCAGATCACATCAGACTTATTGATCAGGAGTCTGTCACGGGGTCGAGTATTACGGCAAAACTGCTCGCAATGGCGCTGATCAACCCTTTTGCAGCCTTAGCCAACGGCAATTTATTAGCCATTGTCTTATTTTCCTTGTTATTTTCAGTTTCACTATTACTGTCACTACCACAAAAGCATGTGATATTTGATGTTATCGCAGGTTTAAATAAAGGGTTAAATAAATTAGTCCAAGGCATTATCCGTCTCGCGCCAATAGCTGTTTTTGCTATCGTTTTTGAATTTACAGTGGCGGGAAATACCGGTTTATTTGGTCAACTGGCGTTATTCGCATTATTAGTATTTGTGCTAACAGTTATCCATGGCGTTGTTGTATTACCAACGTTGGCAAAAATATTTACCGGTATTAAATTTAGCACTTTATTTAGGGCTATATCGGCACCACTAGCCATGGCATTTGCGACCTCATCAAGTACCGCAACACTCCCTTTATCTATGCAAGCAGCAGAAAAAGAGCTCGGTATATCACAAAGTACTAGCAGCTTTGTTCTACCGCTTGGCGCGGTAATGAACATGGATGGTACGGCTTTATTTGAAGGCGTTGCAGCTATTTTCCTTGCGCAATTATTTGGTATTGATTTAAGTACCACTGGCATCGTGATGATATTTATCATGGCGATGGTATCGTCAGTCGGTGCACCCGGAATGCCATCAGGATCGATGTCTGGTATGCAATTAGTAATGCTAGCCGCAGGTATACCTCTTGAAGGTATCGCGATCTTACTTATCATCGAACGTCCACTAGATACGTTCAGAACAGCGGTTAATGTCGAAGGTGATCTTGTTGCTGCGCTGGTTGTTGATAAGTGGCAACAGAATAAGAGTATGGTATAAATCTAAAACAATAAAGGTATAGGGCGATACACCCTCTACCTTTAACAATTGCATTTCAAGACGATCGGTCATAGAATAACCAAATGCCAAGGCCTAAACAAAACGAACATACCCGCGAAGCCCTGATTGAAGTCGGTATCAAGCATATCTCTCAACACGGTTATCACGGCACTGGGATAAAACAGATCCTAGATGAGCTAAAAGTACCGAAAGGGTCCTTTTATAATTATTTTAATAGCAAAGAAGCTTTTGTTGCCGAGCTAATCGAAGCCGATATGTACGCGCAAGCACAACAAATGCAACCGACATTGGATAACGCTAACCTGAATCCAATTGAAAAGTTGCGCGCGTTGTTTGAAAAACAGCGCCAAAAATACAGCGAGCAGCAAGGTAAACAAGGTTGCTTGATAGCGAGTGTTGCCAACGACATTGGTGATTCAAGTGAATTATGCCAACAAGCAATGCAGCGTTCGGTGAAAGCACTAAACCAATTATTATCAGGATTAATCAGCGATGCACAAGCACAGCAATTGATCCGTACAGACTTACCAGCAAAGCAGTTGGCTACATTAATGTGGACAGCCTGGGAAGGCAGTTTAATCGAAATGAAGATCGCCGGAAATACCGATAATCTTACTCAGATTACTGATTTCATTTTTGATGATATTTTAAAAGCTAGCTAACGAAAGAACAAGTAAACAGCGATATTATGTGTCGAATGATAATATCGCTTTTTTTGGCCTCACCCCAAGACGACCGGTCTAATTATTTATTTAAAGTAGGATTGATAATGACAACAGCAATTACATTACAACAAGGTTTTACCTTAAAAAATGGCACATATATTAAAAACCGTTTATTTAAATCGGCAATGAGCGAGCAACTGAGTGATGCTAAACACAATCCATTACCGGGACTCGCAACGCTTTATCACACTTGGGCTCTCGGCGGTTTAGGATTATCAGTGACAGGTAACCTCATGGTTGATCGCAATGCATTAGGCGAACCAAAGCAAGTGGTGTTAGATGAACAGAGTGATTTAACTGAGTTTAAACGCTGGGCTCAACAAGGTAGCGTTAACGATACCCAGCTATGGGCGCAGCTAAATCATCCCGGCAAACAAACACCAAATTTTATTAATGCAGAACCTGTTGCACCGTCGGCAATCGCACTGACTAATGGTTTAGAAAAAGGCTTTAATACTCCACGCGCACTTACTGAATCAGAGATATTGAACATTATTCGTCAATTCCAAACCAGCGCCAAATTAGCCAAAAAAGTCGGATTCACAGGCGTACAAATTCACGGTGCACATGGTTATTTAGTTAATCAATTTCTATCACCACGTCATAATCAGCGTGATGACCAATGGGGTGGTTCAATTGAAAACCGCATGCGCTTTGTACTGTCAATCTATCAAACAATACGTACTGAGGTTGGCGACGAATTTCCGATTGGTATTAAACTCAACTCTGCCGATTTTATGCGCGGTGGTTTTACCGAAGAAGAATCCATGCAAGTAGTCAAAGCATTATCTGATGCTGGCATCGATCAAATCGAGATCAGTGGTGGTACTTATGAAAGCCCAACGATGACCGGTCACAAAGTGAAAAAGTCAACGTTAGCGCGTGAAGCTTACTTCCTTGCTTATGCTGAAAAGGTGCGTGCTATTAGCGATACACCGTTAGTGGTGACTGGAGGCTTCCGTTCGAGTAAAGCCATGCTGTCAGCGCTGCAAAGCAATGCCACGGACTTTATTGGACTTGCGCGCCCTATGTCGTTAGATACCCAGTTGCCAAATAAATTAATGGCATCTGATGACCATAAGATCCGTTTACCACACTTAACTACGGGTGTTAAAGCCATTGATCGCATCGCGATGTTAGACATTACTTGGTACGAAGCCCAGCTCGCGCGTATTGCTAAACAGCAACAGCCAAAAGCTAATTTAGGCACTTGGCCGGTATTTTTCAAAACCATCTATAGTGCAGGAAGCTACGCATTTAGAAAACGCCGTGCTTAAGCAGCAGGGATACAATATCTACGCCTAGAATATTTCTGGGCATAGAAAGATAACTAATTGCATGTTTAATGACATAAAAAAATATAAATTTGAGAATGAGATTTATTTGCAGTTGATAACTTGTTAGATTATACAAAAGTCAGCAAGTAGGCGTAGCGATGAGTGCAAAAAAAGCATTAAAGAAATTAAAAAAACAAAGCAATAAGATTGAAAAAAAGTCACTAAAACAATTACATAAATTATCTAAAATGACGAGTCAATCCGCAGCTAATAACAGTGAGTGGCACCACGAGATCAAGGGTTTATCGCAAGACGTCATTACGAGTATGATGTCAGAATTAAAAACACCGTTAGAACCTGTTATATCTTGGTTTAAAGAAAGTTCAAATCATGTTGAATACAATAAAGACGTTATCGCGAGTGGCCAAATACTAACGCTGGCTCAACATCAGCAACGTACAGCAACTCGCTCCGTGCTTAGTATTCCGTTGAAATCACCCGCTTGTAAAAAATGTCCAGCACGAGCCAATGGAATATGTAAATGTGCAGCTAAAAAATTTAAAAACTCATAATCATACGACTAACGGAGGGGCCGACTAAACGTTTTAATGCCATTGTAGCTAAACCTTTGGTTAGCGTTTTTGTACCATTAACCACCGCGTTTTCAACAAATGAAGGTTTTTCATCACTTTTAGTCCACTCATGCGTCTCTAAAATCTCTAACAAACTGTCACAATCAAGCTCTTCGCGATCAAAATGAATGGCGACTGAACCTGCATGATATTTATGCTTAATATTCGAGATAGCATCTATTTGCTGCAACTGTTCAATCAATGCCATAACGGCCTTTGGATGATGACGAATATAGTCGGATCTAACGCGTAATCGTTGGGATGTTTTGTGAATATACGTGTTCATAACTACTCAAATGCAAGCGATAATGATTATCAATAAGGTAACATCAAAGTTGACCCTGCGCAAAGAAAACTCAATCAAATTCAATTAACAATTGATCACTATTCGCATCTACTCTCTTCTTATATATAATTTTATGATGAAAGATAAAATCAAAAAAGCTTTAAAAATAAGACGTTGGTTAACGCTCGCGCACCACATCCCAGGACGTATCCGACTTAAATATAAAATGGGTATTATGACCCATTTGGTGACGATAAAGGTCACTGATATTGAGCAAGCGTTAGCTGATATACCTGCGTTTAAAAATTATAAAATAAACAGCGATACGGGTAGCATTCTGGTTGAATACGATGCTGGCGTCATCAAACCAGAATTTATCAACCAGCTGTTTTCAGAATCAGAGATCGACGTGCAACAAGCTTATTTGAATATTGCTGCAAGTCTTAAGATGGATGGAGTAAATGATGAGTGATGGTCCTAAATACGGTTCACACGATATCCCTTATACACAGAACACCGAGCAATCAGATCCTTATGCGACTAATGGTGGATATTCACCTTACATGATGCCTGTATACGGTTATAACCACCCAAGTATGCATCCAAGTATGCACCCAAGTATGCATCCAAGTATGCACCTAGGTATGCACCCAGGTATGCACCCAGGTATGCACCCAGGTATGCACCCAGGTATGCACCCAGGTATGCACCCAGGTATGCACCCAGGTATGCACCCAGGTATGCACCCAAGTATGCACCCAAGTATGCACCCAAGTATGCACCCAAGTATGCACCCAAGTATGCACCCAAGTATGCACCCAGGTATGCACCCAAGTATGCACTCAGGTATGCACTCAGGTATGCATCCAGGTATGCACCCACAGCAAGACCCCCCTGCTCAGCAACAAGAAGAAAACAATGCTTTCATTGAACAAGCCCAAGCTATGCTTGAAGGCGCGCTCGGTGAAGAAGTTGGAATGTTTAAAGACTTATTAGGAAACTTTGGTATGAATGATAAAGAATTTTGGAAAGGCGCTATGGTTGGCGCGGCAGCAGCCCTATTACTAAGCAACGAAAACGTACGTGGTAAATTAGTCGATTTAGTTGCAGGCGCTGGCGATATGCTTAAATCAGGTGGTTCAAACGTTAAAGATACAGCAACACAAACCGCCGCATCGGTAAAAGATAACGTGACAGCAAATAGCGAAATTTTCCGTGATACATATGCTGCTGGTAAACAAGGATTTCAAGAATCAGTAGAACGCCATCAAGAAGAACAACCTAAAGCTAATAGTTAAATTATGAGTAATTCATCAGACAAATTAAGCGCAAGCCACCGAGCGATGCTCATTGGTGCAATGGCAGGCGGTGGAGCTTCATTAGCTGGCCAATGGCGTGATCATCAAAATGGGATATTAGCAACCAATGATGTCGCGATGAATGCTGCAAAATCGGCAATTAAGGCGGGGGCTATCAGTGGAACATCTACCTATATAGCTGAAAATATGGCGGGTCGGCCAGCATTATCTTTGCTCACAATATTGAGTGTAGGCGCCGCTGGCTTATACATGATAGATCAAATGTCGGAAAGGAAAAAACATGAATAATAAACCACCTTATTCACCATATTACGGTTATCCGCAAGGTGAAATAAAACAGGCACCTAGTTATAAGCAACAAAACAGTAAAACCCACTTTGCCATGGGTCTTGCAGCTGGTGCAGCAGTTGCTTATTTATTATCTAATAAAAAATTCCAACAGGGTGTTAGCTCAACAGGCGAAAAGGCATGGTCAGCTGTACGTGGTGAAGTAGAAGAATTAAAAGAACGTCTAGAAGATACACAAGCAGAACTAGATTACTACCGTAACTTAAATAAAGGCGAAAAATGATCGACTTGGTCGTTAAGCACCACCTGTCAGGGCGAATACGTTTCAAAGTGGCGGCACTGATTCACTTTCCTGATATTGAAGAGTGGATCAAACAAAGCTTATTAGCTATTCAAGGGATTCGTGACGTGCGAATCAACCAGGCAGCGGCTTCCATCGTCGTCCATTATGATACGCAATTATTGCATGTAGAGACCCTTGAAGCGCGCTTGTCACAACTTGATTTCACTCAAGCAGAGCAAACTGAAATAGAGCATCAATACACACGTGGTGATATTGCTATGAATGTTATTGGTACTCTTTCAACCGCTTTATTACCAAATAAATGGGGCGCTTTAACAACCGCAACACTTGTTGCACCGACGCTCTTTGAAGGCATTAATGAAATCAAAGAAAAACGTATTTCAGTTGAGGTTCTAGATGCAATTGCCGTCGGTTTATCCGTCTGGCGTGGGGACTATAAAACAGCTATGGTCACGCAAAGCTTAATTAGTTTAGGCGAGTACATGGAACAGAAAACCTGCCGAAACAGTGATCAACTACTGGCTGAACTCATGCATCCTCAACAATCTGTCGTGTGGCGTATTGACGAATCAGGCAAAATCCAAGTTAACTCAGATGAACTTAAGGCCGATGATATTATCGAACTTACACCTGGCGACTCAATCCCTGTCGACGGCGTAGTTATAGCAGGTGCTGCACTTATCAATCAATCTGCTCTAACGGGTGAGAACGTACCTGTACGGCGTGAAATTGATGCTATCGTTTATTCAGGCACCAGCGTATACGAAGGCACGATAAAAGTACGAGTCGAAAAAGTCGGAAGTGAGGCTACAACGGCTAAAATAGCACAGTTAATTTACGATTCGCTAAGCGAAAAAAGTGAAACTCAGCAAGTTACTCAAGACATGGCAGATCGCCGTGTTAAAATAACCTTAGGAATAGGTGCTGCAGTATTCGCCCTAACCCAAGATATCAATCGCGTGGCCTCAGTATTTCTTGTCGATTATTCCTGTGCACTAAAATTAAGTACGCCTGTAACATTTAAATCAATAATGTACCGCGCAGCACAAAACGGGATTTTACTCAAAGGCGGAAGTGCAATTGAGAAGATCGTCAAGGTCGATACTTGCGTATTTGATAAAACCGGCACCTTAACTTATGGCGACATGGAAGTGACAGATGTTGTGCCATTTTGTCAAAACAACGATGCCCGTGACTTATTGGCAATTGCAGCATCTGTAGAAGAACACAGTAATCACCCATTATCACAGTCCGTGGTCAATGCAGCAAAACACAATAAACTTCCGCATATCGAACACGGGGAGGTGGAATATGTCATTGCTCATGGCCTTAAAAGTACCCTCAACGGACATTGCCTTGTAATGGGCAGCCGCCACTTCCTTGAAGTGCATGAAAATGTTGACTTCACCCCCTTTGAAACACAAATTCGTGAACTTGAAGAAATAGGACGTCATTTAGTGTTTATTTCCCATCAAGGTAAGCTAATCGGGATGCTCGGCTTACGTGATCATTTACGTGAAGATGTAGAAAAAACACTGAATAAGTTACGTCATTTAGGTATCAAAGAATTAGTGATGATCTCAGGCGATCGTGCTTATAAAGCTCAAACCCTCGCAGATGAACTTAAGCTTGATCGAGTTTATGCCGAAGCCACGCCTGAAAGTAAAGCCAATATTATTGAACAACTTAAACAAGCTGGTAAAACAGTGATGTTTATTGGGGATGGCGTCAATGATGCACCCGCATTAACGGCTGCGGATGTAGGTATTGCTATGTGTAAAGGCACTGAATTAGCAAGGCAAGCCGCTGATGTTGTGTTATTAAAAGATACGCTTTATGGTGTCGCTGAAGCACGCCAATTAGCACAAATTGCAATGTCGATGATCAATTCAAACATCAAAGCTGCTGAATATGTTAACAGCGGTATTATGTTAGCAGCAGCGCTCGGAATGCTAAGCCCTGCGATGAGTGCACTACTTCATAACGGCACCACGCTCGCGATCCTTGCTCGTTCCGCGGCATTAAAGAATGGCTAGCACTTAATTGCTATCAAAAAATAAATACCACATAAAATATATCCAATGTTTATTATGTGGTATTTATTCGAACGAATATGCTAGCATTACACTCCATTATTAGCCCTCTTAACAGGACCATATTCATGAAAGTTATTCGCTGGCTACTCGGCCGTCTTATCTTAACGCTTAATTTCATCTTCTCACCAAAAAGCATGAAACGCCCTGCTGACGAACAAGCAAAGGTTGATAGTGAGGTTAATAGCATGTCGCTGTACCAATTCGAAGCCTGCCCATTTTGTGTAAAAGTACGTCGTAGTATGAAGCGTTTAAACTTAGATATCACCGTACGTGACGCAAAAAATGATGCAACGTTTGGTAACGAACTCGAGCAACAAGGCGGTAAACGTAAAGTTCCTTGCTTACGTATTGAAGAAAATGGTCAAGTACAATGGATGTATGAATCAAGTGATATTATTGCGCACTTAGAAAAGAAATTTGCTTAATTTAGCCAATTTTTAACTAAATAAATGTGTTCTTCCCCAATTGTATTAAACCAGTGGTTCGCTGTCTTTTGCAATTGGTGAAAATCACAATGCTAATGTAAACAACAGCTAAACAAGGATTGTGATAGCGATGTTTTATAAATTACTGATTTCACTAATGCTCTGCGCCATCATTTCACTGTTTTTTATTAGCAAACCTAATGGTCAAAAATTACTGAACTCTACCGTCATACTCCAAGATGTTGTCCGCGCCTTTGAACAAGTAAGAATAGATATTACTGGTCTCGAATTCGGACTGTTTAGCGACACCAATGATAATCCCAAATCAGTGACGCTTTATCGCTGGCAGGATAGCCAAGGTCAATGGCACTTTACCGATAAAGAAAATAGCATCCCTAATAGCAACGAGAACACTCAAGCCAACGCGATTACGGTCACTGCAAACTCATCCATTTCCGTGAAGAAGACATCACATACAGAAACGGCTGAAACTGATAATAAGCAACAGCAAATACTTGCAACTGAATCCCTATCGACACACCCTCTCAGCAATGCGTTTAATACCTTAGAAGATGCCAAAAACATTCAAACATTAATGGACAACCACGGCGAACAACTCGATAACGTCATTAAAAATATCGTTGGTCATCATACCTTCGACAAGTCATAGATTAACAACTTTATGGCGACGCCTTCATATCGAATTTGCGGTGTGAAGGCGGTTTTTAATCTTAAAAATGCTCTATATTAAATCGTGAGCAGGCATCATTATGGGGTGGTTATTTCTTTAGTTTGGATCGACATGTTATTTATCGCTGTCGGCATTGCCTTAATTAATCTTTCATCGACCCCACACACCCATTAAGTTGTTTTACTAACAGTTTCCAGTACTTTTTTGTGCGTTGTTACTGAGTAAAGCATGAAAGCAGTTTAATTTCCCCTTGTATTTATGCTATCTTGGGCCGCTTTTAAAGCTCATCAAAGGCTCACCATGGCACGTAAAGGCACTCTATTTATTGTATCTGCTCCAAGTGGAGCAGGAAAATCAAGTCTTATCAAAGCACTTCTAGATGCGAACCCAAGCAGCGATATGAAAGTGTCTGTATCTCACACGACTCGAGAAATTCGCCCTGGTGAAGTTGACGGCATCCATTACCATTACATTCCGGTCGCAGACTTCAAACAACAAATCGAAAACAATGAATTTTTTGAATGGGCTGAAGTATTCGGTAATTACTACGGCACATCGCGCGTAACGATTGAAAAAACACTTGCTCGCGGCATTGATATCTTCCTCGATATTGATTGGCAAGGTGCTCGTCAAATCAAAGAACAAATTTCAGATGCGCGTGGTATTTTTATCCTGCCTCCAAGCCGTGAAGAATTAGAACGTCGTTTAAACAGTCGTGGACAAGACAGTGATGAAATTATTGCAAGTAGAATGGCTGAAGCAGAAGCTGAAATGTCACACTATAATGAATATGATTACCTCATTATTAATGATGATTTTGCGACTGCATTAGAAGATCTTCACGCGATTGTACGTGCCGAAAGACTCGGTTCAACAAAGCAAGCAGCAAAAAACAGCGTAATTATGAAAGATTTGCTGGTTAAGTAAGCAAAAATAAAGTATAGTTTCTCGTCATTTTTTAGACTTAATTCACTGGGAGTTCCTGCATGGCACGCGTAACCGTAGAAGATGCTGTACAACAGGTTGGTAACCGTTTCGACCTAATATTAATGGCGGCACGTCGCGCTCGTCAATTACAGATTCATGGTAAAGATCCTCTAGTAGCACCAGAGAATGATAAACCGACTGTAATCGCCCTTCGTGAAATTGAAGCGGGTCTAATTAGCAACGAATTAATGGATGCTGGCGACCGTCAAGAGCAGCAAGAGCACGAAGCACAGCAAATTGCAGCAGTAGCAGCAATCGCTGAAGGCCGTGGCTAATACCTAATCATCTTTTCCGATGATTTTATAAAAAAGGTGCATATTGCACCTTTTTTAATACCTATGATCTGCCCTAAAATAGCCTTTATGGGTATTTATATATGTTTAAACTAAAAATCCCCAAACTGCTGATTCTAGGTTGAGTTGGCATAAATATTACGAAGATGTAAATTTAAAGGTGCAATTAGTTCCACTTTTGATTATCTTGCTAATATTATCATCTTATTTATATCAATTTTTTAGTGACGAGGCAGTACTTGCATATATTCGCAAATTTAAAAGCAACGACATCAACCTACCTATCGGTTGAACAAGTCAAACTCATTGAACGTGCTTATTTAGTCGCGCGAGAAGCGCATCTGCCTCAAAAGAGAAGTACGGGTGAACCTTATATTATTCACCCTGTTGCCGTTGCTGAAATTCTTGCCAATATGCGTCTTGATCATAAAACAATTATGGCGGCACTGCTCCATGATGTGATTGAAGATACAGAAAAAACCCAAGAAGACCTTGCGTCGTTATTTGGTGACACAGTTGCTGAATTAGTGGAAGGTGTTTCTAAACTTGATAAGCTTAAATTCCGCGATCGCAAAGAAGCACAAGCAGAAAATTTCCGTAAAATGTTCATGGCGATGGTACAAGACATTCGCGTTATCTTAATCAAATTGGCCGATCGTACCCATAACATGCGAACCCTTGGTGCATTAAGACCTGACAAACGCCGTCGTATCGCCAGTGAAACCTTGGAAATTTTTGCGCCTATAGCTAACCGCCTTGGTATTCATAATATTAAAAATGAATTAGAGGAATTAGGGCTAGAAGCCATGTACCCGATGCGTTACCGAATTCTGACTGAATCGGTAAAATCAGCACGTGGTAATCGCAAAGAAGTGATGTCTAATATCCGTCAAGAAATTGAAGGTCGTTTAGTCGAAGCTGGCGTCCCAGCAAAAACAGATGGTCGTGAAAAACTCATCTTTAGTATTTACAACAAGATGAAGAAAAAACGCGTACAGTTTCATGAAGTTGTTGATATTTATGCATTTAGAATCATAGTTGACGATCTCGACACTTGCTATCGTGTACTGGGTCAAATGCACAGTTTATACAAGCCAAAGATAACCCGCTTTAAAGATTATATTGCGATTCCAAAAACCAATGGTTATCAGTCTTTACATACCTCATTAGTGGGTCCACACGGGGTACCGCTTGAGATCCAAATCCGCACTAAAGATATGGACCTTATGGCTGACCGTGGTGTTGCTGCACATTGGTCATACAAACAAGGCGCAGACAAAATTAATACCAATGCACAATTACGTGCACAGAAGTGGATGCAAAGCCTACTCGAATTACAGCAAAGTGCTGGTTCGTCATTTGAATTTATTGAAAGTGTAAAAACAGATCTGTTCCCAGATGAAATTTATGTTTTCACACCAAAAGGAAGAATTATCGAGCTACCACGTGGTGCTACACCGGTAGACGTCGCTTATTCAATCCATACAGATGTGGGTCATACTTGTGTTGGTGCCCGTGTTAATCGCCAGCCACATGCGCTAAGCCAACCATTGAAAAATGGTCAAACCGTTGAAATTATTACCGCGCCAGGTGCGCGACCAAATGCCGCATGGCTAAACTTTATTGTGACAGGCAGAGCGCGCGCTCGTGTTCGTCAGCAATTAAAAAATATGCGTACCGAAGATTCAATTATCCTTGGTCGCCGTTTATTAAATCACGCATTAAATGGTGTTAAAGTTGATGACCTTGACGTCAAAAACTTAAACCAAGTACTCGAAGATACCAAGTGTGAAAACTTAGATGCCCTGCTTATCGAGATCGGTTTAGGTAACATGATGAGCATAGTGATTGCCCGCCGTCTACAAGGTCGAGTAGATGAACTAACAGATCTTTCACCACGCTCGGAAGAAGCTAAAATGCCAATTAAAGGCGCGGAAGGCATGCTCGTTAGTTTTGCTAACTGTTGTCATCCCATTCCAGGTGATCCAATTGTTGCCCATTTAAGCCCTGACAAAGGTTTAGTTGTGCACATTGAAACCTGTCGTAATATTCACGGTTATCAAAATGAACCGGACCGCTATATCCCTGTGGAATGGGATGACAATATTGATCCAAGCAAAGAGTTTAAAACCGAGATCCGTATTCAAGTGGTTAATCATCAAGGCGTATTAGCAAAATTAACCAATACAGTGGCATCGACAGGTGCCAATATTCATAACATTGTTACCGATGAAAAAGATGCCCGAGTTTATAACGTTGATATTCTCATTACCGCCAAAAATCGTAAACATGTGGCCGATGTCATGAAGAAGATACGCACCCTGCAAGACGTACTAAAAATATCACGCAGTTATAACTAAGCATTCAATGAACAATGTAAACGTATATATAACAACGTGCTAATTTGCTAATAACGAAGCAGTTATAAAGGACTGCTTCGTTATATAAACACTATTCAACGACCCAGACTCGCCTAAGCTAAGTTCCGATACTCGCATTAGCCCGTGATTTGGGTATAATACCTCGCCAATTAAATCTGATAGAGTAAGACCATGACCCCAGAACGTCTCGAACGCATTACTAAAATGCTCCAACATCGCCAACCAGATCTTACTGTTTGTATGGAATCTGTGCATAAACCACATAATCTTGCAGCCGTAGTAAGAACTTGCGATGCAGTTGGTGTCAACAATGTTCACGCGGTATGGTCAGTACGTCCAACAAAAGTGTCTGGCGGCACTGCAACAGGCAGCCAAAACTGGGTGAAAGTACACTCTCACGATAACATTGCTGCAGCAATCAAAGAATTAAAAGCCCAAGGCATGCAAGTGCTGGCAACTAACCTTTCTGATACTGCCGTTGATTTCCGTGAAATTGACTATACCAAACCAACTGCGATTTTAATGGGTCAAGAAAAGACTGGTATCAGTGCAGAAGCATTAGCACTTGCCGATCAAGATATCATCATCCCTATGGTTGGTATGGTGCAATCATTAAACGTATCAGTAGCAACTGCGACGATCTTATATGAAGCACAGCGTCAACGTGACAATGCAGGCATGTATCAAGGCGAAAGCAAACTATCCGCTGAAGAACAGCACAAAATCTACTTTGAAGGCGGCCACCCTATCTATGCAAAAGCATGTAAACGTAAAGGTTTGGCTTACCCAGAATTAGATGAAGAAGGTCAAATTGTTGCAGACAAATCGTGGTGGGATGCACTGCGTAGTTCAAACTAAGACAGCTTTAATTAAGCTTTGCATTTGATACCAAAATGCAAAGCTAGCGTAATCTATATCGTAGTAGCTTGAGTATAAATCTTCTGATAATATATGTGTATATGTACAGTGGATTCGAGAGTGATTATGCGACTAGATAAGATCCCGGTTATCGAATTAAAAGGTGTTGGGGCCAAAATGGCCGAAAAATTAGCAAAACTGAACTTAATCACGGTTCAGGATCTGCTTTTTCATCTGCCAAGCCGATATCAGGATCGTACGACCATCTATCCGATTCAAGATCTCTTACCCGGTCTACACGGTACTATCGAAGGCGAGATCGTCAGTTGCGATGTCACGTTCGGTAAACGCAAAATCATGTCTTGTAAAGTCAACGATGGCACAGGTATCATCACCTTGCTGTTTTTTCATTTTAATGCCGGACAAAAAAACAGTTTCAATGTAGGTAAAACCATCACTGCATTTGGCGAATTTCGCCGTGGTCGCTTTGGTTATGAGATTGTCCATCCTGAATATAAACTCGCTCATACTACCGGCTCAGAGATGAGTGAAGAAACGCTGACGCCAATATATCCTTCAACAGATGGCTTAAAGCAGCTAACCTTGCGTAACCTGACTGACCAAGCACTGCAGCACCTTACGCAGACGACATTGCAAGAGTTGCTACCAAAAGGCCTGTATACCGGACAAATCGAGTTAAACCATGCAATTCAACTGTTACATCGACCAACACCCGATGTCTCGCTTGAGTTACTGGAGCAGGGTCAACACCCAGCACAGCAACGCCTTATTATTGAAGAGCTACTGGCACAAAACATCAGCATGCTGCAATTACGCAAAAAAATGCAGCAACATCCAGCAGTTCAATTGCAACCCAGTAAAAAAATCACCGACAAATTTTTAGCTCAACTACCTTTTACCCCAACTAATGCTCAACAACGTGTTGTCGGTGAAATCCAACAGGACCTCCAGAAAGGCTATCCTATGATGCGTTTAGTGCAAGGTGACGTAGGGTCAGGAAAAACTCTAGTTGCAGCGCTAGCGGCGTTACAGGCAATAGGTAGTGGCTATCAGGTGGCATTGATGGCACCAACTGAGATATTAGCCGAGCAACATGCGCTTAATTTCAAAGGCTGGTTCAATCAACTGGGTATCAAAGTCGGTTGGTTATCCGGTAAACAAAAAGGTAAAGCCCGGGAAGCAGAGTTAGAATCCATTGCGAGTGGCGAAACGCAGATGATTGTCGGCACCCATGCCATTTTTCAAGACGCGGTCAAATTTTTAAATTTAACCTTAGTGATTATTGATGAGCAGCACCGCTTTGGTGTCGAGCAACGCCTTGCTCTACGTGAGAAAGGTGCGGTCAGTGGTTTATACCCGCACCAATTATTTATGACTGCAACCCCAATTCCACGAACCTTAGCCATGACCGCTTATGCAGATTTAAATACCTCGGTTATTGACGAATTACCGCCTGGACGTACTCCGATCACCACCGTAGTGATGCCAGATAGTAAACGAGAAAAAATCATCGAACGAGTGGAATTAGCCGTTAAGAATGAAGACCGTCAAGTCTATTGGGTATGTACTCTCATTGAAGAATCAGAGGTGTTAGAGGCCCAAGCAGCTGAAGATACCGCTAATGATTTACAGAAAAAATTACCCGATTTACGTATTGGTTTAGTACATGGCCGGATGAAAGCCATTGAAAAACAATACGTCATGGAAGCTTTTAAAAACAAACAATTGGATTTATTAGTCGCTACCACGGTTATTGAAGTCGGTGTTGATGTGCCTAATGCAAGTTTGATGATTATCGAAAACCCAGAACGTTTAGGCCTCGCACAATTACATCAGCTACGTGGTCGTGTCGGCCGTGGTAAAGTCGCCAGTCACTGCGTATTACTTTATCACGCACCGCTTTCCGATACTGGCAGTAAGCGTTTATCAGTATTACGAGAAACCACAGATGGGTTCAAAATTGCACAGCGAGACCTCGAGATCCGTGGCCCAGGCGAAATGCTCGGCAGTAAACAAACCGGTATTGCCGACTTGAAAGTCGCAGATTTAGTACGCGACCAGCAACTTATCCCTTTGGTTCAAAATATTGCTCGCCACTTACTGCAACAGCATCCCAATAATGCCCATGCGATCACCCAACGTTGGATGGCAGACAAAGACATTTATTCTAACGCTTAATTTGCCATTTTATAAACGGTGCAAACATTATGCACCGACAGGTATCACCACAAAGGTAGCACTAAAAACCGCGGCTAATTTAGGTCCACTGTAAACGTCAACATCAATATCTAACTTGGCGTTACGTCCTTCTAATAATTCCAGAAAACTGCCCTTCATCCGGTATTTATGTGCGACCGCAAAGGGCTCCAAATTAATGGGGCGTTTATAATGAATGTTACCTTTAGACAGTACGATATTTCCCAGTAAGCCCTGTTCTTTTAACATTAACCAGACTAATCCCCAGCCTGTTAGCGTCGCTTGGCTATAAATACTGCCAGCAAACATAGTATCGTGAACATTTACATTCGCATTTAATGGCGCCGCCGTTTCAAATCGCCAACCACTGTACTGACGAATATTAATGCCCATGTGTTGGCTAATCGGGATCTTAGTTGCCCATTCTTGTTGTAGTTCTGCGCACCAATCTGGATGTCGTAAAATCTTATCCATGGCGTTCACTTCTTTAATCATCTGACGATGACGAACACCTTCACTGACTTGG
Organism: Moritella viscosa; assembly: GCA_000953735.1. NCBI lineage: Bacteria > Pseudomonadati > Pseudomonadota > Gammaproteobacteria > Alteromonadales > Moritellaceae > Moritella > Moritella viscosa. The sequence continues at coordinate 127,533 of LN554852.1, read as the reverse complement.
CCACTGCCCACTAAAGAAAAACCGCATTTTTCATAAAATGGCACAGCTTCGACACGCGCATTCATGACAATCCGTTCACTACCTGCCTTGTAGGCTTCATCTTCTAAAGCCGAAATCAGTAAACTGCCTAAACCCTGCTTACGGTGACTAGGATCAACCGCCATATAGTGAATCTGAGATTCATCCGCACCCGCGGTATAAATCCGACCACAAGCAATGGGTGTGCCTGCATTATTCAAGATCATACGATGCTCGCTATGCTCATCATAGATATCTTTTTCGCTACCACGCGGGCGTTGTAATGGTGCTCTTAATAGCGACCAGCGTAAATGATAATAATCTTCTAACTCTTGTTCCGTTTCAGGTATATGCACGTGAAACATATTCTCTCCTTGTCTATTATCACTCATGGTTGCTGTCTACACTTGCAGCCAAAAAGTAACCGGTCCATCATTGACTAACGACACTTGCATATCTGCAGCAAAGCGCCCAGTCTCTGTCGTTATTTCTTTTTGATGACATTGACCAACAAAATATTCATATAAATGATTAGCATCAGCGGGAGCAGCAGCAGTCGAAAAGCTTGGCCTTGTACCAGAATTAGTGTCTGCCGCTAAGGTAAATTGCGATACCACTAACAGTTCGCCATTGACTTGTTGAACATTTAAATTCATTTTATCGTCTGTATCACTAAAAACACGATACGCTAATAATTTTTCACATAAACGCTTGGCTTTCGCCTCGGTATCACCTTTCTCGATGCCCAATAACACCACTAAGCCTTGGCCTATTTTACCAATAACTTCGTCTTCAACGGTTACATCTGCTTTGCGCACACGCTGGATCAATGCGATCATGCCATTCCTCAATAATCATTATTAAAATTTAATGTTATTGATAATACCGAAACTCCTGAAATTAATCACTTACAAACTCAAACGCAATAATCTCAGCCATGAGTTCTGTCGCTTTTCGTAACGCATCTATCATGCCTGGTTCACAATCAAAATGACCCGCATGAGGCACAATAAGCAGCTTAGCTAATGAGAGGTGCTGACATAATTCGTACGCAGGCCCCAACGGATTAGATATATCAAAGCGCCCATGCACCATAATTATCGGTAAATGTGATAATGAGTCTAGACACTTAAAAATATAATTGTCAGAAATAAAACAATTTTTCGAAAAATAATGACATTGTAGCGTCGACATACTTAACGCCACATCAGCATCAATCAGATCAACTTTACTGCGGAACTCAGGATGTGGATTACCAATTTGCGCTTGCCACTCTACCCAAGCTTTTGCCGCTGCCATTTTTTCTATTTCATTATCGCTGACTAATAACTGACTATATGCAGAGAGTAAGGCACCATAATCTCTTCCATTAGCACGGCTAACCAGTTGCTTAAAATGATCAGGAAATAACTGTGCGGCACCACCCGACGCTGAAAATTGCCACGTTAAATCCTGATTACGCGCTAAAAATAAGCTGTGTAGTATTAAGCCTTGTACCTTATCTCGATGGCTCAAGCTATACAACAGCGCTAACGTAGCCCCCCACCCTTCACCGAATAATACGCAACGGCGAATACCTAGCAACGTTAAGATAGCACTAACATCCTGCAATAAATCTTGGGTGGTATTGTCTTCAATACAGGCATACGGTTTAGAGCGCCCACAGCCACGTTGGTCAAACAAAATTATTCGGTATAGTTTAGGGTCGAATAAACGTCTATCATCTTCTAGAACCCCTTTACCGGGACCGTCATGCAGAAATAATAGTGGTATACCATTAGGATTCCCCACTTCCTCAATATAAATACTGTGTAGTGGACTTACAGATAAATAATGTTCAGCATAATGCTGGATGGCTGGGTACAGTCCAATCATAGCAATATCAACCTCTTATCCACAACAAAAGACACTAAAGGTTGATAGTTGAACCTAACATTAGCGCAGCAATGTTAACCCACTTGCAGTATTAACTTTGCCTTACTTAGCCAGAACTGTCATCCATAGATAGATGTTTTTGCTGTTGATTTTGTGACTGTTTTTGCAATTTAACCTGTGCTTTTTTATGCTCATCAAATTCTGTTAATGACGCTGTAATTTCAGCCCCAAGTAGGACAATCAACCAGCATAGGTAAATCCAAACTAATAAGATAGGTATAGTTGCTAATGCGCCATAAATCACTTCATAAGAGGGAAATTGTACTAAATACCAAGTAAAAATCCGTTTGATACCTTCAAATAACAAAGCACTAATCGAGGCGCCAATAAATGCATAAAGTAACGGAACGTGACGATGAGGAATAACCACATACATCACAAATAAACCCAATGTACCCAGCAAGGCAGGCACCAGCTTTAACAGGCTAACAATCCCAGTCACTTCTGTCACATCAGAAACAAACGATAAGGATAATAAATAAGACGAAATACCTAAACTAATGGCAATAAATAATGGACCAAAAGTTAATATCAACCAATACACTGCAAATGATAAAAAGAAACTACGTTCAATTTTACATCGCCAAATATGATTAATATGCTTATCAATGGTATTAATTAACAGCAATGCCACCATAAATAACGCACCAGAGCCAATGGAGGTCATTTTCCCTGTATTGGTAACAAAATCCTGTAGGTATTCTTGAATCGTCCCCGTAGCATGTGGCACTAAATTGGTATATAAAAATGCTTCAACACTTTGCTGCCAACTTTCAAAAATAGGAAAAGCCGACATCACAGAAAAAACGACAGTGATTAATGGGACGAGAGAAAGTAACGTTGTATACGCCAACGAACTGGCGTTAACCGTGATCCGGTCATCATTCACGCGTTGACCTAAATAGCGTAAAAATGCAAAGCAATTTGACAAGAACAACCACAACACGGTTTTCGTTTTTGCCAACAATAGCAGTAACGGATGTTGATAAGATGACTTAACCACAGGTTCCCTCTCTGGTAATTTTAAGGTAAAAAAAAGGTGATACCTAAGTATCACCTTTTTTTATAATAGCGCCAAGATTATTAAATAATAACCTTAATTAACTATTATTATTTAGCTGGACGGCTAGCACGTTTACGTTCGTTTTCTGAAAGAAGTTTCTTACGGATACGAATGCTTTTTGGTGTAACTTCTACTAATTCATCAATATCGATGAATTCAAGCGCTTGCTCAAGAGTCAAGATGATCGCTGGTGAAAGCGTTTGTGCTTCATCAGTACCAGAAGAACGTACGTTAGTAAGCTGCTTACCACGAATACAGTTAACTGTTAAATCGTTAGCACGGTTATGAATACCAACAATTTGACCTTCGTATACTTCTGTAGCGTGACCTAAGAACAGACGACCACGATCTTGTAAGAAGAATAAAGAGTAAGTAACAGCTTTACCAGTTTGGTTACAAATTAATACACCATTCTGACGTTGACCAATTGTACCGCCTTTATGTAGACCGTAATGATCGAAGCTATGGTATAGAAGACCAGAACCAGATGTCATTGTTAAGAATTCAGTTTGGAAACCGATTAAACCACGGCTTGGGATGATGAAGTCTAAACGAATACGACCTTTACCATCTGGAGTCATGTTAGTTAGTTCCGCTTTACGGATACCTAACTGTTCCATGATAGAACCTTGATGTTGCTCTTCACAATCAACAGTCAATGTTTCCATTGGTTCATGTAGCTTACCATCAATCATACGTTCGATAACTTCAGGACGAGATACTGCTAGCTCGAAACCTTCACGACGCATGTTTTCAATTAAGATACCTAAATGTAATTCACCACGACCTGATACTTTAAATTTATCTGGATCAGCAGTTTCTTCTACTTTAAGTGCAACGTTATGTACTAGCTCTTTGTTCAGACGGTCAAGGATGTTACGTGATGTAACAAATTTACCTTCTTTACCACAGAATGGTGAGTTATTTACTTGGAACGTCATTGTTACAGTTGGTTCATCAACTGATAACGGTGGAAGCGCTTCTACATTGTTCTGTGCACAGATAGTGTCAGAAATTTTAAGTTCGCCTAAACCAGTGATTGCAATAATATCGCCCGCTTGTGCAAGTTCAACATCATGACGCTCAAGACCTAAGTAACCTAATACTTGGCCAACTTTACCTTTACGCTCTTTACCGTCAGAACCAACAATAGTAACTTGTTGATTTACTTTAACAGAACCACGCGTTATACGACCAACACCGATCACGCCAACATATGCGTTGTGATCAAGTTGTGAGATTTGCATTTGGAAATCACCGTCACGATCGCCTTCTGGTGCAGCAACACCATCAACGATAGCTTGGAATAAAGGTTCCATGTTTTCTGTTGCTTCTTCTGATTCAGCGTTAGCCCAACCATTTAGAGCTGAAGCGTAAACAACTTTAAAGTCAAGCTGTTCATCAGTTGCGCCTAGGTTATCAAACAAATCAAAGATTTGATCCATTACCCATTCAGGACGAGCACCAGGTTTATCAATTTTATTGATAACAACAATTGGCTTAAGACCGTGTGCGAATGCTTTTTGTGTTACGAAACGCGTTTGTGGCATTGGGCCATCAACTGCATCAACGATTAAACAAACACTGTCTACCATAGACATAATACGTTCAACTTCACCACCGAAATCGGCGTGTCCTGGAGTATCTACGATGTTGATACGGTAATCTTTCCAAGTAATTGCAGTGTTTTTTGCAAGAATTGTAATACCACGTTCTTTTTCAAGATCGTTGGAATCCATTACACGTTCTTCATTACCACCACGTGTTTCTAACGTACCTGACTGTTCTAATAATTTGTCAACTAAAGTCGTTTTGCCGTGGTCAACGTGAGCGATAATCGCAATGTTGCGTAGTTTATCTAGCACTGTGATGCCTCTATATATTTTATATGGGTAAAAATTAGGCGGTATTGTAACCGCCCCGCTGTGATCTACCTAACAAAATTTTGGCGCAGAGTAAAATGATTGTAATTTATTTTATTTAAAAATCGAGCGATAGCCACTGAATGGGCTTTTAGCACACAAAATATAAATAAATATAAGCCGTATCACACCGTGAGTAATCTGTCTTACAGCTGATACATTTTATCAACTATATTTGAATACGATTTTACTGGTAATCCCTGAAAATAAACCATAATATCGAAGTTAGTAATAGTAAATGTATGCGTTTATTTACCGCGATAATCTTTGCACCAAAAAGGTGCAGCCAACGCACAGTGTTCGTGCAACAATAGGTTAAGGCAAGGAATAACGAGTACATTAAAACATTAAAATCAACAACTTAAATAGTTGGCACATATATGGCATTATTAAAATTATGATTGTTTACAGTCAGCCATTTTAAATGAAGCCATCATATTGATGACACCGGAGGTTATTTTTTATGTCAGCAGAAAGCGTATTAGCTCTAATTAAAGAACAAGACGTTAAATTTGTAGATTTACGTTTTACAGATACTAAAGGTAAAGAGCAGCACGTTTCTCTACCACATCATCAAGTTAATGCCGGCTTCTTTGAAGAAGGTAAAATGTTTGATGGTTCATCAATTGAAGGTTGGAAAGGCATCAACGAATCTGACATGATTTTAATGCCAGATCCGGCAACAGCCGTACTTGACCCGTTCACAGAAGCAACAACACTGAACCTTCGTTGTGACGTACTAGAGCCTGCAACAATGCAAGGTTATAGCCGTGACCCTCGTTCAGTAGCAAAACGTGCACTTGCATATTTACGCTCAACCGGTATCGCTGATGATGTATTCTTCGGTCCTGAACCAGAGTTTTTCCTATTTGATGATGTTAAGTACAAAACTGACATGTCAGGTAGCATGTACAAAATTGACGCTGAAGAAGCTTCTTGGAACTCTGATAAAGAGTACGAAGGCGGCAATATGGGTCACCGTCCAGGTGTTAAAGGTGGTTACTTCCCAGTATCACCAGTTGACTCTGCACAAGACATCCGTAGCGCAATGTGCTTAATAATGGAAGAAATGGGCTTAACAGTTGAAGCACATCACCATGAAGTAGCAACAGCCGGTCAAAACGAAATTGCAGCACTATATAACTCAATCGTTGAAAAAGCGGATGAAGTGCAAATCACTAAATACGTTATCCATAATGTTGCACACGCTTATGGCAAAACAGCAACATTCATGCCTAAGCCACTTGTAGGCGATAACGGTTCAGGTATGCATTGTCACCAATCACTACAGAAAAATGGCGAAAACATTTTTTCTGGTGACCTGTATGGCGGTCTATCTGAAACTGCACTTTATTACATCGGTGGTATCATCAAGCACGCAAAAGCAATTAACGCATTTGCTAACCCAGCAACTAACTCGTACAAACGTTTAGTTCCTGGTTTTGAAGCACCAGTAATGCTAGCTTACTCAGCGCGTAACCGTTCTGCATCAATCCGTATCCCAATCGTACCATCGCCAAAAGCGACACGTATTGAAGTACGTTTCCCAGATCCAGCAGCAAACCCATACTTAGCATTCTCTGCAATGTTAATGGCTGGTATTGACGGTATTAAAAACCGTATTCATCCTGGTGATGCAATGGATAAAGATTTATACGACCTTCCAGCAGAAGAAGCAGCAGAGATTCCACAAGTTGCCTCTTCACTACAAGAAGCACTATCAGCACTAGATACTGACCGTGACTTCTTAACTGTTGGTGATGTAATGGCTGACGATACTATCGATGCTTACATTGCAATAAAAGAAGAAGAAGTTGAAAGACTGAACATGACAACTCACCCAGTTGAGTTTGAAATGTACTACAGCGTATAATTTCTTATTAATTCAAATTAATATAAAAAAACCCGCTACTTAGCGGGTTTTTTATTTGTTAAACAAATGTAATTAGGTGAAAATAACCATACAAATCAAGTAACCAAAGACAGGATGTCGCCATGAAACACGTAATATTATTCATATTAACAATCACAAGCTATGCCAGTGTTGCCGCTATTTATCAATGGACTGATAAACAAGGTATTACCCATTTTTCGGATGATGAAAGTAAACCCGCATCAGCCAAAGAAATTAATGTGAAGCTTACCCCCCCTTCCATTGATTCTCTTACTCAATCAATCACACCCAAAGCAAGCCATGCAAATACCACAGTAAATGATAAACCTGTCCCGCCAATTAGCATTCATATCAGTACACCACGCAATCAACAAACAATACGCAGTAATACTGGCGAAATCACAGTCTCAGCGACACTCAGTTCTACACTACAATACGGTTCAAATATTCGTTTATTAATTGATGGCATTACTCATAGTGAACAAATTAAGCACCAATTTAATGTCACAAATGTACCCATTGGTACGCATAAATTACAGTTACAAATAATTAACAACTTAGGCAAGGTAATTGCATCATCAGAGCTCATTACTGTTTATTTACATAGATTTAAGGCCAACTAAGCATTTCCGCTTTAATTTCACCACGCTGTACAGTAATATTTTAAAGTAAGCACCAAATTGGTGCGTTCAGTCACGGGATGTTTATCCTAATAAGGAAGTGCCATGATAATGATCCCAGAACCTCAGCAGTCATTACTGAATAACTTAGTTTCTTCAGTTTTCGTTCTCAATCATGATCTGTATATAAAATATCTCAATCCAGCAGGTGAACAACTATTAGGCTCCAGTGCCAGTCGTGTGCTTGATGTGAAGCTCACGGATATCATCGAACATACAACACTCGACCTTTCGTTACTGACAAGCATTATTAAAACAGGGCAAGGATTTACTGATAATGAAGTATCATTAGTCATTGATGATCGCCAACTATTAGTCGAAATTTCAGCAACATTAACGAATTTTAACTCGGAAATCTGTGTTCTAATTGAAGCAAGACAAATAGATTTACAAAAGAAAATTAGCCAAGAACTTTATCAACATGTACAGCAGCAAGCTGCGCAAGAATTAGTACGTGGCTTAGCCCATGAAATTAAAAACCCACTCGGGGGATTACGTGGCGCCGCACAACTGTTAGAGAAAGAGCTACCAACGCCGGAATTAAAAGAATTTACCGGTATTATCATCGAACAAGCCGATCGATTACGGACCCTAGTTGACCGTTTATTAGGGCCACAAAAGCCTGGTCAACAAACCATTTTAAATATTCATTCCGTCATTGAAAAAGTAAAACAATTAGTCGAGTTCGATTTACCGCCAGGCATTATCATCGAGCGAGATTATGATCCATCAATACCTGATTTTGAGATGGAACCAGACCTATTACAACAAGCACTACTTAATATCATTAGTAATGCCATTCAAATACTAAAAGAACATGGCATCATTAAAATTATTACGCGCACAGCACATCAAGTGAATATCCAAGGGCAGAAATATCGCTTATGTACTGAAATAAAAATCATTGATAACGGACCTGGTATTCCAGAGCATATTAAAGATACCTTGTTCTACCCAATGGTTACTGCTCGTGAAGGCGGCACCGGACTTGGCCTTTCTATTGCTCAAAACCTGATTAAGCAACACAAGGGTAAAATTGAGTGTCATAGCTGGCCAGGCCATACCGAATTTGCCATTTATCTGCCACTAAGAAAATAAAGGATTAAACTATGACAACAGCAACAGTTTGGATTGTCGATGACGATAGTTCTATCCGCTGGGTTCTTGACAAAGCATTAAAGTCACAGAAATTTGAAACCTCTGCATTTAGTGGTGCGCATGCTTTATTAAATAAACTCGAATTCGAACAGCCAGATATCATTATTTCTGATATCCGCATGCCAGAAATGACCGGATTAGAGTTAATGAATAAAGTACATGCCATTCACCCAGATCTCCCAATCATCATTATGACGGCCCATTCCGATCTCGACAGCGCAGTCAATGCGTATCAGGCCGGCGCATTTGAATACCTACCAAAGCCGTTTGATATTGATGAAGCAGTGTCCTTGGCTACTCGCGCAGTGACCCATGCCAAAGAGCAAAGCAAAAACCGTCGTAAAAATAATAAAGTGGCGCCAGTGACTGAAATTATTGGTGAAGCACCAGCCATGCAGGAAGTTTTTCGCGCTATCGGTCGCTTATCACGTTCTTCGATTAGCGTATTAATTAATGGTGAATCTGGTACAGGTAAAGAATTAGTTGCGCAAGCGCTACACAAACACAGCCCGCGCGTAAATAACGAATTCATTGCCTTGAACATGGCTGCAATTCCCAAAGATTTGATTGAATCAGAACTTTTTGGTCATGAAAAAGGCGCCTTTACGGGGGCTGCAGGTGTGCGTAATGGTCGCTTTGAACAAGCTAATGGCGGTACCCTATTTTTAGATGAGATCGGGGATATGCCGATTGATATTCAAACGCGATTATTGCGTGTGCTTTCTGATGGACAGTTTTACCGTGTAGGCGGCCATTCTCCGGTGAGTGTCGACGTACGAATCATAGCAGCAACGCATCAAAACTTAGAAAAGAAAGTCGCTGATGGTAGTTTCCGCGAAGACTTATTCCATCGCTTGAACGTCATCCGTATTCATATTCCATCGTTAAATGAACGTCGAGAAGATATTCCTAAACTAGCCAATCATTTTTTAATCAGAGCGGGTAAAGAACTGAGTGTCGAGACCAAGATTCTCAGTAAAGAAGCACAAACCTATTTAGCCAATCACCATTGGTCCGGTAACGTTCGCCAACTTGAAAATATTTGTCGTTGGTTAACTGTGATGGCCAGCGGCCAAGAAATATTCATTGCTGATTTACCTCCTGAGATCACCGAAGAGCAATCGCCCTTAATAAGTCATGGTAGCACAGCTCAAAGTGGTGACTGGCGCACGCAATTAAAAACCTGGACTGCACAGCAACTCGCATCAGGACAAAGTGATATCCTTGCTGAAGCCATGCCCGACTTTGAACGTATCATGCTACAAACCGCATTAGAGTATACACAAGGCCATAAACAAGATGCGGCAAAACTACTGGGCTGGGGTCGTAATACCCTCACCCGCAAGTTGAAGGAGCTCGATATTAATTAATCATGCTTAGGCAGTTAACCTATCCTTTAAGTTAACTGCCCGCTTACTAATTCAGTGAATCATGTTTTTCAATAATATAATTATGGAGTATCAAAGCTAAGTCATTATCAATATCAAAGTTCAGCGCCAGCCCTTTGCTATTATTATTTTCATTTTCAATCCGCACAACATTAGCCTTAACTAAATGAAAACCACGTTGTGGGATCTTTAAATAAAAGTTCACCCGATCACCTTTCTTAAGGTTAAAATCGATAGACGAAAATTGCTGCGCACTGCATAACATAAACAAACCCGAAGTCGATATGTTCAGAACGGCACCCAATAATACTTCACCTTGCGGATCAAATATCTTTAAGCCTTTAGGATCCGACAGGCGCCAATAACGCCCTTCGCCACCTTTATGGTCAATAATATCAGGAGGACCAAGCTCCTTTAGCTCATCACTATAACCATCACTAACAAGATAAAGCGGAAAACGAAATTCCTTTTGTTCGCTTTGCGTTACCAATACAATGTCATCAGATTGCGCTAATACATTCAGCATTTTCTTTGAGATATGCGAAATAAATACTTCACGACTAACATCATCAGCCTGACTCTCTATTACTTCCTGTAATAAATTAAGCTCATCTTGAGTTAAAATATCCGTCACTTTCTTTGGCATCAAAAAACCTTTATTGCTTTGTCGAGAAACATCCTGTTTGCTATACAAAGAGTGGGAGAAATTCAAATTACATTTTCACCTAGTTATACTAATCTTAGTAAACCAGAACAAGTTTAACCTTGCAAATATAAAAACTATGAGCTTGATGACACCCTCATAAAAGTAAGTATTAACAAAAACTATTCCGATATAACAACAATTGAGCCGAGTATGGAAATGAATCTAGATAATATGAATAATGAAGTCAGTCTAATAGATACGGTAGAAGTAAAAGGCGAGTTTATTATGGAACAACGTCACCGCCAGGAGCGGCGGCAACGTCAATCAAATCATTGTTCTCTTTACGAGCGTCGATTACACAACCGACGTAGTGTCCATAGAAACAAGATTGATATTAAAGTCTAATGATGGTGATGATGGTGCGGTTTAGCATTTCTAAAACTATGTGGTAATAATTCCAACATAAAGCTACGCGCACCACGACGTAAAATACTTATCGCAAATAGCACTGTCACAATAACTAAGCTTACATAACGCCACCAATCATCTTGCCAATGTGGTGCTAACGTTAACCAGGGCTTAGGCAATTCAGGTACCCAATACATAATCCCCAGACCCAATAGCAAGGCCACAGCGACAATAGCCATAACCACAGCCATTGCAATGTGCTTACCTTGATTATCTTTAATAAAGCGGTATAAATCTAAGTTAAGCGTTGGTCCCACTAAACTAAAGGCAACAACCGCACCAGGCGATACACCAGCAATAAGCATAATCGCTAATACAGGGGTAATACCCGTCGCACAAAAATGAAAGGGTAACGCAATTAAGATCGCCAGAACTACTTGTAACCAAGGTTCTTGCTGTAAAAACTGCCAACCAATCGTCGGGGTAAATGTTGCAGCTGCAATTAATCCAAACAGTACCCAAGGTGCGGTATGATCAATTAAATGCGCAAAGCCATGTTCAAAAGCATGCTTCAAACGCGATGTAGATTGTTTTAACTGTTCAGGTGTCGCACACGTTTCGGTATTTAAATCATGTTTCTTAAATAATAATCCAATCAATAAACCCAAGGTTACCGCTAAAGTAATCGCCATCACTAAACGAATACCAACCCACTCAGCACCTAATAACGGCAGCGAAATAAGTAGCGCATCAAACCCTATCACAGGCGACGCTACCAAAAATGACACAGCTAATGCAGAACCGCAGCCCGCTTTAATCAACTGTTTATACATGCTTGATGCATCTGGAATACAGATTGGTAGGGGTAAACCAATCAGCGTGCCTTTTAATGCTCCAGCGACTGAACCAGTACTGCGTAATTGCCCAACCATATTAAATGCTGGTTTCACAAAGTTAATCAGCCATGTCAGGATATAAGCGAATAATAGCGCTGGTGCCGCATGTAACGACAAGCTCACAAATCGTAATAAGGTTTCTGCTGTTTCACTGCCGTGCACATGCCCTGCATGGTCATCGTGTCCTACATGGTCATCGTGTCCTGCATGGTCATCGTGCCCTACATGGTCATCGTGCCCTGCATGGTCATCGTGCCCTACATGGTCATCGTGCCCTGCATGGTCATCGTGCCCTGCATGGTCATCGTGCCCTGCATGGTCATCGTGCTCTGCATGATCATCGTGCCCTGCATGGTCATCGTGCCCTGCATGGTCATCGTGCTCTGCATGATCATCGTGCCCTGCATGGTCATCGTGCCCTGCATGGTCATCTAAATTGATATCAGCCTGTATCTCAGATGATGGTGCTATCTGTGATACCAGCACCCTTTCTTCCGAACCATGATCATGCGGCGCATAACCTAACCAATGCGGTAGTAATACTGCAAGTAAACAGATAGCACCAATTAAGCTACCCGTACCAGCGGCAAATTTATCACGTTGAGTTTCTTCACCATGTTCCTGTTTATACGGCTGGTGAAATACGACATGTAAAATAGAGCCCATCACTAACGCTTGGAACCAGATCAACCAGTTACCACTATCATGCGCGATCAGTTCTCCACCTAGCCAAGTACCAGCAACAGTTGCCACTGACATTGCCGTTAATACCGCTAACGGTAACGCTCTGCCATAATGCGGACGTAACAACCACCACACAGTCAAACCAACAGGAAAACGATGGAGTACCACACCGACTGCCAACAAATAAGCGGTCTGATCATCTTCAATTGCAAGCGCACCACCATCGGTGAGAGCGTGTAATACTAGACCTAATACACCTAATATTAAGGTAACAGAATGGGTTTGTTTTGCGACTTTATGAAATATTTTTTCCACCATGCCAGGGCCAAATAAGCCAACGAGCATCAGTCCGAGAACCGCAATCCCCCCACTTTCCAGTAATTCAGGCAAGATATGGAATAACACCAAACCACCAATGGAAACAAAGATAAAACTATCAAAGAAAGCAAAACGATCAGATTTAGAACCGACAAATTTACATAAGTAAGGGCCGAGGAAGAGTGTCGCGATGCTCAAAAATAAAAGTAAAGACATGGTATAAACACGAGGTCAGTAAAACAGGTGTTATATTATAACATAACAGCCGTTACTGATGCCAGTCAGAATTGTTATATTATAACTGCCCTGACTGGCATAGATTAAATTAGTCGTAGAGGAGGATTATTTTACGACTTTAATATTATGTTTTTCTAATAAATGTACATATTCTAACGACGCATCTTCGTCAGTAATCACCATATCAACCTGATCAAATTGATATAATGGCGTATTATGCACTTGACCGAATTTAGAAGAATCCGTGATGACAATATTTTGTGCACCTTTCTCTAAAATCGCCACTCCGACATCAGCACGCATCATATTACGGCTCGTAAAACCCGTATTTGGATGCAAACCATCAATGCCTAAGAACGCCTTAGTAAAGTGAGTATGTTTGATGCAAAGACGCGTCAAGGTACCCACCATGCTTTCACTTTCATGCTGGTAAAGACCACCTAACACAATAATTTTAACATCAGTTTCTTTCATTAAATGGGCAATATAGCTGCTCGGCGTAATAATGGTTACATCACTACGTTTTCCCAGTTCTTTTGCCAATAAAGCATTAGCACTACCGCCTTCGATCATGACTGTTTCGCCATGTTCAACAAGGCTTGCTGCACACATAGCCATTTTACGCTTGTGCTCATAATTTACAGTAATACGATGAGAAACATTATCAGTATTATGCGGAGTAGCTCCACCATGAACACGACGGATGAACCCTTCTTTCTCTAACTTGTTCAGGTCATGACGGATCGTGACCTCTGAAACACCCAGCTTATTTGACATTTCGCCAACAGAAGCTCGTCCCTTTTCATTTACAAGATTAATAATATCAGTATGTCGTTGCTGCATGATTTCTCATATCCCACACAATTTAAGTTACCTATTAAACAGATAGTACCACTTTCATCTGAAAGTCATAAGTACTAATTAAAGCTACAAATTGAAAAAAACTCAGATACATATCATAACTGAGAACTTAATCGCTAATGCTAAGTCTAGCTTATTGTACCGACCATGTTTTTTCATGCCATGTTTGTATGATATAGGAAATTTCATACCAGTCATGTGCACTCGTTACTCTCTCTCTGAACGCTTTATTATGCGGTTGTTTTATCATAATGCAGTTATCAACCCCTGCATTTTTCGCATCCAGTAAATTATCATATTTATCATCAATAAAAGCATGAATCTCATGCGTCTGTTGAATCTTATTTAAATAAGTCGCTTTAGACTCACCAAACTCAACAAAAAAGATATCTTGAAAAATATTACCGAAACAATGATACATGTTTGCTCGACGCAGCGCCTCCACCTGAGGATCTCGACTACACGCGGTAATACAAAAAATATCATAACCTTCTTGGATGAGTTTAGTTAAAATACGAGATGCACCCGGCAGCGCATCTAATGCACCAAACTGCCAACTAGATGCAAACTCTTTTAATATTGTAACATCTTGACCTTCTTTAACACCTAACCACTCGCATAAATCCCATGCTAAGGGTTTACCAGTTACTTTTTTATCATATTGGTGATTAACAAACTCACGTAACCGAGAACCAAAATCTAATACCGTATCATCAATATCAATGACTATCGCTTTCATAGGCGTATTTCCATTTTTTGTAATTATGTCTATCATTAATAATTTTATAAAATAAGATAATGTTATCGAAGAACAATATTACATAGATGCTAAGTTATGTATATTTAACTTCTATGAAATCAAGTCACCAATACTAACTTAATAGTCAAAAAACCTAGAGCACTATTTTCCTTAAGCGACAACGATTACATCCAAACAGGCATTAAAAAAGCACCCAAAGGTGCCTTAATATTAGCGCATGTCTATTATAAAATTAAATCACGCGAGAAAACTGTTGCTGACGTGCACGTTGACGTAAGTACACATCAAAACACATACAAATATTACGGATCAATAATTTTCCTTTCGGTGCGACCTGCAACATATTACCTTCAATAATAACCAGTTCATCGTTAATGAAAGTTTGTAATAATGCCATGTCTTCAGCAAAGTAAGTGGCAAAATCTAGTTTGAAAGTATTCGCAATCTTGTCCATATCCAGCTCAAAATTACACATTAGCTGTTTAATCACCGCGCGACGAATCGAATCATCATCATTCAGACCCACACCACGCCATTGTGCATGACCAAGCTCACCCACTTGCTTATAGTACATTTTAAGTTCTTTTTGGTTTTGCGAATAGGCATTACCAATTTGGCTAATTGATGATACACCTAACCCCAACAAATCCGTTTCACCTTGAGTGGTATAACCTTGGAAATTACGATGTAATATACCTTCGCGCTGGGCAATCGCTAATTCATCATCAGGCTTTGCAAAATGATCCATACCAATAAATTGATAACCGTTATCGGTCAAAAACGCGATCGCATCTTCTAAAATAGCTAAGCGATCAGAAGGTGACGGCATATCTTCTTCTTTCATTTTACGCTGACCAGCAAACAAACTTGGTAAATGCGCATAATTGAATACCGTTAAACGTGCCGGGTCTAAATCTAGCACACGCTCCAAGGTTTTATGGAAAGTTGCTTTGGTTTGATGTGGTAAGCCATAAATTAAATCAATATTGGTCGATTTGAACCCTAGCTCATGAGCACGTTTGATAAGCGCAAAAATGAAGTCTTCATCTTGATCACGGTTGATTGCCGCTTGCACTTTTTTATCGAAATCTTGCACACCCAGACTCAAACGATTAAAACCAACTTTCGCTAATAAATCAATGGTACTGAGTTCAATTTCACGCGGGTCAACTTCAATCGAAATTTCAGCATCGTCGTCAAAATTAAAACTGTTTTTTAACGCATTCATCAAACGTTGAATTTGTGGTTGAGTTAAAAATGTTGGAGTGCCACCGCCCCAATGTAATTGCGATACGTTACGGTTTTTGAAAAACGCAGCTTGTTGCTTAATCTCAGCTTCAAGCACATCAAGGTACGGATCGGCTTTATGCTGATGGCGGGTAATGACCTTGTTACAACCGCAGTAATAACAAAGCTTATGGCAGAAAGGAATATGCACATACAATGACAACGGCTTATCAGGTGTTTCTTCGCAAGCAAAGCGGAAGTCTTGATAACCAAAAGACTCATCAAATTCCAACGCAGTTGGATAAGATGTATATCTTGGACCACTGTAATTATATTTTTCGATCATAGCCTGATCCCAGACTAATTTTTGATTTAGCATATTCATCCCCTAAGACATATCACGGCAGTATGCCGAAAATAAACATCATGCCGTTTGTCTTACATCATAATATTAACGATTAATACCGTTATTTATTAACATTCAAACGTAGTTAAGCGGACTACGTCTTTTTGCACACGTTCTGCATATTCACCTTCAAAACGAAAACGATCTAAATCAAATTGCATACGTGCTTTTTTTGATAGTTCACTGCGAGCATCCATGATTGGCATATGTTTTATTTTATCATAAAACGCATGCAAATCAGGATATTGCAGAGACCAATCAACAGGTTCTGCAGCAGGTATAGCCGCCAATAATTTACTGATACGAATAGTGCCTTCTGACAGGTCACATTCTTCACGTCCCATCGCTTTAGCAATAATCTGTACACTTTCAGTAATGCGGACTTTACGTGCAGCAACAGCTTCATTTTGTTGATTTAGCAACTGCACTTGTTGTGCTTTCACACGATACAATAAACGTCCCGCATACATTGATAATGCCAGAATGATCAGGCATCCGATGCCCATTAATATCATCCAACTCGCTTGCATTATTATTCCTCAGCGTCGTTATTCTTTAACTTCTTCTCTGTTGCTAAGAAGCGCTCATATAATTCATCTTCTGATAATTTTTCATGATCAGTTTGAAGTGCTTTAGCATCAAGTTCTGCCATCATCGCTTCATCCCACTCATCTTCATCATAATCTTCTTCAAACTCTTCGTCATCAGCATAACCAAGTTCTTCAAGTAAGAATGCATGACGATCTACACCTTCATCGACATATACTTGGTCATCACTATTTAGCACTTCATTGTTATCTAAACGTAGTAATAGACCACTTAAGCGTGCATCATTTTCTAGTTTGTCTAGCTCTTGCTCAAACGTTAATACCGGTGCAACAGGCTTCACTTCAGATTTAGGCTGTTTTACTTTAACAATCGCAGGTTGTGCAACTGGTGTCGGTGTCGTTAACAATTGAATAGGAGCTTTACTGCCCACTCTTGGATCGCCCGACTTACGTGACCCCCCAGTGCCTTTTTTACCTTTTACAGCTTCTGTAGTTTTATTACCTGATGTTAAACCTTTACGCTTTTTTAAACGTTTGTGCTTACGCGCTTCTAGTGCTTGAGTATTGGTTTCACGCTTTTTGCGATCTGATTTAGCAATAGCTAGCGGGCCGCCTGAGCGTTCTTTTCTTTTACGAGTCATAGTATTCTCTGTCTTTAATCTGTCTAATAACAAGGTCCACAATAATTTTGTTGGCCACATTGTTTATTAGCGGGTATCGTATCGTGCCTTATTTAAAGATAGTCAATTGACCCGTCTTTATTAAGGGCATAATGAGGCAATTCTTTAAGTGAGCGCAGACTATCAAAAAAGCGAGGAAGAAAAAAGATAATTCCGATCTGATGAAAATAAAAAACTCAGCCGAAGCTGAGTTTTTTACGATATTAAAATGAACTCACTAAACAAAAATGATTAGTGAAGACCACCTAGATATTTAGAAATAATATCCATATCGGCAGGTTTCATTTTATATGCAATATCATGCATCATACCATTTTGGTCATTTGCACGTTCTTGGCTACTAAATTTCTCTAGCTGCGCTTTAATATAATCAGCATGTTGACCTGATATTTTCGGGAATTTAGCTGTTTCACTACCATTACCACGCGGGCCATGACATGCTGCACAACCAGCAATACCACGTACGATATCACCACCACGGTATAGTTGCTGACCTGCAGCGATAACGTCTTCAGGTGTTTCTTCAGGTTTCATAGTTTTCGACGCAAAAAACGCCGCAAGATCATGGATGTTTTGTTCAGTTAACATTGCAGACATACCCATCATGGTTGGATCATTACGACCCTTTTCACCACCAGTTTGCATCGCTAGCTGAAAATCTTTCAACTGCTTAACAATATACGAAGCATTTTGCCCCGCTAACTTAGGATAGATACTTGCAGGACTATTACCATCAGCACCATGACACGCTGCACATGTACCAGAAATAGCTTCACCCGCAGCTGCATCCCCTGCAGCTTGGGCGGTACCCATTAATCCGATTAACATTGCAAAAGATAAGACAAGACTTTTCATAGCATTCCACTTGTTATTTTCAGCTTCCGATCCCATGTCACGGCGTGACATGTTACACTTATTATTATTCTATTTGACTATTTTACACATTTTCAAAAAAAAGTAATCATTTAACACAATTTCAATGAGAGATATTAGATTGGATAACAAAAAGATACACTTCGAAAACGCTGCATTTAGGATTAGTGCGCCAGACATTAGCCACCTAACAGACGATTCGGGCATTGAAATTGCTTTCGCTGGGCGATCTAATGCTGGTAAATCAAGTGCATTGAACACACTAACACGCCAAAAAAGTTTAGCGAGAACCAGTAAAACACCTGGCCGTACACAACTTATTAACGTATTCGAAATCGAAGAAGGCAAACGTCTCATCGATTTACCTGGTTATGGTTTTGCTAAAGTACCTTTTGAAGTAAAGAAAAAATGGCAGAAAGCCCTAGGTGAATACCTACAAAAACGCCAGTCATTAAAAGGTATTGTGGTATTAATGGATATTCGTCACCCATTAAAAGATTTAGATAAACAATTAATTCTTTGGGCGATTGATTCTGATATTCCGGTGATGGCACTGTTAACGAAGGCTGATAAGTTAAAACAAGGCGTTCGCAGTAAAACCGTTAAAGAAGTAAAAGAAGCGGTAAAAGAATTTGGCGGTGACGTAACAGTCGCACCATTCTCATCGTTGAAGCATACTGGCATTGATGTACTGAAAAACAAACTATGCGAGTGGTATGATCTAGAGCCTGCGACGGGTATGCCAAGTGAAGACGACGAAGAGTTTGACGATAGCGATTTTGAATACGTTAACGAAGACTAATTCAAACGCTGAATTTTAGACAAAAAAAACGCCTCGTCAATAACTGACGTGGCGATGAATAATAAATTCAATTTGAAACAAAAGGTTTGAAATATAATTTCGAACCTCCATACCCTACCCCGCTAATATACGACAAACCCATTTCAACAGAAAGTAAAATACGTTATTTAGTTACATTTTTTGTGACAAAGCGCACTTTCATCGTTGTTTTATGTATAAAAACAACAAAACCAGTCCTAAGACTGGTTTTTTTAAATCAAAATATAATAAAATTAATGCTTAATACCAGATTAGTGGGCTTCATCCCAGTTATCACCCACACCAGCTTCCGCAAGTAATGGTACATCCAATGACATCGCAGCCGCCATCAAGGTTTTGATATTAACAATGTAGTCATCCACATGCTCTTCTTTGATCTCAAATACCAATTCATCGTGAACCTGCATAAGCATACGGATAGAGTCAGCTTCTACAGTCTCAATCCAACCAGCAACATTAATCATAGCCTTCTTGATAATATCTGATGCTGTCCCTTGCATTGGTGCGTTAATCGCCGCACGTTCAGCTGCCATTTGACGCATTTTATTACGGGCATTAATTTCAGGTAGGTATAAACGACGCCCCGATAAGGTTTCAACATAGCCCTTATCTTTAGCCACTTTACGCGTTTCATCCATATACGTTAATACACCTGGGTAACGTTCAAAATAGCGCGCCATGTATTGCTTGGCTTCTTTTTGTGGAATATTTAGCTGACGGCCTAAACCGAATGCACTCATCCCATAAATAAGCCCAAAGTTAATCGCTTTAGCACTACGACGTTGATCACTCGTGACGTCGTCAAGTTCAACAGAAAATACTTCTGCTGCCGTCGCGCGGTGAATATCTTTACCTTCAGAAAACGCCGTTAGCAGCCCTTTATCTTGTGATAAATGCGCCATAATACGTAATTCAATTTGGCTATAATCCACTGCCACATATTTGTAACCCGCTTCTGGAATAAATGCCTGACGGATACGTCGGCCTTCACCCGCACGTACTGGGATATTCTGTAGATTTGGATCGCTTGAAGACAAACGACCAGTCGCAGTAACCGCTTGATGGTAAGACGTATGCACACGTCCGGTTTTTTCTTCAATCAAGGTTGGTAGTTTATCGGTATACGTTGATTTTAGTTTACTTAAACTGCGGTACTCTAAAATAATTTTTGGTAATGGATAATTAAGAGTCAGTTCTTGTAATACTTCTTCAGCTGTCGATGGTGCGCCTTTTGGCGTTTTCTTAATAACCGGTAGTTCCATTTTTACAAATAGAATTTCTTGCAGCTGTTTTGGCGAACTCAGGTTAAATGGTTGCTCAGCAATTTCGTGTGCTTTAGCTTCTAGCTCCAGCATGCGAATTCCAAGTTCAACACTTTGCGCATCGAGTTTTGATTTCTCAATCAATACACCTTGGCGCTCAACACCAGACAGAATGCTAACGAGTGGTAATTCAACCTCGTTAAATAAAGTAACGAGTGATGGCTCAGCTTCAAGTTTCGCCCACAGTACATTATGCAAACGTAACGTCACATCGGCATCTTCAGCTGCATACGGTGACGCTTGCTCTAATTCAATCTGGTTAAAGGTTAATTGTTTTTTACCTTTACCGGCGATCTCTTCAAAGCTAATGGTTTTATGATTTAAATATTTATCCGCTAAGCTGTCCATATTATGACGCGTCGCGATACTGTTATAAACGTACGATTCAATCATGGTGTCATAAGCAATACCCGCGAGGTTAATGCCGTAGTTTGCTAACACTGATTTATCGTATTTTAAATTTTGACCAACTTTTTTTGCATTACTGTCTTCGAGTAACGCTTTTAATGACGCTAACACATGATCACGGTCTAGCTGTTCAGGCGCATCTAAATAGTCATGGGCAACCGGCAAATAAGCGGCTTCGCCTTCTGCAACTGCAAATGACAGCCCTACTAACTCAGCTTGCATGTAATTAAGGCTAGTCGTTTCAGTATCGAGTGCAAACAGATCAGCTTTTTGTAACTTCACTAACCAACGATCAAAATCTGCTTGCGTTAAAATCGTTTCATAATTGCTGCGCTCAATCGTGCAAGCTGCAATAAGGTCACCACTGTCAGACTCACTTGCAGCTGAACTCGATTTTGCGGCTTTACCCGCATACACATGTTTAGTTGCATCAGCACCACCAACTAACGCCGCTAACCAACGTTTAAAACCCATCTGCTGGTATAACTCAGCTAATGCATCGGTATCTGTTTCTGTGATGGCCAGATCATCAAGGGTTACGCCGGTTTCAACATCCAATTTGATCGTCGCTAATGCATAAGAAATTTCCGCATTATCTTTATGCTCGATCATCTTTTTAGCGAGAGTTTTCGAACCACGGAAACCTAAAGGGGCAATAGCGTCTAAGTTACTGTAGATATCTTTAATGCTACCCAATCCTTGCAGCAAACCTAACGCTGTTTTTTCCCCAACACCAGGCACACCCGGAATATTATCGGCAGCATCACCCATAAGCCCAAGCAGATCAATGATCAACTCTGGTGGTACACCAAATTTATCTTTAACACCCTGTGGATCCAATACCGTATCCGTCATGGTGTTGATTAGCGTGACATTCTCATCAACCAACTGCGCCATATCTTTATCACCGGTACTGATCAATACAGCACGACCTTCGGCACTGGCTTGTGCGGCGATCGTACCGATCACGTCATCGGCTTCAACACCCGAAATACAGATCAACGGTAAACCTAATGCCTTAACAATCTCATGCACAGGTTCGATCTGACAACGTAGATCATCCGGCATTGGTGGACGATGCGCTTTATAATCTGGGTACATTTCATTTCGGAATGTAGGGCCTTTAGCATCGAAGATAACCGCGATATGACTGGGACTAAATTGTGTTAATAAGCTCTTTAACATGTTAACGACACCATATACAGCACCCGTCGCCATACCGTCAGCATTAGTCAAATGCGGGGGTGAATGATAAGCACGGAACAGATACGAAGAGCCATCGACAAGCACGAGGGGATTGCTAGGGATCGTAGACATAAAATAAAACTCAGTGAAATAAATGATGAATAAGCTAAGCATGCCACAAGCCGTGAATTCTCGCTATGTTGATGATAAAAATATATCTTGCGATCAGATCTTAACCACTCGATCATAGATCTTGATCTAACTGTGGATAACTCTGTTGACAATGACGATCAAAAAAATCAACAAAACATATAGATCGCTAATGTACACAACTAAAACAATTAAATAACAATAACTTATATATCTAAACTATAAGATCTAAAGTTATATATTGCTTTTAGGTTATGTGGAAAAGAATCTTAAACTAAATAATATTATGCGCAAAAAGAAGGCATGATGATTAAAAATAATACATCATGGAATAAATAAAATGTTTGATTTATGTTAATAAAAAATGACTTTGTTGCAGAAAATAAAAAGCCGGTATCAACCAAACTTCTCGATAATCGAGGGATAAGAAGTTTGATCTACCGGCCCGAAAAAAAATTTCGGTTTACCCTGCAAGGAGTAATGGATTAAAATTAATCCGGAAGCAATGTGAGCAATGTCTTGTCCTACTGAAACAAATACGAATTTCCTGAAGAACAAGCCAATAATAACGATTCTCATTTGCGTTTGCAAGGATTTATTTATATAAAACCAACATAGTGTCATTAATAATCACAAAAATAATAATAAATAAAAACAGAATACCTAACACAGTAAAGCATGCAGGCAATCGAGAACAATTTTGTAATGGTTCGATAATTTAGAATAGTTGAAATTATAGAATCTGCAGAAATAAAAAAGCCGGTATCAATCAGACTTCTCGATAATCGAGGGATAAGAAGTCTAATCTACCGGCCCGAAAAAATTCGGTTTACCCTGCAAGGAGTAATGGATTAAAATTAACCCGGAAGCAATGT
This sequence comes from Moritella viscosa, assembly GCA_000953735.1. Classification (NCBI taxonomy): domain Bacteria; kingdom Pseudomonadati; phylum Pseudomonadota; class Gammaproteobacteria; order Alteromonadales; family Moritellaceae; genus Moritella; species Moritella viscosa. The sequence continues at coordinate 104,150 of LN554852.1, read as the reverse complement.
GAGCAATGTCTTGTCCTACCGAAACAAATACTGATTTCCTGAAGAACAAGCTAATAGTAACGATTCTCATTTGCGTTTGCAAGGGTTTTATTTAAATAAAATAAATTCAAATAAAAAGCCCAGCGAGGCTGGGCTTACAATACACTTTAAACTGTCGATATTAATTAATCCGCGATTGCTAACTGCTTCTCTACTGATTTTGCATACCCAGATAGCACGACAGTATGTAGCTTACTCGGTATCGATTGTAAATGAGCAGTAAATTTAGCGCGTTGCTCAGCGGTGACTTTACTTGCAGCCTGCTTATACTCAGTACTGGCATGTAGTTGCTCTGCCGCTAATAAATTAGTCCCGTGCAAGTAATAATTATTATCGATAGTCTGATCAATACGCTCAGCTAATTCAATCGCATCGGTAAGATCATCAACAATAACATCACCAAAAGTCACATTCACATGACCTTTAAAGCCAACAATACCTTGAACAATACTATCAATATCTTCAAATTCAGTTTTATTGTACTCACCCGCTGTCGCTAATTCTGAAAGTTCATTAGCCTTAGCCGCATCGTTTGGATCATATTCATAAGAGATAGTCACCGGCACGATATTTAATGATTTCATGTATTCTGGAAAGCTAATTTTTAGACCTTTACCATGCATATACATCATTTTTAAAATCGCAGGATCAGTCTGGTCATTACCATCTTTAGCACGGCCTTCTTTTTGCGCAATCCAAATCGACTGTTGTTCCGTTTGAATTGAATGAGCAATATAACCAGATAATGATTTAAATGCCGCGATCATCTCACGTACACCTTTCGCAGAACGTTTCACAATAAAACTTTTATTCAAACGCATCAAATCGGATACAAATGGTTTTTTCAATAAATTATCACCAATTGCAATACGCACTGTATCATGCCCATATTGATGTAATCCCCAGTTTACAAATGCTGGGTCCATCGCGATATCGCGGTGATTCGAAATAAATAAATAATTTTTATTTTTATCCAACTTCTCTATACCGTCAAAGGTAACTTGAGTGGTTGTGGTCGCTATCATTTTTTCCATATAAGCGATCACTTCGTGCTGAATTTCACTCACACTCGTGATTTTTCGACATTTACGGCGTAACGCCATACGGATCATTGGGAATATCACCCAACTAAAATGTTTAATCAAGCGCGGAAACTGAAAGTGCGCGATCGCAGTAATAAATTCGTTATCGTTAACTAAGCGTTCAACAACACTTGCTATTTCGTTATCATTAAAAGGACGAATATCATCGTATAAACCCACGTCTGTTGCCATTCGGCACCTCAATTGCGTGTAAATTAAAAGCATAAAATCTAGAACGCGGCGATTATACCTTAACTACCGATACATTTACTGTAATAAAACAAAAAAGGCGCTAAACTTTTCACTGATAGTGAATAGTTTAGCGCCTTTCACCCCCTTACAAAATTAAGTTACATTAATTTAATTTTACAGAGGAGAGGTTATTGTTCGCATTCGTTTCAAAGGTAATAACACCCGCTAATTTAGTTAATAAAATACCATAAAGAGGCAAGAAGATGATTAAACTGATCAGCAGTTTAAACCCATAATCTACCGTGGCAATTTCTCCCCAATTAGCCGCCATAAATGGATCAACACTTTGATAAAATGCGACAAAGAAGAAAATAACCGTATCGATTAAATTACCAAATACCGTTGATGATACAGGTGCAACCCACCATGTTTTTAATTTTCTTAAACGATTAAAAACAACAATATCAAGAGCCTGACCAAATAAGTAAGCCAAAAAACTGGCGAGGGCAATACGACCGACAAAACTATTAAACTCACTTAGCCCTGCAATTCCTTGATAACTACCATCAAAAAATACGACAGACAGAATATATGAAATCAATAACGCAGGTAACATAACTTGCGCAATGATGCGCTTAGCCATGCCAGCACCAAATACACGAATGGTTAGATCTGTCGCCAGAAAAATAAACGGAAACGTAAAAGCACCCCATGTAGTATGGAAGCCAAAAATATTGATAGGAAGTTGGACTAGATAGTTGCTCGCCGAGATCACCAAAATATGAAAACAAGAGAGACAGATCAACGCTTGACGCGTCTGCATTGCAGTTAATTCACGCATAATAAACCTTTTTAGTTAAATTCATGGGGTTAGGGAACCCATGCAAATTGTGCCGCACTTAGGCGGACCAGCATTATACAAAAGCTGAACTTGAATTCAATGGAATTATATTTCAGACATAAAAATGCACTCAAGTTGAGTGCATGGTGTGACGAACCGATATAACAAATTTTGAAATTTTCAAGCATCCATAAGTAGTATTGGCTTATACACGACTAGCCATATTCGCAGATCTCCTAAACGAAAGCTCTCTCATTTTTCAATACGACATAAAACAAAAAACAGAATATTCCTCACCTTACAGCTCTCAATTAATAACTACCGAGGTTTATCTTTATGAGAAAGATCATGAAGTTAATTTTATAATACTGATAAAATCATGGTATTTAGTAATGTGCAGTCATTTCCACGCTTATGTGACTCAAGATTCTTTAAGGACAATAAATGCAGTTAACAAAAATAATTGTTTCAGGGTTCAAAAGTGTATCTCCTGAACATAAACAGAGTATTGAGTTTGAACCCGATGTTACGGCTTTTATCGGGCACAATGGAACTGGTAAAAGTACTTTACTAGAAGCTCTCAACAAACTTTTCTCTTTAGATCGAAGCCTAAGAAATATAACTCCTGCAGATTTCTACATGAAAGAAGGAGCAGATCCCAGTGGGGATAGAGATCTCTTTATTGAAGCATGGTTTAATTTCCCTCAAAGCGATGGTGTAGACCCCGCTGTACCTACATTGATTAATGGATTAACAGTAAATAGTACCAATGGGGATTTAATTTTCCGAGTTCGTTTAGATGCAAAAGTTAGTTTTGATTACAATCCAAACGGTGATGTAGAAGACGACATATGGATTATTGATGGCGATATGGAAGAGCCAGAAGACCACAATAAACACCGCCTCTCATCAGCACAGCGTAACGCAATTCAAGTCAACTATATTCCAGCCAACAGAGATCCTATAGCTCAGCTTAAATTCTCTTCAAAAGCAATCTTAGGCCGATTGTTGAAAGCAATAAATTGGTCTGATAGCGAACGAACTTCATTTGAAGCCCAAGCTCAGTCACTAAATACTCTAGCGACAGCAAATCCAGCTTTAGTTCAAATATCAGAGGCTATAAACACTAACTGGCAAGAAATATACAAAGGACGTCACTTAAATACAGCGAGTTTAAACTTCCCTTTAAGTGATGTAGATGAGATTTTACGTTTGATTCAATTACAATTTATGCCTGATGCAACAGGCAATAAAGTAGATACAAATAAATTGAGTGATGGTCAAAAATCATTAGTCTACTTTGCATTGACTAAAGCTTTATTTGACATAGATAAACATACAAGAAATGCGCTTCTTGCAAGCCAAAAATCTAACTTCGATGCTGATAAAATGAAATTACCAATATTCAGTATGATCGCACTAGAAGAACCTGAGAATCACCTATCTCCCCACTATTTAGGACGAATAATCAAACTCATCAAAGACTATGGGGATAGCTCATTTTGCCAATCTGTGGTTTCAACACATTCAGCTTCTCTTGTCGGCCGTATTGAACCACATCAGATACGTCATTTCAGGTTAGATGGAGAAACTAGAAGTACTCGGGTTGCCGCTTTGACTTTACCCGACAAAACAGATGAAAAGGCAAAATACATTAGTGAAGCAGTCAAAGCATACCCTGAAATATATTTTTCAAAGATAGTCGTTCTAGTTGAAGGTGATAGTGAACAAGTCATAATCCCTAAAATTTTAGAGCTATATGATACAAGTGTCGACTCATTCGCCATATCAGTTGTACCACTTGGAGGTCGACATGTTAATCACTTCTGGAGGTTATTAGACACGCTAAAAATACCATATGTAACACTCTTAGATTTTGATATAGATAGAAATGGAGGTGGCTTTGGGCGTATAAAATACGCCATAGAGCAGTTATCTAAATATGATGAATCAGAGATGTATCTCCACAAAGGAGTTTTGAAAGATATTCCTAATTGGAGTGATACAAGAAATCCTGTTAGTTTTAATTTTACCTACAGGGAAGAAGGGTCTCCGGAAGGGAAAGTTATAAACTTAGTTCAACGACTAGAAGAGAAGAATGTTTATTTCTCAAGTCCTTTAGATATCGATTACTCTATGATTTGCGCATTTCCAGATATTTTCTGTGAGAAAGACACATCATATAATGAACGAGGTCCAACAGAAGGGAAAGTAGATGAAGAAGATGGTGATACCCAAAAGAGACAAACGGCATTGCTTAAATCGGTATTAAAAAAAGGGAATATCGGATTACGCTATCAATTTGGCTCCGAGTGGGAAAAGTATTTTACTTGGTATCGTTACAGATTCCTCTCAAACAAAAGTAAACCTGCTTCTCATGTACGTATGTTTGCGAAGATTGAAGACAAGTACACCCCAACTGAAATTCAACAGAAAATTCCGTTAGAACTAAAAAGGTTATCTGAAAAAATAATCAATCTAGCTGAAGAGGTTGTTGAATAATGATTGATTGGAGACCTTCAGAAGGGATTAATTATACAGATGAATTGAAACAAGTTATTACCGCAGAGGGGTCAATTGCGGTATTAGCTAGTGCAGGTTCAGGAAAGACAGAGCTGTTAGCACAAAAAGCTGACTATCTATTCGCAACAGGTAAATGCACATGGCCTAGGAGAGTCCTATCTTTAACTTTTAAGAGAGAAGCACAATACAACATCAAAAAAAGGGTCGTGAAGAGATGTGGTTCAAATTCCACAAGGTTTGACTCTTTTACATTTCATGCCTTTGCAAAGAGTATTGTTGATAGATTTAAAAGCTTATTACCTGACGAAAAAAAGCCAATCGATACTTATGACATTGCCTCAAAAAGTAGTGAGGCAGATGGTATAAATAAACTTACGATGAATCAAATTATTGTTCTATCAATAAGCATAATAAACAGTAATGAAACAATCAAAAAGCTCTTAGTTGATTCATATTCACACATATTTATTGATGAGTTTCAAGACACTACGAATGAGCAATATGAATTAATCACCTGCATATTTAAAGGTACTGACGCTAAGATTCTATCTGTAGGCGATATGAATCAAAGTATAATGATATGGGCGGGAGCTAGAAAAACTGTATTTAATGACTATATAACTGATTTCTCAGCTTCTTATAAGTTTTTATTAACTAATTACCGTTCATCTGAGGACATTCAGAGAGTCTTATCAGTATTTCAAACATTCATGGAAAATCCGGCTAACATAAGTTACAACTCGGATGAATCTCTAGGGTGTACGATAAGTATTTATAGAGATGAAGTTCATGAAGCTGCACATATTTCTAATAAAATAGTGGAACTGATTAATTCTGGTATTGCTGCCAGTGATATATGCATACTGACTAAGCAGCAGTCATCAATCTACACACAAATTGTTAGAGATTCGCTGAGCAAATTAGGCATTAATAATCTTGATATGTCAGAGCTACAAGATTCTCTAAAAGAACCAGTTGGGGAAATATTCTCTCTTTACATAAAAGTACTAATTTGTCCTGAGCCAAAGTTCACGATTAAATTACATGATTTGTTATTAACTATTAATAACATTGAGCCTAATGACGATAAAGAAGAGGCGCTCTCTTCAAGCTTCTACCGTTTTATACATTACCAAAAAGAAAGTGTCACAGACGCAATCACTGTTGATGAACTTTTATCTAAAGTAAATGCTTTTATAAGTTATGTTGGGTTCGATAAAATCATATCTAAGTGGAAGCAATATAAAACAGAGTCTTTTTATCATGGGCTCTGGCGAGTCTTAGAGCTACATCTAAGAGATGTATTCTCAAAGGCAACATCAAGTGTTGAAGCTGTGAAATTATTTACAGCTGATAATGCAGTTCAAATTATGAACGTACATAAATGTAAAGGGCTTGAATATCACGCGGTCTTTTTTATAGGTCTAGAAGACCAAGCATTCTGGAGTTATTCAAGAGCTCAATTTGAAAATAACTGTGCGATTTATGTAGCAATATCTAGAGCAAAAGAGCACCTCGAAATAACATACTCACTAAACAGAGAGCATAGGATTAATCAATCGTTTAATAATAAAGCATCCTCTTGTAATAGTCTTAGTGAAGTATATTCGACATTCACCAAACACTGTAAAATACCACTAAAAGACATGACAGTATAATTAAATAAACACCCCAAATACTGCTAATCGGATCGAATCGACGCTGACTATTTAATGAAAAATATAAATAATATTTAAGATAATAAAATCCCGCGTTCAAGCGGGATTATTTACCATCTTATTTTACCTTTCGAGTGATCTCGACCTTGCTGCAGGATGTAATCAAACTTTCTAAGTTCTGCTATTTCGTTGACGGGAACACCCGTTAGTTCATCAAGGTACTTCGCTGATTTGGGCGTTTTCTGCATCATGATACAAGCGTATTCGCAGTTATCAATAATGGTTTTACTGACCTCCTGACCACGTTGAAACACATTGATTGTGTGAATGCCGTAAGCGCGCGATAGTCTCAGTAATTTACCGAAATAACCCGTTGCTTTACCCGCCCCCGTGCTGCCATATTCAGCCACTTCTTCGTTAATCGTTTTCAGTGCTTTTTTATGTCTGCCATTACCCGCCGCCCAAACGACACGGCAATAATTATCAAAGTCTGCAACACTGGGTTCATTAGGGCGATACGCTATCTTGAACCCTTGCGTGGTTTTTCTCCCTGCCAGTAATGCCCGTGCAAAGTCTTTTAATCTGTCATAGCTTCGCACTTGTCGCCCTGCAAGTTGGCCTTGGTATTCGCGTTTTGGGTCGTAAATAGCTACTTGGTCGGTTGACTTAAGCAGTTTCTTTTTCACAAATGAGGTTTTGCCACAACCTGACATTCCCACCACAAACGCGTGGTGGTTACTGAGTTCATTATTGTTGTTGATTGGGTGCATTGATTACCCCGACAGGTGTTACTGACGTGATTAAGTTCAGTAACAGCAAGATACCAATCGGCACCGCTATTTTACCCACCTCCCAGCGGATAAAGGTTTCTTGTGATACTGGAATATCGTGGTGTTTGATAAATTCAGCTTGTTCGAGTCCTGATTTTTGGCGGCATTCTTGGATTAGTGAAGCCGTTAACGGATGAGGGCTATTTAATAAGTTAACTAGATTAGACGAGTGGACAAAAGGCAATCCAATTGAAGGAGTCAGAATGCTAAAACATAAGCAGTCTGAAATGTTTTTTTGTAACCAGAGCAAGTCATAAACCTACTCGAAACACTCAGCAAGGCACACAACAAAGATGCGCAAGTCATTACAAAAATATGTTTAAGTACGGGTTGCCGATGGGGTGAAGCTGTAAACCTTCGCGGTGAACATGTCGCAAATAACATTGTGACATTCGTCAGTACCAAAGGTAACAAACCGCGCTCAGTACCTATATCAACCGCGTTATCAAAACAGATACCCAAGTGAACGGGCAAACTATTCCCGAAAAGCTGTAATGATTCCACATTCAGAACTGCAATAAAAAATACCAAAATAAAATTGCCCGCAGGCCAAATTACGCATGTATTACGCCATACTTTTGCAAGTCACTTTATGATGAACGGGGGAATATTTTGGTGCTGCAACGTATACTCGGTCATGCTTCAATTGTAGATACCATGAAACTTTGGACCCGACCACTTAGAAGAGATAGCATCTATCTATCGTTTATTTAGATTGTATAGTCGTTAAATACGCCAAAACAGTCGCGTCATTAACAAAGCCATATTTCTCGCTTTAGCTATCAATCTTGATAGTGAAAAAGAACTGCTAGGCTTGTGGTTCGCTGAAAATGAAGGTGCTAAATTTTGGCTTAACGTATTAACAGAATTACAAAACCGAGGTGTCGAAGACATCCTAATCGCGTGTGTAGATGGCCTGAAAGGCTTTCCAGATGCAATTAATACAGTTTATCCAGGAACTCATATTCAGCTTTGTATCGTTCATATGATTATGAAATTCACTTAGATTTGTATCCTGGAAAAACTATAAAGCAGTAACAACAGATCTTAAGCGAATTTACCAAGCTGATACTGAAGATATAGCGTTAATGGAACGAGATGCGTTTTCAGAACGCTGGGATGATAAATATCCACAAATATCAAAGTCATGGATTAGCAATTGGGAGAACTTAAATACGTTTTTCAGATATCCACAGGATATCAGAAAGGCGATTTACACAACGAACGCCATTGAATCACTTAACAGCGTTATACGTAAAGCAATCAAGAATAGGAAGGTATTTCCAAGCGATGATTCAGCTAAAAAAGTAGTGTATTTAGCGATCCGTTCAGCTTCAAAAAAGTGGTCGATGCCGATCCATAACTGGAAAGCAGCCATGAATCGTTTTATCATTGAATTTGAAGACCGATTAAAAGATCATCTCTAAAACTGTAATTACACAGAATTATTTACAGGCCTTGCGGTCGCTTAATATAATCAGAAATTGTAATTACATCGACGCCATCATCATGATTCGCACCATCTATTAATGACTTTCCGAAAGCATTTGAGATGCCAGAAGAATATAGTTCATCAAGTAGCCTTACCATTTCAGGGTCTTCATTTTTTCTAATCCAAGCCTCGCCATTATTTCGAGGTCTACTTGTATAAGGATCTTTCCCACTATTGGCGCCCAAATACGCATTAGTACATTGTGCAAAGTATTCAAGTTCATCAACAGCCGCATAACAATCTTGAAGCTCATGATAACTTTCGTACATTAAATAAGTACCATCTGACTTAGTTTCATATGCGTAATTTTTCATATTAAACACCCAGTATTGCTTAGGCGCTGCTAAGCGAACTAAATGCTTTCTTTGTCCATCAGTCCATTCTTTATTGAAATAAGCATCCAGTGCGTGTTGCGACGCAGTAAAAATAGGATCATCGATATTAATACGCGTATTTGCAGCATCAATTATAATTTTTTTCTTATTGTTAAAGCAACGCGTTATCACTTGTTTTTGCGCCGGTGTCGTTGCATCACTAAGATGAAGACTATGAGCAAACTCATGAGAACTGGTTGAATAGTGACTGGCATAGCACCCGCCACCAATCGCTTTTACTTTAGCATCAACATTAGTCCCTAATAGATTCTCTTCTGTAATGGCTACATACATTTTTGAACCAATACTCAAACCACCAGTACCTCGTGTCTGATCCCAAGTGCGGCTTATAGTGCTACTGGACTGACAAATAGGTACACCTTTAAGTGACAAAAATTCAGGTAAATCAGTCATGGGTCTATCTGCCGGAACAACAACAACTTCAATACCCGTTGATTCGAAGAGCAGTGCTAATGCACGGTTTTTTCCTAGCATAGCTGACAGTATACGAATTGCTTCAACATAGCAGGCTTGCTGCTTACTTTTGTCGACCACATAATCGACTTTTAAACAAGATTTAGCACTAATAAAGCCCAACTGCTCTGTATTAAAATCATTTTTAAGATGACCAAGTGCTTTTGCTTTTTCTATCGTTTGTTCCAAAAGTTCTTGGTGGAACGCAGCCCTTTTTTTCAAAGTTCGAGGGTCTTTATGATGTGGTTTAATTCTACCGGACACTTCTAAAGCATTTAAGTATAATGTTAATTAGAGGTGATCATGAATACTAAGTTTAAACGTCCGAAATTTACAACTGAATTCAAACAAGGCGCAGTAAAACTCGTTACTGAGCAAGGATATACCAGACAAGCAGCCGCTGCTAGCTTAGGTGTATCGTTAAGTGCAATTACACGCTGGGTTCAAGCAGAAAGCGGCACGCAAGCTAGACCTGGAACCAAACAAGAAGGCCTAAACCTATCCGAACGTAATGAACTTGAAATACTACGTAAAGAAAATGCAAAACTGCTGATGGAGAAAGAAATTTTAAAAAAGGCCGCAGTCTTCTTTGCCAAGGAAAGCGAGTAAGATTTCAGTTCATCGCAGAGTATAAGAAGACATTTCCAATTCGAGTTACATGTAAAGTTATGGATGTAAGCCCAAGTGCTTTTTATCACTGGTTATCAAATAAAGCATCGCCTAATAGGGATGTGGCGCTTGAGATTAAGGCTACCGAGATATTCGACTTACACAAAAAAACGCTAGGTTATCGCAGATTAACCAATGAGTTACGCAAAGAAGGCTTTGATGTTGGTCATTACAAAATATGGCGTTTAATGTCACGCTTAGGCTTGCAAGCCCGCTACCCAAGACGATTCAAGGTAACTACTGATAGTAAGCATAATTTTAATATTGCAGATAACTTGTTAGAGCGTAAATTCGATGTTCAGCAGCCCAATAAATATTGGACAACTGATATCACCTACGTTTGGACGCTTGAAGGTTGGATGTATTTAGCCGTTGTAATGGATTTATATTCAAGGCAAATCATTGGATGGAGTATTGCCGACAACATGAAAACAGAAATGTGTTTGCAGGCGCTACAGATGGCTTACTGGCGACGAAAACCCAATGCTGGAGTTATGCATCATTCAGATAGAGGCAGCCAATACGCAAGCGGCAAGTACCAGGAAATGCTTTCGAAAATGGAGATGATACCCAGCATGAGCGGCAAAGGTGAGTGTTGGGATAATGCACCAACAGAGCGATTTTTTAGAAGCTTCAAACACGAGCATATGCATTACTATCGCTTGAAAACAAAGAAAGACGCTGAACGCTGTATTTTGGATTACCTTGCTTATTACAACAGCAAGCGGCCACATACAACATTGGGGTATTTATCACCGATGGAATTTGAGCAGCAGATATTAAGAAAAGTAGCTTAAGCAAGTGTCCGATTTGAGTTGACCATTACATTATTATCAGAAGTAACCGATAACTCTTTAGAGCTTCTCTCATATAAATCTGTTACATCTTTTTTTTTCTTTAAGTCACTATCTGATATTTTATAAAGCGCTTGCCTTTTCTTTTTAATCTGTTCAATAAGTGCTTCTATTCCTTTACGGCGATTAGAAAGCTTTTTACCTTTTTCTTGTAGTACTGTTGTTAATGGATGAACATCTATCCAAGCATTACAAACTGCTTCTATATCGTGAAGGCACATTAATACTTCTTCGGCAGGTAAGACATGAGCTTTATCAATACGCTTATCTATCTCCACCAATAATCCTTTTCGACGACCAAAACGAGATGTTGATCGAGTGTGTCTTTTAAATTCATCACTCGTCTGTATTCCACTTATCATGAGCTTACCTTAACTATATTTTAGCCCCATATGAAGAACACTTTTCTTTGTCTACAGAGCTAAGTTTAATTTATATTGAGTGAGATTGTAGTGGATTAGCGAATGTTGCCACATACTAAAAGGTCAATATATGTTAAATTTCCAAATCAAAAGCCTCCAATTAGGTGGCCAGATAGACGAAATAGTTACACTTAATTCACGTCAAAGAAGGACAACTCTTTATTTTGTTTTTCAGCCAACATCGCTAACTCTTGCGCAGCTGCCTGTGTTTGACTTACCGCAGAGACATTTTCATTCACCAAATCAAACGTTCTGGTTGTATTTCTAGCAATCTCTTCTGTCACATTATATTGCTCTTCTGAAGCTGTCGCGACTAGCGTATTAATGTCTGAAATAGCTTGAACTGAATTTACGATATCATCAAATGACACTTTCACATCTTCAGATAATGACACGGACTCTTGAATTGAAGTCACATTGACCATCATATTTTCGTTCGCTTTTTCTGATTGTATTTGCAGATTAGAAATTATTTCTTGAATATTTTTCGTCGACTCTTGCGTTTTTGCAGCTAAATTTCGGACTTCATCCGCCACAACAGCAAAACCACGCCCTTGCTCTCCGGCTCGAGCGGCTTCAATCGCTGCATTCAACGCTAATAAGTTAGTCTGCTCTGAGATAGCACTTATCACATTAGTAACTTCACCAATATTCATCGCATTATTTTTTAACTCTTCAATCATATGAGCGGTGTCTTGAACCGAAATATTAATGCTTTGAGTCAGTGATATGGACTTAGCTAAGGCTTTATGACCTTTTTGTACATGCGCCATAGCCTTCGTAGCCTCACTTTCGGCATGAATGGCATTTGAAGAAACCTCTTTTGAGGTACTTGAAAGTTCACTAATTGCGGTTGAAATCTCTTCCACCTGCAGTAATTCATCTTGAGTATTTTTAGCTGTATTTTGCATGACAAAGGTTAACTCTTCAGAAGCCGTACTTGTACAGTTAGAAGACATCGTTAATTCTTTAATAAGATCCGATAATTTCTCTACCGATTGGTTGAACTCTTTCTTAATGTTGAAAAACTCGTTTTTAGAAGGTGCAATAGGTAAAGACCTTAGTACCCCTCTAGATAAAAGAGATATCCCTGATGATATTTCTTCAATATTTTTATTAACAGAGCTATTAATCAACATAAATAAAACAGCCGAAACAAAACAACCGACAACAGTCAAAAGAAGTGTAATAGTTATCAAGCTATCTAGCGCTTTATCTAACAGCTCATCTCGTATAACAAGGAATTTATCTTCCCCCGAAGATATCTCTTCAAATAATAATCTCATTTCACCAACATACTTCCCCCCATTAGCTTTGCTTATAAATTCAAGAGCCTCATCTTGGCTTCTAGATTTACGGATTCTTAGCCCTTCATCAATCACATTTTCTTTCCAGTCTGAATAAATAGCCATCACTTTATTTAGTCTAGTCGTTTGTTCTTGTGTTGGATTATTAGAGAAATAGTCTGATAGTCTTTCGAAATCATGGCCAATGGATTTGATACCTAGCTTATAGGGTACCAATGAATATTCTTCTTTGGTTAGCATAAATCCCCTAAAACCCGTTTCGATACTAACTATTTGCTCTAAGGAATCTTGAACAAGGCTTTTTATAACATATGTTTTTTTTACTAAATCATTATTTTTTTTAATCTCCACATTTGAGAAATTAACAGATAAGAAAATAGCAAAAAATGATATAAGCGTAGCTAAAAAAGCCATAGACATTAACCATTTAGTAGGTAATTTCATTAGTTTGTTCACTTGAATTCCTTAAGTTTAGTATGAATATAGTGGCTTAATTAAACGATGTTTTAGATTTTCAGGGCTGTTACCAAGTGAAGTTAGCAACGATTCGTTTTAAAAAATTACGAATTTAATCCACATTTAATAATTCGTCTAATGTAATAATTAATTTATTAATCTCAGGCTTAGTTAATGTTTCAGTTGCTCCAACACCCATTGCCTTTATTTTATTTTCATCTGACATCGTTGAGGAAAATATAACGACAGGGACAGCGTTAGGTTCTGAGGTTACTTTTTTACATAAATGTAAGCCGTCCATTTTGGGCATTTCTACGTCAGTTACAATAAGGCTAATATCATCAAAGTTTTCTTTATATTTACCCCATGCATCTTCGCCATTCACAGCTGTAATCAAACTGTAACCAGATTCTAATATAACAGCCCTTAACTGATCCAAAATAAAAGAAGAATCATCGACGAGTAAGATTGTATGCTTAAATCTTTTAGCCTTAGTTCCTTCAGACAAATTGACCTTACTATCCAATTTCAAATCATATAGCCCCATATCTACCGTTGGGTTTATGTCACTAATGATCTTTTCAAAATCCAATATAAATACGAGATGGTCTTCAATGGTTACAGAGGCAACCACACAATTATCATGGTCTGAAGAGGCTAGGTTTGTTACTGTCTCTAAATTGCTCCAAGAAACTCGATGAATTCTAGTTATATGATCAATCAGAAATCCATTTGTGATCCCATTAAAGTCGGTAACAATAACGAATTGTTCCTTTTTTGGCTCTCTCTCTGATATTCCCAGCCACTTAGATAAATTAATAAGAGGGGTAACTTGATCTCGAGACTTAAAAACGCCAACAATGTGCTCAATACTTTTTGGGTAATCCGTTATATCAGGAAATCGAATGACCTCTCGGACTTTAGCGACATTAATACCATAAGTATTAATTTTTTCAGTACCATCAGAATTAACCTTGATCAACTGGAACTCTGCCAACTCAAGTTCATTAGTACCACTTTCGAGTAACACCTTTCTATTATCATTCATAGGATATTAAACATCATTGTTAAAATACTCTTTATAAAACAATAAGCTCAACAATGCATCAATTATTAGCTATTAAATATACATAGCGTGCAGTGCAACGCAATTGTAGTAAAGTTGTAGTTAAACAGTGTTTTTATCGTGGTTGCAATGTAGTTTAAATGTAGCTATAAGGTATTGATATTGTAGCTTTAGAGCTGATTTAGGCACATGCTAAAAGACCAGAGCCACTACAGGTAACGAACTATAAATTAATTCATCGAAAGAACCTCAACATGGCTACATCAAGGTTTCTCTCCCCCATCAATTCAGCCACAACAATAGACCTAAAACTCATTAAATTAAGGTTTATTTTTCACTCTATTTTTATAGGAAATTGACGGCACAAAACACACCTAATCAGGTGTGAAACATATCAAAGGTAATGTGTAAATTATCAGGAATATGCTAAGACATTTATTTGAGTGTGACTGAGGAAACCAATGTAAATTATGTCGCACTTAGTCGAATGCGCATTATCCCCAAGCCTGATAAGAATGCAAAAAACGAGTCATCATATGCCGTCATCACACTTTAAAAATAACATAACCATAACAAAACGATTCACTGATCTGGATCAGTTTATCAAACATAGGAAACGGTAGTATTACTCATAAATAAGTAATTATTACTTACCCATACAAGTATTACTATTAACTGATACTGCATAAATGAGAGGACGTACACGATGGAAATTTGGACTAAACTTTTAAGCGATCTTTTTTCAGACACGGTCGGCATTGCCTCATTTAGTGTCATAGCCCTCACCTTTATTATTGTCAGTGTACTTATCAGTATGTTTATTGTGAAGAGTCGATAAGGTAATAACGACGGGTTAATTACTATTAGCAAATAGCGACTATAATTAGTGCATCGTCATGAATGTTAGCCGCTGTGCGCCCCAAGTTACTGCCTTCCATTAACTAAGGACATTCAATTACTCGGAGATGTCCATGATCACTATCATCAATCTTTCTGAAGCTAATCTGTTTATAAATCTGTCTCAAACCATCACTCACAGTGATTATGAAAATGTATTAGAACCCGTCATAACCGATATTCTTAAACAGCACAGTCAGATAAACGTCTGCATAATATTTGCAAATGACTTTTCAGGTTTTAAATTTCATGCCTTAATTGATGATGCCATGATGGGAATAAAATACTGGCAATATTGGCATAAAATAGCCTTGGTTTCTGAACCCAAATGGCTGCACTCGATTGCAACAACCATTGAGGCGATCAATCCCATTTCTGTCGAAAGTTTCTCAACCACATTACAAGCAGAATTATGGTTCAACGAAGAAGAGTATTTTTAATTGATATTATAATTCGGTGCCTACACTAACTTTTTTGCTATTTCAGCAAAAATACCCTGGTCTTCTTCACGGGTAACAGCAAGCCATGCACTGCATGTGTAATCTTCAAATTCAAACAACAAATTAATATCTTTATATTCCAGCATCCAAGCGTGGCGATCTGCCCCCCAATTTTTATCACATACTCGCGCATCCAATAACGTAACTAATTTAGGTGCAAGCGTAGTAAAGTTCTCAAAGCTCACAGCGTCATGTTCTAACATCAAAATATTATCTGTTGCTTGTTGTGCTGCCAGTGTCCAATTCATTGTTTTATCCTTAAGTACGATCAATCTGTAATGTTAATCGTAAGACGCTATTTTAGTTAAAAATTGACGTCCAAAACGTTCTAATTTAACGTGACCAACACCGTTAATGTCCAACATTTCAGCTTCATTTTGTGGTTTTATTTCTGCCATTTCAGCTAATGAAGCATCATTAAATACAACATAAGGTGGGATATTTTCACTGTCGGCAATATCTTTACGTAACTTACGCAGTGCAGCAAACAGCTTACGGTCATAATTAAAGTTAGCAATACGACTACTGCGTTTTGGTGCTTTATCAACATTCGTAATCGGTTGTAATCGAGGTTCAGCTAATTCGAGTTCTTGCTCACCACGTAATACTGGGCGCGCGGCTTCTGTTAACTGTAATACCGAACTACGGGTAATATTTTGTAATAATAATCCGCTATGCACTAATTGGCGTAACACACTCAACCAATGCTCTTGTGATTTATCTTTACCAATACCAAATGTCGATAACTTATCGTGTCCACGCTCTTTCACCCGTTGATTTTGCGAACCTCTTAATACATCAACAACATACCCCATACCAAATGCCTGACCAACACGATAAACACACGACAATGCCATTTGTGCATCTTTAGCGCCATCATAACGTTTCGGCGGATCTAAACAAATATCGCAGTTACCACAGGCTCTATCATTAAACTCACCAAAATAATTCAGTAGTACCTGACGACGACACGTTTGCGCTTCGGCAAATGCCACCATAGTATTAAGTTTATGCATTTCAACACGTTGCTGCTGTTCGTTTTCAGTTTGTTCAACCATATAACGTACCCGCATAATATCGGCGGGATCAAACATTAATAACGCTTCTGCGGGTAAACCATCACGCCCAGCTCGGCCTGTCTCTTGATAATATGATTCAATATTTTTTGGTAAGTCGTAGTGCACAACAAACCGCACGTTGGGCTTATTGATCCCCATCCCAAATGCGACTGTCGCCACCACAATATCCAATTCATCACGAATAAAGGTTTCTTGTGTATCTTGGCGCTCTTGTTGGGACAAACCGGCATGATAAGGCTTGGCATCAAACCCTGCCCGAGTTAACCCTTCCGCCACTTCTTCAACGCGTTTACGACTTGTGCAATAAACAATACCACTGACACCGTCTTGTTGTTTTACATAACGTTTTAACTGATCTAATGCTTTAAATTTTTCCACCAGCGAATAGCGAATATTAGGTCGATCAAAACTCGACATACTCACTTTCGGATCGTTCATTTGCAATTGATTCAGTATATCTAAGCGTGTTGCATCGTCTGCCGTGGCCGTTAATGCCATCAAAGGCACATTTGGAAACAGCTGTTTCAATTTGCCTAGCTCATTGTATTCAGGTCTAAAATCATGACCCCAAGACGAAATACAATGGGCTTCATCAATGGCAAATAAACTGATCGGTAACTGCTGTAAATACTGTAAAAAATCGCCAACCATCAAACGTTCAGGCGATAAATACAATACTTGTAGACGGTTATTATTTAAATCATTAAAAATTTGCGCAGACTCTTGTCGCGCCAACGTTGAATTCATATACGCAGCAGAAACACCGCTGGCTCGTAATGCATCAACCTGATCTTTCATTAACGAAATTAACGGGCTTAACACTATCGTTAATCCACCACGCACTAATGCGGGGACTTGATAACATAATGATTTACCGCCACCCGTAGGCATAATAACTAAACTATCGAGTCCTGCGACAGCATGTGCGATCACGTCTTCCTGACCCATACGGAATTGTTGATACCCAAAGACGCTCTCAAGTACTTGCTGAGCAGAGGGTAGAGTTGAAACAGATGCTGTCATGATAGTTCGTTCTCGGTTTAATTCAATTTGGGTTGTTCTGTAAATAACCTAATCGGCAATTTTAGCAGGATATGCATGTACTAAACAAATGCTACTAAAACAAAATTAGTGTGAATTATTCAACTGTAGTCATCAATATACAGAATATTGCCTACACTGGATCGTAACAGTATAAAAAATAGTTATATATTTACGCGTACCCACATACAAGGAGAGTCTACTGTGGAACAAATTAACCCTGCTATCGCCGCGTTTTTGCCAAACGAAGTTCAGGACATGTTCTTCCCTTTCGCAAGTGTCATGCTTGCACCATTACTGATGAACTTAGTGATAGGTTTTGCTTTATCTTGGGTTATAGGTGCGCACTTCCGCTATTTCGCCTCTTCATTTTGTAACCGTCAAGACTTCTCTCGTTTATTTCCCTTACTTATGCTGACAGTTATCTTGATTATCTCTATCGTCAAAGCATCTCTCGCACTAGCACTAGGCCTAGTGGGCGCGTTATCAATTGTACGTTTCCGTACCCCGATCAAAGAACCTGAAGAACTGCTATATTTATTTTTAAATATTGGTATTGCTGTCGCTCTGGGAGCAGGCCAAACCACAGCCGCAATCACAGCGTGTATTACCACCTTAATACTGGTGAGCTTTATTAGACATTCCAAAACAGACCATCATGGCGAAAAAGGCATTTTCTTATCATTACGCCACCAGCATGAAGGTGAAAGCGGTGTGAGTATCAGTGAACTGCAAGAAATCTTCACCACCCATACCACCCGCAGTGATTTACGCCGCTATGATCATGAGCAACGGCTTGTTGAAGCCACCTTTTTTATCTCTTTTGCCAACAGTGAACATTTAGATAATTTATTTGAAGCATTAGAGCATCGATATCCAGGAGTTGCGTTATCTTTACTCGAACAACATAACATCGCAGGGGTGTAGCCATGCTCCTATCTGAAAACAGATCACGGTTTGCAAAACGCGATCGTTGGTACACGATAGGTGGGTTGTTATTAATATTGTTGCTCGTCACCCCATCACCGAAAACGGTTAAAAACTGGCTTATCCAGCATGGTTTTGTTGCACACAGTACTGACAGCAATACCAAAAATAAACAACTATTAAACGCCCTGCTCAATGCACCGCTAAAATACCTCAACGCCGATAATAATATCCCTAACTTACAGCTTGATATTAAATACCAAGATTGGATGCGCTTGGTCGCCGATCGAAAACAAGCATTAAAGGAAGGTCAGATCCCCACCCAGCGCTCTGAAGTCAAAGCCAGTGTCAGTTACTTAAAAAACAAATATAGCGCCAAAGTACGTCTCCAAGGTGATTTATTAGATCATGTCGCAGCGCCACAGCGATGGTCATTACGTGTCGAATTAAAAGGTAAAAGCAGTCTATTAAAAGTAAAACGATTTGCTTTGCTCAGCCCAAATGTACGCGGTAATCACGCACCGTTATTATTCACAAAAACCTTAGAAGTGGCCGGATTTGATATTATTTCACCTCAGCATACCCCAGTAAACCTGACGGTTAACGGCACACCTTGGGGATTAATGTTATTAGAAGAAGTATTCGCCAAAGAGTTGCTCGCCAATAATAACCGTACCGAGGGACTCATCCTAAAATTAGAGCAAGCCACACAAAATGAAGACAATAGCCAATTACACAAAATATTTCGTCCCAAAGTATTTCAACAACGTGACGCGATCAGTGACCCGAGTTTAAATAAACAGCGTAAGATCGCTTTAACCTTACTTAGTGACTTTCTTAATCAACGCCGCAAAGCATCCGATGTTTTTGACAGCCGTAAACTTGGCCAATACATAGCAACCGTCGATCTGTGGTCAGCGTGGCATGCTTTTAGTTGGAACAACTTACGTTTTTATTACAACCCACATACCGCCAAACTTGAACCAATCCAAAGTGATGAAGCATTATCTCCGGTACCGGATAAAATTTTATTACAGCCCGTCAGTGCCCAATTCCCACTGATCCAAGCCATGCTTGACGATGACAAAGTAAAAGACCAATACGATAAAGCGCTCAATCACCTTATCACCCTTGTTAACAACAAAAAATTACCTGAGCAATTAAACATTTTACAGCAGCAAGTCATTAAAAAAATGCAGCATGGTTCACCATTACTGCAAAGCTATAATTTCGATAGTTTAACGGCCCACGCTAGATGTTTAGCAAACGGTTGTCAATCACTCCCCACCATGCCAACAGACTGGCATCGCCATGTCGATACATTCAGTGCGGAATTACCTTGGGATCTGGCGAGTCAGTTCCGCTATAGCAACAATGAAAAACAACTGCAATTACGTAATAATAATCAAGCAGCTGTCTCTATTATTGACATAGTGGTCAGTGATAAATGGGGCAGTGAAATCAGTTTAATTGATGCACCTGAATTACCTTTTACCTTAACCAGCAACCAATCTGACAGCAGCTTAATCATCGATAATGATCAAGCGTATAATATTAAATTACTCAGTCGCCAAAATAACAAAAAACTCCAAACATATCGCTTTGAATTGAATGCATCTGCCACGAGCTTTTTACCTCGGCCTCTGCCTATGCTGCAAGAGTCTGATGTACTTGCTAAATATGACTTTATTCAAGTGCAACAAGATGGTTGGTATTTCAAACCCGGCAATTGGCAAATTAATGATTACCTCATCACCCCAGAAGATACCCGAGTATATATACCGGAAAATACCAATTTACGTTTCAGCAAAAATGCAGGCATGCTTATTTTCGGGCAACTTGATATTGATGGCAGTACTCAATATCCGGTCACGCTCACCGCAAGTAGTAAAAAAACCTGGCAAGGTATTGCGGTATTTGGCTCAGGCAGTAAATCAACAATCCAACATTTGGATATGGTAGCCAGTGCCAGCCCAAAACAAGGTAATTGGCAACCAAGAGGGGCGCTATACATGTACGATGTCAACCTGAATGCCAGTAATATCACCTTGCGAAATAACCGTTCTGAAGATGCTCTAAACATGATTAATAGTAAATTTAATTTGACGAAGTTAATCATCGAAAATGCTTATTCAGATGGCTTTGATTGTGATTTTTGTAAAGGCACAATCAGTGACAGTCAATTCAACACGGTCGGGGTGAGATCTGGTGGCGATGCCATCGATATTAGTGGTTCAAACATCATCGTACGTAATAGCAAATTTAATCAGATCCGTGATAAAGCCATTTCAGCAGGCGAGCACAGCAGTGTTGATGCCGTGAATATCCAAGTGAGTAACGCGGCATTTGGTATTGTCGCGAAAGATGGCTCACAAGTTATCGCTGCCGATATTAATGCTGTCGATATAAAGCATTATCTCTTCATGTCTTATATGAAAAAACCATTCTTTGGTGGCGCTCGTTTACAAGCGTCGAACTTTAACTGTGATAACTGCAGTAACATCAGCATGCTCCAGAAAAATAACTATTTATCGTTAGATGGCCAACAACAAACAGCTAAAAAGTTAAATGTAAAAAAACTTTATACTAGCTCCATGCGCTCGGATAAACCCAAATGACTCAAGACTATCGCTTTGAAATTAAAATACCGATCCCGCTTAACCGCTTAGAGTACATGTTATCTTGGTTGAGACTATCATCCATGGGGTTTCGCCAACATCACCCAGAGCAACATGTAAATAGTGTTTATTTTGACAGCTACCAAATGGCTTGCTTTGCCGAGAATCTCACCGGTATTAGCAATCGCAACAAGATGCGTATTCGTTGGTATCACGATATTACTAACGCAGGTAAAGCAAAGCTTGAGTTTAAGCAACGCCGTAGCGGTAAAGGCTATAAAGTCATTTATCCTTTACAGCTCAACTTTGATGATCCCAATATCAGTTGGTCAGAACACATTAAGCACTGCCAATCTCAGCTATCTCTGCAAGCTCTGTCAGAATGGGACAGCCAAACATACCCAATATTACTAGGCCGTTATAAGCGCCAATATCTAATCAGCTTTTGTGGGCGAATACGAGCGACACTTGATAGTAATATGGAGGTATACGATCAGCGCTATTGGAGTAAACCGAATACCACTCGCTCACGTAAAATGGGTGACTATGTACTGTTAGAATTAAAGTGCCAAGCACAACATGAACGTCTACTCAGTGACTTAGTCAGTCACTGCCCGCTTAACCCATCACGACATTCAAAATACGTGAATGGTGTGAGACACATGATTTATGTATAGGTATCTTATTGGCGGCAGCGCTAGTTTACTCATGTTCATCTCACTAACCTCTGTCGCAGTCAGTCAGGTTTACCCTTCTGCAGGTACCGCTTGGGTCATCACAGGTCAGCAGCAAGCTTCAACAGCACCTCAGCTACAGCAACAATTTAACTCTGCCACCGCAGTATCACAATGGGAAGATACCCATGCCGACATCAGTATTGGGGGACATTATGGACAATATAATACCAACAATATTACCGAGCTGGGTTATATGTATAGCCAGAAATTAGATTGGAAGATGGGTCAAAAAGAACAGCAATTGCGGCATTGGATAGCCCTAAAGCAGCAAGACTATGAATCACTGTTTCTACACTTTCAACATGACACCCAATTTGAAATACCTAACAACACTCATGGTGCGCATACGCCACTTTACGGCACACCCGAGTTTGTTGCCATTCAACAACCTTCAACGCTGATGCAACAAGGCCGCATCAAGCGTCTCAACATGCCAATACAACAACCATTAACGCTAAAAAAAAACCAAACCTTATATTTATTCTCGTCAGAAAAATTAATGGGTTTAGATATCAAGTTTAATGGTCAACAACTCAAAAGTAGCAACATAACAATCTCCTATGCAACACGAGATATAACAAAAAAAACACTTGAATATGCTTGGCAGCCATTGATAACTCAACCTCTGAGATCGACATTAAACAGCCGCTGGCAGCCACCTCAACGTTGGCCCAGAGTCAGTATTTCGCCACAACTCAGTTCGCAATTAAGTGCCCAATTAAAAGTCAAACACGCCCGTTTTTATGTATTGAAAATTGAGATTAATAATCCAGTTACGGGGTTAACGTTAACTAAACTCAGCTTACCAAGTTGGTATCAATTTACCAAAAAATCAAAAAAGTACTACGTCACCATCCCCGGCTGGGATCCCATTAACGATAGTAATAAAGATGGCTATATTGATGATAGTGAATACCTGCAACGTTTAAATAATAATGCCAGTGCTCGCTTACCTTATCAGGCGCGTTTAATACCGTTGGGAAGAATGTGGAATGAAAAATCAGCGCTGTGCTACGTTAATTTATTCTCTGCACTCAGTCGTACTTTACTAACAGACTATCTTTATCAACAGTGGCAACAACAAGGCCATCGAGGTGCTTATAATGACTCACTTTACCGAGTCCCGAACAGCACTCAATTTCCCACGTCTACAGGAGGGAATATTCTCGAGTTACAACTCCCAGTGCGACAAGCTGGTAAATTTTATTGGCAGAGTCTCAGTGCCTTTAATCAACATTTACAACAAACAGACCCACAAGCTTGGATTGGTGCCAATATCTCTGACTTAAACCTATTTAGCCAACCCGACTTACAACCACTAATCGCAGGGTTTAATTTTTTTGTACGTGAAGATTACATTCATCCCAGTCTCGGGTTGTCACAACGACACGGGTTACTACAACGCTGGGAGCACTTCTTATTAAGTGCACAGGGTAAGCGTAGCGTGCTAATGGCACATATGCGTAAAGGCGGTAAAGTACGCTGGCAAGGCCATAGTCAAGCAAACTGGCAGTATGATCAAAGCACCAATCTAGCTATTTTCTACTTACTAAATAACCCCCAACTGGATTTTTATCAGCAATGGAATAATAGTTTTTATTACTCGAGTAAAAATACCCATGCCGATAATTATTACCAACCTGGCATTCCAAGCAATATCGCTTACCAACCCACTGCAATGTTACGCTATAACATTGGTCAACCGATTTCAGCTCTCGATAATTACCCTCCTGTCGGCTATTTCGATAAAGGGAATAATATGATGGCGACCAGCGTCGATACGAAACTCATAGTGAATAATCAAGCGCTAGCAATCACCCCAAGCCATTGGTTTTATCTTTATCGTCAAGCCAACAGCATATTACCCAGGCAGCAACCCCAGCCACCAGCAGCAGCTGTCATCGCTCGACGCTATCAACATGGCTTAATACTTTATTATACCGACCGTCATGGCAGCAATAAACACTTCAGTGAGCAAGCAAAGGTAACCCTAGACTTACCCGGATATTACCGACGTCTTAAAGCTGATGGCAGCCTAAGTAAACGAATAAATAAAATCACATTAACCGGTTACCAAGGCATAATATTGATACCAGAACCCAGCCCTTCATAAAATAATATCTGCTGAATAATTAATTTAAGGTGTATTTCCGATGAAAGTTAGCTACCTTAACGTAACTCGATTATTAAAACCCTCTATTTAATAGCACATACAGTTTAAGCAGGACGCATGCAAACAATGACAGAGCAAGATGTAATTGATCAAGAACTCACTGAGCAGCAAATGTTGGATTTCATCAGTGATATGTTTATGAACCAAATGCCATTTAACGATCTACTCGGCATGCGTATCACCAACTACACCACTGACAGTATAGAATTACGCATCAACATGGATGATAAATTGATTGGTAATCCTATCCGGAAAATACTCCATGGCGGTGTAACGGCCAGTTTGCTTGATGTCGCTGGCGGTATGCTAGTGGCGGCTGCTGCTATTCCCTACATGGAAACAAAAAGTACCGCTAACTTTCATAAAAATCTAAAATCACTCGGTACGATAGACTTGCGAGTCGACTATTTACGTCCTGGTTGGGGAGATGAATTTACCGCCACAGCACACGTAATTCGCTCAGGTAATAAAGTCGCAGTTACACGTATGGAACTACACAATCAAGAAGGGATCCACATTGCTTTTGGTACCGGTACTTATTTAGTCGGATAACCAACAATAAAGATTATTAATATCACTACCCCTGTTTATCCATCATTGTTATGCTAACCAATCTATCTACACCTATAAAAACCACTGGTATAAGTAATGACAACCAACAATGAGACTAAGCAAGGAGTGATATTCGCAATCCTTGCTTACGTAATGTGGGGCATGGCTCCCCTCTACTTTAAGCAGTTAAACCAAGTACCCGCGTATGAAATATTAGCCCATCGCGCGGTATGGTCTTGTATTTTAATTGCGGTGTTACTGAGCCTCTTTAAATTATGGCCAATGGTAAAGTCGGTATTATCCGTCCCTAAAAATGTGTTATTACTGATCTGCACATCATTATTAATCAGTGTTAACTGGTTAACCTACATTTGGGCGGTAAATAATGATCATTTACTCGATGCCAGTTTAGGTTACTTTATTAACCCGATTATTAACGTTTTTCTTGGCATGGTATTTTTGTCGGAAAAATTACGTAAATTACAGTGGGTTGCTATTTTACTTGCGGTGATAGGGATCTTAATTCAAGTTATCACGCTAGGATATCTGCCTTGGGTTGCCTTGGTCTTAAGTTGTACTTTTGGTTTCTATGGATTACTGCGTAAAAAATTACACCTCAATGCGTTAGTTGGTCTGTTAATTGAAACCATTATTATGCTACCTATCGCGGCCACTTATTTATTTATCTTCGCGGACTCTGCAACATCGGATTTAAGTGCCAACAGTATGCACCTGAATTTACTGTTACTCAGTGCCGCCTTTGTCACCACAATACCACTACTCTGCTTTAATCATGCAGCGGTACGCTTACCTTTATCAACGCTAGGTTTTTTCCAATACATAGGTCCAACATTAATCTTTATTCTTGGTGTCACGCTCTATGATGAAGTCGTTAATACCGAAACACTGCTGACGTTTGTGTTTATTTGGATTGGATTAGTCGTGTTTAGCATCGATGGTTTTAAAAATAACCGTCATCAACGTGCGCGATTAAAATCTTAGTGCATTTCGCGATACATATAAAATAAGCACCCTTAGGTGCTTATTTTGCGTATTTACTCACGTCATAATCTTCAATCTTTAAAAAAGTAATGGGTATATCAAGTAGACCCGGTACTAATTTTCCCAGCTCATCATAACTGCCATCTAAAAATGAAATATTCACTTCTGAGACAGCAAAAAATGTCGTCATTAATGATGTGCTCGTTCGATGAGTAATACAAGAATCAGGAGCCGTTTCACCAACAAAGGTATTTGTTACCTTCAACTCAATCAGTAATTCACAGTTATTACTAATACTGAGTTGAGATTGAGTCAAACTCGTTAACAATTGTGGCGTATAATAAGCGCCTGCGAAGTCAGAGGCACGTGGAATTGAATAACTGTATAAACGGATCAAGCCATTTGGTGTGGCGACTAATTGTATAATACGCTGACGAAATGGTTTATTTGAAGAGTGAGTAATACGACTCTCCATATATAGCCATTCACCGTCAACACGGTCTTGCCAAATAGGAGAGATATTTAGATCGATGTTAACTTCACGTCCTTGAATCACATCATTGGTCGATCTATGCATGCCAGATAGCCATTGCTTTAATAACGCCGTATGTTCAGATTTAAAAACAGCAGAATAAGCAAATGAACTGAATAAGCACATTAGCGCGACGATAAATCGTAATATCAAAATAACTCCCTGTAACCGCATGGGTAGCGCTAACATCCAAGTTAGCGTTCAGTATGCAGTGATACTATCCTAAAAAATCGCGCAACTATACTATAAAAAGTTGAATGTGACTATAGAGCCTGCAATCTAGCGTAAGATACTACCAACCATTTACTCCCCAGTTGATCAAACTCAATTTGAATACGACATTGCGGACCACTGCCTTCATAGTTCATCACAATACCTTCACCAAATTTAGCATGTAGTACACGTTGACCTAACTGATAGCCAGTTGACTCAAATGACATTTTTTCAGAACCCGCACTAAAGCGCCCAAACTGAGTTGGTTGGCGAATTTGAGTTTTTAAACGAATCTCTTCAATATACTTTTCGGGTACTTCTCGAATGAAACGAGACGGACGGTGATTCATCTCTTTACCGTATAAGCGACGCGACTCCGCATAACTGATATATAGCTTCTTCATCGCGCGGGTAATACCCACATAACAAAGACGGCGCTCTTCTTCCATACGCCCTGCTTCTTCTGTCGATTGCTGACTTGGGAACATACCTTCTTCGACACCAACCATGAATACCACTGGGAATTCTAAACCTTTAGCCGAGTGTAACGTCATCAACTGCACAGCATCTTCAAACTCATCAGCTTGCCCCTCTGCAGACTCTAATACTGCAAAAGCTAAAAAGGCAGATAACTCAGTCATTTCTTCACTATCATCGGGGATCTGAAAACCACGGGCAGCAGAAACCAGCTCCTCTAAATTTTCAATACGTGACTGCGCTTTTTCACCTTTTTCAAGCTGATACATGGATTTCAGCCCTGAGTATAAAACCACATGATCAATTTGTTCATGCAGGGCAAGTTCGGCAACATCGTTATCCAACTGCGAAATCAGCTCAACAAACTTACGGATCGAACTCGCCGCACGGCCAGCGATCAAATTGTTATCAAGTAAATAGATCGCAGCTTGCCATAATGTTGAGCCTTGCTCACGGCTAGCATCACGTAATAGTGATAAGGCACGATCACCAATACCACGCGTTGGCTTATTAACAATACGCTCAAATGCAGCGTCATCATCACGGTTATTCTTCAAACGCATATACGCCATCGCATCTTTAATTTCAAGACGATCAAAGAAGCGTAACCCGCCATAGATACGGTAAGCGAGTTGCTCTTGCAGTAATGCATCCTCGAGCACACGAGACTGAGCATTACTGCGGTATAAGATCGCGCAGTCACTGAGTGAGCCACCTTGATCTTGCCACTCTTTAATTCGGCTGACGACAAAGCGCGCTTCATCGACTTCATTAAATGCTGCATACAATGAGATCGGTTCGCCTTCGTTATCTTCAGTCCATAACTCTTTACCCATACGCTCACTGTTATTAACAATGAGTGCATTGGCAGCATTCAAAATATTACTGCTCGAACGGTAGTTTTGTTCAAGCTTAATGGTTTTAGAACCCGTAAAGTCGGTTAAGAACCGTTGAATATTTGCGACCTGCGCACCACGCCAGCCATAAATAGACTGATCATCATCACCCACGATCATCAAATTACCGCGATCGCCTGTCAACATGCGTAACCACGCATATTGGATATTATTGGTATCTTGGAATTCGTCCACTAAGATATTAGAAAAACGATCTTGGTAATGGGCTAAAATATGTGGTTTGTGTAACCAAAGTTCGTGCGATCGTAATAACAACTCACCAAAATCGACTAAGCCAGCACGATCACAAGATTCTTGATAAGCTTGATAAATCTTGATCCAGGTACGCTCAATCGGATCATACGCTTGTAAATGTTCAGGACGCAAACCTTCATCTTTCTTACCGCCGATATACCACATCGCTTGTTTTGCCGGCCACTGCTTCTCATCAAGATTCATGGCTTTGATCAAACGCTTCAATAATCGCAGTTGATCATCACTGTCAATAATTTGGAATTCAGCTGGTAAACCGGCATCTAAATGGTGGGCGCGTAATAGACGATGCGCGATACCATGAAAAGTACCAATCCACATGCCTTGCTGGCGGCCTTCTAATAACTTATCAACACGGCCACGCATTTCTGCTGCGGCTTTATTGGTAAATGTCACCGCTAATAAAGAATAAGGCGAGCACTCCTCCACCTGCATTAACCAAGCTAAGCGATGTACCAATACTCTGGTTTTACCACTGCCAGCACCCGCTAAAATCAGCATACTCGATTGTGGTGCCGCAACAGCATCACGCTGTTTATCGTTGAGGCCGTCCAGTAAGAGAGATACATCCATAATTTAGTCACCTTAGACTGTATATTTAATCAGTAGAATAGAGGGATTATAACAGGCTTGTTAATTCATCCAAGTGCGTTATTTCAATATCAGGTAAATGACTGGCTTTATTACTCGTCATAAGCGATTGTTGTTGGTCATTAAACCACGCAGACATGAAGCCATTGGTGACCGCTCCTGCCACATCAGATTTAAGGTGATCGCCAACATGCAAAATATGTTGTGGTGGTAAAGCTAATCTCTCTGCAGCCAATGAAAATAAATCAGGGTACGGTTTCATTCTCAGCCCATTACCCGGTTTTATCACCGCCGTAAAAAATGGCGTTAAACCAATTTTATCGGTATCAACATTACCATTAGTGATCGCAATTAACGGCATTTTACTGGCAAGTGTTGCTAATACCGTAAAGGTTTGTTCCGGCACTTTAAAATCGCTACGTACCGCCAGTACTTGTTCAAAAATAGTATACGCGACAGATTCAGCCTCTTGCTCACTATAGCCATGGCGTAAAAATAATGTCATTAAACAGGCAATCCGGATCCCACTGACATCGTGTATCAAATGGGGTTGTTGATGAAGAACATGACGCTTTAACTGTAACCAAGCATTATCATCTAAATGGCTAATGTGTGGATATTGACTGCGTAAATGCATGTGCATCCAAGCTTCGGCGCGACGCACGACTGGATAGTTATCATATAAGGTATCGTCAAGATCGAAGCTCATGGCCTTAATCTGTTGTAATCGTCGATAGAATTTCATCAGTCTTCTCTTTTCTTTTTCGCACGAGGATGAGCGGCATCATATACTTTGGCCAGATGTTGAAAGTCCAAACTGGTATAAATTTGTGTGGTACTGATATTAGCATGCCCTAACAGTTCCTGTACCGCACGCAAGTCACCACTCGATTCCAACATATGCGTAGCAAAGGAATGCCGTAATTTATGTGGGTGAACATGGCTAGTCAATGTTTGTTGCTGCCCCCACTTGGCCATCCGGCTTTGTACACTGCGGTGAGATATACGACGTCGTAATTGACTGACAAATAACGCAGGTTGCGTGTTGTCAGCATATTCACCACGCACAGCTAGCCAGGCTTGTAACGCGGTGATCGCGATACTACCAATCGGTAACTGGCGCTGTTTATTGCCTTTACCAATCACCCGCATGGTTTTTTCACGCAACTTAACATCTGTTAAATCCAAATTAACCAGTTCGTCTAACCGCAAACCCGCTGAGTACATTAACTCCATCATGGCTTTATCACGCAACACTAAAAACGGGTCGTCAGCGTCTTCAGTATTAGACACGGCTAATAATTGATTAATTTCATCAACATCGAGGTTCTTAGGCAAAGGTTTATGTTGGCGTGGTGCCGATACCCCTTTCGCAGGGTTGGCAGTGAGATCACCTTGCATTACCAGGTAATCACAGAAACTGCGTAATGCAGATAATTTTGTTGCTAGACTGCGAGGCGATAAACCTAGCTTATGATTTAAGGTCGCTAACTTACGCACCTGGGCAGCATCAAGCCCACGCCATTCAGTGATAGGTAACGTCAGCATTTGCTCGGCGAATAAGGTCAGGTGACGGCGATAATTACGGGCTGTGTGTAGGCTTAATTGCCGTTCACTGGTGATATAACGTAAAAAACGTTCGATAGGTTTAAGTAATTGTACAGGTAGATCACATTGTGCAGGTAGCTCACTACCTACACCTGTATTATTATTTGATGGAGTTGTCACGTGAAGGCATCAGTTGCGGTAACAGGGTAGAGATAATGCGACAAAGCTGACCTAACAGCAAGTTATCCATGCCCGCCTGATAATGATCGGCATTGGCACTACCAATAGCGAGCAAACCGTATTCACCCCGTTCACCTAACGCCATTAATGCCACTGAATTAACCAAGGCATCTTGACCAAACAGTAATGCTTTATCCACGCCAGCGACAGGACCAAAGTAATGATCACCGCCAGCAAATTGTTTCTGACGAATACGCACTAACTGTCCAGCGGAAATGGCTAACGGTAAATATTGTGATTTAAGGTGAAAATAAGCTTCATTTAAATGTAAATTTACAGCCGCTAGTGGTAATTGAGATTGGATCTGAGTGACCAAAATACGTTGCATTTGCATCACTGAAGTGCAATTAAACAAGGCAGTATAAATATCGGCATAGATACGAAATAATTTATCGTTGTCAGCGGCAATGGCCACTAACAGCTGTAACTGTTGCTCTAAATCGGCAATGCGTTGTCGCTGTCGTTCTAACCGTAATGTCACTAAAGACACACTACCTTGAGCGCCATGAGAAATAGGTAAGGAATCGACTAAGTCATTATTACGCACGAAAAAATCCGGATCTGCCTGTAAAAAAGCAATCACATCTTGCTCTGAGATAACAGGCGTTTCCGCGTTCAACATCAAAGGTTCAACGTCGATCATATATTAATCTGTCCATCATAAACATGTGTAGCAGGACCAGTCATAAATACCGGTGTACCGGGACCTCGCCATGCAATTTGCAATTTACCTCCTGGCAGCTCAATACACACATCTTGGCCGAGTTTTCCTTGTAATTGGCCAATAACAGCCGCCGCACAGGCACCTGTACCACAAGCTCGTGTTTCACCAACACCACGTTCATAAACCCGTAATTTGGCGTGGTCAGGTGATAATACCTGCATGAACCCCGCATTTACACGGTTAGGAAAACGTTCATGATGTGCGATCGCATGACCGAGATCGGCCAATGGTGCAGTCTCAATATCACCCACTAATGTCACGCAGTGCGGGTTACCCATCGACACAGCGCCACAAAACACAGTGCTGTCTAACGCACGTAAAATATAAGTTTTTTCTTGCTTGGTAGCACGGAACGGAATTTTATCCGGGGCTAATTCAGGTACACCCATATTTACCGTGATCTGACCATCGTATTCGACCTGTAAAGAAATTTTACCTGCACTCGTACTGACCGCGATCTTGCTCTTGTTCGTTAACCCTTTATGACGTACAAAACTGGCAAAACAGCGAGCGCCATTACCACACTGTTCCACTTCGCTACCGTCAGAATTAAAAATACGATAATGAAAATCAAGATCAGGATCATAAGGCGCTTCAACCACTAAAAGTTGATCAAAGCCAATACCGGTATTTCTATCCGCCAAACGACGGATATTATCATTATTAAAAAATACATTTTGAGTAACACAGTCAACGACCATGAAATCATTACCCAGACCGTGCATCTTTGAAAACTGTATAAACATATGAACCTGTAACCCTCTATTTCATTCAGTCGGTAAAATACTATTCAGCTGGTAAAATCGCTTCGTCTTTCCAGATCTCTGCAAGTTCTTCTCGACGACGAATTAAATGTGCAACATCACCGTCAACCATAACTTCTGCAGGTCGACTACGAGAATTATAATTAGAACTCATAGTTGATCCATAAGCGCCAGCAGAACGAACAACAATATAATCATCCATTGCGATAGTTAAATCACGGCTCTTACCTAAGAAATCACCGGTCTCACAAATAGGACCAACAACATCATAGTTTAAACATTCACGCTCTAATGATTTATTCACTGGCGCAATAGCTTGCCACGCACTATATAACGCAGGACGAATAAGATCGTTCATGGCTGCATCAACGATAGCAAAGTTTTTATGTTCCGTAAGTTTAATATACTCAACTTTGCTCACTAAAATACCAGCATTAGCCATGATGGCACGACCCGGTTCAAAAATAAGTGACAGTTTGCGCCCTGCTAATTTATCTTTTAATGCCTGCGCATATTCGGCAGGTTGTGGGGGAGTTTCGCCATCATAAGGGACGCCTAAGCCACCACCAACATCAAGATGTTCCAGTACAATACCTAGAGAAGATAATTTATCAATCAACAGCAGAAGCTTATCAACAGCATCTAAAAAAGGTGACAACTCTGTTAATTGTGAACCAATATGGCAATCAACGCCTTTTAATTTAATACCCGGCATTTTACTCGCAGCTTGATAAACGCCTTCAGCTAAATCAATATCGATACCAAATTTATTTTCTTTTAAACCGGTAGAAATATAAGGATGAGTACCCGCATCAATATTAGGATTCACTCGAATAGATATAGGTGCCTGTATTCCACGGCCCACGGCAACGTCATTAATACGTTCCAACTCAGCCGTCGATTCGACATTAAAACAATGAATATGATGATCGAGTGCTAAATTAATTTCAGCTATAGTTTTACCAACACCAGAGAACACAACTTTACTTGGATCACCACCGGCCGCAATCACACGTAATAGCTCGCCACCAGATACGATATCAAAACCCGAACCCAAGCGTGCCAACACATTTAATACTGCAATATTTGAATTAGCTTTTACGGCATAACAAACCAAATGCGGATGCACACCAGCAGCATCATTAAATGCATGCCAATGACGTTCAATTGTAGCTCTGCTGTATACGTACGTCGGTGTACCAAATTTGTCTGCTACGTCTGCAACGGCACATTGCTCCGCAAATAACTGACCATCATCCTGATAATTAAAGTAATCCAATGCTCTATTCCTTTTCTTTTAATTCGTAAACTAATTCATTCATTGCACATCATGTGACAATGTTATGTTTATTCTGCTTCGCTACTTAGCGTCTTGCCAGTTGCGTCATCACTACCTACACTTTCTGTAACTGGTGTTGCTACCTGAACTTGTTTTGCTTTTTCGACATCGGGTCCCGTACCAGGTGCATATAACGGACCTGAAATACCACAACCACTGAGTAAACTAGCGCTAAACATAAAGGCTAATGTAATAAATGTTGTTTTTCTTACTTGGCTCATAACCGACTCAATGATAAATTAATTCTATATGCCTTATAATCGCACTGACAAAATTAAAAGCAATAGGATTAATAAAAAATGACTGATTCAGAATTCCACCAACAGGTTGATGAACTATTAATAAGCTTTGAAGAAATCATTGATAACAGTGATGTTGAACTCGATTATGAAAACAGCAACAGTATTCTGACTTTATACTGTCGTGATGGTTCGCAAATTATTATGAACAAACAAGCGCCATTACACCAGTTATGGGTAGCAACCAAAGCGAATGGCCATCACTTTGCATTTATCAATGATGCATGGATTGATAACCGCACCCAACAAGAATTATCACAGGTATTAACCGAAGCAGTTAAAAATCAAGGCGGTGAAAACGTTAGTTTCTAACGTGAAGTGATAGGCTTTGTTTATATAAAATCTAAATTTTAGACAAAGAAAAGGGCTACACTAGTAACTAGTGCAGCCCTTTTACGTTGTCGTAATAGCTCATATCCTTAAACTGATTGTGCTCCCTGCACTTAGACATTTACCTAATCCATTAGGTGATTTACTTTTCCCCAATCCTTTGAGTTGTTCCTTTGGCAATCCTAGCCTAACAAGTCATCCTAACCTGCTTCTCATCTCCATCCTGGAGGTGTCCTTTATTCACTCTAAATCCGTGAGTGCTATCCTTGCCATCCACCACATCCTTGCGGTTTCATGTAGAGTGCCAAGTCATCATCCTGATGAACTTCCTGCGTCTCTGGAAACAAATATAACAAATCTAAAAGCAATAAATAATGATAAAAAACAAATTTAATTAGTGTCTAAACACTAACTTTTCAGTATAAAACGCTACAAATTCCGTGAGAATAGGCTTTAAGCATTATAGTCACATAAATAAATACACGTAGGTCCTAGGATAACTCCTGAATATAACGACTTTATCTATCGGCATAAATAGTCAATCTCTTACATTCGAAAACATCCTATAAACTCAACATTTTTACAATGTTAATAAACCACAGTTAAACTGTGATATTAATCACTCGGTCTTATTAATCACCATGAATAATTAATCCTAACGGTGCTAATAATTGTTCTTGCTGCCAACTGCAAATAGTGACACCGTGCAAATTAACCCGCCTTGCGTCCAACCCCGTTAAATCAACATGACTTAAATTACAGAGCTGTAAATTAAACTGAGACCACATGTCTGCCGAAAATTCACCACGACTCAAATCAGAACCTTGTAAAGAAGCCCCCAATAAATTGCATCCCGTCCAGCGATTTTCATATAAATCACATTTTTCTATGCGTTGATCGGCAAGATTGGCGTAGCTCAAATTACATTGGGTTATATAAGCAGAACAAAAGAAGGTTTTAGCCGTAATATAATTGGCAAAGCTAGCACGACTAAAATCCACCCCTTTCAAATTACAACTACGAAACTCAATACCAAAACACTCTGCGCCAGTAAATTTAGTCATGCTTAAATCACAGTTTTTAAAACTCGCACCTTTTAAATCAGCATAATCAAATCGGCAACCGGTAATATCTCCGCGTTCGATAAACTGACAATCAATAAACTCGGCATCACTTAATTGCGCATGATTGAAATCACAGCGATAAAAATAACAGCGAGTAAAGATCACAGATTCTAAGTCTTGATCAGCAAAATCTTCTTCAATAAATGTGTTATCGATAGTCTTCATCATCTTGTTCTCTTGCTCGAATTAGCATCAGGTTACTACCAATATACCAATCAGATCTAGCACTATCACAGTGTTAATTCCAAATAAAAACAGGTCGTTTAGATTGCCATTTTAAGCAGGGTAATTGAACCATAGAGATACAAATATGAATATAATTCATGCGCGGTAAAATACTGATCTACTGTTAACAGAGGTCTAATAACGAGCTTTAATTGGCGGTGGTATTAAATAAGCAACAACGGGGAGTAATTGTATAATAAACAAGCAAAGTAAGCGTATTGCGTAGTAAAGAAAAGAGACATAAAAATAAAACAGTAGATAAAGAAAAGGACGGCATAAATGCCGTCCTTAAAGTAGTCATGTAGTCCTATCCTTGAACTAATTTTGCTCCCTGCAAATTGACTGACCTAATTTCCTTTAGGTTTAACTCCCAATCCATCGGGTTTTTTGTTATTACCATCCTGGTACAATAAATCATTCCGATTTATTTCCTCTCCATCCTAGAGGTGTCCTTTAACTCAAATCCTTTGAGTGTCCATCGCATCTTCATCCTGAAGACTTTTCCTTGCGACCACATCCTGTGGTAAATCCTATTTCGATAATCCGTTATCAAGTCGGTAATCCTTACCAACTTCTTACTGCGTCCTTTCGAATACCTACTATAAAGTAATCCAATACCGCCGCAATACAGAAATTCCCTTTTTTTGAAAATAAATAGGGGATCTAAGTCACATTGAAAATTAATCAATATAAAATCAACACCTTAAAAACAGCGA
The DNA here is from genome assembly GCA_000953735.1 of Moritella viscosa. Classification (NCBI taxonomy): domain Bacteria; kingdom Pseudomonadati; phylum Pseudomonadota; class Gammaproteobacteria; order Alteromonadales; family Moritellaceae; genus Moritella; species Moritella viscosa. Next base: position 68,054 of record LN554852.1, on the reverse strand, counting down.
CAACGTGTATCACATAGACATAAACGATTATGCCCACGACAGTTGATCTGCATATTCCCACGCACAAAATGGTCAATATCCTACATACAAAAAACAAATAAAAAAATAAAATTTGCCGTTTTCGACAAATAGACTAAAAGATGAGGATAATTTATAAAAAAATAGAATTATTTAGAGGATACGTAAGGAATGACTTCTAATTCTTTATTTTCTGAATGAACGATGTCGTAAAATTGCGGTAAATTGAAATTGGCAAATGTACCTTCGTTACGTGATTCTTCTTGTGAATTAGTATAAAATCGATGAACACCTTTGATTAACTCATCTTTATTACCACTAAGATGCTGGTAAGTTTCCACGCGATTAGCTTCATCGACAATATAAACGTTAAAACCATTTTTATAGTTTTCAAAAAAGAACTGTACTAAACCTTCTGACGAATGAGATTCCACAGCTAAAGGCGTGCCTTCTGCCGTGGTGGTTTTATCAATACGTAGTGGCATTTGTTCTAGCTTACGCTCAGAGATATGGTTATACAGATCCAGTGATGTTTCAAGCTTACGAATAGACACACCACGACGCTCAAAATAAATACCAAAGCGGTCATCACTAATAGTCAGCATTTTAACAATCTGATCTTTATCGCGTTGTAGTCGAGTACTAATACAATCACGCACGAGACGTTCGAAACTATGACGAATCAAACCACGGAAATGTAAGCTATAGCAAAAGACTTTAATGGAATCTGGTTCTGTCGCATCTTGATGCATCTTACCCATGATTGTCGTTAATGCATCAACAATACGTTCTTGACCAGAAAAATGTAGCGTACGTACTTCATTCCACGAATTACGATAGATCAAATCAATACTACCGACTAAACAGGCTTTACAGTCACCAAATGAGAATACATCACTGGTATTAGTATCGAATTCAATAATTCGACCGCCCCAGTGATTAGTCGGATCGTATTCTAAATTTAGGAAAATAGATAAATCACGAATTTCACAAGGACGACTCAACGCCTGATTTGAGGCCGGTTTCGCTTGAATTGGGAATTTATTTTTAAGATCTTTACAGAATGAATTCAATACATCGCTGTTCATATCGGAATCTTGATTAAAAATTTCGACCTGAGTCTTATCAGTCATTAATCCATTAAAATAACTCCACGCCACCAACTTACTCAAGTAGCCGTTATGTTCCAAAGGCTTACGACCAACAATCTGCATAGGCTCTAACGAAGAGTTATATAAATACCAACCCGAATGATTAAAACGACCATCAGGTACTTGGACGAAACTTAATTGTTTTTCGGACAAATCAGGTGAAATCTGTGGATTAATAAAAGTCACTTTACCCGGTAACGACTCGAATGCAGCATATAACTTACGCGACAAAATACCAATATCCGCAGGGTTAATAGATTCACTAATATTATTACGACGGGCGAAACCAATCAGATTACGGTAACCCTTCATCATCGCGTCAAGTAATTCAGGATGCGCTTCTTGAACTTGCTCAATCTTCCAATTATCACGATTATCTAGATGAGCAATACGGTCTGGATGCCAACCCCACTCTCGAATAACATCTGCAACAGAAGTGCGGTGCCATTCTGGACTGGCATGTTTCTCATTAGCGCAATTACCGCTGAACATTTTCAAATAAAAACAGCGACGTAGTAAATCTAAACGCGCAGTATCACCTATGTTTTCGAGATAAGCGGTTACTTTAACTAAAATCTGATAATAGGTATCGTGTGACAATTCCAAATGTTGTGAAGATGCCAATTGAAAATTTTCTTTCATTATTTGCGATAACAAATGGTTATTTGGGTATTCTGCCGAATAAGCTTCCATTAATAAAGTTTTCAATACCGCCTTATAAGGAGAGTCGATACCTTTATATAACTGCCAAAGTGCAGAACCAAAGTACTCTTCCGCTGGGATGCAAGGAAAACCACCTAAATCGACCCACTCGTTACGGTCAAGGACACCATCGGCAACCAGTTGATCAACATAATCATCATAATGATTATCAAATTCAACCGGTAAAATATGCCATAAACTTGGCTTACCCGCGATCCGTAAAGCGCTGCGATAAAATTCATCGAGTAATAAGAAATGTTGGGCACTGCCGCAACTCTCTTTCGTCATAACCGCATTATTTACTTTTCTAAACTTATCTTCAGCAATCAAGAAAAAGTTAACTTCAACATTAAGGGTTTCTGCCCACGCCGTAATTAATGTGCATTTTTGCTCTAAAAACTGCGCATCCTCATCACTCATAGCCGGATCATGACATACCCAAATATCTAAATCACTACGCCAATTTTGACCAATAGACCCCGTGCTCCCCATTGCATATAAGCTATATATAGGCGAACAAGTGGCACATTTATCATCATCTAGTGCTACATTTAATGAGGTTAAATAATCTTGTTGTTGCTCATCAGGAGTAAATAAACAGATACCCTGTGGAACTGGAGCATCAAGATAAACAGGGAGATTTGGGTGATTACAATGCAGTAAAAGAGGTAAAATAGCTGTCACTTCACGCCCGTTATCATCCATAATGGATAAGGCGCGATCAAGTCTAAGTTGATTGAACAACTTAGCTTTATGTTTCAGTTCAACAATTTTACTCTGCAAAATAAAACCTTAAATGAGAGAAACCATGCTTAAATTTTATTGATTTTTTACAATGAAATTTAGCCATTACAGCAGGCATAGAAGTGTGATGATGCTAACAGTTTTATAGATAATGGTAAACTTATAGCGCCAAAATAGTCACATTATTAATGTTGGAATTAAGGTGACCTCGTATTCACATTGCTGCCGCCTTTCGTTAATTAGTTTATTACTATTAGAAAATCAGCTGTAAACAAACTATTTGCGCGCACTTTATAGACAAAGCGCAGTAAAAAAGATCGGCTCGAAGCAGTTTAAATAAAATAATTAAATTAAGGGTTGCATAAACATTTAGAAGTGGATAATATCTGCCTCCTCGATTAGGGACGCTGCTTCAAAACAACGTTTCCAACATTAATCGAAAGTATGGGGTCCTTAGCTCAGTTGGGAGAGCATCGCCCTTACAAGGCGAGGGTCACTGGTTCAAGCCCAGTAGGACCCACCATATATTGAATCTGGTTAAATCTTTTATAAGATAAGTAACGGGATTTATTATAAAGAAAGAATTTGGGGCTGTTAGCTCAGTTGGTAGAGCAGTTGACTTTTAATCAATTGGTCGAAGGTTCAAATCCTTCACAGCCCACCACTTTCTTTATTATTTACTTTTAAAGTAAAACACAGCATTGTCGCGGGATGGAGCAGTTTGGTAGCTCGTCGGGCTCATAACCCGAAGGTCGTTGGTTCAAATCCGGCTCCCGCAACCAGTTTAAACGATAGACATAACTATCGCTAAAAAAATAATGTGGGTCCTTAGCTCAGTTGGGAGAGCATCGCCCTTACAAGGCGAGGGTCACTGGTTCAAGCCCAGTAGGACCCACCACTATTATTGTGGTGATGATGTCATAAGACATACACAACAAAATTTCTTTGTAAAAAGAAGCATAAAGTAAAGGGCTGTTAGCTCAGTTGGTAGAGCAGTTGACTTTTAATCAATTGGTCGAAGGTTCAAATCCTTCACAGCCCACCACTTTACTTAGCTTTTATAAAGAATATACAGCATTGTCGCGGGATGGAGCAGTTTGGTAGCTCGTCGGGCTCATAACCCGAAGGTCGTTGGTTCAAATCCGGCTCCCGCAACCAGTTTAAACGATAGACACAACTATCGCTAAAAAATAATGTGGGTCCTTAGCTCAGTTGGGAGAGCATCGCCCTTACAAGGCGAGGGTCACTGGTTCAAGCCCAGTAGGACCCACCACTATTGTGGTGTTATGTCATAAGACATAAGCTATAAAAAGAAAGAATACGGGGGCTGTTAGCTCAGTTGGTAGAGCAGTTGACTTTTAATCAATTGGTCGAAGGTTCAAATCCTTCACAGCCCACCACTTTCTTACAAGAATAAATAAGAAAACCTCGTTTATCGAGGTTTTTTTATACCTAAAATTTACCTGCCAATATAATCATCTCAACACTTGACCTTCCCCTTAAGGTAAAGATTAAACTTTTTATCATATTCATTATTTGTTTACCTTTTTGATGTGTCTTTTTTCATGCGTATAGCGTTATTGATTTTATTAATATTAATAAACACATTCTCATTACCGCTTCAGGCAATGAGCATGCGCACGATGCCAACCAATATTTTCTGTGATATGCCAAACATGCCATGCAGTTCTCAAAACAGTATGAGTAAAATACAGCATGATAATCCGCAGCTTCAACATTCAAAAAATCAATATAATGACGATGATTGCAGCAAGATGGATAATTGCAGCGACTGTAATACGACCTGCGTATCATCATTTATTAATTATAATAATAAACCGCTCTTAAACCCCCATAAACAAAGTAACTCACTACGTTACGAATTAACCCCACCTCTAAAACAACACCAAGATAACCTCTATCGACCTCCTTTGATTAGCTGATTTTAATAACATTTAAAAAATCAATCAATTAAGGAAGTATAATGCCATCAAAAATTTATTTGGGGCTATTCGCATTACTGACTATAAATGCTAACGCTCAACAATTAACGCTCGCGATTGCAGAAGACATAGCCCTACAACGCGATCCTTCAGCAATCTTATACAGTGCCCAACAAGCACGTTTAAAAGCACAAGGTATTAGCCAATCTCAGCTTGCAGACCCTATGATTAAATTCGGTTTATCCAATGTGCCTGTTGATAGTTTCTCATTATCCGATGATCCAATGACCCAATTTAGTCTTGGTTTATCACAACAGTTTTCAGCGGGTGATACCCTGGAGTTAACAGCGAAAGGGTTCTCACTACAAGCACAACAGAGCATACAATTCGCAGAAAATCGCCAATTAGAACTAAAACTACAGATCCGAGAATTATGGTTTGATATTAGCTTTGCCAAAATAGCCCAAACCATTCTAGCTAAAAATAAGCAATTATTTAGCCAGCATGTTACCAACCTCTACCGTCAATTTGAGCTAGGTTATCGTCAAAACCAAGATTTGATTAAAGCAGAATTAGAACTCGCCAAGTTTGATGACAAAATTGCCGCCTTTGCGCAGCAAGAACAAGCATTACGTGGGAAACTCGTCTCTTGGATTGGGCCTCAAGCGTTTGATGAATTTGATTCTCAGCTACCAACGTGGCCGCAAAGCCTTGAATATGCGCAGCAAGCAAATCTAAAACACTATCGGTTACTGGCTGATCACCCACAGGTATTAGCCGCGCAACAAGCCATCGACGTAGCTAAAAATAATATAGCCACTGCCAATGAATCCTATAAACCAGCCTTTAAAGTTGATATTGGTTACGGTCATCGTGAAGCACTAGATATGGCATCCGGATCCAGCCGTAGTGATTTAATCAGTGGTTCCATCACAATGAACATTCCTCTATTCACGAGTAACCGCCAAGATCAAGTAGTTATAGCGGCCGCTCAAGGTAGGGGGATTAAGCAAGCAGAAAAAGCTCTATTACTGATTAAATTCAATGGCATATTAAATGGCGCAATCGCAAATTTCAGTAATACCAAGGCAAGGATACAGCGCTACCAAGACACCCTTCTAGTACAAGCCAAATCTAATAGTGATGCTGCAATACAAGGTTATCAAGCCAATACCAATGATTTTGAACAAGTCATCAAAGCATTAATGGATGAACAAGCACTTACGCTTGAATACCAGCAATTGCACTTTCAAAATTTAAAAACCTTAGCTCGCATTCGTTATTTTCAAGCACTATAGAGGTCGATATGAAAACATTACTTACCAGCTCAATTACATTAGCATTGGGTCTTGCTGCAGGTACTTGGTTTAGTACACAAGCAACAACGAATACAACTAGCGCAGAACTAGAGGTCCTGTATTGGGTAGCCCCAATGGATGCCAATTACCGCCGCGATAAACCAGGTCAATCACCGATGGGCATGGATTTAGTCCCTGTATATGCCGAGCAAACGCAAAATACCACAGCCCAAGAGCCGCTGTACTGGGTTGCCCCCATGGATGCCAATTACCGCCGCGATAAACCCGGTCAATCACCGATGGGCATGGATTTAATTCCAGTATACAAAGATGCTTCAACAGAAAACGATGCAGGCTTAGTGACCATTTCATCACGTGTAGAAAATAATTTAGGCGTACGAACACAAACGGCACAACGTCGCCCTTTTGTTACCCAAATTAATACCGTTGGTATGCTGGAATTTAATCAAAATTCGTTATGGCAAATCAATAGTCGTGTGTCTGGTTGGGTTGATAAACTCTACATCAATAATACCGGTGAGTTCGTCACAAAAGGACAACCACTATTAACCCTATATTCACCAGAGCTAATTAAAGCACAAGAAGAGTTACTCAACACACTCCGTATCGGCAATAAAACCCTCATCACATCAGCAAAACATCGTTTATCTGCATTAGGAATTAACCAAACACAGATTAAACAGCTCACGCGCGCTAAAAAAGTGATCCAAAATGTCACTATATCAGCCCCAGAATCCGGTTATATAACCAAACTTGCGATCCGTGAAGGCGCTTATATCACGCCTTCAGCGCAGATAATAGAAGCGGGGCTATTAACAGAAATATGGTTACAAGCCGAAATTTTTGAATCTCAAGCAGGTCAAGTACAAGTTGGTGACAAGGCTAAAATGCAAGTAGATAGTTTCCCTGGAAAAACCTGGTTAGGTGAAGTTGATTATATATACCCGGAATTAAATGCAGCAACCCGCACGCTGAAAGTCAGAATAAAAATAGCCAATCCTGATGAGCAATTAAAACCAAACATGTTTGCAACGTTAACGCTTAGCAGCCAACAGCAGACCAGAGCAATCCAGGTGCCACGTGAAGCTATCATCCGCTCAGGTACCTTGGACCGTATCGTACTAGCAAAAGGTAACGGCCAATATCAATCAATCAAAATCACTTTAGGCAGAGAGTCTGCAGGTTATGTTGAGGTTTTAGCCGGGCTTAAAGATGGCGATAACGTGGTTACTAGTGCGCAATTCTTGTTGGACTCAGAATCAAGCTTAACCGCAGATTTCAGCCGTATTGGTCCGCCAACAACAAGTAACAAGAACAGTATGGCAATAGATCACAGTGCAATGGCGGGTATGATGAATATGGACAGCATGGACGATAAGGCGATGTCAAAAACAACCACACCCGCAGTTCAAGGTAAAGATGATTTAGCTTGGTTAGACTTTGATGACGCAGGAGAGCTGTAATGATCAAAAAAATAATTGAATGGTCGATACACAATCGTGTCATGGTATTACTGGCCACCTTAGTCGTACTTATCTACGGTAGTTTTGTGGTCAAAAATACCCCGATTGATGCCATCCCAGATCTCTCAGATGTACAGGTTATCATTAAAACCAGTTATCCAGGGCAAGCACCACAAGTTGTTGAAGATCAAGTAACCTACCCACTGACGACAGCGATGTTATCGGTGCCGGGTGCAAAAACAGTACGCGGTTACTCTTTCTTTGGTGACTCTTATGTTTACGTTATTTTTGATGATGGTACTGACATGTACTGGGCTCGCTCGCGTGTTTTAGAATATTTATCGCAAGTGACTCCAAATCTACCCAGCACTGCAAAACCAGCACTGGGGCCTGATGCAACAGGTGTGGGCTGGGTATATTCGTACGCACTTACTGATACCAGTGGTAATTACGATTTAAGCCAACTTCGCAGTATACAAGATTGGTTTTTAAAATATGAATTACAGACCGTACCCGGTGTATCGGAAGTCGCGACTGTCGGCGGTATGGTTAAGCAATATCAGATCAGTGTAAACCCAGATAAGCTACGCAGTTACCAGATCCCATTATCATTAATCACTAACGCGATTAAACGGGGTAATCAGGAAGCGGGAGCAAGCGTCATCGAAATGGCTGAAGCCGAATACATGGTGCGTGCGAATGGTTACATCAGCTCAATCGATGACTTAAAAAACATCCCCTTAAAACTCAGTAATACAGGTACACCATTATTATTAGGTGATGTCGCTGATATAGTCCTAGGCCCACAAATGCGTCGTGGCGTTTCCGAACTAAACGGTGAAGGTGAAGTCGTTGGTGGCATTATTGTCATGCGTTACAGTGAAAATGCCCGTGAAGTTATTGCTTCAGTCAAAGACAAACTACAAACATTACAAGCTTCACTACCAGAAGGTGTTGAAATTGTTCCTACCTATGACCGTTCAACATTAATCGATAATGCAGTCGAAAATCTTTACCGAAAGTTATTAGAAGAATTCCTTGTCGTTATTGTGGTTTGCGCATTATTCCTATTCCATATTCGTAGCTCATTAGTCGTATTAGTCAGTTTACCCATAGGTATTCTTGTTGCCTTCATTGTGATGTCATGGCAAGGAATCAATGCCAAGATCATGTCACTAGGTGGGATCGCGATAGCTATTGGCGCTATGGTCGATGGAGCTATTGTGATGGTCGAAAACGTCCATAAACATATTGAGAAAACGCCTTTAACAGATAAGAATCGTTGGCAGGTCATCAGTAAAGCGGCTGCAGAAGTCGGGCCAGCATTATTCTTTTCCTTACTGATCATTACTTTCAGCTTTGTCCCCGTATTCGTACTGGAAGGCCAAGAAGGTAAAATGTTTGCCCCGCTCGCCTTTACTAAAACTTATGCGATGGCGGCATCAGCTGGACTCGCAGTCACCTTAGTACCGATTTTAATGGGCTACTTTATTCGCGGTAAGGTTTTACCTGAACATAAAAACCCAATCAACCGCGGTTTAATCGCATTATACCGTCCGGTATTGGCATTCTCTCTCAAAGCACCAGTACTGCTACTTTGTATCGTTATTGGCCTTGTTGCTGTCGGTTTTTATCCCGTCAATAAGATCGGTAGTGAATTTATTCCACCGCTTGATGAAGGTGACCTCATGTATATGCCAACCACCTACCCCGGCATCAGCATAGGTAAAGCCAGAGAGTTATTACAGCAAACCAATAAGTTAATCAAAACAGTGCCTGAAGTAGAACGCGTATGGGGTAAAGCAGGTCGCGCCGAAACCGCCACTGATGCAGCACCATTAACCATGATTGAAACGTTCATCACTTTAAAACCAAAAGCGCAGTGGCGAGAAGGAGTTACCTCTGAGAGTTTACGCCAAGAACTTGATAGATTAGTCCAATTTCCAGGCTTAACCAACGCTTGGGTAATGCCAATCAAAACCCGTATTGATATGTTAGCCACTGGTATCAAAACGCCGATTGGTATCAAGATCGCGGGTGAAAAGCTCATCGAAATTGAAAAGATCGGTAAACAGATAGAAAAAATCTTACTTAACGTACCTGGTACCGCATCCGCTTATGCTGAACGTGTTGTGGGCGGACGTTATGTGAAAATTGATATCGAGCGTGAAAAAGCGGCGCGCTATGGACTGAATATTGCTGATGTACAAGAAGTCATATCTACAGCCGTAGGTGGCGTTAACGTCACTCAAACCATTGAAGGATTGGAACGTTACCCGGTAAATATTCGTTACCCTCAGTCTTATCGAGACAGTATTGAGCAAATGAAATTATTGCCGCTGATAACACCACTTGGTGCAAGAATCGCCTTAAGTGATGTCGCAAATATCTATGTCGAAGACGGTGCACCTATGATAAAAACCGAAAATTCACGCCCTAATGGTTGGATTTATGTGGATATCGAAGGCCGAGATCTCGGCTCTTATGTGGTCGATGCCCAAAAAGCGGTAGCCGAACAATTAGTATTACCCGCTGGATATTCAATTACCTGGTCAGGACAATACGAATATATGCAACGTGCTAAAGACACCCTATCCGTGGTGATCCCAGCAACGCTCGCAATTATCGTTCTGTTACTGTATCTCGCCTTTAGACGTGTGGGCGAAGTATTGCTGATCCTCGGAACACTGCCATTAGCCATGATTGGTGGTATCTGGTTATTATATTTACTCAACTACAATTTCTCGATCGCCGTCGGGGTTGGTTTTATCGCCCTGGCTGGTGTCTCAGTCGAAATAGGCGTCATCATGCTCGTTTATTTAAACCAATCGTTAGCAAGCGTACAAGCTGCGGGTAACTTCACTAAAGCTAAATTACAGCAAGCAGTGATGGATGGCGCAGGCTTACGTGTCCGTCCAATTATGATGACAGTGGCAACCGTGATCATCGGTTTAATCCCAATTATGTATGGTGACGGCACTGGTTCACAGGTAATGCAACGCATTGCCGCACCTATGATTGGTGGCATGGCATCAGCGATCATTCTGACACTATTAGTATTACCTGCGTCTTTCTACTTGTGGAAATCAATCACCTTAAAATCCCAGATGATTGATGATCAAGATGTAATAAGCCCGAATAAATAAAATAAATATATTAAGGAAGCAAAATAATGTTTAAGAAAATTACAATAGCAATTGCACTTAGCACCGCCATCAGTTCACCGGTTTTTGCCCACGGCGATGAGGATGGTCACTGTAAAGATACCCAACTAGGCAGTGTCATGTCAGAGATGAGTGATGATTTAAAAGCCTATGTCAGCGCCTTTAAACGTGGTGATCAAGCCGCAATGCAAGTGCAGCTAACAACATTACTGGCAAACAGTGCTAAAGCTAAAGATGAAATACCATTAAAACTACAGCAAGACATTCCCCCAATGGAAGGTATGGACCACGGCAATATGAAAGGCATGGACCACAGTAACATGGCTAATATGAAAGGGATGAATCATAGTACGCATATGCAGCATATGGCTTATCAGCAAGGTATGGAAAAATTAACGCACCTTTTTAACCAGTTGCAAAAGGCAACATCAAAAGGTGAAGTTAAAACAGCCCTTGGCAGTATTAAACAATACATCAAAAAAAGTCATAAAGTATTCCGCCTTAATTGTGACTAGTTAATCGTCATTAATTTATTAAGCTGCAGTAGTACACGCTGCAGCCTAATAGCCCACAATATAAATCATTATCTTAACCCCCTTTATTTAGCTATCACACCAACGCCCTCTAAATAACGCGCTGTTTAGACCCAATTATCTATGTTATCGCATGCCTAAATAAGGCGTGTTTTTTACAAATAAGCCCACCTTAGATCAACCATTAACGAATTAAATCTGTTAATATTTAGCTAATCTAGTTAAATTTGGAAATAAAATGGCTACTGAAACTCTAAGAATTGCAACCCGTAAAAGCCCATTAGCAATGTGGCAAGCTGAATATGTAAAAGCACGCCTAGAAGCAATTCATCAAAACCTTACCGTTGAATTAATCCCAATGGTAACCAAGGGTGACATCATTTTAGATACGCCTTTAGCAAAAGTGGGTGGTAAAGGTCTTTTTGTAAAAGAACTAGAAATAGCAATGCTTGAAGATCGCGCCGATATCGCCGTGCATTCAATGAAAGATGTACCAGTTGAATTTCCAGAAGGTTTAGGCTTAGAAGTAATTTGTGAGCGTGAAGACCCACGCGATGCATTTGTTTCAAATACTTACCGCAAAATTGAAGAACTGCCACCAGGTGCAATCGTTGGTACATGTAGTTTACGCCGTCAATGCCAGTTGAGTGAGGCGCGTCCGGATCTAAAAATTATGGACTTACGTGGCAACGTAAATACACGTTTAAACAAACTCGATAATAAAAATTATGATGCAATAATTTTAGCTGCAGCCGGATTAAAACGTCTTGATATGGAATACCGTATTGCCAGCTACATTGAACCAGAACAAAGCCTACCAGCAGTAGGACAAGGTGCTGTAGGCATTGAATGTCGCACAACAGATGAACGTGTAAAAGCATTATTAGCGCCATTAAATGATGCCCTAACCAGTGATCGCGTGCTTGCCGAACGTGCAATGAACTTAGCCCTTGAAGGTGGTTGTCAGGTACCAATCGGTAGTTACGCACTAATCGACGGTGATGAATTATGGCTACGTGGACTGGTTGGAAAACCAGACGGCACTGAAGTAATTCGCGCAGAAATCCGTGGAGACCGTAAAAATGCACGCCAGCTAGGACTCACACTTGCAGATGAATTACTGGCGCAAGGTGCAAAAGAAATTTTAGCTGCTGTTTATAATAACGCAGACGCATGAAAATCAGGGCGCTAATCACTCGCCCACGCGTTAAAGGCGAGCAACTAGCTCGTCAAATTGAGGCAGCTAATGGGGCTGCCTTATGTTGTCCGTTTATCGATATATCCGCAGGACAGCAATTTAATAAAGTCAGTTCATTACTGGAAAAATTACAGCCTGGTGACTATATTATTGCCATAAGCGATAATGCTATAAATTATGCGAATCGCAGTTTAATACAAGAAAATAAAACTTGGCCACAGCATATAAATTACATTGCCGTAGGTCCAACAACAGCACTACGCTGGCAAAAATACGGTATCAATCACGCCAAAATACCCCAAACACATGATAGCGAAGGGGTGTTAAAACTACTTATTAATACGGCAGTAGAACACAAAAACATCGTTATTCTACGCGGTAATGGGGGCCGAGAGACAATGGCTGAAGATCTAATACAACGCTCGGCAAATGTGACCTATTGTGAAGTTTATCAACGTTCTTCCCCCGATTACGAACCTGAATTGTTGATTAATAAGTGGCAACAATTCGCCATTAATAGTGTTATTATCACTAGCGGTGAAATTCTGGGTAACCTAATAAAAACGATACCCTACACAGCGTTACCTTGGGTACTAAACTTACACTTTATTGTTCCTAGCCAACGAATAGCAGCACTTGCTCATGGGTTAGGAATAGAACACGTCACCATTGCTAGTGGTGCATCAAATAATTCATTATTTAATGCTGTTAAGCAATTGGATATGCAGATAGGAATAAGCTAAATGACAGACAAGAAAAAAAATAGTCAAAATGCCAATACTAAAACAACCAACAAAGGCATTGTTGATTCATCAGACACGATTACAACGGAAGGTAAGCCAGCAAGTAAAGCGGGCATTGTCACTGGTGCGGTTGCGATCCTGTTAACGCTAGGCCTTAGCGCAGGTCTCTATTATCATAGCCATCAGCAAAACCAGCTGCAGCAACAAGTCCTAACAAAACTACAAGCACAGTTGCAAGATCAAAAAGATACTCAACATTCATTACGTCAGCAGTTAAGCGAAGACAAAAAAGCTGTAGCCAACCAATTAAAGCAAACGACGCAACAGCTTAGCCAGATCCAAGACAGTGAAAAACTAACCACTTCACAACTCGAAACCGTACAATTAGCGGTCGCGAATCTTAAAATGCGCAATCCCAATGAATGGATGCTCGCAGAAGCGGAATACTTAATTCGTATCGCGGGCCGAAAAATAGCCCTAGAACAAGATGTTGATACTAGCTTAGCGTTATTATCATCTGCCAGTCGTCGTTTAACGCAATTAAATGATCCGAGCTTATTACCACTGCGCAAAGTGATTGAGCAAGATATTGCCACACTGACTAAATTACCGCGTATTGATCATGATGGTTTAGCACTGAAACTCTCGATTCAAGTAGAAGAAGTCGATAATCTCGTATTAGCAGGCTTTACTCGTCCTGATGTAGTGAAGACAGACAATACATTATCAAGTAATAGTTCAGACTGGAAAGCGAATCTCGCTAAGTCATGGCAATCTTTCAGCGATAATTTTATCACTATCCGTCGCCAAGATAATTCAGTTGACGCCCTATTATCACCACAAGCAGCTTGGTATTTAACTGAAAATTTAAAAACACAACTATTACAAGCTGAACTCGCAATATACCGTCAAGACCAAGCTAAATTTAAGCATGCACTGAAAACAGCAACAACTTGGATTAAGCGTTATTACGATGTAAACCAACCCGCAGCGAAAAGTATGCTAGCAAGTCTTGATACATTGAGTAAAGCAACTATTACCACAAAATATCCAGAAAAACTAAACAGTGCGGCACTGATCCAAACAACCATCAGAGATCGCAAAATCAACGAGTTAGCTAACAGTACTAGCACAAAATAAACGGAGGCAGATAAAATGGTTAGATTTATAGTATTAATCGCGCTGCTTCTTGCAGGTGCAATTGGTGCCCCATACTTAATGGGCAATAAAGGTTATGTAATGATTGCAGCTGGTGATTATGTCATTGATGCTACGGTCAGTAGTTCCGTCGTGATGATTATTGCTTTCTACTTTACTTTATTAGGCTTTGAAGCATTAATCAATAAACTGATTCACAGCCTAGGTTGGTTTAATCGCTATCATCAAGCTCGCGCTAAAATACAAACAGAAAAAGGGATCTTAGCATTAGCCAGTGGTGACTTTAAACAAGCTGAAACGTTAACCTTAAAAGCAGCCAAGAAAGCACAAGTCCCCGTGTTAAATTACCTTGCCGCTGCACAATCTGCACAAGGTCTTGGCAATGAAGAAAAACGTGATGAATATTTATTATTAGCACACAAGAATGCAGATAAAAACATCCTGGCGGTCGAGATAACGCAAGCTAAATTACAAATTGAGCAACAGCAATTTGAACAAGCATTTGCATCACTATCCGCATTACATGATAAACATCCAAAGCATAAGGTTGTGCTAACGATGTTCAAAGCTGTCTGTATTGAAAGAAAAGAATGGGGACAATTACTCTCGCTTATTCCAACATTACAAAAACAAAAATTACTGACCTCTGGTGAAGCTGATGAACTACGTAAACATAGTCATTTCGAACATTTAGGAGAAGTAGCAAAACAACAAGGCAGCACTGGATTACTTGATACCTGGAGTTCACTACCAAAAGCACTTAAGCATGATGGGCGTTATCTAGCAGAAACAGTCAATCTATTAATGGGGCGTAACGACCACCAGTCAGCTTATCTGCTGATGATGGATGCATTAAGTAATGAGTTATATCCAGAGTTAATCAGCTTAACTCCCAAATTAAATATTAGTGATTACCATGCACTGATCGAGCGTCTTAAGCGTCTACAAAAGACCCGTGAAGGCTCCGGTTTATTAGCTGTATGCATTGGTCAGCTCATGGTAAAAGAAGGGCGCTGGAGCGAAGCGGTAGAAGAACTAAGTCAAGGCATAAGCCAATCACCATCGACCTCTGCATATACTGCATTAGCACACGCTTACGAAAAACTAGGCCTAGTTAATGATGCAAATGCAACGTACAAAAAAAGCTTAAGTTATCATCAGCAAGCTTAGTCATATTCTTCTCAACTAAGCTAACCTGATATTTTAAATAATAAAAAGCCGTAACATCCGTTACGGCTTTTTTAATACGAGCACATTCATTATCAATTAAATGAATTCAAATGCATCGCCATATAAGTGTTCTTTAACGCCTAGTGGTGCAAAGTCAGTACGCGCAGCACCAGCCATTTCAAAACGACCAGCAATATAAACATCGCATGCAGCTAAATTAGCAACATCATCCATGACTACTTTATGCACCTGCCCAACTTTACCAGACCATTGCTCTGGAGCCGTTTCGACAACAGGAATAAAAGTCACCTGTGGATGCGCATCAGCTAATTCTTGTGCCAACGAAAATGCATATAAATGTGATGCTTCACGCGCACCCCAATATAATGAAATAGGACGTTGATTAACTTCTACCGCACGCTCTAGAATAGACTTAGTGTAAGAGAAGCCAGTACCGCCAGCAATCAATACTAAAGGACGCTCTGAGTCTTCCCTTAAACCAGCATTACCACCTGGAAGTTCAACTTCTATAGTACCTGACTTTAGTCTTTCCACTACTTGCATTGCATATGAATTTTGCTCTGATGCACCAATGTGTAATTCTAAAACATCATCATTACTTGGGTTTGAAGCAATAGAAAATGGGCGCTTGTCGTCTTCTGCCATGACTACCATTAGATATTGTCCAGCCTGGAACTCAACCTTCTGCTCTGGTTTTAGTTTCACGTTAAATACAGTATCTGTATACGACTCTAACAACGTCACTTCACACTTAATTCTTAACATACATTCCCTTTCAATCTCTGACAAGCACGAATTTTTATGATCTAGCTCATTTATATCACAAAATCGCTAATTCGTCCCATAAATCATCGACTCGCTGCTTAACCTTCTCATCCATCACAATTGGTTCGCCCCATTCACGATCTGTCTCACCAGGCCATTTATTGGTTGCATCCATACCCATTTTAGAGCCAAGACCCGATACCGGTGATGCAAAATCGAGATAATCAATTGGCGTATGTTCAATCATTGTCGTATCGCGAGCGGGGTCCATACGGGTCGTAATAGCCCAAATAACATCATTCCAATCACGCGCATTAATATCATCATCACAAACGATAACAAATTTGGTATACATGAACTGACGTAAGAATGACCACACTCCCAGCATCACGCGCTTTGCATGACCAGGATATTGTTTCTTAATTGTCACTACCGCCATACGATAAGAGCAACCTTCTGGCGGTAAATAAAAATCAACAATTTCAGGATATTGCTTTTGTAAAATCGGTACAAAGACTTCGTTTAGCGCCACACCCAATACAGCAGGTTCATCTGCAGGGCGACCTGTATAGGTAGAATGATAAATGGCATCTTTACGCATCGTAATGTGCGTCACCGTAAATACAGGAAAAGAGTCAGTCTCGTTATAGTAACCGGTATGATCACCATAAGGGCCTTCCTCTGCCATCTCGCCCGGCGCGATATAACCTTCTAAGATAATTTCAGCACCTGCAGGCACTTCAAGGTCATTAGAAATAGATTTAACGACTTCAGTACGACTACCACGTAATAAACCTGCAAAAGCATATTCCGATAACGTATCTGGTACAGGCGTTACGGCACCTAAAATTGTCGCAGGATCAGCACCTAGTGCCACAGATACAGGGTAGTTTTCACCCGGGTTTAGTTCTTGAAATTCTTTAAAATCCAGAGCACCACCACGATGAGATAACCAACGCATAATTAATTTGTTTTTACTCAGTACTTGCTGACGATAAATACCTAAATTCTGACGTTTTTTATAAGGACCTTGGGTGATCGTTAAACCCCAAGTAATTAATGGGGCAACGTCTCCCGGCCAGCAATGCTGAATAGGGATCTGACTTAAATCAACATCATCACCTGTTAACACTATTTCTTGGCAGGGTGCTTTACGCAGCCTTTTGGTGGGCATATTCAGTACCTGTTTAAATATCGGTACTTTTTCCATTAACTCTTTAAAACCTTTCGGTGGCTCAGGTTCTTTTAAATAGGATAACCATTCACCCACTTCACGCAGTTCACTGACACTTTCACGACCCATCCCCATCGCAACGCGATCGGGTGTACCAAACAGGTTACCCAATACCGGCATAGTATGGCCTTTCGGATTTTCAAATAATAATGCCGGACCGCCTGCTTTTAATGTGCGATCGCAAATTTCCGTCATTTCCAAATACGGGTCAATTTCTTGATGAATACGTTTTAATTCGCCTTTGCTTTCAAGTAAGGCAATAAAGTCTCTCAGATCTTTATATTTCATAAACAATTCCACGCTATTTTTTGAAAAAAAAACGCCACACATTTGTTATAAAAACAAAATATATGGCGTTTATTTTAAATATTAATCACAGACAGTTAACTTAAGCGATTATGATTTTTGCTTCTTCATTGCTTCGAAGAATTGATCATTCGTTTTCGTCATAGCCAGTTTATCAATCAGGAATTCCATCGCATCAATCTCACCCATTGGGTGCACGATTTTACGTAGGATCCACATTTTCTGTAACTCAGCTTTATCTGCTAACAGTTCTTCACGACGCGTACCTGAACGAGTGAAGTCAATCGCAGGATAAACACGACGTTCTGCAATTTTACGATTAAGGTGTAACTCTTGGTTACCAGTACCTTTAAATTCTTCGTAAATTACTTCATCCATTTTCGAACCAGTATCAATCAATGCTGTTGCGATAATAGTTAAAGAACCACCTTCTTCAACATTACGTGCAGCACCGAAGAAACGCTTCGGACGGTGTAAAGCGTTTGCATCAACACCACCAGATAAAATCTTACCTGATGACGGTGTCACTGTATTGTAAGCACGTGCTAGACGCGTTACAGAATCAAGTAAGATGATCACGTCTTTCTTGTGCTCGACAAGACGTTTCGCTTTTTCGATCATCATTTCCGCAACTTGCACATGTCGGTTAGCAGGTTCATCAAATGTTGAAGCAATTACTTCACCACGAACCAAACGCTGCATCTCTGTTACTTCTTCCGGACGTTCATCGATAAGCAGAACCATCAATGTCGCGTCAGGATGATTTAACGCAATTGAAGAGGCAATGTTTTGTAATAGCATTGTTTTACCAGCTTTCGGTGGTGCCACAATTAAACCACGTTGACCTTTACCAATCGGTGCACTTAAATCAAGAATACGCGAAGTGATATCTTCGGTACTGCCATTACCACGTTCTAAACGAAGACGTTCATTTGGATGGATTGGAGTAAGGTTTTCAAAGAGGATTTTATTACGAGAGTTTTCAGGGCGGTCAAAGTTAACTTGGTCAATCTTTAACAAGGCAAAATATCGTTCGCCATCTTTTGGCGGGCGGATTTTACCACCAACGGTATCACCCGTTCGCAAGTTAAAGCGACGGATCTGACTTGGCGAGACATAAATATCATCAGGGCCGGCAAGATAAGAGCTGTCTGCTGAACGCAAGAAACCAAAGCCATCCTGCAAAATCTCTAAAACACCATTACCAAAAATGTCTTCACCGCTTTTTGCGTGAGCTTTTAAGATAGAAAAAATGATGTCTTGTTTTCTTAAGCGAGCCAGATTTTCTAGACCCATAGATTCGCCCAGTTTTACAAGTTCAGAAACTGGTGTGTTTTTTAATTCGGTTAAATTCATAATGATGAGTTCGAGCTTATGCAACCTTTGCGTAACGGAATGTCAACCAAGGATAAAGTATTTGAATCAATGATCGAGTGTGTGAGTCATTAACTAAGTAATGAATCGATAATTTGAGTTATTGAATCAATGATTGGATCATTGATTATGATGCCTGGTTCGGCACGTAGAACAATAAACGAACAACGAAAGTAGCATTTATAATTTTATTCGTCCACTGAATAATAGCATATTGACGAGATTAAAAAACAAAATCTCGTCAATATTTTACATGCTACAGGTTTTCGTCTAGAAAACTTTGAAGTTGCGCTTTTGATAATGCGCCAACTTTAGTTGCCGCAACTGCACCGTTTTTAAATAACAATAAAGTCGGGATACCACGGATACCAAATTTAGGTGGTGTACCTGAATTTTGATCGATATTTAATTTACCGATAGTTACTTTACCTGCGTACTCTTCAGCAACTTCGCTTAAGATCGGCGCGATCATTTTGCAAGGTCCACACCACTCAGCCCAAAAATCAACTAGTACAGGTAATTCTGAATTTAACACATCCATATCGAAAGCAGCATCGGTTAGCTGAATAATTTTGTCGCTCATTTATAACTCCAATAAAAAATAATTTTGTTACTACATATATGTGGCACTCATTGCCCTATTTCAATAGATTTAAGTTCTTAATGCAAGCTTAACCTGATATGCTAAATAAATGAGCAAAAAACATCTTACAGAACATAAGTTCTCCCAGTTTGGCCTTAATGCCGACGTACTTGCTGGGTTAGAAGCTTCAGGCTTCGAATATTGTACACCAATTCAAGCACTTAGCTTGCCATTTGCCATCCAAGGTAAAGATGTAGCCGGTCAAGCACAGACTGGTACAGGCAAAACTATCGCATTTTTGGCCGCTATTTTTCATCATTTATTGAAAACAAAACCAGCCGAAGATCGTCCAAAAAATAAGCCTCGCGCTATTATCTTAGCGCCAACACGCGAACTTGCAATTCAAATTCATAAAGATGCGTTACCTATTGCCAAAACAACTGGCCTTAAAATGGGTCTTGTTTATGGTGGTGAAAGCTACGATATTCAACGTGAAAACCTTGAAAAAGGCGTTGATATCATCATCGGTACTGTGGGTCGTATCATTGATTTTGAAAAACAAAAAACAATGGATTTATCAGGTGTTGAAGCATTAGTATTAGATGAAGCTGATCGTATGCTAGATCAAGGCTTCATTAAAGATATTCGTTATCTGATGCGTAAAATGCCAGAACCAAAACAGCGCCTAAACTTACTGTTTTCAGCGACCTTTACTTGGGATATTCGTGAATTAGCTTATCAGCACATGAACGAACCAGAAGAAGTAACTGTTGAAGCAGAGAAAGTAACAGGTAGCAGTATTACTCAAGAGCTATTTCACCCATCAAATGATGACAAAATGGCATTATTACAAACGTTAATTGAAGAAGAATGGCCAGAACGTGCCATTGTATTTGCCAATACTAAACATAAATGTGAAGAAATCTGGGGCCACTTGGCAGCAGATAAACATCGCGTTGGTTTATTAACAGGTGATATCCCTCAGAAAAAACGTAACAGTATTCTAGAACAATTCACCCAAGGTAAATTAGACATTCTTGTCGCGACGGACGTTGCAGCACGTGGTCTACATATTCCAGCTGTAAGTCATGTATTTAACTACGATTTACCCGATAATTGTGGTGATTACGTACACCGTATTGGCCGTACTGGTCGTGCTGGTGCAGAAGGTCATTCAATTAGTTTCGCTTGTGAAAAATACATTTATAATTTACCCGCGATTGAAGAATACATTGAACATACGATCCCTGTTTGTCATTACGATAAAACAGCGCTATTAACTGACTTACCACGACCGATCCACACTAAACGTGCTCGTCCAGGTAATTCAAGATCAATGAATGATCGTAACAAAACGCGTCGTACTGGCCAACGTCAGCATAATACGCATAACAAAACCCATTAATTAAATAGTTTGTTTATAGATAAAGTGATTAGTGTGAGTAAAAAAAGTTCGTCAAATTTATATGCCGTAATTGACCTCGGTTCAAACAGCTTTCATATGCTGGTCGTTCGTGAAGTTAACAATAGCCTACAAACTGTTGCTAAAGTGAAGCGTAAAGTAAGACTTGCTGCTGGCCTTGATGCAGAAAATAACCTCAACCAAGCAGCACTTCTGCGCGGTTGGGATTGTTTAAGTTTGTTTGCTGAGCAGCTACAAGACATTCCTGCCGAGAACATTCGGATTGTTGGTACTGCTACATTGCGCTTAGCAAAAAATGTAGCTGTATTTCTTGCTACGGCAGAAAAAATATTGGCACATCCGGTAAACATTATTTCCGGTGAACAAGAAGCTGCACTTATCTACAAAGGCGTTGCCTATACCAGCAGTGGCCAAGGCAATCGTTTAGTGGTTGATATCGGTGGCGCAAGTACTGAACTCATTATTGGTGAACAAGCACAAGCAAAACTACTTTATAGCTTTAAGATGGGCTGTGTTACTTGGTTAAATAACTATTTTGCTGATGGTAAGCTTAATCAACATAACTTTACGCAAGCAATTAATGCGGCAAAAGCAGTTTTGACCCCTCAACTAGAAAAGTATTTAACCATTGGTTGGAATACGTGTATAGGTGCTTCTGGTACGATCCAAGCGCTACAAGAAATTATGGTCGCACAAGGTGAGAACGAACAGATAACCTTGACGAAATTACACTGTATCCAACAGCAAGCAATTGCCTGTGGTGATATTGAAAACCTTAACATCAAAGGCTTAGCAGCTGATAGAAAACCCGTATTTACAAGCGGTTTAGCCATTCTTACCGCGCTATTTGAAAGCCTAGAAATCAACAATATGTTTTTAGCTGGCGGTGCATTAAGAGAAGGCGTTATTTACGAAATGACAGGGCTGCGTGCAAGTCACAATGTACGTCAGCAAACAGTAAATAACTTGATGGTAAAACATCAACTGGATCTGGGACAAGCCGAACGCGTTAAAAGTACAGCGTTAGAAGCATTTGACCAACTAAAAATAACGATTTCAGAAGGCGATACCCAAGCAGGACCTTTACTTGCTTATGTCAGCTCTCTACACGAGATCGGCTTATCAATTGATTATAAGAAAGCGCCACAACACGCGGCTTATATTATCGATAACACAGATATGCTTGGTTTTACCAAAGCGCAGAAGCAATTATTGTCGGCGTTATTAATTAACCAACGTGATGAATTAAATTTGTCTTTGTTAGCACAACAATCAGCAATCAGTTACGCAAGTGCATTGCTGCTTTGTCGTATCTTAAGGGTATCGTACACACTAGCCTTACGACGTACTGATGGTACAATCCCAGAGTTTTCATTTACTCTCGCTGAAGAAAATACATTAACCATCACCTTGCCAACACAATGGTTAGCGCGGCATCCATTACGTGCAGCCGCATTAGCATCTGAGTTAGAATTACAAGCTAAGCATAATTTAGTGTTACAAGTTCAAGAAAAATAATAGACAATCAGAAAGTAAAAACCGAGTCGCATGCTCGGTTTTTTATTGCCGTAAAATAATTATACGTTATTTTCTTTAAGCCATATCGCTACGCGTTTCGCAAAATATGTCAGAATACCGTCAGCACCAGCACGTTTAAAGCATAATAATGATTCTAGAACACATTCTTGTTCTTTCAACCAACCATTTTGAATTGCAGCCATGTGCATTGCATACTCCCCACTCACTTGATAAGCAAACGTTGGTACGCCAAATTCATCTTTAACACGACGTACGATATCCAGATAAGGCATACCCGGCTTCACCATCACCATATCAGCACCTTCCTCGATGTCCATCGCTACTTCATGTAACGCTTCATCTGAGTTTGCTGGATCCATTTGGTAAGTAACCTTACTGCCACCTTTTAGATTGCTCGCAGAACCCACCGCATCACGGAAAGGTCCATAGTAATTAGATGCATATTTTGCAGAGTAAGCCATGATTTGCGTATTTACATGACCCGCCTTTTCTAACGCTTCACGGATAGCGCCTATACGGCCATCCATCATATCTGAAGGGGCAACAATATCGGCACCCGCAGCAGCATGAGAAAGCGCCTGTTTTACTAAGATCTCAGTGGTAATATCGTTAAGAATATAACCCGAGTCATCAATGATACCGTCTTGGCCATGTGTGGTGAACGGGTCCAATGCCACATCAGTCATAACTCCAAGGTCTGGAAATGATGATTTTAATGCACGTACTGCTTTTTGTGCTAAGCCATCAGCGTTATACGCTTCTTCAGCAAGTAAGCTTTTTTGTTCTAATGGGGTAACCGGGAAGATAGCAATCATCGGAATGCCTAACGCAACCAATTCAGCCGCCTCTTCGAGTAACAAATCAATCGATAAGCGCTCAACACCCGGCATTGATGCGATCGCTTCACGACGACCTGTACCTTCAAGTACAAACATAGGGTAGATAAGATCATTAACTGTTAATTGATGCTCAGCAACTAAACGACGAGAAAAATCATTTTTACGATTACGACGAGGGCGACGGTTTGGGAAGCCACCTAGAATAGTTTTACTCACGATATCTCCTTGCGAGGTAGGAATGCGAATTGGGAAACCAAGTACGCTTTGTACTTGGCTAGATAGTCATCTTACCGCGTGAGTAAATGAATATCAGCACCTTGTACTGAAATAGCATCAACAATTACATTAATTGACGAATTAATAGCAGCCTTTTGATCTATCTCAGGTAGCGCATACACATAAGTCGCCGTTGATAGTAAGAAACTCTCACATGTAGTTAATAGGTACGGTATCGGTAAATCTTTAATCATACCGTTACGAATACCCGTATTAAGTAATTGCGTAAAGAAGCCTAATACCTCTTCCCAAATAGCCAATTGGATCTTTTTATCAAAATACAACGAATGGCTACAAAGTAGGATAAACGCCATTTTTTGTTGGTGATTAACCAACCAGTGAACGCCGTTGACCCAGATATCTGTTAATCCAGATTCAGCATTATGATCATTCGGCTGCAATAAAGCCTGAGCGAATTCTCTTTTAACCTCAAGATATAAGGCTTCGATTAATGCTTCTTTCGTGGCAAAGTGATGAAACAAGGTACCCGTTGCGACTTTTGCTTCACGTGCAATCGCCGCCGTCGTCGTACCATGAAAACCATTGACTGTGAACAGCGCTAACGCGGCATCCAAGATCAGTGTTTTTTTTGATTTAGTCATATTATCTCAAGAAAAATTTCAAAATTATCTTTTGTATCAAACTCCCATAAGGTGCATGAACAAAGCGCGTAGAATGGAATTTACCTTGCTTCAAGATAGTTTTTGATTTTGAAAACGTACGGAAACCTTCGATACCGTGATAATGCCCCATACCTGCAGAACCAACACCACCAAACGGCGCATCTTCAGCTGCTACATGCATGATTGTATCATTGATAGCAACACCACCGGAAATAGTCTCACGTTGGATTTTTTTCTGGGCTTTATTATCAAAACTCATGATATATAACGCTAATGGATGTGGACGTTTTTTAATATAACTGATTGCATCATCAATAGTATCATAAGGTAGGATTGGCAGTAACGGACCAAAAATCTCATCCTGCATCAACTGCATGTCATCAGTCACATTGAGTAATAAGTGCGGTAACATACGGTGTCTTTGATCATCAAGACTACTACCATCCTGCATTGTTTCTACTTGCACACCCTTTTGTTTTGCATCTTCTAACCATGATTTAAGACGAGTATACTGACGATCATCAACAATATTGGTGTAGTCATCATTCTGCATTGCAGCAGGATAACGGCGATTAAACTCATTACGGTATTCTTTCACAAACTCCGCGACTTTTGCACGAGGACAAAGAATATAATCAGGCGCAACACAGATCTGTCCGGCATTAAGGCTCTTACCTAACATGATGCGGTTAACTGCCACTTTAATATCAATATCAGGTGCAACAACTACAGGTGACTTACCACCTAACTCAAGCGTCACTGGCGTTAGGTTGTCTGCAGCAGCACGCATCACATGCTTACCGACCACTGTCGAACCAGTAAATAATAAATGGTCAAAAGGTAGTTTCGTAAATGCCGCAGACAAGGCCATTTCACCTTCAACAATGCAAACATCTTTACTATCAAATACCGAGGTAATGATCTGCTTTAGTACTTGATTGGTTTTCGGTGTAAATTCCGACATTTTAAGCATGGCGCGATTACCCGCAGCAATACTAGTAATCAGTGGCACGATAGCCAAATTAATAGGAAAATTCCAAGGCACAACGATACCAACAACACCGACAGGCTGGTAATGAATCGTGACACTTGCTGGTGCTAATAACAAACCAGGATTACGTCGTGTCGGTTTCATCCACTTTGCTAAGCGCGCTAGAGTATAATTAAACTGTGCTGTGGTCGGTAAGATATCTGCAATTAAAGTGTCGTAACGAGATCTGTGACCATAATCTTCAGAAACAGCCGTCACTAATGCTTCTTTGTTTGCCAAGAAAGCGGCTTTAAATAATGTTAAGCGTTTCTTACGCTCAGCCATATCCCATTCAGGTTGGGTTAAATAAGCTTCTTTTTGCGTTGCAAAGAGCTGTTCCATTTCTACAATATCATCGATACTATCGCTATCATTCGTTCTGATTGTCGCTACACTCATAATCTTCATGCCTCAATATAAAAACCGACTAGTTAGTCAATCAAAAATAGACTGATTAGTCGGTTTTGTCTAGTCTTCGATACAAAAAGTATTAACTAATCCATAGGAAGTGATAGTGATCACAGCTTAGGTAACTGAAAAAACTGTTCAGTTACTTGTAAACTGCGACGCAATAATAGCTCAACATCCTCATTACGCGCGGTAGCAATGGTTTGTGCAACATGCGGTAGATAGCAGGGTTCATTACGACGTGATTTCGGTTTTGGTTTTAGGTTTCGCGGTAATAAATACGGCGCATCGGTTTCTAGCATTAACCGATCAGCAGGAATATCTCGCACCAACTGGTATAACTCCGAGCCACGGCGTTCATCACAGATCCAGCCAGTAATGCCAATATGTAAATCCAATTCTAAACACGCAGCCAAATCACTCGCAGAACCAGTAAAACAGTGTAATACAGCTGCAGGTAACGCTGAACGATAGTCTTTTAAGATTGCGATAAAACGTTCGTTAGCATCGCGTTCATGCATGAAAACTGGCATATTTAATTCTGCAGCAAGCTCTAGCTGCTTTGCAAACGCGGCTTCTTGCATCGGGCGAGGAGAAAAATCACGGTTGAAGTCCAAACCACATTCACCAATAGCGACGACACTGTCATACTGAGCAAGGGCTTTAATTTGCTGCCAGCTATCATCTGTAGCATGTCGAGCATCATGCGGGTGAATGCCTGCTGTTGCATAAAGTTGTTGTGGGTAGTCTTGAGTAAGTTGATAAGCTAACTGGCTTTCGGTGATATCCGTGCCAGTAACAATTAAACGACGCACCCCTTGGGCAGAGGCGCGTTCAATAACATCAGGTAAATCTTTGTGAAAAGCAGCGTTTGTTAAATTAACGCCTATATCAATCAGTTCCTGCTTCTTCATCTTTTGTCTCGTCCTGTTTAACGTAAAAACGAGAAAATAATAAACCTAACTCAAACAATAGCAACATAGGTATCGCTAATAATGTTTGTGAAATAATATCTGGCGGTGTTAATAACATCCCCATAATAAATGCCGCAACGACAATATAAGGTCGTTTTTGGCGTAAACTTTCAGGTGTGGTTGCACCAGTCCAGCATAATACTAATGTGGCAATGGGGATCTCAAATGCGAGACCAAACGCAAAAAATATCTTCAATACAAAATCAAGATAACTACTAATATCAGGCGCAAATGTTACCCCTTCCGGCGCAGCTGCCGCAAAGAACTCGAAAGCTAAAGGAAACACAACGAAATAAGAAAAAGCAATGCCAAGATAAAAGAGTAAAGCACTACTTATCACCAATGGCGCGATCAATTTCTTCTCGTGTTTATATAAACCTGGCGCGATAAAAGCCCAAACTTGATACAAAACCCAAGGAATGGCAATAAATGAAGAAGCAACCAGTGTTAACTTTATTGGAGTAAAAAAAGGTGTTGCGACATCTGTTGCAATCATACTTGTACCAGTAGGTAATTGCGCAATCAGTGGCGCTGATATCAACTGATAAATATCATTAGCAAAATACACTAATGAAATAAAAACTAAGATAATTGCGGCACTCGCACGCAATAACCTGTCTCTCAGTTCGATTAAATGGGCAATCAAAGGCTGAGTATTTGGATCTGCTGCCATTTATTTTTTATCCTGTTCAATTACCTGCTCTGCTACTTTAGGTACTTGGTCAACACTCGGCGTAGATGTTGGCGTCGATTTATCATCCGCATAAGGACGCGTCACCGACGCTGCAGCATCACGTAAAGAGTCAATAGAGCTTTGCAAATCAGGACTTATATTATTCATTCCTTGCTGCTCCGCTTTTTTCAAATTGTCATGCATTTCTTGAATTTTCAATTCATGTGACAATTCCTCTTTCACAGAATTAGCGGCACCCTTGATGGTTTTCACCCAGGTGCTCACAGTTCTTATCGCGACAGGTAAACGCTCAGGCCCTAATACTAATAGGCCCAGCACTGAAATAACCACAATTTCCCAAAATCCGATATCAAACATAAATTATGCCTGTTCTTTATCTTTTTTCGTTTCTTTGGTTACATCTGTTTTTGCTGCAGTAGTTTCTTCTAATACTTTATTGTCTTCTTTCGTATCTTTAGGCTCGTCACTCATGGCTTTTTTGAAGCCTTTAACTGCCGCACCTAGATCACCACCAACATTACGTAACTTCTTAGTTCCAAACAATAAAAGAATAATTACAGCAATGATAATTAACTGAGTAACACTAATTCCGCCCATGATAAAACCTTATTTTATATAATTGAATACGTTATTGTTAACGTCGATCAGTATACAGTATATAAGCTACACATTTACTACACTCTGATCTACGATAAATTTTTTTCGCTTAACTCACTTTGTTGTACAAGCTACCTAAGCTTACACCAGCCTACGATTAACAGCCCAGAGCCAATACTGGCTAACGTGGTAGCTAGCGAAGTTGTATCAGGATTGTACACGATCGCCGCACAAATCATAAGTACGCCACCACAGCTCAATAAATAACGACCTTTATTTGCGTACGCTTGCTGCTGAGTAAACCGCTCAGCTTGGGTAAACAATGTATCTAATTTAGCTTGCTGCTTCGTCGCTTTCGTGAGTGTATCGAATACCAACTCAGGCAGTTCTGGTAACTTTTCAGCCCAAAACGGCGCACGTTGTTTTACTGCAGAAAAGACTGCTTGCGGCCCCATCTGTTCTTTAACCCAATTCTCAAGAAATGGCTTAGCCGTATCCCATAAGTCTAGTTGAGGATAGAGCTGACGACCTAATCCCTCAATGTACAATAATGTCTTTTGCAATAATACTAATTGTGGTTGTACTGTCATATCAAACTTACGTGCAGTAGCAAATAAATTAACTAGTACATGACCAAAAGAAATTTCAGCTAATGGTTTTTCAAAAATAGGATCACACACAGTTCGGATCGCAAATTCAAAATCATTGACATCAACATAGGATGGTACCCAACCAGAATCAACGTGTAACTCTGCGACTTTACGGTAATCGCGATGAAAAAAGGCTAACAGATTCTCCGCTAAGTAACGCTTGTCTTCACGATTTAAAGTACCAACAATACCGCAATCAATCCCAATCCAGCGAGGATCTTCAGGCGTTTCATAAGAAACAAAAACATTACCTGGATGCATATCAGCATGGAAAAAACTGTCACGGAAAACTTGGGTAAAGAAGGTTTCAACACCTCGCTCAGCCAAGAGTTTCATATTGGTACCCTGAGCTTCCAGCGCAGCAATATCGGATACCGGTATACCATAAATACGTTCCATCACAATCATATTTTTATGACTGAAATCAGGGTATATCTCTGGCACATACAATTCTTTAGAATCAAGGAAATTTCGACGTAATTGGATTGCATTCGCCGCTTCACGCTCTAAATTCAATTCATCAAGAATCGTTTTTTCATAATCGAGAACCACTTCCAGTGGTCTTAAACGTGTAACCTCAGGAACTAACTTCAGTAATACTTTCGATAGTCGTTTCATCAACTGAGTATCGGCACGAATAATCGGTTCTATATCAGGTCGAATTATTTTAATAACAACGTCTTCACCATTACTTTTTAACTTAGCAGTGTGCACTTGTGCGATAGATGCAGATGCTAACGGCACCGGATCAAAATTATCAAACACGTCATCAATGGATTGACCAAGCGCAGATTCAATCTGCTGCATAGCTAATTGACTATCGAATGGTGGCACTTGATCTTGCAACATAGCCAATTGCTCAGCAAACTCTTGCGGTAATAGATCTCGACGCGTTGATAACATCTGACCAAATTTAATAAAAACAGGACCGAGTTGCTGCAATGTTAGTTTGATACGTTCTGCAGGTGATTTTTCTGAATGTTGATTTTTGATCCAAAAAATAGATTTTCTAAATAACCGTGCTGATAACGGCTGCAATTGCGCAGGTAACAACTCATCAATACCGTATTCCAAAACAACTTTTTGGATATGATAAAATCGCTTTAGCTCAACTAATGTCATTTATACATCTTCCTTACGTGACAATAATGCCAAACGCATTTCAAACTGCTTACATTGTTGTTCTAACTCACTTACTTCATCACAAAAATTAGCAATCTCTAAAGCGCCTGGTGCTAAACGTATTTCTTCAATTAAATATTCTGCAATATTATGACGTGCGATCATCATATTATTTTGCAACCAAGTTTGGCTCGACTTTGCGCCTTGCAGTAACTTGTGTGCAGCAACATCACCTGTGTAACGAGATAAATGCTCTTCCCAATCAATATCTAATTCTTTTAAGATAATGCTAAATTTGCTTGCTACCATAGGATCGCCGCTCATATCCAATTCACCTTCTTTAATCAAAGCAGTAAATTGTGAACTATCTTGTAATCGAGAAAGGCTCGATAACTTTATATCCATACAGCAATCTGCATCACCATCGAACTTGGCTAACACATCAATCTGAGATGAAAAAATAAAATAAAGTGGTTTTGGTAGTTCAGCAATATTTACCTGTAGCACTTTACCTTTTAGCGACGCGATCTTATCTACGGTATTTGTATCTGCTTTTAATAATTGATTCAATAATGTTTCAATTCCCGCAGTAACTAGCATTTCGATTGGCATTAGTATTCCTTAGAATTTGTAACCGCGATGCAGAGCAACAATACCACCAGTCAAGTTATGATATTCTACACTTTCAAAGCCAACAGTTTCCATCATACCTTTTAATGTTTCTTGATTTGGGTGCATACGAATTGATTCTGCTAGATATTGGTAACTATCACCATCATCAGCAATTAACTCACCCATTTTAGGCAAAATATTAAATGAATAAAAATCATAAATTTTATTTAATGCTTCAGAATCTGGTTTTGAGAATTCAAGAACTAATAAACGACCACCTGGTTTTAATACACGGAACATCGATGCTAGCGCTTTATCTTTATCAGTTACGTTACGTAAACCAAATGCAATCGTGATCAGGTCGAAATGATTATCAGGAAAAGGCAGTTCTTCAGCATTTGCTTGCACGTAAGTCACGTTACCAACAATCCCACGATCACGTAATTTAGCACGACCAACTTTTAGCATTGAATCATTAATGTCAGCAAGCGTTACTGCACCTGTGTCTCCAACAATACGCGAAAACTTAGCAGTTAAATCACCTGTACCACCGGCAAGATCTAAAACTTTATGGCCAGGTCTTACACCACTGCAATCAATCGTAAAACGTTTCCACAGACGATGAATTCCCATAGACATGAGGTCATTCATTACATCATATTTAGCCGCTACTGAATGAAACACACTCGCAACCATATCGACCTTTTGGTCTGACTCTACAGTTTTATAGCCAAAATGAGTGGTGTTATTTGATTTATCTGTCATCGAGCTGTCCTTAATATCAGTTTAAGCGGATAGTTTACTGCAACTCAGACCCAACTGAAACGAAACAAAGCATTTAATCTATAAAAGGTAAAAAATACCACATAGAATAAGTTATCATAAGAAAATCCAGTATTCAGTGTGATAAATCGCTTATCTTTTATCAAGAGTCTAACAAGAATCTGAGATGGTGAAGTGCAGATAAATTCCGAGAGCACTTCCAGTCCAACTGAATACTACACATAATAACAAGCGATCCGTACAATCTGCTCGGTACTTTATCTCTGAATTTCAGGATTTCATTGTTTGTTAACGGTGTGGACGGGACTCGAAGCCTTCGGTAGCGTGATAGGCCGCTTATCTTTTTATAAAGAGTCTAACCAACTGAGTACTACTCATAAGAACAAAGGATCCCCACAGTCTGTACGGTACTTTATCACTGAATTTCAGGCACAACGAAAGCCTGAATCTTTCGATTCAGGCTTTCGTTGTTTGTTGGCGGAGCGGACGGGACTCGAACCCGCGACCCCCGGCGTGACAGGCCGGTATTCTAACCAACTGAACTACCGCTCCGCACAATCTGTGCTGATAAAATCAGTCTTAATTTATAGTCTTTCGACGTTGTTTAGCGCTTGGCGATGCCCTACTCTCACATGGGGAAACCCCACACTATCATCGGCGTTATTACGTTTCACTACTGAGTTCGGAATGGGATCAGGTGGTACCGCAACACTATGGTCACCAAGCAAATCTGGTTTGCTTTCTATATAGAAACTTACGTTTCATTTTAAATCTGAAAAGCTATAAATAAAGAAGTCTTTAAAACATAAAGTGTTCAATTCTATTCTTAAGTCGTATTTCAATTAATCATACTTCAATTTGTATGGTTAAGCCTCACGGGTAATTAGTACAAGTTAGCTCAATGCCTCACAGCACTTACACACCTTGCCTATCAACGTTGTAGTCTCCAACGGCCCTTCAGGGGACTTAAAGTCCCAGTGAGAACTCATCTCGAGGCCTGCTTCCCGCTTAGATGCTTTCAGCGGTTATCAGTTCCGAACTTAGCTACCGGGCAATGCTATTGGCATAACAACCCGAACACCAGTGGTTCGTCCACTCCGGTCCTCTCGTACTAGGAGCAGCTCCTCTCAATTCTCAAACGCCCACGGCAGATAGGGACCGAACTGTCTCACGACGTTCTAAACCCAGCTCGCGTACCACTTTAAATGGCGAACAGCCATACCCTTGGGACCAACTTCAGCCCCAGGATGTGATGAGCCGACATCGAGGTGCCAAACACCGCCGTCGATATGAACTCTTGGGCGGTATCAGCCTGTTATCCCCGGAGTACCTTTTATCCGTTGAGCGATGGCCCTTCCATTCAGAACCACCGGATCACTAAGACCTACTTTCGTACCTGCTCGACGTGTCTGTCTCGCAGTTAAGCTGGCTTATGCCTTTGCACTAACCACATGATGTCCAACCATGTTTAGCCAACCTTCGTGCTCCTCCGTTACTCTTTGGGAGGAGACCGCCCCAGTCAAACTACCCACCAGACACTGTCCGCAACCCCGATAAGGGGCCTACGTTAGAACATCAAACGTACAAGGGTGGTATTTCAAGGTTGACTCCACATCATCTAGCGACAATGCTTCATAGTCTCCCACCTATCCTACACATGTAGGTTCAATGTTCAGTGCCAAGCTATAGTAAAGGTTCACGGGGTCTTTCCGTCTAGCCGCGGGTACACTGCATCTTAACAGCGATTTCAATTTCACTGAGTCTCGGGTGGAGACAGCGTGGCCATCATTACGCCATTCGTGCAGGTCGGAACTTACCCGACAAGGAATTTCGCTACCTTAGGACCGTTATAGTTACGGCCGCCGTTTACCGGGGCTTCGATCATGAGCTTCGACCTAAGTCTAACCCAATCAATTAACCTTCCGGCACCGGGCAGGCGTCACACCGTATACGTCATCTTTCGATTTTGCACAGTGCTGTGTTTTTAATAAACAGTTGCAGCCACCATTTCTCTGCGACCAACAATAGCTTACGGAGCAAGTCCTTCACCATCATTGGCGTACCTTCTCCCGAAGTTACGGTACCATTTTGCCTAGTTCCTTCACCCGAGTTCTCTCAAGCGCCTTAGTATTCTCTACCTAACCACCTGTGTCGGTTTGGGGTACGATTCTCTTATATCTGAAGCTTAGAGGTTTTTCCTGGAAGCCGGGTATCAACTACTTCATCTCCGTAGAGACTCGTCATCAGTTCTCAGCCTTAATGTGCGCCCGGATTTACCTAAGCACACAGCCTACAACCTTAAACATGGACAACCATCGCCATGCTAGCCTAACCTTCTCCGTCACCCCATCGCAATATAAGTGAGTACAGGAATATTAACCTGTTTCCCATCGACTACGCCTTTCGGCCTCGCCTTAGGGGTCGACTCACCCTGCCCCGATTAACGTTGGACAGGAACCCTTGGTCTTTCGGCGTGGAGGTTTTTCACCCCCATTATCGTTACTCATGTCAACATTCGCACTTCTGATACCTCCAGCAAGCTTCTCAACTCACCTTCGACGGCTTACAGAACGCTCCTCTACCATGCATACAAGTATGCATCCGTAGCTTCGGTGGTATGTTTAGCCCCGTTAAATCTTCCGCGCAGACCGACTCGACCAGTGAGCTATTACGCTTTCTTTAAAAGATGGCTGCTTCTAAGCCAACTTCCTGGCTGTCTGAGCCTTTCCACATCGTTTCCCACTTAACATACACTTTGGGACCTTAGCTGACGGTCTGGGTTGTTTCCCTTTCCACGACGGACGTTAGCACCCGCCGTGTGTCTCCCGCGATTGAACTTATTGGTATTCGGAGTTTGCAAAGGGTTGGTAAGTCGGGATGACCCCCTAGCCTTAACAGTGCTCTACCCCCAATAGTTAGACGCGAGGCGCTACCTAAATAGCTTTCGAGGAGAACCAGCTATCTCCCGGTTTGATTGGCCTTTCACCCCCAGCCACAAGTCATCCGCTAATTTTTCAACATTAGTCGGTTCGGTCCTCCAGTTGATGTTACTCAACCTTCAACCTGCCCATGGCTAGATCACCGGGTTTCGGGTCTAATCCCAGCAACTATTCGCGCAGTTAACACTCGGTTTCCCTACGGCTCCGCTATTCGCTTAACCTTGCTACTGAAATTAAGTCGTTGACCCATTATACAAAAGGTACGCAGTCACCCAACAAAGTAGGCTCCCACTGCTTGTACGTATACGGTTTCAGGTTCTATTTCACTCCCCTCACAGGGGTTCTTTTCGCCTTTCCCTCACGGTACTGGTTCACTATCGGTCAGTCAGTAGTATTTAGCCTTGGAAGATGGTCCTCCCATATTCAAACAGCATATCACGTGTGCCGTCCTACTCGATTTCACAGTAAGGTCGTTTTCATGTACGGGACTATCACCCTGTATCGTGAAACTTTCCAGAATCTTCCACTAACTTCCAAACTGCTTAAGGGCTAGACCCCGTTCGCTCGCCGCTACTAAGGGTATCTCTATTGATTTCTTTTCCTCGGGGTACTTAGATGTTTCAGTTCTCCCGGTTCGCTTCGTAACGCTATGTATTCACGTTACGATACTCTACAAAGTAGAGTGGGTTCCCCCATTCGGAAATCTGTGGATTAACGCTTTTTATCAACTCCCCACAGCTTAACGCAGATTAACACGTCCTTCATCGCCTCTGACTGCCTAGGCATCCACCGTATACGCTTAGTCACTTAACCATACAATCTAAAGTCGACTGTACAATTGAAATAACTAGGTATTATCTAGTTTTTTTCGCCTCAAGAATACTCAAGAACACTCTATTGTTATTACCGAAGCAATAACGTGTTTTAAGAACTTCTTTATTTATTCAGCTTTCCAAATTTTTAAAGAGCAATTTGCTAAAAAGCAAAGATAAGCATTAAGCTTGCTTAGCTTTGTATTTTAACAACTATGATGTGGTGGAGCTATGCGGGATCGAACCGCAGACCTCCTGCGTGCAAGGCAGGCGCTCTCCCAGCTGAGCTATAGCCCCACATCATAGAGTTCGTAAGAAGATTGGTAGGACTGAGTAGATTTGAACTACCGACCTCACCCTTATCAGGGGCGCGCTCTAACCAACTGAGCTACAGTCCTATCGCATTTCTTACATGCTTTTCAACTTTCTATTCAAGCAATTTGTGTGGGCACTTACAAAAATTAACAACTTTACGTAAGGAGGTGATCCAGCCCCAGGTTCCCCTAGGGCTACCTTGTTACGACTTCACCCCAGTCATGAACCACACCGTGGTCATCGCCCTCCCGAAGGTTAAGCTAATGACTTCTGGTGCAGCCCACTCCCATGGTGTGACGGGCGGTGTGTACAAGGCCCGGGAACGTATTCACCGTGACATTCTGATTCACGATTACTAGCGATTCCGACTTCATGGGGTCGAGTTGCAGACCCCAATCCGGACTACGACGCACTTTATGGGATTCGCTTACCATTGCTGGTTTGCAGCCCTTTGTATGCGCCATTGTAGCACGTGTGTAGCCCTACTCGTAAGGGCCATGATGACTTGACGTCGTCCCCACCTTCCTCCGGTTTATCACCGGCAGTCTCCTTAGAGTTCCCACCATTACGTGCTGGCAAATAAGGATAAGGGTTGCGCTCGTTGCGGGACTTAACCCAACATTTCACAACACGAGCTGACGACAGCCATGCAGCACCTGTCTCATAGTTCCCGAAGGCACCAATCCATCTCTAGAAAGTTCTATGGATGTCAAGAGTAGGTAAGGTTCTTCGCGTTGCATCGAATTAAACCACATGCTCCACCGCTTGTGCGGGCCCCCGTCAATTCATTTGAGTTTTAACCTTGCGGCCGTACTCCCCAGGCGGTCTACTTAATGCGTTAGCTTAAGAGCCCAGTTCTCAAGGAACCAAACTCCGAGTAGACATCGTTTACGGCGTGGACTACCGGGGTATCTAATCCCGTTTGCTACCCACGCTTTCGCATCTGAGCGTCAGTTACTTGCCAGGTGGCCGCCTTCGCCACTGGTATTCCTTCAGATCTCTACGCATTTCACCGCTACACCTGAAATTCTACCACCCTCTCAAGAACTCTAGTTTGCCAGTTCGAAATGCAGTTCCCAGGTTGAGCCCGGGGCTTTCACATCTCGCTTAACAAACCGCCTGCATGCGCTTTACGCCCAGTAATTCCGATTAACGCTTGCACCCTCCGTATTACCGCGGCTGCTGGCACGGAGTTAGCCGGTGCTTCTTCTGCGAGTAACGTCACAGTAGCAGAGTATTAATCTACTACCTTTCCTCCTCGCTGAAAGTACTTTACAACCCTAAGGCCTTCTTCATACACGCGGTATGGCTGCATCAGGGTTTCCCCCATTGTGCAATATTCCCCACTGCTGCCTCCCGTAGGAGTCTGGACCGTGTCTCAGTTCCAGTGTGGCTGATCATCCTCTCAGACCAGCTAGGGATCGTCGCCTTGGTGAGCTCTTACCTCACCAACAAGCTAATCCCACTTGGGCTCATCTAGTCGCGAGAGCTTTCAAGAAGAGGCCCCCTTTCACCCGTAGGTCGTATGCGGTATTAGCAGTCGTTTCCAACTGTTGTCCCCCTCGACTAGGCAGATTCCCAAGCATTACTCACCCGTCCGCCGCTCGACGCCAGAATAGCAAGCTATTCTTCGTTTCCGCTCGACTTGCATGTGTTAAGCCTACCGCCAGCGTTCAATCTGAGCCATGATCAAACTCTTCAATTAAAAGTTTTTTGACTAATCGCCTAAGCGATTAAGTCGGCTCAATGAATCCTGTACTTCAACAACAAACCGAAGTTTGTTGTTTATAAAACCAAATCTTTCGATTTAATTTAATGTTCACAATTACATTGATATAATTTTTTGGTCATTATATCTCTGCAAGTGCTCACACAGATTGCTTGAATAAATTGTTAAAGAGCATTGACAACAACACTTTGCGTCGTAGTCAGGCTGCGTATTTTACGCAAACCAGATTCGAAGTCAAGCACATATTTATGCTTTATTCAGGACGTTTAAAAAGTAACCTAAGTTATTTTAAACACCTAATCTGAACGACTGTTGCCGTGTCAGTGAGGTCGCATTATAGAGATCTAGCTTTACATGGCAAGCCTTTATTAACAAAACATGTAACCAGATAAAGAGATGCTCAGATAACAGTCAAAAAGACCAAATCAACGACCAAACAGCTCGATAAATAACATCCAATCTATGGTTACAATAGCCATCACTCCATATATCGATTATTTTATCCCTACATTTATTTCATAATGAAACTATCATGTCTTTACCTATCGAATATGTCCGCTTAAATCTATTAGTAGCAGAAAAAACCAAACGCCAACGACAATACAAAGCTCAACTCCTTATAATGCGCAGTGGCGATATCAACATTCGTTTAGGTAAAACACTTATCACACTCAATCAATCACAATCTATATGGTTACCGCACGACTGCTTGTATTCACTAGAATCAATAACGACCAGTCAGATTGATATATTATCGTTTTCAGCTCGAGTAACAATTGGTTTACCAACCCGCTTATATCAACGTACAACGCCTTCATTATTACCTTTATTAATAGATGAACTCACAACGATAGATAACACCAGTGTTCCGGCTCAACATTTATTTCAAGTATGCTTAGATCTGGCTCATAAATTAACAGAGCATGATTAAGCTAATATTCTTTTATGGGTAAATTGCGTATAATTAATTTTTCCATTATTTAAATCAATTATGTTTATTTTTAAATGCGAAGGTTTTAATCAAGAGCAAGCAACGATTCAAGTTACATCGTTACTGTGGACAGAATCAGGCGAAGTAACCTTTAGCGCTACTGATGATGACTTTGCCTGCTTACTACTAACACAGTGTAAAAGTGATACAGGTGGTTTTTTCAACCTACTCGCAGGTTGTAAGCCTTTGTTAATAGAACAATGGCTAGAATATTTAGAAGAAAAACAGTTAATCAAAAAAGTATCGCTAGAACAAGTCGATTATAAAGAAGCGGAATACCCGCTCAAACTAGCCTTTGATGATGAACATGCCAGTACATTACTTGATATGCTATACAAAATAGGTAATTTCAATCGTTTACAAGTTTCTCGCTATTTAAAGAATAGAAACAACATTACCTACCTATCAACCAAGTATGATAAAAAAGATTTACAACGTTATCAGCAGCTTGGTAAAGCAATTAATTTTATTCTCAGACTAAAGAAATAGTGCAAAAAATCATAACGAGTGTGCCTAAGTCTCCATACTTACTAATATTTATCAGCCACTTACCTTATGCAGCACTAAAGTGTGATAGTTAATGACTTTAAACCATAGCCAATGGTGTTAATCGAGTGTTAATATTATTACTTATTAACGACAATCGAAATAACACAAGGAAGTGGTGTTTTATGAAGAAGTTACTTGCATATATTGTGCTGAGTACTGGTCTATATGGATGTCAATCGACACCTAACTACAAATACCAGCCCACCAAACTAGATAATATGACTATCGTACGTTATCAAACAATGGCAGATAATTATCAACATCTGAAATTTGATCGCTATAACTCTATTCTGACAGTCATTTACCAACTGCCAGCCAACAATCTCATCTGGCAAGAAGATCAAATAGAAAAACAAACGCATAATACGTTATGTGAAAATAAAAATAGTACCATTTATCGATTGGCGCACAAAGATCATATAGGCGTGACATTTGAGTATAAGGGCCAAGGGGGAAAAACATTAGGCCCTTGGGCTACAGATATCTGTGAATAAAACGGATATAGGTAATTGGTGTTCAATAACACTAAACACCAGTTATCTATTATGCGGCTGTAAGGTTTTTAATCACTTCTATTTGATTTACTGCATTTAATAATGCCGTTAGTGACGCAGTTAAAATATCACTGTTAACCGCAACCCCAATAACAGATTGTGTTGCAGTTTTCACTTGTAAATAAGCTATTGCATCGGCATCAGCATCAGCATCAGCACCTTTACTTAATGCATGTTCACTAAAGTTAACCACATCAAATTCAATATTAAAATGCTGTTTTAGTGCTTGCATAAAGGCAGTTAAAGCTCCATTCCCCTCACCTGTAATTGCTGTTAATTCGCCAGCATTTTTAAGTTGAGCCTGTATTTTATCTATATTGCCATGACTAACGTTATATTCCATTAACTTATAAACGTCATCACTACTTGCATAAGTTGATTTAAATAGTTGCCATATTTGCGGGATCATCAACTCACTAGCAGTTTCTTCCGATTTTTTTTGTACCACACTAGAGAATTCAACCTGTAACCAACGAGGTAACTGCACGCCATATTCTTGTTCAAGTAAATAAGCAATACCACCTTTACCCGACTGGCTATTAACACGAATTACATGTTTTAACGTCCGATTTAAATCTGTTGGGTCAATAGGTAAATAAGCCACATTCCAACTATCTTCAGGTTTTCTACGGTCTAGGCATTTTTTAATCGCATCCTGATGACTTCCTGAAAAAGCGGTATACACTAATTCACCAACATAAGGGTGGCGAGGATGAACTGGTAGCTTGGTGCATTCAGTTATAGTCGTAATAATATTATCAATATCGCCGAGGTTAAGTTTAGGGTTTATGCCTTGACTATAAAGGTTCATAGCCATCGTAATAATATCCATATTACCAGTACGTTCACCATTACCTAATAAGGTACCTTCCACGCGGTCGGCTCCCGCCATCACAGCAAGTTCAGCGGCCGCAACAGCACAACCACGATCGTTGTGAGTATGTACGCTAACGGTAATAGTCTCTCGACCCTGCACGTGATCACAGAACCATTCGACCTGATCTGCAAACACGTTAGGCGTCGACATTTCAACCGTTGCTGGTAAGTTAATAATGACAGGATTTTCTAGTGTTGGCTGCCAAACTGCATTGACCGCATCACAAATATCAACAGCAAAATCCAATTCTGTACCCGAGAAACTTTCCGGTGAATATTCAAACTGCCAGCAAGGCCCAGGATTCGCATCAGCATGCTGTTTCACCCATGTAGCCCCTTGCACGGCGATATCAATTATACCTTGACGATCTTTTTGAAAGACAAGCTCTCTTTGTACTGTCGACGTGGAATTATAGACGTGGATAATCGCCTGTTTCACACCTTTTAGTGCCTCGAATGTTTTTTCGATAAGACTTTCACGCGCTTGGGTTAGAACTTGAATCGTCACATCGTCTGGAATCTTATTTTCTTCAATTAACCAGCGGACAAAGTCAAAATCCATTTTCGATGCAGCAGGAAAACCAACTTCGATTTTTTTAAAACCCATTGCCAATAAAAGTTGGTAATAACGGCGCTTTTGCGCAACAGTCATAGGCTCAACAAGCGCTTGATTTCCATCGCGTAAATCAACACTACACCATTGTGGAGCTTGAGTAATACTCTTATTAGGCCATTTT
Source organism: Moritella viscosa (assembly GCA_000953735.1). Lineage (NCBI taxonomy): Bacteria > Pseudomonadati > Pseudomonadota > Gammaproteobacteria > Alteromonadales > Moritellaceae > Moritella > Moritella viscosa. Next base: position 27,393 of record LN554852.1, on the reverse strand, counting down.
CGATTAGGCATATTTAGGATCGGGAAGGATTGGTATTTACTATGGTTAAATGTAGTCATATTAAAGTCCTTTTACATATTTACAGTCACATCATCAATGATAAATTAGCGATCATCTCGCTTGGTAAACTAGCAACTAAGCACCACACTCAAGGCTTAATTACTGTATCCAAGTCGCATATGTAATAAAGATCTAAATTGTTTATCAACCATCACCGACACCAATATTTTTTACCCAAAGTTTATAATTAAAGTATACGTAAAAAGATGCAGATAATGATTGTTTTGTTTGTATGAATTACGCCAAATGAAGCAATCAATAACTAAAATATAAAACAATTAAGCTATATTTAACCAACTTTAGTTTTAAAAGTGCAATTTAAAGTTTAAATTCTATTACTTACCTCAGGAATGAGACAATCGCATAATGCCTCCTCCAATTTTTGCCAAGGTAACTCAATCATGCTAATTAATTCGATTTTGCTCGTTTCCAACTCACTGATAGGCATAAAGTCACATTCGCCATTAACGCTATTTATCGAAAAACAGCCTTGTTCAGTCTTAATTACAGCTTTCAAACGCACCACTTCCAAAGGCTCTAACAATGTCGCTAGTGCCATTAAATTAAATATCTGTTGCGAATTGAAAATCCAGCCATAACTAAATAAACCCTGTCCTTCTCCATGATTACGTTCAAAACGCAAATCGGTATCGAGCGCTAACAACTCTTTTTCATGATGGTGATGTGCATGGCTATGCTTTAGATGCGCAGATAAATGTTGAGACCGGCGTCCATAATCAAGTGGCAACGCGAGGCTATCAATTGAAAGTTCACCGTGATGTGTCCAGACCACTGATTTTTTAGCTGGTAATAATTGCGCAGAAAAGTCCATGAAACGGCGCTTATCTTCACTATTGAGTTGCTCAGTTTTATTCGCCACAAGTACATCAGCCAAGCTGATTTGATCTTGAAAGTGATTATTTTCAACATATTTACGATCATTAAGATGTATAGGGTCAACCAAGCAAATAGTTGCGTTGAGCGCTAAAACATCACAGTAAAATTCACCAGATAGATCTTTAATTACTTGCTGTAAATGCCCAAGGCCTGTTGGCTCAATCAAGATACGATCAGGCTTGGTTTTACTGATTAACATATTCAATCCCATTTTCATAGGTAGTCCGGCTACACAGCAAAGACAACCTCCAGGGATTTCTTTGACAATAATACGCTGTTCTTGATTGTCTAACGTTTCAGTAAATGCAGATAATAAAGTGCCATCAATACCAATCTGACCAAACTCGTTAACCAATATCCCCCACACTTCACCTTCCGGTTTTTGCTTAAGTAACTGTTGGATAGCGGTTGTTTTACCAACACCAAGAAAACCAGTAATAATATTGGTCGGTATTTTATCTACTTGTTTTGACATTAAACGTCCTATGTATAATTACGGCGATCAAAAAATCACATTGAAACATCATAATAGATAAGGCATTTTTATAAAATAGGCAAGGATATGAAAATAGTAATTAAGAAAAGTAGCCAGTAAAAGGACAAAAGCGATAAGCTTAATATTACGAGATAAATATAACCGTGAATAACAGCTGACTACTCACGGTTATTAAATAAATAACCAAGTGATTAATCAATCAGTTCGTCATCATTCCAATCGTCATCATCATAATTACCACTTGCTAATGCTGCCTGTTCAATCACTTGCGCATAAGCGACAATAAAATCAGGCATCATCTCTAATATGGTATGCGTAAATGTTTCCCATTCACTTTGTTGTAATTGTGCAATTTGCTGCGCAGTACCAGCACAGGAAAAATAACTTAAGCACAGATACGCCATTTGCAATGCTTGATGCATTTCACTGTCGTCAGCCAGTGAGCTAACTAAACTTTCATAATAAAAAGCAGCACCAATCGCAAAACCAATCGACCAATCATTTAATGCTTCACCGGAGTTAAAGTTGTCTGCAAAATTAGTAGTCTCGATACACTCGGTTGGTAATTTAGCACCCGTTTCATAGACCTGTTCACTGATCTCGTTATAAACAGAGATAATCGCGAATAGTTTATCATCCGTGATATTTTGTGGTGCTGCACCGCCAAAGATCATATCCATCCAATCTTCAGTTTCTATTGGCTCAGGAGCAGCAACTAAACCAAAGAAAAAACCTTTCATTGCAATTAATGATAATGTTTCTTTTGGTGTTTCGTCACCAGATAGCCAATCTGATAATAATATTTCATCTTCGCGTGATAATGCTGAACCAGTCATATAAAACCTTTTCTTTCACAAATTTTTTGTCGTGTTATTGAGTGCTTAGTTTACTGGAAAGTAGGCAACAGTGATATTCATTCAATAGAAAGCTGATCTAAAATAGCGCACTCTGAAGAGTTATCGCCCTTACAAGAAGATGCTAATGATAATAGCGTGCTGTGCATGCCTTGTAATATTGCAATACGCGCTTCAATGTCGGTGATTTTATCTAACGTTAATGCCTTTACCTGGGCCGCTGTACGCTCTTCACTTTTATAGAGGTGTACTAATTCTTTACATTCTTCAAGATTAAACCCTGCATCTCGCGCTCGCTTCACAAGATTTAACTCATCAATAATGCGTTTATTATAATAACGATAACCATTATCCCCCCGTATCGGCTCAGAGGTTAAAGCAATACTTTCATAATAACGGATCGTTTTTGTTGATAAACCAACTTCTTTTGCTACTGAACTAATATTTTTCATCATATAACCTGCTACTTTACTGTTTCAAGGCAATCAAAATGGTGCAATCGATAATGCTTCAATATATTTATTAGCGAACAAACTTAGGCTGCCAACGCTTAATCAGTAGTGAATTAGACAATACAGCAATACTGCTAAATGCCATTGCCGCGCCAGCGATCTCAGGACTTAAATAGCCAGCGGCTGCCAACGGGATCCCGATAAGGTTGAAAATAAATGCCCAAAATAAATTTTGTTGGATCGTACGCCAAGTTATTTTCGAGATATCCATTGCTGCAGATACCAAGCGAGGATCATTTCTTAATAGCGTTATATTGGCAGTTTCCATCGCGACGTCCGAGCCAGACCCCATCGCAATGCTAATATCCGCCTGAGCCAATGCAGGTGCATCATTAATTCCGTCACCAACCATGGCAACTGTTTTTCCAAATAGTTGTCGGTCTTGGATGTAACTTGATTTGTTTTCAGGTTTTACCTGCGCATAATAGTGATCTATTTTTAGTGCTTCAGCAATTTTTTCTACCGCCATCGCATTATCACCACTCAGCATTATCGTATTAATTCCAGCTTGTTGTAACAATGTAATCGCAGCCCTACTTTCAACACGTAAGGTATCAGCTATAAAAACTAAACCAACAAGATGACCCTCTATTGCAATCCACATTTCTGAACCGGTATGTTCACTTAATTCAACAAGTAACGAATCACCAGCTTTAGTGCTAACGTCCTCTGCGAGCATTAATTCGCGATTACCAATCAAAACTTTGTCTTCTTCAACATACCCCTTGATACCATAGCCGATGATAGTTTCAACTTGAGAGGCGGGTAATAATTTAAGTCGCTTGTCTTGTGCATAACTGATAATCGATTTTGCTAACGGATGTTCACTAAACTGTTGAACAGCCGCAGCACAGCTAATTAAAATATTTTCATCATAATCAAAGCAATGTACAGCGGTAACCTTGGGCTTACCCTGTGTTAACGTGCCAGTTTTATCTAACATTACATCGGTAATTTTATGTGCTTTTTGCAAGGTATCTATATCTTTAATTAAAATACCTTGTCGTGCAGCAGATCCGGTCCCAGTAACTAATGCTGCCGGCGTTGCAAGACCCAAAGCACAAGGACAGGCAATAACTAATACCGCTACAGCAGAAATTAAACCATTTTCAAAGTCATCAAAGCCAAAATACCAGACTAAAAATGTCAGCGTAGCTATACCCAACACAGCCGGAACAAAAATATTACTTATCTTATCAACTAATTGCTGAAAGGGAGCCTTACCCATTTGGGCTGTTTCAACAAGAGAGATAATTTTATTTAAGCTGGAATCTTTACCAACTGCATTTACCTTTAACAGTAAAACGCCAGTACCATTAATAGAACCACCAATAAGAGTTTGTCCAAGCAGTTTTAATACCGGCAAACTCTCCCCAGTGATCATAGATTCATCTAATTCACTTTGACCTTCAATAATGACGCCGTCTACCGGTACTTTTTCACCCGCAAGAACCCTAACTTCATCCCCAATGACGACGTCTTCAATAGGTAGCTTTAGCCATTCATCTCCACGTTTTACGTTAGCCACTTCAGGCCTTAACATCATCAGAGCATAAATAGCCGAAGACGTATTTTGTTTCGCATTCTCTTCTAAGTATTTCCCAAGACTTATTAAAGTAATAACAACCGCACTGGCTTCAAAATACAGCGCACCTTGTGCACTTTCACCTATCGTTAAAAATAAATATAAACTATAGAAATAAGCAGCACTGGTACCTGTAGCAACAAGAACATCCATGTTTGCACTACCATTTTTTAATGAATTATATGCACCTAAATAATAACGACGACCAATAATAAATTGGATAGGTGTGGCTAATAATAATTGCAGCCATACAGGAACGAGGAAGTTAATATCACTAACAAACATAGTTAGCATGCCAGCAACTAGAGGCAAGGTTAATAAAGCAGAGATGATCACAAATAGCAGCTGCTGCTTATTTTTTCTTTTGAATTCGACTTCTCTGGCCAATAAATTTTCTGTTTGTGACACCATACTCCCGCGATTAACAGTCGCGTTATAGCCTAGGTGAATGATCAAGTTAATAATATCCGCAGGAAGGACTGCACCAGAAAAATACGTTACGGTTATTTTCTCGCTCGCAAAGTTAGCATCAACGCTTAAAATGTGCTTGTTTACTAATAATTTAGATACGGTTTTTGCCGCGCAATTAGCACAAGACCAACCTCCGACAGAGAGTGATAATGATTCGGTATGATAGTAATATTTTTTATCATCTAAAATCGCTTTAACAGTATGACTTGTTGCGGTATCAGTTATATATATCTGTGCACTCTCAAGCGCAAAATTAACGCTAGCTTGAATACCGTTTTCAGCATTTAGCGCGGCCTCTAATTTTGATGCACAGCCCGCACATGACATACCATCGATAGCAATTGAAACTGTTTTAGACATAACGAAAAAACCCGATTAGTGATAATATAAGTAGAATATAACCTTTACCCTTAGTGTAAGGTCAAGGCGTTAATTTCGCGATTTATTATTCGAGAGTTTTGTAACATCTCGTAAAAACGCGATATCCCTAGCATTAACAACAATATTTTTGTGAATAATAATCATCATGTAAGAAAATTACTTATATAATTAGAGTACAGCTGAATGAAGCGCCTTAAAACATCTTCACCTGTCTGATATGTAGATTAATTACCAAATTCCATTTAGTAAAAGTGAAAAATAAAATCATGAATCCAACAGAAACGAATGCTTGGCACGCCTTACAAGCGCACTATTTAGACATGCAAAAAACAAATATCAGTACTTTGTTTGCAAATGACACTAATAGATTCGAACAATTCTCAAAGCAATTCAATAATGATATTTTATGCGACTTCTCTAAGAATATAATCACCCAATGCACACTGAAAAAATTAACCGCACTTGCACATGAGATGGATTTACCCGCAGCTATTAATGCGATGGTGTCAGGTGAACAAATCAACCAAACTGAAAAAAGAGCAGTATTACACACCGCACTTAGAAATCGCAGTAATGCACCAGTAATGGTTGATGGCGAAAATATAATGCCAGCTATAAATGCGGTCCTAATTCAAATGAAAGCATTTTGTCAGGACATCATTAGTGGAAATTGGAAAGGATATACAGGTAAATCAATTACAGATATCGTCAATATCGGTATTGGTGGTTCTGACTTAGGTCCTTATATGGTTACAGAAGCATTAAAACCATATAAAAATCATCTAAACATGCACTTTGTTTCAAATGTTGACGGTACCCATATAGCAGAAACATTAAAAGGCTTAAATCCTGAAACAACATTATTTTTAATTGCATCCAAAACATTTACGACACAAGAAACGATGACGAATGCACACAGTGCACGATCATGGTTCTTGGCGAATGCTGAAAGTGAAGAGCATGTTGCATCACACTTTGCAGCATTATCAACAAATGCGGTCGCTGTTCAAGCGTTTGGTATCGATACCAAAAATATGTTCGAGTTTTGGGATTGGGTTGGCGGTCGCTATTCACTTTGGTCAGCAATTGGTTTATCGATTGCACTGAGTATTGGCTTCGATAATTTCGAAGAGTTACTCAGCGGTGCACATGAAATGGATAAGCATTTTATTGAAACACCGTTGGAAGATAATATCCCAGTTATTTTGGCATTAATTGGTGTTTGGTATAACAACTTTTTCGGTGCTGAAAGCGAAGCTATTTTACCTTACGATCAGTATATGCATCGTTTTGCTGCTTATTTCCAGCAAGGTAATATGGAATCAAATGGTAAGAGTGTTGATCGTGATGGCAAAGCCGTTGATTACCAAACAGGTCCTATTATCTGGGGTGAACCAGGGACAAACGGTCAACATGCTTTCTATCAATTAATCCACCAAGGCACAAAACTTATCCCATGTGATTTTATTGCGCCAGCACAATCACATAATAAGATCTCAGATCATCATGTAAAACTAATGTCGAACTTCTTTGCACAGACAGAAGCGTTGGCGTTCGGTAAATCAAAACAAACAGTGATTGATGAATTAACAAATTCAGGTATGTCAGAAGCAGATATTGCCACACTAGCTGAGTTTAAAACGTTTACAGGCAATAACCCAACCAACTCTATTTTATTCAAACAACTTACACCTAAAACACTTGGTTCGTTGTTAGCCATGTATGAACATAAGATCTTCACACAAGGTATTATATGGAATATTTTTAGTTTTGATCAATGGGGTGTTGAACTAGGTAAGCAATTAGCCAATCAAATTCTACCAGAATTAAACAATGATCAATCAATTGATAGTCATGATAGTTCTACGAATGGTTTAATCAATACCTTCAAGGCTTGGCGTTAATCCGTTAGCAACAAAGAGCTAACTTCAATAATACGATCCGATCACTAACGCCAAACACACAAAAATCAGCCTACGGCTGATTTTTTATTGTTGTAATTTTTATGTTCCGTAGCTTACGCTCGCGACCTTCGATTCGAACTCACAGATCACACCAATGCCATAAATTTTAGACACAAAAAAGCCGATATCATTGCTGATATCGGCTCTCTCTAATTTGGCGCTTGGCGATGCCCTACTCTCACATGGGGAAACCCCACACTACCATCGGCGTTATTACGTTTCACTACTGAGTTCGGAATGGGATCAGGTGGTACCGCAACACTATGGTCACCAAGCAAATTTGGTTTGCTTTCTATATAGAAACTTACGTTTCATTTTAAATCTGAAAAGCTATAAATAAAGAAGTCTTTAAAACATAAAGTATTCAATCTATTCTTAAGTCGTATTTCAATTAATCATACTTCAATTTGTATGGTTAAGCCTCACGGGTAATTAGTACAAGTTAGCTCAATGCCTCACAGCACTTACACACCTTGCCTATCAACGTTGTAGTCTCCAACGGCCCTTCAGGGGACTTAAAGTCCCAGTGAGAACTCATCTCGAGGCCTGCTTCCCGCTTAGATGCTTTCAGCGGTTATCAGTTCCGAACTTAGCTACCGGGCAATGCTATTGGCATAACAACCCGAACACCAGTGGTTCGTCCACTCCGGTCCTCTCGTACTAGGAGCAGCTCCTCTCAATTCTCAAACGCCCACGGCAGATAGGGACCGAACTGTCTCACGACGTTCTAAACCCAGCTCGCGTACCACTTTAAATGGCGAACAGCCATACCCTTGGGACCAACTTCAGCCCCAGGATGTGATGAGCCGACATCGAGGTGCCAAACACCGCCGTCGATATGAACTCTTGGGCGGTATCAGCCTGTTATCCCCGGAGTACCTTTTATCCGTTGAGCGATGGCCCTTCCATTCAGAACCACCGGATCACTAAGACCTACTTTCGTACCTGCTCGACGTGTCTGTCTCGCAGTTAAGCTGGCTTATGCCTTTGCACTAACCACATGATGTCCAACCATGTTTAGCCAACCTTCGTGCTCCTCCGTTACTCTTTGGGAGGAGACCGCCCCAGTCAAACTACCCACCAGACACTGTCCGCAACCCCGATAAGGGGCCTACGTTAGAACATCAAACGTACAAGGGTGGTATTTCAAGGTTGACTCCACATCATCTAGCGACAATGCTTCATAGTCTCCCACCTATCCTACACATGTAGATTCAATGTTCAGTGCCAAGCTATAGTAAAGGTTCACGGGGTCTTTCCGTCTAGCCGCGGGTACACTGCATCTTAACAGCGATTTCAATTTCACTGAGTCTCGGGTGGAGACAGCGTGGCCATCATTACGCCATTCGTGCAGGTCGGAACTTACCCGACAAGGAATTTCGCTACCTTAGGACCGTTATAGTTACGGCCGCCGTTTACCGGGGCTTCGATCATGAGCTTCGACCTAAGTCTAACCCAATCAATTAACCTTCCGGCACCGGGCAGGCGTCACACCGTATACGTCATCTTTCGATTTTGCACAGTGCTGTGTTTTTAATAAACAGTTGCAGCCACCATTTCTCTGCGACCAACAATAGCTTACGGAGCAAGTCCTTCACCATCATTGGCGTACCTTCTCCCGAAGTTACGGTACCATTTTGCCTAGTTCCTTCACCCGAGTTCTCTCAAGCGCCTTAGTATTCTCTACCTAACCACCTGTGTCGGTTTGGGGTACGATTCTCTTATATCTGAAGCTTAGAGGTTTTTCCTGGAAGCCGGGTATCAACTACTTCATCTCCGTAGAGACTCGTCATCAGTTCTCAGCCTTAATGTGCGCCCGGATTTACCTAAGCACACAGCCTACAACCTTAAACATGGACAACCATCGCCATGCTAGCCTAACCTTCTCCGTCACCCCATCGCAATATAAGTGAGTACAGGAATATTAACCTGTTTCCCATCGACTACGCCTTTCGGCCTCGCCTTAGGGGTCGACTCACCCTGCCCCGATTAACGTTGGACAGGAACCCTTGGTCTTTCGGCGTGGAGGTTTTTCACCCCCATTATCGTTACTCATGTCAACATTCGCACTTCTGATACCTCCAGCAAGCTTCTCAACTCACCTTCGACGGCTTACAGAACGCTCCTCTACCATGCATACAAGTATGCATCCGTAGCTTCGGTGGTATGTTTAGCCCCGTTAAATCTTCCGCGCAGACCGACTCGACCAGTGAGCTATTACGCTTTCTTTAAAAGATGGCTGCTTCTAAGCCAACTTCCTGGCTGTCTGAGCCTTTCCACATCGTTTCCCACTTAACATACACTTTGGGACCTTAGCTGACGGTCTGGGTTGTTTCCCTTTCCACGACGGACGTTAGCACCCGCCGTGTGTCTCCCGCGATTGAACTTATTGGTATTCGGAGTTTGCAAAGGGTTGGTAAGTCGGGATGACCCCCTAGCCTTAACAGTGCTCTACCCCCAATAGTTAGACGCGAGGCGCTACCTAAATAGCTTTCGAGGAGAACCAGCTATCTCCCGGTTTGATTGGCCTTTCACCCCCAGCCACAAGTCATCCGCTAATTTTTCAACATTAGTCGGTTCGGTCCTCCAGTTGATGTTACTCAACCTTCAACCTGCCCATGGCTAGATCACCGGGTTTCGGGTCTAATCCCAGCAACTATTCGCGCAGTTAACACTCGGTTTCCCTACGGCTCCGCTATTCGCTTAACCTTGCTACTGAAATTAAGTCGTTGACCCATTATACAAAAGGTACGCAGTCACCCAACAAAGTAGGCTCCCACTGCTTGTACGTATACGGTTTCAGGTTCTATTTCACTCCCCTCACAGGGGTTCTTTTCGCCTTTCCCTCACGGTACTGGTTCACTATCGGTCAGTCAGTAGTATTTAGCCTTGGAAGATGGTCCTCCCATATTCAAACAGCATATCACGTGTGCCGTCCTACTCGATTTCACAGTAAGGTCGTTTTCATGTACGGGACTATCACCCTGTATCGTGAAACTTTCCAGAATCTTCCACTAACTTCCAAACTGCTTAAGGGCTAGACCCCGTTCGCTCGCCGCTACTAAGGGTATCTCTATTGATTTCTTTTCCTCGGGGTACTTAGATGTTTCAGTTCTCCCGGTTCGCTTCGTAACGCTATGTATTCACGTTACGATACTCTACAAAGTAGAGTGGGTTCCCCCATTCGGAAATCTGTGGATTAACGCTTTTTATCAACTCCCCACAGCTTAACGCAGATTAACACGTCCTTCATCGCCTCTGACTGCCTAGGCATCCACCGTATACGCTTAGTCACTTAACCATACAATCTAAAGTCGACTGTACAATTGAAATAACTAGGTATTATCTAGTTTTTTTCGCCTCAAGAATACTCAAGAACACTCTATTGTTATTACCGAAGCAATAACGTGTTTTAAGAACTTCTTTATTTATTCAGCTTTCCAAATTTTTAAAGAGCAATTTGCTAAAAAGCAAAGATAAGCATTAAGCTTGCTTAGCTTTGTATTTTAACAACTATGATGTGGTGGAGCTATGCGGGATCGAACCGCAGACCTCCTGCGTGCAAGGCAGGCGCTCTCCCAGCTGAGCTATAGCCCCACATCATAGAGTTCGTAAGAAGATTGGTAGGACTGAGTAGATTTGAACTACCGACCTCACCCTTATCAGGGGCGCGCTCTAACCAACTGAGCTACAGTCCTATCGCATTTCTTACATGCTTTTCAACTTTCTATTCAAGCAATTTGTGTGGGCACTTACAAAAATTAACAACTTTACGTAAGGAGGTGATCCAGCCCCAGGTTCCCCTAGGGCTACCTTGTTACGACTTCACCCCAGTCATGAACCACACCGTGGTCATCGCCCTCCCGAAGGTTAAGCTAATGACTTCTGGTGCAGCCCACTCCCATGGTGTGACGGGCGGTGTGTACAAGGCCCGGGAACGTATTCACCGTGACATTCTGATTCACGATTACTAGCGATTCCGACTTCATGGGGTCGAGTTGCAGACCTCAATCCGGACTACGACGCACTTTATGGGATTCGCTTACCATTGCTGGTTTGCAGCCCTTTGTATGCGCCATTGTAGCACGTGTGTAGCCCTACTCGTAAGGGCCATGATGACTTGACGTCGTCCCCACCTTCCTCCGGTTTATCACCGGCAGTCTCCTTAGAGTTCCCACCATTACGTGCTGGCAAATAAGGATAAGGGTTGCGCTCGTTGCGGGACTTAACCCAACATTTCACAACACGAGCTGACGACAGCCATGCAGCACCTGTCTCATAGTTCCCGAAGGCACCAATTCATCTCTGAAAAGTTCTATGGATGTCAAGAGTAGGTAAGGTTCTTCGCGTTGCATCGAATTAAACCACATGCTCCACCGCTTGTGCGGGCCCCCGTCAATTCATTTGAGTTTTAACCTTGCGGCCGTACTCCCCAGGCGGTCTACTTAATGCGTTAGCTTAAGAGCCCAGTTCTCAAGGAACCAAACTCCGAGTAGACATCGTTTACGGCGTGGACTACCGGGGTATCTAATCCCGTTTGCTACCCACGCTTTCGCATCTGAGCGTCAGTTACTTGCCAGGTGGCCGCCTTCGCCACTGGTATTCCTTCAGATCTCTACGCATTTCACCGCTACACCTGAAATTCTACCACCCTCTCAAGAACTCTAGTTTGCCAGTTCGAAATGCAGTTCCCAGGTTGAGCCCGGGGCTTTCACATCTCGCTAACAAACCGCCTGCATGCGCTTTAACGCCCAGTAATTCCGATTAACGCTTGCACCCTCCGTATTACCGCGGCTGCTGGCACGGAGTTAGCCGGTGCTTCTTCTGCGAGTAACGTCACAGTAGCAGAGTATTAATCTACTACCTTTCCTCCTCGCTGAAAGTACTTTACAACCCTAAGGCCTTCTTCATACACGCGGTATGGCTGCATCAGGGTTTCCCCCATTGTGCAATATTCCCCACTGCTGCCTCCCGTAGGAGTCTGGACCGTGTCTCAGTTCCAGTGTGGCTGATCATCCTCTCAGACCAGCTAGGGATCGTCGCCTTGGTGAGCTCTTACCTCACCAACAAGCTAATCCCACTTGGGCTCATCTAGTCGCGAGAGCTTTCAAGAAGAGGCCCCCTTTCACCCGTAGGTCGTATGCGGTATTAGCAGTCGTTTCCAACTGTTGTCCCCCTCGACTAGGCAGATTCCCAAGCATTACTCACCCGTCCGCCGCTCGACGCCAGAATAGCAAGCTATTCTTCGTTTCCGCTCGACTTGCATGTGTTAAGCCTACCGCCAGCGTTCAATCTGAGCCATGATCAAACTCTTCAATTAAAAGTTTTTTGACTAATCGCCTAAGCGATTAAGTCGGCTCAATGAATTCTGTACTTCAACAACAAACCGAAGTTTGTTGTTTATAAAACCAAATCTTTCGATTTAATTTAATGTTCACAATTACATTGATATAATTTTTGGTCATTATATCTCTGCAAGTGCTCACACAGATTGCTTGAATAAATTGTTAAAGAGCATACTGAGCGGCTGTTGCCGTTTCAGTGGGATAGATTATAGAGAATTCGATCACATAGGCAAGCGTTATTATAAAATAACCTCACAAACAACAAGCTCTGTATAGATTTAGTACAGAAGTGTGTTTTTTCGATCTTGATAGTATATGAATCCCCCAATATAGCGAAGCAAGACATTATAAAAGTCATCATTAACATCGTCAGATTACTAGTAATGTCCATTTTTCGCGATACAATAACTTTAACCAAGGAGATAAACCCATGACTGAACTTAAAAAACAAATTATCACAGAGATGAAAGTTAAACCTAGTATCGATATCGCCGATGAGATCCGTAGTCGCATTAACTTTATCAAACAACAATTAACTGACTCAGGATTAAAAAGTTTAGTATTAGGTATAAGTGGTGGTGTTGATTCATCAACTTGTGGCCGACTTTGCCAATTAGCTATAGAAGAGCTAAATACAGAGTGCCAGAGTGATGATTATAATTTCATTGCAGTGCGTTTACCTTACTCTGTACAAGCAGATGAAGATGATGCACAAAAAGCACTTCGCTTTATTAATCCAAAAACATCTGTCACCGTCAATATTCAATCTGGTGCAGATAGTATTCATGCAGAAGTACTCGAATCCGTGAAAGCAGCTGGGTTACCAGAAAGTACCGCATTCAACCAAGATTTTAATAAAGGTAATGTAAAAGCAAGAATGCGAATGATTGCACAATATGAAATTGCCGGTTTATATCGTGGTTTAGTACCAGGAACAGATCACAGTGCAGAAAACATTTCCGGCTTCTTTACTAAACACGGTGACGGAGCTTGTGATTTAGCACCATTGTTTGGTTTAAATAAACGTCAGGTTAGATCACTCGCAGCCTATTTAGGCGCATCAGAATTAGTTTATCAAAAAGTACCGACTGCCGATTTGGAAGAAGACCGCCCTCAATTAGAAGATGAAATTGCCTTAGGTGTTACTTATGAGCAAATCGATGATTTCTTAGAAGGGAAAGAGATCGATATTAAAGCTGAAATTAAAATTATCGATACCTATAAAAAAACAACTCATAAACGTAATCCAATTCCAACCCCTGTATAATGCATAGTTAATGACGTATACAAAAAAGCAGAGGTTTATCTCTGCTTTTTATAACTGTAATGACGTTAACGCTTACTTTGCAATTTTAGTTGGTTTTGGCCAATTTTTGATATGACGTTGTTTCACTCGAGTGATAACAAGTTCATCGGCAGCAACATCTCTCGCGATAGTAGAACCAGCACCAACAGTAGCATTTTTACCAATAGTAACAGGTGCGATCAATTGACTATCTGAACCAATGAATGCGCCATCTCCAATAACCGTCTGGAATTTATTTACCCCGTCATAGTTACAAGTAATAGTACCTGCACCAATATTTACTTTTTCACCAATAATGCTATCGCCAAGATAAGCAAGGTGACCAGCTTTAGATCCTTTACCTAATGTTGTTTTTTTCAGCTCGACGAAATTACCTACATGTGCATCGTCTTCAAGTATAGTATTAGGGCGTAAACGCGCAAATGGACCCACACTACAATCAATTCCAATTGTCGCCGATTCAATAATGGAGTTTGGTTTTATCTCAGAATGATCACCGATATGACAATCTTTCAAAATACAATTAGCACCGATAGTGACACCACGACCAATCGTTACCTTACCTTCAATGATAACATTAATATCAAAAGTAACATCGTTACCAACATTCACTTCACCACGTAAATCAAAGCGACGTGGATCGAGCATAGTAACGCCTTGCTCCATGAGTTTATATGCTTGTAATTCTTGGTATGCGCGTTCTAGTTCAGCCAATTGCATGCGGTTATTAACACCTTCGACTTCGATATTTGCAATAGGGTGAACGGCGTTAATCCTGCGACCTGCTTTATGCGCAAGCGCTATTACATCAGTTAAGTAATATTCAGCTTGCGCATTATTATTATCTAACAGAGATAACCAATGCTGAAAATCTGCACCATTAGCAACGAGAATACCAGAGTTCACTTCATTAATTTTAAGTTGATCTGCAGATGCATCTTTCTGCTCAACAATACCTACAACTGTGTCGCCTTCACGAACAATACGACCATATCCCATAGGATTATCTAATTTCACAGTAAGTAAGCCAATACCACCTTCAGGTTGAGATTGACATAAATGGGTTAGCGTTTCTTGGCTAATTAATGGAACATCACCATACAACACTAATACTTGTTCATCGGCTTTAAATTGATCCGCGGCCTGTTGTACCGCATGACCAGTCCCCAATTGTTCAGCTTGTAGAACCCAATCTAATTTGTCATCTTGGATTCGTGATTTCAGTAATTCAGCGCCATGGCCATAGACTAAATGGATATCGTTAACATCTAACTGTTTTACGGTATCAATAACATGCTGAACCATTGGTTTTTTAGCAATTGGGTGAAGAACTTTAGGGAGATCTGAACGCATACGCGTTCCTTTACCAGCGGCAAGAATAACAACACTAATGGGCATAATGGGCTCTTATCTGAATGATGACATTAAAATATAAATAGAATATTCAGGTTATAGGGAATAATTAAGTTTAACAATAAGGATTGTGTATTAAAAACATAAAAAAAGCGACCCTAAGGTCGCTTTTTGACAACTAAACGTATTCAATTAAAAATTCAAACTAGTTGAATTTTTTAACCAATTTAAGCACGCGAAGTTGAGCAATTGCATCAGCCAGTTGATTCGCAACTTTAACATAATCTACATCTTGGTTAGTTGCAGAGCTGTTAAGTAGTTCCTCAGCTTGTCTTTTGGCTTCTTGCGCTTTGGCTAAATCTAGATCTTCTGCACGAATAGCAGTATCAGCCAGCACGGTAACTTCGCCAGGTTGTACTTCACAAGTACCGCCTGAAACGAAGATAACTTCTTCTTCACCGTGTTGTTTAACCAAGCGCACCATGCCAGGTACTATTCCAGTTAATAGTGGTGTATGCCCAGCTAAAATGCCGAACTCACCGCCAGAACCGGTAACTTGAATGCTTTCAGCACGCCCAGAAAATAAAACACCTTCTGCGCTTACTACATTCAAATCAAAAGTCATAGCCATAGTGCCCTCGCTTATTTACAGTTTCTTCGCAGCTTCAACAGCATCGTCGATAGAACCACAATACATGAACGCTTGCTCAGGAAGATCATCGTAATCACCCTCTAGTAAGCCTTTAAAGCCTCGTAGAGTTTCTTTTAATGATACTAGAACACCCGGGTCACCCGTAAATACCTCAGCAACATGGTATGGCTGAGTTAAGAAACGTTGGATCTTACGAGCACGAGATACAATTTGCTTATCTTCTTCAGATAGCTCATCCATACCTAGGATCGCAATAATGTCTTTTAACTCAGTATAACGCTGTAGTACACCTTGAACGCCACGAGCGATGTCGTAATGTTCTTGACCAACTACTAGTGGATCTAACTGACGAGAAGTAGAATCTAGTGGGTCGATCGCAGGGTACATACCCATTGAAGCAATGTTACGGTTCAGTACAACTGTTGCATCTAAGTGAGCAAATGTTGTTGCTGGAGATGGATCCGTTAAATCATCCGCAGGTACGTATACCGCTTGGATAGATGTAATTGAACCACTCTTAGTTGAAGTAATACGCTCTTGTAGGATACCCATTTCTTCAGCTAGTGTAGGCTGATAGCCTACTGCTGATGGCATACGACCTAGCAGTGCAGATACTTCAGTTCCCGCAAGTGTATAACGATAGATATTATCGATGAATAATAATACATCTTTACCTTCGTCACGGAAGCGTTCAGCCATTGATAAACCAGTCAAAGCAACACGTAAACGGTTACCTGGAGGCTCATTCATTTGGCCGTAAACCATTGCTACTTTATCAAGTACGCCGGCTTCTTCCATCTCGTAGTAGAAATCGTTACCTTCACGAGTACGCTCACCAACACCAGCAAACACAGATAAACCTGAGTGAGCTTTAGCGATGTTGTTGATCAGTTCCATCATGTTTACGGTTTTACCAACACCGGCACCACCGAATAGACCGACTTTACCACCTTTAGCAAATGGGCAAATCAAATCGATAACTTTAACACCCGTTTCTAACAATTCGTTAGAAAGTGACTGCTCTTCATAAGAAGGTGCGGCACGGTGAATTTCATAACGCGTATCTGTTGGGATAGCGCCTTTACCGTCAATTGGATTACCAAGAACGTTTACAATACGACCAAGACATTCGTCACCAACAGGTACGCTAATCGCGCTACCAGTGTTAGTTACTTTAAGGCCTCGGCGTAAACCGTCACTTGAACCCATAACGATACAACGAACAACACCACCACCGATTTGTTGCTGAACTTCTAGCACCAATTCAGATAGGTTAGCGTCGTCGAATGTCAGTGCATCGTACACTTGAGGTACGGATTCTTGTGGAAACTCAACGTCCACAACTGCACCGATGATCTGGACAATAATACCAGTACTCATTTTAAATCCTCTAAACTTTACAAGTTTGCCTAAACCGCTGAAGCACCAGCACAAATTTCAGAAATCTCTTGTGTAATGGCAGATTGACGGGCTTTGTTAAATACTAACTGTAGCTCATCAATGATGTCACCAGCATTGTCTGTTGCATTTTTCATTGCAAACATACGTGCTGCTTGTTCAGATGCTGCGTTTTCAACAACACCTTGATACACTTGAGATTCAATAAATCTAACTAATAATTTAGTTAAAAGCTCAGCAGGTTCACCTTCATAAAGGTAATCCCAGCCATGCTTAGGTAATGCTTCATTTTCTTCCGATGCAGGCAACGGCAGTAGTTGATCGATAGTTGGTTCTTGCGTCATCGTATTAACAAATTTGTTATATACAACGAATAAGCGATCCAACTTCCCGTTATCGTATGCATCTAGCATAACTCGAACAGAACCAATCAAATCATCTAACTTAGGTGCTTCACCGAGATTTGCTGTATTAGCAACCACGTTTCCACCTACGTTAGCGAAAAATGTACCAGCTTTAGCACCAATAAGGCCTAAATCTACATCTACATTTTTTTCAGACCATCCCTTCATATCAGAGATAGTTTTTTTGAAAAGGTTAATGTTCAAGCCACCGCATAGACCACGGTCAGTTGAAATCACAATATAACCAACACGTTTCGCGTCACGTTCTTCTAGGTACGGATGAGAGTACTCTAGGGAACCTTCTGCGAGATGACCGATCACTCTGCGCATTGTGTTAGCGTATGGGCGACTAGCTGCCATGCGATCTTGTGCTTTACGCATTTTGCTCGCGGCAACCATCTCCATTGCGCTGGTGATCTTCTGAGTATTAGTAATACTCCCGATCTTGTTTTTAATTTCTTTAGCGCCGGCCATTTGCTTCTCCTATTAAGCTAGCTGTGGCAGCAAAGGCTGCCACCGCTCTTACCAGGTTTGTGTAGACTTAAAGCTTGCAAGTAAGCTTGTTAGCTTAGCTTGAACATCTTTGTCGTACGCGCCTGTTTCATTAATAGAAGCAAGTAAATCAGCGTGTTCTGCTTTAGCATAAGCTTGTAGAGACGCTTCAAAGCTAACAATTTTGTTAACTTCTACATCTTCTAATGCACCAGTTTCTGCTGCATATAAAGATAGAGCCTGCTCTGCAACACTCATAGGTGCATATTGGCCTTGCTTCATTAGCTCAGTAACTTTCGCACCATGATCAAGCTGCTTACGCGTTGCATCATCAAGGTCTGAAGAGAATTGAGCAAATGCTGCTAATTCACGGTACTGTGCTAGTGCGGTACGAATACCACCAGATAGTTTCTTAATGATCTTCGTTTGTGCTGAACCACCAACACGTGATACAGAAATACCTGGATCAACAGCAGGACGAGTGCCTGAGTTAAACAGTTCTGTAGTCAAGAAGATCTGACCATCGGTAATAGAAATTACGTTCGTTGGTACGAACGCAGATACGTCACCACCTTGAGTTTCAATGATTGGAAGAGCAGTCAAAGAACCAGTCTTACCTTTCACTTCACCTTTAGTGAACGCTTCTACGTATTCAGCGTTTACACGAGCGGCACGCTCTAGTAAACGTGAATGTAGATAGAAAACATCACCAGGGTATGCTTCACGGCCCGGCGGACGACGTAATAGTAATGAAATCTGACGATAAGCAACGGCTTGCTTAGACAGATCATCATATACGATTAGTGCATCTTCACCACGGTCACGGAAGTATTCACCCATAGCACAACCAGAGTATGGTGCTAAGTATTGCAGTGCCGCAGCTTCAGAAGCCGTTGCAACAACAAGAATAGTGTTTTCCATTGCGCCATGTTCTTCAAGCTTACGTACAACACTAGCAACGGTAGAAGCTTTCTGACCAATTGCTACGTATACACATTTAATGCCCGAATCTTTTTGGTTGATGATTGCATCGATAGCGATAGCACTCTTACCAACCTGACGGTCACCAATAATAAGCTCACGTTGACCACGACCGATTGGTATCATAGCGTCAATAGCTTTGATACCAATTTGTACAGGTTGGTCAACAGATTTACGTTCCATTACACCCGGTGCAATTACTTCAACAGGAGAAAAACCATCGTTGTCGATTGGTCCTTTACCGTCGATAGGCTCACCAAGTGTGTTTAAAACACGACCTAATAAGTTGCGACCTACTGGCACTTCAAAAATACGTCCTGTTGAACGTACTTTCTGGCCTTCTGCAAGACCCATGTAAGAACCCATTACTACCGCACCAACAGAGTCACGCTCTAAGTTAAGTGCGATACCAAAACGGTTGCCAGGTAATTCAATCATTTCGCCTTGCATACAGTCTGCAAGGCCATGAATACGAATAATACCATCGCTTACTGAAACGATAGTACCTTCATTTCTTGCTTCACTAACAACGTTGAATTTTTCAATACGTTGTTTGATCAGATCACTGATTTCTGTAGAATTCAGTTGCATGCTATTCCCCAATTACGATTGTAGCGCTTCCGCAAGTTTATTTAACTTACCGCGTACAGAGCCATCAATAACTAAATCACCAGTCTGAATAATCAAACCACCAATTAACGTGTTATCAACGTTGCAATTTAACTTAACTTTGCGTGCTAAACGTTTTTCCAACGCAATGACAATATTTGCTTCTTGCTCTGCCGTTAGTGACATTGCAGAAGTAACATCAGCTTCAACAGATTTCTCATGTTCCGCTTTGTAATGTGCAAATAAAGTAACAATGTTTGGTAATGCGCTTAACCGAACGTTCTCGGCCAGTACTTTAATAAAGTTTTGGCCTGATTCGTTAAGTTGCTCATCAGCTACGTTGATAAAAATATCAGCAATAGCGTGCGCACTTACAGCACCATTTAATAATGTAGAAATATCTTTATTTACCGCAATTTCTGCCGTAAACGCTAACATTTCTTGCCATTTATCAATAGCCTGTTCCTTAACGGCAAAATCAAATGCAGCTTTAGCATATGGACGAGCAATAGTAGTCAAATCAGACATAAGCCCCCCAGTTGTTAAAGTTCTGCAACGATTTTGTCTACGATGTCACTGTTAGCAGCTACATCAATAGAACGTTCGATAATTTTTTCAGCACCGGCAATAGCTAAACCAGCTACTTGTTTGCGTAACTCTTCTTTTAGACGATTACGTTCAGCTTCAACTTCAGCTTCCGCTTGAGCAAGAATTTTAGCTCGCTCCGCATTTGCTTCTTCTTTAGCTTCATCGACAATTTGAGCTTTACGCTTGTTTGCTGCATCAATGATATCTGCCGCTTGCGCTTTAGCATCTTTCAATTGATCTGTTGCTTTAGCTTCCGCTAGCTTCAAATCTTTAGCAGCTTTATCCGCACTTGCAAGACCATCGGCAATCTTCTGTTGACGTTCTTCGATAGCCGCAATCAGTGGTGGCCATACATATTTCATACAAAATAGTACGAATAACGTAAACGAAATCGCTTGGCCTAAAAGAGTTGCGTTGATATTCACAACGAACCTCCTTGGTTAGTAGTGGACCAAAAGCTGATTAAGCGATGAATGGGTTCGCGAATAATAGGAATAGTGCGATACCAACTGCAATCATAGAGATCGCATCAAGAAGACCAGCAACGATGAACATTTTAGTTTGTAGTGCTGGCGCCATCTCTGGTTGACGAGCAGAAGACTCTAGGAATTTACCGCCTAAGATAGCGAAACCGATTGCTGTACCGAATGCAGCAAAACCTAGTAAGATAGCAACAGCGAAGATAGTAGCTGATACAGTTTCCATTTTATTCTCCAATAAGATAAAAAATTTTAATTAAAAATTTGTGTTTATAAATTAATGATCTTCACATGCACTGCTTAGATATACCATAGACAGCATCATGAAGATAAACCCTTGTAGAACGATTACCAAAATATGGAAAATCGCCCATGGCACACTTAGTCCC
Source organism: Moritella viscosa (assembly GCA_000953735.1). Taxonomy (NCBI): domain Bacteria; kingdom Pseudomonadati; phylum Pseudomonadota; class Gammaproteobacteria; order Alteromonadales; family Moritellaceae; genus Moritella; species Moritella viscosa. Next base: position 6,177 of record LN554852.1, on the reverse strand, counting down.
CACTGAAGGTACCAAGGCATAAGCGCGATCAAAATAAAGATCAGCTCACCTGCGTACATGTTACCAAACAAACGAAGCGCTAATGAAATAGGCTTAGCCAGTAAAGTAACCATTTCCAGTGCAAAGTTAAAAGGAATAAATAACCAGTGGTTAAATGGGTTCATAGTCAGTTCGCGAGCGAACCCTTTGACACCTTTAACCTTGATGCTGAAACCAACAATAAGTGCAAAAATACTTAATGACATAGCAAATGTCGTATTTAAGTCTGTTGTTGGAACAACTTTCATGTAGTCAATTCCCATTGCTTTTGCGGCTTCAGGAATGAAATCCACAGGAACCAAATCCATTGTATTCATCAGAATAACCATCATGAAGATAGTTAATGACAGCGGTGCAATTAACGCATTACGACCATGAAAAGATTCTTTCACGATGTCGTTAACAAACTCGATACACATTTCAACAAAACATTGAAATTTGCCCGGTACGCCCGTTGTCGCTTTCTGACCAACTAGATAGAATGTCCCTAAGAATAAAATCCCTAAAGCGAGGGTTACGAAAAGTGTGTCTAGGTGCCAAGTCCAAAATCCTTCACCAACCGCTAAATTAGTTAAGTGATGTTGGATATATTGGGTCGACGTTAGTGCTTCACCTGTTGCAGACATTTTTCATCCCAGTTTTTTGTTCATAAAATAAGGAGCAAATAATTGTGAGCCAATTGCTAATGAGAACGTCACGTAAAGAGGAAGATAATTCACCTTAACGAAACCTAATACCGCAATAAAAAACACAACTGTCAGTACCAATTTTAACGATTCACCTAATGCAAATGATGCAACAACATCTTGAATCTGTCTGGCGCCCATAAACCGGAAAGCCAAACGGGTAAAAATGTAATTTGGTAAGACATAAATAATGCCACCAAAGATCGCAGAGCGAGCTGAAAGCTCACCATCAATAAGCAAAAAGGTTAACGCGCAAACGGCCACTAATAGCACCTGAAACACAATCAATTTAATAGCTTGATTGAACGCATTCATTGCTAATTTATTTGACACAATAAACCCCTAAAACAATCTTTTTGAAGCATTCAAAAAAAATATACAAAAACGCTTCTAAAAGCAGGATAAATTATACGTTGAAGTGGTGCTAATGCAACTCATTGCAAGCCAGATAAGGAAAGCTAAGTATAATATTCTGAAAAATGAGATATGACAGACGTTACCCACTAATGAGTACCGCCCTTATAATATTAAATTCTAAACAACACTGTTATTATGAAATAAAGTTATTTTGATATCGGGTTAAATATAAACCTTTGATATTTCAAGTGAAGATAATTGTAAAGAAAAGCGTATCTTACTGAGCTAAGTATATTTATTGACTCATAGCTACACTTTAAAAAATATTAACTTAATTTGATATTTATCATCAAGAGATTAAAATTTAACCCAAAGTTGCAACTATATCATCCAATTCAGCAAGGCTAGTATAGTCAATTGTTAACTTCCCACAGCCATTTGCACCTTGTTTAATGATAACTTTGGCTTTTAATCGTTCAGATAAGCGATATTCTAGGTTAACAACATCGGGATCTTTTACCTTTATTGGACTTATTTCAGTTTTTGGTTCGAGTAGCTTTCTCACCAATTTTTCGGTATCCCGTACCGTTAAACCTCGCTGAGCAATATTGCTTGCAGCTTGTGATTGCAACTCACCTTCAAGTGCCAATAATGCACGGGCATGACCCATTTCAATATCACCATGTTCAAGTAATATTTTAACCTCGGTATTTAAGCTATTTAAGCGTAATAAATTCGATACCGAAGCTCGTGATTTACCTACCGCATCGGCGACTTGTTGATGCGTTAATGAAAACTCTTCAATTAAACGCAGTAATGCAATCGACTCTTCCATTGCATTTAAATCTTCACGTTGAATATTCTCAATTAATGACATTGCCATGACAGCTTCATCGGCAACGTTTTTAACTATACAAGGCACTTTTGTTAAGCCCGCTAATTGCGCTGCACGCCAACGACGTTCCCCGGCTATAATTTCAAACTGTTGTGAATTTAATTCCCGAACAACAATAGGTTGAATAATACCTTGTGCTGTAATCGATGCCGCTAACTCATCTAAGGCATCTCTAGCCATATCTTTACGTGGTTGATACTTACCTGGATATAACCATTCAATCGGTAATTTTTTAAATTCATTGTCAACCCTTGCTACCGGTTGCACTAGATCATCAGCTGTTTGTTCTTTCGTTCTTGCAATTGCACTTGTACCGAGCAAAGCATCCAGACCTTTACCTAACCCTCGTTTTTTCGCGTTCATGCTTGTTCCTTTGTCTGTTCGCTCTGTTCATTGGCTAATTCTTGACGACGAATAATTTCACCCGCTAGTGCTAAATAAGCTTTAGCCCCGTTAGATGATTTATCATAATACATGGCAGGCGCACCAAAGCTCGGCGCTTCAGCTAAACGAACATTTCGTGGGATCACAGTACGATAGACTTTATCCCCAAAATGTTGTTTAAGTTGTTCAGACACGTCTGATGCCAACCGGTTACGTGGGTCATACATGGTTCGCAGTATGCCTTCGATTTTTAAGTCAGGGTTAACAGCGGCGGATAACTTACTGGTGGTATCCATCAATGCAGTCAGTCCTTCTAGCGCATAATATTCACATTGCATTGGTACAATAATCGAATCAGCAGCAGCCATGGCATTAATTGTAAGTAAATTTAATGAGGGAGGGCAATCAATAAAAATATAATCGTAATAATCTTTTACCTCTGCTAACGCATTTTTTAACCGTAACTCACGGGCAAAGAATTCCATTAACTTAATTTCAGCTGCAGTAACATCTTGGTTCGCCGCAATAAGATGATATTTCCCTGAAGTTTCAGTAACGACAACCTCTTTAACTGATTTCTCATCAACTAATAAATCATAGGCTGAATACTCGACAGTATATTTGTCAACACCACTACCCATGGTTGCGTTACCTTGTGGGTCAAGATCAATGAGCAATACCTTACGTTTAGTCGCAGACATTGAGGCTGCTAAATTGACACAAGTTGTTGTTTTTCCTACGCCACCTTTCTGGTTAGCTATTGCTATGATTTTGCCCACAAATATTTCCTATTATTTTATCTCAGACATAACAATTAGATGACGTTCGCCCTCTAATTCTGGCACTGTTAGTTTATGTGCAACTTCCAGTTTAAATTTAGTATTCAATGTTTTAATTTCACCCGTTGGTCTAACCCCTTTCAACGCATAAAACAATCCATCTTGTTTTGGTAAGTGCTTACACCAATGTAACATATCTTCTAGTGAAGCAAACGCACGACTTAATACCCCATCAAATTTAATTTCTGGGTGATACTCTTCAACACGAGACTGCACAGGCGTTACATTGGTTAATTTTAGTTCATGAACTGCTTGGGTAATAAAACGAATACGTTTACCTAAACTATCAAGTAACACGAATTCTTTGTCAGGATTCATGATCGCGAGTGGTAAGCCTGGTAAGCCAGGCCCAGTACCAACATCAATAAAACGTTCACCTTCTAAATACGGGCTCACGACAATACTATCCATGATATGTTTTATTAACATGTCTTCAGGATCACGTACCGACGTTAGATTATATGCCTTATTCCACTTATGTAATAAAGTCACTAATGCCACTAATTGCTGCTTTTGTGTATCAGTAACAACTAAAGATGTTTGTGCTAATAATACTTCGAGGCGGTTGATCATACGTAGGTTTACTCCGGTAAAACGCGATTATGTAAGTTAATATCAAATCGTAGAAAAATAAAAAACAACCTACTGAGTGAGGTAAAGGTACCTTAAACTGAATAGTAGCATTGCAAATTAGGGAATGATGTCAAAAATGAGGTTATATAGCCACCGATAAATGAGTTAACGGTGGCAGTAGTCGTACATTATTTATTTGTTTAGTAAGTTTTGCTTTTTCAAATAAATTAATAGAATTGAGATCGCGGCAGGTGTAATACCCGAAATTCGTGATGCCATGCCAATCGTTTGCGGTTTAACGTCGATTAACTTAGCAACAGCCTCGTTAGAAAGGCCTTTAATTTTTGCGTAATCTAAGTCTGTCGGTAATGATGTATTTTCATGGCGTAACTGTTTTTCAACTTCTGATTTTTGACGGTTAATATAGCCTTCGTACTTAATCGTAATTTCAACTTGTTCTGCTGCTGATTCATGTTCTAACTTAGGGCCTAACTCTTCAATTGTCATCAGAGCGTTGTAGCTGACTTCAGGACGGCGAACAAGATCTTCTAAAGTATGCTCACGAGATAATGGTTTAGCCAGTAGTGCGTTGATCTTATCAGCAAATGCTTTGTTTGGATTGATCCAGGTTGAGCGTAAACGCTGTTGCTCTAATTCAATCGCTTCCATTTTTTCGTTAAATACCTGCCAGCGATGCTCATCAACCAAACCAAGCTTATAGCCTTGCTCTGTTAAACGCGCATCGGCATTGTCTTCACGTAATAATAAGCGGTACTCAGCACGACTTGTAAACATACGATACGGTTCTTTCGTCCCTAAAGTTGCAAGATCGTCGATCAACACACCAAGGTAAGCTTGATCACGACGAGGATGCCACGTATCTTCATCACGTGACGTACGAGCAGCATTTAAGCCTGCAAGTAGACCTTGCGCAGCCGCTTCCTCATAACCCGTCGTACCGTTAATCTGACCGGCAAGAAACAAACCTTCAATAAATTTACTTTCTAACGTTAATTTAAGATCACGGGGATCAAAATAATCGTACTCGATCGCATAACCTGGACGCGTAATGTGAGCATTTTCTAAGCCACGGATCGAACGAACAAGATCGACTTGAACATCATACGGTAGACTTGTTGAAATACCGTTAGGGTATACTTCATGAGTCGTTAATCCTTCCGGCTCAATAAAGATTTGATGTGATTCTTTATCAGCAAAACGCGTGATCTTATCTTCGATCGACGGACAATAACGTGGACCAATACCCTCGATCACACCAGTATACATTGGGCTACGATCCATACCACTGCGGATCACGTCGTGCGTATTATTATTTGTATGAGTAATATAACAAGGGATTTGTTGTGGATGATCCTTACGGCTACCTAGAAAAGAAAATACAGGCGTTATCTCATCACCATGCTGTTCTTCCATAACGGAAAAGTCAATTGAACGACCGTCAATACGTGGTGGTGTACCGGTTTTCAAACGATCAGTACGGATAGGTAATTCGCGTAAACGTGCAGCTAATGACACAGATGCAGGATCACCAGCTCGACCACCTGCATAGTTCTGTAAGCCTATGTGGATAAGTCCATCAAGGAATGTTCCAACCGTCAATACCACTGACTTTGCTTTAAACTTAAGACCTGCTTGCGTTACCACACCAACGACACGATCGTTTTCAATAATAAGATCATCAACAGACTGTTGGAATATAGTTAAGTTTTGCTGATTTTCAAGTTTTTGGCGTACTGCTGATTTATATAATAAGCGATCAGCTTGTGCACGTGTAGCTCGAACAGCAGGACCTTTACTTGAATTTAATGTTCTAAATTGGATTCCACCTAGGTCGGTGGCTTGGCCCATGATCCCGCCAAGTGCGTCAATTTCTTTAACCAAGTGGCCTTTACCAATACCACCGATAGCTGGATTGCATGACATGTGTCCAAGCGTATCGATATTATGGGTTAATAATAATGTATTTCGTCCCATACGAGCAGCAGCAGCCGCAGCTTCAGTGCCAGCATGTCCGCCACCTACGACGATAACTTCAAATTGTTCATGGTATGCCATGTATCACCTCGGTTTTATTTGGCGGATATATTCAGAGCGGCACAGTTTACGGTTTTCTCTAACAGATGCAAATGATCTTAAATATATTTTTTATTTGGATCTAACTGTTGATCTTAAGATCTTATAAGAGATCTTATTAGATCTATTATTAAGGGCGCCTTGATCTGTTGATAACCCGTTTTGATCTAGAAAGATCATGCGTTTAGCTGCGATCACTTGCTGTTAGTAAGGCTTGTGCTTGTTACGTATAAGTTGGGTGTAAATAGCCTAGTTATACACAGCTAGCGGGGCTGTGGATTTATTCTACAAGGATAACTATAGGTTGATC